>CAVSKI010000005.1:0-390499 GCA_963728495.1 uncultured Thermoleophilaceae bacterium | reverse complement strand
GCGAGCGTCTCCTCAGGCGCGCAAGAGATGCCCGCTCCGGACGATTTTGGAGAGTAGGGCCAGAACGCCGTCTGGGCCAGCGTTCGCGAATGTCCCCTGAGCCCTACCGGTAGTTTCCGCCCCGATCGCGTGACGATCGAGTGGAGGCAGAGATGAGGGTCTACATCTGGTGCGACGGCGCTGCCATGCCGAACGGCGGTCCCGCCGGGGCAGGGTACGTCGTCGTGGGCGGCGTGCACTTGCTCGGCTCGGAAGCGCTCGGCGACGCGACGAACAACGTTGCCGAGTACATGGCGGTTCGGAACGCGCTGCGGGCCGCGGCCGACGCGGGCGCGACGTCGGCTCACGTGCGGATGGACTCGCCGGTGGTCTTCGGCCACCTCTCTGGGGCATCGCGTGCGCGGGCCGAGCACCTGATCCAGCTCAAGGAGGAGGTCGAAGCGCAGATGGCCCGGTATCCAGGGCGGGTCACGTTCGCTCGGATTCCCAGGGAGCAGAACGGAGTTGCCGACGAGCTCGCGAAGGACGGCGCGCGGGCCTCGAAGGCGCTAAGCGCCGATCGGCGGCGATAGGTTCCGCGTCAAGTGCACGAACGTCGGACTGGGCCAGTGTTCGGGAATGTCCCTCGAACGGTGATTGGCCGAGCACCGCAGGAGTGGGCAAACTCGGGCGTGGAGAGACGGGGGTCGCGTCTTCATAGCGCCGGTTGAGCTGCTTGACCCGGGCGTGGAGTGCTGTGCCGTTTGGGGATCCCCTTACGGGACACCTCGGCTCAGGACGACCAGCGAGCGTGGCTCTCCGACGTCGCGGGAAGATCATCAGGCTCCGAGCCGCCGGCTGCAACATGCTCGCTTCCCTCGGCGAATGCGGTCGTCACCGCCCGCCCGGGACGGCGCGCTCGCGGGTCGCCCCCAGCGGTCGCGCGGGACTTGGTCTGTGGCCGGAACCTTTCACCCGCGGGTCCGGACCGATCCCGATCTGCGAGACAGCGCCAAGGCCACCACGTCGACGTGCTCCTCGGCGTGACGCACCGCTCCTGCGGTGAGGATCACGTCGGCCATCACCCGTCGTGTCATTCACCTCGACTCGAAGCTGCTCTTCGCCGCGCACGCACAGAAGGTCGAAGGGGCGGGATGAACCCAAGTCCTCGACGGACCAACCGTCTTTCACCAAAACCGCCGACACCCGGCTCACGCCGTTGGTCTCAATCGCCCTTCGACTTGCGGCCGACGAGGCAAATCCCTGACCGCGCGACCTGAGGACTCGCTCAGCCGCTGCCCTTTGACTCTGACCGGTGTCCCCCCACCAACGCTTGGCCAAGCTGATCTAGGCGGCGCTCTCCCATGGGTCCGAGCACGAGCCTGATCCGCTTGTGGTTGTTGCCGCCCCGCGCCCCCTTGGCTGCCCGATGGGACGCTGCGCGCGGCAGAGATCCAGCCGCAGCTCCTCGATATCCCCAACCTCGGCCAAGTGCACCGGGTAGCGGGTGACCTGAAGCCCCAGCCGCCGATCCTCCACCGGAAGGTGCCGCGTGGCCGATGAGTCCACGAACGCGTCCTCAATGACGGCGCCAATGACCGACAGTCGCTCCAAGAGCAGCCTGAGCGCCGGGAAGTAGTGGCACGGCACTGGGCGGAATCGTCGTCGGTGTGGAGGGGAAGCCTGGCGTTACCCCAGACTTGTTGCTACTTGACCCCTTGACCCGCCCTTTAGCATTTTGGGTGACACGATGGTTCGAGGGTGTCCCGATGGTCCGGCGTAGTACAACGGTCATCCTGGCCGCGACCGCGCTGGTGTCGATTGGTGGTGCGTCAGGGTCGCATGCCGCGCCACGCAAGGACGTCGAGCGGATGAGGGCGCTCTTAAAGGGTGTCCACGAGCCGGTTGCAGGGGTTGCGCGCGTTCACGCCACCGACCATCGACTCCGCGGTCGCGCGTTGGCACAACTGGGTCGGCTCGACCGGCAGCGTATCGTTTTCCAGTTCGCCCGCCGCACGATGCGGCCCCTCGTGTCTGATTTCAGCATTGGTCGATGCGGGAGGGCCGCGCCGAATGCGATCTCTGGCTTCTTTACAGTTGTGTCCGAGCTCACGGGGGAGGCAGTGGTAGGCGATTTCTTCCCTTCGCTGAATCCGGATACGGACACCGCTAGGGAATGGTTCGTCGGAATGACCAATGTCACGAAAGAACCTCGTGACTGGCTTGGGGGAGCGGTTTGCTCGCAGGGGCAGGTTCGGTACGAGGTGTTCACCAGCACGGTCGGCCCGCTCAAGTCGGATGGTGGAGTAATCGAGTGCCCCCGGGCAGTTCCGAACGCAATCTCTGGACTCTTCTCGGTCGCCTCCGAGACCACCGGACAGCTCCAGCTCGGGGACTTCTTGCCAGCGCTCCGGGGGCCTCGGGGCAAGGCAAAACCGCGGGGTTGGGTCGTGGCCGTGAAGAACGTGACCGACCGGCGGCAGGACTGGCTGGGGGGAGTTGTTTGCACGCGTGCCCCTGTTCGCTTCAGTGTTGGAAGGGGAACCCTGGCTCCTATGGAGTCCAAGTTCGGCACGGCGGCCTGTCCTCGAGTTGCGCCCAACGCGGTCTCCGGCCTGTCCGCAATCGTTACCGAGACGCCCGGTGACACCCTCGAGACCGGCGCCGCACTCATGGGCGACTTCTACCCGATACCGCGCACCTATCGATCCACCTCGAGGGAATGGGGCGTTGGCGTAAAGAACGTGACGACGCTGCCCCAAGAATGGATTTGGGGGGCAATGTGCATGCGATAGCTGCTCGTGGGCGGATACGTCGTGTCCTCGTCGTGCTGACAGTCGGGCTGATCGCGTCTTCCGGTGCAACCGGCGCCGCGGCGCGCGGGACCAACGCGGCGTCCGGCCGTCACCAGCCGACGACCACTCTGGTGCTGTCGTCGGTCGGAGACCGGCCGCTCGCGTCGCCTGCGCAGCCACCGCCCCGCAGGCGCAGAGTCCGGGAGAGGCGTAGTGCAACGGCGAGCATCACGCTCAAGGTCCTGTGCAAGAAGGTGCCGTACCGAATCCGGCATCCCCGGAAGTGCCGGCGCTACTGATGCGCTCGCCGGGACGCCCGGCCGACGTACGAACGGCGCTGGCCTGAGCGGATCAGTCGAGGCGTCAATTCTCGGGCACGAACTCCCGGCGCTCAACGCTGGTGAGCTCGCGCCGGACGCGCTCGTCGGCGAGTGCCAGGAGATCGTCGACCGGGAGGCAGGTGACACACCGCGTGATTCTTGCCGTCTTGTCGTCGCTGGCCGTGAGGATCGAGCGCCCGTCCGGGCTGAACGCGACGCTGTTGACGATGCCCGCATGGGTCGCAGGATCCCCAACAGTTCGCCGGTTTGGGCGTCCCAGACTCTGACCGTCCGGTCGGCACCCCCCGTTACGATGCGATCTCCGTCCGGGCTGAACTCGGCACTGGTCACCGAGCCATCGTGGCCCCGCAGCGCCAGCAGCTCGCCACCGCCTGGCCCCCACACCCGTGCTGTTCCGTCGAATCCGAAGCTGAGGGCGCGCTGCCCGTCCCGGCTGAATGCGGCGCCGGCTACAACGCCGTCGTGTCCTCGGAAGGCGTACTCCTGCCTCCCGGTCCTTGCATTGAATACGCGGGCCACACCGTCGCTACCCCCCGTGACGATCGAGCGGCCGTCCGGGGAGTAGCGTCCTTTCAACGGTCCAACGACGCCGGCCGTGTCGGGATACTTCAGCTTGGCGACTCGCTTCCGGCGGCCGGTGTCCCAGATTTCGGGGCGACCGAGCGCGGAGAAGATCGCCACTTGTCGCCCGCCCGGCGAGAAGGTGGCGTCCGTGATCAGCATGCCGGGGCTAAGCCGACTGATGATCTCCCCGCTGCGCGCGTCCGCGACCAGGACGATTCTCACGCCACGCTCGGCCGTCGTGCCGGTGGCGAGGATGCGCTCGCTACGCGCGTCGAACTCCACGTCCGTTACCTGATCGAGTTCATCGGTATCGATTGTCTGGCTAGCCCCGCGACCGTGAAGTGACCAGACCCGCACCGATCCGTCCTCGGCCCCGGTTACGGCCAGACGGCCGTCAGGGCTATAGGCGGCGGCGACCACCCAGTCGCGGTGATGACCCACCTCGCGACCCACGCGGGTGTCCCAGACGCGAGCGGTGCCGTCTCGTCCCGTGGTCAGTACCCAGTCACCCGTTTGCCCGAACTCCGCGCTCGACACGTCGCTCGAGTGGCCCCGCAGCACTGCCAACTCCCCGCCCGAACGCGCATCCCACACTCGCGCCGTCCCGTCCTGGCTCGCCGTCACCAGGAGCGTGCCATCTGGGCTGAACTGGGCTGTCCAGACCCAGTCCCCGTGGCCAGTCAGCGCCAGGCGTGGCCGCCCCGAGGCCGTCTCGAAGACCTCAACGCGCTTCCCGGTCGCTATCGCGACCCTACTGTTGTCAGGGCTCCAGCTCATCATGTTCACTCCACGGGGTGGCTTGGACGCCTTGAGCTCGCGCACGAAGCGGCCCGTCCGGGCGTCCCAAATCCGCGCGTTAGGGCCTCGCTCAGGACTGACACCCCTTACTCGGGCGTCGAAGGCTCGCAGCGCCGTCGCGAGGTAACGACCGTTCGGGCCGAAGCTGACGGTCGGCGGAAAGAGGCTTTCGATTGCGCCCGGGTGTGCGTGGGCCGTGCCCGGGCGACGGAGCCTTCGTCGGTCTTCCCCGGTCCGCGACAGGAGATAGGCGTCCGTGAACGTCGCGGCGGCCAGCGAGCCGCTATCGCGGGGATTGAACTCGATGTCTATAACGGGCTCTTTCGGCCCCAACTTTTTCAGCGGCTTTGCTTGCGACGCACCATCCGTGGAGGCGCTCCAGACCACCGCTCCCGAGTCGCCTCCCGTCGCGACGTACCTGCCGTCGGCGCTGAAGCTTGCTGTATACACGAGCCGGGGGGGACCGAGGCGGCGCGGTGTCGCGCCGGGAGCGAGTCGGTGCAGGATCACCCCGCCATCTCCAGCCACGACGACCTTGCTTCCGTCGCGGCTGTAGGCGATGTCCGACACTTCCCATGGCACTGTCACGCCGACGTCTATCTCCTGTCCGTCGCTGGTCCTCCAGAACCTGACGCGTCCGGGGTTTGTCACCGTCGCCACCGTCCTGCCGTCCGGAGCCGCCACCGCCTGGGCGAGCCCATGGCCGGCAGGAATCCGGAGGCGCAGGCGCGAGGCGCCGAGAGCCCGCCTTAGGGCGGCCGCAGCCTCTCGCGTCTCGCGGATGTCCAATGCCTCGCGAGCCAGCAGGATGCTCCGCTCCGGGTCGCTCTGCAGCTGCGAGTCCGCGGTGGCCGCCAGGGCGCGGGATCGTGCGACCTCTCGCTCCTGCGCGGCCTCGTTGCGCTCGTACACCGCCCAAGTCACGGCCGCGATGAGCAAGACGACAAGACAGGACAGCCCGATCGCGGCGCGGCGGATGATCCGGTTGCGTTGGGCCTGGTGTTGCTCGGCGGCCTCCGCCAGCTTGCGCTGCTCGGCGTCCTCGTGCTCGCGCAGGAGGATCTTCTTTTGCCGCTCGGCGTCATGGCGCTTGCGCCAATCGAGAGCAGCGTCGCCCAACACGTCGTGGAGCAGCTCGTACCGGCTAGCCTGCCCGCCTGGTCCTCCGTCGTGCGACTCGGGCGACGTGACCGGCCGCATGATTCGCTCGTCCTCGAGGTGCTTCGAGCACCCCCGTTTGAGGACAGATTCCGGGACGGCCGAGAACTCCGACAACTCGGCGGCGGTCAACGCCATCTTCGTGCCGCTGGGCGTGACCAGGAAGCGGAACGCCGCGGCGGCGGCGTCGCGCTGGTTGACGGAGAGCTCGGCCATCGCGTCGTCCAGGTGACTACGCGTGATCGTCTCGGCACCCCCGAGCCCGTTCAGAGTCTCGAGACGGAGCCGTTGCGAGCCCGTTGAGGTCTCCTCGACCCAGAGCCGCTCCATGACGAGCTGTAGGAACGCCGTCTCGAACCGGTTCGTGTCCCCGGCGTCTCTCGCCCCGTTCGCTGCCGGTCGACCCGCGCGCCGGCTGTCCCCCGCCACGGCGCACCTGCTTCAGGACTTCGTCCACCAGCTCATCCTCGATGTCGATCCTGCCGGCGCCTGCGAGTAGGCGCCGGTTCACGTACTCGATCGGCTGCTTGATCGCCGCGCGGGCGGCGCGCTCGTCGAGGTAGTTGAGGTGCAGGGAGTTGGCGTATACGTCGGGTACTCGGGCCTTGAACAGGTCGCCGATTCGGGAGTACGCGTCCTCGCGAATCGAAACGAGGAAGTTGGCCGGCACGTCGGCGCGGTTCGAGGCAATCCGCAAGCCCACTCGCGAATCGGTCGCCGGCCTCGTCGTACTGTGTGATAGAGGAAGTACTCCTCGAACTGGTCGAGTATGAGCAGCGGGTTCGCATCGAGCGCGACGGCCGCCCGTCGAATCGCCTGGTCGAGCGTGTCGCGCGGAAGCTCAAGATCGCCTTCGCCGTCCAGGAACCGCTTCGCGCCGGCTTCGATCTCCGCGATCAGAGCAGACGAGGGTCGTCGCGCCAGGTGTTGAAGACGATCGGCAAGTACCGGGGAGACCGTCGCCCGGCCGGGTCTCGCCGCGCCAGCTCGCCCAACCGCGCCGCGACGCCGGCACGCAGAAGCGAGCTCTTCCCGACCCCGCTCTCCGCGTATAGCAAGGTCAGCCGGGACGCGCGCAGGTTGCTGATGATCATCTTGCGCTCGGCGCGCGCCCGAAGAAGACATCCGCGTCCTCCTCGACGAAGTAGTCCAGCCCGATGTAAGGGCTGTCCTTCGTGCGGGTCGGCCGGTCGGCGCGCCGAGCCTGTGCGCTCATCGGCTTGGGTGCGCCAGGGCGGGCGCGTATAGGTGCGCCTCGAGCTCGTTCACGTAAGTGGACAGAGGAGCCTCCACGCGCTCGACCTCGAGCTTCTCCCAGAAGCCCCGCTCTACTTGTCGAGGGCCCCGTGAACGGCCCACGAATGTGCGCCGGGCGGCTGTTCGTCCCAGACCCGCGACAGGAAGACGCGAAAGGTCCACTCACGGACGCCGTACCCGAGGAACAGGAAGTGGCTTTCGCGCAGCTTCTCGAGGATCTGGACAGGGACCAGCCGCTGGACTGGGCTCCTGCTGAGGAACGTGATGAACTCGTCCTCGGTGATTAGGAAGTTATGTTTGAGCTGGTACTCACGCGGGGCGTCGTGGAGGGCGCCGCCGTGGATCTTCACGATCACCGTGCGCGCGAGCTCTAAGTCGTCGTCGATCGGAAAGTCCACGTACTCATTGGGCAGCCTGATCGGCCCCGGGATGGGCACGCCCCCGTCCCACCAGGGAATGTGGACGAACCGGCCCTTGTCCTCGCCGGAGGCCATGAACACGGCCAGGTCGAACGGCTCGTGCACGGCGTCGAACGCGCGCTCGAGCGCAGTGTCGTAATTGACGGTCACGATGAGCGGGTATCGCTCTACGCCGGCCTCCCGGAGTCGAGCCGGAACGCGGGCGAGGAAGCGATGCACGGGGCCCGGCGCCCACTCCGGCCTTACCAGCAGCTCTCTGAGCGCCTTATGAAGGTCGGCGGGTCCGCGAGTCAGGAATATGTGCTGTGAAACTCGCGCCAGATCCCCGCGCTCAGGGGACAAGCGGAACCGGCGGGCCAGGCACTCGGCGAGCTCGTCGGCGTCGGGGAACGCTCCACACTCCTCGCCCCAGTGCTGGTTCCGGTTCCGGCCGATGGCGTTGGCGCCCGCCCCGAGAACGGCCACGAGCGATCCTTGCGCGAAGCACTCGGCGACGTCCGCGAAGTGGTCGGCTTCGAGTCCCGTCGAGCTGGTCGCAAGCGGTTCTTCCGCCTCGGGCGCTTGCCTCTCGATCACGGGCAGCCCTGCGGAGGGCACACCTCCCCCTCGACGCCGCTCGGCAACGCGCTGCTCCAGCGATTCCATCAAAGCCTCGAGGTCTTGGTCCCACGACGCGTGTCGAAGCGTCGTAGCTTCAAGGCTCGGCAGCGGCTTGAAAGGCCGCGGCAGCATCTCGCGGGCCGGCATCGGGGCTTCGTCGACGAGCACCGGAACGACCAGCGCTCCCTGCCGAAGCCCGGTCTCGATCTCCAGCCTGAGGAGGTCCTCCTCGCCGGCATCGAGCACCCGCCGCCGGGTGCGCTCGTCAGCGATCGTCACCCAGTGCGGCCCTATAACGGCGAGTACGACGTCAGCATTCCGGAGTCGCTGCTCGGTTTCTCGCTGCCAGGATGAACCGAGGTCGACGTCCTTCGTGTCGAAGAACACGCTCTCCGCGCCGAAGCGACCCTTGAGCGCGTCGCAGCTGACGCCCCGCCGACGCCGTGTCGGAGCGCCGGTAGCTGATAAAGATTCTTGGGGGTTCAGATCCTCGCTGGGGTTGCACGCCGCACGCAGCGCAAGCGCCATCCCCATCAAGTGGGGTCCCGCACGTCGCGCACGTCTGTAGCGCTGATCCAGCTGCCGCGACGCGACCCTCCAAGTCCCGGTCGCTCACTGCGACTCCTTATCGAAATACAAGTAACCCCGACGCGAAGCCGGGCGAGCGGAGCTACGCCCGGCGCACTCCGCCTGCGAGCACCCGGTCACGGTTGTTGTGACTAATGAAGACGGCAGCGACCAACGCCGCCTCCCTCGTCGGTGAAGGGTTAGGTTCGCGCGGAAAAGGGTGAAGGTCATCCTCGACCGCCACCCATCGGTTCAGAAGCCTGGCCCTCCCAAGCCCAGCGGTTGAGCGACTCTAAGCGACGGTGTTTCGACCGTGGCGGTCGCTGCTTGGTCTTCGATGACGAGCGCTGTTGCACGGACGGGGTCCTTCCCGGTGGCGGCTGCGCGTGCGTCCTCGATGAAGTGCGGCAAGAGCGCAGTCATATTCAGGACGCTATGGGGCCTTGCGAGACCATCCCCGGGGAAACGACAAGCGGAACTTGGCGCCCCTTATCGCGCCGTCGCCGCGCGTTCAGCCAAACGGTCACATCTGGCCTAACAATGGGTTATCACGCGGCGTCTCCTAGGTCAAGGATGCCTTAACTGACAAGCGGTTGAACCGGGGAAACCGTTCAAGGAGTCAACCAGAGCCCTGCCTCCCGGTGTCCGCCAGAGGCTCGGTCGCCAAGGGAACCACAACGCTCGCCTGCTTAGGACACCAGCCGGTATCCTGCGCTACCCGTGCGTCGCTCGGAGGGACATATCGGGCCCCCGCTACCTCACAGAAACCCCGCTAGAGCGGGGTTTCTGCGTAAGAGCCTGCCTCCTTTCCAGTAGGACACGCCAGCCGTTCAGCACGCCGAGGCGGTCGCCCGGGCCGCTGCTCCTTTGCATGGAAGGCGAAAGCGGAACCCGGCGGCCTCGGCTTTCGCTTATCGCGCAAAGCGATAGCCCGCCGACGGCAGGGAAAGGCGCTCCTGCTTCGCCCCGGCGGGGGAGACGCAAGGAGGACTGCGCGCACGCGTCCTCGTCTACGGAGGCCAGAACTAGGTGTCGCGTTAGCCGTGCCGAGGCTGCGACACTGCTTCCGTATGGCTGTCCGACGCATCATGCCCTACTACGAGTCACCGAACTTGGAGGCCACGCGCGTCTTCTATACGCGCGTGCTCGGTCTCGAGGAGGGCACCTTCGGCGGCGGCTACATCGGCTTCGGATCCGGCCAGGCGCAGGTCGTCTTCGCGCCGTCAGGCGTGGAGCCGGCCCTGCCCGACATGGGCGTGGATGTCGATTCGCGTGAGGCCGTCGATGCGGCACACGCGGAAGCAGTGCGGGCCGGGCACGAGGTGATCTACGGTCCGGTTGACGAGCCCTGGGGCGTCCGTCGCTTCTTCGTTCGCGATCCGCAGGGTGTCGTTATCAGCGTGCTGGCCCACGGGTAATCACCAGCCCGCTGCCTACTCGATGCCTACGTCGAGTGCCGCAGGCTCGTCCGTCTCGATCACCCATCCCCTTACGGAACCCGCACAACTCCCGGTGCGCGACCGCGGGCGTCCCGGCCGTTGGTTCTCGCGCAAAGCAAGAGCCGCGTTAGCCGAGTAGGGGCTGGGCGTGCCAGCCGTTCGGTACGCCGAGAGGGTCGCCCAATGCACTCCTCCTTTGCATGGAAGCGGAACCGGCGCCGTGCGGCTAACCGCGGACCGAGCGCTGCTCAAGCGGCGTGGCGGGCGGTGGGGCACGCCGTTGGCCTGCGGCGTGCCCCAGCCGCGCTCCTGGTCAGTCTGGGAAGCGCACCACCGTTGCGTGGAGCGGCAATTGCTTACGCCGTGGCGAAGCGGGAGTCCTCGGCACGACCTGGGCGTTCGCGGCCCCGGTGATGAATTCCTCGACGTTCGTGACCGTCCCGACGAGGCTGAAGCGGCGGAACACGTATGGAATCCCCTCCGATGAGATTGGATCAGGTCCGTCGCTGAGCTGGAAGTGCAGATGGGCCCCGCCGGACTGACCGGTGTTCCCCACTAGCCCGAGCACCTCGCCCCGGCGGACGCGCTCGCCGCGGCGCACGCGCACGCTCCCGGTCTGGAGGTGACCGTAGGCGGCGAACCGCCCGTCTCGGAGCTTGAGCACGACCTGGTTGCCGACGATGGTCCTCGTGTTGAACTGGTCTCCCGGCGGCTCGTTCAGCGGGACGTTCTCGGGCACGTTGTTGAGCGTTCGCACCACCCGTCCGCTCGCCACGGCGTGGACCGGCTCGCCGAACGTAAAGAAGCTCTCGTTACGGGTGAGGTCGCCTTCACCGCCGCGACCTTGGTTGTCGATCCGGATGAAGTCGCTGGCGAAGCGCTCCGAGAGATAGCCGACGCCGTCGACCTGGGCCAGTGCAAGGCGGTGCGGGCTCAGGCCGCAGCATCCGTTGAAGTTGAAGTACGGGCCGCCACGCAGCGGCGGCGAGAGCGACACCGCGCGGCGCCGATTCACCCGCGTGCGCGCCACGTCGAAGCTGACCGTTAGCGCCTCCCCGCTCGGGAGCACGGCTCCCACCCTCAGCCGGTGGACGAGCGCGCGTGGGACCTGGCTTGCGCGCCGCAGCGACAGATCGACCGAAATCCGAGCTCCCTCACCCGACGCGAGTGAGCTCACAGGCTGACGGTCGACGTTGGTCATCACGGTGGGGATCGCGGGTCCGGCGACCGTCAGCAGAGTGCGGCCGCCCTTTGCACGCACGGCGAGCGACTGCACGTCGAGACGCAGTGGCGCCGTGTTCTGCAGCAGGATCTCGTAAACGACGTGCAGCCGTCCATCGGTCCCCCTCACCAGCTGCGGCGCGGCGACAACGGAAGCGCTCACCGGCGTGAACTGCGGAGCCGCGTGCGCGGGCGAAGCGAACGCCAACGCCCCGATGACCAACAGCGTGCCGGCGATCACCGCCGGCCAGCGGACAACACCGCGCGGCCTCAGCGTCGCTGCGTGCGACTCGAACATGGGGTCTCCTCCCGTCCTAGGATGATGCCGTGTGCTCGCGGGCCGAAACGAATCTTCCACGGTGAAAGCGCTCAGCCCACCCGGCGGAAGGGTCCACAAGTCCGATGACCCTAAACGAAACCGGTACCCCGGGGCAAGCAAGGCTGCGAAGGCGCCGGTCACTGCCCCATTGGACGAAAAGCGGTAGTCACTTCGGCCCGACCTGGGTTGCCCGCCCGTGTGGGCGCCCGTCGCCGCGACGCCCCTAGAGCTCGAGCATCGCCGCGGCGACCTCACCGGCGGCCACATCGGGGATCGCGGTCGCGGCCCGTTCGAGCACGAGCAGCCGCGCACCGGGGATCTCGCGCGCGAGCGCCTCGCCGTTGCCGACAGGGAAGAACGGGTCCCGGCGACCGTGGACCACGAGCGCCGGGATCATGAGCTCGGGCAGGCGCTCGCGCCAGCGCGGCTTGCAGTCGAGCTTGGAGAAGACCATGCCCATTTGGTTGGCCATCTGGACCGCGGGCTCCGTGCCCGGCGTGCGGTCCCAGATGCGCTCGGCGGTCGCGCGCGCGGCGGCGGGGTCGTCGCCGAGGGTCTCCGCGCCGGAGGCAGCGAACTCCGCCACGGCAGCGCGGTCGGACCAGTCGGGCATCGGGTGCGAGAACAGCCGGTCCATCGTCGCCGCGTCATGGTCAGGCAGGTCGTCGTCGGGCGGGCCCGGTGCCACGGGCCGCGTCCCGGCGAGGGTGAGCGCCGAAAACGCGTCCGGGTGGTCGAGCGCGGCGACCTGGGCGACCATCCCGCCGACGCCGATGCCCGCCAGGTGCGCGGGCCGGTCGTCGAGTCGGCGGGCGAGGGCCGCGGCGTCGGCTGCGAGATCACGCAACGTGTACGTCGGAGCCTCGGGATCGACGGTGGTCGACGCGCCGCAGTCGCGCAGGTCGTACCGCACGACGTGGCGTCCGCCGCGAGCGAGCGCCTCGCAGAGCGCGTCGGGCCAGGAGAGCATGGTCGTGCCGCCCGCGAGCAGAAAGAGCGGCGCCGCCGCGTGGCCGAAGTGCTCGACCCCGAGCGTGACGCCGTTGGCCTCGACCGTCGTCATGAGGCCCGCGCCGACGCAATGACGCCGTCGGGCGTGCGGAACGAGTGGACCGTCCGCGGGCGTGCCCGAGCCATCGATCAGCTCTCGACCGGGCGCAGCGGTTCCGAGCCATCCCAACCCTCGGCGGCGCCTCGCACCATCCCGAAGAAGTCGCGCAGACCCTCGCTGTCGACATGGATCTCGATGTCGTGGCCCAGTACGGCGGACGCGTCGTGGAGAGTCGTGTCGACTGCGCCCAGCTGGGAGCTCAAGTACTGCGGCAGACCTCGCTCGTCGAGCGACCTCCGCAAATCGGCGACCTCCGTGGGCGGGACGGCGTAGGCGACGTGATGGATTCCCGGCCGGGGACCGGAAAAGCCCTTCTCGACACGCTCGGGCGCCAGGCTGACGGCTTCCATCAGCTCGATCGCGCCGGCGCCGCAGCAGCCAAACGCGGAATTGTGAACGAACTCCGCCGGCTCACCGCGCGAGAGGACGTTTTCCAGCGGCACGTTCTCGACGAGGAAGAACGGCCCGGCGCCGAGTTGGTCCGACCAGGCGATTCACGGTCGCCTCGATGTCCTCGACGAGGTACCCGTAATGGTGCGGCTCGCCGAGCTGCGGTCTAAACAGATCCTCCGGCACGTCTCTCCTATCGGTAGCTGCTCACGCCGCTCCATGTAATACCTCACGGCTGTCTCCGGTCGCGGCCATGACGACGAAAACGACGCAGCGATCGCCCGCCTGCCCCGCCGCCGCCACCCCTCATACGATGGAGGAATGCTCGAGATGCTCTCGCGCCCGGCGCGCCGGCCGTGACGTTCTGGACGAAGGGGTCGGTAGCCGGCTCAGCCGTTGCCGCCCTTGTGCTCGTCGTGGCTATCGCCCCGGCGCCGGCCGATCAGGCTGCAGCGGCTGCAGGGTGCAACGGGGTGTCGTTGCGTGGTGGATCGCGGCTCATGGACACGTATGCACGGGCCGGTGGTTATCCGACAATGCAAGCCAACACCGCTGACGGCGTCCCCGCCCGCGTATCGGTCGAGATCCCGCAGATCCGGTTTACCGGGCCAGGCCGCTCGGCGACGCTACCCGTTGGACCGTGTCAGCACATCTATCGCTTCAAGTTCGAGAAGGTCAGGGCGCCGGGCGGCGCGACCGCCTCGCCGTTTCGGTATCTCGAGGTCGACTGGAACACAGAGGGGCTGCCGCGGGGGCCGAACAACTCGTTCGTCTCCCCACATTTCGACTTTCACTATTACCTTCGCCCACGTCGTGTGGTTGACGCGAAGACGATGTGCAGGTCGAGCGACGGCAAGACGTGCGATCCGTTCAAGACCAGCTACGCCCAGATGCGTCGCTTCTTGACGATGCCCGCGCCCGCTTTCGTGCCGGCGAGCTATGCGCCGGATGTTGGGTCGTCAATTCCCATGATGGGCCTCCACCTGCTCGATCGCACGTTCGACTACACGGTCCACAACGTCAACCATCACCCGACGTTGATCTACGGGACGTTCGACGGCAAGGTGCTGTTCGCCGAGGCGTCTGTGACTCTGGCGACGCTGCAGGACGCGATCGCGGCTCCTGATCACGCCGTCTCGTTCCGGTTTCACCAGCCGCGGACGGTGCAAGGTGCGGTCCCGTGGCCAACGCGGTTCACAATCCAGTACCTGCCTAGCGGGACATTCCGCGCAGGGTTCGAGCGATTCCGCATGCGATAGCCGCCGTGGCGCGTCTCACGGTTCTAGGTCCACGCGCCACCTTCCTGGCCCGAGCCACCGACTCGGCAGCTGGCGCGCTACAGCGGTGTCGATGAACAGCGATGCCGCGCCGAACCGCCGAGGCACGCGGGCGTCGAGGTCGGCCTGGAAGTCGGCGAGCTTGCCCGACGCCTTCGGGAGCAGGCGCACGACGTAGCGCATCGTGCGACGCTTGCGGTCATAGCGTGGGCGGGCCACGAGCTCGACCACGACCGTATCAGCGAGATCGCTACCGTCGAGCAGCGTCAGCGCGGCATTGGGTGGGTCGGCGCGGAACCCGAATGCGGTCCATTGATGGGCGAACTCGCGCGCTGGCAAGTGCCCGGCGTGGCGCTGCGGACGGTCTTCAAACCAGACCACCTGCGCGGCGACGCCGCGCAACGTCAAAACGCGCCGGCCCCGGCAATGGCACTTTGTCGGCTCTAGCGAACCGTGCGTTGCGGATTGGGTAAACAGCAGCGAGACGGGCCGCTCGGGCGCCTGCGTCGCTGCGGGCCGCTGCGCCTCCGCGAGGGACGCGGCGGTGAGCGCGAGCGCGCAGAACGCGGCGAGCATCAGGGAAGTGGGCGAGCGCAGCATCATCGGACCATGCCTGGCCGACCCAACCAGCGGACCGGCTTTCCACTCCATCGGCACCCCGAACCCAACCCATGAATCCCGACCACCCTGCGACAGAGAAGGAGAAACAGATGCCGCGTCGCGCCCCAGCCGCGGTCAAGCCGCCGGGAGGTAGGTGAGGAGGACCACTCCGGAGTCGAACCGCTTCACGTCGTTGAGCTCCATCCGGACGGTTCCCCTGTCGCCGAGCACGTGGACGTTTCCCTCGCCCCAGACGAGCGGGTTCAGGTAGACCTCGTACTCGTCGATCAGGCCCTTCTCGGCGAGGGCGTACGCGAACTCGCCGCTCCCGTGCATGAACAGGTCACCGTCGACCTCGTCCTTCACCTTCGGGATCGAGTCCTCGAGGTCCCCCTCGAGCAGGGTCGCGTTCCATTCGAGATCGCCGGACAGGGTGTTGGACCCGACGTACTTCGGCATCGTGTTGACCATGTCCGCCCATTTGCCCGACTGGCTCGGCCAATATCCCGCCAGCCCCTCGTAGGTCTTGCGGCCCAGCACCAGCCCGCTGGATCTCGCCTGACGCTCAAATGAGTACTCGGCGTGGTCTCCGCCCTCCTGCACCCACTCGCCGACCGGGTCTATGACGCCGTCGACGGTGGCCTGCGTTGTCGCGATCAGCTTTCCCATCTCGATTCTCCTTCGGTCACGGGAGTTCCCTCTGAGCTCTCCTTACCCATGCGTCGACGGGGACGCGCGGATTCGACGACGCGTCGCGGCCTAGGATCGCGCCATGCGCGAGCTCCAGCTGATCCGCGCCGGCCGGCTCGCGTGGGCCGATCGGCCGGAGCCACAGTTGACCGATCCCGGCGACGCGATCGTGCGCCCGTTCATCGCCGGTCGCTGCGACGGCGACACAGTCCCGATCCACCGCCCCGTCTCGCGCGCGATGCAGGTCGCCATCAAGCTCGGAGCGATCGACCCGGTCGTCGGCTGCATCTGCGGCCGCGTCCCGTTCAAGGGCCCGTTCGCGATCGGTCACGAATGCGTCGCCGAGGTGACCGCCGTCGGTGCGGACGTTCGCGACCTGCAGGTCGGCGACCGGGTCGTGGTGCCGTGGGCAGTCTCTTGCGGCACCTGCGGTCCGTGCCGGCGCGGTCTGACGTCCAAGTGCGCGACGACCACACAGGGCACTCTCGCCGCCTACGGGTTCGGCCCGGCGAGCGGCCCGTGGGGCGGCATGATCGCCGATGCCTTCCGGGTGCCCCACGCCGACCACATGCTGGTCACGGTTCCGGCCGGCGTCCCGGCCCAGCGGATCGCGTCTGCGAGCGACAACCTCGCAGACGCTTGGCGGACCGTCGCGCCGCCGCTCTCCGCCAGGCCCGGGGGATCGGTGCTGATCATCGGCGGCGGAGCCAAGAGCATCGGCCTCTACGCCGCCGGCCTCGCGGTCGCCCACGGCGCTGGTGTGGCCGATTACCTGGACGACGACCCAGCCCGGCGGCAGATCGCCGAGTCCTTCGGCGCCCAAACCTATGCGCGCGCCTCGGGCCCCGCCCGGAGCTACGACATCGTCGTCGAAGGCTCGTCGCGCGCCGCGGGAGTCCGCGACGGCCTCCGCGCGCTGGCCCCGGGCGGCGTCTGCACCGCGGTCGGCTACTACCTCGCCACCGGGACCCGCGTCCCGCTGATGCGCATGTACGCCAACGACGCGACACTGCGCCTCGGCGTGTCTCACGCCCGCGCGATCCTGCCCGACCTGCTCGCGTTTGTTGCCCGCAGCGGATTCGAGGCCGAACGCGTCACCACGCTCGACGCCGGCTGGGACGAAGCTCCCCACGCCTACGCCGCCAAGACCACCAAGGTCGTGCTCCACCGCGACCCGCTCCACACCGGAGGATCTGTTTAGACCGCAGCTCGGCGAGCCGCACCATTCGATGGTCCCTTTCTGGGTACGCTCCCGGGCAGGTGGAGTACGTCCTCTTCTTTCACGTCCTCTTCGCGTTCTGCCTCGCCGGCACGGTCGTGATGTACACCGCCTTCGCGCTCGGCGGCCCGGCGCCCAAGCACGCGCTCTTCGTCGCTGACCGGCTTTGGGACGTCGGCGGCCTCGGCACCTTGGTGCTCGGGATCTGGCTCGCTCTCGACGACTACTCGCTCTTCGACGCCTGGATTCTGATCGCGCTCGCGTTGTGGGTTATCGCGACCTTCCAGGGAATCCAGGCGCGGTTCGGCTACCAGCCGGAGTTGGCTGAGGGTCCGGGCCCGCCGCGCGTGACGACGTTCTCCCCTGGCACGTTCCACTGGCTGCGCACGGTCGTGGTCCTACTGCTGCTCCTCGACATGATCTTCAAGCCGTGGGCGTGACCTGGCTGGCCGCCGATCGGCCGAGCGAGTGGGAGCTCCCGCTGTTCGTCCACGTCGTCGGTGCGATGGCGCTCGTCGGCTCGCTGGTCTTGGCGATTGTTTACCTCGTGCCGGCATGGCGAGGCGGCTCGCTCGAGAACGTCACGTCGGGCTTCAGGGTGCTCCTCTACGCCGCCCTGCCCTCCTTCATCGTCATGCGCGGCTCCGCCGAGTGGGTCGCTGACAAGGAGGGCTACTCCGATCTTCCCGACGACGCGATCCCCGACTGGATCGGCATCGGCTACATCATTTCCGACGCGAGTGGCCTGTTCCTGATCATCTCGCTTATCGCCGGCGGGATCGCGCTCCGCAGAGCCCGCCGCGGTGACGGCGGGACCGGCCGCACCTCGACGCGCGTCGCGACCGTGCTCGTCTCGATCATGCTCATCGCCTACCTCATAGCGATCTGGGCGATGAGCACAAAGCCCGGGTAGGGGCATTTCCCCTCGCAGCCCTTGCGCACCTCGTTCGCCAGGGCGGAAAGGGATATTGCCGCCCTCTCATGGCCCGGAGGCCGTGAGTTCAATCCCACCACCTGTCGATCTGAACGGGTCCCATTCGTCGTAAGGGTGAAACGGCGGAAAGCGCAGTCGGCGCTGGGAAAGGAAGAACGATGCAGACCGAAAACAGGAGCCAGAGGATTGCCGTCACGGGAGCCACCGGCCGGGTCGGATCGCACCTCGTAGAGATCCTCGAGCAGCGCGGACATGATGTGGTCCCGATCGCTCGCTCCAGGGGTATCGACGTGGTCACCGGCGACGGTCTCGACGAGGCGCTCGCCGGGGCCGAGACCATCATCGATGCAGCGACGGGGCCCTCGCCCGACCAGGAAGCGGCAACGGAGTTCTTCACCGCTTCGGCACGGAACCTCCAGCGAGCCGGCGCAGAAGCCGGGGCGAAGCGGATTGTCGTCGTCTCGATCATCGGCATCGACAAGTTCGAGGGCGGCTACAACGCCGCGAAGGTGGCGCAGGAGCAGACGCTGCTCGAAGGCCCGCTCCCGGTCCGGATCGTTCGCGCGGCCCAGTTCCACGAGTTCGTCGATCAGCTGGTCGGGTGGATGATCCAGGATGGCGTCGCTTACCTGCCCGAGATGCGAACGCAGCTCGTGGCCGCCCGCGTCGTCGCCGAGACTCTCGCTGATGCGGCCGAGGAGCCGGAGATCCAAAACGGCAGGATCACCGAGGTCGCCGGCCCGCAGGACGAGCGTCTCGCCGGTGCGGCCGCCGCGCTCTTCGCCAGCCGAGGTGACTCGTTTGAGATCCGCGAGGGCCGCCAGCCCGGCGACCCGGACGCCACGGCCTATGCGGAGGGCGCCGCGCTGCCCAACCCGGGCGCGAAGCTCGCCGGCCCCAGCTTCGAAGAGTGGCTCGCGGCGGCCTAGGCGTCGGCCGCCACGCGGATCCTCTCGCCCCGGCCCCACGCGAGCGCAGGAAGCTCTTGCACGGACGGCAGACCGACCGCCTGACACTTGCCAACGGGCTGCAGCCTTGAAGGACTTGCGTTAAGAGGGCGGCCGGCGTCCAGAATCCGCGGATGAGCTACCAGTCACGTTGTTGCGGCCTCGCCGAGGCGGTGGGACGCTTCATCACCATGCGCTCAAACGGCCTGCCGCCGGGACCGCCGCAGTCGCAGCTGCGCCAGGTTCTTGAGTGGACCTGGAGACCCGTCCGGCTGCTCGAGGAGTGCCAGCGCCGCTACGGCGACGCCTTCACCCTCCGCATGGGAGGGCTCCCGCCGATCGTGATCCTCTCCGACCCCGCGGCGGTCCGCGAGGTTTTCACGGGTGACCCTGAGAAGCTGCGCTCCGGTCAGGCGAACCGCTTCCTCGAGGCGGCCCTCGGTCGGTACTCGCTGCTGGTCCTCGACGGTCGCGAGCATCTTCGCGAGCGGAAGCTCATGCTGCCGCCGTTCCACGGCGAGCGCATGCGAGCCTACGCGGGGGTGATCGACTCGATCGCTGAGCGCGAGGTGGCGAGCTGGCCGACGAATGAGCCGTTTCGCGTCGCTCCCGCCATGCGCTCGATCGCGCTGGAGGTGATCCTGCGCGCGGTGTTCGGGGTCGACGACGTCGCACGGAACGCCCCGCTGCGCCGCGCGCTCGAGCGGATGCTGGCGGGCACGACGCCCCCCTGGCGCTTCCTCGGCCTGCTCCTTGCACAGCGCCTCGCTCCCTCTGTGCGCGGATGGCGGCGAGCGAGCCCGCTGATGCGACGCGTCGACAAGCTGTTGTTCGCTGAGATCGCGCGCAGGCGGAACGAGCTGGCCGGCGCCGACCGAGACGACATCCTGTCGCTGCTGATCAGCGCCCGCGACGAGCGCGGCGAGCCGTTGAGCGACGAGCACCTGCGCGACGAGCTGATGACCATGTTGGTAGCCGGGCACGAGACCACCGCCACCGCGCTCGCGTGGGGCCTCGAGCGGCTCGCGCGCAGCCCCGCGGCGCTCGACCGCCTCGAGGCGGAGCTGGACACGGGCGAGGACGCCTACCTAGACGCGACCGCCTGCGAGATCCTTCGCGTCCGGCCCGTGGTCCCGTTCGCACTCCGCGAGCTGACCGAGCCGATGAGGATCGGCGGGTTCGATCTGCCGGCGGGCGCTCGCGCAGCGCCGTGCGGGTGGCTGCTGCATCGGCGTCCCGACATCTACCCGGACCCCGACGCCTTCAGGCCGGAGCGCTTCCTCGAAGCGCCGCCTGGCACCTACACGTGGATCCCTTTCGGGGGCGGCACGCGCCGTTGCCTCGGCGCGAGCTTCTCGATGTTCGAGATGAAGCACGTCCTGCAGGCGGTCGTGAGCGCACGCCGGGTGACGGCCATCGGCGCGGCCGACGAGGGATACGCCCGCCGCGGCGTCACCTTCGTGCCGGCCGACGACACGCCGCTGCTCCTGCCGGCGCGCACGCCAGCCCGAAGGGCGGCAGCGCTGCCGGGCTAGCGCCGTCGGCATGAGCGGCTGTGCGGCCACCTCGGTCAAGATCCGCAGGTCACTCCGAGCAACCTGGTCGTGCAAGGTCCTTCTGTAGGGCTGGCCTAGGACCGCGTTCCTGGGGATCGATGCGCGGCCCGGCTACCCCCAAAGGCCCAAAACACGACTCTTGCAAGGGCGTGATGCTAGCGGTGCCGGTCCCGGGGGCGCCACCCATCCACCCCCACCCTGGGGCCAGTCAGCAAACACCATTGGCGATGCCGGCCAGCACCGCGCCGACAAAGAACAGCGCGGTTCCCTCCCACTGCGTGGTGGTTGATTCACGCAGCCGCTCGCGCTGGTGGTCTTCGCTTTCATCCAGGTGGCGCTGCAGTTCGGCCTGCGCTTCCTCGATCACCGCTTGCATCCGGTCCTGTTGTTGCGCTCGCGTCTGCATTTCCTGTTCCAAAACGGCGAGGTTCGCAGTCAGCGCGTCCACTCGCGAATCCACTGATTCCCCGGCTCCGCGCGCGGCTGAAACCTCGCCGGCAGTGGCCACCTCGCCGGCAGCTTCGATCGAAACCGACTCGGCTTCGGCTTGTCTGGTCACTCTCAGCACGCGGGCTAAATCCAGCCACCATGCCGGCATCCCTAACTCGCGCCGCTGCACCCGCCACAAGTGCAGCGCCACCAGGAATAGGCCACCGACTTCGAACAACACGCTGGCCACCGTCAGGACAACGCACCAGGGCATCCGGCCACCGTATGGTCACGATCAGACGGTGACCGTGGTCAGCAGCAGCGGCGTCGCATCAACGGCAGTCAGCGCGTCGCGTGCGTCGCACACACCGTGATGCTCACGGCATACGTCTATGAGCCGACAAGTCGAGCCGTTCTGGCGTCGGCCCGGCAGTGGCGAAGACCGCCTCGTTACGCAGTCGATTCCCGAACCACCGACGTCTCGTCAGCATTCGACTTCGGCACTCACGGTCCCTCACGATCGCGACGTTATGACTAAGTCGCCGGGACGTAGGTGAGGGACCACTCCGGAGCCGAACCGCTTCACGTCGTCGAGCTCCAACCGCTGACCTTCGGCGGCGGGGCGGGGGTGCGAGACTCGGAGGCTCTGGACGAGCTGAGAACAGCCGACGGTCGCACCTTCCGCGTCGAGACAGTCGACCAAACGCCCGGCGTGACGATGCCGGACGAGTTCCAGCCCCGCAAGCTCGTCAGACGCACGCTTCAGATCGTCGCGGTGCTTGCGGTGGTCGGGCTCGTGCTCGTGCTCGCTCCCGGGCTGGGCGAGGTCCGCGACCTTTTGACCAAGGCCTCGCCGGAGTGGGTGGCACTGGCCGTGGCCTTCGAGGCCCTGTCGTGCGCTTGCTACGTGTTGATGTTCCGGCCCATCTTCTGCCAGAACATGCCGTGGCGCACCAGCTGGGAGATCGGCCTGGCTGAGCTGGGTGCGGGCTCGATCGTGCCGGCGAGTGGGGCCGGGGGGCTCGCCCTGGGCGCCTGGATCCTGAGCGAGGGCGGCATGCCCGCCGAGCGGATCGCCAGCCGGTCGGTGGCTTTCTTTCTCATCAAGAGCTCGGTCAACTTCATCGCCGTGGCGGTGCTCGGCACCGTCATGGCGCTGGGCCTGGTCGGGCCGGACCTATCCCTGTGGCTGACGGCAGTGCCGGCAGCGGGTGCCCTGCTGGTGATAGCCGCGGTGCTCGTGGTGCCCAGGCTCGGCGTGGGTGCCCCGGTCGCGGCCGACGCGGGACGGGTGCGCAAGGCGATGCGGGAGGTGCGAAAGGCGCTGGTGGGCGGCACGGCGGAGGCGGTGCAGATAGTGCGCTCGCGAAATCTGCTCGTGATTTCCGGCTCCCTCGGCTACTGGGCGTGGGACAACGCAGTCCTGTGGGCGACTTTCCAGGCCTTCGACTACTCGCCCCCGATCACGGTGATCCTGTTGGGCTACCTGATCGGGCAGCTCGGCGGGCTGCTGCCGCTACCAGGCGGCCTCGGAGGAATCGACGGCGGCCTAATCGGCACTTTGATCGTGTTCGGCACCCCGGCGGCGGCCACCGCAGCCGCGGTGCTCGTCTACCGCGTGATCCTCTTCTGGGTGCCCCTGCTCGCGGGCGCGGTGGCGTTCATCTCGCTACGACGGGGATTGAACAGACCCGACCGGCCCGAGCTGTGCGTCGTGCCGGCGGCGACCTAGGGGCACTGAACCGGGCGCCGCTGGTCGCCGGTACCGTGGGGCCGGTGCGAATAGCGACCTGGAATGTGAACTCGGTCAAGCAGCGCGTGCCCCGGCTGCTGCCCTGGTTGGATGAGCGCCGGCCGGACGTGGTGTGCCTGCAGGAGACCAAGCTCGCGGACGAGGCGTTCGTCGAGCTGCTTGGCGACGAGCTCGCCGAGCGTGGCTATGAGGTGGCGCTGGCCGGCGAGCCGACGTGGAACGGGGTGGCGATCCTCTCGCGGGTGGGGCTGGACGATGTGGTGGTGGGACTGGCCGGCGCGCCCGGCTTCCCCCATCCGGAGGCGCGCGCGGTGTCCGCCGACTGCGGCGGGATCCGGGTGGTCTCGGTGTACGTGCCGAACGGGCGCATGCCTGGCTCGGAGCACTACGAATACAAGCTCGCCTGGCTGGCCTCGCTGCGTGAGATGGTTGCCGCCGGCCCGGAGGCGATGGTCGTGTGTGGCGACATGAACATCGCACCCACCGACGACGATGTGTTCGATCCGGACGCCTACGTCGGCCAGACCCACGTAACCCCGCCCGAGCGCGAGGCCCTGGCGGAGCTACAGGCGCTGGGCCTGCGCGACGTCGTGCGCGATCGGTGGCCGAACGAGCGCGTCTTCAGCTATTGGGATTACCGGGCGGGGATGTTCCATCAGGACCTTGGGATGCGGATCGACCTCACCTTGGCAAGCGAGGAGGTCGCCGGCCGGGTGAAGGCCGCATGGGTCGACCGCCAGGCCCGCAAGGGCAGCGGGCCGAGCGACCACGCTCCGGTGATCGTCGATCTCGACGAGGCCCCCGACGGAGACATCGGGCCGGTCGTGCCGCCGCCCTCGAGACCCGTGACCAAGCGCGGCGCGAAGAAGCTGCCGCAAGGTTCCTAGTCAGTCGCGCGTTGCGGTCGCGGTCGCGCGAGGGCTGCACGCGCTTGGGCTCTCCCGGCATCTTCGGATAGTCGGGCGGGTAGGGCATGTCGTCGCGTCCTTCGGCGGCGTCTTTCTCGTACATGTCCAGCAGCGGCTGCAGCGAGTGGGCGGCCTCGTCGATCGCGGCGTGGCGATCGCCCAGCTCGGCAAAGCGCGCGGGCATCGTCGCGACCGTGAAGTCCTCGGGCGCGACATCGGCGAGCTCCTCCCACGTGACCGGTGCTGACACCGGCGCGCCAGGTTTCGCGCGAACGCTGTAGGCCGAGGCGATGGTGCGATCGCGTGCGTTCTGGTTGTAGTCGACGAAGATGCACTCGCCGCGCTCCTCCTTCCACCACTTGGTCGTCACCTGCCCCGGTAGGCGCCGCTCGAGCTCACGCCCGAAGGCGATCGCGGCGTGGCGGACGTCCGTGAACGTCCAGCGCGGCTCGATCCGGACGTAGATGTGGACGCCCCGGCCCCCGGAGGTCTTCGGGAAACCGGCGTAGCCGAGCTCGTCCAACAGCACGCGTGCCTCGGCGGCCACGCGCACCGCGTCGGCGAAATCGGTGCCCGGCTGCGGGTCGAGGTCGATGCGCAGCTCGTCTGGATGGTCTACGTCGTCGCTGCGAACCGGCCACGGATGAAACGTGATCGTGCCCATCTGGGCCGCCCAGCCCACAACCGCCACCTCAGTGGGACAGATCTCGTCCGCGTGGCGGCCCGACGGGAACTCGATCCGTGCGGTCTGCACGTAGTCCGGAGCCCCGCGGGGGACGCGCTTTTGGTAGAAGGCGTCGCCGCCGCCCTTCTCACGCGTGGAGAGCACGATGCCCGGGTGGACCCCCTTCGGCCAGCGCTCGAGGGTGGTCGGCCTCCGCTCGAGCGCGCGCATGATGCCGCCCTCGACGGCGAGGAAGTACTTGACCACGTCGAGCTTCGTGACCTCGCCCGAGCGCTCGGTCTCGGGGAAGATCACGCGATCGGGGCTCGACACGCGCAGATCGCGCCCACCGGCTTCCAGCATCGTGGCCTCGGAGGCAGCCATGCACGGAGTTCTAGCTGCTTCAGCCGGTTTTCCCCGAGTCGCGGATGGCGCGTTCCTGGAGCACGCCCATCCGACGGCTCACCGGGCTGGCGGTCAGGCCGTGCACCACGATCGAGACCATCACGCACGCCAGAGCCGTCCAGACGACGATCTCCGTCTCCGCGGACGGCAGCACGCCCGCGGCGACGGCCACGGCGGCGTAGTAGAGGGAACCGACCCCGCGCACACCGAACCAGGCCACGAAACCACGCTCCGCCGCGGGGAGACCGGACAGGATGAGCGAGACAGCGACCGCGAGTGGCCGGATGACCAGCAACAGCACAGGTACCAGCAGCCAGCCGTCCAGACCGGGCGCGGCAAGGCCGGTTGTGCCCACCATGCTGCCGATGAGCAGGATCACCGCCAGCTCCCCGAACTTCTCCACGGTCTCGGCTCCATCGTGCACGCGTCGGTTGTACTCGTGCCCGTGCTCATAGCGTCGGAAGCCGACACCTCCCGCGAACGCGGCGAGGAAACCGTAGGCGCCGGCGATCTCCGCCGCGCCGTACACGAGCAGCACGGCGGGGATGGCCATCCAGGGATCTAGGCGCGGCTCGAGCAGGTCGCGCTTGCGAAACTCCACCGCAGCCGCTGCCAGCAGATAGCCGCCGAAGGCGCCGATCGCGATACCACCCACCACCGCGTACAGGACATCGGCCAGCAGCCAGGCACCAAGCCAGTCGCTGCCGCCCTCCTCCGCCACGAACAGCCCGAGGAAGAGAAACGGAAAGGCCAGACCGTCGTTCAGGCCGGCCTCCCCGGTGAGCGAGAAGTTCGGGTCGCGCTCTTCCTCCTCATCCCCCGGTGGACCGACCCCCACGTCGCCGGCCAGTACCGGATCGGTGGGCGCCAGGATTGCTCCCAGCACCAGCGCGGCACCGAGCGAGAGGCCCATGATGCGGCTGCCGAAGAGCGCGACCGCCGCAATGGTGAGCGGCATCGCTATCAGCAGCAATCGCGCGACGGCAGACCATGAACGCCATGTCAGGGGGCGGTCGAGCTTGAGTCCTGTGGCGAACAGGGCGATGACGATCGCCAGCTCGCTCACGCGGGCGAGCAGATCGGCGTCCGTGATGGGATCGAGCCAGCCGACGCCCAGCGTCTCGATCACGACCGCGCTTCCCACCCCCAGCCCGAGGTAGATCAGGCTGGCCGAGAAAGCCCGGTCGTGCTGGTGCGACAGAGCGCCAATGGCCGCCAGTACCGCGACGCCGCAGAACAGCAGGCCAATGGCGTACGGGTCGGCAAAGGAGAAACCCTTCTCGGCGGCGACAAGCTCCTTCATGCTCCCAGCGTCGCCTCCTCGCTCGCTTCAGGGGCCACCCCCTCACAGGGAAGCGCAGAATCAGGAGGAAATCTAGATACCTCAGCTGGAAGCCTTGCCGCCCTTGCGTCCCGCGGCCTGCTTCTGAGCGCGGTTGCCGCCGCTGCCGCTACCGCTGCTCTTGCGGCTACGGCTGCTACCGCCGCCGCTTCCGGATTTCTTGCCGCCCTTTTCCGAGGCGTCTGGAGTGTTGGCGATCGCCGCAGCGCGGCTCTTGCTCATCCCCTTCTTGCGAAGTCCCTTCGTATTGCTTGTCGTCCTTCACGCTCGGACCGTGATCTTTGGCCATGCTCATCACCTCGCCTTGCTTCTTGCCTACACGTGAGCGATTCTCCTACCCCGCCACGCCGGCACTCACACTGGGCGGCTAGGTTGCTGGTATGCCCGAACGGGTCGACTTTCTACGCCAGGGCTACGCCGCACTCCAGCGAGACGATCTGGAAGCCTTCAAGGCGCTGGCGCGCGGCCGCCTTGACCCCGAGTTCGAGTTCCATCTCGTCTGGGATGGGCGAGTCCTGAAGGGCTACGAGGGGACGCTGGAGTGGCTTTCGGACACGCGCGAGACCTGGGCGGATTACAGCCAGGAGGTCGAGGAGATCATCGAGCGGGGCGAGCAGGTGGTGGTCGTGCTTCGGATATCGGCCCGCGGCGGTGAGAGCGGCGTGCCAGTCGCCCAGGAGATGGCGGTCGTGTGGACCTTTGACGGCGATAGGGCGGTTCGGGCGCGCTCTTTTACCTCCAGAGCCGAGGCTCTCGAGTGCCTGGCTTCCTGACCCTTGTTGAAGCCACATCGGCCGCGGGACATCTTTCGGGAGACCGCGCCCGCGCTTCAAGCTAGGCGGACGGCTCCGGAGAGAGATCGGCGAGCAAATCACCCACGAATCTGGGATAGACGCGCCGGCGCCGGCGCCTCACCGTAAAGGCTGCGTAGAGCTCAAGGACGGATGAAAGGAAGACCACCGATGCCAGCAAGAGTCCGGCTCCCGCCACCGCCGCTGGATGGTGAGCTTCGCTTCGACGAGGCAGCGCGCAACGGGCACGCAGACGACTTCGGGCACATCGTGCACAGGATGCCGGAGGGCGTCCTGCGGCCTCGGTCCGCCGACGACGTGGCCAGGACGATCCGATGGGCCGCTCAGCAGGGCTACGGGTTCGCCGCACGGGGCCAGAGCCACTCGACCTTCGGCCGCTCACAGGTCCACCACGGCATCGTGGCCGACATGTCTACGCTGCGGAACATCGGGGCCGTCGAGGGCGACCGGGTGGTCGTCGAGGCCGGTGCGAAGTGGAGCGAGGTGCTCCGCTCGACGCTGGCGCGGGGCAAGACTCCGCCCGTGCTCACCGACTACGTCGAGCTGTCGGTCGGCGGCACTCTCGTGGTCGGCGGCGTGGGTGGCACGACCTCGGCGTTCGGCGTGCAGAGCGACAACGTGATCGAGTTGGAAGTGGTGACCGGCAAGGGGAGGAAGGTCACCTGCTCGGCGAGCAACAACGCCGACCTCTTCAACGCGGTACGCGCCGGGCTCGGTCAGGCTGGAGTGATCACCAAGGCGACGCTCAGGCTTGTCGCGGCGCCGGAGTCGGTGCGCCGGTTCCTGCTGTTCTACCCGGACCTGGCAACGATGCTGAAGGACGAGCGGCTGCTGTCCGGCGACAACAGGTTCGACGCGGTACAGGGTGCGATCGTGGCCGCGCCGAGCGGCGGCATCGCGTTCCGGCTGGACGCGGCGAAGAACTTCAACGGGCACCCGCCGGACGACAACGACCTGCTCGCCGGCCTGTCCGACGACCCGGCCCAGCGGCACCCGACCACCATCGAGTACTTCGACTACCTCAACCGACTCGCGCCGCTGGCGGCGACGCTAAAGGCCAACGGGCAGTGGTTCTTTCCGCACCCGTGGCTAACGACATTCATCGGTGACTCCCAGGTCGAGTCCGTCGTCAACGCCGAGCTAGGTGCGTTGATCCTGGCGGCGGACCTGGGCCAGTTCGGCCAGGTCGTGCTCTCTCCGATCCGCAGATCGGCGATCTCCAGCCCGCTGCTGCGGATGCCTTCAGACGACCTGTGCTTCGCGTTCAACCTGGTCCGCATCCCGGCGACCGACGACGCCAACGAGGCGAACCGACTCGTGGCTGCCAATAAGACCACCTACGGACGGGTCAAGGCGGCCGGTGGCACCCTGTACCCGGTCAGCGCGTTCCCCCTGTCCCAGGGCGAGTGGCGCGACCACTTTGGTTCGGCCTTCGGTCAGCTGGACGCCGCCAAGCAGCAGTTCGACCCGGCCAAGATCCTCACGCCCGGCTACGAGATCTTCCAGCCGTAGGGGCGACGTGAGGTGAGCGGGCAAGCGCGCAGGCCGGTCCCGACCGACTACGACCGCGACCCTGAGCGCTTCCGCCTCGCACGGGCGGTCCTCCGCCGCCACGCGAGCGGCGAGGACGTGCACGGCCGGGTGGCTCGTCGCCTGCTCGCCGAGGGCCTGGCGCCGGTCCTCGACGTCGGCTGCGGCGAGGGCGAGCTGGCACGGCACCTGCCGGAAGGTGCGTGGATCGGCGTGGACAGCTCGCTGGAGATGCTCGTCCGGGCGCCCGGACCCAACGCCCACGCGGAGGCCACGGCGCTGCCCTTCCCCGACCGGTCCTTCGGCTCTGTCGCGCTGCTCTATGTCCTCTACCACCTCCCGGAACCCTCCCGGGCACTTGCCGAGGCACATCGCGTGCTCGTGCGAGGCGGCCTGATCGCGGTCGCCGCGCCGAGTCGCTTCGACTCTCCCGAGCTTGCCGCGGCGCTGCGTCCCACCCCGGCCAGCTTCGACTCGGAGCTGTCGCGCAGCATGCTCGAGGACCTGTTCGCCGATGTGGAGGTCGAACCGTGGGACCATCAACTGCTCGAGCTACCCAACCGAGAGGCGGTTCGCGATTATCTGATCGGCAAGGGCGTCGACAACCAGGCCGCCGAATCGGAGGCCGAGCAGGCGTCGGTTCCGCTCTCGGTCACCAAGCGAGGGGCGCTCGCGTTCGCCCGCAAGCGCTAGGCGCACAGTCAAGGCCACGGTTGGCCAACGAGGGAGAAACCTGAGGATCATGGAGCCGTTTCGAGAGCGAGGAAAGAGCGATTTGAACGCAAGGTCTTTCGGGAATGGCGGCGCGGTTCTGAGTTACGTGCCTTCGCAGGATCGGGGGGCGCGATGATCGCCCGTGTCTGGCGGGGAGCCGTGCGGCCCCCCGATGCCGATGCCTACGCCGAGTACATCCGGCGGACTGGCTTCGCCGAGTACGCCGAGACGCCCGGCAACCGCGGCGCCTGGATGCTGCGTCGCGACGACGAGGACCGCACCGAGTTCGTCACGCTCTCGTTCTGGGATTCGACCCATGCGATCCGGGCGTTTGCGGGCAACGACATCGAGGCGGCGGTGCTCTATCCCGAGGACGAGCGCTATCTGATCGACGGCGAGTCGGCAGTGACCCACTACGAGGTTGCGGACCAGGCACAGCCGGACCTGTGAGAGGTACGACGCCGGGTCCACCCTCGGCGTGAACCCAGGTTCGCTCCAGAGGCCGACGACAGAACGGCCCTGGATGGTTCCCGGGCGACTGCATGGGAGTACGGCTTGCCCCACCAGCGTTCGCCGGAAGACCCCACTGTTACCGGAGCCCTCCCGCGCGAGGATGGATTTCATGAACCCCCGCCTCACACTCGAAGCCGTTGAGGCCATGATCGCCGACAGCCGCCGGGCCGCCGATAGGCCGCGCGGCCGACAAGGTCGCGGGGCTGGACGGCCGCTCGGATTCCGAAAGCGGCGCGCTCGTCGACCGTGACCTAGTTAGCTGGCCCCTGGGACATCGCGTTCGTGCGGTCGATCTTCTGACCGGCCAGCAGCTCACACAGAGCGCACGCTTGCGCTTGGTGCGGGCCTTGGCGCTGTGCCCTCGTACATGACCGACCTCGAAGGGGAAATCTCCCAGACGCGGGAGCTCTACGTCGGTGCCGCCGTCACCGAGATCGCCACGCTACGGAGCGAGCTGTTCGGCGCCTACCAGGGATGAGAGTGCCAGTACGTCGGGGGCAGTCCCCGGCGCCGCCTACGTCGCCGGGGCCGCCGATCGAGGCGGCGGGAAATCAGAGAGCAGGTCGGGCGCCTCCACCTGGAAGAGGTCCACGGGCTCGGGCAGGCCGCGGAATCGCCAGGCGCCGATCTCCCTCAGGCCGACCCCCTCCGCGAGCGAGTCGATGACCGCGTTACGCACCGAAGAGGACATCACGATCTGGCCGCCGTGCGCCGCGAAGCAGATGCGCGCGGCGGCGTGGACGGAGAGCCCGACGTAGCCGGTGTCGGTGAGCGAAGGGCGTCCTCGGTGCATGCCGATTCGCAGGCGCACGTCGTTGTCCCCGGGCCAGGCGGCGGCGCGCATCGCCCGCTGGATCGCGAGGGCGCCCTCGAGCGCCGCCGGCGCGCGTTCGAACACCGCGAAGACGTCGTCCCCGCGGGCGGAAACCTCGTGGCCACCCGCTGAGCGCACGGCGGCTCGTACCAGGCGGCGGACATCGGCGAGCACGGGCGCGTATCGATCCTCGAGGCGCCCGAGCAGCTCGGTGGAGCCCTCCAGATCGGCCAGGAGGAAGGTGACGTGGCCCTTCGGCAGCCGTCGCTGGGGTTCGAGCTGTGCGCTGATGAAGCCGATGGGCATGATCCCGTGCTTCTTGGCCGCCCTCAGCAGCCGATTGCGCGCCCGGTCCCTGGCCGCGTCGTCCTCGAAGGCCACTTGGTTGAACCGCGCGAGGGCATTGCGCACATGCACCGCGTCGTTGATCGGCAGACGCCGTTTGCCGCTCGAATCTATGTAGGCGAAGGCGCTGTCGGGCAGCTGCGCACGTTCCTTCGCGCGAAGCGGTGGCATGTCGGCATGATCGCAAGACCGGCGATCAGGGCGCTGTGTTGAAGCGCTCGATGCCGATCACCGGTTGCACGTTGCGCTTCAGCTCTCGGTCGGCGAAGGCTCGCCGCAGGATGTCGTCGCCAAGCGCGTTTCCCAGCGCGGCCATGATCATTCCCTGATCGAGCGACAGATAGGAATCGGAAACTCGCTTGGTCTGCACGTTCACGCTGTCGCGGAAGCCCCACTCCCCGTACAGGCCGGGGAAGTCGAGTGCCAGCCGGCGCAGGTTGGCCAGCGTCGCACGCGGCGCATAGCGCAGCGCGAGGAAGGCCGCGTGCGGCGTGACGACGCCGTTGGTGTAGGCCGAGGCCGCCGGGTCAGGCTTCGCCGGGCGGCCAGGGCAGCCCGGGAAGCCGTGGTCGACCAGGGTGGCCTCCTCGTTGGAGGGCATGCCGGCCGGGTCCAAGCCCGCCCCGTCCACGCCCCAGACGCCGTAGTCGCCCTCGGGCCTGTTCGCCGGTGAGAAGCCCCAGTAGCCGTAGGCCGCCTCCTCCATCCCGTGGAAGATCTGCGCCTGCACCGTCAGCCAATGGTTCTGGCGCCAGCTGTGGAGCGCCCAGTGCTCCTCGGGCACGAAGAGCGCCGGCATGAGCGCCTCGAACATCGACCCGCCCCAGGAGGGCACCAACTGGGTCCCGCTGTAGCGGTAGGCGCCCTCGAAAACATCCACGCCGAGGTAGCGCCGCCACTCGCCCACCGGCTTTGTCTCCTGGAAGGCGTACTCGCACGTGTCGGGGAAGGTGCGCCAGCGTCCGTAGTAGGTCCTGTCCGGCAGCTGTCCCCGGCCGATGCCGATGTAGTCGACGATGCGGCTCTCGCTGACGAGCGTGTCGTAGCAGCACGGCGACTTGGCCGGGTCGTCGGGCCGGAAGTGGAAGAGCACCCGGTTCTTCTCCGGCACGTAGTAGAAGCCGAAGTTCATCGACTCGTACATGGCCCGGGCGCGCGGGCGCAGCCGGGGGACGGTGCGCGCCACCACCTTCAAACCCACAGCCAGCCAGGCGTTGTCGACCGACGAGAGGATGGGATGGAACTCGTCCTGCGGGCGCGGCGGCCAGGAGGTGAGCTTGGCTCCGGTTCGGTGGTCGTACCAGTTGTAGAACTGGCCCGTGTCCGCGTAGCGCTCCATGGACTCGAGCGTGGTGATGGTGCGCGTAAGCCGCCTTACCAACTCACGCCGCGAGATTAGGCCCAGTCGCTCCGCGCTGACCGCGCTCCACATATAGGCGCCGACGTTCGTGGTGGAGGTTTGGATGCTCTTGTCGCCATCGCTGTCGAGGATGTCGGCCGGCAGCCCGGACGACGGGTCGGTCATCGCGACGAACGACTCCCAGGTGCCCTGGGCGTAGTCCCGTAGCTGGGCGCGCTCATTGCCGGTCTGGGCCGAGGCGCCGGCGGCGGGAACGAGCAGCAGCATCAGCGTGACCAGCGCAAGCCTCACGAGAGGAGCGCTACCCGGGTTGAACTATGGCCAATCGCGTTTGCCCAAGCGCGGCGGCGGGGATATCTCGCTCGGGTTCTGGGCGGATCGGTCATCCAAATCGGGGAGATCAGGTAATGAGGGAAACGCGTCGTCGTCTGCTGATGCTCGGCATCGCAGCTGTCCTGTTGAGCCTCGCCGTCACGGCGTCCGCGCCGGCGGGAGGATCGAAGACTCGGGACCGCGCCGCGCTGCAGGCGGTCAAGCAGCGACTGGACCGCGACACGGAGCGCCGCATCAGCTCGCTCATCCGGCGCATGACCCTCGACGAGAAGCTGAACCAGCTCACGCTGCTCTCCGACGGCCAGATGAAGGAGAACCCCGCGGAGGCGCGCAAGCCCGTCGGGTCCGTCTTCAGCGAGACCGACCCGGCCCTGATCAACAGCTACCAGCGCGACGCCGTGGAGAACTCACGGCTGGGCATCCCCATTCTGTTCGCCTTCGACACGATTCACGGCTTCCGGACGATCTTCCCGATCCCGCTCGGGGCCGCCAGCAGCTTCGACCCGGGAGTGGCTCGTAGCGACCACCGGATCGGTGCCTTCGAATCGGCGGCGGTCGGGCTCAAGCAGATCTACAGCCCGATGGTCGATCTCTCGCACGAACCCCGCTGGGGACGCATCGCCGAAGCCGCCGGCGAGGACCCCTACCTCAACTCGGTGATGGCGGCGGCGCGCGTGAAGGGGGCGCAGGGCAACGACTACAGCGCCCCGGACAGGGTCGTGACGAGCGTCAAGCACTTCGCCGCCTACGGCGAGCCCGACGCCGGCCGCGACTACAACACCACGGACATGTCGATCCAGCGGCTCTGGAACTTCTACCTGCCGCCCTTCAAGGCGGCGATCGACGCCGGCTCGGACACGCTCATGTGCTCGTTCAACGCGATCAACGGCGTGCCCGGCTGCGCCAACCGTTACCTGGAGACCAACGTCCTCAAGCGGCGCTGGGGCTTCGACGGCTTCGTGGAAAGCGACTACACCGCGGTGGCCGAGCTGCGCGCCTGCCCGGGTGAGAACCCGGCCGGTGGCCCCTGCGGCCACGGTGTGGCGGAGGACGGCAGGGAAGCGGCCCAACTGGCCCTCAACGCGGGCACCGACTCCGAGATGGTGTCGACGAACTACCGCGACTTCGGGCGTCGGCTCGTGGCCGGCGGCGATGTCTCGATGCGCCGGATCAACGATGCCGTTCGCCGGATACTGAGGATCAAGTTCCGCGCCGGGCTCTTCGAGAATCCCTACGTCGACCCGACGCAGGCGGAGGGCAAGCAGCTGCTGCCCGAGAACCGGGCGGCCGCCCGCCGGGCCGCGGGGCGCTCGACGGTGCTGCTGAAGAACGAGGGTGGAGTGCTGCCGCTCGACCCGGCCAAGACGACCGCGATCATCGGGCCGCTCGGAGACTCGGGACACGACATGCTCGGTCCCTGGTGGGGCCGCGGTGCCGACCAGGACGCCGTGTCGCTCTTCGCGGGCATGCGGGCCCAGAACCCCAACACGACGTTCACGCCCGGCTGCACGCTCAGCAACAAGGAGCTCTACGACCCGGAGAACGAGTGCGCGTCGGAGGCCGGCTTCCCGGCGGCGGTGGCAGCCGCCCGGGCCGCCGATCAAGTCGTGCTGGCGCTGGGCGAGACGCGCGAGATGAGCGGCGAGGCCGAATCGCGCTCGATGCTCGACCTGCCCGGCCTGCAGGAGGAGCTGATCGAGGCGATCAAGGCCACCGGCAAGCCGTTCGCGGTGGTGCTGTTCAACGGGCGCCCGCTCACCCTCGATGAGGTCCAGGCCGACTCGCCCGCCATCCTCGAGGCCTGGTTCCCGGGAGTGGAGGCGGGCAACGCGGTGGCCGACGTGCTGTACGGGCGGGTCAATCCAGGCGGCAAGCTGCCCGTGAGCTTCCCCCGCAATGTGGGCCAGGTTCCGATCTACTACAACCACAAGCCGACCGGGCGTCCGTGCAACGTCAACGAGAGGTACAACTCACGCCACCGCGACATCCTGAGCTGTGCGCCGCTGTACGAGTTCGGCTATGGCCTGAGCTACACGACGTTCAGCATCTCGGGTGCGCGGCTCAGCTCGACCACGATGGACGCGCGCCGCGGCAGCGTCACGGTGAGTGCGGAGGTCACGAACACCGGCTCGAGGGCCGGTGACGAGGTGGCGCAGCTGTACATCAACGATCCGGTGGCGAGCATCTCGCAGCCGGTGCGCCGCCTGCGGGGCTTCGAGCGCGTGACTCTGCAGCCCGGCCAGACGAAGACCGTGAGCTGGGAGCTCGATCGCGACGACGTCGGCTTCTACGACAACCGCGGCCGTTTCGTCGTCGAGAACGGACGCATCCACGTGTACGTGGGCAACACGTCGAGCCAGGCCGACAACAGGCAGACGTTCACGGTCACCGGGGGGCGGCCGCGCGCCCGGCGGTAGATATGCGCGTAATCAGCCTGGCTGACGTTGCCGGTCAGCGAGTGCGCGGAGCGCGTCCTGTCCGGAAACTGTCAGGTGGTCGCCATTGTTGTACCGAGCCAAGAGCTGGGCCCAGCGACGCGCGCGTTTGAGCGGAGTGAGGGCTGTGGTGAGTGGTGTGGACATGACTGCCGTCAAGTTTCACGCCGATCGGCGGCGCTTGCCATCGAGCTGTCCCGCGGATGTCGGTGGGGCTACCCGTACGGCCGCCGAGCGGACGGCGATCGCCAGCTCCCGCGCCGCGCGCCGGAGCGCCGACTCGCTGAGCGACGCGTACCCGAGCAGCAGCGCCGGAGGCACGGCAGCCACTGCGGCGCTGTCCTGCTGGACGGTGTGAATCGCGACCCCGCGCTTGCGGGCGTGGCTCGTGATCGCCAGCTCATCGTGACCCTCCGGGAGCCAGGCGACCAGGTGCAGCCCGGCGGCGGCACCGCCCACGCGCGCCTCGGGCAGCTCGACGGAAAGGGCGTCCACCAGGGCGTCGCGGCGCGGGCGGTAGCGACGCCGCATCTGCCGCAGATGACGCTCGAGCTGACCGCGCTCGAGCATCACGGCCAGCGCCCCCTGCTCGATGACGTTCGGCATGGCCAGCGTCAGCTCGTGCTGCGCGGTCAGGTCGTCGACGAGGTGGTCGGGCACCATGAGCCAGGCCAGCCGCAGCGCGGGTGCCAGCGTCTTGCTGGCCGTGCCGGCGTGTACGACCAGCTCGGGAGCCAGGCCCTGCAGGGCGGTCACCGGCTCGCGGTCGTAGCGGTACTCGGCGTCGTAGTCGTCCTCGACGATCAGCGCGCGGCGGCGGCGCGCCCATTCGATCAGCGCGCCGCGGCGCTGCGGCGACAGCACCACGCCGGTCGGGTATTGGTGCGCGGGCGTGACGATGACCGCGTCCACGTCGGCGCGCTCCAGCTCGGACACGACCAGGCCGTTTTCGTCCACCCTGATCGGCACCGGCTCGAGACCCGCATACGCGACGCTGTCGGGCTGCCCGCGCCATGCGGGGTCCTCGACCCCGACGCGTCGCGCGCCGCGCTCTCGCAGCTGCTCGCCAGACGATCGTCAGGCCGTGCGAGAGCCCGGCGCAGATGAGGATCTGGTGCGGGGCCGCGACCGTGGCGCGGACGCGCCCGAGGTAGTCCGCCAGTGCCACACGCAAGCGCGAGTACCCGCGCGGGCGCCCGTAGGTGAGCCAGGCGTCCGGCAGCTCGCGGAGCGCCGTGGCGGCGGCGGCCTGCCATTCCCGGCGAGGAAAGCACGACACGTCGGGCAGCCCGCTGTGCAGATCGTGACGGACAGCTGCGGCGCGCGGCGGGCGGGGCGAGCTGGGCGCCGGCGGCGCGCCGACCGAGCCGGCCACCTCCGTACCAGAGCCCCGGCGGGCGACCAGGTAGCCCTCGGCGATCAGCTGCGAGTAGGCGTCGACAACCACACCACGAGAGACACCGAGCTCGCGGGCCAGCGCACGGCTTGGAGGGAGCCTCGAGGCGGCCCGAAGCCGGCCCGAGCGGATCCCCTCGCGCAACTGGCGTTCGAGCTGAGCGCGGAGGGGCGATCCCGGGGCCAGCGCGAGGTGCAGATCCATGCGCGGATAGTACGCTGAATTGGACCCCTGACATAGGCCACGATTGGACCTTCTGTTCGGTCCAATCACCGCGTAACTTGGTGGGGTGCCGCCCTCCCGGGAAGATCCAATGCGCGTGGTAGTGGCCGATGACTCGGTTCTCCTGCGCGAGGGAATCGTGCGCCTGCTCAACGAATCCGGTTTCGACGTGGTGGCCCAGGCCGGTGACGCCGAGGACCTGATGCGCAAGGTCCTCACCCACAAGCCGGACGTGGCCGTGGTGGACATTCGGATGCCGCCGACGAACACCGACGATGGTCTCCGTGCGGCGGTGGAGATCCGGCGGCGCATGCCCCGGACGGGGGTGCTCGTGCTCTCTCAGTACCTGGAGGCGGGCTACCCCCTCGAGCTGCTGTCCGACAGCGCCGAACGGGTGGGCTATCTGCTCAAGGACCGGGTGGCGGACCTCGAGCGCTTCGTCGATGCGGTCCGTCGGGTGGGCAACGGCGGCTCAGCGCTCGACCCGGAGGTGGTGGCCCGGCTCGTGAATCGCGGTCCGCGGCCCGGCGAGCCGCTCGAGCGGCTGACCCCGCGAGAGCAGGAGGTGGTGGCCCTGATGGCCGAGGGACGCTCCAACGGAGCGATCGCCGAGCGGCTCGTGGTGACCGAGCGCGCGGTCGAGAAGCACGTCACCGGGATCTTCGCCAAGCTCGATCTGGAGCCGGGTTCAACCCATCATCGGCGGGTGCTGGCCGTGCTCACCTTCCTGCGCGCCGATCGGACGCGGCCACGTGCCGGTCAGGCCACGGCCGCTCGCGCCAATGGCGGGCTGCTGCGTCTGAAGGCCGCGCGGGCGGAGGGCTGAGCCGGTCATTGGTCTGCTGGTGCGGTTAGCCGCACCATCAGACGCAGGAAGGCCGAACGGGGAGAGCGCCAGGCGGTTGGCAGCCTCAGGCGATGACCGAAACCGCCGTACTGCACGGACCTGACCCCCAAACGAGCGCGGGCGACGAGCGCTCGCGCTGGATCGCCCTGGTGGTGCTCTGCGTGGGGATGCTGATGATCGTCCTCGACGCCACCGTGGTCAACGTGGCGTTGCCGTCGATTCAGGATGATCTCGGCTTCTCGCAGGCGAGCCTGGCCTGGGTGGTCAACGCCTATCTGATCGCGTTCGGCGGTCTGCTGCTGCTGGCCGGTCGGCTCGGGGATCTCATCTCCCGGCGCGGGGTGTTCTTGGCCGGCCTGGGGGTCTTCACTGTGGCTTCGCTGTTGTGCGGGATCGCGCAGAGCCAGGAGCTGCTGGTGGCCGCGCGCTTCGTGCAGGGCGTGGGCGGCGCGATGACCTCGGCCGTGATCCTGGGGATGATCGTGACGATGTTCCCCGAGCCGCGGGAGCAGGCCAAGGCGATCGGCGTCTACAGCTTCGTCGCCTCGGCCGGCGGCTCGGTGGGCCTTCTGGCCGGCGGCGTCCTGACCCAGGGCATCAACTGGCACTGGATCTTCTTCGTGAACATCCCGATCGGCATTGCCACGGCGGTGCTTGCGCTGCGGCTGCTCGACAAGGACAAGGGCCTGGGCTTCGGGCGCGGAGCCGACGTGCTCGGCGCCGTGTTGATCACCGGCGCGCTGATGCTGCTCGTGTACACGATCGTCAAGCCCGCGGCCGACTACGGCTGGGGCGATGGCCGCACGCTCGTCCTCGGGGCGGGGGCGCTCGCTCTGCTGGTGGCGTTCGTCGCGCGGGAGGCCACCGCGCGCAACCCGCTGATCCCGTTGCGGATCTTCCGCTCGCGGAACGTCTCGGGCGCCAACGCGATCCAAGCGCTGTTCGTGGCCGGGATGTTCGGGATGTTCTTCCTGGGCGCGCTCTACCTCCAGCGGGTGCTCGGCTATGACGCTCTCGAGACCGGCCTGGCCTTCCTGCCCGTGACGGTGATGATCGGAGCCCTGTCGCTGCGCTATTCCGAGCGGCTGATCATGCGCTTCGGAGCCAAGGCAACCCTGCTTCCCGGGCTCGTGCTGATAGCCGCGGGACTAGGCCTGTTCACGCAGGTGCCGGTGGACGGCGACTACGTGACAAACGTGCTGCCGACGATGCTCCTGCTCGGCACCGGCGCGGGCCTGTCCTTCCCGGCGCTGATGACGCTGGCGATGTCGGGCGCGACGCCGAGCGACGCCGGTCTGGCCTCGGGCCTGGTGAACACGACGCTGCAGGTCGGGGGTGCGCTCGGGTTGGCCGTGCTGGCCACGCTGTCGGCCACCCGCAGCGACACCCTGATCGAGCAGGGCGATTCGACCGCCGTGGCCTTGACGGAGGGCTACCAGCTGGCCTTCCTGATCGGGGCCGGCTTGGTGGTGGCCGCGATCGTCGTGGCGGTGACCGTCCTGCAGCCCGAGAGTCGCGCCATCGAGGCAGTCGAGCCCGAGGTCGAGCCGGTTGAAGTGGGGACGGTCTACCGCGAAGCTGCCTAAGCCGGCGGGGGGATCAGCCCCGCGAGCTTGGTGATCCGGGTCACGTCCTCCCCGCGGCAGCCGGTGGTCGGGCAGACGAAGGACACGTTGCAGTTGCCGCTGCGGACGAAGTCGCGCTCGCCCCGGACCAGGATGCCCTCGATCACGTGCGTTCTGGAGTTGAACACCGGCGAGCCCGAGTTACCGCCGTAGGTGTCGAGGTTGGCTACGAAGAATGGCCCCGGCGTGTTGTCGCGCACGGACGCGCCGGCGGCGAGCTTGGCCGGCAGGCCGACCGGGTGGCCGATCACGTGCACTCCGGCCGTGGAGCCGATTCTGCGCCGGCGACGGATCGGTGCGGGGCGGTGGTTGGTCACGGCCCGGTCGAGACGTACGAGCGCCCAGTCGATGCCGCTCTGGTCGAGCTCGCGGCCGACCACCTGAGCGCCGCTGAAGATCTCCCCGTTGGCTATGGGCGGCGGACCGGTGGCGGCGTCCACCATCCGGAAGCCGAACACGAAGCGGATGTTCTCGACCGCGGGGGTGTTCGGTGGGTCGACGCAGTGGCCGGCCGTTACAACGAGGTCCGGCGCTACGAGGAAGCCGCTGCAGAACGCCCCGATGGGCTGGTCGCGGAAGGGCTCGCCGACGCAGAGGTTCCTGCTCGTGCCGAAGTTTGAGGTGGCCAGAGTGGAGGTGCCGTCGCCGTTGTCGGTCACGTCGGCGGCACCGAAGAGCGCCACCAGGCAGTCGGCGTCCTCGAGCAGGGCGGCGTCGGTGACCGCGAAGATGTCGACGCGGTCGTCGACGCCGTAGATGACCTCCTGCGTGTCCCGCAGCGCCTGCGAGAGCTCCTGGGTGTCGAAGCTCTCGAGCTCGGGGTTGAGCTCGGGCCCGTCCTCATCGCTTTCGGTGACGTCGGGAAGAGACTCCTCGCCGGCACGCTCGCTCTCCTCGCGGGCGCGCAGCTCGAACAGCAGGTCATCGGCGGAGAACTCTTCGAGTGGGCGGGCCATGACGGCCATCGGAACAGATGCCCGACGGGGTTGTCAACTGCCTCGAACTCCCGCCACCGGTTGACGCGCGCCTGCCCCACGAAGATCATGCCCTCACCGTGGAGGTGGTGACTCACCGCAGCCTGGAGGCCTGCCTGGCTGGGCTCGACGACCCAAGCCTGGAGCTCGGGCCCGTGGACGGGAGCGACCGCGCCCGCCTGACCGAGGCGCTCGCCGCGCTCGAGGCCGAGGGGGCCGACGACGGCGTGCTCGTGACCGCCCAGCATCAGCTGGCGTCGCTGATGCAGAGCCACCTGGTCGAGAGCCCTCCGGACATCCCGAGACGCGACGCGGGGTCGCTCGAGGTCATGTTCGACGAGGGGGATATCTCGGGCTGGGTGGGGAGCGTGCTCGACTGGTGGCGCCGGATCGTGCCCGAGAAGTGGCGCGCGCCGGCTGAGCGGCCGGAGCGAATCGGTGACGGCAGGAAGCTGCGCGTGGCCCTTCTGGCCGACTGGGGAACGGGCCTGTACGGCGCACCGGAATGCGCGTCGAGCATCGAGAGCGACGGCGGCTACGACCTGCTGCTCCATCTCGGTGACGTCTACTACTCGGGCACGCCGACCGAGGTGCGTGAGAATTTCCTCGAGCTCTGGCCCACGGTGCCGGGCGCGGTGAGCCGGGCCTGCAACTCCAACCACGAGATGTACTCGGGCGGGGAGGGCCTGTTCAAGGAGACGCTGCCCGCCTTCGGCCAGCAGGCCACTCCGTTTGCGGTCGAGACTGACGACTGGCTGCTGGTCGGACTCGACAGCGCCTACGAGGATCATGACCTCGCCCAGGGCCAATCGGGGTGGCTCGAGGGGCTGATCGCGGGTGCGGGCGAGCGGCGAGTGCTGCTCTTCTGCCATCACCAGCCCTTCTCCCTGCTCAGCAAACAAGGGCCCAAGCTCGTGGAGAAGCTGGCGCCCGTGCTGGAGGGCGGCCGGATCTTCGCCTGGTACTGGGGCCATGAGCATCGCTGCGTGATCTACGACCGCCACCCGGCCTGGGGCCTGCTCGGCCGCTGCATCGGACACGGCGGCATGCCCTACTTCCGCGACGACGTGACCAGCTACCAGCCGGATCAGGGCGACGAGCGCTGGCGGCGCGTGCCGGCCAAGAACCTGGTGCCGTCGGGCTTGCTCCTCGACGGGCCCAACCCGTATGTGCCCGAGCACGAGGACCGCTACGGCCCGAACGGCTATCTCACGCTCGAGCTCGACGGGGCGTCGCTGAACGAGATCGTCCGCGCGCCGGACGGGTCCGTGCTGCGAAGCGCCCTGCTCTCGTGATCGTCACCGACACGTTCCTTGACACCCTGGCGGCCAGCGCGCGCCGCTACGAGAGGCGTACGACGGAGCGCGAACAGACGATGGACGTGCTCAAGAAGCGCGGCGTGCTCTACGCCGACGACCCGGACCGACTGGAGCAGCGCTTTGATCGCCTGGGCGTCGACATGGGTCTCGCGAAGGCGATCGAGAATAAGCCGGCGGTGGCGAGCACCGGGCGCAGCCTCGACGAGACACTCCCGCCGGAGAGCTTCGGCGCCGACGTGCTCGGGCTCGAGCGGCTGATGGGACGCAACGACCTGGTTGACGTTGGCTTCCTTCAGCGCGGCCACCTGGCGAGCCGCTCGGTGGGCCGCATCAGCGTCAGCTCCCCGGAGGCTCACTACGGCAGCGGTTTCATGGCCTCCCCACGCCTGCTGCTGACCAACAACCACGTGCTGCGCGATCGCGACGAGGCTGCCCGGGGCCTCGTCGAGTTCAACTTCCAGGCCGGTCTGGACGGTCGCTCGCTGCAACCCGTGGCCTTCTCACTCGAGCCCGACACGTTCTTCGCCACCAGCAAGGAACTCGACTTCACGTTCGTCGCCGTGGCCGAGCAGGACCAGGCCGGCATGCAGCTGTCCGACTTCGGCTGGCTGCGCCTGATCGAGGAGCAGGGCAAGGTCGTGCTCGGCGAGTTCGTCAACGTGATCCAACACCCGAACGGAGAGCCCAAGCAGCTTGCGCTGCGTGAGAACCGGGTGGTCGACCGGCTTCCGAACTTCCTGCACTACGAGACCGACACCGCTCCCGGCTCTTCGGGCTCGCCGGTGTTCAACGACCAGTGGGAGGTCGTGGCCCTCCATCACTCGGGGGTGCCCCGCAAGGATGCGAACGGCCGGTACCTCGCCATCGACGGCTCGCTCTGGACCAGCGCCATGGGCGAGCAGCGGCTCGACTGGAAGGCCAACGAGGGGGTGAGGATCAGCCGCGTGGTGCGTGCGCTGCGCGAGATGCCGATGACCGGGACCGCGGAGAAGCTGCGCGCCCAGCTCAGCGAGGTCGGTCCTCCGACCGCGGTTGAGAGAGCCGGCCAGTTGGGGGCGAGCACAGCGGCGGGCATTACGCTGGGAGCGTCCGGCACCCGGGGTGAGACCACGGTGTGGACACTGCCCCTGCGGGTGAGCGTGACGCTCGGCAGCGAGGGCTCTGCGGCCGAGGAGGATCCCGATCTGCGGGCCGCATTGGTCGGCCTGGCCGCGGCCGAAGCGCGGCCCTACTACGACGACGAGGCGGACAGCGCCGCGAGGGAGAGCTACTACGCACAGATTGACGCCGACGCCGATGGCGCGTCGCTCTACGGATCGCTTTCAGGGCTGCTCGAGCGCACCCATCAGCCGCGTCCCGCGTACAAGCCGTCGCGGCTCGTCTATCCCTGGGTCGACCTCCATCCTGACGGCGTGCTGCGCAGCCTCTACTCCGGGAAGACGTTCACCGCGGAGGAGCTGATCAGGGCCGACGCCGCCGTGGAGGCGGCCCGCACCCGGCGCCTGGAGGAGTTCGTCCGCCGTGAGAGCGCGGTCGGTCCGGGCGAGCTCGAGGCCGAGCTCGCGACGCTGGAGGCGGCGCTGCCGTTCAACTGTGAGCACGTGGTGCCCCAGTCGTGGTTTGCGGCCAAGGAGCCGATGCGCGGCGATCTACATCACCTCTTCGCCTGTGAATCGGGCTGCAACAGCTTTCGCGGCAACTTCCCCTACTTTGATTTCGCCGAAGACGAAGAGGCTCAGCGTGAGGAGTGCGGGCGCCGCGAGGCCGAGGGCTTCGAGCCGGCCGCCGGCAAGGGACCGGCGTCGCGCGCGACGCTCTACTTCCTGTTGCGCTACCCCGGGCTGGTGGGCGACGCGGAGCGGGAGCTGACCGCGGAGCGGCTCGAGCTGCTCCTCGCTTGGCACGAGGAGGATCCCGTGAGCTTGTACGAGCGTCACCGCAACACGGCGAGTGCCGAGCTGCAGGGCAATCGCAACCCTCTCATCGACCATCCGGAATGGGCCGAGCGCCTGGATTTCGCGGCCGCCTGGGCGTAGGCTCGCCCGCAAAAGAAACGAAGGGGAAGGCATGCCGAGTACGGAAACTTTGAGGCCGATCGAGGGCCCGGAGGTGGAGTGGAAGGGCCACGACGGGACGACCGATGTGACCGGAGAGGCCCTCGGCTCGACCGACTCAGGATCCTTTGGCGAGGCGATCGATACGCAGGAGAAGTTGATCGGGGAGAACAACCTCCGCCCTGTGGCGTTCCTGGAGACTGGCGTCCAGCGCTCGCGCGCCGTGGCGCGCCTCACGCTTCCCGGACGGGGTGTGGCCACCGGATTCATGATCGGGCCCGACCGCCTGCTGACCAACAATCACGTGTTCGGCAACGCGCAGGAGGCCGAGGGCGCGACGGTCCAGTTCAACTTTCAGACTGATCTGGCCGGCCAGCCGTTGGACACCGATGACTACACCGCCGACCCGGACGCCTTCTTCCACACCAACGAGGACCTGGACTACGCGGTGGTGCAGGTGAAGGGCAGCCCCGGCGCCAAGTGGGGCTTCATAAACCTGCGCGACGACCTGACGGTGAAGGCCAAGCAGGACGTGGCGATCATCCAGCATCCCGGCGGGCAGCCGAAGCAGATCGCCATCGTGGACAACGAGATCGAGTACGTCGACGATTCGGTCGTCCAGTACCTCACCGACACCCTGCCGGGGTCGTCGGGCTCTCCGGTGTTCGACAACGACTGGGAGTGTGTGGCGCTCCACCACAGCGGCGGCTGGCTCCCGCAGCCGAGCGACCAGTCCACCCACTTCCGCAACGAGGGGATCCGGATCTCGGCCGTCCTGGCCGACATGCCGACCTGACGGCGGGCTGTGCTCGATCTCCTGCAGCGCCACCTGCCGGTGCTGCGCTACGACTCGCAGGGCAGCTTCATGGCCGACTCTCCGGCCATCCTCACCGATCGCGTTGCGGCCTCGGGTGAGCCGGCCAACCTGCTCAAACGAGCCGACGGTACGGTGCTGGCCTCCGCGGCCCCGGGCGGGACCGGCGACCGGCTCGAGCTGGATCTGCTCGGCTTTCCGAAGTACGGGAACGGGACGAAGGCTCGTCGCTCCGATCATCTCGACGCCGTGGGCCGCGATTACGTGCTACAGGCGCGCGAGATGCACAAGGGCGAGTACAAGGATCGCGTGTACGGGCGCGCCGTCGAGGCCGACGACGGCGGCAAATGGCTGCAGTACTGGTTCTTCTACCTCTACAACAACAAGGCATTTCTGGGCTTCGGCCTGCACGAGGGCGACTGGGAGATGGTCCAGCTGCGCCTGGACTCGGCCGACCTGCCGACCTCGATGGCCTTCGCTCAGCACACTCACGGGCAGCGCTGCCGCTGGGAGCTGGTCGAGCAGCGAGAGGGGCGTCCGGTGGTCTACGTGGCGCGCGGCTCGCAGGCCTCGTACGCGTCTGCGGGCCGCCACGACGCGCCGGTGGTACCCGATCACGCTGACGGCAGGGGCCCCGAGGTCAGCCGGCCCACCCTCGAGCAGATCGGTGCGGAGGGGCCGGGCTGGGTCGCCTGGCCCGGGCGCTGGGGCTCGAGCAAGGCGCGCAGCGTGCTCGAGTCGAACAGCCCGCGCGGGCCCGCTCATCAGGACAAGTGGTCCGAGCCGGCGACCTTCCACGAGGAATGCGACGAGTTCGATCCCAACGAGCTGGCTCCCGAGCTGCTGCCGCCGGCGCCGCCCACCCCGGCCATCAGCGCCCGCAGGGCCGGCGATCGGGCGCTGATCAGCTACAGCTTCTCCCTTCAGCGCGGGCTGCCCGCACCGGTGCAGCTGATCGTCTCGCTCGACTCCGCACAGGATGCTCTGCCGCCCGCCACCTACACGCATCGACTCGATTCCATGAGCGGCGAGATCGAGCATCCACTGCCGCTGGAGGAGAAGGACTACGAGGTCAGGGTGAGCGCCGCCGACGAGGACGGCAACGTCAGCGAGCCGGTGAGCACGCAGCTTTGAGCCTTCGCAAGCGCGACTGGAGGAGGTCGGTGCACTGCCTGGGCGACCTTCACGCCGGAGCGATCACCCCAAAGCGCCTTGGCCTCGTCGAGCGCGACCTGCAAGCGCTGGGCGAGCCGGCGCTGCACCTCCAGATCGGCGACGCGACCGAGGCGGGCCTCCCGGCCGAGGACGAGCTGGCCCTGCGCTTTCTCGACCGCCTGCCCGGCCCCTGGGCGGCGGTGCTGGGCAACCACGACATCATGGGAAAAAGCCGCAGCGTGGCCGAGTGGGCGCGCACCTACGGGCAGCCGGCACAGAACTTCACGGTGGAGCTGGGTTTCGCTCAGCTGATCGTTGTGGGTCCAGACCGCAGCGAGCCCGGGAAGGACTCCGGCCTGCTCTCCCCGGACACGCTGTCCTTCCTCGACAAGGAGCTCGCTCGCGCCGACACGGATTGCTGGGTGGCCTGTCACTGGCCGCTGTATCGGACCGTGATGGGAAACCCGAAGCTGCATTTCACCTCGGCGATGGCCGCCTTCCACGCCTACCCCGACAAACGCATCCGCGCCGTGCTGGCCGATCACCCGAACGCGAAGCTGTGGCTCGCGGGACACACGCATTCGCCGCTCAGCGTGCCCGGCTTCGTCAAGCGAGCGAAGCTCGCGCCCAAGCGCTCGATCGTCGCCATCAACACGTCGGCGCTGGTGGGAGTGGGCAAGCGCCGCGACCCTCGCGACCCCCTCTGCTCGGTCTACCTCACGCACCGGCAGGGAGGGATCGAGCTGCGCTTTCGCGACCATCGCTCCGGCCGCTGGAGGGAGCTGCGCGGCCGGCGCGTTATGAAGGTTGAGCTCTGAGCGTCTGCCGGTGGCGCTCCACGTACCCGTCGAAAGACCAGCCCTCGAGGAACTCCGTCGCCGTCCGGCGTCCGCTCTCGTACAGGCGCTCCACCACATCGGGCTCGACCGTGAAGTCGAAAGGGCTCACGCCGAACGTGTCGACCTCCATCGCCCGAGCCCGCACCCAGGGCTGGGCCAGGTAGCCCTGGTCGCGGCCCACCACCGCGGTCGTGACCACCGACTCGAGGAATCGGAACGAGGGAACCAGCCGCAGGCCGCGCAGAGCGGGCACGAGCTTGGTGTCCCCGGCCGGCAGCTGGGGAATCAAGGTCACGCCGAAGGTCGGCCAGCGCGGGGGCGCCCCGTCCGTGCGATCGAATGCGTCGATCGGGAAGTTCGAAATTAGCCCGCCGTCCACGAGCAGCGACTCGCCTCCGTGATAGCGGAGGTCGAACGGCTCGAAGAGATAGGGGACGGAGATCGAGGCGCGCACGGCGCTCACGACCGGTTGTTCGTCGGGGTCGAGCCCGTAGCGCTCGTAGTCCCACGGAAGGCGCAGAAGCTGCCCCCGCGTTACATCTGCCGCCATCACCACCAACCGCCATCGCTGCTCGGGCCGCGCGTCTGCGCCGTCGTCGCTGATGCGCAGGTCCCCGAATGTCCTCACCCCGAGCGATTCGAGCTCGCGCTCCAGCCAGTCCACGAAGTAGCGCCCCTCCGCGTAGCCGTTCTCGATCAACACCGACAGCGGCGCGCCCACCAGCGGTACCCGGTCCAGCGCGTCCTTGTCGAGGAAGCGCTCGTAGTCGAGCCCCCTGACCAGCTCGCGGAGGCGAGCAGTCGGCAGCCCCGCTGCGAGCAGCGCCCCGACGATCGAGCCGGCCGACGTGCCGGCGATGCGCTGAAACCGAAAGCCCTGCTCCTCCAGCACCGAGACGGCACCCACGTGGCCGATCCCGAGCACCCCGCCGCCGGCGAGCACGAGGTCGGCGCGTGATTCTCCCGGCGTCGGGAGATTCAACGCGCGACACCCGACACGGAGGTCGGCCGGGATCGTGTGCCGTTGCGACCCAGCTGATGGCCGCAATGGGGGCACCGCGGCTCGAGCTCGGGATGTCGTGCGGCTCGCAGCGCCGTCCGTCGGCGCGCCTCTCGCAACTCGAAGCGCAGGGCGCGGACCGAGAGCTGCCCGGCTTCGATTCGATCGAGCCAGAGCTCCTGGTCCGCGGGGGAGAGAGCCGCGAGCTCGGCGTGATGGCTGAACGACAGGCTCTCTCTGCGTCGGGACGGTTCATAGCGGCCGGCCACGTAGGCCATGTTCATCAGGCTCTGTGAGTCGTAGCCGGTCAGCCTCGCCGCTTCCCCGTACTTCTCGCCATAACGCCCGTTTCCGTAGCGGATCCAGTCTCCGATCCACCATCCGCTGGCACGGCCGACGGCTCCCAGCCAGCGCCCCTGCTCGATCCAATCACCGACCGGCATATCGCCCGGCGGGGACCACGAAGTGGTCGTGAGAGCGGCGGTGGACGGTTGCGCCGGGCGCGCCGTTCGGCGAGCCTGGGGCACGAGCGAGTCCGTTCGAGCTTCCTTGCTCACGACACCTCCTATGGTGCCAGAGTTTGCGCTCGGATATTCGCGACAAGCGCCCCCGAACACCGCAGGAGTGAACCGTGGCCGACTTCGAGACCTACGAGGCAACCGCCGACACGAAGCGCGCGAAGGAGGTTGCCGCCACGGCCTCGCCCTACAAGATCAAGGTCCGCTTCCTCGGAGGCCTGAACGCGCGCCAGAAGTCGGCCTTCAAGAAGGCCGCCGACCGCTGGACGCGCGTCATCGTGGGCGACCTGCCCAGGGTGCGCGTCGACGGAGAGTTGATCGACGACATCCTGATCCTCGCCCAGGGTGCCGCCATCGACGGCCCCGGCCGCATCCTGGGCCAGGCGGGCCCCACTCACGTCCGCCCCGGTTCGGCCGGCGCCACCGCGTTTCTCCCCGCCAAGGGCATCATGTCGTTCGACACCGCCGACCTCGCGAAGATGGCCAACGACGGCACGCTCAACGATGTGATCGCCCACGAGATGGGTCATGTGCTGGGAATCGGCACGATCTGGCAGGACAAGGGCCTGCTCAAGCGCCCGGGCACCGCCAACCCGACCTTCGGCGGCAACGGAGCTATGGATGAATACCGGGCCCTGCGGGCCGGCGGCCGGCGCAAGCGGGTGCCCGTGGAGAACACCGGCGGCCCCGGAACCGCCGACGGACACTGGCGCGAGACCGTCTTTCGCAACGAGCTGATGTCGGGCTTCATATCGGCGGCCGGCAACCCGCTGAGCAGGATGACCGCCGCGAGCCTGGGCGACCTGGGCTACAAGGTCGACCTCGTCGCCGCCGAGCCGTACGTGCTCCCCAACCTGATCGAGCTCGCCGAAGAAGGCTCGCTGGTGCCTCACGCGGCGCCGATCGACGAAGGGGTGATGCTCCCGGTGATCCCGATTACCCTGCCGGCGGACAGCGTCCAGAGCTAGGCCGGTTGGCTGGTCGGTCGGGCGCAGGCACCTGCGCGGCGCTGCGCGAGCCGCCGTTTGCCGGGGACGACGGTCCTAACGACAGCAACCAGGGCGGTAGACAGCCGGCGCCGCGCCGTTACTCCTGTGGCGGTCCCGTAACACAGGCCCGTCGACGGGCGCTGCGGGGCCGCTCGCCGGGGAGCATTGCCGCCTTTACCCCCTATACGGGGGTAAATCGACCACTGTGGCCTCGAAACCGCGTTGACGGCACGGTCACAAAACCAACAACACGGCTGCGTCCACCCTTGGTTGCTGTCGTTCAAGACGCCGGCCCCGGCAGCGGTGGCCTAAGCGTCGAGCGTCTGACCCCAGCCGGCGCGCAGCAGGCGCAGCGCGTTGGCCGAACAGATCAACTCGGCCGTCTCCGGGCCGTAGTGGCCGACCAGCCGCTCCTCGAGCTTGGCCAGGTCGCTCATGGACTGCAGGCCGGCCATCGTGGGCTTGATGAAGCCGTCGAAGTCGGAGCCGATCGCCGAGTGCTCGTGGGATCCCGTGATCTCGGCGATCCGGTCGACGTGCCTGCGAATGACCTCGAAGGAACCGTCCAGGCCGCGTCCGCTCGAACCCGGCACGCCGTCGCGAAGCTGATGCTGCGCCAGAATCAGGCCCACCACACCACCCCGCTCGGCGATGCGCCGCAGCGTGGGCTCGTCGACGCCGTACTCCTGCGAGCCGAAGCGAAAGCAGGCATGCGAGGCGAGCACCGGGCGGGTCCGCCCGGGGTCGAGCTCGTCGAGTAGGTCGAAGGTCTCGGTGATCGAGCGGCCGCTCATGTGGGAGAGGTCGATCAGCACGCCCTCACGGACCATCGCCCGGACGGCGGCCCGGCCGAGCTCGGAGAGCCCCTCCTCGGGCTGGGGAAACCAGCGCCGGTAGTCGTTCTCTGACAGGAAGGGCAGCGCGTTGGTGTTGGTGGCCACGTGCCGCCACACCAGGTGGGCGAGCGTGATGTAGGCCACGCCGCGCCGGGCCAGCGTGCTCACCGCCTCGTCGATCTCGTCCGGCGTCGAGCCGAGGTGAAATCCGCCCTCCACGCAGTGAACGAAGGCCACCTGGTCGCCCTCGAGCGCCTGGGCGAGCTGCTCGGGCGTGCGGACCACCACCGCCGTGCTTGCGTGGTTTGAGTCGAGGTCGTGCTCCACCAGCTCGAGCTGTCCGAGCAGCGAATCGAGGTAGGCCCGCTTGGGCTGCGCCGGGTACTGCTCCTCGAGCTCGAGCTCGTCGAAGAACGAGTAGAGCACGGAGAGCACGACGGTCACGCGCCCCTCGCGCAGGGAGCTCAACGTCACGCGCGGGCCGGAGAAGAGGTCGCGATAGTTTGCGAACCGGCTGGCCAGGCCCACCAGCAGCGCGCGGCTGCGGTCGAGCAGGCTGCCGCGCCCGCGCGCAGGCCCGAGGAGCTTCCAGGTACTCCCGCCCTCGTCGACCAGGTGCATCGCGTAGTGCGCGTGCAGGTCCGCGATCATGGTCGTACTCTCGCCTGTGCGAGCCCGCGTCGCAAGGTTCAGCGGGCGGCCGCGTCCACGGCGTTGAGAACCCGCTCCGCCTCGTCGGTTGGGATGCTCTGAGCTTCCATGGCTTGAGTTTCCGTGCCGGCGATGGGAGTGGTGTGACGATCAACACAAATGCTCTGGATGGCCTGGGCGCGCGAGTGCTTGAGACAGGCATGGCGCCGGCCGCCGCCGTGGCGGTGACCGATCGTGACCGGACGCTGGTTTCGCGCACCTACGGCAAGGCATCGCCCGGCGCGCAGTGGCCGATCGCGTCGATCGGCAAGTCGTTCACGGCGGTGATCGCCCTGCAGCTGGTGGAGGAGGGCCTCCTCGACCTCGACGCTGCGGTGACCGACTACGTCCCCTGGCTCGCGCCGCGCACCCGATTCGGTCCCATCACGGTGCACCACCTGCTCACGCACAGCGCCGGAGTGATCGAAAGCTCGGACCTCGCGCCGGCATCGAACTACGACGTACTTGCCCTCGCCGACACGGAGACGGGGTTTGCACCCGGCTCCCATCGCCACTACTCCAACGTCGGCTACCGAGCGGTCGGGGTGGTTCTCGAGACCGTGACCGGCCGGCCCTACGAGCAGCTCGTGCAGCAGCGCGTGCTCGACCGGCTGGGAATGCAGGGCTCCAGTGCAGTGATGAGGCACGACACGCGACGACTGCTGGCGGGCGGCAACGTCCCCTTCTACGACGACCGCCCCTGGCAGCGCGAACACGGCCTCGCGCCCGCAGTGTGGGTCGAGTCCGCCGAAGCCGACGGCTGCCTGTGCTGTAGCGCGGAGGACCTGGCCACCTATCTGCGAGCGCTGTGGGCCGAGAGCGAGTTGCTGTCGGCCTCGAGCTTTGCCGCCATGAAGAGGGCGCACCCTCCGCACGGGGAGGAGGACGAGCCCTACGGCTACGGCCTGGGTATCCAGCCCGACGGCTTCTTCCACGATGGCGACATGCTCGGCTACGTCTCCTACATGCGGGCCGATACGGCCGCCGGGGTCGGCGCGGTGGCGTTCGCCAACGGGTTCGGCGGCGCGTGGATGCTCGGCGAGGGCGCTCTCGCGCTCGCCACCGGGCGCGAACCCCCGGAGCCCGCACTCGAGCTGGAGCAGCCACTCGTCGACGATGGTTCGAGCCCGACGGAATGGCGGCCTTTCCTGGGCCGCTTCCGTTCGCACAACCCGTGGCTGCCGACCTTCCTGATCGCCGCTCGCGCCGGCGAACTGGTGATGGGAACGGACTGGGTCGACGGCAGCGACAGAGCGCCGCTGGTGCCCGTGGAGAACGCCGGCTTTCGCGTGGGCGAGCGGGAGTGGTCGCCCGAGCGCATGCGCTTCGACACCGTGGTCGATGGCCTCGCGCAACGCGCGATCTTCTCCGGCACCCCGTACTACCGCGCGTTCAGCCCGGGCCGTGAACGCCCGGCAGGGTGACGTCGTAGACGCGTGCCGTCGGCGGACCGGACGGTGAGTTGAAGGCGAGCGTCAGCTGGCCGGCCCGCTCGTCTTCCAGCCCATCGGGGAGGTCGAAGCTCGAGTGCCATGGTCATGGGCCGCGTAGGTGGCGGCGACCGGCGTGCCGCCGTCCTCGGGGACCGCGATCTGGATCATCTCCCAATCCCCTTCGTGCAGCCCGAAGCCGAGCGGGCCCGTGGCGCTGCGGACGCCCGGCACGCCCTTCGCGCTCATGAAGTAGAAGAACCAGTACTGCAGCCAGCGCCCACTTCGGCGCGCGGTGCGACGCGGCCGTAGATCACGTTGGCGTGGTCCTCGGACTCGTGGAGCCGACGCGCGCGTCGCTCAGCGAGTCGATCGTCAGGCCGCCGCCGCCTGCCACCTCCCACAGCTCCTGTTGGCCGCGCCCGGTCCGGCGCCGAGGGCGTTGCCCACCAACGACGACGCGGCGTCCGCGAAGTAGGTCTCGCGAGAGTCGTACACGAGCAAGGGGCGGTGATCGCACAGCAGTTCGGACCAGTCCGGCATCGCGCTCGATCCTCCCTCGCCCGGCGCGCGCACGTCAAGGCGGGGCCGTTGCGTCAGCGTCGTGCGAGGATGAGGCCACATTGACCACCGCGCTTCCCCCGCTCTGCTTTGTCGTCATGCCCTTCGGTGTCAAGCCCGACGGCCGCGGCGGCTCGATCGACTTCGACGCGGTCTACGAGAAGCTCATCGCTCCGGCGATCGCCGAGGCGAAGCTCCAGCCCTTGCGGGGTGACCAGGAGCACATCGGCGGCATGGTGCACAAGCCGATGTTCGAGCGGCTGATCCTGTCGGACTACGCGGTCGCCGACCTGACCACGGCGAACGCGAACGTGTTCTACGAGCTCGGTGTTCGCCACGCGGTTCGCCCTCACACCACGGTCCTGATCGCGGCCGACCTGGGCCAGACCCCCTTCGACCTCGCGCCCGACCGCGTGCGTCCCTACACCCTCGACTCCCGTGGCTGCCCCACGGCGGCGCCCGCGGAGCTGCAGAGCCTGGTGACCGCTCTCGACCTGGCCCGCGAGCCTTCCACCGACAGCCCCGTGTTCAGCCTCGTCGATGGCCTGCCGACTCCCGAGATCGATCGCGCCAAGACAGATGTCTTCCGAGACCAGGCTGCCTATTCGGCGGGCGCCAAGCGGCGCTTGGCCGACGCGCGCCACCAGGGCGCGGAGGCGCTTCGGGAAGTGGAGGGCCAGCTCGGAGCACTCGAGGACGTGGAGACCGGGGTGGTCGTCGACCTCCTGATCTCCTATCGGGCCGTGAAGTCCTGGGAGGACATGATCCGGCTCGTGGACCGGATGCCGCGGCCACTGGCGCAGACGGCGCTGGTGCGCGAGCAGCTCGGCTTCGCGCTCAACCGGGCCGGTCGTAGCGAGGAGGCGGAGAAGGTCCTCCGGGACGTGTTGGACAAACGCGGTCCGAGCAGCGAGACCAACGGCCTGCTCGGCCGCGTCTACAAGGATCGCTGGGCGGCCGAGCGCGACCACAGCCGCGTGCGTGCGCGCGGGTACCTCAGGCAGGCCATCGAGGCCTACCGGGGCGGCTTCGAGGCCGACTGGCGCGACGCGTACCCGGGGGTCAACGCGGTTACGCTGATGGAGATGCTCGAGCCCGGTGGTCAAGAGCAGCAGAGACTCGTGCCCGTGGTCCGCTACGCGATGGAGCGCAGGCTCGCGGATGGCCGCGCCGACTACTGGGATCACGCGACTCGCGTCGAGCTCGCGGTGATAGCCCGCGACCAGGAGGGCGCCGAGGAGGCGGCGAGCGATGCGCTGGCCGCCGTCCGCGAGCCGTGGGAGCCCGAGAGCACGGCCAACAACCTGCGGCTGATCCGAGAAGCGCGCGCGGAGAGCGGCGAGCATCTGGAGTGGGCCGAGGCGATCGAGCAGGAGCTCGTCCGGACGGCAGCCACCACCTAATGATCTAGCCCAGCGCTCGCTTCACTTCCTCCACCACGCAGGCAAACCAGATGCCTTCATTGGCGGGATAGGTCCCGGTCTCGCCGCCCAACCGCTTCATATGCATCGAGCCGGCGTGGTGCACGGCGATCAGCTCCCACGAGCGGTTGAAGACCGGGCTGCCCGAGCTGCCTCCCATCGTCGGGGTGCGGTACTGCACGTGCACATCGTCGTAATCCAAGAGCTGGTTGTCGGCCACCGAGAGCATCACCTGATCGGTCCCGCTGGGGTGTCCGATGATGTAGGTCCGGGGAGGCGGGTCGACGTCCATCTGTGGCCGGCGACGCGCCACCGGGGACGCCAGCGCGGCTTCGGGCCGGGCATCGAGCTCGACGATCGTGGTGTCGAGCTCGTTGGGAGGCGATGACCAAAGGATCCGGTTGATCCGGTAGGTCGCGCTCACATCCTCCAGGGCACGGAAGGTGACCAGCGCCTGGTCAGGCGCGATCGCCTGGGGAGCTTCCTCGCTCACCACGTGCGCGTTCGTGATCAGGACGACCGCCGGAAAGCTGTCGTGGATGGCGGCGCCGTCAACGAGGAAGCCGGTCCCGAGCGGGCCCGCGAGAGAGTCTTCGATGCGCGCCACTCCGCGGCACCGCTCAAGGGCGGTCTGAAACCACCTCAGGCTCTCGAAGCGCTCTGTCCCGAGCAACTTCTCGAAGCCCGGGTCCTGCGCCACGGGCGCGCGCGCGGCCGCGCCGATGTCGGTGGATCCGACGACGACGCTGGTTGCCTCCTCGTCATCGAGCAGCGCGGCCTTGAGCACCGACACCAGTGGCGTGGCCGCGTCGAGGCCCCAGACCTCGGTCACCTGCCGCAGGGTGCTGGCGATCTCGAAGGCGCGCGCCTCGACCGCGAGGTACTCGTTCAGACGACGCATCGCCGCGTCGGGTTCGTCGAGGGCGATGCACGCCTCCATGGCGATTCCGCGGTCCCATGTGGTGGCGGCGTCCCCGAGACGCTCGATCTCGTCGAGGATCTCCCGAGCCATCGCCGTCGCCTCGGCCTGGGGGTCGGCCACCCCCTGTAGATCGATGCCGTCCTGGTGCGCCCGCATGAGCAGGGCCACAGCGTTGATCCCGTGCCAGCGCCTCTTCGATTCTCGGTAGACGTCGCCGTACTGCGCGATCGCGCGCTGGAGGAGGAGCCGTCGGCGTTCGGGGGCGCCCGGCGCAGTAGCCACGTACATCTGCTTGAAGGCACGGCCCAGCAGGCCGCGCGCCACGGCATGCTCGTAGTCCTGACCCGACGTGTCCACCGCCAAGCGGTCAAGAACGGCCACCGCGGCCACCAGGTTGTCCTGGTCGAGCAGCGCCTGCGCGTGGCCGATGCGGATCGCCGGATCGTCGAGCCCGGACTGTATGAACGCGTCCGCTACCCGCTGGAGCAGCAGGAAGTGGCGCCCGCCGCGCAGGAGCCTGAGGATCGTCCTCGCCGACGTGAGTTCGTAAGGAGCATCGGTCGCCCGCACGTAGGCGATCAGCTGCCCGCACAGGTCGGCTGCGCGCGGAGGGTCGAGCGCATCGACCGCCTCCCGCAGTTCGCGCTCGGACTGCAGAGGGTCCCAAGCCACGACCTATGTCGCCTCGCCGAGGCCCAGCAACCGCTGGAGTTCCCCGCTCAGCCTCGGGCCGGCCAGGTACTTGACGATGCTGTGCCGCCAGCCTCCCGAGTTCGGTTCCTCGATGGGACCTCGTACGGCACGGTCGCCAGCTCGGGATCGTCCGCAGCCTCGAGCTGGGACTCCGCGAGTGGCTTGGCGTTGAGGAGGTCCGCCCAGTACACCATCGACGACGACACTCCGCGCGCGTCGAGGTCGAGACCGTTAGCGGCCAGCGCGCCGCGCCATATGCCGCTCAGCTGCTCAGCCGGGGGCTTGTTGCCGATGCCGTGTACGAACGTCACGTGCGGCATCCCGCGACCCTACTTCGTCGTATCCTGTCCAGCGTCCATGGGCGAGCCGCCACCAACCGCTGTCAGCCCAGGCGAAGCCGGCGAACGGGGGCCGGCGTGGGAGCGCCTCGAGGACCAGCTGGGCTGGTACGAGGGCAAGAGCCGCCACCACGTGACGTGGTACCAGTCGCTCAAGGTGGCCCAGATCGTTATTGCCGCGGCCATCCCGGCGGCGGTGGCCGCGGGAGCATCCGCGGCCGTGGCCGGGGCGCTGGGGGCGGTCATCGTCGTATTGGAGGGCCTCCAGCAGCTCTTCCAGTTCCAGCAGAACTGGATCTCGTATCGCAGCACCGCGGAGGCGCTCAAGCACGAGAAGTTCCTCTACCTCGCGTCGGCCGGCCCCTACAGGGACGCGGACTGGCCCGAAGCCACGCTGGCCGAGCGGGTGGAGAGCCTGGTGTCCCAGGAAACCGTGGCCTGGGCCGACGCCCAGCGGGGGAAGCCCGCCGAGGTGGACTGAGCGAACGGAGGAAGACGTGAGCCACTATCTCGAAGACCTGCAGGCGGACGACATCGTCCTCGACGCGCTGCCCGATGACGTGCTCGCCACGATGGAGAGCCGGGATCGGTGGATGGCGGGCCTGCCCTACGCCGAGGGCGGCCTCGAGTTCCTGGTGGCCGACCTGCAGTCCTGGACCCCGGGGCAGACCGTGCGGGTGGCGTTTCTCGGCGGCTCTGCCGATGTGCACGAGGCGATCGAGGGCGCGACCAACGAGATCTCGGAGGCCGCCGGCCTCACCCTCGACTTCAAGCAGGACGGCTCGTACCGGACGTGGACCACCGAGGACACCGAGTACGCCGCCGAGATTCGCGTGAGCTTCGACCAGGGCGGGTACTTCTCGCTCGTTGGCACCGACAGCGTGAACCCGAACGTCGGGCTGCCCCAGCACCTGGTTGGCGGCGCTCCGCATCAGCGCAGCCTGAACCTGAGCGGGTTCGACGTCTCGCGTCCGCCCACCTGGGAGGGCACGACGCGCCACGAGTTCCTCCACGCGCTGGCGTTCCATCACGAGCACCAGAACATGCGAGGACCGTGCGAAGCGTCCTTCCGCTGGGAGGATGACCCCGGGTACCAGCAAACCCGCGACGCACGGGGGGCCTACGTGCCCGACGCGAGCGGCCTGCGCCCGGGCATCTACACCTACCTCTCGGGGTTCCCGAACAGCTGGTCGAAGGCGAAGGTCGACCACAACCTGCGGACGATCAGCGACAGCCGCCCGCTCACCGCGGGACCGTATGACCCGGCCTCGGTGATGCTGTACCGCTTCCCGGCGCTCTTCTATCGCACCCAGCCGAGCCCCTGCGCACCGAGTGGGAACGGCCAGCAGCTCTCCGACGGCGACAAGCGCGCCCTCGACCTGCTCTACCCAAAGCAGACGGAGGCGGTCGAGGAGATCGGAACCCGCAGGGAGGCGCTGCTCAACACGATCGAGGGATCCGGGTTGGAGTCCACCAGCGGTGAGCTGCCCGCCATCGCGGCGCACGCGGTCGAGCGCCTGCGTGTCGGCCTGGAGCAGATGCGCTCCTAGGAGCGCAGGCGGGCCAGCCCCTCGGCCACGGGTGCTCCGGCCCTCAGGAGCGGCGACGCCTCGACCTTCCCGTCGCGGATGCGCACCAGCTGCCTGGGTGGCCGGCCCAGCCCGTAGAGGATCCGGTCGATCGCCCGCGCCGGCGCGAAGATCGCCGGCTCGCGCAGCCGCCACACGCCGCAGCGCGGCGCGCTCGACCCGGTGGCTTCGAGGATCCCGTTCACGGCGCGGCGGGCGGCCTCGTTGGCTCCCTCCATCGTGGCCAGGTCGGTATGCGTGCGCACGTAGTCCGAGGCCAGGAAGAGGTTCTCCACCCTCGTCACGGCCTCCGGGCGGTCGCGCCACGATCCCACCGTGTTGATCAGCAGGGGCTCGAGGTTGGTGGCCTCCGTCGGGTTGGGGTAGACGATGCTCGGGTCGAGGAACCAGGCGACCACGTTGGCGTCCTCGAGCACATCGATCCCCGCGTCGTTGAGCCCGGCCTTGAGCTGCGCCCAGACCTCCTCGCGCACCTCCTCCTTCGAGCAGTACATGGCCTGCTTTCGGTGCAGGCTCCCCTCTCGCTCCCAGTCCGAGACGTCCACCGACAGGATGCCCTCGACCCACCCGTCTCCCATCTGCTCGATGTCGAAGCTCTGCCAGAACTGGGCCTGCGAGATCGAGGTAAGCGCCCACGGGGAGTCGATGTAGATCGTGTGCCCCCGGATCAGCGGCACGTCGCGGTCGAGATAGAACATGATCCCGTTCATCCAGCGGGTGCGAAGCCGGTGAAGCCCCGCGAGCCGTGGCTCGGCCTGCTTGAGCTCGTCGTCGGCCAGCAACCGCATCACCTCGACGGGGAGAGCGGCCACGTAGAGGTCCGCGCGCTTCTCGGCGGCGTGGCCATGCGCCACCACCGTGACGCCGGTGATACGGCCCTGGCGGCAGTGGATCGCCTGTATCTGATGCTCGGTGCGGTAGTCGACACCGAGGCCGCGCAGGTGGGCGAGCCAGGGATCGATCCAGACGTCGTTGGTCGGGCCGTTGAGGACGCGGTCGGCCTGGCCGCCCGGCTGTGCCAGGTCGAACAGGAGCTGCAGCAGGATGTAGCCGCCCGTGCGCGCGCTCATCTCGCGCGCCTTCGCCGCCACGAGACTCCGCGTGAGGCCGTCGGCGAGGTACTTCTGGTAGCCCGGGGAGCGTTCGGCCGCCCCGGCGAACTGCCACCAGCTCTGGTTCTCGTAGTCGTCGAAGCGGCGTTTCTCGCAGCTGGTGAGCAGCATGAGCAGGCGGTCGGCGAAGTGCAACTGCTCTTCGGGAGCGATCCCCAGGTCGGTCGCGTAGGCGAACAGCGACTTGAAGGCCAGGTCGAGGTCGCGCAGGGAGGCGGGGAAGTGGGCGGGCGCGACGATCTCCGACCCACCGTCGCGTGCCACCTGAATCCGGTTCGCGGGCTCCAGGTTGGCGAACACCCCGTCGCGCCGGTCGGCGAACGGGATTCGCCTCATCGTGTGCGGCAGGTGGCGATAGAAGCCGGGAAAGAAGCGAAAGCCGTGCTCACCCGGTAGGTCGCGCCGGCCATCGGTGCCGGAGCCGGGCACCGGCATGCTGCGGGCCTTGCCGCCGGGAATGGCCCGCGTCTCGTAGACCGTGACCGCGAAGCCGCGCTCGGCGAGCTCGTGGGCGGCGCTCATCCCGCCCACCCCGCCGCCGAGCACGATCACGCTCTTGCCCATGGTTGCGGTTAGCTTTGCAGGATCGAAGACCGAGTTCGGCATGAGTGACCCAACCCCGAAGGCCAGCATCTTCATCAGCTACCGGCGCCGCGAGACGGCGGGGCACGCGGGGCGGCTGTACGACGGCCTCGTCGAGCACTTCGGGGCCGAGCGCGTGTTCATGGACGTGACGATGGAGCCGGGGGTCGACTTCGCGGAGACGATCCAGGCGGCGGTTGGTTCGTGTGGCGCGCTCGTGGCGCTGATCGGCGAGGAGTGGCTGACGGTCACCGATGCGCGCGGCCAGCGGCGCATCGACGATCCGGCCGACGTTCACCGGATGGAGATCGAGGCGGCGCTCGACCGCCGGGTCCGGCTGATCCCAACGCTCGTGCAGGACGCCCGGATGCCCGGTGCCGGAGACCTCCCCGAGGCGCTGGAACCGTTGGTGCGCCGGCAGGCGGTCGAGCTGAGCGACCAGCGCTGGGACTACGACGTCAACCGCCTCGTGGCCGTTCTCGAGCGCGTATTGGCCGAGGCCGCGGAGGCGGGAAGGCCTCCGAGCAGCCCATTGAGCCGGGGGGCCAGACGCGGCGCCACGCGGATACGCCGGCTCGCTCATCGCCATCGGGGCAAGGCGGGCTTCGCCGCGGGTGTGCTCAGCACCCTGCTCGTGGTGGGAGCGGTGCTGGCCGCCACGGGCTACTTCAAGGGGCCCTTGCTCAGGATCACCTCCTTCGAGTACGTCGCCTCCCAAGCCCAACGAGTCGTTGGCGCAGAGCTGCCGCGTCAGGGTCGAGTCCGACTACCGCGTTCGCAGCGCTCGCTTCATCGTGGATGGCAACAGCAGCAACTCGCTCGACGAGCAGACGAGCCCTCCCTGGGACTGCAGCAACCGCGACAACCGCAACGTGTGGGACACCTGCGAAGGCCACAGCCAGGCCTTCGATCTGGACCCCAACGTCTCGCACACGCTGACCGCCACTGTGACCGACTCGCAGGGAAACACCGCCACGCGAACGAGGACGGTGCAGACCAACTGCCCGGAGGCCGAATAGAACGGGCATGACTCGCTTGCGCAACCATCTGCTCGCAACCACGGCCGTAGTGCTGGTGGGCGCACTCGTTGCGTGTGGGGGCGGTTCCGACGAGGACGACGTTCGCTCCGCCTCCGAGGACTTCGTCTCGGCCTTCAAGGACGAGAAGTGGGAGGACGTCTGCTCGCTCATGACCGAGGACTCGAGGGCCCAGCTCGAGGATGCGGGCGGCCTGATCGACGCCAAGGGCGGGTGCGCCGATGTCTGGGAGAAGGCGTCCGAGTTCCTCCCTCCCGACGCCAAGCGGCAGCTCGAGGATTTCGAGATCGAGAGCGTGAAGGTCGACGGGGACACGGCGTCCGTGACCACCGCGAACGCCAAGGGCGGCGCCACTCGGCTGGTCAAGGAGGACGGCAAGTGGCGGGTGGACTTCGAGCAGCAGTGACGCGCGGCCCGAGTTAGGGTCGGCGGGCGGCTCGCCCTTCCGGTCCATCCTCGTCCGATGCGAACATGCGTTCGTGTCAGGCAAGGCCACGATTCTCCACGCCGACCTCGACGCCTTCTACGCCTCTGTCGAGCAGCGGGACGACCCAAGGCTGCGCGGCCGCCCGGTCATCGTGGGTCCGGGGGTGGTGCTCGCCGCCAGCTACGAAGCCCGGGCCTGCGGTGTGCGTTCGGCGATGGGCGCGACGCAGGCCCGGCGTCTGTGCCCGCAGGCGATCGTGGTGTCGGCGCGCTGGCCGGCCTACGTCGAAGCGAGCAAGGCCGTGTTCGAGGTCTTCGAGGACACCGCGCCGGTGGTCGAGAAGCTGTCCATCGACGAGGCCTTCCTCGACGTGGCCGGGCTGGAGCGGTTCTCCGGCTCGGCCCGGGAGATCGCGGCCCGATTGCGCCGCGAGGTCAGGAACAAGGTCGGTCTACCCATCACCGTCGGAGTGGCCAGGACCAAGCTGCTGGCCAAGGTGGCCAGCGGTGTGGCCAAGCCCGACGGCCTTCTGGTGGTGCCGCCCGAGGGTGAGCTGGCCTTCCTCCATCCGCTGGGGGTTGAGCGACTCTGGGGCATCGGCCCGGCCACCACCGGCAAGCTCCACGCGCGCGGGATCACAACCGTCGGCCAGGCGGCGCAGCTGGCGGAGGCGGCCCTGGTGTCCATCCTCGGGCGGTCCGCGGGCCGGCGCCTGCACGCGCTCGCCAACAACCGCAACGTCCAGCCCGTTCGCGTCCGGCGCGGACGGCGCTCGTTCGGGGCTCAGTCCGCGCTTGGCCGTTCGCGAAGGTCGCCGGAGGCGCTCGACGCCGTGCTCGTGGGTTTGGTCGACCGTGTGACGAGGCGCATGCGCGCGTCGGGCCGCGCGGGGCGGACCGTGGTCCTCCGCATGCGGTTTGGTGACTTCTCGCGGGCCACTCGATCTCACACGGTCACCCACCCCACGGCAGCGAGCGAGCCGATCCTCGCCACTTTGCGGGCCCTTCTCCGGGTGGCCGGGCCGATGATCGACCGCGAGGGCCTCACGCTCCTCGGGGTGACGGTGACCAACCTCGAGGGCGAGGGCACAGCGAACCAACTGGCGCTCCCGCTCGACTGCCCGGGCAGTAGGGCCATCGACGGCCTTCTCGACGATGTACGTGAGCGCTTTGGATCAGACGCGCTGACTCGAGCGGCGCTGGTGGCGCCACACGAGCAGTCCCGCCGCAAGCACGGCCACGGCGAGCGCGGCATAGGTCAGTCCCCGAGCGGCCGAGGCAAATGACTGATGAAACCCGTAGCCGATCAGGGTGAAGGTCGTAGCCCAGAGGGCGGTCCCGATCAGGCTCCAGGGGAGAAAGGCCCGCAGGCGCATCTCCGACGCGCCGGCCAGGAAGGGAGCTACCGCACGAACGATTCCGACGAAACGCCCGAGCAGGATTGCCTTGGGTCCGTGCTGAGCGAAGAAGCCTTCAACGCGCTCCAGGCGCGGCGCGGTCACGCCCAGCCGCGGGCCGCGAGTGAGCAGAAAGCGGCGTCCCAGCCGCCGGCCGAGCCAGAAGCTCGCAAGATCTCCGAGGGCGGCCGCGATCCAGGCCACCGGAAGCATCACGGCGAGATTGATCTCGCCCTCAGCCGCCACCACCCCACCGAGCGCTATTGCGGTCTCGCCTGGCGCCACCAGCCCGACGAAGGCGCCGGTCTCAAGGAAGGCCAGGCCGGCCACGAGCCCGTAGGTCCAGGCGCCGAGTGTGTCCGAGACGTCGGTGAGCAACGCCTCCAGGTCCGGCGGCTGGACGAATCCGGCGGTCACGGCGGCGGCCGCGGCGGCGACGATGACGCCCGCGGCAAGAACGCCGGGATGGACGGATCTCACGCTCATGCCGCCACTGCCGGGACGAGCTCACGGGGGATGCGTGTGGGCGTGGAGTCCTGCATGGAGTCCTGCGAGGCCCACCGGGCGAAGGTCCGGCGCAGGCCGGCCAGCGCGGCCAGCCCGATCGGGGCGGGCAGCCAGATGGCGACCGAGCGGTAGGCGAGCACCGAGGCGAGCGCCAGATCGGCCTCCACCCCGAAGGCCAGCAGCACGCCCACCATGCCGCCGCTCACCGCGCCGGGGACGGGGATCGTGTTGGCCACCTGACCAACGAAGTAAGCGAGCACGACCACGGCGAGTGAGGGGGGTGCGCCCAGCGCCTGGAGCATCGCCCACAGCACGGCGGCGTCGAAGGCCCACCAGGCCGGCGCGCCGAGCAGGCGAAGATCGCCCGAACGCGCAAGTGCGATCGCCTGGCGCACACCGCCGCCCAGGGCACCGTGGGGGCGCAGAAGGGCGAGGGCCAGGCCGCAGAGGATGGCCAGCACCGCGGCGCCGGCCGGCAACGCGGTCAGGGCGAGCGGGCCGTGGCCGGCAAGGATCCCGAGCGCGAGCAGCCCGCCGGCCAGCGCGATCGACCCCAGGAAGACCGAGTAGAGCAGCACCAGAAAGGCCAGTAGCGTGCGGGTCGCGTCGCGCGCATCCATTCCCGCGCGCCGGAACGCCCAGATCGTCAACGCCGCCCCGCCAACGCCGCCCGTGGGCAGCAGGCGGGTGGCCGCGGCGCCGCCCAGGGTGACCTCGGTGCTCGCGCGGAATCCCAGCCGCGGCGAGGCGCGGCCGCCGACCAGCCACATAAGCGCGATGTAGCCGCCGAAGGACAGGAGCTCGAACGCGGCGCCGGCCACCAGCCAGCGCGGGTCGGCGTCAGCCACTCGACCAAGGGCGTCGGCAAAGGCCTGCAGCGGCCCGCCGACGAGGATGACCACCGCTACCGCCACGGCCGCGAGTGCGGCGGGCAGCGCCGCTCGGCGCGCCAGTGCCCGCATGTCGAGGGAGGGGATGACGGAGTCGAGTGCGGGGTTCTTGAGCATGCGGGTGAGTCTTTCGGTGGGGTCTGTGCGTGACATCGGTGCGGCCCCCTGAACCGGCACCCTGAGTTGGGAGGAGCATCCCGCGCTCTCGTGTGGCCGGATATGGGGCGTCCCGGCGTCGCGGGGTGCGGCTAACCGTCCTCTTCGAACCGTTGTCGCCCGGCGGACGTATGCCCCAGCGCATGCAGCTCCGACCAGGAGGTGAGGGATGAAGGGACGTCTCAGGCTGGTGGTTCTCGTGGCGGTGGTCGCCGCCCTGGCGGTGGCCGTGACGACGGCGATCGCCGGCGGTGGGAAGGAGATCCGCGAGCACCTCACCGGATACCAGGAGGATCCGCTTGTGCTGTCGACCCCCGGCAACGGGACGTTCAACGCTTGGATCGACAAGTCCGGGCAGGAGATCTCCTACCGGCTCTCCTATGCGGACCTGGTGGGCGATGTCCAGCAGGCCCATATCCATCTCGGCGGCCGGCACCAGAGCGGCGGCATCGCCGTCTTTTTGTGCACCAACCTGGGCAATTCGCCCCTGGACACCACGCAGCCGTGCCCGCCGTCCCCAGCCACCGTTACGGGGACGTTCGGACCGGCCGACGTGATCGGTCCGGCCGGTCAGGGGATCGGTCCGGGCGAGTTCGGCGAGCTGCTGGATGCGGTCAGGGCCGGAGTCACCTACGCCAACGTGCACAGCACGGAGTACCCAGGGGGTGAGATCAGGGCCCAGCTGGACAAGCGCCATCCCTGGCGCAACAACGACTGACCCCGGCTCCACGAGGTCAGCGTCTGATTAGGACGCTGCGGGCTGCGGCACTGGTCGAGGAAGGGGCAGTGCCGCCAGCTCGCTGGCAATGTGGGGCGGTCTAGTCTCGGCCGGTGCCCCAAGACGCGCTCGCCGTGGTCCGTCGTCGCCTACACAGCCAACGTCTGGCCTCCGGCCATTTTGCCAGGCCGGCCGAGGCCGTGAACTGGCTGGGGGCCATGCAGGCTCAGGAGTACGCCGAGGCGAAGTGGTCGATCGGCGAGCGGGTCGACGAGTGCACCGATGCCGACGTGGAGCAGGCGCTTTCCCGCGGCGAGATCCTGCGCACGCACGTGCTGCGGCCGACCTGGCACTTCGTCAGCCCGGCCGACATCCGCTGGATGCTGCGCCTGACCGCGCCGCGCGTGCATGCCGCCAACGGCTACTCCTACCGCAAGTACGAGCTGTCGGGCGAGACGCTGCAGCGCACCCACGGGGTCATCGCCGCGGCGCTCGAGCCCGACGAGCCGCTCACCCGCCCGGAGCTGGCCGGCGCGCTGGCTCAGGCGGGAATCGTGGCCGACGGCCTACGCCTGGGCTACATCCTGATGCACGCCGAGCTGGAGGAGCTGGTGTGCAGCGGCCCACGCCGCGGCAATCAGCACACCTACGCGCGATTCGAGAGCCGGGTCCCCGAGTCGCGTGAGCTCACGCGCGAGGAGGCCCTGGCCGAGCTCTCGCTGCGCTACTTCCGCAGTCGCCGCCCGGCCACGATCCGCGACTTCAGCGCGTGGTCGGGGCTCACCGTCGCCGATGCGAAGACCGGACTGGAGCTGGTGGCTGATCGGCTCGCGGACGAGCCCGACGGCGAGGTCACGGCTCCGGGTGCGTATCTGATCCCGATGTACGACGAGATCGGCATCAGCTACAAGGAGCTGCGAATGGTGCTGGCCCGCAGGCCGCCGCGCGAAGGGATGCTGAGGCGGCCGATCGTGATCGGCGGCCGCACGGTCGGCAGCTGGAAGCGGACGGTGACCCGGAGCGCGGCGCTGATCGAGGCAACGCTGTTCACCGATCTGAGCTCCTCCGACGCATCGGCCCTCCCGGCCGTTGTTGAGCGCTTTGGTCGCTTCATGGAGCTTCCGGCCAGGCTTGAGGTCGCGCATTAGTGGCGTGTCGCTAGCGCAGTGTCGCTGTTTTCGCGGCGCTGTAACACCGCCGGGTGCGCCGACCGCGCCGCCGCGCCTGCGCTCTGCCGAGTGTCGGATTGTGCATCTATGAGGTGCATAACTTGACACTCGATCAGTGGCCTAGCGACCGCGTTACAGCAGCGTGACAAAGCCAGCAACACAGCCGAGTCCACCTTGGTTGCCGCCGTTCACAGACGCCGGCCCCAGCAACCCGGCAGCTCGCGCAGCGCACTAGTCGTATCATCGTCGTGGGTCGCGGCGTTGCCAATGGCCAGGCGACAGGACAACTCGATGAAGGCTCGCAACCCCGTCGGCTCGGCGGGCAATTCGTTCGTTGGTCGCGAGCGCGAGCTGGAGGAGCTGACGGCAGCTCTGGGCGAAGCCCGCTCCGGGCGGGGTCGCTTCCTCCTTATGACCGGCGAGCCGGGTATCGGCAAGACCGCGCTCGCCGGTGTTCTCGGGGAGCGGGCCGCCGGCGAGGGCGTGCGCGTGGTCTGGGGCCACTGCTGGGAAGGGGGAGGAGCACCGCCGTTCTGGCCCTGGGGCCGGATCGTGGATGAGCTGTGTCGCCGCGGTGACGGCGTGTGGAGTGAACGGGAGCTGGGACCGGGGGTCCGCCGGCTGGGCCTGATGGCCCCAGAGCTGAGGGAGCGCCTTGACGAGCAGCTGCCCGTGCCGGCGAGTGAGTCCGACCAGGATCGTTTCGCCATGCTCGGCTCGCTGGCGGCCTTCCTGCGAAGCGCGTGCGCGGACGAGCCGCTGCTGTTGATCCTGGACGACATCGAGGTGGCCGACACGGACGCGCTGCTCGCGCTCGAATACGTGTCGCGCGAGCTGCGCGACGCTCCCGTGCTGGGATTGGCCACCTACAAGGAGCACGCCATTCGCCTGCGTCCCGACGCGGACGAAATCGTGGGCGGGCTGGCGCGCACTTGCCGCAGGATCGATCTCGTGGGGGTGCCCGACACCGACCTGGCGGTCCTGCTCGAGGAGGTGACCGGAGTGCCCCCCTCGGCGGACATGCTGCGTGCCGTGGGCGTGCTCTCGGCGGGCAATCCCTTCTTCGCCGCCGAGGTGATGAGGACGCTCGCCTCTCAGGGCGAGCTCGAGGGCGAGATCGACCTCGCGGCCACGGAACTTCCGCTGCCGTCGGGTGTGCGTGAGGCGATCGCACGCCGAATCGCCTCTCTTCCCGCGCCGGCGCAGGACGTGCTCACGGCCGCGGCCGTGATCGGGCGAGAGTTTCGCGTTGCCACCGTGCAGAGGGCGACGGGGATCGAGCATCAAGCCCTGTTGGAGGTGATCGACCAGGCGCTGGTGGCCGGGCTGATCGAGCCGCGACCGCCCGCGGTCACGGTCTACCGCTTTGCTCACGGGCTCGTCCGGGAGACGATCTACGCCAACCTGGGTACGGCGGACCGAGCCCGGCTCCACCGCGCGGTCGGAGAAGCGATGGAGCAGATCTACGCGGGCGAGCTTGAGGCCCGTCTTTCCGAGCTGGCCCACCATTTCTTCGAGGCCGCGGTCGGTGGCGATCCGGCCAAGGCGGTCGACTACGCCACCCGAGCCGGCCGGAGTGCTTCGCGCGGGGTGGCCTGGGAGGAGGCCGCGCGCCTGTTTCGCCAGGCTCTGACGGCGCTCGAGCTCGAGGGACCCGATCCCGTCCGGCGAGCCGAGCTCCTGGTGGAGCTCGGGCGCGCGCAGGTCCACGCCGGCGCGGCGGGCGCGCGTGAGACGCTCAACACCGCCGCGGGCGCGGCAGCCGAGGTCGGCCGCCCGGACCTGCTGGCGCGGGCGGCGCTCGACTTCGGCGCGTTTGCCCTCTCGCCCGGGATCGTCGACGAGGAGCTGGTGAGATTGCTCGGGGAGGCGCTCGAGGCCCTCGAAGCGAGCGACAGCCCCCTGCGCGTGAGGTTGCTGGCGCGGCTGGGCGTGGCGCTCTACTGGTCGGCCGAGGACGAGCGGCGGCTGGCGGTTGCCGAGGAGGCCGTGTCGATGGCGCGGAGGCTCGATGACCTTCCGACGCTGGCGTACGCCCTGGCCAACCGCCAGGGCGCGACCTCGTCACCGGACCGCACCGAGGAAAGCGTGCATCAGGCCCTGGAGCTGTTTCGCCTGTGCGAGTCGATGGGCGACCCGGAGCTCGAGCTACCCGCCCGAGTCCGTCAGATCGGCTATCTGCTGGAGCTCGACGACCTGGCCGGAGCGGATGTCGCACTGGAGACGCTCGTGCGGCTCGTTGCCGACTATCAGGACCCGCGAGCGCAGGCCTACGTACCACTCGAGCGCTCGCGCCGGGCGGCGATCGAGGGTTCGTTCGCGGAGGCGGAACGGCTGACCGCCGAGGGGGCGGAGCTCGGCGCCCGGCTGCGTGATTCCACGATTCCCCTGCAAACCGGCGCTCAGCTCATGGGCCTGCGCTGGACTCAGGGGCGCATTCAGGAGATGCTGCCGCAGCTCAAGCGCTTTGCGGACGGCTTTGCGGCCATGCCGGTGTTCCGTGCGGCGCTGGCCGTGGCCCACTGCGAGGCGGGCGCCGACGCCGACGCCCGGCGCGAGCTTCGCTTGCTGGCCTCGCACGACTTCGCTGCGATCCCCCGCGACAACGTTTGGCTGCTGGCCATGGCGCTCCTCAGCGAGGCCTGCGCTTACCAGGGGGACGCGGAGCGGGCGGGCCTCATCTATCGGATGCTCGCCCCCTTCGAGGGCCGCAACGTGGTTTCCCCCGACGCGGTCTTCGCCGGCCCGGTGTCGCGCTACCTTGGTCTGCTCTCTGCTGCTCAGGAGGAATGGGAGACCGCCGAGCAGCATTTCGCGGCCGCCTGGGAGCAGGCCAATCTCGATGGCGCCCGCCCGATGATGGTGCGCACGCGTCTCGATCACGCCCGCGTGTTGCTGGCGCGCGGCGGGGATCGCGACCGGCTCGAGGCAGTCCGGCTTCTGGACGAGGCCAATGCGCTGGCCGAGGAGCTCGAGCTGTCCTTCGTGCTCGAATGGATCGCCGCTGCCCGTCCGGACACCGACACCCCGGCGCCCCCTCCGGTCGAATCGCTGTCGGCCGTCCTGCAGCGCGAGGGCGACCTGTGGCGTGTCAACTACGACGGCCGCGTGGTTCACATACGCGACAGCAAGGGCATTCGCACCCTGGCGGTGCTGCTCGCGAGCCCCGGGGTCGAGCTGCCGGCCGGCGATGTCGAGACGCTCGCGAACGGGTCGGGCCACGGAGCCTCCGCGGGCGCGTCGCCGGACGGGCCGCTCGCCGGACTCGACGCGACCGCGAAGAACCAGTATCGCCGCCGTCTGGAGGACTTGAGGGACGAGATCGAGGAGGCCGACCGCTGGGGTGATACCGAGCGTGCGGCTCGCGCCCGCGAGGAGATGGACCTGATCGCCTCCGAGTTGTCCGCGGCGGTGGGGCTCGGGGGCCGGGACCGCCCGCAGGCCTCCGGAGCCGAGCGGGCCCGCGTGCGCGTGACCCGAGCCATCCACACCGCGATCCGGCGCCTGGGTGAGCAGGACGAGGCGCTGGGGTATGAGCTGGGGGCGACCGTGCGCACCGGCAGCTTCTGTGCCTACGAGCCGGATCCGCGCCGCCCGGTCAGCTGGCGCGTCGAATCGGGGTGACGATGCACTCGCCCGACGACGAGTCCTTCGACGCGGTGGTGGTGGGCTCGGGGTTCGGAGGCGCCGTGACGGCGTATCGCCTGGCCCGCGGCGGGCTCGGCCGGGTGCTGGTGCTCGAACGCGGCCAGCCCTATCCGCCTGGGGCCTTCGCTCGAACGCCGCGCCAGCTGCAGAGGGCCTTCTGGGACCCCTCGGAGGATCTCCACGGCCTCTTCGAGGTCTGGCGCTTTCGCGGGCTCGACGTGCTCTGCGCGAGCGGTCTCGGGGGCGGGTCGCTCATCTACGCGAACGTGATGCTGCCCAAGGAGCAGGACACGTTCGCGCGCGACGATCTGGCCGCCGGCGGGCGCGAGTGCTGGCCCTTGAGCCGCGCCGACCTGGAGCCGCACTACGAGAACGTGCGGGCGATGCAGAGCCCCCAGCGCTATCCGTCCGAGGTTGAGCCCTACGCCTCCACGGCAAAGACCAGGGCCATCGAGGACGCCGCCGGAGCCCTCGGCCTCGTGGCCGAGCGTCCGGAGCTGGCTGTGCTCTTCGCCCCGGCGCAGGGCGGCGAGCCGGTTCCCGGAGCCCCGGTGGCGAGCGAGGATCTGCACGGGCTGCCGCGCTCGACCTGCCGCCTCTGCGGCGAGTGTGACATCGGCTGCAACTACGGAGCCAAGAACACGCTCGACTTCACCTACCTGAGCGCGGCCCAGGCGGAGGGAGCGCAGCTGCGCACGTGCTGCGAGGTCGAGACGATCGAGCCGCGCGACCGCGGCCGGGACGGATACCGGCTGGGCTACCGCCAGCATCTTCGGGCGCGCGATGGGCACCGGGCCGAGCTGCTCGACCCGACCCGCGAGCCGTTTCGCACGGTGTGGACCAGACGCGTGATCCTCGCCGCGGGCGCGGTGGGCTCGCCGCGGCTGCTGCTGGCCAACCGAGGGGCTCTGCCCGGGCTGAGCCGCGCGATCGGCACACGCGTGTCGGCCAACGGGGACGCCCTGGCCCTGGTCCGCGATGCCCGCGGCCGCCTCGATCCGAGCAACGGGCCCGTGATCACCGCGTCGATCAAGGTGCCCGCCGAGCGCTCTGCGAGCGGCCGCCGCTACCAGATTCAGGACGGCGGCGCACCGGTTCTGGCGGACTGGCTGTGGGAGGCGCTCGAGCTGCCGAAGCTCCCGTGGCGCATGCGCCACACGATCGCGCGTCAGATCCGCGGCGCGCTGAGCGGCGAGCGCGACACCAACCTGGGCGCGGAGTTCGCCCAGGTGTTCAGCGACCGGTCGGCTGCGCTGATGCCGCTGCTCGCCAACGGGCACGACGTGCCCGACGGGCGCTATGCGCTCGAGGAGGGCCGCCTGGAGCTCGATTGGAGCTCGACACCGTCGGAGGAGTACTACTCGGGGGTCGAGCGCGGCTTCGGCGAAGTCTCCTCGGCACTCGGCGGACGGCATAGCGACTCACCCTGGAAGCGCATCAACCGCTCGGTCACGATCCATCCACTCGGCGGCTGCCCCATGGCCGACGAGGCCCGCCACGGCGTGGTCGACTCTTGGGGCGAGGCTCATGGGTTCCCCGGGCTGTACGTCGCCGACGGGGCGGCGATGCCCGGCCCGGTGGGAGTCAACCCGAGCTTCACGATCGCCGCCTTCGCCGATCGAGTGGCGGAGGGGATCCTCGACGGTCGCTCGGGGCGCGGGTGATGACGGCTTCGGCTCCAGACCTGCGCTTCCGCGAGCACATGAGCGGGCCGATCTCCTTCCACGCGGGCGACTACAACTCGGCCGTGATCGCCGGGCGCCGCGAAGGCACCCGCTGCTCGGCCGACGTCACGATCGCAATCGACGACCTGGACCGCTTCCTTCATGGGCCGCAGCGCCCGGCCCGGCTCTCGGGCTCGGTCCATTGCCCGGCCCTCGGCGGGCGGCTCGAGGCCCAAGACGGCAGCTTCGACCTCTTCGTGCGCGCTCCGGATGCGCGCCGCCGGCGCGTGCTCTACCGCCTGTTCCTGCGCGATCGCGCGGGCCGCCCGCTCACCTTCAGCGGCTTCAAGCTGATCGAGGACGATCCCAACCACGACCCCTGGCGCGACTGCTCGCGCCTGTTGGTGCGCCTGCTCGCCGGGCACGTCTCACACGTCGCCGAGGAGGACGACGACCCGCGCACCGTGGCCACCGGGGTGCTTCGCATAAGCCCGCTGCGCTTTCTGCGCACGACCCTTGGGATGCGTGGCGGCCCGGGCCGGCGCCTCAGCGCACCGGTCCTCTATCAGGCGGCGTTCGTACGTCGGCTGCTCTCGGTATACGGCGGTCCGGCGCTGTCCGAAACGCAGTTCGCCTTCCCCACCGTCACGGCCGGACGTACGCCTTTGCAGGGACGGATCGGCCGGGAATGGCACGAGCTGCCCGGACGGCCGGCGCTCGAGCGGCGCATCCTGCCCTTCGAAGCGGGCGACGGCCGCGAGATCAACCTCCACCACATACGCGCCCGCGACAACGGAGCGGCGAGGTCCGAAAGCGTCCCCGTAATGCTCGTCGGCGGGCTGGCGATGCGGGCCAACAGCTTCTACGACTCTCCCTCCTCTCCCAGCCTGGTCGACGCTCTGGTGGCCGGAGGGCACGACGTCTGGGTCGAGAACTGGCGTACGTCGATCGACCTGCCGGCCGGCGACTACACGCTCGACGGAGCCGCGGTCCACGACCACCCGGCCGCGATCCGGGTGATCCGCGAAAACACGGACAGCGAGCAGGTCGACGCGGTGGCCCACTGCATGGGCTCCTCCAGTCTCACCATGTCCGTGCTGGCCGGGCTGGCGCCGGAGCTGCGAAGGGTCGTGTCGAGCGCGGTGTCGCTGCACATCTCGCTCGACGACCGCTCGCGGCGGCGCCTGTCCAGGCTGGTGCCTCTCGCGTCGCGCTTCATGCGCGGGTTCGATCCGCAGTGGGCGGCACGCGCCCCGTCCGTGGCCGCGGCCGGGGTCGCGCGCTGGGCGCGCTTCGCGGGCCGCGACTACTCCAACCCGCTCACCGCGGCCACCACCTTCTTCTACGGCGGCGGGCCCGAGGCGCTGTGGCGACGGGACAACCTCGACGCCGAGACCCTCGAGTGGCTAACGCGCGAGTTCGGCTACGCGCCGCTGTCGTTCTTCTCGCAGATGGGCCGCTGCGCCGAGCAGGGCCATCTCGTGCCCGTGGAGGGCCTGGCGGAGCTGGAGGTCGACCTGCTCGTCGGCCGCCCCGCCGCCGGGAACGCGCTTCACGTTCCTGGCCGGGCTGGACAACCAGTTCTTCCTGCCCCGAGGCCAACAGCTCACGTGGCAGCACTTCGAGTGCATGCAGCCCGGAGAGCACCGGATCTTCCCCCTCGCCGGCTACAGCCACCTCGACGCGATGATCGGCCGGCGCGCGCACCGTGACGTGTTTCCGCTCATTCTCGACGCGCTGGCTTGAATCAGATCGCCCCCATCACCGTGATCTCGCCGGTGCGCCGGCCCTGGTCGTGGTGGCTGCGGCTGACCTGGCCCCGCTCGGACCGCAGCGACTTCGTCAAGCGGCCGCTGCTGCGGCTGAGCTTCATACACGTGGCCCACTGGGCGCTGGTCGATCGACTGCCCCCCTCGGCGGGCCGCCGCCGCTCGCGCCGGCTGCCCACGCCCTACGTCGTATTTCAGAGCAACTTCGATGGCCCGGCGGCCGAGTACGCCGAGGCGTTCGCGCTCGAGCTGCCCTGGCGCATCCGGGGCGTCTGGGGCGGCGCCTACGGGTTTCCCGGTCCCCACCCACCCAACACGTTCGTCCGCTACGTGCTCGACCACGCGATCGCCGAGCCCTACCACTACTACTGCCGCTACCCCGGCGCGACCGTGCGCACGGTTCGCGCAGCGCTGTCCCTGCGCCAGAGCTTCGAGCGCTTCCGCCAGGAGACCGCGGAGCTCGAGGCCGACGAGTTCGCCGCGGCCTGGCGGCGGTTCTTGGGAGAGGAGCAGGGCAACCTGTGAGCGCCGGCGCGATCAACCGTGAGGGCTTTTCCGCGCTGGTGCCCCTGCGCGACGGCCACCGGGAGGCCATGCGCGAGACCCTGCGCGCGCTCGCTCCAGGCGACGACAGCCCCTTCGCGCGGCTCGCGGGCACCCACTTCGCTCGCCTCACGCTGGTTGCGCTCCCCGAAGGTGCCTTCTGTCTCCTCTTCGCGGCCGAGTTCGATCGGCCCACTCGCGACTACCTGGAAGCCCTCCGCACCGCCCTCTCCGAGCAGGCCGACACGATCTTCGGCGGATGCATCGGCTATCCGGGCAGCGTTGTGCCGGCGGCTTTCGCGGACTGGATGCTCGAGCACCGAGTCCCCGCGGGCTTCTCGGTACACGCCAATCCGGGGGCCACCGCCGACGAGGTCGAGACGAGCCTCGATCTGCGCGAGCGCATCATCGCGTTCGCCCTCGAGACCCGCGACCTCGAGCCCGCCGCGCTGAGGCAGAGGTGGGCAGAGCAGGACTGGGGGACGCCCGGGTGACCGACGTGGTGCAGGCGGACCTGCAGGGCAACATCCTGTGCGGTTATGGTCGCCGCTACCGCCACGGGCTGTTCGGTTTCCTGCGCGTGGAAGACCCGGCCCGGGCCCTGCCGTGGCTCGAACGCCTCGTTCCACAGATCACCACCGCGCTGCCCTGGAGCGAGCCGCCGGCCACCACGCTCAACCTGGCCTTCAGCTTCTCCGGCCTGCGCGCGCTTGGCGTGCCCGAGGGAGCGCTGGATGGATTCTCCGAGGACTTTCGCCAGGGCATGGCGGCGCGCTCGGCACGGATCGGGGACACGGGCGCCAGCCATCCCGACCGTTGGATGGCGCAGCTGCGGCAAGTCGACCTGCTGGTGACGGTGAGCACACGGGACACTGAGGTTCGCGATGCGCGCGGCGAGGAGCTTCGGGCCGAGGCCGCCGCGGCCGGCCTCGCCGTCGCCTGCCTGGTCACGACCGACGTGCCGCCGACCGAGAAGGAGCCCTTCGGCTTTCGCGACGGCCTCTCCCAGCCGGCCATCCGCGATCCGCGGGCGGGTCCGTGGCGGCGAACGAGCACCGATCCGCCGGTCGCGCCGGGCGAGTTCCTGCTCGGCTACGAGGACGAGGGCGGAACCGTGGCGCCGGCGCCGCCCGGGCTCGGCTTCAACGGCTCCTACCTGGTGGTGCGCCGGCTCGAGCAGGACGTGGAGGGGTTTCGCGAGTTCCTTGCCGCGGAGGCCGGGCCCGACGAGGAGCGCCAGGAGTGGCTGGCCGCGAAGATCATCGGACGCTGGCCCGACGGCACGCCGCTCGCGCTGTGTCCCCATGCGCCCAGCCCGGACCGCGCGGGCGACCTCGGTTGGCTCAACGATTTCAGCTACGCCTTCGACTCCGAGGGCTTCGCATGTCCGATCGGCGCGCACATAAGGCGTACCAATCCGCGCGACTCGCTCGATCGCGAGTGGCGCTTCAGCAACCGGCACCGGATCATCCGCCGCGGCATGCCCTACTCCACGAACGGCGACGCGGGCGAGCGGGGGCTCATGTTCGCCTGCTACCAGGCGAGCATCGAGCGGCAGTTCGAGTTCGTGCAGTCGCAGTGGTGTGTGGACGGCAACGCACTCGGCCTGGGATCGGATCCCGACTTCATCGCAGGTGGCCCGAAGGGCAAGATGACGATCCAGGGTCGGCCGCCCCGGTTCCTGCCGATGAGGAGCTTCGTGACCAACCGCGGTGGCGAGTACCTGTTCGCGCCGGGGATCGCCGGGCTGCGCTACATCACCCAGGCCAGGCGGTAAGACCCACGCGCGCAGTTCGTGGGCTCACCGCCTGGCTCGGGCGAATCGATGCGCGAGGCCGCGAAGACCTCGACGGGGGAGGGGATGTTCTTGAAGGAGCGCGGCCCGAGCTCGCGAAGCCGAGTCGAGCCCAACTCGCCTGCGGCCCGCCTGGTCGTGGCGGTGAGCAGCAGCTCTCCCGCCTCCGCGGCGGCGGCCACTCGCGCCGCGACGTTGACCGTGCCACCCCACCAGTCGTTCGCGCGCTTGAGCGCGGGGCCCGTGTGAAGGCCGATGTGGATCGGCGGCAGCGCGGGCTCGGCGTCGCAGTCCGCCTGCAGATCGAGAGCGAGGCTCACGCCGGCGGCGGCGTCGCGGGCATGGATCATGACCGCGTCACCGAGTGACTTGATCACCTCCGCGCCGTAGCGTGACGACAGCCTGGAGGCCCGGTCCACGAAGTCGAGCGCGACCTCCGCGGCGGCCTCGTCTCCCCTCAGCGCGGCCAGCAGGGAGTAGCCCGAGATGTCGGCGAACATGAATGTGTGGGACTCCACGACCATCTGCCCTTAATGGCGTGACATCGGAGTGAACATCGTTCCTTCTCTGTGACGAAGCTCTCAGTGGCCCCAGAACGTCGCCGGTAGAACTCGAGCCGACACATATCCATGGCCTCCTGCCCTGAGGCGCGCAGCCCGCCCGGTCCCCACGGCCGCCGGGCTCTCGGTGGCGGCCCTTCCGAAGGAGTTGCTCCATGGAATACGTAGCCCAGCTACCCAAGACCCGCAAGATGGTGGCGCCGCTCGTGGCGCTCGTGATCGGAGCGGGCGGCGCGGTCGGCGCCTACGCGCTGATCGACGACACCAACGCCGGGGTCGAGTCCAAGCCGGTCGTCGTGACCGAGAGCCCAGCGCCGCCCAGCGCCGGGGTGACGGCCAAGGATGAGGCCCGCACGGCGGCTGCGATCGCCGGCTCGAAGGCGCCTGTCACGAGCGTCGGCACGGACGAGGCCAAGACCGCGGCGGCCATCGCAGGCTCGAAGGCGCCGGTCACGAGCGTCGGCAAGGACGAGGCGAATGACCGCCGCCGCGATCGGAGGCGGATCCACGTCGCCGCAGCCGACCCCTGAGCAGGAGCAGCGGACCGACCCCCACGGTCAGAGGGCGTCCCGCTAGCGGATTGGGTCCGGGGCGAGCCCCGAAGCGTGGGTTCGCCCCGGACCGCGCCGCTTATCCGGCGACCTGCTCGGCCGCCGCCGCTGCCTCCTCGGGCGGCCCCTGATCCGGCGCTGACACGGGCCGCAAGAGCAGGGCACCGAGTGCTCCGGACGCCGCGAAGATGGCTGCGACCAGGAAGGCCGCGTTGTAGCCCCCGGTGAGCGCATCGAGCAGGCCTTCGCCGGAGTCGCGCAGGCTCTGGGTGCGCGAGTCCGCGACGCTGACCAGCACGGCCAGGCCCAGCGCGCCGCCCATCATGAACGCGGTGTTGACGATTCCCGAGGCCAGGCCGCTCTCGGTGGGCTCGACGTCGCCCATGGCCGCGAGCAGCAGCGGGTTGAAGGTGATCCCGCCTCCGATCCCCATGACGATCATGCCCGGCAGCACGTCGACGATGAAGCTGCCGTCGGCAGGGATCCGCGCGAACCACAGGAGGCCGATCGCAAAGCACGTGAGCCCGCCCACGATCGGCGGCTTGACGCCGAAGCGCATCACGAGCCGGTCGGACAGGGCGATCGAGCCGGCCGCCATGATCAGCGTGGACGGCAGGTAAGCGAGTCCGACCTCCAGCGGGCTGTAGCCCAGCACGAGCTGGAGGTAGAGCGCGGATAGGAAGAACCAGCCGAACATGGATGCCGCCAGCGTCACGCCGACGACGTTGGCCACCGAGATGTTGCGCAGGCGAAACAGGCCGAGCGGCATCAGCGGCGAGCCGACCCGCGACTCGACGGCGATGAAGACGGCGAACAGCGCCGCAGCCGCTCCCAGCAGTCCGAGCGTCTCGCCGGACGTCCAGCCGTTGTCGTTGCCGTTGATGACGGCGTAGGTGCCGAGCATCACCGCTGCGGTCACGGTCACCGCGCCGGCAATATCCAGCCGGCGGTCCTCCTCCTCCGGGCGGTCGTCGGGCAGCAGCCTGAGGGTGAGCAGGAAGACCGTGATGCCCACGGGGAGGTTCACGAGGAAGATCCAGTTCCAGGTCAGCAGGTCGGTGAGGACGCCGCCGAGTAGCACCCCCGCCGTGGCTCCCCCGGAGAGCACGAAGCTGAAGATGCCCATCGCCTTGGCGCGTTCGGCGGGCTCGGTGAAAATGGTCATGATCAGCGAAAGCGCCACTACGCCGACGATCGCGCCGCCGAAGCCCTGCACGGCCCGAGCTGCGACCAGGAACTCCTGCGACCCGGCAAGCCCGCAGGCCAGCGAGCTGACCGTGAAGAGCCCGATGCCGATCAAAAACAGGCGCCGGCGGCCGAACAGGTCGCTGAGCCGGCCGCCGAGCAGCAGGAAGCCCCCGAACGTCAGCAGGTAGGCGTTGACCACCCAGGCGAGCGTCGCGTCGCTAAAGCCGAGGTCGGCCTGGATGGACGGCAGGGCCACGTTCACGATCGTCGAGTCGAGGACGATCAGCACGTCCCCCAGGCAGAGCACGTAGAGCGCCAGCCATTTCTTGCTCGCGTCGATGTTTGTGGTTGTGGTTGTGGTGGTGGTGACGGCGTCCTCACAATCCGAGATGTCGAAGCCGCGAGAATACGCGTTGAAGAGGCCTTGAAGTCAAGAGCGTGATCACCTCCGCGACACGCGCCTAGACTCGCGCCAATGCGCGTCGCGATCGTCTCCACCTACCCGCCGCGCGCGTGTGGCATCGGAACCTTCTCCCGCGACCTACGCGAGTCGCTGCTGGGGGCGGAGGGCGTGACGGCTGTGGACCTGGCGGCGATCGTGCGCGACCCTGACGCCGAACAGGCGCCGGAGGTGGCCGTGAGCATCGAGCAGGACCAGCGAGGGGACTACGCCGCGGCGGCCCGGCTGCTCGACCGCCGCGGCGTGGATGTGGTCGTGATCGAGCACGAGTACGGCATCTTCGGAGGTCCCGACGGCGAGCACGTGCTCTCGCTCGCTCGCCAGCTGCACCAACCGATCGTGTTGACCCTGCACACGGTCCTGTCCGTTCCATCGGTCGGCCAAGCGGAGACGCTGCGGGCGCTGTGCGACCTCTCCACGCTCGTGTGCGTCTTCACCGAGACGGCTCGGCGCATGGTTCTCGAAGCTCGCCTCGTGCGCCCGGAGCGGGTGCGTGTGGTGCCGCACGGGGGCCCGACCGAGTTGCTGCCGAAGGGCAACGGGCGCCGGCGCCTGCGGCTGCCGCGCCGCCACGCGGACGAGCCCGTGCGCTCCATCGACGAGGACAGGTGCGTCCTGGCCACCTTTGGGCTCATCTCGCCGGGCAAGGGCATCGAGACCGCGATCGAGGCCATGCCCGCGATTGTCGAGCGCCACCCCAAGGCGGTGTACGTGGTCGCCGGGCAGACCCATCCCGAGGTTGCCAAGCAGCACGGGGAGGAGTACCGCCTGACGCTCGAGCGCCTCGCCCGGGACCTCGACCTGGGCGACCATGTCGTTTTCGACGATCGCTTTCTCACCGTTGACGATCTCTCATCCATGCTTGAGGCGACGACGATCTACCTCACCCCGTACCGCTCGCGCGAGCAGATCGTCTCCGGCGCGCTGACCTTCGCGATCGTCGCCGGCTGTCCCACGATCTCGACGCCCTACTTCTATGCCGAGGACCTGCTGGGCTCCGGCGCCGGTGTGATCGTCCCCTTCGACGATCCCGAGGCGTTGGCCGAGGCGGTCAACGACCTGCTCGACGATCCCGAGCGGCTCGAGCAGGTGCGCCGCCGGGCCAGTGAGGTCGGCAGCGAGATGGCGTGGCCTCAGGTGGGACGCCAGACCGCCGATGTGCTGCGCGAGGCGATTGCGCTGGGCCCGCCCACGACGGTGCGGCGCCCGCCGCCGACTGTGCTTCCGCGAGCGCGCACCTCGCACCTGCTCACGCTGGTCGACGACGTGGGGATCATCCAGCACGCCGACGGCGTCATCCCAAACCGCTCGACCGGCTACTGCGTCGACGATGTCGCTCGCCTGGCGATCGTGTCGCTCGGGCTGCTCCAAACGGCGGGCAACGAGGAGTACAGCCGCATGCTGACTCGCAGCCTCGCTTTCCTGCGTCATGCGTGGGACCCCGAGCGGCTGGGCATGCACAACTTCCTCTCCTACGACCGGCGCTGGCTCGACGAGCCATACGGCGGCGACCATCTCGGGCGCGCGGCCTGGGCGCTGGGCGAGGTGGTTGGTGCCGACCCGCCGACGGCGGTGCTCGAGCCGAGTCGCATCCTCCTGCTCGAGATGGTCCCCGCGCTGGCGCGGCAACGGTCCCCGCGCACGATGGCCTTCTCCATCCTCGGTCTCGCTCACGGCGACCCCCAGCGGCTGGGCGAGGAGGCCACGGAAGTGCTGCGCGACCTGGCCGGGCGGCTGGCCGATCAGCAGCGTGCCAACGCGACGGACGACTGGTACTGGGCCGAGGATCAGCTGGCCTACGACAACGCTCGCCTGCCCCAGGCGCTGATCGCGGCGGGCTCGCGCCTCGGCGATGACGAACTGCTCGGCGAGGGCCTTCGCGCGCTCGATTGGTACTCGGGCGAGGTAGGGGTCGACACCCCGTTCACGCGCCACGTCGGCCATCACAACCGCCAGAAGGGAACCGCTCACCCGGGCTCCGGCGATGAGCAGCCGCTGAACGCGGCGGCGCTGACCGAGGCACAGACCGAGGCCTTTCGGGCCACCCGCTCGGAGGTCGCGGCTCGCCGGGCGGTCCGCGCCTTTGAGTGGTTCCTCGGCCGCAACCGGCTCGACACCGCGGTCTACGACTTCGCCACGGGTGGCTGCCACGACGGGCTGGGTGAGACGGCGGTCAACGTCAACGAGGGAGCCGAGGCGACGCTCGCCTACCTGCAGGCGCTGCTCGTGCTCGACGCGGCGGGGCTCAAGGCGACGCTGCCCGAATGAGGGTCGCGCTGCTCGGCCCGATTGCCTGGCGCACTCCGCCCCGGCACTATGGCCCCTGGGAGCTGATCACGAGTCTGCTCGCCGACGGCCTCGCCGATCGGGACATCGACGTAACGCTCTTCGCCACGCTCGACTCGGTCACGCGCGCGAAGCTCGACGGGGTCTGCCCGCGTCCCTATGAGGAGGATCCGGCCATGGACGGCCGCGTGTGGGAAGCCATCCACGTGGCTCATGCGCTCACGCGCTCGGGCGACTTCGATCTCATCCACAACCATCTCGACTGGTTGCCACTGGCCTTCTCGGCGCTCACCGAGACCCCCGTGGTCACCACGATTCACGGCTTCTCGTCCCCGCGCATCCTGCCCGCCTACCGGCGGTCGAAGAGCGCCTTCGTTTCGATCTCGGACTCCGACCGCTCCCCCGACCTCGACTACGTCGCGACCGTCCATCACGGCGTCGATCCCGGCCCGCTTCCGTTTTCTCAGGCGGGAGGCGAGGGGCTCGTCTGCTTTGGGCGCATCCACCCCGACAAGGGGACCCACGAGGCGGTCGCCATCGCGCGGAGGGCCGAGCGGCCGCTCGTGATCTGCGGGCCCGTGCAGGACGAGCGCTATTGGGGGGAGGAGGTCGAGCCGCACGTCGACGGCAAGAGGGTGCGCTACCTCGGCTCGGTAGGGCCCGGCGAGCGGGCCGCCGTGCTCGGCGCCGCCGCCTGCCTGCTGCATCCCATCGCCTTCGAGGAGCCGTTCGGCCTGTCGGTGGTGGAGTCGATGATCTGCGGCACACCGGTGGTCGCCTATCCTCGCGGCTCGATGCCCGAGATCGTGGAGGACGGCGTGACCGGCTTGTTGGCCGGCGGCGTGCTCGACGCCGCCGCGGCCGTCGATCGCGCCAGCGACTTCGATCGCGGCGCATGCCGCAGGGCCGCGCTTCAGCGTTTCGGCGTACGGCGCATGGTCGATGCCTATCTGCGTGTATACGAGGATGTCCTTCGTGGCCACTAGCGATTCACTGTTCACCCGGCACCCGGGCAACCCGCTGCTTTCGCCCGAACGCTGGCCCTATCCGATCAACGCGGTGATGAACGCCGGCGCCACGCGGTTCGAGGACCAGACCGTGCTGGTCTGCCGCGCCGAGGACCGGCGCGGCTTCTCGCATCTCACGTGCGCCTGGTCGCGCGACGGCGTCTCTAACTGGATCGTCGACGAGCAGCCCGCGCTCGCCTTCGACGGCAGCCATCCCGAGGAGGAATGGGGTCTCGAGGATCCGCGGGTCACGCGCGTGGACGAGCTCGACGCCTGGATCATCACCTACACGGCCTTTGGCCGCGGCGGCCCCGGCGTGTCGCTGGCAAAGACCTCGGACTTCCGCAGCTTCGAGCGCCTGGGGTTGGCCATGACTCCCGAGGACAAGAACGGGGTGCTGCTGCCGCGGACGGTCGACGGCCAATGGATGCTCTTTCACCGCCCGACCTCCAGGCAGACGGCCGACGTCTGGCTCTCGCGTTCGAACGACCTCAAGAGCTGGAGCACTCCGGAGCTGGTCATGTCCCGGCGACCGGGAGGCTGGTGGGACTCAGCCCGCATTGGGATGGGAGCGCCCCCAGTCGAGACTGACGCCGGCTGGCTCGTCGTCTACCACGGCGTGCGCGAGACGGTCGCGGGCGGCCTCTACCGCGCGGGCCTCGCGCTGCTCGACCTCGAAGCGCCCGCCACGGTGCTGCACCGCTCGGAGGAGTGGGTGCTTGGCCCGCAGGCCGAGTTCGAGGTCACGGGCGACGTGCCGAACGTCGTCTTTCCCTGCGGGCTCGTGCGCGACGACGAAACCGACACGCTGTCGCTCTACTACGGTGCGGCCGACACGCGCATCGGACTTGCCACCGCCGACTGCTCCGAAGTCCTGGACTACCTGCTGGAGTGCCCCGCCGGTTAGTCAGCAAGCAGGGCCGGACCTACCGACGCCGCGCCGTGACTGAGGTAGCGGTGCTGTAACACCAGGCCGTTGGGCGGCCGGGGTCCGGCCCCCGGCAGGCGACGCCCCGGCATCCGGCGGCTCGCGTAGCGCACACATGGCTCCGCCAGTCGGTGCGCACACATCACCCGTCTACTGGGCCAGCACAGCGGCCGGCATGAGCAGGTACTCCACGAAGAACAGGGCCCAGACCCGCATATAGAAGCGGCTGAAGCACGCCGGATCATCGAGCCTGACTCCTGCGGCGAGCCACAGCAGCACCGCGAGACAGCCCAGGTGGCCCACGGCCAGGACCCAGCCCGAGGCATCGTCGATCAGGAGCGGACCGGCGACGGCCATGCCCAGGTAGCCGGCCACGAGCGCCGCCATGCCCATCCGAAAAGCGGCGCGCGCACCCAGCCTCACCGTGAAGGTGCCGATGCGAAAGCGGCGGTCGCCCTCGGCGTCGGGAACGTCCTTGAACACGGCGATGGCAAAGGAGAAGGGCAGCACGAACAGCGTCAGCGCCACGATCGGGGGCGGTATGGCGCTCACCTCCGGGCGCCCTCCCAGCGACGAGGCGAAGTGCAGGTACACGCCGAGGTTGACCACGCAGGCGCGCACCAGGGAGATGCTCGCGGCGGCCAGCGCCGGGTAGCGCTTGAGCCGCAGTGGCGGCGACGAGTATGCGGTCCCGATGGCCAGCGCGCTGCCCACGGCCACCACCTCGACCCAGCCCTGGGTCACGGCCATGGCCATCGCCAGCAGGCCGCAGGCGACGACGATTCGCCAGGCGCCGGGAACGCTCAGGCGGCCGGCGGGAATCGGCAGCCACGGCTTGTTGATGAGGTCGATCTCCACGTCTTCGCACTGGTTCAAACCGACGATGTAGAGGTTGACCGCGGCCCCCGCGAGCAGCGTCAGCGCCAGGTCCCCGAGGCCGTCGCCCGGCGCCACGCCCGGCAGGAGCGAGGCGGCGATGACGTAGATGCCGACGATGCTGAAGGCGGTGACGATCAGCGTGTGCGGGCGGGAGAAGCTCCACAGCGTCGAGAGCGCCGCCAACGGCGACGTGGTGCCCGCTCTGCCCGCTCGTGCCTGCGCCACCGGAGAGGCTCAGCGCTCGCGTCTGCGACGGGCGCGCAGGTTCAGGAACAAGCCAATCGGCACGAAGACCGCCCCGGCCAGGGCACCGGCCGCGAACCGAAGCAGCCGCCGGGCGGTCCAGGGCTCGTCGACTCGCTCCGCGGGCGCGGAGGCGCCGGCGGGCGGCCCCTCCTGCGTCGCCCGCCCGGCGATCGCGATGGCGTAGGCCGGCCTCGCCGAGTCGCCGTTCCACGGCGCGCCGAGTCGCCGCGTGGCGATTTCCTCGAAGCCCGCCTCGGCGAACCAGGACCGGTACTGAGACTCGGTGGGAAACAGCATCCAGGCGTCGGCCAGCAGCCGCGCGACGCGGTCACCGGGCAACAGCGGGCCCACCACCAGCGCCGTGCCACCCGGGCGGACCACGCGGTGAGCCTCGGCCACGGCGCGGCCCGGGTCGGGCCAGTACTCGATGCTGCCACAGGAGACGTAGCGGTCGAAGGAGTCGTCTGCGAAGGGCAGCTGCTCGGCGTCGCCCAAGAGCTTGGAGCACGCGTCCAGCTCCGGCTTCTTGGCGGCTCTCGCCAGCTGGTCCGGGCTTTGATCGAGCATCGTCACCGCTTCGGGATTCACGCGTTCGACTATCCCCGCCGTAGAGAAGCCCGTGCCCGCGCCCACATCGAGCGTCCGCAGCTGCGGGTCGTCGAGCCGGGCCAGGCTCAGGGCCTCGGTGCGCAGAGGCGTCGTCCAGAACAGAGGATTGACCCAGCGGTCATAGAGCGGCGAAACGAAGCGGTAGAACCAGAGCGCCTCCTTCTTGTGCTGAATCAACCGCAACGGTGTGGCCTTCCTTGTTCGGGTACACGTAACACGTAGATATGACTCCCCCGCGCCTCGACGGTTGGCTGGCAGATCCGGTTGTGCGGACGCACCACCGCCGTGCCGGCCGGGTCGGCGCCGAAGAGCTGTGGAGCGCAGCCCTCAAGTTACGCCTCTCGGACACGCGGGCGCTCGGTCGCCTGATTCGCTGGCGGATTCCGGACACCGCGGCCGACGGCTCCTTCGGCGAGCTGTTTCGCGGCTATCCGTTCACCGTGCTCGAGGAGGGCCCCGCCTCGCTGGTCTGCGGCCTGTGCGGGCGCATCTGGACTCTGACGCGGGACTACCCGGTGCTCGAGGATCGCGCTGCCTTTCGCGAATGGGACGAGAGCGGAACCGTACGCGTGCTGTTCGCCCACTGGGTCGAGTCGATGGGCGAAGACCGAGCCGAGCTCGTGTCCGAGGCGCGTGTGCAGCCGGTCGACCGCCGCGCCGCGATGCGGCTGCGCGCGCTGTGGCGAGCGGTGGGACCCTTCGAGCGCCTGGTGGGGTCGGAAGCGCTCACCGCGGCGGTCCGGCAGGCCGAGGCGGAGAGGGATCACCGAGCTCGAGACCGGCCAGCGGCGAGCTCGCGTCGATGAGCGTGCGGGCGCCGCGACGCAGCTGGAGGCGGATGTGGCCGGCCAGCAGCTGTTGCGAGCGCATCCGCACCTGCCGGACCCCGGGCTCGGGCACGGGCAGGATGTGGGGGGTCGTGTCCCGAGGCCTCGCCTTCGAGCTCGAGCCGGTAGCGCGGAGAGGTCATCCGCAGCCGCCAATGCCCGTCGGCGACCGCCACGCGCGCGCGGGCGACTGGCGGGCGAAAGCACAGCGCATGCGGGCCGAGGCGCACCACCGCGGCCGTGGGCGCGGGGCACGCGCCGAGCAGTGGCAGCTGCCCGCCGGCAAAGGCCACTCCCAGCTCGGGTTGGTGCGCGAAGGCGCTCGCCTGGCCCCACCACCAGCGCCCGGCGAAACCGGGGCCCCAGTTCTTCTCGGCGTAGGCCCGAGCGCCGTCCAGGCGCACCGTCCGGCCGGCCACGCGGGCCTCGCCGCTCACCTCGGCGTCGAGCAGCACAGGGTGCCAATACTGAGCCAGCCCCGGAAGCAGGTGCGCCGGCCCCAGGGCGCCGAAGGCCCGGTGCGGCCAGGCCAACAGTGGGTGCAACCGAGCGTCGACCCAGTTCTCGTCGTCGAGGCGGACGCGCAGGTGCTCCAGGGAGCCGTCGAGAAGCTCGCCGGCAGCGACGCCGAAGCGCCCGCGCTTGCCCGCCGCGGGCTCCGCGATCTCGTGGCGGACCACCCCGCCGGGATGAGCGGCCAGCGCCACGAGCGCCCAGCGCGCGGACGGTCCCCGGCACACTCCGCAGAGCACCACGATCACTCGCTTGCGCTCAGCGTCCACGATGCGCCAGTAGTAGCCCTCCATCGCGGCTTGGTGGTCGCGGCCCGGATCGCCGAAGGGCGCATCGGCGCCTGCCCTGCGGTACTGGAGCCAAAGTGACATCGGTCCGAGTGTGACGTCGGTCCTACAACGCCGCTTCGCCGAGCCGTAGAACGGCCCCATGACCGACCTCGCCCCCGTGCTCGGCGTGCTCGCCGTGCTGGCGGGCGCGGCCAACACGATCCCCTACATCCGCGACATACGGCGCGGAACAACCCGCCCGCACCGTGGAACCTGGCTGATCTGGAGTGTGCTCGCGATCGTCGTGTGCTTGTCCCAGCGTGCCGACGGTGCCTCGTGGAGCCTGCTCATGCCCGCCGCCCAGGCGGTTCTCACCAGCCTCACGTTCCTCCTGGCCATCCGCCGCGGAGAGGGCGGCGTTGATGTCTGGGATCGAGTCGCCATCGGGATTGCAGGCGGGGGAGTCGCCGGATGGATGGTGGCCGACGCGCCGATCGTCGCCACCGCCTGCGTTGTCGGAGCCGACGCGATCGGCGCGGCGATGATGGTTCCCAAGACCTACCGGGACCCGGACTCGGAGACGCTCTCGACGTTCGCGCTGGCCAGCCTCGGCGGGGCGCTGGCCGCCGGCGCCGTTGGCGGACCGGAACTCGCGCTGCTCATCTACCCGATCTACTTCTGCGTCGTCAACGGCGCCCTGGCGCTCCTGATCCACCAGCGCCGGGCACAGCTCGAGTGTGACGTTGCTCCGAGTGTGACGCCGGTCGCTCAGCGCGGTTTGGCTGGGCCATAGAACAGGGTTATGAACGCATCCGCCCTCCCACTCGTCCATCGCCGCACCAACATCGCCGCTCCGTTGGCCGCACTTCTGGCCGGGGCGGCACTCTCGGCCGGCGTGATCGCCATCGCTGATTCAGACGACCCGGTGAGTCAGCCGGCCAAGGCCGTCGTGCTCGAAGCCTCGCCGCCCACAGGTCAGGGCATGCAGGCCAAGGACGAGGCCGCAATAGCGAACGCGATCTCCCCTGAGCTCGAGCTGCGCGGCTCCAAGGCCAGTGCAATCGGGACGCCCTCCACCTCGTCTGCCCCGGAGCCCGACGAGTCCCTCCCGGCCGGCCCGCGCGGCCTGGCCTCGAGCCTCGCCAACCGATGACCACCGCACTCGAAGCCCGCAGCCACCTGAGCGATCTCGAGCTCGAGCGCGCCCTCGCCGGCACCACGCAGCTGGCCGGGGTCGCGGCCTACATGGTCGACCTCGAGGAGGAGATCGCCGCCTGGCGCAGCGTCTACATCGGCGCGGCCGTGACCGAGATCGCCAGCCTGCGGGGCGAGCTGTTCGGCCGACAGGTCGGCTGAGGCTGCTCTCGGCGGATCAGGGGTCTTCGCCGCGATCCACGCGGGGGCCGGGCACACCCGCCCGCACCGCCTCGAGCTGGGCGCTGAAGGCCAGGCCCAGGAAGAGGGCCACGGAGGTGAGGAGGGTCCACAGCAGCACACCGATCGTGCCCGCGATGGGCCCGTAGGTGGCGCCGAACGAGTCGGTCGTCTCCAGGAACAGGTAGAGCACCCCCACGAACACGAGCCAGAGAGCGGCCGCGACGCCGGCGCCAACGGCCAGCCAGGATGCCTCGGGTTGGCGCCGGCGCGGGGAGTACTCGAACAGCAGGGCCACCGAGGCGATTGTGAAGGTCAGACCGAGTGGCCAGCGAGCGATCGGCCAGACCGTGTCGATCGACTCGCTCCAACTCACCGAGTCGCGGATGGCCGCTCCGCCCACCAGCAGGATCAGGGAGAGCATCGCGAGGATCCCCGCTGTCAGTGCCAACAGCAGCGCCCTGAGGTACTTGGCCACGAACGGCCGATCTCGCTCCACGCCGTAGATGCGGTTGGCGCCGCGCTCCACCTGAGCCATGGCCGTGGTGCCCGCCGCGGAGGCGGCCAGCGCCCCGCCGATCAGCGCCGTCTCGCCCGACTCCCGCCCGGCGGCGGTCGAGCCTTGGCGCAGCGCGTCGGTGAGGATGTCGCCGGCCGCCCCGGGGGCGAGGCTCTGGATCGTGTCCCGGACCACTCGGGTGAAGCCGTCCTGGTCCAGCGCGGCGGCCAGGCCGACCACGGCGATCAGCGCCGGAAGGAGCGTCAACGTGGTCTGAAAGGCGAGCGCACGCGAATGGCTGAAGCCGTCGGCCGCTCTGAAGCGGATCACGGCGTCCTCAACCAGGCGTCTGCGACCCGTTCTTCGCAGGGTCTCCAGCGCCTCGTCGCCCTCGAGCTCGCCGTAGGTGCAGGGCACCCCGCTGGCTGTGGTCATCGGCGCCCAGGGTACGCTGCGGCCCGTGGAGCGGGGCGAGCGGCAAACGGGGGCGGGTCGCAGCGTTGTGGTGATCGGTGAGGATGACCTGAGCGAGGAAACCGCGAGCGCACTTGAGGCCCTGGGGGCGGACGTGACCCACCTCGACGAGCCCCAGCCGGACGATGTCCGGGAGGCCCTCGAGGAGGGAAAGGCCGATTCGGTCGCCGTGGTGGGGCGCACGGACGCCGTGGTGCTGCGACGCGCTCTGATGGTCCGTGACGTGAGCGAACAGGTGCCTCTGCTGCTCACGATCTTCGATCCGACCATGGCTCGGACCATGGAGCGCGAGCTTGGGAACACTCGCGTGACCTCGCTGGCGGACATCGTCGCGCCGTCGCTGGCCGGCCCGTGCATCGAGGAGCGCTTCGCCGCCGTCAGCGCCGAGGACGATCATCCCGTGGGCCTGGTCGAGGACAACGGGGATGTCCGCGAGGAGCCGATTCCCGATCCCAAGGCGCGCCGGGCCGAGGCGCTGGCCCGCGCGCTGTTCACCCCCTACGACAAGAGCGCCGGGCTGCTCCTGTTCGGGGCCATCGGGCTCGTGAGCGTGTTCCTGATCGAGACGATCACCGCCGTCTTCGTGCTCGACGACAACCTCGTCGACTCGATCTACGGATCGGCCAAGACCCTGGTCACGGTCGATCCGAATCTCAAGGTCTCGAAGGGACCGGCCTGGTACAAGGTCTTCACATCCGTGTCGATGCTGGTCGCGCTCGTGTTCGCCGCGGCCTTCACGGCGGGGCTGGTGGACCGCGTGACCGGACGGCGCCTGACCGGGCTGGTCGGACGCCGGGCCGTCCCCCGCCGCGATCACGTGGTGGTGGTCGGGCTGGGCCAGGTCGGCCTGCGCCTGTGCACGCTGCTGCGCGCCTGCCAGATTCCCGTGGTCGCCATCGAGCGCGACGAGGAGGCCGAGACGGTCGGGCTCGCGCGCGAGATGAAGCTTCCGGTGGTGGTGGGGCGGGGGGCCGACCCATCGCTGATGCGGCGCCTGTCGCTGCACCGCGCCCGGGCGGTGGCCGCGGTCACCTCAGACGATCTGGTGAACATCTCAACGGCCATGACCGCCCGCGGGATCCACGATGACGTGCGCCTTGTGCTGCGTGTCGGGGATGGCGACGTGGCCAACGAGACCCGGTCGCTCCTCGCACTCGGGCTGATCCGCGACGTTCACCGGATCGCGGCCGCGCTGCTGGCCACCGTGGCGCTCGGAGAGGAGCCCGAGAGCGTGGTCTGTCTGGGCGACGACGCCCACCTGCGCTTTCCTGATGGCCGCCTGGAGCGGGCCGAGCTCGACACGCTGGCCGGCTAGTGGCACCACAGGGGCTGATGTGGGTCTGTCGTCTTCGTGGACCGGCGCGGCGCTGCGCGAGTTGCCGGCTGCTGGGGTCTGCGTCTTCTAACGGCAGCAGTCAAGGGTGGACGCGGCCGTGTTGTGGGCTTTGTCACGTTGGCGTGACGGGTTCGATCTACTGTCCTGGATTGGTGTCGTACTGCGACACCAGGGCAGGACAGCTCCCACAGCGGCGGCCGGATTCGTCCGCCGAGGGGCTTGTGTTACAGCGCCGCGACAGGCGCCGCACCGAAACCGGTGGCACCACTAGTACCGTCCTTGGGGTGAGCCAGCCGCTCCCCATTCCCCGCCCGCGCTTTCGCGGCGTGGTGCACCAATGGTCGTTCTTCGTCGCCCTCCTCGCCGGCGCCGGCCTGGTTGCCTGGGCGCCGGCCGGGCGTGCAACCGCGGCCACTGCCGTGTATGCGGTGGCCCTTGCCGGGCTGCTGGGCACCAGCGCGCTCTATCACCGGGTCACGTGGCGCCCGAGCGTGAGGGCCTGGGTACGCCGCCTCGACCACTCGATGATCTTCGTGCTGATCGCCGGCACCTACACGCCCTTTGCCGTTCTCGTTTTGGACGAGCCCCTCGACGTGGTCGTGCTGGCCGGCGTCTGGGGCGGCGCGCTGGCGGGGATCGTGTTCACACTGATCTGGGTCGACGCTCCCAACTGGCTGACCGCCGCGGCGTACGTGGCCCTTGGCTGGTTCGCGATCATCGCCATCCCCCAGATCACCGAAAAGGCCGGAGTCGGTGCGCTCGTGCTGCTGGGGGCGGGCGGGATCGCCTACACCGCCGGGGCCGTGGTATACGCGCGCCGCCGTCCCGACCCGCGGCCGGCGACCTTCGGCTACCACGAGATCTTCCACGTGCTGGTGGTGGTGGCGGCGGCCGCGCACTTCGCGGCCATCGCGGCTTTCGCCGTACCCAGTGTGGAATAGTCAACTGCGATGAGTGACCTCGCTCCACGTTCCGGCGGCCCACCGTCGCGGCGCTCACGAGAGCAGCGCGCCTTCCGGCTGGTCACGATCGGCGGCGGGGCCGCCGCCGTCGCCGTGGTCGGTGTGGTGCTCGCGATCGTCGGCATCCTCGGCTGGTGGCTGCCGATCCTGGCGATCATCGTGGCCGCGATCTGCGGATTGCTGTTTCGCCGCACGGTCGGCTAGCGGCAGTCGTCCGGGTACGCTCGGCGGGTGAGCGAACGCGCCGTCCAGCTGCCCATTCGCCGCAACACCGTTCTGCTCTCGGCCGCGCTGGCGGCCAACTCGGCCATGCTCCAGCTGTCCGCGGCAGTGGCCTCGCTGACGCTCGTGCTCGTGCTCGACATCGACGGGCTGCTCGGCCTAGGGCCGGCGATCGTGCTCGCGTCGGGTGCGCTGGCGGCGCTGCCCGCGGGCCGGTCGATGGACCGCTTCGGCCGCATACCCGTGCTGGCGGCGGGCTACGGCTTCGGATTCGTGGGCTGCGGGCTTGCTGCGCTCGGTAGCGCAACCACCTCGCCGCCGGTGGTGCTGCTGGGGCTCGTGGGGGTGGGGGCCGCGAGTGGGGTGGCGCTGCTCGCGCGCACCGCCGCGGGCGACATGTACCCGCCAGAGCGCCGCGCACACGGCATCGCGCTCGTGCTGTTCGGAGCCGTGTTCGGCGCCCTGCTGGGACCTGCAGTCTTCAGTCCGCTGCTCTCGGGCAGGGACCTCGACGGCGACTCGCTCGCGCAGCTGTGGCTGGCGGGTGGCGCGTTCATGGTGGTTGGGCTGGGCCTTGTGTCGGCCGTACGCCCGGATCCCAAGCGCATCGCTCAGCTGCTCGGCAACGAGGACACCGACACCCAGCGGCCCCCCGCTCCGCTGCGCGAGCTGCTCGGCCGTCCCGGCGTGATTCCCGCGATGCTCGCAGCGCAGGCCAGCTTCGCCGTGATGGTGGCGCTGATGACGCTGACCGGCCCCGTGGTCGTGGACTACCAGGGCCACGCCGCCCACCACGTCTTCCCGATCATCGCCGCACACGTTGTGGGCATGTACGCGCTGGTGATCGTGGTCGGCGACCTGATCGACCGCATCGGGCGCACACCCGCCCTGGCCGGCGGGCTGCTGCTCATGGCCATGTCGGCGATCAGCCTGCTCTGGGTCGAGAGCGTTCCAGCGACGGCGCTGGCCCTGTTCGGACTGGGTCTGGGCTGGAACTTCTCTTTCGTGGCCGCCACGGCCGAGCTGGCTGACAGCACTCACGTGAGCGAGCGCGGGCGCCTGCTCGGCTTCAACGACCTGCTCTCGGGCGCCACCGGAGCAGGACTGGCCCTGCTGGGCGGGCTGGCGCTCGACGTGCTGGGTGTGGCGGCACTGGCGATCGGCGGCGCCGTGCTCGTGACTCTGCCCGCCGCCTGGATCCTGCGCAACGGGCGGCTTCCCGCCGCCGCCGAGCCGGGGGCCGGCTAGTAGCCGGCCCCCGACCGCGACCACGCGTCGCTTCCCAGGCTTACTGCAGCCAGGAATCGACCGTGTCGGCGTTCTCCTCCACCCAGTCCTGGCCGGCCTTCTCGGGATCCTGCTTCTCGCCGGCGATCGCCTTGGCGACAGAGTCCTGGTCCTTATTCGTGAGCTTCATCTTCTTCAGCATGTCGTAGGCGGGCGAGCCGCTGTCGGCGAACTTCTTGCTGAAGAGCTTGTTGATCGTTGTCACGGCGTACTCGCACTTGTACTGCTCGGGGTCGCCACCGGCCTTGGCGTCGTCCTGGCAGTCCTTGTTCGCTTCGGTACGCGGCGGCAGCTTGACCTCGGCGAGGTCGTACTCCTCGAACAGGTACTGAGGCGAGTACCAGTAGAACAGCACCGGCTTCTCCTGCTTGTAGAGCTGGCTCCAGCGCGCCACCTGGGCCGGCTCGGCGCCGGCGGTCACGTGCTTGAGGTTGAGGTCGAGCGCCTCGATCAGCTCCTTGTCCTTCTGGACGTAGGAGGGATCGCCGCCCAGGAACATGCCCTGGTCGCCTGACTCCGGGGTCTTGAAGAGCTCCTCCTGGCCCTTCAGGCCCTCCCAGGTCTTGAACTCCGGATGCTCGTCCATCAGGTATTTCGGGATGAACCAGCCGATGTGGCCCGTCACCCCAAGCGGTCCGCCCATCACAACGGTCCCAGCCTTGTCGATGTACTGCTCGTACTGGGGGAAGTGCTCCCAGTCCTCGAGCACGGCGTCGACCTTGCCGTCGGCCATGGCCTGGAACACCGGGATCTCCGTGATCTTGGTGATCTCGACCTCGCAGCCCAGCTTGTCCTCGAGCGCTGCCTTTGCGATGTAGGTGTTGGCCGTCGAGCCGGCCCAGGCCTGCTCGTTGAGCACGACCTTGCCGCAGTCCTTGCCGCCGGAAGCGCTTTCCTCGCCGCCGCCGCTGCTCTCCTCCTTCTCCTCGCCGCAAGCGGCGACCAACAGCGCGAGCGAAAGCGCCATGACCAACGCGAACAGGAATCGCGTCCTCTTTCTTCCTCCCATGAAATGCCCCCTCATCGTGGTTGAACTTTTTTTCGTCCTTGCGTAACTCGATCGAGCGCGATGCCGAGCGCCAGAATCGCCAGGGAGGCGACCACACCCTCACCGAACTCGTTGCGCTGCAGGCCGCGCGCGATCGCGTCGCCCAGCGCCCCCGATCCGATCAACCCGCCGATCACGACCACGGCGAGGACCAGGATGATCCCCTGGTTCACGCCGAGCATGATCGAGTCGCGGGCGAGCGGAATCTTCACCTTGGTGAGCACCTGGGCGCGCGAGGCCCCAAACGCCGACGCCGCCTCGACGGCGGCCGGCGGAACGTTTCGCAGGCCGTTGGCCACCAATCGGATCACGACCGGAATCGCGTAGAGCACCGAGGCGACCACGCCGGGGATCCGCGACACCGGCATCAGATAGATGAAGGGAATGATGTAGACGAGCTGCGGCAGCGTCTGCAGAGTGTCGAGCACGGGTCGCAGGAGTCGCTCGACGCGCGGGCTCTCGGCCGCCCATATGCCGATTATCAGCCCGAGCAGGACGGCGAGCGCAGTGGCCACGAGCACCTGGGACGCCGTGTCCATGGCCAGGTCCCAGACCCCCATGATCCCGATCGCGGCCAGCATCACGAAAGTGGTGATGGCCGGCCCCGTGCCGCTCAGCACCAGGGCGATCGCCGTCAGGCCGGCCAGGATCACGAACCAGGGGCTCTCTACGAGCAGGATGCGCAGCGGCTCGAGCATGTACTCGAGCAGAAAGTTGCCGATCGGCTCGGTGATGCCGAATATGAACGAGTCCGGATCCTGGATGTAGTCGAGCACGTCCTGGATCCAGCCCAGCAGCTGATCCTCGATCGTGGCCGTGTAGACGAAGCTCTCGGTCTCGAACTCATCCGGATAGATCGCGGCGGCACCGAGCGCCTTGGCCGCCAGCACGATCAGGGCGATGGCGCCGAAGGTGGCCAGCATCGTGATTCGCGCGCGGCGCCGGCCCTCGTCCGTCAGGTGGCGTCGCGTGGGATCGGTGCGGTCGGCGATCGCCGCCGTCGAGCGGTCGAGCGCAATCGCCATGATCACGATCACGACCCCGGCCAGCAGCGCCAGCGCGGGGTTGGAGTAGAGGCCGCTGGTGACCACGTCGCCGAGACCGCGTCCGCCGATAAGGCCGGCGATCACCACCAGCGACAGCGCGAACATGATCGTCTGGTTGACCGAGAGCAGCACCTGGCGGCGAGCCAGCGGAAGCTGCACCTTGAGGAGCGTCTGAGGCTCCGTAGCGCCCAGGGCGCGTGAGGCCTCGACGGCGTCGGCAGTGACGCCCCGGATACCGAGCGCGGTGATGCGCACGGCGGGCGGGATCGCGTAGATCATCGTGCAGATGACCGCGGCCGCCGGACCCACCGAGAACAGGATCACGATCGGCATGAGGTAGGCGAATGCCGGCACGATCTGCATCGCGTCGAGCCCTGGGGTAATCGAACGCATAAACCGATCGTTGCGCCCGGCGAACACCCCGATGGGCACCCCGATCGCCAGCGACAACGCCACCGCCGCCGTCATCAGGGCGAGCGTCTGCATGCTTTCTTCCCAGAGGCCCGTAACGGCGAAGGAGACAAAGGCTCCGGCCACCACCAGCGCGGCGCGCCAGCCGCCGAAGCGCAGGACGATGAGAACTGCGGCCGCGAGGACGCCCGGCCAGGTCATCCACAGCAACGCGTCGTTGAGCGCCACCACCAGCCAGTCGGCGAAGGCTCGGAAGCCGTCGAAGATCGCGAAGATGATGTTGGGGTTCGCCGCTGTGCGCTCGTCGAGCAGCCAGATCTGAAAATCGTCGAGACGCTCGGGAAGCGCCTGCCAGGTCAGGGCCGCGGGCCAGGGGAACTCGTCTCTCATCAAGACGAACCCCACGAGCATCAACAGGACGATCCCTCCGACCATCGCCGGACGGCCGCGCCAGCGCGACGTGGGAGCCGCGAAGGCGGGCGCGGAGAGTCGCCGGCTAGCTACTGCCATCGCGCGCGGACACGTCGGCCATCGCGTGCAGGACGCTCTCGCGGTCAACCACTCCCACGGTGCGGCCGTTCTCGACCGCCCGCACGGTTCCGTCCGTGGCGGCCACCAGTGGAACGGCGTCCTGGACCGTCGTCCTCACGTCGAGCTCGGGACCGTCCCTGTCCTCTCCGGGACGGGCGTCGCGCATGATCCAGCGCAGCGTCAGGACGTTGGTACGCGGGATGTCGCGCACGAAGTTGGCCACGTAGTCGTCGGCCGGGGAGCCCACGAGCTCCTCAGGGGTTCCGAGCTGGACGATCGCGCCGTCGCGCATGATCGCGATGCGGTCGCCAACGCGTAGCGCCTCGGAGAGGTCGTGCGTGATGAAGAGCATCGTCTTCCCGGTCTCGGCCTGGAGGCGGATGACCTCGTCCTGCATGTCGCGCCGGATCAGCGGATCGAGCGCGCTGAACGGCTCGTCGTAGAGCATCAGCTTGGGGTCGACCGCAAAGGCCCGGGCGAGACCCACACGCTGCTGCATGCCGCCCGAGAGCTGGTCGGGAAACTGGTTGGCGGCATCCTCGAGGCCCACGAGCTGAAGCACCTCTCCGGCCCGAGCGAGCCGCTCGCCCTTGTCCATGCCCTGTATCTCGAGGCCGAAGGCGACGTTGTCGATCACGCGGCGGTGGGCGAGCAGGCCGAAGTGCTGAAAGACCATCGAGACCTTGTGGCGGCGCAGCTCGCGCAGCTCGCCCGCGTCGGCCGCCATCACGTCCTGGCCGGTGATGCTGATGGAGCCGGCGCTCGGCTCGATGAGCCGGATCAGCGTGCGCACGAGCGTGGACTTGCCCGATCCCGACAGCCCCATGACCACGAACACCTCGCCGGGGTGGATATCGAGCGAGACGTCACGGACGGCGATCACATTGCCGGTCTTCTCGCGCAGCTCGGCCCGGGAGAGCTCGGCGTCGGGCGTGCCTATCACTCGGTCGCCGTGCGGTCCGAAGACCTTCCAGACGCTCTCGGCGCGAACTACCGGCTCGCCGTTGGGCTCACTCGTCGGTTCCTGTTCAGCGGTCTCAACGGCACCACCGCCGTCATCATCCCTCATCCGCGCGCCATGATATATCAGCACCTGAGGCGCCGGAGATTAGGCTTGCGCTAAGAGCCACGGCGGCCCAGGGGGACCACCAGAGGCTGGATGTGGGTGTCCCTGTCGGCGCGCCGCCGGCGCTGCGCGAGCCGCCAGCTGCTGGGCGCCTGCGTCTTCTAACGGCGGCAACCAAGGGTGGACGTGGCCGTGTTGTGGGCTTTGTCACGTTGCTGTAACGCGGTCGCCGGGCCACTGATCGAGTGTCGAGTTATGCACCTCATAGGTGCACAATCCGACACTCGGCAGAGCGCACGCGCGACGGCGCGGTCGGCGCACCCGTCGGTGTTACAGCGCCGCGACAGGAGTGACAGCTCCAGCAAATCCCCGGCCGTGGTTGCGGCCGTTAAAGACGCCGGGCCCGGCAAGCGGCGACTCGCGCAGCGCAATGAAGGCGGGCGACCCGGGCGACCGGCCAGGAATCAGCGGGGGTCCGGGGGCGCGAGCCCCCGGCCGCCAACCACAACGCCGGAAGAGGCGCAGGTGGCCAGCGCCAGCTCGAGGTCCTCGTCGGCGACCCCGGCCAGGTCGGGGTGCTCGAGGTCCACGGTCAGCGAGCCCGCCTGCCCTTCCTCCAGACCCAGGCTCGCCTGCCCGTGGCGCACGAGCTCGCTCCAGAGGTCACCGGTCGCTGCCAGCAGGCCGTGGCGCGTCTGGCCCTCCCGCCTCGCTCCGGTCTCGAGCTCTCGGGCTTCCTCGAAGGGATCGAGCCGGACCTGTGAGTCGCTGCCGATGGCGAGCCTCACCCCGGCGTCGCGGTAGCGCAGCGCCGGCAGGTGACCATCGCCCAGGTTTCCCTCGGTGGTCGGGCACGACACGACGATGGTTCGGCTCTGAGCGAGCAGCTCGATGTCCCGGGACGACACGTGGATCCCGTGCACCACGCTCGTGCGCTCGCCCAGGAAGCCGGTGCGTTCGAGCAGGGCGACCGGCGAGCAGCCGTGCTCGGCCTCGGACTCGGACAGCTCTCGGCGCTGCTCCGCGGCGTGCACGTGGCGCACGAGCCCGTGGAGGTCCGCGTACTCGGCGATTGCCGTGAGCCACTGCGCCGGTACGGCGCGGACGCTGTGCGCCGCCACGCCAACCCGCACGTGCGGACGTCGCGCGGCCCATTCACGCAGGGCATCGACGCGCGCCACGAAGTCCTCGATCGTGGGATCGCAGAAACGGCGCTGGCCGGGAGTGGGTGGGAGGTGGGAGCCGTCCCAGCCCGCCCGGTGGTACGCGGCCGGCAGCAGCACCACGGTCAGGCCGGCCGCCACGCCCGCCTCGGCCACCGCGATCGCCAGGGCGTTGGGGTCGTCGTACGGACGCCCGTCGGGGCGGTGATGGACGTAGTGGAACTCGCCCACGGCGCCGTAGCCAGAGGCGGCCATCTCGCTGTAGGTTCGTGCGGCTGTCGCCCGCATCGATTCGGGGTCGAGCTCGCCGGCCAGGCTGTACATGGCCTCCCGCCAGCTCCAGAAATCGTCCGCGGCATGCTCGGCCGGCGCGGGGCGCTCACCGCGTCCCCGCAGGTCGCGTTGAAAGGCGTGCGAATGAGCGTTGACCATGGCGGGCACCATGGCCGTCCGGCGCCTGCCCGTCACGCCAGCGCCTCCATCGCCGCCTGCAGGACTCGCGCTGCCGCGGCGGCGTCCTCGAGGTCCACGTCCTCCTCGGGCGCATGGCTCACCCCGGCCGCGTTGCGCACGAGCACCATGCCCGCCGGCCGGCGCTGCGCGATCACCCCGGCATCGTGGCCGGCAAAACAGACGATCTCGGGCGCCGCCAGTCCCTCTCGTTCGGCCGCCGCCCTCAGCGCCGCGCGCACCGCCTCGTCGAACGTGGTGCCGCGGTTGAGCGACGCCACCGACATTCGCACCTCGACCCGCGTGCCCTCACCGAGCTCGAGCGCCGCGCCCCCGAGCCGCTCCCACCACTCATCGAGCGCCTCGGGTCGCGGAGCCCGCGCGTCCAGCCACAACCGCACGTGCGAGGCAACCGTGGTGGGAGCGTTGGGCTCCACCGAGATGCGACCCGCGGTGGCCACCATCTCCGGCGTGGCCAGCTCGTCGGCCCGGACGATGAGCCGCGCCGCGGCCAGCAGCGCGTCACGGCGCTCGCTCCCGTGTGTCGTGCCGGCGTGATCGGCCACGCCGTTCAACTCGACCTCCACCCGCATTCGCGCCGCCAGCCCGCTCACCACGCCGGCCGCGACCGCGTGCTCGGCCACGTCGCGGCTCTGGTCGATGTGCAGCTCCAGCAAGCCGCGCAGCCGGTCGAGCCATCCCCGGGCGGCCCCGAGACCCTCGGGGTCCACGCCCGCGTCGCTCAGCGCCTGTCGCAGCGTCACCCCGTTGTCGTCCACCCGGTGCAGCACGTCATTGGGCTCGAGGCGCCCGGCGAGCGCCCTGCTCCCGAAGGTTGGGGTGTTGTAGCGGGCGCCCTCCTCGTCGGCGAAGGCGATCACCGCCACGGGAACCTCGCTGCGCTCAGCGACGGCGAAGCCCGCCGCCACGCCCAGCGCGCCGTCGTAGCGTCCGCCCTCGCGGACGCTGTCCAGGTGTGAGCCCACCGCCCACCACGGTCCCGGGGCCTCGGGGCACGCCCACAGGTTGCCCGCGGGGTCGCGCTCGGTCCTCAGACCCCCGCGCTCCGCCGTCCGGGCGAACCACGCGCCGGCGGCCTCGTCCTCGGCGCTCCACGCGAGCCGGGTGGTGCCGCGCGGGGTGCGGCCGATCGGCTCGAGCTCGGCGAGCACGCGGGCGAGGTCCGCGGCCGTGATCACGGGAGTGCCGACAGCCGCCAGGCGGCGTCGGGGCGCACCACGACCGGAAGGCCGCCCACGAAGCAGGCCGCGACCGGGTTGTGGCCGAACCGGTAGGGCACGTGCTCGACCGGCCCGTCGAGCAACAGGAAGTCGGCCCGCTTGCCGGGCTCGAGCGAGCCCAGCTCGCCGGAGAGGCCCATCACCCAGGCCGCGTTCAGGGTCACCGCCAACAGCGCCTCGCGGAGGCTCCAGCCGTAGCGGCGCACGGCCAAGCCGATGATCACCGGCAGCGACGCAATGGGCGAGGTGCCCGGGTTGAGGTCGGTGGCCAGCACGCAGATCGCCCCGGCGTCGGCCAGCTCGCGCGCGGGGGCGACGTTCTCGGCGCCCAGAAATTCGGCTCCGGGGAGCAGGACCGCGGCGCACTCGGCCGCGGCCAGCGGCCCGAGGTCGTCGGGATGCAGGCAGGCGAGGTGGTCGACCGAGCGCGCGCCGTGCTCCAGCGCCACGGGCACGGAACGGTGGGTGGCGAACTGCTCGACGTGGCAGCGCAGCGCCAGCTCGTTCTTGCTCGCGAGAACACCCATGCGCGCCAGGTGCTCGTTCGAGAAGGCCACCGATTCGACGAAGATGTCCAGAGCCGACGCGCCCGTCTCGGCGATCACCCGGGGCAGCATGTCCTCGACCTCATCCATCCAGGTGCCGGCATCGAATCCGGGCGGGACGCTGTGGGCCAGCAGGGCGGTGGAGGTCGTCTGCTGCGCCACCTGATCGCCCAGCCGGTCGGCCAGGCGCAGCGCCCGCAGCTCGGCATCGGCCCCCAGCCCGTAGCCGCACTTGCCCTCGAAGGCGGTCGTGCCGTGGCCCAGCATCTCCCCGGCCAGGCCGCGCGCCTGCCTCAGCACCGCATCGTCGCCGGTCTCGGCCAGCGCCCGGGCGGAGGCCGCGATGCCCCCGCCGGAACGCGCGATCTGCTCATACGGGACTCCGGTGACCTTGTTCTCGTACTCCCGCGCGCGCCAGCCCGCGAAGGGCAGGTGCGTGTGGCAATCGACGAGGCCGGGCACCACGGCGCACCCCGAGGCATCCACGTGAAGCCCCGCGCCGCCGTCCGCCTCGAAGCCCGTTACGAACCCATCGCTCACCGCGAGCGCGCCTCCTTCGAGCACTAGCTCGCCGGCGCGGTCGTGGCGCAGGTAGGGAAGGGCGTCCTCCGGTGGGCGAAGGATCTGCGCGGCGTCGCGGACGTGGACGTCCCGGGCGGCTGCCGCCAGCGCCTCGCCGGCGCTCACCCGGCGTCCCCCGCCTCGTCGAGCATCGGCACCCGCACGCCGAGGCGCCGGGCGGCCTCGATCGCCTCGGGGTAGCCGGCGTCGACGTGGCGGGCCACTCCCAGGCCGGGATCGGCCAGCAGGGTGCGACGGATGCGCTCGGCGGCCGGCTGTGAGCCATCGGCCACGCACACCTGGCCGGCGTGCAGGGACTTGCCCATCCCCACGCCACCGCCGTGGTGGAAGGAGACCCAGCTGGCGCCGGTGGCTGTATTCAGCATCGCGTTCAGCACCGGCCAGTCGGCCACGGCATCCGAGCCGTCGCGCATCGCCTCGGTCTCGCGCTCCGGCGAGGCGACCGATCCGGCGTCGAGGTGGTCGCGCCCGATCACGATCGGGCCGCGCAGCTCCCCGGAGCCCACCATCTCGTTGAAACGCAGGCCGGCGCGGTCGCGCTCTCCGTAGCCGAGCCAGCAGATCCGCGCCGGCAGGCCCTGGAACTGCACCTTCTCGCCGGCGAGGCGGATCCAGCGCGCCACGGACTCCTGCTCGCCGAACATCTCGAGCATGGCCGCGTCGGTCGCGTGGATGTCCGCCGGGTCGCCGGACAGCGCCACCCAGCGAAACGGGCCGCGCCCCTCGCAGAAGAGCGGCCGGATGTAGGCGGGCACGAAGCCCGGATAGGCGAAGGCATCCTCGTCGCCGTACTCGGCGGCAAGTCCGCGCAGCGCATTGCCGTAGTCGAACGCCTCGGCGCCGGCCCGCTGGAGAGAGCGGATCGCCTCTACGTGCGCGAGGGCGCTCTCCCCGGCTCGGCGCAGGTAGTCATCGGGGTCCGATTGCCGCAGCGCGTCGGCCTGCTCCACCGTCAGGCCGGCGGGCACATAGCCGTTGAGCGGGTCGTGCGCGCTCGTCTGATCGGTCACCACGTCAACCTCGACGCCACGCCGGGCCAGCTCGGGGATCACCTCGGCGGCGTTGCCCAGCAGGCCGATCGACAGCGGCTCGCGCCGGGCGCGCGCCTCACCCAGGCGCTGCAGCGCGTCGTCGAGGGAGCCCGCGCGTTCGTCCAGGTAGCCGCCGGCGATGCGGCGCTCGATGCGCCGAAGGTCGACCTCGATGCACAGCGCCGTGCCTCCGTTCATGACTATGGCGAGCGGTTGAGCGCCACCCATGCCGCCGAGCCCGGCGGTTGCCACCAGCCGGCCCGCGAGGCTTCCCTCGAAGCGCTTGCGCGCGAGCGCCGCGAACGTCTCGTAGGTGCCCTGGAGAATCCCCTGGGTCCCGATGTAGATCCAGGACCCGGCGGTCATCTGCCCGTACATCATCAGCCCGGCGGCGTCCAGCTCGCGGAAGTGCTTCCAGGTGGCCCACTCGGGAACGAGGTTCGAGTTGGCGATCAGCACGCGCGGCGCTCCGGGGTGCGTCTCGAACACGGCCACGGGCTTGCCCGACTGAACGAGGAGGGTCTCCGCGTCGCCGAGCAATTGCAGCTCGCGGACGATCGCCTCGTAGCAGGGCCGGTTGCGCGCCGCCTTGCCAAGCCCGCCGTACACCACCAGGTCCTCGGGGCGCTCGGCCACGTCGGGATGCAGGTTGTTCTCCAGCATCCGCAGCGCGGCCTCCTGCTGCCAGCCTCGGCACCTCACATCCTCGCCTCCTCGTCGGCCAGGACCAGTGCGCCGGTTCTCAGCGCGCCGGCCAGCTCGGCCAGCTCGGCGGCCAGCGAGCGATCCTCTTCCAAGCGCGGCACTAACGCCCTGACCTGCTCGACCGCGCGCTCGAGCGAGGCGGTGGTGCGCAGCGGCCGGTGAAACTCGAGCCCCTGGCATGCGCAGACGAGCTCGATGGCGATCACGTGGGCCGCCCGGTCCGCGACCTCGCGCGCCTTGAGCGCCGCCAGTGCGCCCATCGAGTTGAAGTCCTCGGTCCCCGCCGATGTGGGTATCGAGCCGGCGCCCGCGGGGTGGGAGAGGACCTGGCACTCGTTTACGAGCGCGGCGGCCGTGTACTGGGTGACCATCAGCCCGGAGCCCAGGCCGGGCAGCGGCGACAGGAACGGCGGCAGGCCCGCGTAACTGGGCGACAGCAGCGCGTAGGTGCGCCGTTCGCTGAAGGATGCGAGCTGACACAGGCCGAGCGCCAGGTGGTCGAGCGGCAGCGACAGCGGCTGGCCGTGGAAGTTGCCCCCGGCCAGCACCTCACCCTCCGCGCCGGCGTCGTCCTGCGCCGGGAACACCAGCGGGTTGTCGGTCACTGCCTCGAGCTCGCGCTCCAGGGTCTCGGCGACGTAGCGCACCGCATCGTCCACCGCGCCGATCACCTGCGGCGCACAGCGAAGCGTGTACGGATCCTGCACCCGGCCGCAGTCGGCGTGGCTCGCGACCACGTCGCTGCCGGCCAGCAGCGCCCGGAGCCGAGCTGCAACCCGCGTGGGGCCGGGGTGGGCGCGGAGCGCGTGGAGCCGTTGGTCGAAGGGCACCGTCGACCCCTTGAAGGCCTCCAGCGACAGCGCGACGGCGACGATGGCCGCCTCGACCAGCCGCTGCGCCTCGCGCGCGGCGAGCGCGCCCGCGGAAGCCATGAGATGTGTGCCGTTGATGAGGGCGAGCCCCTCCTTGGCGGTCAGCTCGATGGGAGCGAGTCCCGCTCGCGCGAGCGCCTGCGCTCCGTCCATCTGCTTCCCGCCGAACGTCGCCTCGCCCTCGCCGATGAGTACGAGCGCGAGGTGCGCGAGCGGGGCCAGATCTCCCGACGATCCGACCGAGCCCCGGCTGGGGACCACGGGCACGACCTCGCGCTCGAGCAGCCCGAGCACCAGCTCCACCAGCTCGGGTCGCGTGCCCGAGTGACCCCGGCGCAGGGAGGCGGCGAGCAGCAGCAGCATGCCGCGCACCACCTCGTCCTCGAGCGGGGGACCCGCTCCCACGGCGTGGGAGCGCAGGAGATTGACCTGCAACCGGGCCGCATCCGTGCCCGTGACCCGCACCGAGGCGAGTTGCCCGAAGCCGGTGGTGACCCCGTAGACCGGCACCTCCGAGTCCACCGCGGTCTCGACGACGGCTCGCGCGGCGCCCATGCGCCGCCGGTCGCCGCCGTCGAGCGGCGGGGGTGCCGCCCCGCGCGCCACGGCCTCGAGCTCGACCAGCGTGGGCATAGGGATGCACGCTACCGCTCAGTTCAGGGGCTCGCGCGGAGCGAGGGCCACCGTGGCCAGCAACAGCAGGCCCGCCACGGCGAAGACCGCGCCAAAGCCGGTTTGGTCGGCCAGGGCACCCAGGAGGGGAGGGCCGAGCAGCAGCCCGAGCGCGTTCATCGCCACCGTGGCCGCAAGGCCGGCGGAGGGACGCTCGTCGAAGACCCGGCCGCTCCAGATCACCTGTACGGCCACGACGGTGGCGTACGCGGCTCCGAACATCGCCGCCGAGGCCATCGTGGCGCCCGCGTGCGACGGGGCCAGCCCCAGCAGCAGCAGCGCTGTCGCCTCGACCGCCGCGCCAAGCGCGAAGGTCGCACGCCCGCCCAGCCGGCGCACGGCATCGCCGCCGATGCTGCCGCCCACGGTCGCGACTCCCACAACGGCCAGGAAGATGCGGCTTTGTGTGGACGACAACCCGCCCTCGGTGACCAGGTGGTCCACCGAGAACGTCCAGTAGACAGAGCTGCCCAACCCCACCAGCAGCGCGCCGGTCAGCAGCGGGCCCGAGCGTGGACACACGAACCAGCGCGGGCGCAGGACCACGACGCCGGCAGGGCCGCCGGACTCCCCACCGCCGGGGAGCACCACGAGCGCCCAGGTCGTGGCGGCCGCGGCGATCAGTGCGAACAGCAGCCAGGCCAGGTGCCAGTTGGAGCCGGCCAGCATCGCCACCGGCGCCGCCAGGGCCACGCCCCAGCCGGTGCCGGAGCTGATCGCCGACAGGATGCGCCCGCCCGGGCGGGCCGAGAACCGGCCCGCCACGAGGTCGGAGAAGGGTGGGAACACGAGTCCCGCGCTGGCGCCCGCCACCAGCAGGCCGCTGAAGAGGGCGATCGGACTCTGGGCGAGGCCGGCGACGGTCATTCCCGCGACCGCACACGCACCACCCGCCCCGACGATCACGCGGGCACCGAGATGGGCGGACAACACTCCCGCGGTGACCGTCGCCGCCAGGTACGCGATATACGAGGCGGCCGCCAGCAGGCCAAGCGCGCCGCTGCTCAGGCCGAAGTCGGCGCGGATGTCGGGCGCCAGGAGCCCGAATCCGTAGCGCGCCATGCCGAAGGAAACCGCGATCACGCCGATCCCCGCCGAGGCGAGCGCGAGCGGCTGCGAGGCGCGATCGGCGAGGGCGGTCATTCAGCCGTGTGGCCAAGCGGACAGCCGGCGGGAGCGCCGCGGCAGCTTTCGCGATCGCAGAGGCGGCACACCGTGAGCGCGCCGTCGCGGTCGCCGGCCAGCGCCCCAACCAGCTTCTCCAGCAGCGGCTCCAGATCGGAGCGTTCGCGGGGATCGAGCACCGCGACGATGCGGTCGAGTTCCGCGGCGCGGTCGGCCAGCACCCGGGCGGCGGCCGTGCGGCCCTCGGGGGTCAGGTGGAGGGCGAGCGTGCGGTTGTCGTGGCCAGCGCGCCGCTCCAACAGCCGATCGGAACTCAGCCGGTCGGCCAGCTTGACCGCCGCGGGCTGGGAGACACCCAGCGCGGTGGCCAGCTCCTGCACCGAGTCGCCGGGATGCGTGTCGAGGTGGACCAGCGCGGCCGCGTGGGCGCCACCGCGGCCCAGCGAACCGTCCACGGTTGCGCGAAAGCGATCAGTGGCGCTCAGCGAGAGGGCGCCGAGGAGCTGGGCGAGGCGATCGGCCACACCCAAAGCATAACTAAGTTATGTATTGGAGTCGAGGGCCTGTTTGGCCAGCGGTTTCCCCAGCATCTCCTCCACCTCCGGGTAGACCGAAGGCTCCTTTACTCCCGCGCCGAGCGGCACCCGCGACTTGTCCACGGCCAGCACGGCAACCTCGTCGCCCTCCTCGATGTCCGCGATCGACACCGGTCGCCCGTCGCGGGCGGACAGTGTGGTGATCACGTCGGGAAAGGTCGCCAGGCGCTCGCCGGCCCCCTCGATGGTCATGTACTCGTTGACGAAGCCGAGCTCGAGCTCCCCGACCTCGAGCCCGCCGATATCGAACCCGCCCTCGGTGCGCAGCCGCTTGTGGCCCACGCTGCCGCGTCCGGCAACGCGCCCGCCGAGCGACGACGCGATGGCATCGATCACCGCCTCCGGCCCCGCGGCCTCTGAGGCCAGCATCGCCTCACCCAGCTCGAGCGCGAACGAGATCGCGCCGACGGCGCCGTGCTCGCGCACGTACGAGGCGGGCAGGGGGTTGCGGGCGGCGGCGATGAACCCCCCCGAGGCCACGGCCGCGGTCCGCAGCACCTCGGCGCTGTAACGCACCGAGCCCCGGGTGACCACCTCGAGGTAGCGGTCCTGGGCCCGGTTTCCTCCCGCGGCGGCCTGCACCGTTCGGTAGTCCGGATCCGCGGCCAGGCCCATTGAGCCCATCTTGCCGGTGGGATGGGCGCGGCCGTCGCCGGCCGCGTCGATCACCAGAGTGCCGAGCACGGCCGACTGGACCCAGCCGTTACAGGTGGTGCTGGACCCGTTCTGCGCGGTGATGGTCCCCACGACCGGCTCGTCGAGCGCCTCCATCAGCAGCCGCAGCGCGCGGACGTAGTCGCCCGGCCGCATCTCCCAGTCGCTGGCGGCCGGCGCGCCGATGGCACTGACCGTGACGATGGTGGCGTCGTCGGCGATCTCGTCGAGCGTGGCCAGCCGGGGCGCCCCGTAGCCAACCGCCGTGCGGCCGACCAGGTACCCGTGGTTCACCCACCCGCCGCCCCCGGCGGCGAGAACGGATCCGCCCGCCACGGCGGCCTCCACGGCGTGGCCGTCAAGCTCTCGCATCGTCCTCCTCGGGCAGTCCGAGCCCGAACTCGCGCGCGCAGTCGATCGCCTCGTCGTAGCCCGCATCCGCGTGTCGCAGCACGCCCAGCGCCGTGTCCACGTCCAGCGCCCGTTCGAGGCGCACGTCCGCGGCGTCCGTCCCGTCGGCGATCACGGTCACACCCGCGCTCGCCGAATAGCCGGCGTAACCGCCGCCGCCGGAGTGCAGCGCGACCAGGTCGGCGCCGGACGCGGTCACCAGCAGTGCGTCGAGCAGGGGCCAGTCGGCCACCGCGTCCGAGCCGTCCTTCATCCCCTCGCTGATGATGTACGGGTGGGTCATCGCCCCGGAGTCCATGTGGTCGCGTGTGAAGGCCACGGGGCCCTGCAGGCGGCCCTCGCGCAGGGCGGCGTTCGCGGCTCGGGCGAAGCGCCCGCGCTCGCCGTGTCCCAGCCAGGCGATGCGGGCCGGCAATCCTTGGATCGGCACGTGGCGCCGGGCCAGCTCGATCCAGTCGGTGATCCGGGCCACGCCCGCGAAGGTCTCGGCGCATAGGTCGTCGAGCACGGCCTGGTCGGCGGCGTCGCCCGAAGCGCAGATCCAGCGGAAGGGGCCGATCCCGCGGCAGAACAGGGGCCGCAGGTAGCGCTGGGTGAACACGTCCATCTCGAGCGCACCGGCGAGGCCCGCGTCCGCCGCCTGCGGGCGGATGTTGTTGCCGTAGTCGAAGACCACGGCTCCGCGCCGTCGCAGCTCGAGCATGCCGCGCACGTGCCTCAGCAGCGACGCCCGACCGAGCTCCTCGAGTTCCCCCGGGCGCTCGGCGCGCAGCCCTTCCGCCTCGGCGGGCGAGCAGCCGGCCGGGACGTATCCGTAGCGCAGGTCATGGGCGGCGGTGAGATCGGTCACCACGTCCGGGGTCACCTGCTCTCGGACCAGCCGCTCGAGCAGGTCGACCGCGTTCACGGCCACGCCCACCGACAGCGCTCGGCGCTCGTCGGCGGCGGCCCGGGCCCAGGACAGCGCCTCGCTCGCGTCCGCGGTGACGCGATCGACCAAGCCGTCTCGGCGCCGGCGCTCGAGCTTGTCGGCGTCGACCTCCGCGCACACGAGCACCCCGCCGAGCATGGCGGCCACCGCCAACGGCTGGGCCGAGCCCATTCCGCCGAGCCCGGCGCTCACCACCAGGCGCCCGCCGAGGCTCCCGCCGAAGTGCTCGCGCGCCACCGCCGCGAAGGTCTCGTAGGTTCCCTGGATCACGCCCTGGGCGCCGATGTACTGCCACGCGCCGGCCGTGAGCCCGCCCCACGTGATCAGGCCCGCGCTTTCCAGCTCGTAGAAGCTCTCCGGCGTGGCAAACCGGCCCACGAGGTTGCCGTTGGCCATGAGCACCACCGGGCCGCCGTCGCCCGTGCGCAGCACCCCGATCGGCTTGCCGGACTGGACCACCAGGGTCTCTCCGTCGCCCAGCGACTTGAGCGCGCCCACGATGCGCTCGTAGCTCTCCCAGTCGCGCGCCGCCTTCGCATGTGCCGCGTACACGACCAGGTCGTCGGGGCGCTCGGCGAGCTCCAGCACGTTCTCGAGCAGGCGCAGGACCACCTCCTGGCGCCAGCCCTTGCATCGGAGCTCGCTGGCGAGCTCAAGCATGGGCCCGCTCCGCAACTCGCCCCGGCCTGACGTGCTCGCCCCGCCCCGGATCGCCCAGTACGGCCTCGCCGTCGAAGACCTCCTGCCCGCGGGCGATCGTGCGCTCCACGCGCCCGCGCAGGCGCCGTCCGGCGTACGGGCTCCAGCGCGCCGGAGTCACGAGCGCGGCCGGGTCCACGACCCAGCTGCGCTGCGGATCGAAGATCACGAGGTCCGCGTCGGCGCCGGGGACCAGGCCGCCCTTCTGCGGCCAGACCCCGAAGCGCCGGGCGGGCGCCTCGCAGAGCAGGCGCACGAGCAGGCTGAGCGGCAGGTCGCGCTCGACGAGCGCGTCGTACATCACCGGCAGGATCAGCTCCACACCGGGAGCGCCCGACGCCAGCGCGAAGATGTCGTCGCCGTGCTTGCGGGCGGCCGGCCAGCCGACGTGGTCCGAGCTGACGAGATCGATCTCGCCCAGCGCAAGGCGGCGCCACAGCGCCTCGACCTCGAGCCGGGGCCGCAGCGGCGGGTTGATCTTGGCCCTCCCTCCCTGGCGCGCCAGCTCCTCCTCGTCGAACACCAGGTAATGCGGACAGGTCTCGAGGCTCACGTCCACACCGTCGCCCTTGGCCCGGCGTGCCAGCTCCACGCCCCGCTCCACGGTCACGTGGCATAGGTGCAGGCGCACGCCGGTGGCGCGAGCCAGCTCCAGGCAGCGGGCGATCGCCTCGGTTTCCGCCACCGCGGGCCGGGACTCGGCGTGGGCGGGCCCGTCGCGGCGCCCGGCTGCTCGCAGTCGGGCGATGCCGGCGCGCACGATCTCGTCGTTCTCGGAATGCACCCCAGCCAGCCCGCCGGCGGCGGCGATTGCCTCGAATGCGGCCAGCAGCTGGTCGTCGGGCACACGCGGAAAGCGGCGCGGATCGGTGTCGAAGGTCGAGAGCTTGAACGCGCAGGCGCCGGCCTCCACCAGACCCTCGACCTGGTCGAGCGGACCCCGCGGCGGCACGGTCGCCCACAACGCCACGTCGATCACCGCCTCGCGCCTCACATCGCCGGCCTTGGCCGCGAAGGCTTCGGTGTCGGCCGCCATTCGATCGTGGTCGTAGGGCATGTCGACCACGGTCGTGACCCCGCCGGCCGCCGCGGCACGCGTGCACGCGGCGATCCCCTCGTCGGCCGCGCTGCTGGTGTGCACGTGAGCGTCCACCACGCCGGGCAGCACGAGGGCGTCCCCGCAGTCCAGCTCGCGGCGTGCGGCCAGCGCCGGTTCCGGTCCGGTCACGGCCGCGATCTGGCCATCGGCCACGCCCACCTGTCCCGGGGACGGCTCCAGCCCGGGCCGGGCGACCCGGCCCCGGACGACAAGGTCAAGCGCCTGGCTCTCATCTGTCGAGAAATTAGAGATAGGATTGCTCCTGGCTATGCAACCTATCACCGACCCTCTCTCGACAAGTGAGAAATTGATCGAGCTGACCGGCGAGGACCTGACGGTTGAGGACGTGGTGGCGGTGGCGCGCGACCGCGCCCGGGCGCGCGTGTCCGACGAGGCGCTGCAGCGCGTGCACGAAGCGCGCAGCGTGGTGGAGCGCGTGCTGGCCCGCGGCACGCCCGTGTACGGGATGAACACCGGGCTGGGTTCGCTGTCGCGCCGCCACGTGGCCCTGGACGAGCTGGAGCAGTTCTCGTTCGCCACGGTCGCGGATCAGACCGCGTCCTACGGGCAGCCGCTGCACACCGACATCGTGCGAGCGATGATGGTCTCGCGGGCCAATGGGATGGCCAAGGCGGGTGTGGGGGTGCGCCGCGAGGTGGTGGTTCAGCTCGTCGAGGCGCTGAACGCGGGCGTCCACCCCGTCGTGCGGCGGCTGGGCTCAGTGGGCCAGGGTGACCTGTCCGAGATGGCGGACATCGGCAAGGTGATGATCGGGCGCGGCTACGCCGAGGTAGGAGACCGGGTGCTCCCCGGCGACCAGGCCCTCGCCGAGGTGGGGCTGGAGCCGATCAGCCCGGCGCCCAAGGAGGCGCTGGCCCTGGTCAGCGCCAACGGCGTGACGCTCGGCCACGGCTCGCTCGTGCTCGTCGACGCCGCCGACCTCACCGACTCCTTCCAGATCGCGGCCGCGCTGTCCCTCGAGGGCTTTGCCGGCAACCTCTCGCCCATCCATCCTGCGGCCGCGCGGATGCGCCCTCACGCCGGAGAGATGAAGGCGTCCGCGCGCCTGCGCGAGCTCCTTGACGGCTCGCACCTCTGGGAGCCCGGGACGGCCCGAAACCTCCAGGACCCGCTGTCCTTTCGCTGCGTTCCGCAGACGCACGGCGCGCTCAACGACGCGCTCTTCTTCGCCCGCGGAGAGATGGATGTGGAGCTCAACTCGGCCAGCGACAACCCGCTGGTCGTGGTGGAGGACGAAGCCATCATCTCGGTCGGCAACTTCGACGTGTCCGCCCTGGCGATGGCCTTCGATCTCCTGCGGCTGGGCATCGCCGGTGCCCTGAAGGTGGCCGACGAGCGCGTGCAGAAGCTGCTGTGGAACGCCTTCAGCGGCCTGCCCACCGGGCTCGCCCCGCAGGACGGGCCCACAGGTGGCCTGCGTCCGCTCGGCCGCTGGTGCGCCGCGTTGGGGGCCGAGGCTCGCCACCTGGCCAACCCGGTCTCACTGGCCTACGGGGCCCAGCTGGCCGAGGGAGTCGAGGACCACGCCAGCATGGCTCCGCTGTCCGTGCGCAAGACCTCGGAGCTCGTGTCGCTCGGACATCGGATGGTCGCCCACGAGCTCATCTGTGGCGCGCAGGCGATCGATCTGCGGGGCCGCAAACCGCTCGGGCAGGGCACCCGCGTGGCCTACGACTGCGTTCGCGAATGCATCCCCCGCCTCGTCGACGAGACGGTCTGGGAGCCGGACGTCCCCCGCCTGGTCGAGCTGATCGCCAACGGGAAGCTCGCTGCGCGCGTGGCCGCCGACGCCGGCGAGCGCGAACCGCTCGAGGCGCACGAGGGGCCGCGCGTGGCGTCGTCTGGAAACGAGGAGGGACTCGGCGCCCCATGAGCACGCGACCGGCGGGCGGCACCCGCGTGCTCGACCGCTCGCTGGCGATGCTGTTCGAGCTGGGTGACGCAGACCAACCCCTGGCCATCGCAGAGCTGGCGCGGCGGGCCGGGCTTCCGTCGAGCACGGCCTACAGGCTGGTCGACGAGCTCGAGGGCCACGGGCTGATCGAGCGCGACGACGGTGAGCTCGGGCTTGGGCTGCGCATCCTCGAGTTGGCGCGGCGGATCGAAGACCGGCTGGCACCGTCGCTGCTAGAGCCGGCGCGCGGGATCATGCGCGAGCTCGCCCGCGAGCACGACGAGACCGTGCTGCTCACGGCACCGGCCGGCCCGTATGCGATCGGGCTCGACTCGGTGGAGCCCCCGCGAACGGTGCGGCTGTCGCTTGGGCGCTGGCGCGTGGCCCCGATGTACCTGGGCGCCTCGGGCAAGGTGCTGCTGGCCTTCCTGGCGCCGCGGGCGGTGGAGCGGGTGCTCGCCTCCGTCAACGGAGAGGCCGAGACACCTGCGCCGCGACCTCGCCGCGGTGCGCGAGACGGGCTTCGCGGTCACGCATGGCGAGCTCGATCGCAGGCGTGAGCGGGGTGGCGGCGCCCGTGCTCGCGCCCGGGGGCCGTCCCGTGGCCGGCGTGACGCTCGCCGGCCCGACCGACCGCGTCGGGCCGCAGGCCGAACTGCTCAGCGAGGCCGTGCGCGAGGCGGCCCGAGCGATCGAGCAGGCCCTGAAAGGTCACCCCGGCTTGACTAGAGGTCGCGCTCGTAGTGGAGGGTGACCGGGCCGTCGGACCTGCCCCCGCGGTGGCTGAATCCGACGCTCTCGTACAGGCCGCGGGCCGCGGTGTCGTCCTCGCCGGTGGCTAGATCCATGTACTCCGCTCCCTCCGCGCGGGCGAGCTCGACCGACGCCTCCATCAGCGCGCGGCCGAGCCCCTGCCCGCGGCGGGCGGGGACCACGTAGAGCTCCGCCAGATAGCACTCGAGCGCCCGCGTCCAGATGTCCGCGCGGAAGCGCAGCACCGCGATCCCATCCGGCCCGGCTCCGGCCAGAAGAACCGTGATCTCGCCGTCCGCAAGCAACTCCCGCACGCGCTACGGCCAGCCGCCGCGGACCCGGGGTCGGCTCGTCGAACTCGCTGTTGAACTCGTGGAGCAGCCGGCCGATCGCCTCGGCATCGACGACCTCACCTCGGCGCACATTCCGGTCCACGTGCCCGATTGTCCCAGCCGCCGGGTGACAGCCGGGGGCTCGCGCCCCCGGAACCCCCGCTGATTCCTGGCCGGTTTACGCTGCTTCCGTGCCGGGCTCCAAGCGCATCGACATCCGCTTCCTCTCGGCGCGCGACGTCGACGAGCTGTCCCTCTCGGCCGCCGACGTTCTCGAGGCCGTGGAGGCCTCCCTGCGCGCCCAGGGAAACGGGGAGGTCGTGCTCGAGCCGCGCGAGCATCTCGTGCCTGATCCGGCCTTCCACGGTCACTTCAACCTGCTGCGCGCCTACGTGCGGCCGCTGGGCGTGGCGGGGGTCAAGGTCGTGGGCGACTACGCGGACAACTACAAGCTCGGGCTGCCTTCGGAGCTGGCGCTGCTGACGCTGTACGACCCGCGGACCGGCGTGCCGCTCGCGATCGTGGACGCCACCGAGATCACCGAGCGGCGCACCGGCGCGGTCACCGCGATCGGCGCGCGGCATCTGGCCCGGCGCGACGCCAAGGTGCTCGGGCACATCGGCGCGCGCGGCACGGCCTTCTCGAACGTGACCCTGTTGGATTCCGAATTCGACTTCGAGGAGATCCGCGTGACCAGCCGTCGCCCCGAGTCGCGCGAGGCCTTCGGGGCCGCCCTGCGCGACGCGCTCGGCAAGCCCGTGCGCGTGGTCGAGTCGGCCGAGGAGGCCGTGCGCGGGGCGGACATCGTGGTCGAGGCAACGCGCCTCCTCGAGCCGGAGCCGCTGGTGCGCACGGAGTGGATCGAGCCCGGGGCGCTGGTGGTGCCCTACGGGACGGTCAGCGCGGTCGAGCTGTCGCTGACGGCGATCATGGACAAGATCGTCGTCGACGATTGGCAGCAGTGCCGGCGGGGACGCTTCGGGTCGCTGCGTCCGCACGTCGAGCGTGGCCTGCTCAGCGAGTCGAACCTGCACGCCGAGCTCGGGCAGATCGTCGCGGGCAGCAGAAGCGGACGAGAGCGCGACGACGAGCGAATCCTGTTCTGGCACCGCGGCCTGGCCACGACCGACCTGGCCGTCGGGCACCTGCTCTACGAGCGCGCCGTGGAGGCCGGGGTGGGCACGGTCCTGCACTACCGTTGACGCGGTGATCGTCCTCGAGCGGTACGACCAGCTCGACCTCGACGACTACCGTCGCGTGGTCTGTGAGCGCGAGCCGGTGGAGCTGAGCACCGCGCTGCAGGAGCACGTGGGGCAGCGCAGGCGGGCGATGGAGGAGCACCTCGCCGGTGGCGGCCCGGCCTACGGCGTGACCACCGGTCTCGGCTATCTCGCGGCTCGGTCGATCGCGGCCGACGACCAGCTCGACCTGCAGCGCTCGATACTCGTCGGGCGTGCCGCCGCGGTGGGGGAGCCCCTGCCCGAGGAGGCCGTGCGCGGCGCGATGCTGCTGCGGCTGACCGGTTTTCTGAGTGGTCACCCGGGGGTCACACCGGCGCTCTGCCGGTTCATCGCCGAGCGGCTGAACGGCGGCTGGTATCCGGTGGTGCCCGCCAGCCGCCCGGGCACCGCGGGCGAGACGATTCCTCTCTGCCATCTCTTTCAGACCTTCATCGGCGAGGGCGATGTGCTCGTGCAGGGCCGGCGAGTGCCGGCCGCGACCGCCCTCGACCAGCTCGGTGTCGCCCCCTACGACCTGCAGCTCAAGGAAGGCCTGGCTCTGGTCAACGGCGCCCCGCTGGCGCCGGCTCTCGCCGCCTCGCTCGCGGCCCGGGCGGGGTCGCTGCTCGAGCAGGCCACCGTGCTCGGCGCGCTTGCCGCCGCACTCGTGGGAGCACCGGTGCGGCCCTATTCCTCACGCATCGGGCGCCTGAAGGGCGATCCCGGCCAGCAGCGCGTACACGCTCGCCTGGCTGAGCTGTTGGCCGTTGGGGAGCCGGAGCAGGGCCCGCAGGCGCCGGTGTCCCTGCGCGTGCTTCCCCAGGTGCACGGCGCCGCGCGCGACCAGCTCGACCACCTGCTCGCGCAGCTCGAGCGCGAGCTGCGCGCCGTAACCGACAGCCCGCTGTATCTCGAGGCCGAGGGCGATGAGCCGGAGGGGTTCTACTCGAGCGGCAACTTCCACTCGCAGGCGCTGTCGCTGGCCCTCGACGCGCTCACCATCGCGTTCACGCAGGTGGCGGCGCTCGCCGAAAAGCGGCTGCACCGCTTGCTCGACAGTCGTTTCTCGGGTCTTCCGGAGCAGCTCTCGTCCGATCTCGAGCGCGGGCACTGCGGCCTCGTTGCCCTCCACAAGGTGGTGGTGGGGTTGTCGGCCGAGAACCGGCTGCTGGCGGCCCCGGCGTCGGTGCACGCCGGCGACACCTCTTCCGGCCAGGAGGACTTCCAGGCCTTCACGGCGCTCGCTGCCGACAAGCTCGGGCGTCTGCTGGACAACCTCGAGCTGGCGCTCGCCTACGAGCTCGTCGCGTTGCGCCAGGCTCGCGAGCTCAGCTCCCGCACGCTCTCACCGGCGCTGGCCGCCGTTATCGACACGGTCTCGAGCCGCATCGAAGCCGTGGACTGCGATCGCTCGCTCGCGCCCGACGTGGAGCTGGCGCGCGGGCTGATCCGCTCCGGCGAATTGACGGCTGTAGCCGTGCGATAGCCCCTGCCCCGAATTGGGTAGGCTCCCGGCACGAGGAAGGAAATGGACCCCAGTCAACACCGGGTCGACGCCATCCGGGCCCGGAGCAGCGAGCTCGAGAACCACCTGATCGACGAGCTGCGGGCCCGGAAGATCGACCGACGGGAATTCGTTCGTCGCGGCGCCATTGCCGGGATGTCGATCCCCACGCTCGGTTTTATCGCCTCCGCCTGCGGGGTCAGCAAGGAGGACCTCGAGCAGGCCGACAAGCCGCAGACCGACAAGCCGAAGCCGGGTGGCACGATCCGACTCGGCCTGCAGGCGCCGGCCGGCGAGCTCGACCCGGTCACGGTCAACAACCAGGGCGGGCTCACGATGCTCGGGCAGACCGGCGAGTACCTGATCTGGTCCGACCGCGAGCTGAACCCCGAGCCGCGCCTCGCGGAGAGCTGGAAGCCCAACGAGGACGGCAGTGTGTGGACGTTCAAGCTGCGCCAGGGGGTCAAGTTCCACGACGGCAAGACGATGGACGCCGAGGACGTGGCCAGCTCCTTCGACCGGCTTGCCGACCCCGACAACGGCTCGAACGCGCTGTCGGCGTTCACCGGGGTCCTGTCCAAGGGCGGCGCCACGGCCGTGGACGCCTCGACGGTGGAGTTCAGGCTCGACGCGCCGAACGGGAACTTCCCCTACCTCACGAGCTCCGACAACTACAACGCGATCATCCTGCCCAAGGACTTCGACGGTGATTGGGAGAAGTCGTGGATCGGCACGGGTCCCTGGAAGCTCGGTGAGTTCCGCCCCGCCGAGGGGGTCACCCTGGTGCCCAACGAGAACTACTGGGCCCCGGGTCGGCGGGCCAACGCCGAGAAGCTCGAGGCCGTGTTCTACGCCAACGAGCCCGGACTCGTGCTCGGCTTCCAGGGCAACGAGGTGGACGTGGTGGTCCAGTTCTCGGTGTCGGGCGGAAAGGCGCTGCTCACCGAACCCTCGGTGGTGACCACGGAGCTCCGGTCTGCCGCCCACCGCCAGGTGCACCTTCGCGGCGACAAGGAGCCTTTCCAGGACAAGCGGGTGCGCCAGGCGATGGCGCTGCTGGTCGACCGCGTCGCGCTGGTCGACGGGCTGCTGGACACGAAGTCCGACTACGGCAACGACAGCCCGTTCGCGCCCGTCTACCGGTCCACCGCCAAGGTCGAGCAGCGCAAGCGCGACGTGGCCAAGGCGAAGGAGCTGCTCCGCGCCGCCGGCAAGGAGAAGGGCTTCAGTGTGGGCCTGACCACCTGGCAGGGGTTCGAGATGCCCGACCTCGCCCAGCTCCTCCAGCAGAACGTGCGCGAGGCGGGTATCCGCCTCGACCTGAGCATCACCGACGCGGACACCTACTACGGCGAGGCCACCTACGGCAGCTCCCCGTGGCTCGACTCCACGATGGGGATCACGGAGTACGGCCACCGCGGGGTGCCGAACGTGGTGCTCGGGGCGCCGCTGCTGAGCGATGGGACCTGGAACGGCGCCCACTTCAAGAACAAGCGGTACGACTCCCTGGTCAAGGACTACGTGGCGGCGGTCGACCTCGACGTGCAGCGCCGGACGAGCCGCCAGATCCAGGAGCTGCTCCAGGACGAGTCGCCGATCCTGTTCAACTACTTCTACTACTTCCTCTCGGGCGCGAAGGACTACATCGCGGGCGTCGAGACCAACGCCATGGGCCACACGGACGCGAGCCGCGCGGGGTTCACCAACACCTAGGGGACATGGCCCGCTTCATCCTCATCCGCGTCCTGCTCAGCATCGTCACCCTGTTCCTGCTCAGCATCATCGTCTTCCTGGCCTCGTCGGTCCTCCCGGGCGACGTGGCGCGGAACATCCTCGGCCCGTTCGCCGACCAGAAGTCCGTCGACGCGCTGAACGCGGAGCTCGGCACCGACCGCTCGCTCCTCACGCAGTACTGGGACTGGATCAGCGGCCTGTTCAGCGGCGACATGGGGGAGTCGCAGACCTTCCGGCGCCCGGTGGAGGAAGTGATCGGCCCGGCCCTGGTCAACTCCGCGAAGCTGGCGCTGCTGGCCTTCATCATCGTCGTCCCGCTCGCGATCATCGGCGGCGTATATGCGGCGCTCAACGAGGGCAGCCTGCGCGACAAGTTCATCTCCCTGGGCAGCCTCTCGGCCACCGCCGTGCCGGACTTCGTCTGGGCCGTGCTCCTGATCCTCGTTTTCGCCCTCACGCTCGGGATCTTCCCGGCTACGGCCACGGCGCCGCCGGGATCCGGCTTCTTCGACCAGCTCTACTACCTGATCCTCCCCGCGTTCTGCCTCATCTTCGTCTTGTTCGGGTACATCGCGCGCATGGCCCGCGCGGGGACCATCGAGGCGCTCGACGCCGACTACACCCGCACCGCGGTGATCAAGGGGCTGCCGCAGCGCACCGTCGTCCGGCGCCACGTGCTGCGCAACTCGCTGCTGCCCACGATCGCCGTGGTGGCCACCCAGCTCGGCTATCTGATCGGCGGACTGGTGGTGATCGAGGTGATCTTCAACTACAACGGGCTCGGCCAGGCCCTGTTCGAGGCCGCGCAGGGGAAGGACGTTCCCCTGCTGCAGACCGGCATCCTGATCGTGGGCGTGGTGTACCTCGTGGCGACGCTCCTTGCCGACATCGCCTACTCCGTTCTCAACCCGCGTGTCCGACTTGGGAGTGAGCAATGAGCACCTCCGCCTCCTCCGGAACCCCGGTCGCCTCCCCGGCTCCGGCCTCGCCCGCCGCCCCCGCGGCCCCCGACGAGCGCGCGGCACGGCGGCAGCGCCTGCGGCTGCTCATCCGCTCGAAGACCTTCCTGGCGGGCGTGGTCATCGTCGGGATGTTCGTGATCTTCGCCATCTTCGGCGAGACGCTCGCGCCCGACGACCCCTTTGCCACCGACCCGCTCGACGACCTCGCCGCGCCCAGCGGGGAGCACCTGTTCGGCACCGACCGGGTGGGGCGCGACGTGCTCTCGCGCGTGATCGTCGGAGCGCGCGACATCCTCATCGTCGCGCCGGCCGCGACCCTGCTCGGCACGGTGCTCGGCACCGCTCTCGGCCTCGTCACGGGCTATTTCCGCGGGCCAGTGGACGACATCCTCAGCCGCTTCATCGACGCCTTCCTGGCGCTGCCGACCGTCATCATCGGCCTGCTGGCGATCGTGGCCCTGGGCACGTCGAAGTTGACCGTGATCATCGTGATCGGCCTGGTGTTCGCGCCGGTCATCGCCCGCACCGTGCGCGCCGCCGTGCTGCAGGAGCGCGAGATGGAGTACGTGGCCGCGGCGCAGCTGCGCAACGAGAGGACGCCCTACATCCTGTTTGCGGAGATCCTGCCGAACGTGATGGGACCGGTGATGGTCGAGTTCACCGTGCGCCTCGGCTATGCCATCTTCACCGTGGCCACGCTGAGCTTCCTCGGCTTCGGCATCCAGCCCCCGGCCCCGGACTGGGGCCTGCAGGTGTTCGAGCACTACGGGCTGATCAGCGGCGGCTACTGGTGGCCCGTGCTCTTCCCCGCCCTGGCCATCGTCATCCTGGTGGTGGGCGTGAACCTGATCGCCGACGGTATCGCGAAGGCGTTCGAGCGATGACCACCGCCCCGGTAGCCACCGACCACGCGCTCGAGTTCGAGGACATCGAGGTCGAGTACCGCGTCCAGGGTGAGTGGAAGAAGGTGCTGCGCGGCATCACGCTGCATATCGCCGAGGGCGAGTCGTACGGTCTCGTGGGCGAGTCGGGCTGCGGCAAGTCGACGGCGGCCTTCGCGGGCCTGCGCTACCTGCCGCGCAACGGCCGGGTGAGCAAGGGCGCCATCAGCGTCGCGGGCGAGGACCTCCTGGCCATGAGCGAGGCCGACGTGCGTCGGCTGCGCGCCAGCAAGGTGTCGATGGTCTACCAGAACCCGACCTCGGCGCTGAACCCGACCATCCACATCGGCGACCAGGTGACCGAGGCGTTCACCCTCCTCGGAGTGGAAGAGGACGAGGCCGGCGACCGGGCCCGCGAGATGCTCGAACGGGTGCAGATCTCCGACCCGTCGGGCGTCATGCAGCGCTACCCGCACCAGCTCTCGGGCGGCATGAACCAGCGCGTGGTGATCGCCATGGCGCTGGCCAAGGACCCCACGCTGCTGATCCTCGACGAGCCCACCACCGGGCTGGACGCCACGGTCGAGGCCGAGGTGCTCGACCTCGTATCCGCGCTGCGGGCGGAGTTCAAGACGAGCGTCCTGTTCATCAGCCACAGCCTCGACGTGATCCTCCGCATGTGCGACCGGGTGGGCGTGCTCTACGCCGGACGCCTGGTCGAGGAGGGGCGCGCCGAGGAGGTGTTCAACAACCCACGCCACCCCTACGCGGTGGGCCTGCTGCGCTGCATCCCGCGGGCGGGCGCGCGCAAGGACCAGGGCAAGCTCGACACGATTCCCGGCTTCCTGCCCGGGCTGGGCGCCCAGCTTCCCGGCTGTGTGTTCGCCGATCGCTGCGGACTCGCTGAGGACATCTGCCACAGCGAGGAGCCGCCGCTCCACGACCTCGGCGAAGGGCACCTCAGTCGCTGCCACTTCCACGAGAAGGCGCAGACGCTGCCGCGTGACACGGCCCCGGTGGCCGTCGTCGCGGAGAAGAAGGACCGCAGCAACGGGATCCCCGTGATCAGCACGCGCAACGTGCGCAAGACCTTCCACCAGGACGGCCACGACGTACGCGCGGTGGAGGACATCACCTTCAACCTGGCTCCGGGAGAGACGCTCGGCCTCGTGGGCGAGTCGGGCAGCGGCAAGACGACTCTCGCTCGCCTGCTCCTGGGCCTCACCCCACCTGACGAGGGCTCCGTGGTCGAGCTCGAGGGTGAGGCGGTGGAGGCGAACATCGGGAAGCGCGGACGCGAGGAAGTGCGCGCGATGCAGATCGTCTTCCAGAATCCTGATGCGGCGCTCAACCGCCGCTTCTCGATCCAGCGCATCATCGCCCGGGCGCTGCACATGCTGATGGGCACCAGGGGCAAGCAGGTCGACGAGCGCCTGCGCGACCTCGCGCACTCCGTGCGCTTCGACGTGCGGTTGATCCGGGCCAAGCCGTCCCAGCTCTCCGGTGGCCTCAAGCAGCGCGTGGCCATCGCGCGCGCCTTCGCCGGCGACCCCAAGGTGGTGGTGTGCGACGAGCCCACCTCCGCCCTCGATGTGTCGGTGCAGGCGGCGATCCTGAACCTGCTCGCGGAGCTCCAGGTGGAGAAGGACACCGCCTACCTGTTCATCTCCCACGACCTAGGGGTCGTGCGTTACCTGTCGGACCGGATCGCGGTGCTCTATCTCGGGCGCCTGATGGAGCTGGGCAAAGCGGAGACGGTGTTCGGCCCGCCGCAGCATCCCTACACCGAGGCGCTGCTGTCCGCGGTACCCGCCGAGGAAGGCAAGGAGCGGCCCAGGATCAGGCTGCAGCGGCGAGATCCCCAGCCACGCGGACCCGCCCTCCGGCTGCGTCTTCCACACCCGCTGCCCGCGCTACATCGGGGACATCTGCCACGAGCAGGAGCCGGAGCTCAAGGAGGTGGAGCCGGGGCACTTCTGGCGCTGCCACTACTCGGTGGAGGACCTGCGCGAGATGCAGAAGACGGCGCCTCCGGAACGAGCGGACCGAGCCTCCGAGGGGTCCGAGCCGGAGGCGGCGCTGCCGGACCGAGCAGCCGACCCACGGGGGAGGGTGAGCAGCGCGTCCTGCGGGTCAGCAACAAGCCGGCCCCGGGTCCCTCCGAGGACAAGAGCTGAAGCTCCGCGCCGCGGTTCTCGAGCGGGTCGGCGCTCCGCTTGAGGTGACCGAGCTGGAGCTCGAGCCGCCGCGGGAGGGTGAAGCGCTCGTGCGCCTTCACGCCAGCGGCGTCTGCCATTCGGACCTCAACGCGATCGACGGCACCGTTCAGACCCCCTGCCCCGCCGTGCTCGGCCACGAGGGCGCGGGAGTTGTCGAGGCGGTGGGGCCCGGCGTCTCGCTCGTTCCCGGGACGCACGTGGTGCTCTCGTGGCTACCGGCCTGCGGGGAGTGCTCGGAGTGCAGGCGCGACCTGCCCCACCTGTGCCGCTCGGCGTGGGCGGCGATGGCCACCGGGGGCCTGCTGGACGGGACGCCGCGCCTGTCGCGCGGCGGTGAGCCCGTGTTCCACTACAGCTTTCTGTCCTCCTTTGCCGAGCGCGCCGTGGTGCCGGCGGGCTGTTGCGTGCCGATCCCGGCCGAGGTGCCCTTCGATATCGCCGCGCTGGTGGGCTGCGCCGTTACCACCGGCACCGGCGCGGTGTGGCGCACGGCCGGCGTGCGGCCGGGGGAGCGGGTGTGCGTGTTCGGCTGCGGCGGCGTGGGGATGAGCGCGATACTGGGCGCCGTGGCGGTGGGCGCGGCGCCGGTGGTGGCGGTGGACATGGACGATGGGAAGCTCGAGCGGGCGCTGGCACTGGGCGCCACCGACGCGGTGCTCTGGACGGGTGGCCCCGAGGAGACCGCGGAGCGCGTTCAGTCGGTGAGCGGCGGTGGTGTCGACTACTCGATCGAGGCCACCGGACGCACGGAGGCGGGCCTGGCCGCCTTTCTCTCGACCCGCCCGCGCGGCGCCGCCGTCCTGATCGGCCTCCCGCACGCCGAGGCGGTCCTCTCGCTGCCCGCCCAGCTGATCCCGCGCTCGGAGCGGCGTGTGCTCGGTTCCCTGTACGGCTCCGCGCGCCCCGAGCGCGACTTCCCCGCGCTGCTCGACCTGTACATGCGCGGCCGGCTTCCCCTCGACCAGCTGATCTCGGCCCGCCTGCCCCTCGAGGCGGTTGAGAGGGCCTTCGACGACCTTCGCGCAGCCACCGCCCTGCGCACCGTGCTCGAGCTCGATCGGGCCGCCGCGTGAACGACCGGCTCGATGGAGCGATCGGCGAGGCGTGGTCGGGCGACGTTCCCAACGGCAGCCACATCAATCTCGTGCTCGCCCGGCGAGGCTCGCCGACGGCGGCGGCCGCGGCCGGCGTGCTGGCCAGCCCACGTCCGGGGTACGTGCCGATCCTGGCCTGCCTGAAGGGAGCAGGGACGCCGGTGCGGCCCGCCACCATCGTGGTGAACAAGATGAGCGTCGAGCACGAGCAGCTGAAGAAGATCACCTGGGGCGCGGCCCAGCTGGGCATCGCCCAGGGTGTGCTCGACGCTGTAGCAGAGGGGCTGCTCGACGCCGAGGAGACGGCCGACGTGGTCATCCTGATCGCGGTGTGGGTGGATCCCGATGCGCAGGACGAGACGGCGGTGCGCAGGGCCAACCGGCAGGCCACGCGCGATGCGGTGGCCGATGCGCTGCAGCCGGCGTCGGCCGACGCCGTGCGGGCGCTCGCCGAAGAGCGCGAAGCAGGCGACCAACGCCTTCTATTCGGGGGAGTGACCCGGCGCGAGTGGGTCCACCGGCCAGGAATCAGCGGGGTCCGGGGGCGCGAGCCCCCGGCTGCGTATCTCCGGCATCGAGGTGCGCCGCTACGCGTTCCCGCTGGACCCGCCCTTCCAGGCCGCCTGGGACCCGATTCCCCGCACGGCCGCCGAGGCCAGCCTCGTGATCGTGCACTCGGATGACGGCCTGAGCGGCTACGCGAGTGGCGACCACCTGCCCGACGCCGCCCTGCTCGAGCGCCTGTTCGTGGGGCTCGACCCACTGCGCACGGAGGTGGTGCGCGAGCTGTGTGAAACCGTCGATTTCCACGGGGGGCGCCCGTGGACGGCCGAGGTGGCGGTGTGGGATCTGGCCGCCCGCGCTCTCGACGCGCCGCTCTGGCGCGTGCTCGGGGGTCGTTCCGAGCGGCTGCTCGCCTATGCCTCGAGCGGCGAGCCGACTGACGCGGAGGAGCGCGCACGGCGGGTGGCCGAGCTGCACGAACGCGGCGTGAAGGCGGTCAAGCTGCGCTTCCACCACGCCGACTGGCGCCGCGACATCGAGCTGGTGGAGCGGGTGCGCGAGGCGGTCGGCCCGGACGTCGAGCTGATGGTCGACGCCAACCAGGGCTGGCGGATGGCCGGCGACCGTCGAGAGCGCTGGGACGTGGCGACCGCGAGCCAGTGCGCGCGGGCGCTCGAGCCGCTCGGGGTCTACTGGCTGGAGGAGCCGCTGCGCACCGACGACGTCGACGGCTACGCCACGCTGCGGCGGCGCACCTCGCTGCGGATCGCCGCCGGCGAGATGGTTCGCGGCGCTTTCGAGGCGCGCGACCTGATCGTGCGTGGCGGGGTGGACGTGATCCAGCCCGACGTCGTGCTGGCCGGAGGGCTCGGCGGATGTCGGCGAATCGCCGCGCTGGCGGACCTCCACGGCCGCGCCTTCTCGCCGCACACCTGGTCGAACGGTCTCGGCCTGCTCGCCAACCTGCACCTTGCGCTCGCCGTGTCCACCTGCCCGTACATCGAGGTGCCGCTCGACCCCCCCGGGTGGACGCCCGCCCGGCGCGATTGGCTCTTGCCCGCGCCGCTCGAGATCGCCGCCGACGGCACGATCGCCCCGCCGCCCGGGCCCGGGCTCGGCGTCGAGCCCGATCTCGACGCGCTCGAGGGCTATCGAGTCGGATGATGCGCGTTGCGGCCGCGGTGGCGCACGAGCCCGGAAGGGAGCTCGCCGTGGAGGAGGTCCTGCTCGACCCGCCGCGCGCGGGCGAGGTCCAGATCAGGGTGGCGGCGGCGGGCGTGTGTCACTCCGACCTCCACCTGGCGGAAGGCCATCTGGGCGCCGGGCGCTTCCCGATCGTGCTCGGCCACGAGGGCGCGGGAGTGGTCGAGGCCGTCGGGCCCGGCGTGGAGCACCTGGCTCCCGGCGATCATGTGGCCTTCTGCTTCGTCCCCGCCTGCCTGGCCTGCCGCGCCTGCCGGGCCGGGCGCTTCAACCTGTGCGAGACGGCCGCGGCGCGCTCCTTCGCCGGCACGCTGCTCGACGGCACGTCGCGGCTGCGCCTTCCGGGCGGCGAGACGCTCCAGCACTTCAACTTCGTCTCATGCTTCGCCGAGCGCTGCGTGGTCCCGGCCGCCGCCGCGGTGGCGATCCCGCCCGAGCTGGCGCTGTGGGAGGCATCCTTGCTGGGGTGCGGGGTCGTGACCGGTGTCGGTGCGGTGCGCAACGCGGCGCGCGTGGCGGTGGGGGAGAGCGTGTGCGTGGTCGGCTGCGGCGGGATCGGTTTGCAGATCGTGGCCGCGGCCCGCCTGGTCGGAGCGGGCACGATCATCGCCGTGGAACGCGATTCGGCCAAGCTCGAGCTGGCGCTGGCCCGCGGCGCCACCCACGCCGTCGATCCTGCTCAGGGCGATCCGGCCGCCTCCGTGCTCGCCCTGTCGCCCGGCGGCGTCGACCACGCCTTCGAGGCGGTCGGCTCGCCCGCGACGATTCGCCTGGCCTGGGACGTGCTGCGCCCCGGCGCCACGGCAATCGTCGTCGGGATCGCGCCGATCGGCGTGGAGGTGACGCTGCCCGCCTTGGAGTTCCTGTCCGAGAAGGGCATCAAGGGCTGCTACTACGGCTCGGCGAATGCCGCTGTGGAGCTGGGCCTGCTGGCGCGGCTCGTGGCCGACGGGCGATTCCCGGTGGAAGACGTCGTCACGGACTTCACCGACCTCGCCGGCATCGAGGCGGCGTTCGGGCGACTGCGCCGAGGCGAAGGAGCGCGCACGGTGGTGGTGCTCGATCCCGCGCTGGCGGGCGCTCCGAGCGGGTGAGCGGGCTCTCGGAGCTCGAGCGGCGCGTGTGCGAGCACGTGGCCCGGCGCGAGGGCGAGCTAGTGGACCTGCTCGCCACGCTGATCGGCTTCAACACGGTCACGCATATGCCCGGCGCCGGCCCGCGCGACGAGGCGGCGCTGCAGCGCCACCTGGCCGAGCGGCTGGCGGCGCACGGAGCAGAGGTCTCGCTGGAAGAGCCCGACCCCTCGCTCGTGGCCGGGCATCGGATCGTGCCCGACGGGCTTCTCGTTCGCCGGGCGCCCGCAGCTCGTAGCCCGCTTCCCGTCCGGCGGGGACGGTCCCACCCTCCTGCTCAACGGGCACGTCGACACCGTCGACGCCGAACCGCTGGACACCTGGCCGAGTGACCCGTTCACCGCGGTGCAGCGCGACGGCGCGGTTTGGGGCCGCGGCGCCTGCGACATGAAGGGCGGCGTGGCCTGCATGGTCACGGCCGCCGAGGCGCTGGCGGCGGTCGGAGTCAGGCCCGCCGGCGAGCTGGTGGTCAACACCACGACCGACGAGGAGTCCAGCGGCGCCGGCGGCCTCGCGTCGGCGCGGACCCTTCACGCGGACGCGGCCATCGTCACCGAGCCCAGCCGTCTGGCCGTGCTGGTGGCCTGCCGCGGCTCGCTGCTGCCCACCGTGACCGTCGAGGGCCGGGCCGGCCACGCCGGGCTTCCGGCGCGACCGCCCGATGAGGGCGGCCCGGTCAACGCGATCGAGAAGACCGTCTACCTGCTGGAAGCGCTGCGCCGCCTGCGCGAGGACTGGGCGCGGCGCGCGCCTCACGCCCATCTCTCGGCGGCGGACTGCGTGCCGACGCAGATCAGCGGCGGCGAGTGGGTGGTCAGCTATCCGGCGCGCTGCCGGCTGGACTGCCACATCGAGTACCTGCCGGGCCAGGCAGACGAGCAGGGATGGGGCTCGCTGGTCGAGCGGGAGTTCGAGGAGTGCATCGAGCGCGCGTCCGCGGCCGACCCGTGGCTGCGCCGTCACCCGCCTAGAGTGGAGTGGCTGGTGGGCGGGGTGCCGCCCGCCGAGGTGTCACCCGGCGAGCCGGTGGTGCAGGCGCTGCTGGGCGCGCAGAGCGACCTCGGGAGACCGGCGAGCGTCGGCGGGATGGACAATTGGCACGATGGGGCGATGCTGACAGTGGAGGCGGGCATACCGTCGGTTTGCTACGGGCCGGGCGACGTCCACCTGGCCCACGGCGTGCAGGAGCACGTTCCGGTGAGCGATCTCGTGGCCTGCACGCAGGGAATCGCGGTCGCGGCAATGCGCTACCTGGGCGTCGGATGACGGCCGCCAACGCGTTCACGGGACACGAGCTGCGCGTGCCCCGGCTCACGGCCGAGCAGGCCGTGGCCATCGCGGCGGACGTGTTCGGGGTGCACGGCGCGGCTCGAGAGCTGGGCAGCCAGCAGGATCAGAACTTCCGCATCGCCGGCCCCGAGGCGAGCTTCGTGCTCAGGATCTCGAACCCGGCCTTTGCCACCGAGGAGCTCGACCTGCAGAACCGGGCCATGGAGCACGTGGCGGCGCGCTGCGGGAACGTCGTGTCGGTGCCCCTGCCCAGTCGCACGGGGGCGCAGATCGTCCGGGTCGATGAGCACGACGTTCGCCTCGTCACCTATCTCGAGGGCGATGTTCTGCACGGCTTCGGCTACCTCGCACCGAGCGTGCTGCGCGCGGTCGGCCGGCTCATGGGCCAGATCACCGCCGCTCTGAGCGACTTCGACCACCCGGCGGCCGACCGGGTGCTGCAATGGGACGTGGCCCGCGCGAGCGAGGTGGTGGCCGCGTTCGCACCGTGGGTGAGCGACGGCGCCCGCCGCGCACTGGTCGAGCGCACCAGCGAGCGCGCGGCGGCCGCGCTCGGGCCCCTTGCCGGGGGCCTGCGCCGTCAGGTGATCCACGGCGACCCGAACGACCTGAACCTGCTCGCCCGCCGGGGCGAGGACGGCCGCCCCGTGCCCGTGGGCGTTCTGGACTTCGGCGACACCTGCCGGTCTTGGATGGCGGCGGAGTGCGCTGTGCTGGCCGTGTCGCTGTGCGGCAAGCGCCCGTCGCGCGTGGTGCAGGACGTGACCGAGCTCATTCGCGGCTTCAACTCCTCGCTTCCGCTGACCGAGGAGGAGGTGGCCGCGCTCCCGGCGCTGATGGCCGCGCGCGCCGCGCTCTGCGCCGCCGGATGCGAGCAGCAGGCCGTGCTCGAGCCCGACAAGGGGTACGCGGTAGAGGGTGCGCAGGAGGCCTGGGGCGAGCTGGACTCGATCACCGCCGTGCCGGACGCCCTCATGCACGCCGCCCTTCGCGATGCCTGCGCGCTGCCCGCGCTGCGCACACCTCCCGTCCCGCGCGGAGGGGCGCTGGCCGAGCAGCTCGAGGATGGCCCGGCCCGTATGGTCGATCTCTCGCCTCGAACCGACCTTCTCGGCCCTGGCGAGTGGCGCGACCCGGCGGCGCTGGCGGACGCCCTGGCCGGTCCGGGGCCGGCCGTGGGCCGCTACGGCGAGGGGCGCCTGGTGCACGACGGCGGCCCGGCGCTCGACGAGCCCGCGTGCGTTCACCTCGGCGCCGACCTGTTCCTGGCCGCGGGCACCGACGTGCGGGCGCCGCTGTCCGGCCCGGTGATCAGGCGTGGCGAGCGCGAGCTGCTGATGGCGCTGGAGGGCGGCCTGACCCTGCGCCTGGCCGGCCTGCTGCCGGCGGTCGCCGGCGAGCGAATCAAGGCGGGCGACCCGCTGGGAACGGTGGCCGAGCCCGGGCCCGGCGAGCGCCTGCCCGCCCATCTGCACGTGCAGCTGGCCGCCGCGGACCTCGATGCGCTGCCCGGCCTGGTCCCCGCCTCGCTGGCGCAGGCCTGGCTGGCGGTGTGCCCCGACCCCGGCCCGCTGCTCGGGCTCGACGTGGCCGTGGCCGAGGAGCCGGCCGAGGCGGTGCTGGCCCGGCGCCGGCGCGCCGTGGCGAGCCCTCAGCGCCTCTACTTCCCCGACGCCCCGCCCCAGTTCGAGCGCGGCTGGCGCCAGTGGCTCTACGACGTCAAGGGCCGGCCCTACCTCGACATGGTCAACAACGTGGCCGTGATCGGGCACGCCCATCCCGCGGTCACGGAGGCGGCCCGGAGGCAGCTGCGCCGCCTGAACACGAACTCGCGCTTCCTCTACGACGCCCTCGGGCGCTTCGCCGAGCGGCTCGCCGGTCTCACGCCCGACCCGCTCGATGTCGTGTTCTGCGTCAACAGCGGCAGCGAGGCGGTCGACCTCGCGCTGCGCCTCGTCCGTGACACCACGGGCCGGCGCGACCTCATCTGCTTCGCCGGCGCCTACCACGGCTGGACGGTCGCCACCGACGAGACGATGCGGCCGCCGGCGTGGGTGCATCCGATCGACCCGCCGCACGTGGATCCGGAGCGTCTCGCTTGCCCAGCTACGCCGGGTGGTCGAGCGCACGGACGCCGGCCGCGTTGCTGTGCGAGCCGCTGCTGGGCAACTGGGGCGGCATGCTCATTCCCGACGGCTGGCTCGCGCGAGGCCTACGAGATCGTCCGCGCGGCCGGCGGGCTGTGCATCGCCGACGAGGTGCAGGTGGGCTACGCGCGCTCCGGAAGCCACTTCTGGGCCTTCGAGCAGCAGGGCGTGGTGCCCGACCTGGTGACGATCGCCAAGCCCGCCGGGAACGGCCACCCGCTCGGGGCGGTTGTGACCACACGCGCGCTCGCCGATGCCTTCGACCAGGTCGACAATCTCTTCTCCTCCCCGGGCGGCGGCCCGGTCTCCTGCGAGGTGGGGCTGGCCGTGATCGACGCCATCGAGCAAGAGGGACTCCAGGAGAACGCCCGCCGGATGGGCGAGCAGCTGACCGCCCGGCTGGGGCCACTCGCCGAGGAGTTCGCGATCGTGGAGGCGCTGCATGGCGTCGGCCTCTACCAGGGCATCGAGCTCAGCGCACCCAGCGCGGCGGCCCACGCGCTCTGCGAGCGGCTGCTCGAGCTGGGGGTCATAGTGCAGCCCACCGGTCCCGAGATGAACGTGCTCAAGCTCAAGCCGCCGCTGTGCATCACCGACGAGGACGTCGAGTTGCTCGACGCCGCCCTGCGCCGGGCTCTGGCCGAGGGCTGGTAGTGACGCCGCCCCCGCTCGTACTGCGCTCGGCGCGGCTGATCGACGGCACGGGCGCGCCCGCGGTCGAGGCCGCGACCGTGGTCGCCGAACACGGGCGCATCGTCAGCGCGGGCCGGGACGACGAGCAGGTCCCCGACGGAGGCGTCGACGTGGACCTCGGTGGCCGGACGCTGATGCCCGGGCTGGTGGACGCCCACATACACGTAACCGCATTCGACATGCCGCGGACTCGCAAGGGCCAGGAGCCGATCGCGCCCGAGGTCAGGCACCACCTGATCACCGCCGGACTGCGCCGGCTGCTGAGGATGGGCATCACCACTGTCCGCGACGTCGGCGCGTTCGGCGACCACCTGCTGCAGGCACGCCAGGCGGTCCGGCTCGGCGCGATCCCCGGCCCCCGCATCCTGGCCTGCGGGCGGATCGTCTCCGCCACATCGGCCGGCGGACGGCACTTCGCCGGCATGTACCGCGAGGCCGACGGGCCGGACGAGATGCGCAAGGCCACGCGCGAGCAGTTCCGGCGCGGCGCCGACTTCATCAAGATCATGACCACGGGCGCGCGCTCCTGCGAGCTCGAGAACAGCTCGCCGCTGCAGATGACGCGACCGGAGATGGCCGCCGTGGTCGACGAGGCGCATCGGATGGGCTATCGGGTGGCCGCCCACTGCGAGGGCCTGGACGGCACGCGCATGGCGATCGAGGAGGGCGTCGACACGATCGAGCATGGCCTGGAGCTGCATCGCGCTCCGGAGCTGCTGCACGAGCTCGCGGGGTCCGACCGCGTGCTCGTACCCACTCTGTCCTGCTTCTTCCACATATCGGAGAACAGCAAGTCGCGCTGGGCGCCGGCGCTGGTCGAGCTGGCCCACCGCCAGCTGGAGGAGGCCCATCGGACCGTCGAGGCCGCGCGCCGGGCCGGCGTGCGCCTGGCGATGGGCTTCGACTCCGAGCCCAACGGACGCAGCGCGCTCGAGCTCGTGCGGCTCTGCCGCGCCGGCCTGACGCCGATGGAGGGCATCGTGGCCGCCACCGCGGGCAGCGCCGCCGCATGCGGGCTCGCCGGCCACGTCGGCTCCCTCGTTCCTGGGATGGCGGCCGACCTGGTGGTGGTCGACGGCGACCCGCTCGCCGATCCCGAGCTCCTGCTCGACGAGCGGCGCATCTGGCTCGTGGTCCAATCCGGGCGGGCGGTGGCCGGGGCGGCCATGGAGACCGAGCTGGCGCGCCTGCGTCCGGCTGAGCCAGGCGAGGAGCCCCCGGAGGATCCCGTGCCGGCACTCGCCGGCCGGCCGCTGGGTCCGCCCGGCGGCTCGCGGCTGCAGAGGTGATGTGGGTGCGCTGGTGCTGTCTGGCGCTGCGCGAGTCGCCGGGCGCCGGCGTCTCTGAACGGCGGCAACCAGGGGTGACGCGGCCGTGTCGTGGGCTTTGTCACGTTGCCGTAACGCGGTTTGGAGGCCACAGTGGTCGATTTGCCCCCGTATAGGGGGTAAAGGCGGCAATGCTCCCCGGCGAGCGGCCGTGGCGTGCCCGTCGAAGGGCCGGTGTTACAGGACCGCGACAGGAGTGACGGCGCGCCGCGCGGCGGGTCCCAGCCCTGGTTGCTGTCGTTAGGACCGCCGACCCCGGCAGGCGGCGGCTCGCGCAGCGCCTCGGCCCAATGCGCTACAGATCGCCGCCCTCGGCGGCGAGGCGCTCCAGCTCCCGGCTCAACAGGGCGAGCCGCGCCTCTTTCACGAGCGGCATCTCGCGACGCCGGCGACGGACGGCGGTCGTGTCGAGCTCGGCCGTGACGAAGGCCGGCTCGCCCAGCGGCGCCTCGGCCACCAGCTCGCCCCAGGGGTCGTAGACATGAGAGCCGCCCCAGAAGGACAGCTCGCCCTCCGTGCCGACGCGATTCACGAACACCACGTAGGTCTCGAGCATGCGCGCGTAGAAGCGGTTGATGTCGCGCCACTCGTCCTCGATCGCGCCGCGGCGGCTGGTGCTGTTGGCCGGCACGATCAACACACGGGCCCCGTCCTGGACGGCCACCACTGCCAGGGCGGGCTGCCAGGCGTCGCTGCAGATCAGCACGGCCACGCGGCCGATGTCCGTGTCGAACGCGCGCATGGCGTTGCCCGGCGTGAAGTGCTTGCGCTCTTCCCAGATGTCGTATGTCGGCAGGTACAGCTTGCGGTGAACGTGCCGTACGGCGCCGCCCTCCAGGTAGGCCGCGCTGTTGTAGTTATGCACGCGCCCCGCCTCCGCGAAGCCGACCACGCAGGCGGTCCGGCCCGTCGCTTCGGCGAGCTGCGCGATCGGCGGGTCGCCAACCTCGAGGGACACGTCGTCGGTCACCTGACCGAGCGAGTAGCCGGTGAGCGTGAGCTCGGGCAGCACCACGAGGTCCACGTCCTCCGACTTCGCCTGGCTCAGGGCTTCTTGGCTGCGGCGCAGGTTTTCGTCTACGTCCCCCAGCGCAGGCGCAATCTGCGCCAGGGCCACCCGCACCGTCGCGCTAGAGCCGCTCGGCATACTCGCGGTACTCGGCCTTGAGCGTGGGGTCGCTGCCGAGGTATGCGTGCTTTGACATGTCGGCCGTATATCGGCTCGCCGGCGGGGTGCGTCCGAGCGCCTCGGCCATGCTGCGGATGTGGTGCGGCGCCGCGCCGCAGCAGACGCCGAGGTAGCGGGCGCCCAGCTCGTACGCCGCCCGGGTGAAGTCGGCGATCTCGTACCGGTTGCAGGTGAACGGGTCGAGCGCGGTGGGAAAAGCGCGGCCTCCGGGCAGGTCCTGCGCGTGCGGGTCCTCGAGCGACTGGAAGCTGGGTTGCTCCTCGGTGGTGCGGTAGGGCACGGGCAGCGCGGCAACGGGCACCGACACCGCATCGCGCACCTCCGCGAGCAGAGGAAGCAGCGTCTGGGGTCCGCGGCCGCAGTTGAGCCCGACCACGTCGGCCCCGGCCGCCTCCAGGCGCTTGCACGCCTCGGCCGGCGACGCGCCGTCGCGCATCCGCGGATCCTTGTGAGCGGTGAGCGTGACCACGGCGGGCAGGCCGGCCTGCTTGATGACCTCGGTGGCCACCAGCGCCTCCCCCAGCCACGAGAAGGTCTCACCGACCACGAAGTCGACGCCCGCTTCGGCCGCCCAGCCGACCTGCTCGACGAACATCCCCCGCACAGTCTCGCGCGACTCCTCGCCGTCATAGACGTTGGTGTTGCAGACGTTGCCCGCAACCAGCGTGCCGCTTTCCGTGGCCACCTCCTTGGCGATCTCGAGCGCTCGGCGGTTGATCTCCTCGAGCAGGTACTCCTTGCCGATCAGCCGCAGCTTCTCGCGGTGGGCGTAGTAGGTGAACGCCTCGACCACGTCGGAGCCCGCGTGCACGAACTCGCGATGAAGCTCGGCGACCTTGTCGGGGTTCTCGAGCACCACCTCGGGCACGAACCCGCCGGCCTGCAGGTATCCGCGCCGCTCGAGCTCGAACAGATAGCCCTCGGCGCAGATCACCGAGCCGTGTTCCAGGCGCTCCAGCAGATCAGCCATGTTCTTCTCCTACGTTCTCATCGGGTTTACCCATCTGGGCCGACAACTCGTCCGCCGCCCGCTTGACCGCTACGCCGGCCGCGTCCAGGCGCTCGCCCAGCCGAAACTTCGGCCCCGAGACGTTGAGCGCGGCGACGATGCGCCCGCGGAAGTCACGCACCGGCGCCGCGGCCCCGACCAGGCCGGGCTCGAACTCCCCGTCGACGGCGGCGTACCCGAGCTTGCGAGCCGGTGAGGCACGCCCGGTATCGAGCAGCAGCGCCCGCCCGGACGAGGTGCCGCGCGCCGGAACCCTGTGGCCGCTCCAGTCGCTGGCCTGCAACAGCCGCGGGGAGCGTTCCGACAGGAGGGTCAGCACCTCGTCGCCCTCCAGGACCGACAGGTGTGCGGTCTCGCCGAGCTCGTCCACGAGTCGCCGCAGGTATGGCGGGGCCAGGGCCAGCAGGCGGCTGCGCCCCGTGCGCGCGGCGAGCGTGTAGAGCTGCCAGCCCAGCCGGTACTCGAGCGTATCCGGGTCGCGGTCGACGAAGCCGTGCTCGGCCAGCGTCTTCAGTGTGCGCGACACCTGGCTCTTGTCACGGTCGAGCAGCTCGGCCACGCGCACGACTCCCAGCCCGCCGTTGTCGGCGGCCTCGTCGGCGCCCAGGGTCAGCAGGACATCGAGCGCACGACCCACGCTTCCACTTTTTGCAACCACAGTTGCTTATTATGCATCATGGCTGGGCGAGCAGGAGTTCTCTGGCCGCCTCGACGTCATCGCTCAGCGTTCGGTCGCTCAGATCGTCGTCCAGCCGCTCCGCGGCGGCCGCGTATAGGGCGCACACGTCCCCGGCCGAGGGTGCGACGCCGCGCATCCGCAGCGCTCGCATCGCCACCACCAGCTCGGTGGCAACCGCCACGGCCGCCGCCTCGAGGGCTTCCTGGGTTGCTCGGGCGGCGAAGGGAGCGAACGAGGCGTGTGACTCCACACCGCCGCCGACCGTGGTCGTCTGCGCCGCCACCGGGCCGGCCCGCAGGCGCACGTCCGCGGCCGCCGCGTGCGCCGTGTACTCCAGGATCATCGCCCCGGAGTCCTGGCCGGGCCGCTCTGCAAGAGCGGGCGGGAGCCCCATCAACCCCGGGTCGAGCAGGGCGCTCACCCTCGACGCGGCGAGCGAGGACGACTGCGCCAGCGCGGCGCGCACGCGGTCGAGGGCGCCCGCGAGCACCCCGGCGTGGAAGTTGCCGGCGGGAAGCGCGGCGGGCGGGTCCACATCGATCAGCGCGTTCTCGCCGGCGGCGTTCAGCTCGACGGCGAGCACGGCGTCGAGCTGCTCCAGGGCGTCCACGCTCGCCCCCTCGACCTGGGCGAGTGCACGGAAGGGATACGGATCGTGAATAGCGGACCGGGGGCCGCCACCCGGCGGCGCTTGCGCGTGTGGGCCGAGCAGCTCGCGCAGCCGCTCGGCCAAGGCGACCTGGCCCGGATGGGAGCGGGCCGCGTGAACGCGGCGGTCCAGCACGGCGGGGTCGGCCCCGGAGGCGAGGAACGAGAGCGCTGCCACCGCCAGCGAAGCCGAGAGCTGGCGTTCCGCGTCCACCGCCACGAGGGCCGCATGCCCGATCGCCGCCGCGTTGCTGCTCATGAAGGCCAGCCCGTCTCGCGGCCCGAGGCGCGGAGCGGCCAGGCCCGCGCCGGCGAGCGCGCTCTTCGCCGCCACCACTCGCCCGTCTCGCCAGGCGCGGCCCTCACCGAGCAGCGCCAGGGCGATGTCGGCCAGCACGGTGAGATCGCCGGTCCCGAGCGAGCCGAGCTCGCGCGAGAAGGGCACGAACCCGGCGTTGAGCGCGGCAACGGACGCGTCGAGCAGGTCGTGCGAGACTCCGGCGCCGCCCGCGCCGATCTGGTTGGCGCGCACCACCAGCGCGGCGCGCACCCGCTCCGGCGCAAGCGGCTGTCCCGCGCCGCACGCGTGGCTGCGCAGCAGGCGCAGCTGATGCCCGCTGCGCTCGCCTGGTCCGAGCTCACGCGAGCGAAGCGGGCCCACGCCGGTGGTCACGCCGTACACGGGCGTGCCGGCGTCCAGCAGCGCGGCGAGTGCCTCGGCCGCGGCGGCGTTGCGAGCGCGAGCCGCGTCATCGAGGCTCACCGGCCGGCCCTCCCGGGCCACCGCGGCGACCTGGGCGGGGGTGAGCGTGCGCCCGTCGAGGATCACGCGCATCGGGCCGAGACTAATCCCAGATCACCCGCAGCGTCGGTGGCTTTCGGAACACCAGTCCGCGCGGAGCGGCCGGCCGAGCCGGGTCGAGGCGCAGGCCGGGCAATCGCTCGAGCACGCGTCCGACGGCGGTGTGCGCCTCCAGGCGGGCGAGGTGCATGCCGATGCACACGTGAGGCCCGTGGGCGAAGGCGATCTGCAGCCGCGCGTTGTCGCGGGTCACGTCGAAGCGATCGGGGTCGGGGAACACCTCCGGGTCGCGGTTGGCGCCGGCGATCGAGATGGTCACGAGCTCGCCGCGGGAAATCGACGCCTGGCCCAGGCGAACGTCGCGCTTGGCGTAGCGGTCGATCACCGCGGCCGCCGGCTCGAAGCGAAGCGACTCCTCGACGGCGTTGGTCAGCAGCGCGGGATCGGCTTCCACCAGCGCGCGCTGGCCGGGGTGCGAGAGCAGGTGGAAGACGGCGTTGGCGATCATGCCCTCGGTGGTCTCGATGCCGCCGAACATCAGTACGGCAACGTTCGACACCACCTCCTCGGGGCGCAGGTCACCGGCCTGCCCGGCCGCGGCGACCAGCGACGACTGCGAATCGCCGCCGAGCGTCGGCTCGACGCTCGCTCCGAGCATCGCGAAGGCCTCACGGCCGGCGGGAGTCACCGGCTTGCCGGCGGCCACGCCCGTGACCGCGTCGACGATCGAGTCGTACCAGGCCAGGATCCTGTCCGTATCGGTGTTCTCGAGGCCGAGAGCCTCGGCCACGACCGTCGCCGCGAGCGGGCCGGCCAGGCTGCGGCGCAGCTCGCCATGACGGGCGGGCGCTAGCGCGTCGATCAAGCGGTCGGTCTCCGTCTCCACAAGGGTCGTGAACCGTTCTCTCACCGCGTCCAGGCGAAACCGCCTCGCGAACGGATCGCGGTGGCGGCCGTGCTCGTGGCCGTCGCGGCTCAGCATGCTCGGCCCCACCACCTGTCCGGTGGAGAAACGCGGGTCGTCGACCGTGAACGTGTCCGAGTCGCGCATCGCCTCGAGCGCGAGATCGCGACGAGTGACGAGCCAGCCCCCGAGAGCGGGGAGCCACGAAACCGGCTCGCGCTCGCGCAGCCGCGCGAGCAGCGGATGCGGGTCGAGGTCGAGCTCCTCGAGCGCGACGGCGGCACCGATCGGGAACGATCTGTCCCGGGGCGCCACGGCTCTGGTCAGGAGTTGATGAGCACCGTCTGCAGCTCGGTGAGGGTGTCCATCGGGTAGCGGCCCCCCACCCGGCCGATGCCGCTCTCCGAGCGAGCGCTGCCGCCCCAGGGCAGGTGGGGTTCCCAGTAGTTGGTCGTCTCGTTGATGTTCACGAGGCCCATGTGCACCGAGTCGGCGTAGCGCAGGGCGCCCGCCAGGTCGGCGGTGAAGATCGCCGCCATCAGCCCGAAGGTCTGCGCGTTGGTCTGCTCGATCGCCTCCTCGAGCGAGCCGATGCCCACCACCGGGGCGATCGGGCCGAAGGTCTCCTGGGTGACCGCGATGGAGTCGGCGGGGACGCGGTCGAGCACGGTCGGCTGCCAGTAGAGGCCCGTCGGAAAACCCTCGGCGCGGCTTCCGCCGGTGACCACCGTGGCGCCGCGCTCCACCGCGTCGCCCACGTGCTCGTCCATCTTGGCGGCGCCGGGCTCGTTGTTGACCGGGCCCATCGTCGTGGTCGCGTCGAGGGGATCGCCGAGGCGCACCTCGCGCTCGACCTCGCCGGCCAGCAGCGAGACGAACTCCTCCCGCACCCCCTCGTGCACGAGCAGTCGCTCGGCCGCGGAGCAGCTCTGGCCGGCGCCCAGGAAGGCGCCCACCCGCGCCGCCTCGGCCGCGGCGGGGAGGTCGGCGTCCTCCATCACCACGAACGGGCCGTTGCCACCCATCTCGAGGAGGTGGACCTTGCCGGCGGCCTGCCGGGCGACGGTCAGCCCGGTGGCGGTGGAGCCCGTGAAGGCCACCGCGTGCGTGCCCTCGCTCACCGCGAGCTCGTCGCCCACCTCTGGGCCCGGGCCCAGGACGAAATTGAAAACGCCGGGCGGGAGGTCGGCCTCGGCCACGCACTCGGCCAGCAGGCCCGAGCACACCGACGTGGACGGCGCCGGGGTCCAGACCACGCAGTTGCCGCAGGCCAGAGCCGGCGCCAGCACCTCGGCCGGCATCGTGTAGGGCCAGTTCCAGGGCGTGATCAGTCCCAGCACGCCGAGCGGCCGGCGCAGCAAGAGGACGCGCCGGCCGGGAGCGGCGCTCTGGGGCACGATGCCCTCCACGCGCTTGCCGTCCTCCGCCGCCATGCGAAAGAACTCGACCAGCTCTCCCACCTCGCCCTCGGCCTCGGCCTTGAGCGGCTTGCCCTGATCGAGCGTGAGCACCCGGGCGAGCTCGTCGGTTCGCCGCTCGCAGGCGTCCGCCACCCGGTGCAGGTACTCGGCGCGCTCGTAGCCGGTGCGCGAACCCCAGGCGCCGAAGGCCGCGTTGGCCGCGGCGATGGCCCGCCGGGCGTCCTCGCGCCCGCCCTCCGCCACCGGCCCCAGCGACTCGCCGGTGGCCGGGCTCGTGGCCTCGACGGTGGCTCCATCGGCGGCGTCGCACCACTCGCCGTCGATGAACATCCGGGTGCTCATGTCTTGGCCGGCTCGGGCTTGGCGTCGGGAACCGCGTCGGAGGGCGACTCGAATGCGTGCGAGGCCAGCACGCCCGTCTTGTGGCGCTGCACGAGCCTGTAATAGGCGAGCCCGCCGAAGAAGACCACGCCGATGAACAGGATGGCCCCGTACTGGAGGTACCAGTGGAAGGGCGCGACGGCGTTGTACACATCCTTGCGCGGCCAGAGCAGGTTCATCGGCCATGCACACGCCCCAGCCCGACGGCGATGATGTTGATCGGCAGGCCGAGCTTGCCCAGCGTGAAGTAGCCCTTCTCCTTGGCGTCCTTCGGAGGCCACTCGCCGCGGAGCCGCTTGCCCAGCATCGGCACGGTGACCAGGAGATAAGCGATGTAGATCATGATGATCGCGATGCTCGTGATCACCGTGAAGATCTGCGGTTGCCGGATGTTGACCACGAGGATCAGGAACGCCAGGACGCCGGTGATCACGGCTGGGACGATCGGCGTCTTGGTCTTGGGATGGATGGTTGCGATCCGCTCGCCTCCCGGCAGGTTGTTGTCGCGGGCCATCGCAAACGCCATCCGGATGGTGGCCGTGTGCACGGCCAGGCAGCAGACGGTGATGGCGATCACCACGCAGGCGAGGAAGATCTTGCCGATCGTGTCGCCGAGCACGTCGAGGATCACGTACTGCAAGCCACCGACGCCGATCTCCGGCGAGTTGATGTTGGTCACCGACAGGATCGCGAACAGCAGGATGAGCCCGCCGAGCACGAAGGACGCGATGACGGCGCGCATGATGGCGATAGGAGCGGTACGACGCGGGTCCTTCGTCTCCTCGCCCAGCGAGCTGGCGGTGTCGAAGCCATACATCACGTAGGCCGAGGCCAGCGAGGCGGCCAGGAAGGCGCCGAAGTAACCCAAGTCGTAGCCTTCGCCCTTGCCCTGGGTATCGAACAGCACGTCCGGTCCGCGGGTGATGTTGGCGGCGAGCAGGACGATCAGCAGCACCGCCGCGATCAGCTCGATGAACACGCCCGTGCTGTTGATGCGCGCCATCAGCTTGACGCCCAGGGCGTTGATGACGGTCGTGAACGTGATCAGGATCCCGCCCCAAATCACGGCGTTGGCGGCCGCGTCGTACTTGCCGCTGCCGTCGCCGTAGATCTGGAACCCCGACCAGATTTGGGGCAGCGTGATTTGGAGGGCCACGGCCACGGCGGCGATGGTCACGATCGACGCGGTAAGCATCATCCAACCGCCGAGCCAGGCGACGGTGGCGCTGCCCATGCGCTTGCCCCAGTTGTAGATCGATCCGGCCACGGGGAAGTTGGCGGCCAGCTCCGCGAAGGACAGAGCCACCATGACCTGACCGAGGAACACCATCGGCCAGGTCCACCAGTAGGCCGGACCGCCGAAGGCAAAGCCGAAGTAGAAGAGCTGGAACGTGCCCGTGAGAATCGAGATGTAGCTGACCCCGGCGGCGAAGCTCGCAAACTTGCCGATGCTGCGGTCGAGTTCTTGCTTGTAGCCGAACTCGGCGAGATCATCAGAGTGATCGTCTACCGCGCTGGTCGCCATGACACCTCTCCTCAGTAGCGTTGCCGGGCTAGAGCGATATATCAGCTTTGGGCGATGCATGACATAGCCGACTTCCTGCGCCGACATCCGCCGTTCGACGACCTCGACGGAGGCACGATCGAGCGAGTGGCGGCTCAAGCCGAGATCGAGTTCCACGCTGCCCACAGCGCGGTTCTGGAGAGCCCGGAGGCCACGGCGCGATTCGCTTATGTCGTGCGCCGCGGCTCGGTCGAGCTGGTGACCGAAGGCAGGCTGCTCGACGTGCTCGGCGAGGGTGAGATGTTCGGCTTCGCATCGCTGTTGGAGGAGGCCCCGCTCGGCTTCGTCGCGCGGGCCGCCGAGGACACGCTCCTCCTTCGTCTACCGGCGGAGGTGATCCGGCCGATCCTCGAACGGCCGGCGGCCGCGCGCTTCATCGCCCACTCGATGAACAAGGGCGTGCGGCTGCTCGCCGGTCACGACAACGAGCCATCGCCCTCCACCGGCGGGCGTCGGGTGCGCGAGCTGATTCGCGCGGCCCCCCTACTGTGCCCGCCAAGCATGAGCGTCCAGGAGGCGGCGCAGGGGATGGTGGACGCCGCCGTCACGTGCGCGGTCGTGGATCTCGGGGACCGGCTGGGCATCGTGACCGACCGCGACATACGCACCCGGGTGGTGGCCACCGGCGCCGGGCCCGAGACGCCGATCTCCGAGGTGATGAGCGCACCGGCGTGGACGGTTGCGTCCGACACCACGGGCACCGAGGCCCTGTTGACCATGCTCGACCACGGCGTTCGCCACCTGCCCGTGCTCGATCCCGGCCGGCGCCTGATCGGCGTTCTCGACGATGTGGACCTGATGGCCAGCGAACGCCGCGCCCCGTTTCGCCTCCGGGCCACGATCGCGCGCAGCGGCGACGCGGACGCGGTGGCGCGGGCCGCATCCGAGCTGCCCGAGACGATCATCGCGCTTCAGGACGCCGGCCTGCCAACGGCAGCGGTGAGTCGCGCCATCGCGAGCATCCACGACAGCGTGACCACCCGGCTGATCGACCTGCGTCACACCGAGCACGGGCCGCCGCCGGTGCCCTACACCTGGTTGGCGATGGGCAGCTTCGGGCGCTTCGAGCCGTTTCCCAGCTCGGACGTCGACTGCGCGCTGGCCTGGGAGGGGCCCGACGACGAGGACCTTCGGAGCGAGATGCAGGTGCTGGCGGCCGGAGTTCTCAGCGGGATGGAGAGCGCCGGGTTTCGGCCCGACCCCCACGGCGCGGTGGCCTCGAAGGCGCTGTTCGCGCGCTCCATCGAGGCCTGGGAGCAGGCGGCGCGCGCGTGGGTAGAGCAGCCCGACCGCCGGCGCGGCCTCATCCTGCTCTCTGTCGTGGTGGAGAGCAACGCGGTCTGGGGCACCACCGCCGCGGCCGATCGCATCGGCGCCGCCTTCGCGCACGCGGCCGACCGCGAGGCCACGCTCAAGCGCTTGGCTGCGGCCGCTCTCGTCGAGCGGCCGCCGACGGGCTTTCGGCGGCACTTCGTCCTTCACTCGAGCGGCGAGCGCAAGGGTGAGCTGGATATCAAGCGGCGCGGACTTCACCCGATCGAGTGCCTGGCCCGCTGGAGTGGGCTCGCGGCGGGCGTCAGCTCGGCATCCACGCGCGCGCGGATAGAGGCCTCCGAGGCCGCCGGGTCGCTCGACCCCGGCGACGCAATCCTGCTCCGGGACGCCTACGAGCTGGTGTGCGCCCTGCGTATGGAGCACCAGGTCGAGCAGCTGCGCGGCGGCATGGCGCCCGACGATCTGATCGACCCGCGGAGCCTGGCCCCGCTCACCCGCACGTCCCTCAAGGAGGCTTTTCGTGGTGTGGCCCGGGTGCAGCGCGGGATCCGGCTCAAGCTCGGCTTCGCAGCGCGTTGATGCGGCGCCGGCGCGGCTCCTGGCGCTCTGCCCGCTTCCTGGTGGTCGATACCGAGACCACCGGGCTCGATCCCGCGGCCGATGAGGTGATCTCGTTCGCCGCCATCCCGATCGAGAACGGGCGCATCGCCGCGGCAGGGCTGGTCGAGGGGCTCGTGCGGCCGCGGCGCCCGCCGGCTGCGGAGTCGGTCGAGATTCACGGGCTGCGCGCGGCGGACCTGGATTCCGCGCCCGCGGCGCCCGAGGCGATTGCGCCGCTCGCGAGTGCGCTGGACGAGCGCACGCCGGTGGCCCACGCCGCTTGGGTGGAGCAAGCGTTCCTGCACCGCCATCTGGTTGCCCTCGGAACCGCGTGGCCCCGGCGCGTGGCCGATACGGCGCTGCTGTTTCGCCTGCTCTGGCTCGAGCGGGGAAAGGAAGACCCTGGACTGTGCTCGCTCGCCTCGATCGCCGCCGCGCTTGGGCTGCCCTCGCACCGGCCCCATCGGGCCGAGGGCGACGCCCTGACCACGGCCCAGGTGTTCCTGGCCCTGGCCACTCATCTGGAGGCACACGGGCACGGAACACTCCGTGCGCTCACGGGTGCCGAGCGGCGCCTCAGGGAGCGGGAGCTGTGGCGTCCTTCTGGTTGAAGGCCGCCAGGATCTCGCGCTGAAACTCGAGGATGTGCTCCCGCATGACCTGGCGCGCCACCTCTCCATCACCGTCCAGCAGCGCCTGCACCAAGCTCGCCTGATCGTGGACCGCGTGGCCCAGGTCGGGCACGTGGTCGAGCACCAGGTACCAGATGCGCAGCGAGTGCGCGAAGTAGCGTTCGAGCGTGTCGATCAGATACGGGTTGCCGGTGGCCTCCCAGGTGAAATGGTGGATGCGCTCGTCGAAGCGCATCAGCCAGTCCTGATCGTCGGGCCGCCTGAGCTCCTCGACCTCGTGCAGCAGCGCCTCGGCCGCCGATCGCCGCTCGGCGTCCATGCGCTCCGCCGCGAGCTTGGCCGCGTAGCCCTCGAGCTCGGCGCGGACCTCCGCGATGTTGGTGATGTCGGCGGCTTCCACCTCGGTCACAAACGTGCCGCGCCGCGGCTGCACGGCCACGAGATTCTCCAGCGCGAGGCGCTTGACGGCCTCGCGCAGCGGTGTGCGGCCGATGGCCATCGCACTCATCAGCTCGTCCTCGCGCAGGACGGTGCCCGGCGCGAGGCGCAGCGTGACGATCCGGTCGCGCAGCTCGAGGTAGGCGCGTTCGGCCACCAGGTTCGGCGCGCGGCTCGGCGGGGCTCGTAGCTCGGATTGAAGCCTCGGCGGCCATCGTGTGGGTCAGATATATCAAGCGCCCGGGCGCGGATCGAGCAGGTTTGACTCGCGTCCGCCGCGGTGATAATCAGAAAACTCCATGTCTGATATATCAGCTTCGCCCAACGGCTCGCCGGGCGAGGGAGGACAGTAAGAGCTTGGAAGGCGCGCAGGCCGTCGCCGAGCTGCTGCGCAGGTCGCGCTTCGAGGTCCTTCCGCTCGACGGAATCGAGGCGGAGGTGCTCGCCCACCTGGGCACCGATGTCACGGTGACCGTGACCGCCTCGCCGAGCAGGGGCCTGGACGCGACGCTCGACCTGAGCGAGCGCCTCGTGCGAGAGGGCTATGAGGTCGTCCCTCACCTCTCGGCGCGCCTGATCCGCGACCGCGCACATCTCGACGAGATGCTCGACCGCCTGCTGGCGGCGGGGGTGCGCGAGCTTTTCGTGCCCGCCGGCGACGCGGAGGCGCCGGCGGGCGAGTTCGAGGCCGCGGCGGATCTACTGGAGGCGATGGGTCCGCGCCGGTCGGAGTTCGAGGCGATCGACATCACCGGCTATCCCGAGAGCCACCACCTGATCTCCGACGAAGAGACGATAAGGGCGATGTTCGCGAAGGCCCCGATGGCCACCCACATCATCAGCCAGATCTGCTTCGACGCTCCGACCATCCTCGATTGGATCGCCAAGGTGCGCGCCCGCGGCACGGGGCTGCCGATCTGGATCGGCATGCCGGGCACGGTCGACCGCACGAGGCTGATGCGGATCACGATGCAGATCGGACTGGGCGAGTCGGCGCGCTTCCTGCGCCACCACGGCAACTGGATCTACGCGTCTCTTGATCCGCCAGTTCAAGCCCGACCGCCTGCTGCGCGACCTCACTCCCGCGGTCGCGGACCCGGCCCTGCGCGTGGCCGGCTTTCACCTCTACTCCTTCAACGAGGTGGAGCGGACGGAACGCTGGCGCCGCGCGGCGCTGGCGCGGCTCGGCGAGTGAGCGCTGGGCGCCGCGAGTACCGCGCGCCGTAGTAGTTTCAGCGCGGCGCGATGAAGCTCAATCAGTCGGTGCAAAGGGCCACCGCCATCCTGCGTGCCGCGGCCGACAGGCCGGCCGGCGAGACGGCGTCCGGCCTGGCCCGGGCGGCCGGCCTGCCGACCTCCACTGCGCTGCGTCTGATCCACACGCTCGAGCAGGAGGGATTTCTCGCCCGGCGCGGCGACGGCCGATACGCGATCGGGGTCGCCCTGGCGCGCCTGGGGCGGGACGCCGAGGCGGGAGACATGGTCGACGCCACGGCGCGTGCCGCACTGGAGCGGGTGGCCGCCGAGACCGATGAAACGGTGACACTCAGCGTGGTGCGCGGAGGCGAGGCGCTTGACGTCGTGCTGCAGATCGACACGCCGCACATGGTCAAGGCCGTCAGCTGGGTGGGACGGCGATACCCCCTGCACGCCAGCTCGAGCGGCAAGGTCCTGCTCGGCACGCTCGAGCCCGCCCGGCTCGAGCGCTTCCTGCTCGGCCGCCTCGAGCGGCCCGCGAGCGCAACCATCACCGACCCGACACGGTTGCGGGCCGAGATCGAGCGCGTGCGCGAGCAGGGCTACGCCGAATTGGTCGACGAGCTCGAGGACGGCCTGGCCAGCGTTTCGGTCCCGATCGTGGATGGTGTGGGCCGCCTCGTGGCCACGCTGAACGTGACCGGGCCGAGTTTTCGCCTCGACGCCGAACGCCGGATTGCGGCGCTGAAGCCCATGCTGGCGGCTGCGGCGCAGATCGAGGGCAGGCTCGTGGAGAAATAACGCTCAGCACTCTTGACTCTCGAGCAGCATCCCTTCACAATCACCATGTGAGATATATCTGTTCACCTAGTGAACAGTATTTCACTCCGGAGGAGAGGTATGAGCAGGCGAAGCGCCCCGCTTCGCCGGCGGAGAGCATCTTCACTCGGGAGGAGACGTACGCCCGGACGAGGCGCCCCGTCGCACTCGCCGAGACGATCGTGCCCGAGGCCTACACCTCCAACGAGTTCTTCGCGGTCGAGCGGGAGCGGGTCTTCGCCTCGGGCTGGACGGCCGTAGGCCCCTCGGCGCAACTTCGCGATCCTGGTGAGCTCCTGGTGGCCGATGTCGCCGGACGTTCGCTCATCGTGGTCCGCGGGCTCGACGGCGAGCTGCGGGCCTTCTACAACACCTGCCGCCACCGTGGCACGCGGCTGCTCGATCCGGGACCCGGACGGGTGAAGCGGTCCATCCGCTGCCCTTACCACAGCTGGGCCTACGCGCTCGATGGCGCCTGCATCGGCACGCCACTGTTCGAGGGGTCGAACATACCGCCCGACCAGCGGCGGATCTTCGATACGGATGAGGTCGCCGCTTTCGACAAGGCGAACTACGGCCTGCTGCCCGTTCGTGCGGAGACCTGGGGGCCGCTCGTGTTCGTCTGCCTCGACGACGACGCCCCCCCACTGTCGGACCATCTCGGCGACCTGCCCGAGCGGACCGCCGGATACCGCCTCGGCGAATGGGAGGTGGCTCGCACCGCCCACTACGACGTAGCGGCCAACTACAAGCTGCTCGGCGAGAACTTCATGGAGTACTACCACCTGCCCTGGGTGCACCCCGGCCTTGTCAAGGTCTCCCCGATCGAGGCCCACCACCGCTGGCAGGGCACGGGCATGTACACCGGCATGTGCACCAACCCCATCGCGGCCGACAGCGAGCAGGGTGGTTGGCAGGGCGGCCTCCCAGGTATCTCGGGCCTCAATGGCTCGGATGCGGAGAGCGCGCGCTTCATCTGGCTCTTCCCCAACGTCGCGATCAACGTCCTGCCGAACCATCTGTTCGTGATCCATGCCCTGCCGCTCGGCCCGAGCCGAACGCGCGAGACAACCTGGCTGTTGACGCATCCGGAGTCGACGTCGGCGCAGCGCTCCGAGGATGCCGTCGACAAGCTCGCCGCCTTCTGGGACGCGGTCAACCGGGAGGACATCGAGATCGTCGAGCGCGTCCAAGAGGGGCTCGACACCACGCCGTTTCCCGGCGGCCGGCTCTGCTACCGCTTCGAGGAGCCGCTGCACCGCTTCCAGAACATGATCATCGACCGGATGGTGGGACTGCGGCGGGTCCCTCCCGGCGACGAGGCGGAGTCCAAACCCATGTTTGCGTAGGCCTCGCCCTCGCGGGGTCAGAAAGGAGTAGGGATGGAGGAGAACCAGGGCTGGCGGATCGATAAGCCGGTCTTCGGCATCGCCGCCGGCATCTCGGTGGCCTTCGTGCTCGTGGGGGTCCTGTTCAAGGACGAGATGGCCACGGTCGTCGGGGACATGCTCAGTTGGATCCTGACGAACCTCGGCTGGCTGTTCGTGCTGTCCACCGCGGCGTTCCTCACCTTCGTCCTGTTCCTGTGCGTGTCGCGCTACGGGCGGATCCGTCTGGGCAAGGACGAGGACCGGCCGGAGTTTCGGACGAGCTCATGGATCGCGATGATGTTCAGTGCCGGGATGGGCATCGGCCTGATGTTCTACGGCGTGGCCGAGCCCATCTCGCACCTCGCCGCTCCGCCGCTCGGCCTGGCCAAACCGGGCACTGACGAGGCCGCGGCGACGGCCATGGAGTACACGTACTTCCACTGGGCGCTCCACCCCTGGGCGCTGTACGCCATCGTCGGCCTGGCCCTCGGGTACTTCTGCTTCCGCAAAGGCATGCCGAACCTGATCAGCTCGGTCTTCCGGCCACTGCTGGGCGATCGCGTGGACGGACCGATCGGGAAGGCGATCGACATCCTCGCCGTCTTCGCGACGATGTTCGGCAGCGCGACGTCGCTTGGCCTCGGCGCTCTTCAGATCAACAGCGGGCTCAACTTCGTGTGGGACGTCGAGACCTCGACCGGGCTGGCCGTCGTGATCATCGCCGTCCTGACCCTCCTGTTCGTCATCTCGGCCATCTCCGGCGTCGAGCGCGGCGTCCAGTGGCTCAGCAACTTCAACATGCTGCTGGCCATCGCGCTCCTCCTGTTCATCCTCGTGGTGGGCCCGACCGTCTTCATCTTCGGCACGCTCGTGGAGGGGACGGGGGACTACTTCGGCGGTCTCGTCGGTCGCAGCTTCAAGACGGGCGCTTTCGGGGGCGCCGAATGGCTCGGCAGCTGGACGATCTTCTACTGGGTGTGGTGGATGTCGTGGACGCCGTTCGTGGGCACGTTCCTGGCCCGCATCTCCAAGGGCCGGACCATCCGTGAGTTCGTCATCGGCGTGCTGCTGGTCCCGAGCGGCGTGAGCTTCGTCTGGTTCGCCATTCTCGGCGGCGCGGCCATCAACCTGCAGCTCACCGGGGAGGCCAACCTCGCCGACGCGGTGGCGCAGCCGGAGGTCGCGCTGTTCACCCTGCTGCAGGCATTCCCGCTCGAAACGCTCACGTCGATCGTCGTGATCGTGTTGGTGGCGGTCTTCTTCATCAGCGGGGCGGACGCCGCCTCGATCGTGATGGGGATGCTCACCTGCGGCGGCACCCTGGAGCCACCGCGGGCGATCGTCGCGTTCTGGGGTACCGCGATGGGCGCCGTGGCGGTCACGCTGCTGGTGGCCGGCGGGCTGGAGACGCTCCAACAGGCGGCCATCGTTGCGGGAGCGCCCTTCGCGCTCGTGATGATCGGGCTCTGTGTGAGCTTCTTCAAGGCGCTGCGCCAGGAGGAGGTCCCGGAGGCCGAACCCAGGGCAACGGTGACCGTGCCCGACCCCGCGTTGTCGCGCCCCCGTCCCGGCGCGGCCGGCGGAAGCTGATCGAAGGGAGCTGAGATGGCTGATCGACAGCAGCGCTTCCATGGCCTGTTCGACACGGTCGCGGAGATGGGCCGGATGCGCGAGTTCTGGCAGGCGGGTATCGACCCGCCTCAGGCGGAGCGTTCCCACGCTACCGCGTGGATCCCCAGGATGGACATCTTCGCGCGCGGCGACGATCTGGTGATCCGCTGCGAGCTGGCGGGGGTGCCGCGAGGGGACGTGGAGCTCTCTTTCGACCATGACGCGCTCACGATCTTCGGCCAGCGCACCGGCGCCCCGGACGAGCAAACCACCTACTACGTGCGGGAACGTCACTACGGCTCTTTCCGGCGAACGGTCAATCTGCCTGAGGGCACAGACCGCAGCAGCGTCTCGGCTTCTCTCGAGGACGGCCTGCTCGAGATCACGGTGGTCGGTGGCGGCGCCGTGCGGCGTGAGCCCGAGCGCATCGACATTGAGGTCACGGGAGCTGAATCGTGATCCGGACCGGGCGGGCGTCCTGGTGGAGGCTGTTACTGGTTGGGCTGGCGCTGTTCGCGGGCGCCTGCGGGGACGACGACAACGACCGGGAGGGTTCGGTCCAGCCGCAAGGCGGTGAGCTGGAGGTGACCCTTGGCACCAAGGACTTCACCGAGTCTCTGATCGTCGGCGAGCTGTATCGCCAAGCCCTGGAGTTCAAGGGCATCAACGTGAACCTCATCAAGGACATCGGCCCGACGGAGGTCATCGACAAGGAGCTGCAGAGCGGCGAGATCGATGGCTACCCCGAGTACTTGGGCGTGGCCGTTACGGTCGCGGCCGGCCAGCCGGACGCGGGCAAGACGGCAGACGAGACCTATCGGCTCGCGAAGGACTTCTACGCCGGACGCGGGCAGGCGATCAGCGAGCAGACCTCGTACGAAAACGTGGATGCGATCGCCACCACGCAGTTCTTCGCCCAGAAACGCGGCCTGGCCACGATCGGGGACCTGCGCGAGCTGTCGGGCGTCACCCTCGGCGGGCGGCCGGAGTTCGAGTCGCGCCAGCAGGGCCTGGCCGGCGCTCGAAGTGTCAGGCTCGACCAACGTGAAGTTCGAGGAAGTGCCCATCGGTCATCGTCCCGGGGGTTCACCGCAACCAACCGACGCCGCCAACGTGTTCACCACCGATGGCCAGCTGGGAAGCGGAAGCTACAAGGTGCTCGAGGACGACAAGCGCGTGTTCGGCTTCCAGCATGTGGCCCTCGTGATCGACAAGGACAAGCTCGACGACCTCGGCGGGCGGAAGTTCATGCGCATCATCGACGAGGTCAATGCCCGGCTGACGACGAGCGCGATGATCCAGATGAACCGCGACGTCGACGTCGACGGGGAGGACCCAGAGGTGGTGGCGGGCCAGTTCCTGAGGACGGCGGGGCTCCTGGAGGGGCGCGGCAGCTGACCTGGATAGGGCCTTCCCTCCGCGGGGCTGGCCGCGACGTGCTCGACGTCCAGTCGCGGCAGGGTCCGCTCGAGCCAGCTCGGGATCCACCAGTTGGCGCTGCCCAGCAGCTGCATCACGGCGGGAACGAGAACCATCCGCACGAGGGTGGCGTCGAGGAAGATCGCTGACGCGAGTCCGATTCCGAACAGCTTCAGGAAGACGTCCGGGGCGGCGAGGAAGGCGAGGAAGACGACGACCATGATCGCGGCGGCCGCGGTGATCACGCGCGCGGTCTTCGCCAGTCCGTCGGCGACCGCCCGCCGTGTGTCTCCGTGCTTGAGGTACTCCTCGCGGATCCGCGAGACCAGGAAGACCTCGTAGTCCATCGAGAGGCCGAACAGGATCGCGAACATCATCACCGGCAAGAACGGCGCGATTGGCACCTCGTGATCGATCCCGATCAGCTGGCCGACCGTTCCGCCCTTGGCCACCAGTGTCATCACGCCGTAAGCGGCGCCGACCGAGAGGAGATTCATCAGCGCGGCCTTGAGCGAGATCAAGGGTGAGTGGAACGCGACGAGCAGAAGCAGGAAGGAAAGGCCGACCACTCCGGCGATGAACACCGGCATCCGCTCCAGCATGTACTCGCTCTGGTCTGTGAGCGCCGCGGTCACGCCCCCGATCTCGGCGGTGATGCCAGTGCCGCTGAGCTCCTCGGGCACGACTTCACTGCGAAGCCTCTGCACCAGGTCCTCCGTTTCCGCGTCCTGGGGCGAGCCCGACGGGACCACGGTGAGGATCGCCGCATCGCCCTCCCTGTTGACCTGCGGATCGGTCACGAAGGCGACCCCGTCCTCGCCGCGAAGCCGCTCTGCAAAGGGGCCGAGATCGGCCTTCGCGGCCGGGTTGGGGAGGTCGGCGGCGATCACGAGCGGCCCGTTCGTGCCGGCTCCGAACCCCTCCGTGTTCAGGTCGTAGGCCTGGCGGGTCATGGTGTCCGGCGGATCGTTGCCGGCATCGGGAAAGCCGAGACGCATGCCGAGCGCGGGTGCGGCCAGCGCGAGCAGAATGACGGTCGCCACAATTGCAGCGATCCACGGACGGCGCTGGACCGCGTGGCTCCAGCGGGCCGCGGGCGAATCGCCGTTGCCCTCGGCCTTCAGCGTCCGGCCGAGGAAGGGAATCCGGAGGCGGTCGACCCTCGGTCCCAGGTACGACAGCAGCGCCGGCAGCAGCGTGACCGCGGCGAGCATCACCACCAGCACCGCGAGGGAGGCCGCGATGGCCACGCCGTACATGTAGGGCAGCCCGGTCAGGAAGAGGCCAAGGACGGCGATCACCACTGTGGCGCCGGCGATGATCACGCTGCGCCCAGCGGTGGTCACGGCCTCGACCACCGCGTCGTGACGGTCCTTGCCCTCGTTCAAAGCCGCGCGGAAGCGGGTCAGAACGAGCAGCGCGTAGTCGACCCCAACGCCGATCCCGATCAGCCCCGACACCGCCGTGGCCCAGTCCGGGACATCCACGACGTTGGCCAGCAGGACGATCAGGCCACCCGACGAGATGCCGAGGCCGACGAGGGCGATGACGAGCGGCAGGCCCGCGGCGACCACCGAGCCGAAGGCGATCAGCAGCACGATCGCGGCGCCGAGGAACCCGAGCCCCTCCGGGCTGGCCGCCTCCTGCGCGGCATAGATCGGGTCTCCGCCGAGCTTGATCTCCAGCCCGTCACCGCTGTTCTTCTCGGCGGCGGCGATCAGCTTCTCGCCGTCCTCCTTGGGCACGTCCCAGCCTGGGACGGTCAGCGGAAGCGTGGTGGCTCCGATGGTGCCGTCCTGCGAGACCCGGATCGGGGTCTGCTCAGCAACGTGATCGACCTGTTTGGCATCAGACAGGAAGGCGTTGACGTGCTGCTTGGCGCTGGGGCTGTTGGCGCCGGCTTCGTCCTTCCAGACGACGTAGATCTCCTGCCCGGAATAGCCGCCGAAGCGCTGCTCGGTGAGATCGCTCGCCGCCTTCGACTCAGATCCCGGCGTGTCGTAGTCGGCGTTGTACTCCCCGGCCAGCGATGAACCCACCCCAATGATCACGACCGTCGCCACGATCCAGGCCAGCACCACCCGGCCGCGACGGCGGTAGGCGAGATCGGCAAGACGCGCTAGAGCACCGGCCATGAGCAGAGACTCTCCCGCGGCTCGGATCTCCCGCCAATAGGGGTTACCCGAAAATCGAAGGTGCGGCTAACCGAACCCCACGAGGTCGCCCTCACGGCGGAAGAAGGTGTTCAGCCCGGCGGTGCCTCAGCGCCGCCATCGAGCTGCTCGGCCAGCAGCGTCGACACGTCAACCACGCGCAGGTCGTCACCGCGCTGGCGCACCCCGTCGTCGAGCATCACGGTGCAGAACGGGCAGGCCACGGCCAGGGTGTCGGCACCGGTCTCGGCCGCCTCGCGGGCGCGTTCCTCGTTGATCTTGCCGCCGCGCTCCTCCATCCACATGTGCGCGCCGCCCGCGCCGCAGCAGAAGGTCCGCTTGCCGCTGCGCTTCATCTCGACCGGCTCGCCCACCGCTTCCACGAGCTCGCGCGGGTCCGCGACGACGTCGTTGTGGCGGGCCAGGTAGCAGGAGTCGTGATAGGTGATCGTGCCGCCGTTCTTGTCGGTCTCCAGCCGGCCCTCCCGCACCAGGCCGGCCAGCAGCTCGGTGTGGTGAATCACCTCGTAGTTGCCCCCGAAGTCCGAATATTCGTTGCCAAGCGTGTTGAAGCAGTGCGGGCAGCTCGCCACGATCTTGGTCACGCCGGCGTCGTTGAGCGTGCCCACGTTCTGCTCGGCATGGGCCTGGAAGAGATACTCGTTGCCCATCCGGCGCGCCGGGTCGCCGGTGCACGACTCGCGCGGTCCCAGGATGGCGAAGTCCACGCCGGCCGCCTGCATCAGCTTCGCCGTCGACTGTGCTGCGGTTCGCGCGCGCTCGTCGAAGGAGGCCGCGCAGCCCACCCAGTAGAGGACCTCGGGCGCGGGGTCGCCGGGCTCCAGCACCCGCACGCCCAGCTCCTCGGCCCAGTCGGCGCGCTCTGACTGAGCCTTGCCCCACGGGTTGGAGGCGCGCTCGACGTCGCGCAGCATCGGCTCGGCCTCGCTGGGAAAGCGCGAATCCATCATCACCAGGTGGCGGCGCAGATCGACGATGTGGTCCACGTGCTCGATCGACACCGGGCACTCGCGCACGCAGGCGCCGCAGGTGACGCAGTCCCACACGACGTTGTCGCTCACCGCACCCGGCACGAGCGGGGTGGCCTCGAAGCCCTCGGCGCCGCGCACCAGCGGCGGGCCCTCCTCGAAGACTTGGTCGCGCAGGGCCATGATCAGCAGCTTGGGGGAGAGCTCCTTCCCCGTGGTCCAGGCCGGGCAGACGTCCTGGCAGCGCCCGCACTCGGTGCAGGAGAAGGTGTCGAGTGTCTGCTTCCAGGTGAGGTCGGCCACCGTCCCGGCGCCGAAGCGCATGTCCTCCTCCGGTCCGTCGAAGCGAAGCGGCTCGAGCCTGCCGGGCGCGCTCGTGTGGCCGAAGAAGACGTTGACGGCCGCGGTGGCGATGTGGAGGTGCTTGGAGTGGGGCAGGTAGGCGAGGAAGCTGAGGATGATCAGCACGTGGGCCCAGACGAAGATGCGCTCAAGAACCTCGGTCGCCCCGTCATCGCCGAAGAGTCCGGACAGCGCGTCCGAGACGGGGGACCAGGCCGCCGGCCACTCGTTGAGGCCGAGCGCGATCCGCGACGCGTGCCAGAGCAGGAGCGTCGTCACGATCCCGCCGATCATGGCCAGGATCAGGTCGGCCTCGCCAAGGTGGCTTCCCTGAAAGCGCGCCGGGCGCTGGACCTTGCGGATGTAGGCCGCGCCCAGCACGCCGGCGAGCACGAGCACCGCGAAGACGTCGACCATCAGCGCGAACCAGCCCTGCTCTCCCAGCCACGGCAGCGTGGCCTCGCGGTCCACGGCGCCGATCATCGCGATCACGATTGTCGGGAATAGCACGAGGAAGCCCCAGAAGATGGCCGCGTGGATCAGGCCCGGCACCAGGCGCTGCAGCAATTTGCGCTGGCCGAGCACGATCTGCGCCTCGTTGCGCACGCGCTCGGGCAGCTCGCCGGAGCGGTCCGTGGACTTGCCCATGCGGACGAGCTCGACCACCAGCCTGGCCCGGCGCGCGAAGAGGAATCCGCTGATCGCGAGGACCGCGGCCAGCGCCACAGCTCCCGCCACAACTCCTATGGCTCGCGGCCCTTTCTCAGCTCGGCGGTTATCGCCGGGACGATCTCGGTCAGGTCACCGATCACGGCATAGTCCGCACTGGCCAGTATCGGCGCCTCGGCGTCGGAGTTGATGGCCAGGATCTTCTTCGCTCCCTTGCAGCCGGCGATGTGCTGGGTGGCGCCGCTGATTCCGCAGGCGATGTAGAGGTCGGGTGACACCTTGGTGCCCGTCTGGCCCACCTGGTCGGTGTGTGGCCGCCAGCCCGCGCTCGTGACCACGCGCGAGCAGCCCACCGCGGCGTGCAGCAGCTCGGCCAACTCCTCGAGGATGCCGAAGCCGTCGGCCGAGCCCACGCCGCGCCCGCCGCTCACCACGACCTTGGCCTCGGCCAGGGAGATGCCGGCCGTGGTGGCGTCGACGTGCTCGCTCACCCGGACCAGCAGGTCGGTTTCCTCGAGGGCAGGATTCAAACTTTCCACCGTGGGGGCGTCGGCTCCGTTCACCGTGGCGGCGGCCACGGTGTGGGGCGCTACCGACAGCAATGAGGGGGACCCGTGCACGCGCGCCTGCTCGAGAAGGCTGCCGCCCCATCGGATCCTGGTCACCGATAGCACCCGGGGGCTCGCGCCCCCGGACCCCCCCGGGTCCTGGCCGGTCTCCTCGGGCTCGACTCCCTCGATGGCGGTGCAGTTAGCCGCGAACGGCTGGTCGAGCCGGGCGGCCACGTGGCTCAGCACCTCGTTGCCGCGGTTGGTGCCCGCGGCCACCACGGCGCCGGCGCCGGTGCGCTCGAGCGCGTCGGTCACGCTGCGGGCCCAGGCCCCGGGCGCATAGGCGCCGAGGCGCTGGTCCTCGGCCACCAGCGCGCCGGCCACGCCGGCGGAGCCCAGCTGCGCGGAGGCCTCGCGGCCGCCCTCGCCCATCAGCAGCGCCGTGAGCGGCTCACCGCCCGCGAGCTCGCGCGCGAGCGAGAGCGCCTGCAGCGACAGCTCGTCGACCTGGCCGCCCTCGTGCTCCACGAGGGCCAGAACGCTCATCACGCCACCCCCAGGTCCCGCATCACGCCGACCACGGCCGGCGCGGCTTCGGCGCCCTCGCCCAGGATCTCCGCCTGCTTGCCCGGGCCGCCCGGCACCACCAGACGCAGCTTTTCCAGGCGCGAGTCAGCCCGCTCGGGCGAGCTCTTGTCGACGGGCTTCTGGCGCGCGCGCAGCTTGGCCGGCACCGACGGGTAGCGCGGCAGGTTGATTCCCTCGAGCACCGTGACCACGGCGGGCAGCGGCACGTCGTAGACGTCACGTCCGCCGGCCACCTCCTGCTCGCAGCGCGCCCGCCCATCGGTCACCGTCAGGCCCTTGAGGCCGGTCGCCACCGGCCGCCCGAGCGCATGCGCCACCCGGATCCCGACCTGGAAGTTGCCCGAGTCGGCGGACTCGTTGCCGAAGAGGATCAGGTCGAAGGCGCCGCCCGAGGCCTCCTCGTTCTCGATTGCCGACAGGATCGCCCGCGCGGTGGCCTGCGGGTCCCACTCCTCGCCCTCGATCGTCAGCAGGATGCCGCGGTCGGCGCCGGTGGCCAGCGTCTCGCGGATCTGCTCCTCGGCCTCGGGCGGGCCGAGCGTCAGCACCACAGTCTCGCCGCCCTGGGCTTCGACGATCCGCACCGCCTCCTCCACGCCGCACTCCTCATGCGGGCTGATCGTGAAGCCCAGGTGCCGCGTCTCGATCGCCTGCTCGTCTGCGGTGAGCACCATTCGCCCGCCGGTGAGCGGCACACGCTTGACGCACACGAGAATCCTCATGAGTGGTCCTTCCTGGAAGCACGGGCCCGCTTTGGCGAGCGAAAGTCGAGCATGGCAAGGAGCCGCGAAGCCGGCGTAGCAGCGCTACGGCGGCGAGCGGGGACGCCGCCAGGCGAAGACTTGCAGCCGCCAAACGGGGCAGTGATGACAGGAAGGGCCACTAGGCCTTCACTCGCTCGTTGTTCGGGTCGAAGAGCGGCGTCGAGTCGTTGGTCGCCACGGTCACCGGATAGCGCTCGCCCATGTACTGCACGAGGAGGGTGTCGCCGACGACGGCGTGCTCGGGCGGCAGGTAGGACATCAGGATGTGCTTGCCCACCGATGGCCCCGCGCCCGCGCTGGTCACGAACGACCGGCGCCCGTGCGCGTCGGCGAGCGGCGCGCCGTCGCGGCTGAGGACCGGCTCGCCACCGAGCATGAAGCGCTCGGGACCCCCGTTGACGCTGTGCTCGTCGACGGTGAGCGTGCACATCACGGCCGCCGGCTCGGACTCGCGATGACCCACGTAGGCCTCCTTGCCGACGAAGTCCTGCTCCTTGACCTTGCCCCAGGCCATGCCGGCCTCGACGACGTTGTACTCGCCGTCGAGCTCAAAGCCGAACGCGCGGTAGCACTTCTCCAGCCGGCCGGTGGTGCCGTACACGCCGATCCCGGCGGGCACCACGCCGTGCGGCCGGCCGGCCTCCCAGACGATGTCCCACAGCTTGGCGCCCTGCTCGATCGGCACGTAGAGCTCCCAGCCCAGGTCGCCGACGTAGGAGATGCGTGACGCCAGCACCCGTAGCGGCCCCATCTCGATCGTGGCGCAGGTGGCGAAGGGAAAGCCCTCGTTGGAGACATCGGCCCCGGTGGTGCTGGCGAGGATGTCGCGGGCCCGCGGGCCCCACAACCCCAGCGTGCAGTAGTTCGAGGTGAGGTCGAAGACCTGCGCGCCGCCGTCCCTGCGCAGATGGTCGGCGAACCACTTGAGGTCGGCCATGCCGTGTGCCCCACCCGTGACCACCCGGAAGTGCTCGGCGCCGAGGCGCATGATCGTCAGGTCGGAGCGAAAGCCGCCGCGCGGGGTGAGCACCGGCGTGTAGACCACGCGGCCCGGCTTCACGTCCATCTGGCGGACGGCCACCCGCTGCACGCACTCGAGTGCGCCAGGACCGACGATGTCGAAGACACAGAACGCCGTGAGGTCGAACATCCCCGCGCGATCGCGCATCGCCAGGTGCTCGGCGTTGATGATCGGCGACCACCAGCGCGAGTCCCACTCGGCCTCGCGGCCGTTGACCGACGCGCCGTAGTCCTCGAGCAGCCCGCGGTTGGACTCGTACCAGTGTGGGCGCTCCCAGCCCGCCGCCTCGTAGAAAACGGCCTCGAGCTGTTGCTCGCGGGCGTTGAAGGGCGACAGCCGAACGTCGCGATTCGAACCCCACTGCTCGCCCGGATGCACGATCCCGTAGGTCTTGTTGAAGCCCTCGGCCGCCCGGGCCCTCACGTGCGCGGTGCTCTTCTGGTGCTCGTAGAACCGCGCGATGTCGGAGGCCTGAAGGTCGATCTCGGGCTCGCCCTCCACCATCCACTCCGCCACCGCCCGGCCGATGCCCGGGCCCTCCTTCACCCACACCGCGGCGGCCGACCAGAGCCCACCCACCTCCGGCGTCTCGCCCAGGATGGGCAGGCCGTCGGGCGTGAGCGAGAGCAGGCCGTTGATGGCGTACTTGATGCCCACCGACTCGTCGCCCACGATCTCCGGCATCAGCTCGAGGGCGTGCTCCATCTGCTCCACGAAGTCGTCCTCGGTGAAGGGCAGCTCGGTGGGCGAGAGCGCCGCCTCCTCGATCGAGGGGATCTCGTCGGGGTCGTGCAGGATCGGCCGGTGGGCATACGAGCCCACCTCGAGCCCGGTGCCGTCCTGCCGCTCATACATGTTCGTGTCCATGTCGCGCACGATCGGGAAGTCGATCGCGCTCTTGGCGTCCGCGAAATGCGGTACCGGCCCGATGTCGATCATCTGGTGGACCGCCGGGGTGAGCGGGATCGATGCTCCCGCCATCCGGGCCAGGCGCGGGCTCCAGACCCCGCAGCAGATCACCACGGTCTCGGTCTCGATGTCGCCGCGGTCGGTGCGCACACGCTTTACGCGGCCGCCCTCGACGTCGATGCCGAGCACCTCGGTGTTGGCCGACACGGTGAGCGCTCCGCTTTCCTGAGCGCGCTCGCGCATGAGCGTGCCGGCGCGCAGCGAGTCCACCACGGACACGGCGGGGGAGTAGAAGCCACCGATGATCACGCTCTCGTCGATGAAGGGCACGAGCTCCTTGATCTCGGCGGGCGTGACCAGCGACACGGGCTCGACCCCCCAGGAGGCGGCGGAGGACATCCGCCGGCGCAGCTCCTCCATGCGCTCCTCGGTGCGCGCCACCTCGATGCCGCCGCAGGTGGTGGTCACGCCGAGCTCGTCGTACTGCCGCATGCTGTCGAGCGTGAGCGCGGTCATCTCGCGCGAGTGATCGACCGGGAAGATGAAGTTCGAGGCGTGGCCGGTGGATCCGCCCGGGTTGGGCAGCGGGCCCTTGTCGGTCAGCACCAGGTCGGTCCACCCGAGCCGGGCCAGGTGATGCACGAGGCTGTTTCCGACGATGCCGGCGCCGATCACGACGGCGCGAGCGGATGAATTTTCCACCGAGGGTCACCTCGCGGTAGGGAGCGGGCGGAAGCTGTGATATATCACACCTGTGCACTCGGCGCGGGAGCTCCGCAGCTCGATGTTCGAGATCGAAGTGGCGGGCCGGCGCGCTCGCCTCGAGGAGCTGTTCGAGGGCTTCGAAGACCACGACCGCCTCGGGCTGGTGATGACCCGTCCCTGCGGCGCGCTCGGTGCGAGCGCGCTGATCACCGCGACGGTCACCGCCTTCTACGACATCCAGCGCGATCGCGGGCCGGACTTCTTCATCTATCCCGACTACTTCCTGTTCCACGTCGGCCGGTCGCTCGGCGACCACTCCTGGCTCGACGTGTGGCCCAGGCGCAAGGAAGTCGTGGTGGGGGAGGACCCCCAGCAGATCCTCGAGGCGCTCGACGACCGCGGCATCACCCGCCTGGTGGTGGAGGACGGCGCGCCCGGCGAACCGGCGCTGGAGCCGGAGGCCCTGGCCAGCGCCCGGGCGCGCGTCGTGAGTTGCCTGGCCTATTCGGCCTCGGGGCGAGTGGAGCGAGCCGATGTCCGGGTGGCGAGCAACCCGGTGGCCGAGGGCTACGTGAAGACCGTCCTGGAGCAATCGAACGAGGTGGCGCCGGATGTGCGAAGCGAGATCGAGCTCGCCCGGCGCGAACTCGTGGAGGACGGCGTTCCGGTCGAGACCTACCGGCGAATCGACCTCGACGAGGCGCTGGCGCTTATATCGAACGCTGCGCACCCGGCAGAGCCGGGCGCTTCGCGCTAGGTGTTGACCCTCGCCCCGGCGAACTGATATATCACGCTTGCCCGCAAGTAGACCGGAAGGAACGACCTTGGCACAGGTGAACGAGAACCCGGGAGTCCTGCTCTACCCCCGGATCAAGAAGTCGCCGTACTTCTACGCGTCGCGCCGCCATGGCGTGCAGCTGTACAGCACCTACAACCACCACTATCACCCGCGCCACTACGGGGACCCGGTCGAGGAGTACTGGCAGCTGCTGAACGGCGTGACCCTGTGGGACGTGGGAGGCGCCGAGCGCCAGGTCGAGATCAGCGGGCCGGACGCCTTCGACTTCACGAACCTGCTGGTGGCGCGCGACCTGAACAAGTGCGCCGTCGAGCAGTGCAAGTACGTGTTCAACTGCCTTCCCGACGGGGGCATCATCAACGACCCCGTTCTGCTGCGCGTGGAGGAGAACCGCTTCTGGCTGTCGCTGGCCGACAGCGACGTCGAGCTGTGGGCGCGAGGTGTGGCGCACGGCTCCGACTACGACGTGACGGTCAAGGAGATCGATGTCGGGCCGCTTCAGGTCCAGGGGCCCAAGTCGAAGGATGTGATGGTCGACCTGTTCGGCCAGGACATCCTGGAGATTCCGTACTACTTCATGCGGCCCTTCGAGGTCGACGGAATGAACGTGCTGGTATCGCGCACGGGCTACACCGCCGAGCTCGGCTTCGAGATCTATCTGTACGAGGCCAGCAAGAACGGGGTCAAGCTGTGGGACGCGGTGCTCGAGGCGGGCAAGCCGCACGACCTCGCGGTGATCGGGCCTTCACACATCCGCCGGATCGAGGGCGGAATCCTCGCCCTCGGTTGCGACATGTGGTACGACACGAACCCCTACGAAGTGGGCTACGGCTACGACTGGATGGTGGACCTCGAACAGGGCGCCGACTTCATCGGCAAGGAGGCCCTGCACCGGATCAAGGAGGAGGGCCCCAAGCGCCAGCTGGTTGGAGTCGAGATCGGCGGCGCCAACCTCGGCGCCTTCAACGACGGCTCGATGATCGACGTCTTCGGTGTCCACAAGGGCGGCGCTCGGATCGGGGATGTGACCTCGGCGTGCTACTCCCCGCGCCTGGAGAAGAACATCGGTTTCGCCATGGTGCCGACCGAGCACTCGGAGCTGGGCACGGAGCTCGAGATCGAGCGCCCGGAGGAAACGGTGGCGGCGATCGTGGTCGAGAAGCCGTTCGTCGACCCCGAGAAGGAGACCCCGAAGCAGGAGCTTGCGGCCGGCGCCGGGTCCTCCTGAGCACCTCCGTCCATGTCCTCTCCGGCCCGCTCGACGAGGAGCGGCGCAGCGAGCTCGTGTTCCGCGGGGACCTGCTGGTTTTCACGCGGGTCCCGGCGCTCACCGAGGCGGCGAGTGTGGCTGACGAGCTGATCCCCGACGCGCCGGACGAAGAGGCCATCGCCGAGTACCAGGAACGTTTCCGCAAGGATCCACGCTGCGAGCGTCTACTGCGCTCAGCGCTCGAGCAGGTGGGGGTTGTGGCGGCGCGGACGTACTGGGACTCGGTCTACCTTCGCATCGTGCCGCCCACCGCAGAGCGGTCGATCGGGACAATCGGATTTCACCGCGACACCTGGTCGTCCAACGTGCTTCAGCAGACGAACTGGTGGCTGCCCCTGCGCCCGCTCAGCGAGGAGCGAACCATCGCCTTCTACCCCGGCTACTGGTCGAAACCGATCGCGAACACGAGCGCAGACTGGGACCTCGCCGAGATCCGGGAGCGCCGCCGGGCGGGGGAGCCCACCGAGGACCTGCCGATCGTCCCTGAGCCCACCGAGCCCGTGGCAACCGCTTCCGAGCTGCGCATGGTGATCGAGCCCGGTGACCTTCTCTGCTTCTCGGGCGCGCATCTGCACGCGAGCGTGCCCAACACATCCGGCGAGACTCGCGTGAGTGTGGAGCTGCGAACGGTCAGCCGTGACGATCTCGCGCAGGGCCGCGGTGCGCCCGACCTCGACGGACGCGCCCCGGCGACTCCGCTGTATTGGTTTCGCTCGATGGTGGACGGCGAGCCGCTGAATAGACATGATGCGAAGGACTTCTGTCGAGCATCCGAGGAGGGATCCGCATGGACGGCTGGTACGACTACGTAATCGTCGGCGGCGGCTCGGCGGGCAGCGTGCTCGCCAATCGCCTCTCCGCCGATCCGGGCAACCGTGTCCTGGTCCTGGAGGCGGGGCGCCCGGACTGGTCGTGGGACATGTTCATCCACATGCCCGCGGCGCTGGCCTTTCCGATCGGCAGCCGCTTCTACGACTGGAAGTACGAGTCGGAGCCCGAGCCGCACATGGGCGGGCGTCGCGTCTACCACGCGCGCGGAAAGGTCCTGGGCGGATCGAGCAGCATCAACGGCATGATCTTCCAGCGCGGCAACCCGCTGGACTACGAGCGCTGGGCATCGGGCGAGGGGATGAAGACGTGGGACCACGCCCACTGCCTGCCCTACTTCAAGCGCATGGAGAACTGCCTGGCCGCCGAGCGCGACGATCCCTTCCGCGGTCACGACGGCCCGCTCGTGCTCGAGCGCGGTCCGGCTCGCGGTCCGCTTTTCGACGCGTTCTTCGCTGCCGTACAGGAGGCCGGCCATCCGCTGACCTCGGACGTCAACGGCTATCGGCAGGAGGGCTTTGCCGCCTTCGATCGCAACGTGCATGACGGCCGGCGCCTGTCGGCTTCGCAGGCATACCTGCATCCGGTGATGGACCGTCCCAACCTGACCGTGGAGACGTTCGCGCTGACCACGCGCGTGCTGTTTGACGGCTCGCGGGCGGTTGGAGTCGAGTACGCGCGGCCGGGCCGGCGCACCAGGACGGCCAAGGCCGATGAGGTGATCCTCTGCGGCGGGGCGATCAACTCGCCTCAGCTCCTGCAGCTCTCGGGTGTGGGCGCGGCGAGCGAGCTGCGCGCCCTGGGCATCGACGTGGTCAGCGACCTGCCGGGGGTGGGCGAGAACCTCCAGGACCACCTCGAGGTCTACGTGCAGCATTCGAGCACGCAGCCCGTTTCGATGGCCCCCTACTTCTCGATGAAGAACCGACCCAAGGTCGGTGCCGAGTGGCTGCTGCGAAAGAGCGGGCCCGGCGCCAGCAACCACTTCGAGGCGGGCGGCTTCATCCGCTCCAACGATGAGGTCGCCTACCCGAACCTCATGTACCACTTCCTGCCCATCGCGGTGCGCTACGACGGTACGCTCCCCGAGGGCGGCGGCGGTCACGGCTACCAGGTCCACGTCGGGCCCATGTACTCCGACGTGCGCGGAACCTGCAAGGTGGTCAGCCGCGACCCGCGCAAGCACCCGGCGCTGCGCTTCAACTACCTCTCGACCGAGAACGACCGGCGCGAGTGGGTCGAGGCAATCCACAAGACGCGCGCGATCCTCGATGCGCCGGCCTTCGCCCCGTTCAGCGGCGGCGAGCTGTCCCCGGGTAGGGAGGTCGAGACCGACGAGCAGATTCTCGAGTGGGTGGCCAAGGACGCCGAGACCGCGCTGCATCCCTCCTGCACGGCCCGGATGGGCACCGACGGCCTGGCCGTGACCGACCCGCGCTCGCTGCGCGTGCACGGGGTGGACGGCCTACGCGTGGTCGATGCCTCGGTGTTCCCCTACGTGACCAACGGCAACATCTACGCGCCGGTGATGATGACGGCGGAGAAGTCGGCCGACCTGATCCTGGGCAACACGCCGCTGCCGGCCGAGAACGTCGAGTTCTACCGGCACGACGCCTCGGCGGCGGCCGAGCCGGTGCGCACGGCGCCCTCCATGTAGCCGCAGACCCACTGGTCCGAACCGCATACGTAGAACGGCGGTTCGTGGGTTCCGTGCAGCGGGCCCACGGCCATCACGTCGCCCGGCCGCCAGGCGGTGATGTAGCCGCGCGTCCACGGGTCGGCGCCCCAGCGGCGCACGTAGAAGGCCTGTAGGGCGCGGGCCTCTTCGCCGTAGGCAATGGCCATCTCGTCGGTCAGCGTGCGCTCGAGCTCCTCCTCGGGCGTGGCCAGGAAGGGTCCGAAGCGCTCGGGCGGCACGAGCGTCGACATGATTCCCTCGCGCTGGGTCCAGGTGCCGCCGATCAGCCCGGTTTCGGCATAGACGTCGCCGTTCTGGCCGTTTCGCTCCCAGAAGGAGTCGGCCCACACGAACACCGCCTTGGCCACCAGGGCGTTCTTCTGGCGGTGCAGTGACGCCAGGCGCTCCGCTGAAACTCCCTCCACCCTCACCCGGCGCAGCGGTCCCACGGGCAACGCGCAGATCACGGCTTCGCTCTCGAAGCGCTCGCCCGTGGCGGTGAGCACGGTGCAGCCGCTCGGGCTCACCCTGACCTCGGTCACGGGCGTGGCGTAGCGGATGCGGTGCCCCAGCTCGGCCGCCACCCGCAGCGCCACAGTGGCCGAGCCCTCGGCCACGCGCTGGCACTCCCAGACGTCGTAGTCGTAGAAGCCGTGCGCTCCCGCCGCCGCCTCCTTGCGCAGGTCCGACAGCAGCGACGTGCGCTCGTTGGACTCGGCGGCCAGCGCGCCGGCCACCAGCTCGCGGGCCCGCACGACGTTCGGTGTGGCGCCCTGCGCGCGCAACCAGGCCGACACCGACACCGCGTCGAGCTCGCGCGCACGCGCGTGAGACCACGGGTTGTCGGGATCCACCTCCTGCGCCAGGCGCCGAAACGCGCCCTCGACCTGCTCGTAGCTGCGGCGGTCCTCGTCGCCGAAGAAGGGAAAGCCCTCGCCGACCAGGCGGTCGCGGTCGGCTAGCACGAACGTCTCCTCGCCCGGCAGCGAAGGGAAGCCCGGCACGATCGTCAGGCCGAGCTCCTCGACCAGCCGGGTGTAAGCGGTGTGGAACGGGGCCACCACCTCGCCGCCCAGCTGCACGAGGCGACCGTCGGCCAGCTCGGTTTGCTCAACGCGCCCGCCCGGGCGCCCGCGCGCCTCGAGCACCACCACATCCGTGCCGCCCTTGGCCAATCGGCGCGCCGCCGTCAGGCCCGCCAGACCCGCCCCGATCACCACGATGTCGTATCGCACATCCGGAGTTATATGACGCCGCCTAGAGTCTCGGCGCGTGAACACCGAGGTCCAGGACTCGAGCTTCGCCGCGGGCCTGCGTGCCGGCTTGCCCTTCGCGGTTGCGGGCCTCCTGCTGTCGGTCACCTTTGCCGTTGGTGCTGAACAAGCCGGTCTCACGGGGCTCGCCGCCGTCGTCTTTTCGGCGATCGTGTTCGCGGGGTCGGCGCAGTTCGCCGCCGTGGCGATCATCGCCCAGGGCGGAACGGCCGGCGCGGCGGTGGTGGCCGCCGCGCTCGTGAACTCCCGGTTCCTGCCGATGGGCGTGGCCCTCGGCCCGTCGTTGCGTGGCCGCGCGGTCAGCCGGGCGGCCCAGGGGCAGGCGGTGGTCGACGCGTCCTGGGCGCTCGCCTCGCGCGAGGACGGCAGCTTCGACCGCGGCCTCCTGTTCGGCTCCACGGCGATCATGTACGTCAGCTGGGTCGCCGGCACGGCGGCCGGGGCCATCTGGGGCGAGAAGCTCGGCGACCCCGAAGCACTCGGACTCGACGCCATCTTCCCCGCCTTCTTCCTGTCCCTGCTGCTGATCGAGATGAAGAGCGGGCGTGCGATCGGGGTCGCGGCCCTGGGAGCACTGATCGCGCTAGCGCTCATACCGGTGGCCCCGGCCGGGGTGCCGGTGATGGTGGCCAGCCTGGCTTCGCTCGTGGGACTGCATCGCAGGATGCAATGAACACGACCGTGCTCCTCATCGGCGGCTGTGCTCTCGTCACGGCGGTGATCAAGGCCGTTGGGCCGGTGGCACTCGGCGGACGCGAGCTGCCCGAACGCTTCACCGGGGTGATCGCTCTGATGGCCCCCGCGCTGCTGGCCGCGCTGGTGGTGACCGCGACGCTGGCCGACGCGGACGAGTGGGCGATCGGCCCCGAGACAGCAGGGGTGGCCGCCGGTGGCCTCGTTGGCTGGCGCACCGAGTCGGTGGTCGGGTGCGTGGTGGTGGCGGCGGTGGTGACCGCGCTGTTGCGCGCTGTTACGTAAGTGGTGTCCCTCGCTGCGCACCCGGCAGCGCCGGTGCTTCCTCAAGGCGCGGGTCTTGCCGCCATCCGCGCCGGGCGTTACGGTCGCCCACGATGTCCGCAACGGCTGTCGACCGGCCCTCTGCGGCGCCCCGGCTTCTCTTCGCCGCCGCCCTCGGTGCTCTCGTCGCGGTCGCGCTCGGCGTCTACGGGCGCCTGCACGACCCGAGCCAGGAGCTCGTGTTCACGCTTTTCTTCTCTTCCACGATCGCCATGAAGGTGTGGTTGGGCAGCTTCGCGGCCGCTCTTGGGGTGGTTCAGGTGATCAGCGCGATGTGGGTGTACGGCAGGTTGCCCGGGCGGGCGCCCGAGTGGGCGGGCGGCGTTCACCGGATCTCCGGGCGCCTGGCCTTCATCGTCTCCCTCCCGGTGGCGTATCACTGCCTGTGGTCGCTCGGCTTCCAGGACACCGACACCCGCGTGCTGGCCCATTCGCTGCTCGGCTGCGCGGTCTACGGCGCCTTCGCCAGCAAGGTCACGATCGTGCGTTCAAGGGGACTGCCGGGGCTGGCGCTTCCCTTGGCGGGCGGGATCATGTTCGCCGTGCTTATCGGGGCGTGGCTGACCAGCGCTCTCTGGTTCATCGACGAGAGCGGCTGGCCCGCCCTCTAGAGCGATGCTGCGCGGTGTGGACAAGTCGCTCGAGCTGGCCGGCTGGTTCCTGGCTGCGCTGGTGGTGATCCTGTTGTTCGTGGGGCCGCAGGTGGTGGCCGAGGACAAGCCCGTCGAGCCCGGTGGCGCGAATGCCGGCGCACCGGCGGCCGACGGCCGGGCGGTCTTCTCCGACAGCTGCGGCGCCTGCCACACCCTCTCGGCAGCCGGCACCAGCGGAGTCTCCGGGCCGAGCCTCGACGGCGTGGGCCTCGACGCGGCGGCGATAGAGGCCATCGTCAGAGAGGGCAGGGGCGGTATGCCCGCGTTCGGCGGCAACCTCTCGGAGGCCGAGATCTCCGCCGTGGCCGACTTCGTGGCCGGCGCCCAGTAGCGGTTTCGCGTTCGCCGGGCGCGGATCGGGACGTGACGCCTCGCCGGCCCGCGCGTAATGGGCGCATGTACGCTGATCAGGTGTCCAAGTGTGCCCTCGCCGTGCTGGCCCTCTCCGTGCTGGCGCTCGCCCCCGCGGCGGCGTCGGGGGCCGAGCGCAACCCCGCCGCCGCGAAGCAGAATCGTGCGGCGGAGAAGCTGCGGCTCGAGTCCTTCGGTTCCTGCACCGGCCTGATCCGGTACGGGCGACGCTATGCGAAGCGTGGGCCGGGCGCCGGACCGGGAGCGCCCTTCGCCGAGGACTTCTCGGCGGAGCCCCCGCCGCTGCTGCGCTCCCCGGACGGCGGCCCCATACCCCAGCCGCCCATGGCCCTGGAGGCCGAGGATGCCACCGGCGGCGGCGACGAAGGCGACTCCGGCACCAACGTCCAGGAGGCCGGTGTGGACGAGCCCGACCTCGTGAAGACCGCGAACGGGCGTATCTTCGCCGTGGCCGGCGATCGCCTGCACGCGGTGGATTCGACCGGGCCGAGCATGCTCGACTCGCTCCGCCTCGCGGGCTTCGATCACCAGCTGCTTCTCTCGGGCGACCGCCTTCTCGTGATCTCCCAGGCCCCGCCGCTCGGTCACGACCAACGCGACGCGGACGTGACCGTGCTCACCGAGATCGACGTGAGCGACCCGACGGCCATGACCATCCTTCGCACCGAGCGCATCCGCGGCGTGCACGTGAGCTCGCGTTTGACCGGTCACACCGCCCGGGTCGTGGTGTGGTCGCGCCCGCGCGCCTCGATCAAGCCTGCTTTTCGCACGCGCCTGCGCGCTTGGCTGCCACGCCGGGTGTTGCGCAGCCGGGTGACCGGCCGGCGCAGCGTCCGCAAGGCGGCGCGCTGCGGTCAGGTCCTGCGCCCGGCCAGCTTCTCCGGCACCGACACGCTCACCGTTCTCACCGTGGACCTGTCCAAGGGCCTTCCGGCGGTGGACTCCGACGCGGTGCTCAGCGGCGGAGAGATCGCCTATGCGTCGGCCACCAGCCTCTATGTGGCCACGCCGATCTGGACGCCGGAGCCCGAGGGCTTCGAGTATCCGCCCGAGCGCGCGGCCACGCTGATCCACCGATTCGACATCTCCAAGCCGGGTAGCACGACCTACCGGGCCAGCGGCAGGGTGCCGGGCTATCTGCTCAACCAGTTCTCGATGTCCGAGCACGACGGTGTGCTGCGCGTGGCCAGCACCGAGGAGCCCTCATGGTGGCAGGGAGCGACCGACGATGAGAGCGAGAGCCGGGTCACCACGCTCGACGAGCGCTCCGGTGCGCTGGTGGAGCTGGGTCACGCGGGCGGACTCGGGAAGGGCGAGCGGATCTACGCCGTGCGCTTCATCGGCGAGCGGGGCTACGTGGTCACCTTCCGTCAGACCGATCCTCTCTACACGCTCGACCTCTCCACGCCGTCGGCCCCGAGGGTGGCGGGTGAGCTCAAGATCCGTGGGTACTCGGCCTATCTGCATCCCATTGCGGACGACCTGCTCCTGGGCGTGGGTCAGGATGCCGACGCGCGCGGAGGCGTGCGGGGCACGCAGCTCTCGTTGTTCGACGTGTCCGACCCGGCTCGACCGCGGCGCCTGCACCAGCGCACGGTCGAGCGCGACTCGAGCTCGGACGTGGAGTACGACCACCACGCCTTCTTGTGGTGGGGTCCGTCCAAGCTGGCGGTGATGCCGCTCCACTCCTACACGTCGGTGGACGACCGGCCGGCGTTCAGCGGCGCGATCGGCTTCGGAGTGGACCGCGCGAGTGGGATCAGCGAGCGCGGCCGGGCTTCGCACGATGAGGACGCCGAGCGCTATCCGTGGCCGATCGAGCGCTCGTTTGTCGTTGGCGGCCGGCTGTACACCCTGTCGCAGTTCGGCCTCGAGGCCAACAGCCTCGACAACCTCGCCGAGCAGGCTTTCCTGCCATTTCCCCGTTGATGTACTCAGTCGCGCGCCACGAGTCACCCGAGCTGTCCTGGGAAATGGTCACCCGCGATGCAGACCCACGGCTGCGCGGCCTGGTGCGCAGCTACACGGGCTATGTCGAGCGAAGCGCAAAGCCGCTGTGCCGGCGCGAGGTCCCGTCGGGTGACGTGACCTTGATCCTCAGCCCCGATACGACGCTGAGCCTGCCCGATGGCCGACACTCGTCGTTTGTGGCGGCGCTACACGACTCGCACACTCTCGTCGAGCATGATGGCCGACAGGAGGGAATCGAGGTTCACCTGACGCCGCTTGGTGCCCGCGCCCTGTTCGGGCTGCCCATGCACGAGCTGACCAACCGGGTGGTCGAGCTCGATGACCTGCTGGGCCGTCGCGGCGACGACCTGGTGGAGCGGCTCTGGGAGCTGCCGGGATGGAAGCAGCGCTTCGCCCTTCTCGAAGAGGCGATCTCAGCCGGTTGTGAGCGTGGCCCGCGCCCAGATTCCGAGCTGGCCTGGGCCTGGGCCCGCATGCGATCCAGCGGCGGGCAAGCCAGCGTGGGCGGTCTGGCCGGCGAGCTCGGTTGGAGCCACCGCCGGCTGATCGATCGCTTTCGCGAAGGAATCGGCCTCGCGCCCAAGACGATCGGCCGGGTGCTGCGCTTCGAGCGCGTGTCTCGGATGCTGCAGCAGGTCGAGGAGCCACGCCTGGCGGAGGTCGCTCTCGATTGCGGCTACTACGACCAGGCCCACCTGAATCGCGATTTTCGCCAGTTCGCGGGCACCAGCCCGGGCCAGTACCTCGCACGGAGACTGCCCTCCGGCGGCGGTGTGTCCGGATAAATTTCGTCCAAGACCGAGGGCACGTGAGGGCGTAGCGTCCTCGTCATGCAGATCTTTCATCCGGTCCTGACATACGAGGATGCCCACGGCGCGATCGACTTCCTGGAGCGCGCCTTCGGCTTCGAACGCAAGGAGGTACACGAGGGCGACAACGGAGGCGTGGCGCACGCCGAGCTCGGCTTCGCCGGTGAGGTGGTGGGGCTCAGCTCGGTGAGCGAGGGTGACCCGCGCTTCAGCCAGGGCGCAGGGCGCACCACCGTCTACGTCGTGACGGAAGACCCGGATTCGGTGTTTGCCCGCGCGAGCGACGCGGGCGCCGAGGTCGTGATGGAGCCGACCGACCAGGACTACGGGTCGAGGGACTTCGCGGTTCGCGACCCCGAGGGCAACATCTGGGCTTTCGGGACCTACAACCCGGAAGCGTGAGAAGCGGCCGCGCCTAGGCGCGGCCGCCCCCGACCGGTGAGCCGGACCCTAGTTGCTTCCCGTCGTGAGTTCCGGGGGGCGACGGGGGGGGGGGGGGGGGTTTGTAGTAGGGGACCGAGGACGAAGGGCGGCGAAGGTTTGCAGCCGCCAAACGCGGCGGTACTTGCGGCGGGGAGCACTTAGAAGACGAATACGACCAACAGGATCACAATCAGGATCAGGACAAGCGTTCCAACTCCGATGTACACGAACCCTCCTTCCGGGCGATGGTGGGACGCCCATCTGTTTCCCCGATCTGGCGCTCGCGAACCACATTCCGCGTGGTAAGAAGGGACGATGCGTTGGAAGCGCCGCAGCCGAAGCGGAGATGTGATCGATGCCCGCGGCGGGGGCATGCGCCCGAGTGGTGGGCTGCCGATGGGCAAGGCCGGGGCCGGCGGCGCCATCGGCATCGTCGGACTGATCGTCTACCTGCTGATCTCGCAATTGGGCGGCGGCGCGGCGGGTGGGACCTTTGGGATCGACAGCGGCTTCCCGAGCGACGCGCCGGCTGCCGCCGATGCACAGGGCATTCCACCCGCCCAGGACCCCGAACGCGACCTGCGCGACTTCAGCGCCTACGTGTTCTCGGACGTCCAGGACAGCTGGGAGAAGACCTTCGCCGCCTCCAACCGCAGGTACGAGCGCGGGCAGGTCGTGCTGTACCGCGACGCGGTTTCCACCGGGTGCGGCAGCGCTTCCTCGGCGGTCGGGCCGTTCTACTGCCCGGCCGACCAGCGCGTGTACCTCGACCTCTCCTTCTACGCGGACATGGAGCGCCGGCTGGGAGCCGGCGGCGATTTTGCCTGGGCCTACGTAATCGCCCACGAGGTCGGCCACCACGTCCAGAACCTGCTGGGCACGAGCCGGGAGGTGCGCGGCCTTCAGAGCGAGAACCCCGGTGACGCGAACCAGCTGTCGGTGCGCCTCGAGCTGCAGGCCGACTGCTACGCGGGCGTCTGGGCCAAGACGGTGTACGACAAGGGCGACCTCGACCAGGGCGACATTCGCGAGGCCATCGGGGCCTCCGAGGCGGTGGGAGACGATCGCCTCCAGGCCGGCGCCGGCGGTCGCGTGAATCCCGACTCTTTCACCCACGGCTCCTCCGAGCAGCGGGCGCGCTGGTTCAACGCGGGCCGCGAGAGCGGCGATCCGGGCGCCTGTGACACCTTCTCCGCCGAGGAGCTGTAGGGGCGCTAGCCGGGTAGTCGGCCGGAGCGCGCGATCCTCCGGAATACGCGCGCGCTCGGACGCTCGCGCCGCACCAGGGATCGACGGTCGTACGAGAAGAAGCCGAAGCGCGGGTAGTAGCCGGCGGCCCATTCGAAGTTGTCCACCAGCGACCAGGCGAAGTAGCCCCTGACGTCTGCCTCGCCGGCCCTCATGGCGGCGCGCAGCCGGCGCAGGTGGTCGACCAGGTAGCGGGCCCGTTGGTCGTCGTCGGCGTCCGCGAGGCCGTTCTCGGTCACGTACACCGGCTTGCCGTAGCTGCCGGTGAGCTTCAGCGCGCGACGGAATCCCTCCGGATAGATCTCCCAGCCGAAGTCCGTGCAGATGGTCGGGCAGGGTGGCGCCGTCGGGTTCTGGGGGTGTGCGTAGCTGGTGGTGGGCAGGAAGTCGAACAGAGGAATGGTCGTGCTCGCCGGCGCCGTGAGCCCGGTCACTCGGCTGCGGAAGTAGTAGTTGAGCCCGATGAAGTCGGCGCGTCCGCGGAGGTCGGGGCGCCGCTCGCCGGGGTCGGCCACTCCGTCCACGTCGCGGTCGTCGAACCCTCTGATCACCGCGTTCAGGTACACGCGGTTGAAGATGTAGTCGGCGTGCCGGGTGCCGCGGCGATCGTCTGCGGAGCTCGGGTCGGAGGGGCTGAAGGCGACCATGTTGTGAACCGGACCCACCTCGGCGCGCGGGTCGTAGCGGTGAACGGCGTCGTAGGCCACCGCGTTGGCCTTGGCCAGGTGGCGCACCACCCTGACGGCTCCTGGGAAGGAGAAGACCCCGGGCGGGAACCACCCGGCGAAGGCGCCCGGCACATTCACGTAGCCGCTCACGGCCACCACCATCGGTTCGTTGATCGTCACCCACAGCCGAACCAAACGGCGGTATCTCCAGGCCGCCCAAGCGGCGAACTTCCCGAACTCTCGGACCGTCGAACGGTTCAGCCAACCCGCTCGCCTCACCGCCGGTGGTGGGGCGTCGGGGTCCACGCCGCTGAAGGCGTCGCGCACGGCGATCGGATCATGCAGCCATTTCGGGAGGGTGAAGTGGTTGAGCGTGAGCATGGGGGTCATCCCGCGACGGCGGATGGCCCGCAGCTCCGCGGCGTAGCGGCGCACCGCCGCGTGGTTGGCCAGCCTGTCTAGCCGGCGCGGGCCGGCGACGCCCGCCGTCGAGCGCGGAAAGATACGACTCCAGTCGATCGAGAACCGAAACGCGTTGGAGCCCAGGCGCCGCCGCGCCAGCCGGGCGTCGCGCTCGTAGAGGCGCCAGTGACCGGGGCCGCGCTCCACGCGGTCACCGCTCACCCGATCGGCCGCGATGTTCTGCGCGTCGTGCGACCAGGCCCACCAGTCGCTGTGCCGGTCGGCGTTGGCCGGGGCGCCGCCGGCCTCCGTCTGGAAGGCGCTGATCGCCGGCCCCCAGAGGAAGGTCTTGGGGAAGTCGCGCGCCTGGGCCGCTCCCCCGAGGACGAGCGTGAGCAACAGCGTCAGACCGACGAGGCGCAACACCGGGCGTGCAGTCTAGGTCCCGCGGGTATCAACCAACCCCATGGACGCCGTGATCAAGATCGAAGAGGTCCGCACGTTCGAGACTCGGGGTGGCAACGTCCGGTACGTCGTCAAGGACGGAGACGGCAACGAGTACACGACCTTTCGTGAGGGGATCGGCGACGAGGCCAAACGCCTCGAGGGCAGCCGGGTGCGCATCGAGTACCACGAGAATCAGCGCGGCCAGTACACCAACGTGTATCTGGACAAGGTGGAGCCGGCGCTCGAAGAATCGCCCGACGAGGGAGGCGGCGGTCGAACCGATCCGGACGAGGCCGCCTGGCGCACTGCGGTCGAGGCGGCACCCTGGCTCGTGGGGGAATCCGAGCCGCGCGAGGAGGTGCCCCCCGAAGAGCTCTACGAGAAGCTCAAGCCGTTCAAGGAGCGCGTGGCCGAGGACATCAAGGGGGAGGATGAGGATGCCTGATCGGCCAGCCCCGTTCGCCTTTTCTGGAGACAGGCCGGAGCCCGGCCGAATAACAAGGGGGTGCAGCTCGGCCCTGTCCTCGTCACTCTCAGCATGTCCTTCTGCTGTCTCGCGGTTGCGGCAGGTCCCGCCTACGCGGTCGAAGGCAAGCTGACCGGAGTCCACGCCGACGACTTCGACTCCGGCCTCTCGGATACGCGCTGGAGCCTGGACACGGGCCACGAGACCCTGCGAGTGCTGCCCACGGAGCTACCCGCCCTGGCCCCGGGGCACAACTCGGTCGAGGTCACGGGCAGGCGGGAGGACGGCACGGTGGTGGGGGCGGTCAAGCCCGCTTCCCTTGCCGCCACGCCCGCCCTCGGCGGGCGCAAGACCGCGGTCATCGTCTTCAACTTCGCGGACGACACGCGCCAGCCCTGGACACCCGCGGTCGTTCGCCAGCGGGTCTTCACCAATGCGGATTCGACCAGCTCCTTCTTCCGAGAGGAAAGCCACGACCAGCTCTGGCTCACCGGGAGGACGGGCAACCTCAACGGCGACGTCTACGGCTACTACACAATCGGCGCCGCCGGCGGCGGGTGCAACTACGCGAACTGGGCCGGCCAGGCCAGGGCGGCGGCCGCGGCCGACGGTTTCGCCGCGTCCGGCTATCAGCACGTGATGTACGTGTTTCCGAACAAGAGCTGCCCGTGGGCGGGCCTCGCGCACCTGCCGGGCACGGAATCGTGGATCAACGGCGAGCTGACCGTGCGGGTGACCGGTCACGAGCTGGGGCACAACATGGGGCTCAATCACGCCGGCAGTTGGAACTGCACGAGCGGCGGCATGCCGGTGACGCTGTCGCCGAGCTGCACGGTCAGCGAGTACAACGACCCGTTCGACAACATGGGGAGCTCCGGCGACCGTCACAGTCACGGCTGGCACCTCGAGCGGCTCGGCGTCCTCGCGCCCGAGAACGTCCAGACGATCACCGCGTCGGGCAGCTATTCGATGACCTCGGCGCTGGCGCCGACGACTCAGGCCACGACCCTGCGCATCCCGCGCGCTCGCAACAGCGTGGGCAACGTGGTCGACTGGTACTACCTGGAGATACGCAAACGCGGCGGCGTGTTCGACGACTTCTCGCTCACGGATCCGGTGCTCGCCGGCGTGAGCATTCGAGTGAACGACGACCCGGCGGTGAGCACGCGCTCGAAGCTCCTCGACGCGCACCCCGGCTCCGGTGGCATCGGCAACGCGCCGCTGGCCCCGGGGGAGACCTTCAGTGACGGACGCGTGAGCATCAGGACGGTGTCGGCCGCAGGCGGGCTTGCCACGGTGCAGGTGACCCTGGAGGGCGGGACGCTCGACATACAGCCACCCAGCGCGCCCAGCGCGCTGAGCCACAGCTTCACCGCCGGCGGCGCCGTGCACCTGGCCTGGAACGCGAGCAGCGACAACAACGGTGTCAGCGGCTACCCCGTGTTTCGCGACGGCGTACAGATCGCCAGCACGGGCTCGCCCTCCTTCGCGGACGTGACCGCTCCGGCCGGCGCGCACGTCTACACCGTGTACGCCGACGACGCCTCGGGCAACCGCAGCAACTCCTCGCCCCCCCACACCGTGGTGGTGTCCGGCGCCGGGGCGCTCCCCACCGGCCCGCGAAGGGCCTTCCGACGCGACCGCCGCGGACCTTCGATCCGTCTCACGCGCAAGCGGCTGGCCGGGGGCGGGCTGGTGCTCGTTGCCCGGGCGCGGGATGCGGCCGCGGTACGGCGGCTCACGCTGTTCGTGAACGGTCGTCGCGTCGCCCGGACGACCGGCGCGCGACTGAGCTACCGCCTGCACCGGCGCGCGGCGACGCAGCGCGTGCGCGCAGTGGCCGTGGACGGAGCGGGCAACCGCTCGTCGCTCGAACGGCGCCTCCGGCCAGTCGGCTGAACGCATACGATCGCGCCGTGAACCGCGCCACCTGGCTGGCCCTCGGGGCGATGGCGATGTCGGTGTTCGTCGTGGCCAACGACCTGACCGCACTCAGTGTGGCTCTGCCGCAGATCGAGCAGGACTTCGACTCCGACGTCTCGACCGTGCAGTGGGTGGTGAGCGCCTACGCGCTGGTCTTCGGCGTGCTCATCGTCACCGGCGGGCGCCTCGCGGACATGCTCGGCCGCCGGCGCATCTTCTTCATCGGGGCGGCGATCTTCGCCGGCTTCTCGGTGCTGGGAGGAGCGGCGCAGAGCGACATCTGGCTGATCGTGTGCCGGGCGCTGATGGGAGTTGGCGGCGCGATGATGTGGCCCGCCGTCCTTGGCATGACCTACGACATCCTGCCCGCCGACCGCGCGGCGCTGGCCGGCGGTCTGATCATCGGCTCGGCCGGCTTCGGCAACGCGGCCGGGCCACTGCTCGGCGGAGTGCTCACCGACGTGCTCAGCTGGCGCTGGATCCTGTTCGTCAACCTGCCGATAGCGGCCCTCGCCTGCTTTGTCACCTGGCGCAGCGTGCACGAGAGCAAGGGCGCGGGCGCCGAAGAGGGCATCGACGTGCCCGGTGTGGTCACGCTCTCCGTCGGGCTGGTGGCGCTGTTGCTCGCGCTCGACCAGGTGACCAAGTGGGGCTTGAGCGACCCCCGCATACTTGCGCTGTTCGCCGGCTGCTTGGTGTTCCTGATCGCCTTCGCATTCGTGGAGCGTCACGCCGGAGCGCGCGCGCTCGTCCCGCGAGAGGTGATGGCCAACCGGGAGTTCCGGGCGGCCTGCCTGACCACCCTGTGCATGTCCGCGGTCTTCTTCGTCGTGCTGCTCTACCTGCCTCAGTTCATGCAGAAGATCCTCGGCTACTCACCGCTGGAGGCCGGCGCCGGCCTGCTGCCGCTGATGGGGGTCTTCGCGATCGTCTCGTTCGCCGCCGGACCGCTGTACGAGCGCATCGGAGCCAAGGCGACGGTGAGCATGGGGGCGGCCGCCGTGACGCTGGGCATCTTCCTGATCTCGCTGATCGGGCGCGACTCGGGTTGGGCCGCGCTCGTGCCCGGCATGGTCGTGACCGGGTTGGGTATCGGCCTCTTCTACTCGGCCATCACCACGGCGGCGGTCACCGCGGTGGATCCTTCGCGCACCAGCCTTGCCGGCGGGATCGTCTACATGTTCCAGGTCGCCGGGGGCTCGGTGGGTCTCGCGCTCACCACCACGGTGTTCACCACCGCGTCCGAGGACCGGCTCCAGCGCGACCTCAAGGGCCTGAGCGAGAAGGAGATCGAGGAGGTCCAGGGAGCGCTGGCCGGGACCGAGTCGGCGGCCGAGATCGTGGCTCGCCAGGGCGCGGCCGCGGGGGACCGGCTGCTCGAGGTGGTTCGCGACGCGTTCGTGAACGGCCTCAACTGGTCCTTTCGCCTGGTGGCGCTGCTGGCGCTGACCGGGCTGGTGATCTCGGTGCTGTTCGTGGGCGGCTCGCTGCTCGGCCGCCGCTCGGCGACCTAGGTCGGGTGATCTCTGTTCGCTGGTTTGCGGGGCCCTGTCTGGCGCTACGCGAGCCGCGGGCTGCAGGGCCCTGCGTCTTCTAACGGCAGCAACCAAGGTGGCTCGGCCGTACTGTGTGGCTTGTCACGCTGCCGTAACGCGGTTTGGAGGCCACAGTGGTCGATTTACCCCCGCATAGGGGGTCAAAGCGACAATGCTCCCGCCGAGCGGTCGCGCGGCAGCCGCCCGACCGCCTGGTGTTACAGCAGCGCGACAACGGTGACGGCGCGCTACCGCAGATCCTAGGTCGACTGGTCGGGCGGCTCGAGCAGGTCGGCTGCCGCTTGACGCACGGCACGGATGCGATCCAGCGTGCGCGTGTCGGCCTCCTCCGGCGGCTCCACGGTGATGCCCCGCCGCGCGTCCCAGCGCCGCGCGATCTGCTCGGGCGGATCGCCACTCACGCACGCGGCCGCCTGGGCTGCCGCGCCGAGCGCCACGAGCTCCTCGGCCTGCGGCACCTGAACGGCCCGGCCGGCCAGGCGGGCCACCGTGCGCTGCCAGGCCGCGCCGCGCGCTCCGCCGCCGATCAGCACGACCGGCGCGCCCGCGCTCAGTCCCGAGCCCATCGTGTTCAGCAGCTCCAACGCCTCGATCAACGAGGCCGCCGCGCCCTCGTAGGCGGCCAGCAGAATCTGCTCACGCGTGGTGTCGTGGCGCAGCCCGGCGATCGTCCCCGCTGCCCGAGGAAGGTTGGGGGTGCGCTCGCCATCCAGGTAGGGCAGTACCGTCGCCTCGGTGCTGTCGGCCACCGCTTCGCGTTCGATTCCCAGCCAGTCCGCGAAGCGGTCGACGGCCAGGGTGCAGTTGAGCGTGGCCGCCAGCGGCAGGAATCCGCCGGTGGCGTCGGCGAAGCCGGCGATCAGGCCGCTCGGGTCGACCGCGCGCTCGGTCATCGCCGCATAGGCGGTGCCGGATGTGCCCAGGCTGACCACCGGCTCCCCCGGCGCGACCCCGAGCCCGAGCGCCGCGGCCATGTTGTCGCCCGTGCCCGGTCCCACAAGCGCGCCCTCGGGCAGGCCGAGCTCGGCGGCCGCCGCAGCCTGAACCGCTCCGGCCGTCTCGTCCGGCGCGAGCACATCGGGCAGCATCGCCGGGTCGAGCTCAACGCCGGACAGCTCCAGCACCTCAGGCGCGTAGCTCTCGTCGCGAGTTGACCACCAGCCCGTGCCCGAAGCGTCGCCGCGATCGGTGGCAGCGCGGCCGCAGAGGCGCTCGGTCAGCCAGTCGTGGGGCAGGCGAATCGCCCGCACGCGCTCGGCCAGCTTGGGCTCGGTGCGCCGCAACCAGGCCCAGCGGGTGACCGTGAAGGAGGGCACGGGCACCACGCCCACGCCCTCGGCCCAGCGCTCTGCGCCCAGCGCTTCTCGAAGTCGCTCCGCGTCGGGCGCGGAGCGCGTGTCGTTCCACAGCACCGCCGGCCGCAGCGGCCGGCCGTCCTCCCCGCTCACCACGAGCCCGTGCTGCTGGCCGCCCACCGAGAGCGCAACCAGCTCGCCCGCCCGCCCGGTTTCGGCAAGCGCCAGGCGCAGCGCCTGCCACCAGTTTTCGGGATCGGTCTCGCGCGCGCCGCCTGTGCCGGTGACCTCGTGCTGGGCGCGGCCGGAGGCCACCACCGCGCCGTCCGAGGGGTCGATGACCAGCACCTTGGTGGCTTGGGTCGAGCAATCCACCCCCGCGACCAATTGCTTTGCGGCGGGCATCTGGCTAGTTTGTTGTTTGCCCCAACTAATTGCAAGAGGAGAGAGAAGTGGCCGACCTCACGCCCCGCCCGCAAGACAAGTTCACCTTCGGCCTGTGGACGGTCGGGCACAGGGGCAACGATCCCTTCGGCGTGGAGACCCGCCCGGGCGTGAAGCCCGCCGAGAGCGTCCGCAAGCTGGCCGAGCTGGGCGCCTACGGGGTCTGTTTCCACGACAACGACCTGATCCCGCTGGGTACCGACGAGTCGGAGGCCGAGCGCATCAAGGGCGAATTCAAGACCGCTCTCGACGAGACCGGCATGAAGGTCTCCATGGCCACCACCAACCTCTTCACCCATCCGGTCTTCAAGGACGGAGCCTTCACCTCCAACGACCGCGACGTGCGCCGCTACGCGATCCAGAAGACGATGCGGGGGATCGACCTGGGAGCCGAGCTCGGAGCGCCGCTCTACATCTTCTGGGGCGGGCGCGAGGGAGTGGAGGCCGACGCCGCCAAGCCGGCCCGCGACGCCCTCGAGCGCTTCCGCGAGGCACTCGACTTCCTCTGCGAGTACGTGCGCGACCAGGGCTACGACATGCGCATCGCGCTGGAGCCGAAGCCCAACGAGCCGCGCGGCGACATCTTCCTCCCGACCGTCGGCCACATGCTGGCCTTCATCGAACGACTCGAGCATTCCGAGATGGTGGGCGTGAATCCCGAGGTGGCCCACGAGACGATGGCCGGCCTCTCCTTCCTGCACGCCGTGGCTCAGGCCCAGTGGGCGGGCAAGCTCTTCCACATCGACCTCAACGGCCAGCGCGTCGGCCGCTATGACCAGGACTTCCGGTTCGGAGCGGTGGGCATCAAGGACGCCTTCTTCCTGGTCAAGCTGCTGGAGGACTCGGGATACGACGGCGCGCGGCACTTCGACGCGCGGCCGCTGCGCGTGGAGTCCGAGGAGGGAATCTGGGACTTCGCGGCGGGCTGCATGCGCACCTATCTGGCCCTCAAGGCGAAGGCCGAGGAGTGGCGGGAGGACGCCGGCATCCAGGCTGCGCTGGAGGAGGCCAAGGTGCCCGAGCTCGGCGTCGAGACGGTCGGCCCCTACTCGCGCGAGAAAGTCGATGAGCTGCTGGCCGCTCAGTTCGATCTCGACGGCCTGGGTGCTCGCGAGACCCGCAACGAGCGCCTCGATCAGCTCTCGGTCGAGCTCATCCTGGGCCTGAGTTGAACATCCGGCGCCATAACCTCGGCCTCGTCCTGCGCCGGATAGCCGAGCACGGCCCACGCTCGCGGGCCACCCTGGCGCTCGAAACCGGCCTCAACAAGAGCACGGTATCGAGCCTCGTGGCCGAGCTGATCGAGGCGCGGCTGCTGCGTGACGCGATCGAGGACGAGCCGGCGACGGGCGCCATCGGACGCCCACCCCAGAGTGTGGAGCTGAACCCCGAGGGGCCGTTCGTGCTCGGCCTCGAGGTCAACGTCGACTACCTGGCAGTGTGGGCCACCGATCTGGCCGGCATGGTCCAGCATCGAGCCTTCGTCGCCAACGACAACCGCTCGCAGCGCCCCGAGGAGGTGCTCGGACGGCTGGCCCAGCTGGCCACGCAGGCACTGGCTCAGCCCTTTGCCGAGGGCCGCACCCCGCTGTCAGCTTCGGTAGCCGTGCCGGGGCTGGTGGACTCGGACGGCGGGCTCGTGGTCGCACCCAACCTCGGCTGGACCGACGTCCCGGTGGGTGACCTGCTGCGCGAGGCGCTCGAGGACCCGCCCTTCGACCTCCACGTCGAGAACGAGGCCAATCTCGGCGCCGTGGCCGAGCTGGTGGAGGGCGCGGGCCGGGGGCTGCACGACTTCGTCTTTGTCTCGGGCGAGGTGGGGGTCGGCGCCGGGGTGGTGCTGCGCGGCGAGCTGTTTCGCGGGGCGTCGGGCTTCGCCGGCGAGTTCGGCCATCTGACCATCGACCCCTACGGACCACCCTGCGGCTGTGGCGGACGAGGCTGCCTGGAGCGGCTCGCCGGCCAGGATGCGCTGCTGCGCCTCGCGGGCTGGGACGCGCGCATGCGCATAGCCGGCACGCGTCCCGAATGGCCTGGCGCCATGCTGGCCGAGAGCGCGCGCGAGGGCCACGCCAGGACTCTCGAGGCGCTCAGCCAGGTGGGCCGCACGCTGGGGATAGCGATCGCCTCCCTGGCCAACCTGCTCGATCCCGAGGCGGTGCTGCTCGGCGGCTACTTCGCCCCGCTCGCCGATTGGCTGCGCGAGCCGATCGAAACGGAGCTCGAAACCCGCGCTCTTGCCGGCCGCCGCGGACGCTGCCAGGTGCTGGCCGCCGAGCTGGGCGGTGAGGCAGCGGTCCGCGGAGCCGTGGCGCTGAGCCGCCGGGCGGCGCTCTACTCGGTAGAGAGCGACCCGCCGGCGGCTCAGCCGGCCGGTTCCTTCACCTGGCCGACGAAGCCGCGCACGTCCGCCGCGGGCTCCGAGTAGGCGTCGCCGAGCGCCGACTCCACCGCGCTCATGTACTCCTCGGCCCAGGCCGGGAACTCGTAGTCGATCCCGCGCAGGAACTCGAGCGTGGCCGCCCAGCGCATGTCTGCGATCGACGGATGGTCTCCGCCCACGAACGTCCTCCCCTCGAGGAACCACGCCCGGAAGGCGTCGAGCGGCCCGGCGAGTGCTTCTTCGGCGTCTTTCTGGGCCTTCGCCTTCATCTCGTCGCCGGCCTCGGACGTCGCCACCTCGCCCGCGTACTGGGGGAAGCCGAGCGTCGGGTAGGTGGCGCGGGCCACGAGCGGATAGAACGTCCCGACCAGGTAGAACATCGCGCTGTCCACCATCGCCCGCTCACCCGGATCGCTGGGGTAGAAGCGATCGAGGCCGTGCTTATTGCAGAGGTACTGCATGATCGCGCAGCTCTCCCAGAGTGCGCCCTTCGGCAGTCCGTTCTCCTCGAGCAGTGGGGTGAGATCGGCCGGGTCCTTCGACAGGAACTCCGGGGTGCTCTTCTTGCCCCACACGTCCAGCTCCTCGAAGTCGAGTCCGGCGGCTCGTACGAAGATCCGGGCGGTCAGATTGTTCACGCTCGGCAACAGCACGCTCAACGTGTTCTCGGCCATGCTTCTCCTCCTACTGGTAGGGGTCCTTCGGCGATCGGTCGTCCGACAGCGACGCCCGCGATCGCTCGGCGAGCGTCTCGATGGCGTCCGCAAGGTGGACGCGGTCGATGTTGTAGTCGCCGCGCTCCACTCGGATCCTGTGCGCCTCGAGCAGCACGTCGGCGTGCGTGTGGCCGAGGGGCGGCTCGAAGCGGTACGACGCGAGCTCGATCAGCAGCCCGAGCGGATCCTCGAAGTAGATCGAGTCCATGAAGCCGCGATCCTTGACCCCGCTGTGGCGGATCCCGCGCTCGTCGAGGCGCTCCACCGCTTGGTGGAAGGTGGCCTGCGAGAGCGAAAACGCAACGTGGTGCACGCAGCCGGGCTCGGTCGAGGTGCGGGTCGGATCGTGCTCGCGCTCCTCGTCGGTGAAAATGGTGATGAGTCGTCCGTCACCGGGATCGAAGTACAGATGGCTCTCCGACTCGTTGTCGAGGTTGGGTTGCTCGAACACAAAGGGCATGCCGAGCACCCCCTCCCAGAAGTCGATCGACGTCTGGCGGCCTGCGCCGACGATCGTGATGTGGTGGACGCCCTGGCTCTGAAGTTTTCGCATCGGCCTCCTCGGTCTAGTGCTCGACGAGCTTGGACTTGTATTCGCTTCGCTGCAAGCTGCCCCAGCGCACCAGATCCACACGCGTCTGGACCACGAGCACGTTGCGCAGTCTCTCGCGAATCGCCTCGGCGAGCTCGGGTTGTGCCGTGGTGTTCGCTGTGAGCTCGACGCTCACGGGAAGCGGCGGCTCTTGCTTGACGCCTGTCGTGCGCGGCTTGATCAGGATGTGGCCGCTGACCTTCGGCGCGAACCCGCTGACCACCTCGCGGATGGCGGAGGGAAAGACGTTGACGCCGCGGACGATCAGCATGTCGTCGGTGCGCCCTATGCAGCGCACTCGCGGACCCGTGCGGCCGCACCGGCACGGGCTGGTCCGCACCTCGACGTGGTCGCGCGTCCGGAAGCGAAGCAGAGGCGCGGCCCGGTGGCGGAGGTGAGTGAGAACCAGCTCGCCGGTGGCCCCGTGGCCGAGCTCCAGCGCGACCCCCGAGTCGGGGTCGATCAGCTCGGCGTGGACGAAGCCGCGCGCGCCCAGGTGCATCCCGTCCTGCTCCTGGCACTCCCCCCACAGCGACACGCCGATGTCACCGATGCCCATCGCCTCGGTGACCTGCGCGCCCCAGCCCTCTTCGAGCTTCGCTCGGAAGCCGGGCTCGCCTCCGCCGGGCTCACCGGCCACGAGCACGCGCTCGACGCTCGAGCCCACCAGGTCGAAGTTCCGCTCCGCGGACCATTCCACGATCCGGGAGGCGTAGGAGGGCGTCATCACCGCCACCTGAGGACGCAGGAGCTCGATCGCACGCATCAGGCGTTCCGTGTTGCCGGTGCCCACCGGGATGTGACAGAGGCCGAGGCGGTCGAAGGCGGCCAGCGCCGCGCCCGCAACGAACGGCCCGGCGTTGTAGGTGCTCACGATGCGTTGCCCGGCGGCGACACCGGAGCAGGCGTAGCTGCGTGCCGATGCCGTGACCCAGTTGTCGAGATCACCGCTCGTGAGCGGGATGAAGCTGGGCGTGCCGGTGGTGCCGCTGGTCGAGTAGATCCGGGCGACGTCGGTGGGTGCCGCGCAGAGGTGCGCGCCGATCGGGTTGTCCTGCGTGCAGGTCGCCCGGATCTCGCTCTTCTCGGTGAGGGGCAGGCGCGAGATCTCCTTGAGGCCACCCAGGTCCCGGAGGGAGGGCGCCCCCAGCTTGTCGCGGTAGAAAGCCGATCGCTCGAGCAAGTAGGCGAGCTGGCTGCGATAGGACGCGTCGTCGGCGCTGAGCTGGTCCGCCCACGGGCGCGTCTCGTCCTCGGACGCAGGCATCAGTCCGCGCCGGGCTCGTACTCCACGGCCGCCTCCGCCTCGGCCGCCATGAGAAAGCCGAGTGGGCGCTCCCGCTCCTCGGCCAGGTGGGCCAGCAGACCCGCGGTGCGCGCAAGGATCGGTACGGACTTCACGGTGGCGGAGGGGAAACCCAGGTCAAGCATCACCGCGGCGATCGGCATCGCGACGTTCATTGTCAGCGGCTTGCCCCACACCTCTGCCGCAGCGGTGCGGAGGCGGCGCGCGAGGAGGAGGTGGGGCCCACTCACACCGCGCTCGTCCGCGAGCTCGAGGATGCGCTCGGCGCGGGGGTCGAGTGGCCGGTGGACCGGGTGGCCGAAGCCCGGCAGCCTGCCGCCGGAGCCGCGGACCCTCCGCGCGACGTCCTCGGCCACATCCGCGGGCTCGCCGCCGGCCTCCACCTTCTCCTGGGCCTCCTCGAGCAGCGCCGCGCATGCCTCCGACGTGCCGAGGATGACCGGGCCCGCGCCCAAAATCCCCGCCGCCACGGCGCCCTGCAGCGATCCGGGGTCCGCGGCGAGCGTCATGCGCGCGGCGACATTGGTGGGCATCATCCCGTGCTCGGCGATGGCCACGAGCAGCAGGTCGAGGAAGTAGCGCTGCTCGGCCGTCGGCTCTCGGCCGGTGAGCAGGAGGTGGAAGTACTCGGTGAAGCTCAGCCTGCCCATCAGGTCGCCGCAGAGGTCACGTCCTCGCACCTCGACCCTGTCGGGATAGGCCTGGCTGACGCGGCTGATGGGCGCCCGAGCCCTGCCGATCTGCATACGGCTCCTCTCGTCGCGGCAGGCAAGCGTACGCGCTGGGTGGGCGCCTAGTCGTCGCGATGTGGGTTCGAGGCGCCGGGCGTCCGGCTTGCGCTGCGCGAGCCCCCGTGCGCTGGGGCCGGCGTCTTAACTACAGCAACCAAGGACGGAGATCGGCCGGACCTGTCACTGCTGTCGCGGAGCTGTAACACCGACGGGTGCGCCGACCGGGCCGTCGCGCCTGCGCTCGCCGAGTGGCGGATTGTGCATCTATGAGGTGCACAACTTGACACTCGATCAGTGACCTGGCGACCGCGTTACAGCAACGTGCCAAAGCCGACAACACGGCCGCGTCCACCGTTGGTTGCTGCCGTAGAAACGTAGGCGCCGGCAGCCGGCGACTCGCGCAGCGCCGGGCGAGCCCGCGAACGGCAAACCCACATCAAGCCTCTACTCGTCGAGCCAGGTGATCCCGTACCTCTCCGACACACGCGCGTAGGCCTCCGGTCCCAGGGTGCCATCGCGCTCCGCCTCGCCCAGCTCGAAGAAGAACCCCTCGAGGCCGGCCGGAAAGGTCATCACCAGCTCCCTGCCGGTGCGCGGTACCACCCGGCGCTGCGAGTGCGGCACGCCGCGGGGCGCGAAGACGACGCCGCCGGGGCCGACTTGGAATTCCTCTTCGCCGACCCGGAAGACGTGCTCGCCTTCCAGGACGTAGAACAGCTCGTCCTCGTGCTCATGCACGTGCAGGGGGGTATCGGCCGGATCGACCTCCTCGAACATGGCGAATGCGCCGCCGGTGTTCGCTGCGGTGGCCCGCACGACCACCTCCACGTCACCGAAGCGAACGCGCTCGCCGCTATCGGGGTCGAGCTGGAATCCTGAGAGCATTGGCTGGTTCATGGGTGAAACTCGCATCATGACGAGTCCGCGGATCGTCCGGGCCGGCCTCGAGCGCGTTGATGATCTGCGCCCGCTGTGGCAGTCGCTGCACGCCCATCACGCCCAGGTCGCGCCCGATCTCGCCGCGCTGGGAGGCGTCCGCACGCCGGCCGAATCGTGGGCTCGGCGGCGAGCGCTCTACGAGGATTGGCTGAGCGAGCCCGATGCCTTCGTCCTGATCGCCGAGGCCGACTCGGCGCCGGTCGGCTACGCGCTGGTACACATGCGGGGCCCGGAGGAGACGTGGTCCACACCGGACCGGATCGCGGAGATCGAGACGCTCACCGTGCTTCCCGCCCACCGCGGGAAGGGAGTCGGCGGCGCCCTCGTCAAGGCGGTGTACCAAGAGCTGAACAGAATCGGTGTGGGCCACCTCGGCGTGGGTGTGATCGCTTCGAACACGGACGCGGTCCGCTTTTATGAGCGTCTGGGCCTACTTCCCTTCCTCGTCACCTACATCGGTCCGGTACCGCCAGGGGGCTAAGCCCCGGCCGGCACCAGGATCCCCCGCCCCTGCAGCCGCCCCTGGTCGAGGTCGGCCATCGCGTCGTTGATGGCGTCGAGCGGGTAGGTGCTGGTGTGCAGCGTGACCTGGCCCTGCGCGGTGAGGGTCATCAGGTCCTGCAGGTCGACGTAGGTGCCCACCAGGTTGCCGATGAAGGAGATCTCGCGCGAGATGACGTCGATGGTCGGGATGTCGATGTTCTGGCCGTAGCCGATGACGTAGTAGAAGCCCCCGTCCTGGATCATCTCCACGCCGTCCTCCACCGCGCCGTTCTCGCCCACGAAGTCGATGATCGCCTCGGCGCCGAGACCGTCGGTCAGCTCCTTGACGGTGTCGATGTGGCTCTGGCCCTCGACCCTCACGGTGTGGTCGGCGCCCAGCTCGCCCGCCAGTGCGAGCGCCTTCTCGTTGGGGTCGACCACGATGATCTCGGTCGGGGTCATTGCCTTGAGGCATTGGATGCCGATGTGACCCAGGCCGCCGGCCCCGATCACCACCGCGCGTGTGCCCGGGCCGAGCACGGGGATCGCCTTCTTGACCGCGTGGATGGCGGTGAGGCCGGCGTCGGCCAGAGCGGCGATCGACGCCGGCTCGAGCGACGGGTCGAGCTTCACGACCGAGCGGGCGCTGGTGAACAGGAAATCGGCGAAGCCGCCGTCGCGGTTGATGCCGGGGAAGGAGCCGGTGGCGCAGTGCATGTCGTCGCCGCGCCGGCACGCCCGGCACAGCCCGCAGGCGATGAACGGGTGCACGATCACCGTGTCTCCGACCTCGACGTTGGTCACGCCCGAGCCGACCTCGTGGATCCAGCCCGCGTTCTCGTGACCCGGGGTGTAGGGCAGCTCGACCTCAGACTTCTCGGCCCATTGCCCCTCCTGGATGTGCAGGTCGGTGCGGCACAGCCCCGCCGCGCCGATCTTCACCACCACGTCGAAGGGCCCCACGGCCTTGGGCTCGTCGACCTCCTCGAGCTTGAGCGGTTGGTGGTACTCGTGCAGCCTCGCTGCCTTCATGCGGCCACCTCCTCTGTGTCGGGCAGGTCGTAGCGGACGCGCAACAGCGAGCGGCAGATCCCGCCGTTGGTCTCGAGGCTCAGACGCACGAGGCGCGCGGTGCGCAGCCAGTGGCGAAGCTCGGTCGCCGCGATCGGCCGGCCGTCGGGCAGCACGAACGCAGCGGCGTCGTCGCTCACCGCGATGCCCAGCCGCTCCCGCAGCTCGAGGCAGCGCTGGGCCTCCGGGTCTCCCTGGGGCAGGCCGGCCACCCGCAGCGAGGTGACCTCCTCGGCGGTGGCGCCGCCGGCCAGCATCGACTCGCACAGGCGCGACTGGCGCGCGACGAGAGCCTTGCGCTGGAACAGGCGGCGCAGGGCGTCCAGCTCGCCCTGGGTCTCCCCCGGGAACGCCTCTCCGAACCCTTTTCCGCCCTCGATCGCAGCGTTGATCTCCTCGCCGGTGTAGTGGCCCTCGAGCAAGACCCTGACGTGGCGGACCTCCGGGAGGCGGCGCATCGCGTCCCGCGCGTCGGCCGCCATCAGGTAGGCGAAATTCGGCGCGCACTGAGGTGTCGGAAGCCGCAGCCGCACGTCGACGTCGCCATCGGCCGACACCTCGCAGGAGGTGACGAACCGCAGCTCCGTGATCGGCTCGTCGAGCTCGGGGTCATAGACCTCGGCGAGCGCCTCGAGCACGCGCCCGCGGCTCGTCACGCCGAGCCTTCGACCAACTCGGCGTCCTCGCGCGCCGCCGGAGTCCCGGCGCCTTCGGGCAGCTGAAGCTCGGTCGGGACCTCGACCCCGTAGAGAGCGGCCGCGTTGAGACCGAGGATCTTCTTCTTGGACTCCGTGGTGAACGCGGGGTAGTCGGAGAACGTCTCGTCTGGGTAATCCCATTCCACCAGTCCCTCGACCTGCCACTTGGGTTCCCAGATGCCGTAGTCGCTGCCGAACAGCATCTTGTCCTCGCCCACCCAGAAGAGCAACTCGCCCATGACCTTGGCGAAGAAGCGGGGGCGCGCGTGCATGAGCGCTCCGATCACGACCGACAGCCCGGCGTAGACGTTGGGTTCCTGCGTGGCCATGAAGCAGAAGTCCTCGATCCGCGGCAGGCCCACGTGCTCGACGATGAAGTTCAGCTCAGGGAAGCTCGTGGCCGCCTGATCGACGTCGGAAACGTCGAAGGCATCCTTGTCCAGCGGCCAGATCGTCGGGCCCTTGTGCACGTGGAGGTTGACGATCCCGAGCTCCTGGCACTTCTCGAGGAAGGGCACCGCCTCCGGGTCTTTCAGCGTCCAGCCGCGCGAGCCGTTATGCCACTCGGCCGTGTAGAGCTTTACCCCCTTGAGGTTGTAGCGCTCCGCGTCCTCCTCGAGCTGCCTGAGGCCGGCGTCCCCCTCGCGCGGGTCCCAGCGGCCGTTGACGATCAGCTTGTCCGGGTACTTCTCGACCAGCCGCGCGTTGCGCTCGGCGGTGTTGAAGCCCTCGCTGTACCACGACTTGAGATAGGTCGACTGGAACACGCCCACGTCGACGTGACCGTCCTCGAAGACGTCCTTGACGAAATCCTCTTCGGAGTACTTGCGGAACTTCTCGATCGGCCAGTGCGTCTCTTCCGGCGCGAGGCTCATGTAGGCGTGGAAGCACTCGATCCAGCCCTCCGCGTACTGCTCCTGCCCCTTCACCCAGTTCTCGGGGCTCGCGTCCCAGAAATGGATGTGGCTGTCCATCACGAAGTACTGCTCGCCGTTGTGCTCGTACATGTGACTCCTCTTTCTGCCGCGCGGGTCATAGGAACATTTACCCGGTCCGCGGGGAGTCGATGCGCGCCGGTGCGGGGCCGGCCTTGTCGGGTCAGCTGAGGTGATGGACCTCCTGGAGCCCGTAGACCGGCGTTTCGATGCCCTCGGCCCGCGCCTTTAGCTGGAGTGCGAGGTAGAGCGAGTAGTGGCGCGACTGGTGCAGGTTGCCGCCGTGGAACCACAGCGCCTCTTGCTGGGTGGGCTTCCACATGTTGCGCTGCTCGCCCTCCCAAGGGCCGGGGTCCTTGGCCGTGTCGGAGCCGAGCCCCCAGACCTTGCCCACCTTGTCCGCGACTTCCTGGGAGATGAGGTCGGCCGCCCAGCCGTTCATCGAGCCGTAGCCGGTGGCGTACACGACGAGGTCGGCCGGCAGCTCGGTGCCGTCGGCCATCACCACCCCGTCCTCCGTGAGCCTGTCGACGGCGCCGGACTGCAGCTTGATGTGACCGTCGGCCACCAGCTCGGCGGCGCCGACGTCGATGTAGTAGCCGGAGCCGCGGCGCAGGTACTTCATGAACAGTCCCGAGCCATCCTCGCCGAAATCGAGATCGAAGCCGGCCTTCTCGAGCCGGTCGTAGAAGTCGGCGTCGCGCTCGCGCATCTGGTCGTAGAGCGGGATCTGGAACTCGTGCATGATCCGGTAGGGCAGCGACGCGAAGATCATGTCGGCCTTCTCGGTGGTCACCCCCGCGGCGACTGCCTGCTCGGAGTAGAGGGCTCCGAGCCCGATGTCCATCAGCGTGTCCGAGCGCACGATGTGGGTCGAGGAGCGCTGCACCATCGTCACGTCCGCGCCGTTCTCCCACAGCGCCGCGCAGATGTCGTGCGCTGAGTTGTTGGAGCCGATCACGACCGCGCGCTTGCCCTTGTAGGCATCGGGCCCGGGGTGCTGTGAGGAGTGGTGCTGGTCGCCCCTGAAGGCGTCCGCCCCGGGGATCTCGGGCACGCTCGGCTTGCCGGACATCCCGGTGGCCATCACGAGCTGCTTGGGCCGCAGCGTCACGTCCGCGCCTCCACGGTCGACGACGACGATCCACTCGCCGGCTTTGTCGTCGTACCTGGCGCTCTTGGCTTCGGTCGAGCTCCAGTAGTCGAGCTCCATCACTTGCGTGTACATCTCGAGCCAGTCTGCGATCTTGTCCTTGGGCGAGAACACCGGCCAGTTCTCGGGGAACTTGATGTACGGAAGGTGGTCGTACCAGACGGGATCGTGGAGGCATAGCGACTTGTAGCGCTTGCGCCAGGAGTCGCCGGGGCGCTCGTTTCGCTCGACGATGATCGTCGGCACGTGCAGTTGCCGTAGGCGGGCGCCGAGCACGATGCCGCCCTGCCCACCGCCGACGATCACGACCTCGGGCTGGGTCTCATAGCCGAGCTCCGCGGCCTCGCGCTCGCGCCGCTCGAGCCACGTCTCGCGGTCGGGGTCCGCGCCGTGCTCGACCCCCTGGGGCCGATCGGTGCCGGCGTCCTCCTCGTGGCCCTTGAGCTCGATGAGCGTGGTGAGCAATGTCCACGCCTCGCCGTCCTTGAGCCGCAGGTGGCCTTGCCCGCGCCCGACCTCGGTCTCGAACTCGATCCAGGCCTCGGTCACGCCCTCGGCCTCGGCGGGCGGCTCGGTCGTGTGCCAGCCGCGCGGCTTTGCGTGCTCGAGCGTGTGATCGAGCATTTCCTTGACCCCCGCCCGGCCCTCGACCGTCCTGATGTTCCACGTGAACGACACGAGGTCGCGCCAGAAGCTCTCTTCTGCGAAGAGGTCAGCTGCCGCTTGGGTGTCGCCTTCGGTCAGCGCTTGCTCGAAGCTCGCCAGCCACTGGTCTACGGCGGCCGCGGGCTCGACGGCGGTTTTGGTTGTCATGGGTCTCCTCCAGGCTGCTAAGGAGGCGGCGGCTATTGTGGCGCGCCGCGATGCTGCGCGTCTACCGGATTCCCTACTCGACCAACGTCGAGCGAGTGGCGCTCGCGCTCGGGTTCAAGGGCCTGGCCGTGGAGTGGATCGATGTCGACCCCGGGCGACCGCACGCCGGTCCGCGCCGCCAGCGGCCAGGACCTCGTGCCGGTGCTCGAGCACGGCGAGCTGGTGATCACGGACTCCACGCGGATCCTTCACCACCTCGATGCGCTGCAACCCGATCCGCCCCTGTTTCCGCGCGAGCCGGCGCGGGCGGCGGAGGTCGAGGTATTCGTCGACTGGTTCAATCGCGCCTGGAAGCGCGAGCCAAACCTGGTTGCCGACGGCGCCGGGGACTCGGAGGAGCTGGCGCGCTGGGGGGCCCGCATGCAGCGCCGGCTCACGCTCTTCGAGGCGATGCTCACCGGTCGCGAGTACCTGTTCGGCGACTTCGGCGCCGCAGACTGCATCGCCTGGCCGTTCCTGCGCTACGCCGTGCACATCCAGCCCGAGGACGACGAGCGGTTCCACCAGGTGCTGCACGAGCGCATGGACGTGTCGGAGCAGCCCCAGCTGGCGGCTTGGATCAGCCGCGTGGGCCAGCGGCCGAGGTGAGCAGTCCGAGCTGCTCGATCGCCTGCTCGCGCAGCTTGTGCTTCTGGATCTTGCCCGTGACGGTCATGGGGAACTCGCTGCAGCCCGCGACGTAGCGAGGAATCTTGTAGTGGGCGATCTGCCCGCGGCAGAATTCCCGCAGTTCGTCCTCCTCCACGCTCTCGCCCTCTCGGCTGATGACCCAGGCCATGATCTCTTCGCCGTAGCGCTCGTCTGGCACGCCGACCACCTGCACATCGGCGACCGCGGGGTGGCTGTAGAGAAACTCCTCGATCTCACGCGGATAGACGTTCTCCCCGCCGCGGATGATCATGTCCTTGCTTCGCCCGACGATGCGGACATAGCCGTCCTCGTCCAACGTGGCGAGGTCCCCGGTGTGCATCCAGCCCGCCGAGTCGATCGCCTCCGCGGTGCGCTCCGGCTCATCCCAGTAGCCCGACATCACCAGGTAGCCGCGGGTGCGGAACTCGCCTGACTCGCCGCGCAGGACCGTGCGTCCGCTGTCCGGGTCGACGATCTTGATCTCGGTGTGCGCCATGGCCTGCCCGACCGTCTCGCAGCGCTGCTCGAGGGTGTCGTCGCGGCGCACCATCGTCGAGACGGGCGAGGTCTCGGTCATGCCGAAGGCGATCGTGACCTCCTCGATGCCCATCTCTGACCCCACCCGGCGCATGACCTCCATCGGGCAGGGCGAGCCGGCCATGATGCCGGTGCGCAGGCTCGACAGGTCGTACTCCGAGAAGCGTGGATGGTCGAGCTCGGCGATGAACATCGTGGGCACTCCGTAGAGGCTGGTACAGCGCTCACCGGCCACGGCCTGGAGCGTCGCCAGCGGCTCGAAGGCGTCCTCGGGATAGACGATGCAGGCCCCGCTCAGGCTGCACGCGAGGTTGCCCATCACCATGCCGAAGCAGTGATAGAGCGGCACCGGGACGCAGACGCGATCGGCCTCGGTGTAGCCGAGGACCTCGCTCAGCAGCAGCGCGTTGTTGAGGATGTTGTGATGGGTGAGCGTGGCGCCCTTGGGGCGGCCCGTGGTGCCGCTCGTGTACTGGATGTTGATCGGGTCGTCGCAATCCAGCTCGTCCATGCACGCGCGCAGCTCCGCCTCGCCGGGTCCGCCGCCGCCCGCGGCGAGCTCATCCCATTCGGGCGAATCGAGGGAAACCACATGCGCGAGGTCGGGCAGCCCGCCGCGGACCTCCTCGATCATCGCTCCGTAGTCCGAGCCCTTGAACTCCGGGGCCGTCACCACCACGCGGCAGCCGGACTGGCGCAGTGCGTACTCGAGCTCGGAGGTGCGGTAGGCGGGATTGATGTTCACCAGGATCACGCCGAGCTTGGCCGTGGCGTACTGCGTGAGGGCCCACTCGTAGCGGTTGGGGCTCCAGACCCCCAAGCGGTCGCCCTTCTCGAGCCCGAGTCCCAGCAGGCCGCGGGCCAGCCGGTCGACGGCGGAGTTCAGCTCGGCCCAGTCGAAGCGAGCGTCCTGATGGCACGACACGAGCGCATCGGCCTCTGGGACCCGGGCCGCCGTGCGTTCGAGGTTCGCACCGATGGTCTCGCCCAGCAGCGGCACAGAGCCGATGCCGTGGGCATAGGAAGCAAGCTGCCCGTTGCCCGTGGTCATCGACGCCGATCCTATTCCTCGGCCCTGGTTGCTGGCGTTCAGTCCCGGTAGGAGATCTCCTCGCGCGAACCTGACTCCGCCGAGCGCAAGATCGCGTCGCACACCTCGGCGCAGCGGTAGCCGTCCTCGAACGTGGCCCCGTGCGGCGCGACGTCCGAGTCGTCATGAATCGCGCTCAGCAGGTGGTGGATCTCGTGGACGAAGGTGTGCTCCCAGCCGATGATGTGCCCGTGGGGCCACCACCACTCCCAGAAGGGATGGTCGGCCTCGGACACGAGCACGTTGCGAAAGCCCTGCGCCGACACGCCCGGGCTCGACCCGGCGATGTGCACCTGCAGCTCGTTCAGCCGCTCCAGGTCGAAGGCGATCGACCCCTCCGTCCCGTTGATCTCCCAGCGGAAGGCGTTCTTGCGCCCGGCGGCGAAGCGCGTGGCCTCGATCGTTCCGACTGCGCCGTTGTCGAAGGTGACGACGGACTCGACCGCGTCGTCGACGTCGCGGCCGTGCTTGAAGGTGGCGGTGGTGCCGGCAACCGACTCGATCTCGCCGACGACGTAGCGCGCCAGGTCGATCACGTGGGCGCCGAGGTCGCCGAGCGCTCCCGAGCCCGCAAGCGCCTTGTCGAAGCGCCAGGCCTCGTCGTCGGTCGCTCCCCATTCCTGCTGGTAGGACCCGCGGAAGTGGGTGATCTGCCCGAGATCGCCGGATTCGACGATCGCCCGCGCCAGCCGCACGGCGGGCACGAAGCGGTAGTTGAAGGCGCACATGTGCTTGACACCGGCGGCGTCCACGCGCTGCCAGGCGTCATATGACTCCTCGGCATCGCGCCCCAGCGGCTTTTCGCAGATCACGTGCTTCCCCGCCTCGGCAGCCGCGATCGAGGGATCGGTGTGCAGGTTGTTCGGCCCCGAATTGTCGAACACCTGCACGCGGTCGTCGCCCACCAGTTCGCGCCAGTCGGTCACGTAGTCCTCGAAGCCGTAGCGCTGGGCGGCTTCGGACACCGCCTCCTCGTTGCGCCCGGCGATCGCCACCAGCTTGGGCACATAGGGTGGCGGCCAGGCCATGTAGGGCAGCGTCCTGTAGGCGTTGGAGTGGGCCTTGCCCATGAAGGCGTAGCCCAGCATGCCGATGCCGATCTCCTCCACGTCGGCCATCTCGCCTAGCCCTCCCGCGCGAAGGCGGCGTCGAAGGCCACCGTCGAGGGGGAGAAGTCGGTGCGGCGGACGAACTGAAGCGCATCGGGCGCGCCCCAGTCGCGGTCCATCCCCGAGTCCTCCCACTCGATCGAGAGCGGCCCGTCGTAGCCGATCCGGTTGAGCACGCGGAACACGTCCTCGAAGTCGACGTCGCCGTGACCGGGTGACACGAATGTCCAGCCACGCTCGGGCTCGCCGAAGTCGATGTGTGAGCCGAGTATCGACCGGCGTCCGTCGAGGCGCTTGATCGAGTCCTTGACGTGCACGTGGTAGATGCGGTCGGCGAACTGCTCGATGAACGCGCCCGAGTCGAGGAACTGGTGGGCGAAGTGGGAGGGGTCGAAGTTGATGCCGAAGCCCTCGCGCCGGCCGATGGCCTCGAGCGTCTTCTCGGTGGTGGGGAAGTCGTAGGCGATCTCGGTGGGGTGGACCTCGAGCCCGAACTTCACGCCCTCCTCGTCGAAGGCGTCGATGATCGGGTTCCAGCGCTCGGCGAACTCCTCGTAGCCGCGCTGTACCTCGTCCCAGTCGTTGGGCGGGAAGGAGTAGAGCATGTGCCACACCGGCGAGCCGGTGAAGCCGGTGACCACGCCCACGCCCAGCTTGGCCGCAGCGCGAGCGGTGTCCTTCATCTTCTCGGCGGCGCGTTGGCGCACCCCCTCGGGGTCGCCGTCGCCCCAGACGCCCTCGGGCAGCACGGCCTGATGGCGCGAGTCGATCGGATCGCACACCGCCTGGCCGACTAGGTGCGCGCCGATGGCCCAGCACTCGAGCCCGTGGCGCTCGAGCAGCTCGCGCTTGGAGCGCACGTAGCCGTCATCGGCCAGCGCCGCGTCGACGTCGAAGTGGTCCCCCCAGCAGGCCAGCTCGAGGCCGTCGAAGCCCCACTCGCCGCACTTGGCGGCCAGCTCCTCCAGCGGAAGGTCGGCCCACTGGCCGGTGAACAACGTGACTGGTCGTGCCATCGTGCGTCTCTCTCTCAGTTCGCGGGTTGAATCTGGCCGGCCACCTCGATTGGCACGCCGGCCCGGCGGTATTCCTCAACGGTCGCGTCCGGCAGGCCGGAGTCGACGATCAGCAGGTCGAGCTCCTCGTTACGCGACATGGTCAGCAGCGAGGAGCGCCCGAACTTGCTGGAGTCCACCAGCGCCACGCAGCTGCGGGCCACGGCGCGGGCGGCGTTGACCACATCGGCCAGCGGCCTTCGTGAGGTGGTGAGACCCTGTTCGAGTGTGATGCCGGCGGCCGATATGAAGGCCACGTCGATGTTCAGCTCGGACAGGAACTCGTAGGCCCAGCGCCCGCCGATCAGCCGCATGTGCTGATCGACCTCGCCCGGAGTCACGATCACGTGTATCGACTCGGCCGACAGCTCGAAGGCGATGGCCGGCGAATTGGTGACCAGCGTGACCATCTGGGGAGGGTCGGCCTCGAGGGCGCGGGCCAGTGCCAGGCAGGTCGAGGACGAGTCGAGGAAGATCGTCGCGTTGTCGTTCACGAGCCGGGCGGCGCGCGCGGCAATGGCGGCCTTGGCCTCGCGGCTCTGGGCCACTCTGCCGTCCCAGGCGGTCTCGATACGTTCGCCGCTCGCCTGCCCGTTGATCGCCCGTGCCCCCCCGTGCACCCGTTCGATCAGGCCGTCCGCGGATAGCTCGGCGAGGTCGCGGTGGACGGTGATGGTCGATACGGCGTGCCTGTCGGCCAACTCGGCGATCGACACGCCGCCCTCGCGGCGAATCCGCTCCAGCATCTGGGCGCGGCGCAGAGCGGGTGGCACCGTCGGGCTCACGTCAAACTCGGTCCTCGAACTCGCGCCGCTTGATGTCGGTCTCCAGCGGGCGAAACTCGTCGATCGCGGCGACGAGGTGATCGGCGAAGCGGTTGAGTGCCTCTTCTCCCTTCTCGCGCGTGGCGGTCATCGGGTTGCCGATCACGCCCGTGCGCGAGAACTCGTTGTGGTCCATCGGGAATGTGAAGTACTGGTAGCCCTGGAAGGCCACGTCGGGGGCGCCGTCGCGCTTGACGAAGGACTGAGGCAGCCACTTCGGCACCTGGGCTCGGTCGGTCTCGGCGCGGTCCATGCGCACCAGCGCGGCGTCGTGGGCCATCACCTGCGAGGTCTCGAGCTCTGATGCGTGCCAGCCCGGCGTCTCCTCCGGCGGGTTCTCCAGCAGGTCCTCCAGCATGCCGATGTAGCGCTCGGCGTAGGGCTTGTAGAGCCCGACGATCGCGCCCGTCTCGTATTTCACTCGGCGCAGCAGCGGATCGATCACCTTCGTGTTCGAGCCGTGCCCGTTCACGAAGATCAGCTTGTTCCAGCCGTGATGAATCAGGGAGCGGGCGATGTCGTACCAGGCCTCGACGACGGTCGAAGCCCGAAAGGTGATCGTGCCCACGCCGGTCTCCGGCTCGCGCATGTGCTGGGGCGAGTAGCCCGCCCAGAAGGGTGGGGCGTAGGGCACCTCGGCCTTCTCAGCCGCGCGCTTGGAGACCTCGAGCGCGGTGATGGTGTCGGTGCCCAGCGGCAGGTGGGCGCCGTGCTGCTCGCACGACCCGATCGGGATCAGCACGATGTCCGAGCGTTCGCGAAACCACGCGATGTCGGGTGGAGCCAGATCCAGCAGGCAGTTCGATACGGGGGCTTGGCCGCGAGCATGCGGTGCATGCGAGCGGATGGTTTCCTCAGATGACATCTGCGGTCTCCTTGGCCAGGGTGAGGTAGCGCGCGGCGACGAGGTCGGCGAACTCGGGGTCGTCCACGTGGGCGTCGACCTCCTCGAAGGGAATCTCGGGAGGCAGCGCATCGCGCAGGGCGTCTATGAAGGCGGCGTCCGCCTCGGGGTCCCACAGGTCGCCGCCGGGCACGTCGGCGAGCGAGAATCCACCCGTCGGGCAGACCACGCGCACCGGACCGCGCGCGCCGGAGAGCCGCTCCGCGACCACGCGGCCGAGCGCGGCCTCCTCGTCGGCGGTCAGGCGCACCAGGGTGGCAACGGGGTTGTGGAAGTACTGCTTGCGCTGGCGGTAGCGCTCGGGCAGCTCCTCCCGGGCGCCCTGATTGAAGAAGTCGACACAGCCGGGAACCACCACCTGCGGAAGCCCGTGCTCACCGGCCACGGTCAGGCGGCGCGGGCCGGTGGCGTGGATGCCGGTCGGGTGCATGGCGTTGGCCAGCTCGGACAGCGTGAAGTCGATCACGCCGGTGATGGCGTCGGCCTCGATCAGGCGCTCCATGGCCGGGCCGCCGACTCCGTTGGCGTGGAACACGACCGGCTGGTGGCCGCCGGCCTCGAGCGCCGGCAGCATGCGCATGACGGCAGGTGTGGTGTGCCCGAGCATCGTGATCGCCACGCAGCGCTCGCCCAGCGCCTCGGCGGGGCGGCCCGCATCGCGAGCCATGCCCACCACCGCGGCGGCGGCGTTGTCGAAGATCGCCCGCGAGATCGGGTTGATCCCGAGGATGTCGATCACCGAGTGCATCACCAGCGTGTCGCCCTCGCCCACGAACGGCCCGAAGGGCCGGCGGCCCGAGGCCGAGGGAGAGACGATCAGCTTGGGCACGCCGACCGGCAGGGCGGCCATCGCCGCGGCGCCGAGCAGGGCCCCCTCCGCGCCGCCCAGGCAGAGCGCGCCGTCCACGCGGCGGTCGGCCCAGAGGCCTTCGAGCACCGCGCGCACGCCCTTCTGCATCTGCTCGACCGCCGCGCCGCGCGAGCCGGCGGCGCGCACCGCATCGAGCTCGTACCCGCCCGCCCGGGCGACCTCGGCGCGCGGCACGTCGGCCTCGCAGCCCACGGCCTCGCCGAGGATGCCCGAGTCGATCACGATCGCCGTCCCGCCGAGGGCGCCTATGCGATCGCGAACGTACGCGGTCTCGTCGCCCTTGGTGTCGAGCGTGGCGATCAGCGCGATCCGGGGCGAATCGCTCAAACGGCCTGGCCCACCGACTCGGCCGCCTTCTTGAGCCGGTCGATCGAGTCCTGTACGTACTGGTCGTAGAGCGCCGCCGGCACCGTGCCGGTGCCGTGGTCGCGCAGGAACTGCTCCATGCCCTGCGAGCTCTCGCTCTCCGACGCGTCCGTGATCTCGGTGCGCTCGGAGATGCGGCTGCGGTCGACCGTGGCCACGAACTCGACGGTCACGCAGCCTCCGTAGCCCACCTCGTCCAGGGTCTGCATCAGCTTCTCCCAGTCGACGGCTCCCTGGCCCGGGGGCATCCGGTTGTTGTCGGCCACGTGGAAGTCGACGAGCTTGTCACCCGCGCTGCGGATGGCCTGCGGCCAGTCCGCTTCCTCGATGTTCATGTGGAAGATGTCCAGGCTCACTCCGCAGTTACCGCCCACGTCCTCGGCCAGCGCGAGCGCCTGGTCGGTGCGGTTGATGAAGTACGTCTCGAACCGGTTGAGCGGCTCGAGGCCGATGCGCACGCCCACCTTTTCGCCGTGAGCCTGGCATTCCTTGAGGCCTTCGACCGCCCACGCCCACTCGTCCTCGGGCGAGCCCATCGGCACGACCTTGCCTACGGTCGAGGGCACGATCGTGATGATCTCGCCGCCCCACGCCGCGACTTGGCTCATGGTGTCCTTGACGTAGTCGATCGATCCCCGTCGGACGTACTTGTCCTCGTGCACGAGGTCGCGCCCGCCGGTCATGAGCGTGACCGAGCCCCAGCAACCGACTCCGTGCTTGTCCATCAGGCCCTTGACCTCGTCGGTGTCCCAAACGGCGGGCTCCCCGGAGATCTCGATCGCGTCGTAGCCGCTCTTGCCGAGGCGCGCGATGGTGTCCTCGATCGGCTCAGCTCGCATCCAGTTGTGCATGGCGAACTTCAAAGGGGTCTCCTCTTTCCTGGTTCTATAGTCCGAGCTTTCCGGGGTTGAGAATCCCGTCGGGATCGAGCGCATGCTTGATCCGGCGCATGGCATCGAGCGACGCTCCGTGCTGGCGCTCCATGTAGGGCGCCAGCTTGAGCCCCACCCCGTGGTGATCGTTCATCACGCCTCCGGCAGAGAAGGCGGCCTCCAGCCCATCCGCCCAGACGCGGTCGTGAAGCTCTACGGCACCGGGTCCCCCTCCGCCATCGGGGATCACGAAGCGGGCGTAGATCATCGTCCCCCACGCATACCAGTGCGAGAAGTGCATCCGAAGCTGGAGGTCGACGTCGGCGAAGGGCTCCTTCACCGCAGCGCGTAGAGCGTCGTAAACGGCCTCGATCTTGGCGTAGGTGGCCACCACGTCGATCGTGCCCCAAACCGAGGGCAGCACGGGTTGGTGGGGCGGCACGTAGAAGTCGTAGCGCCGGTTCCACCAGGTCTCGGCCAGAGCGGAATCCAGCTTGGTCGCGCCGGCGTCGTGAGCAAGCGCCAGTGTCGCCGCCTCCTCCGCCTCGGCGGTTCCCGGCTCGCCCTCGAAGCAGAGCACGGTGCAGACGCCATCGAGCGGCTCGCCAACGACGGGCGATAGCGCCAGCCGGGTGGCTTCGTCGTCGTACATGCGAATCACGGAGGGCCGTACCCCGACGGCGAGCGCTCGACGGATCGAGTCCACGCCGGCTCCGATCGACGGGAAGCGCACGGTGGCAAAGCGCCTCACCGCCGGCAGGGGAACGATCTGCAGGGTCACCTGGGTGATGATCCCCAGCGTGCCCTCGGAGCCGACGAAGAGCTGGGTCAGCTCCGGCCCGACCGCGTGGCGGGGCACGGGAACGGTTTCGATCACCTCGCCGCTCGCGAGCACCACCCGCAGGGAGAGCAGCAGGTCCTCGATCTTGCCGTAGCGCGTGGAGAGCACGCCCGATCCGCGCGCCGCCACGTAGCCGCCCACGGTGGCCCAGCGCGACGACGCCGGGTAGTGAGGAAGCATCAGACCGCGTGCGTTCAGCTCGCTCTCGAGGCGGTCTCCGTTCACACCTGCCTCGCAGGTGACGGTGTAGGAGCGTTCGTCGATTTCGACGATCCGGTCGAGTCCGGTCAGGTCGATCACCAGGCCGCCGTGCACAGGCACCGATCCGCCCTGGGTTCCCGACCCGCCGCCCCAGGCCACCACTGGCACGCCGTGCTCGCGCCGCCACGCGCACGGTCGTCGCCACCTCTGCCTCGGAAGTCGGGCGCGCCACCAGCTCGGGCCGCCCCAGCGGTGCCCCTCCGCCTGCGCGTGCAGCGCTCAGCCAGTAGGTGTCCGTCACATAGGCGTCGAGACGCTCGGGAGACTGCGCTGACGACGCCGTCACCGAGCTCTCTCTCCAGATCGGCCCGGAACCCTTCGGTGACGGTGGAGGTGTGACAGTGTTAAGGACTCCTTTTGCACTACCCGTCAACTGCCTTCAGGACTTGACAGCGAACATTGCATGAAGTTTCAATACGTGTCAAGCATGCGTTTACCGCTTCGGCGCAACCAGGCCGCAACCGCTGACCCCTCCGCGGAAACCCTGCCCGGAAGCCAGATCCTGCTGAGGATCCTGGGCCTCGGGGCGGCCTCCGTCGTGCTGGTCTGGCTCGTGGTGAAGGGCGCCGCGAACGTGCGGCAGTCCGCGACGGTCACGCTCAACCGCATAACGCTCTCGGTGCTGTTTCTTCGTGGTGGCGAGCGGCTTCACGCTCATCTTCGGGCTGATGCGCATCGTGAACATGGCGCATGGCTCGCTCTACCTGCTCGGCGGCTACCTCGCCTTGGAGATGCCGAAGGGCTGGTTCACCGAGGAGAGCGAGGGGCTGAACTTCAGCCTCAGCTCACCCTCGGTCGGCTCGTCCGAGTAGGACCTGCTCGGCTGGCTCGTGCCGATCGTGCTGGCTGCGATCGCGATCGGGTTCGTGGGCCTCTTGATCCAGCAGCGTCCGGATGCAACTTGCGCTTGAATGCGGGGGGGTGTTAGTTTCGCCCGGCTTGGCTTCCACGAGTGTGTCTCTGCGGCGGGCGCTGCGGATCATGGGCCTGGTGCTGCTTGCGCTGGTCATCGCGTTCCCGATCGTCTGGGTCCTCTTCATCGCGTCGGACACCACCTTCGGCCCGGCCGTCGACGACCCCAAGGACTTTCTCATCACGCTGCTCAACGGCGTCACGGCGGCGGCGTTGTACTTCATCGTCGCCAGCGGCTTCACCCTCATCTTCGGCCTCATGCGCGTCGTGAACATGGCCCACGGAGCGTTCTTCCTGCTGGGCGGCTACATCGCGCTCGAGCTGCAGCGCGATCTGGTGCCGGGTGCCGGGTCGGCCCTCGGCGTCTCGAGCGCCCAGGTCAGCTTGATGAACTGGTTCCTGCCCCTGCTGGCGGCGGGGCTCATCGTCGGCGGGGTCGGGTTGCTGATGCAGCAGGCCTTCCTGCGCTGGAACCAGGGCCAGGAGCTGCGCCAAGCGCTGATCACGATCGCGATCTCGATCATCGCCGCCGATCAGATGCTCGCCCACTTCGGCGGCGTCGCGAAGGACATCTCGTGGCCCCGGACCTTCGACAAGTTCCTCGATCTGCAGGTCGCGGAGGTGCAGTACACGCTCACGCGCATCGTCATCCTCGGCGTGGGTCTGTTCATCGGGGGGGCGCTGTGGTTCTGGCTCAAGCGCACGCGCACCGGGATGGTGATCCGGGCGGGCGTCGACGACCGCGACATGGTCTCCGCCCTCGGGGTGAACATCCAGCTGACGTTCGCGATCGCCTTCTTCATCGGGTCGGCGCTCGCCGGCATCGGGGGCGCCATGGGCGGCTCGTTCGCTAGCCTCGCGCCCGGGGTCGACGGGCTCTGGCTTCTCAACTCGCTGGTGGTCGTGATCATCGGCGGCATGGGGTCCATTGGTGGAGCCGCCATCGGGTCGCTGCTGCTGGGCCTGACCACGAACTTCGCTGCCGCCTACCTCCCGTCCAACTACACGTTCTACTCGATCATCTTCACGTTCGTGCTGCTGGCGGTCGTGCTCGCCGTACGGCCGCTCGGGCTGTTCGGCCGGCCCGCATGAACGCTGCGGCGAGCTCCCGTCTCACGCCCGACCGCGTGGTCGGAGCGCTTCTCGTGATGCTCGCGCTGTTCGCACCGCTCATCGTCAGCGAGTACTGGGTCGGCACGCTGCTGACCCAGACGATGTTCCTGGGCATCGTCGCGGCCAGCCTCATCTTCCTCTCGGCCGACGGGGGAATGGTGTCCCTCGCCCAGGTGGCGATCTACGGCATCGCGGGGTTCGCGCTCGGCAACCTCACGACCACCGGCAACACCAAGGGCCTGAACCTCGGCTGGGAGCCCGTGCCCGGCATCCTCATGGCCATCGCCATTGCGGTCGTGGTGGCCTTCATCTTCGGCGTCCTGGCCAGCCGCAGCTACGGCATCTACTTCCTCATGATCACGCTCGTCTTCAGTGTGATCGCAAACCTCGTCTTCGGCCAGGTGACGAGCGTGTCGGGCTTCGGCGGGATCAGCGGGATCCCCATCCCCGGCTTCTTCGACCGCACGGTCCACCCCGACCGCCTCTACTTCGCGACGCTGTTGGTGGCGGCGCTCGTCTACCTCGGGCTGCGCTACGTCGCCCGCACTCCCTTCGGGCTGACCCTGCAGGGGATTCGCGACGACCCGGTGCGGATGCGCTCGCTGGGCTACAGCGTGACGTGGCACCGCGTGCTCGCGTTCACCCTCGCGGGTTTCATCGCTGCGCTGGCCGGGATTCTCTTCGTCTGGTGGAACGCGCAGATCGCGCCGTCGACCATCGACCTCACCGCGACGATCGACGTGCTCCTGATCGCCGTCATCGGCGGACTGTTCCGGCTCGAGGGGGCGTGGGTCGGGGCGTTCGTATTCGTCCTGATCAACAACTACGCGCAGGACGTCGGCTTCGTGGCCGAGCGGTTCCACACGCTGATCGGGTTGATCTTCCTGGTCATCGTGCTCGTGTCCCCCTACGGCCTGGTCGGCCTGTGGGAGCGGACGGTCGGGCGGCTGCGCGGTCCGTCCAGCCCGGGTGAGACAACCGGGGAAAAAGGAGGTTCGGCCGGCGCTGTGCCGGCAGGTGAGCGTGGATCATCGACGCTCACGGGCTCGTAGAACGACACCGCCGGGGATGGGTCCACGGCGAGAGGAGGAGAAAAGGCAATGTCAGAGGTAACGAAACGGAGGCGCGGCCTGATGTGGTTTGCGCTTCTTCTGGGCATCGCGGCGCTCGCCTTCGCGGGCTGCGGCGGCGACGATGACGAGGACAGTGGCGGCGGCGGCGGCGCCTCCGAGGAGGCCGCGCCGACCACGAAGGCGCCCCCGGGCTACGCCCCGGTCAAGCAGGAGACTGGCGGCAGCAAGTCGCCGATCAAGGTCGCCGTGCTCTCTGAGTGCAAGGGCGCGTTCGGCTCCTTCGACAACCAGAACATGGCCGGAGCCGTCTCGGCGTTGGCTCAGTTCGCCGGCGCCAAGCCGAAGAACCCGGACAAGCCGCGCGACGGATGGACCGGCGGCGCGATCAACGGGCACCCGCTCGAGCTCGTGGGCGTCGGATGCGGCGACGACACGTCAGGCACGGCCATCAAGGAAACGCGGCGGCTGATGGAGCAGCTCGGCGCGGACGTCATGATCGGCCCGCTCTCGGGCGATGAGTCGATCGCGGTGGCCAACTACGCCAAGCAGCACCCGGACAAGACCTTCGTCAACGGTGCGGCCGGCGCACAGGACACCACGCTCAAGGTGCGGGCGCCGAACTTCGCCCGCTTCAACGGTGACGGCGCGCAGTTCAACGCCGGCCTGGGCGACCTGGCCTACAACGAGCTCGGTTGGAAGACGGCGGCGGTGATCGGCGACGACTACAGCTTCGGCTGGACGTCGATGGCCGGCTTCATCTCGGAGTTCTGCGCGGCCGGCGGACAGGTCACCAAGCGGGTCTTCCCGCCGCTGAACACGACGGACTACTCGTCCTTCGCTCAGCAGCTGCCGGACGACGTCGACGGTACGTTCGTCGCCGTCGGCGGCGCCGGACTGATCCCGTTCCTGAAGGCCTACGAGCAGGCCAAGGGGCCGATCGACGCCAAGAAGTTCCTGGGCAACGTGTTCTGGGGCACCCCGTCGCAGTTCGAGCAGCTCGGACCGCGCGTTGCGGGCGTGTACGCCGGCGGTGCGGGTACGGCCGGCGATCTGGACACCCCGGAGGCCCAGTACTACGCCAACCAGATCATCGGCAAGTGGTTCAAGGACATCCCGCCCGGTGGCGAGTCGGCACCTCAGGCGGCCAGCGTGTTCACCTACAGCTTCTTCGTGAACACGTGGGGGCTGATCGAGGCGCTCAAGGAAGTCGGGGGCGACATTTCCGGCGACCAGAAGGAGTTGCAGGACGCCCTGGCACAGATCTCGCTGAACGCTCCGTACGGCAAGATCACGCTTGACGACAACCGCCAGGCGATCACCGACCAGTACTACCTGCAGCTGGTCGAGGGCGACCAGGGGCTGGCCACGAAGACCGTGGGCAACGTGCCGGACGTTGACCAGACGTTCGGGGGCACGTTCGGCGACAACACCCCGGCGCCCGGCCGGACCTACCCTCCCTGCGAGAAGCGGGACATCCCGTGGCTTGGCAAGACCGAGAAGCCGAAGGTCATCGGAGGCTAGGGGGTCCGTGACGGAGGCAGTATCCGAACAGGCCGAGCCGATCCTGCGGTTGCGCGGGGTCGGCCGGCGGTTCGGCGGCCTCGATGCCGTGCGTGACGTCGACCTGGACGTCGCGCACGGCGAGCGCCGCGCCATCCTCGGGCCCAACGGCGCGGGCAAGACCACGCTGTTCAACGTGATCTCAGGCGACATGCCGGCCACATCGGGCTCGATCTTCTTTCTCGGCCGGGACGTCGGCGAGGTCTCGGCACCCGGCCGCGCGCGGCTGGGCATGGGCCGCACCTACCAGAAGTCCCGATTGTTCCTCGGCCTGTCGGTGGAGGACAACCTCTACCTGGCGGTGCTCGGGACGCGCAAGGGGCACCTGCGCCTGCATCGCCGTGCGGTAGACCGCGAGCTGCGCGAGCGCGCGCGTGTGCTCGCCGACGAGGTGGGCCTGGGCCCCAAGGTCGAGGCGCTTGTGGGCTCGATCTCCCACGGCGAGCAGCGCCAGCTCGAGGTGGGCATGGCGCGGGCTGTGGACCCCAAGCTGATGCTGCTCGACGAGCCCGCCTCGGGCCTCTCGCGCGGCGAACGGGTCGCGCTGACCGACATGCTGCTCGAGCTCGACCCGGACATCACCCTGGTGCTCATCGAGCACGACATGGACGTCGCCCTGCGGGTGGCCAAGACAGTGACGATGATGCACGACGGTCAGAAGATCGTCGAGGGCACCCCCGACGAGATCCGCTCGAATCAGCTGGTGCACGACCTCTACCTGGGGGGCAAAGTCGGGGACGAGGAGGAGCAGCGGTGAGCGCGGCAGGCGCCGGTGGCGGGGACGAGGGTGACGCACGCAGCGACGTCGACGTGGTGGTCGAGCTGGACGCCGACGAGGGCTCCCTGCTCGAGATCTCGGACCTCGATGCGTTCTACGGCCCCGCGCACGTGCTGCAGGGCGTCAGCTTCACCATGCGCGACGAGCCCGTGGCCATCATCGGCCGCAACGGCATGGGCAAGACGACCCTCTGCAACGCGATCATGCAGATCCGTCCGGCCACCACCCGAGGCTCCATCCGCTTCGCGGGCGAGGAATGCGTCGGGCGTGCGTCCTACAGGATCGCGGCGTTGGGCATCGGCTATGTCCCGCAGGGCCGGCGGCTGTTCGAGTCGCTCTCCGTCGACGAGCACCTGCGCATGGTCGCTCCGCGCGGTGGCGGCGAGCGCTGGACTCCCGACGCCGTATACGAGCTCTTCCCCCGCCTTGCCCAGCGGCGCAAGAACGGCGGCATGCAGCTCTCGGGCGGCGAGCAGCAGATGCTGGCCATCGGCCGCGCGCTGCTCACCAATCCCCGGCTGCTCCTCATGGACGAGCCCTCCGAGGGCCTGGCTCCGGCGATCATCGAGTCGCTGACCGAGACCTTCCGGCGCCTGAGCGGCGAGGGGCTCGCAATCCTGGTCGTCGAGCAGAACCTGGCCGTGGCCACCGCCCTGGCCGAGCGCCAGCTCGTGATGGTGGGCGGGCGCATCTTCACCGAGACCACCGCCGACGAGATCGCCAACGATCCGGAGGCCCAGCGCCGCTACCTGGGAGTCGAGCGGGCCTGATGGCGGGCGACTCGACCGTCGTCCTCGTGGGGACCCTCGACACGAAGGGCCACGAGCTGGAGTACATGCGCGACCGGGTGCGCGAGGCCGGCCTCGAGGTCGTGCTCGTGGACGTGGGCGTGCTCGACGAGCCGCAGGTGCGGGCCGACATATCGCGGGAGGAGGTGGCGGAGGCGGCCGCGGCCGACCACAGCGAGCTCGTGGCCGAGGCGGACCGTGGCCGCGCGGTCGAGGTCATGGGGCGCGGCGCCGGGATCGTGCTCGGCCGGCTGCATGATGAGGGCCGGCTGCAGGGAGCCGCCGCGGTGGGCGGGTCGGGGAACTCCTCGATCGCGGCGGCCGCGATGCGCAACCTGCCGGTGGGCGTGCCGAAGCTGATCGTGTCGACGGTCGCCTCGGGCGACACGCGGCCCTACGTCGGGGCCAAGGACGTGACGATGATGTACTCCGTCGTCGACATCGCGGGGATCAATCAGATCTCCGAGCGGATCCTGGCGAACGCGGCGGGGGCGATCGCGGGAATGGCCGGGGCCACAGTGCCGGCCGCGCGCGAGGCACGGCCTCTGGTCGGCGCGACGATGTTCGGTGTGACCACCGCGGCGGTCACCCGCGCCCGCGAGCGCCTGGAGGAGCTGGGCTATGAGGTGCTGGTCTTTCACGCCACGGGCACCGGGGGACAGTCGATGGAGGCGCTGGCGACCGGCGGCTTCCTCGCCGGGGTGCTCGACCTCACGACGACCGAGCTGGCCGACGACCTCGTCGGCGGCGTCCTCTCGGCGGGACCGGACCGCCTCGAGGCGGCGGGTGAGGCCGGCGTGCCCCAGGTGGTCTCGCTGGGGGCGCTTGACATGGTCAATTTCGGACCTCGCGACACGGTGCCGGAGCGCTTTGCCGACCGCACACTGTACGTCCACAACCCGACGATCACGCTCATGCGCACAACCCCCTCCGAGAACGCCGAGCTCGGAAGGCGGATTGCCGAGAAGCTCAACCGGGCCGGCTCGCCTACCGTCCTCTTCGTGCCGCTGGGCGGCGTGTCGGCCATCGACGTCGACGGCCAGCCCTTCCATGACCGCGAGGCCGACGAGGCCCTTTTCGACGCCCTGCGCGAGCACCTCGATGGCGCGCGCGTGGAGGTGCAGGAGCTCGACACCGATGTCAACGACCCGGCCTTCGCCACCGCGATGGCCGATCGCCTGCACGAGCTCGTCCAGGAGAACCGGTGACTCGCGAGGAGGCGCTGGCGCCGCTGCGCGCCGAGGTGCAGCAGGGACGCCCGGTGATCGGCGCAGGCGCCGGCACCGGGCTGTCGGCCAAGCTCGCCGAGGCCGGGGGCGCCGACCTCATCATCATCTACAACTCGGGGCGCTACCGGATGGCCGGCCGTGGCTCGCTCGCCGGCCTGATGCCCTACGGCGACGCCAACGCGATCGTCATGGACATGGCCCGCGAGGTGCTGCCGGTCGTGGCCGAGACTCCTGTCCTGGCCGGCGTCTGCGGCACCGACCCGTTCCGGCTTATGCCCGTCTTCCTGGAGGAGGTCAAGCAAGCGGGCTTCAGCGGCGTGCAGAACTTCCCGACCGTCGGGCTCATGGACGGGACCTTCCGAGCAGGGCTGGAGGAGACGGGCATGAGCTACGCCCTGGAGGTCGACATGATCCGGCACGCCCACGAGCTCGACCTCCTGACGGCCCCCTACGTCTTCACCGAGGACGAGGCGCGGAAGATGGCCGACGCCGGCGCCGACGTGCTGGTCCCGCACATGGGGCTGACGACCGGCGGCTCGATCGGTGCGCAGACGGGCCTCTCGCTCGACGAGGCCATCGAGCGCGTCCAGGCGCTTCGTGACGCAGCCGTGCAGGTCAACCCCGAGATCCTCTGCCTCTGCCATGGCGGGCCGATCGCCGAGCCCGACGACGCCCAGGCGGTCATCGAGCGCACGAACGGCGTGGTCGGGTTCTTCGGCGCGTCGAGCATGGAGCGCCTTCCCACCGAGGTTGCCATGACCGAGAACATGAGGCGCTTCAAGTCCATCCCGATCAAGGAACGAGCGTGAACGGCAGATTCATCACCAGTGAGGACATCGAGCGTGAGAGCTTCGAGTGGGGGGAGAGCGGGTGGGTCGCGCGGCCGTCGCTCACCGGGTCGACGGGACTGTGCGTCATGGACGTCAGGCTGTCGCCCGGTCAGGGACACCCCTTCCATCGCCATCCCGAGCAGGAGGAGATCATCTGGGTGCGCGAGGGGCGCATCGAGCAGTGGCTCGAGCAGGACAAGCACGAGCTCGCCCCCGGAGAGGCGGTCTACATCCCGACGAACGTGGTCCACGCCTCGTTCACCGTCGGCGACGAGGACGCCAAGCTCTCGGTGATCCTGACCCCGACGGCCGGCGACGACGGCTACTCGGTGATCGATGTCTTCGAAGAGGAGCCGTGGGCGTCCTTGCGCTGACGGTGTGAAGTCAACCTCATGGGTGTCATGGGACTCGAGGTGAAAGTGCTCGACATGGCGACATCGAGCTCGACACGAGTTTCCAGGTACATCCCACAGGCCTGGGGCGGCCGATAGCGGGGCGGCGGCCATATGCTGCCGCCCGTGCGCAAGCGACTGCGCGAGCTGGGCTACGCGGTTGGCCGGTTCCAGACCGGCGACCTGAACGCGATCGTCGACGTGCCGGGGGTGCAGGTCGGCCACTGCACGCTCAACGAGGGCGAGCGGCTGCGTACGGGCGTCACAGCCGTGCTGCCCCACGCCGGCAACGTCTACGAGCAAAATGTCCTCGGCGCCTGCCATGTGGTCAACGGCTACGGCAAGCCGGCCGGCCTGTCGCAGCTCGCGGAGCTGGGCACGATCGAGAGCCCGCTGCTGCTCACGTCGACGCTGTCGGTGGGCCCGGTGTGGGAGGGCGGGCTCATTCACCTGCTGCGGCACAGCCCCGATGCGGCGCGCGATCGCGACACGGTCAACGTGATCGTGGCGGAGTGCTTCGACGGCTGGCTGTCGGACGCCCGTGCCCTGGCGGTGAGACCCGAGCACGCCCTCGAGGCCATCGCCGCCGCCTCGCCCGCCGAAACGAGGGAGGGCGCCCTGGGGGCCGGAACGGGCACCACCACCTTCGGCTTCAAGGCGGGGATCGGCGGCGCGTCGCGGATCACCGACGCCGGCGTGCTGGGCTGCCTTGTGAATCCCAACTACGGAGCTCGGCGCGACCTGCACCTGCTGGTCGGCGAGGCCGCCGCGGCGCAAGCGGCACCCGCGGAGCCCGAGCCGCCGGCCCAGGGCGGCTCGGTGATGGTCGTGCTCGCCACGGACGCCCCGCTCTCAGAACGCCAGCTGGGCCGCCTCGCGGGGCGCGCGACGTTCGGCCTGGCGAAGGCCGGGTCGTTTGCCTCCAACGCCAGCGGCGAGTACGTGATCGCCTTCTCGACCGCCCACCGGGTGCCCCACACCAGCGAGTCGCTGGTGGAGCTGGGGCTCCTGCGAGACGACTCGCCGGAGGTGCGCCTGCTCTTCGAGGCGGCCGGCGAGGTGGTGCACGAGGCGGTGCTCAACGCGCTCTGTAGTGCCGAGCCGATGGTGGGCCGCGACGGCAACCGGGTGGAGGCTTTCCCGTACGAGCTGCTCGAGTCGGTTCTCGGAGTGAGAAAGGCCTGACATGGAGTATCGCCCGCTGGGACGAACGGGTATCGAGGTGTCGGAGATCGGCTACGGCGCCTGGGGGATCGGCGGGACGCAGTGGGGCGGCGCTGACGACGACGAATCGATCTCCGCGCTCAACCACGCCATCGACCGCGGGCTCACCTTCATCGATACGGCGCTGGCCTATGGTGATGGGCGCAGTGAGCGACTGGTCGGCAAGGTGGTCGGCTCACGCCCAGAGACGATCCACGTGGCCACGAAGGTACCGCCCAAGAACGGGATCTGGCCCGCGCCCGACGAGGCCCGCATCGAAGACGTGTATCCCGCCGAACACCTGCGGGACTGCGCCGAACGCAGCCTGCGCAACCTCGGTCTCGACACGATCGACCTCCTCCAGCTCCACGTTTGGAACGACTCATGGGCCGACCAGGGCGACTGGCGCGAAGCGGTCGAGGGGCTGCGCTCGGCGGGCTCGATCCGCTTCTTCGGCGTCTCCATCAACGACCACCAGCCGGCCAACTCACTTCGGCTGATCGAGTCCGGCGCTGCGGACACCGTGCAGGTGATCTACAACGTCTTCGACCAGTCTCCGGAGGATGAGTTGTTTCCGGCGTGCCGCGAGCACGGCGTCGGCGTGATCGCCCGCGTGCCCCTCGACGAGGGTGGCCTGACCGGCACGCTCAGGCCCGACACCGAGTTCGCCGAGGACGATCACCGATCGCACTACTTCCGCGGCGATCGCCCGCGTGAGGTGCACGACCGCGTTACGGCGATCGCATCCGACCTGGATATCGCCGAGGAGGACATCGCGGAGACGGCCCTGCGCTACGTGCTGAGCGAACCGACGGTCTCGACGGTGATCCCGGGCATGCGCTCGAAGCGAAACGTCGAGCGCAACATCGCGGTCTCCGACGGGGGCGGTCTTGACCCCCGTGTGCGGGAGCGCCTGCACCGCCATCGCTGGGTACGCAACTTCTACGACTAGCGGCGTGATGTGGGTTCGGTGCGGGCGCCCGATTGCGCTGCGCGAGTTGCCGTGTGCGGGGCCGGCGTCTTTAACGGCAGCAACCAAGGGCGGAGTTCTGCCGAGCTGTCACGCCTGTCGCGGCGCTGTAACACGCCGGGTGCGCCGATCGCGCTGTCGCGCCTGCGCTCTGCCGAGTGTCGGATTGTGCATCTATGGGTGCATAACCTGCCACTCGAACAGTGGCCAGCGACCGCGTTACAGCGGCGTGACAAAGTCCGACAACACGGCCGCGCCCCCTTGGTTGCTGCCGTTAGAAACGCAGGCCCGCTTGGCACGCCGGCGACTCGCGCAGCGCAGGGCGGGCGCGCGGCGCACCCGAACCCACATCAAGCCTCTTGCTCGCGGTGCGCCCCGGGGGCCTCTAGTACACCCGTCCTGGCCCCCTCAAGATCGCCGCGCTCCGGCCGAGAGGTGTGGGCAGAGCAACCGAAGGAGAAAGCCAATGGGGCTTCTAGGCAAGATGAAGGGCGCGATGGACCAGGCCCAGCAGTACCAGGGCCAGCAGGGCGCGATGAGCGGTCTGGACGTGGCCGGCGGGGTGGCTGCCAGTGGCTCGCTTCAGGGCCAGGCGCACGAGCAGAACCGCATTCTGTCCGTCGGCGCTTCGGGCATGGCACTGATCCGGAGCCACGTGGACACGGGGGAGAACGTGGCCGGCAATCCGGTCTGGATCTTCGACCTCGAGGTAACTCCCGAGGGCGGGTCGCCTTACACGGTGCAGCACCGCGAGATCGTCTCCTCGGTATCGATGGGCTACTACGGCGACGGCACCTCGATGGCGTGTCGCATCGACCCGGCTGACTCGCAGAAGGTTGCCTTCGGCGAGAAGCCCTTCATGTAAGGAGCTGAGCAGCGTGGGGATGTTTCGCGACATGAAGGACATGATGCAAACGGTCCGCAGCGACGAGCTGAAGGAGCTCAAGAAGAAGGCGGACGCTCAGCCCAAGAGGAGCATGCTCGAGGGCGTGAAGATGGCCAACGCGGCCTACGACGACGCCGTGGTCATGCAACAAAGCGCCGCGGGGATGGCCGATCCGGCCGCGGTTCAGAACACCTATATGGCCGGCGCGCCGGGCACGGCGATCGTCAACGCCATCCGCGACACCGGGACGCAGATCAACATGGCCCCGGTGTGCGAGCTCGACCTAACGGTGACCGTGCCGGGCAAGGAGCCCTACGCGGTCAAGCACCGCCAGCTGATCGCTCACTCTGCCCTGGCGCGCTTTCAGCCCGGGGCCACCTTCAGCGTGCGGGTCGACGCAAACGACCCGTCGAAGCTGGTCATCGGTTAGGGATTCCCGATGCGGACACTGATCTGGGCGGGCTGGCTGATGATCGCCCTCGGGGCGGCGATGCTGGCCGGCTCGATCGCCGCCGGGGCGCTTGCCTTCGGCCTGCTCATGCTGGCCTCGCTGGCCGCGCCCGGGGTGCTCATGGTCTGGCTCGCGACCGGCTGGGACAAGCCGCTCGCGCGCACCGAGCTCCAACGCTTCGGCCGCCCGGCGAACGCCACCGTGCGCAAGGTCGAGGACGCCAAGCTCGACGGGAACGGCACGCGCACCGCGAAGCTCTCGCTCCACGTGACCCCACGCAACGAGAGCGCCTACAAGACGCGGCGCCGGGTGGTGCTGCCCGGTGGGCGCATCCCGCGCGAGGGCGAGGCCGTCACGATCAAGTTCGACCCCAACAAGCGCGGCGAGTTCGTGCTCCTGGACGAGAACTATGAGGTGGAGAGCTTCCCGATCTCGTCGAGCACGCTGCGTCCGCCGATCTCCACGTAGCCGCGCAGCAGGCGGGAGTGCGACGCCCGCGCAGAGTAGGTTGTCGCGATGCTCCGCGCCCTTCCCGCGGCGCTCGCGCTGCTCTTGGCCGTCGCCGCTTCCGCCCAAGCCGCCACCGAGCTCTCCTCGATCTTCCAGTCGGTCGCTCGCAGCGCGGAGGCGCTCGAGGTGGAGCCACAGCAGCCGGACGATTGGTTTCCTGTGCGCGGCATCGTCGATTTCGGCGAGCCGGACGCCCGCTTCGGCGCCTGGCGAGGCGGGCGGCTGCACGAGGGCCAGGACGTGTTCGCGAAGGCGGGTACGCCGCTCGTGTCGGTACGCGCCGGGAGGGTGGTCGAGACCGGCGACGACGGTGGACGTGGCAACTACATCGCCATCTGGAGCCCGGATGCGAGGGTGACCTTCGTCTACCTGCACATGCGGGCCCCCACGCGGCTCGAGGAGGGCGAGTGGATTGAGGCGGGAGGCCGGATAGGCGCGGTGGGCTGCACCGGTTCGTGCTACGGGGACCATCTTCATCTCGAGAAGCGGCAGGGGAGGGGCACCAGGGGCAGGCCGCTCGATCCGCTGCCCATGCTGCGGGTGCTCGCCGGGCGGGCGCGTTAGCCTGCGCCCCCAGTGGACCAGATGAAGCTGCGCAACCGGCTGGTCATGGCCACGCAGATGTGGCGGCAGGCCACCAGCGATCCGCTGCCGCGCATGCCCCCGGGCGAGCCGGCGAAGCAGCTGGAGGACTTCGAGCTCAAGCTGGTGGACATGCTCTGCGCCCAGGCCACCCCGCAGACGGCGCGCGACGCCGCCGACCAGACATGGGACCTGGTGCACGACCGCAGCGACGACGATGCGGTCAAGCGGCGCGTGATGGAATGCCACGAGGCACTGGCCCGCCTGTCGGCCCGCGGCGGCGGGCTCGAATGATGAACGGCGAGCGCGCGGTGCGCGCGAGCCTTGATTCTCCGCCTCACTCTCCTTGAACGAGCTTCCCGAGCTCTTCGACTCACGCCTCAGGGCGCGCTCGCTCGCCTACCTGTTCATCGCCGGTGCGCTGATGGCCGCCCTGACGATCGCGCTGCCCCACGGCCGGGGGGTCGACGAGCTGGGGCTCGGGCTGATCGGTCTCGGTGCCGCACTGATCGGCGCTGCGCTGCTCCTGGCGGGCGAGCGAGCCGTGATCTGGCAGTTGCACCTGGCGCTGGCCCTCGGCACGGGGATGGTCGCTCTGGCCAACGAGTTCACCGGCCAGACCGCCCTCTACCCGCTGCTCTTCAGCTGGCCGATCCTGTACGCGTTCTACTTCTTCAAGCGCCCCGCCGCGATCGCGCATGTGATCCTCGCGGGGCTGGCCTACGCGGTCGTGCTGGCCCTGGGGGACCTGCCGAGCCCCTATGTGCGCTGGCTGCTTGCGATCGGCACCCCGACCGTCGCGGGCGTGCTCGTGTCGGGACTGCTCGACCGGGTGCTGAGGGAGAGGCTCGAGTCACGGGAGCGCGAGCTGTTGCTCTCCCAGCAGGAGGCGCGCACGCGGATCGTGCTGGACAGCGCCCCGGACGCGTTTGTCGCCATCGACCGTGACGGCAGCGTTCGCACCTGGAACGCCGCGGCCGAGCGCATGCTCGGCTGGTCGGCCGCCGAAGCAGTCGGGAAGCCGCTGCGGGCTCTGATCATCCCGCCGGAGCTGCGTGAGGCCAACGATCGGCTTCGCCGCGATCTGCTCGACCCGGCGGAGGCCGACGCCACCCGCGTTCTGGAGCTCGAGCTCCAGCGCCGCGACGGAACTCGCTTCCCGGCTGAGGTGCGCGCGTCGCGAGTGACCATCCGCGGTGAGGTGTTCGCGGCGGGGTTCCTGCGCGACGTGACCGATCGCCTCCGGCGCGAGGCCGAGCGCGAGGCGCTGTTGCGTGAGCAGGCCGCCCGGGTGGAGGCCGAACGGGTGATGGACATGGTCAGCGGAATGCAGGCGCTGGTTGACGCGGCGCTCGCCCATCGCACGCTGCGCGACATCCTGCCTGTTCTGGTGACCCGCCTCCGCGCCGTGCTCAAGGCCGATGCAGCGGCGATCTACCTGGCCGAGGAGCGCGAGCGGCTCCTGCTCGGGGCCGCCTCGGGTGGCACACCCGGGGGCGGCAAGGAGGGCACGCCGATGACGTTCGAGGACGGCTTCGCCGGGCGCGTTGCCGCCCGGCGCGAAGCGATACTCGGGGAGCCCGACGGTGATGCGATGATCGGCGTGCCGCTGCTCGCCGGCGGCGAGCTGACCGGGGTGCTCGTGGTGTGCGCGGCCTCGCCGCGGCGGTTCAGCTCCGACGATTTGAACCTGCTGCGCCTGGCCGCGGACCGCGTGGCGCTGGCCATCGATCACGCGCGCCTCTACGAGCGCGAGCTCAGAATCGCAGAGACCCTCCAGCGCAGCCTGCTGCCCGAACGCCTGCCGCAAATGCCCGGGCTGGACGTGTCCGCGCGGTACCTGCCCGCGGCGGCGGAAGCCGAGGTCGGAGGCGACTGGTACGACGTGCTCCCGATCTCAGGCGGCGGCGTCGGGCTGGTCATGGGCGACATCGCCGGCAAGGGCCTCGCGGCGGCTTCGATGGTGGGTCGCCTGCGCAGTGCGCTGCGCGCGTACGCACTCGAGGGCCACTCCCCGGCTCAGGTGGTGGAGCGGCTCAACCGCCTCATCTGGACCGAAGGGCAGGACGGCCAGATGGCCACTCTGCTCTTCGTGGTCGTGGACCCGGTCGAGGGTCGCGTGGCCTGGGTGAACGCCGGTCACCCCCCACCGCTGCTGGTGGCCGCAGGCGCGCCGCCGCGTTTCCTGGACGACGCGAGCAACGTGCCCCTCGGCGTGCTGCCGTTTCCGGATTTCCAGGAGGCGTCCCTGACGGTGGGGCCCGAGGCCACCGTCGTGCTCTACACGGACGGGCTGATCGAGCGGCCGGGCGAGAACATCAACCTCGGCCTTGCCCGGCTGGCCGACCTGGTGCAAGGCGCGCCGAATGACTCAGAGGCGCTCTGCGACCAGCTGCTCCAATCGCTTGTTCCCGACGGTGCGCCCTCCGACGACGTGGCTCTGCTGGCGCTGCGGACGATTCCGATGTCGGACCACTTCGAGGTCACGTTCGCGCCCGAGCCGGAGTCGCTGGTCGAGATGCGTTCGCTCCTGCGCCGCTGGCTGCGCCACGTCGGAGCCGGCGAGCCCGAGATCGCAGAGATCGTGATCGCCTGCGGCGAGGCGGCCACGAACGCGCTGGAGCACTCGGGCGCCGGCGCCAGTACGCCCTTCGACTTCAGCGGCCGTGTCCACGGCCGAAAGGTCGAGCTGGAGGTGCGCGACCACGGCACCTGGCGACCCCCTCGAGAGGGTGAGGGAGGGCGCGGCATGTCCCTCATGCGCGGATTTATGGATGCAATTGACGTGACATCGACCCCCCAGGGCACTACGGTGCGCCTGTCGCGGACGCTGGACTAGGCAGGGAAGCTCAACGGAGGGGTCGGTGTGGACCTGGTTGGACTCGAGATCGAGGAGGAGCAGGACATCGTCATCGCCCACGTGACCGGCGAGCTCGACATCGTCGGCGCCTCGTCCACCGGCGAGGCCATCGGTGAGGCCGTGCCCACGTCGGCGCGGGCCCTGGTGGTCGATCTGAGCCGCCTCGAGTTCATCGATTCGAGCGGGATCGCGATGATGTTCAGCCTGGCCCGGCGGCTCGGCGGCCGCCGTCAGGAGCTGCGTGTAGTGGCTCGGAAGAGCGAACCGGTCCAGCGCGTGCTCGAGCTGGTGGAGTTCGACCGCGCGGCGCCGATCTACGAGACCGTCGAGGAGGCGCTCGCCGAGCTCTCGCGTGACTGATTCTCGATGAAGCCCAGGACGAGCTGATTGAACTCCTCGGCTCGCTCCAGGTTCAGTCCGTGAGGGCAGGCCTCTATCACGCTCAGTCTGGCTCCGGGGATCAGCTCCGCGAGCTCTCGCGACTTCCACACCGGGACGAGGATGTCGTGCTCGGCGCCGATCACGTGGGTGGGAATCTCCAGCGTGGGGAGCCGGTCGCGTGTGTCATGCCGGCTCGAGGCATCGAGCTGACGGGCGAAGGCATCGGGCGGTTGCGGGTACGGGTACTGAAGCATCAGGTCACGCAACCAGGCCACCCCCTCCGCATTTTCGAAAAAGGCCTCGGACAGGGTGAGCAGCATCAACTCGTCCACCCGCTGCTCGCGTGACATCTGGCGCATGCGCGCGCCCCAGAGCTCACTCAGCTTGGCCGCCCAGGGCCCGCCTCTCGGCCAGGTCACGGCCAGGGTGAGCGTCAGCACGCGCTCGGGCGCCGCGAGTGCGACCTCCTGGGCGATGGCCCCGCCCATGGACACACCGAGCAGGTGAAACGACTCGAGCTCGAGGGCGTCGGCCACGGCCAGCGTGTCCCGGGCCATGTCGGATATCTCGTAGGAACCGTCGGCCATGGAGGACTGGCCCACGTCGCGGTTGTCGAAGATGACCGTCCGGTGGTGGGCGGCGAAGGCGGGCACCTGCAGCGTCCAGGCCGTGGTGTCCGCGGCCAGGCCCATCACGGCCAGCAGCGGCTCGCCCTCTCCGTGCATCTCGTAGTAGAGCGTCTGGCCGTTGGCTTCGATCGTCGGCATGACCCCAGCCTATTGTCATCCGATCGCAAGCTCTGTGGCGAATGATGTGAACAGATGACCTTGCTGATCCTGTTCGCCGTCGTAGCCGGCGCGGGCACCGCCCTCACGCCCTGCGTGCTGCCGGTGCTGCCCGGGCTGCTGGCCTCGGCCGGCACGGGCGGGCGCAGGCGGCCCCTCGGGGTGATCCTGGGACTGACGGTCACTCACACGCTCGCCATAGTCGCCCTGGCATCGCTGATCGACGGGGTGGGCCTACCCGACGGGGGCGTGCGCACGCTCGCCGTGGTGGTCCTGCTCGTGTTCGGGCTGTCGCTGCTCGTGCCGTCGGTCGCGGCGCGCATCGAGGCGCCGCTCGGCCGGCTGGCTCGCTTCGGGCCGCGTGGGCGCGGCGAAGGGTTCTGGTCGGGTCTGGTGGTGGGCGGCGGACTCGGCTTCGTCTACGCGCCGTGTGCCGGCCCGATCCTGGCTGCCGTGGTGTCGGTCTCGGCCACCCGCGGCGCTTCCGGCGAGCTGGTGGCGGTGGCACTCGGCTACGCCGCCGGCTCTGCGCTCGTGCTGCTGGCCATCGCCTACGGCGGACGCCGGCTGATCGACCGCCTGCGGGCGGCGGGGCGTGGTCCGGCGGTACAGCGCACGCTTGGGGCGGTCATGGTGCTTACGGCGGTTGCGGTGGCCGCCAACCTCGACGTGCGCTTTCAAACCGCACTGGCCGACGAGCTGCCCGCCTTCGTGACCAACCCCACCCGCAGCCTCGAGCGCTCGGGCTCGGTGGAGGATCGCCTGGCCGAGCTGCGCGGGCGCTCGCGTTTCGCGGAGACCGCCGACGAGCCCAAGGCCTCGACGGACCTCCCGGTGCTGGGCCGGGCACCCGACTTCGCGGGCAACGGCCGCTGGTTCAACACGCCGGGAGATGCTCCGCTCGACCTCAAGGGGCTGCGGGGCCGGGTGGTGCTGATCGATTTCTGGACCTACACCTGCATCAACTGCCTGCGCACCATGCCCTACCTGCGCGCATGGGACGGGAGCTACCGCGATCGGGGCCTGACGATCGTCGGCGTTCACACCCCCGAGTTCGCCTTCGAGCGCGATTCCGCGAACGTCGAGCGGGCAATCGCCGACAACCGCCTCCGCTACCCCGTTGTTCAGGACAACGACTTCGCCACTTGGCACGCCTGGGGCAACCAGTATTGGCCGGCGAAGTATCTGGTCGACGCCCGTGGCCGCGTGAGGTACGTCCACTTCGGCGAAGGCAACTACGAGGAAACGGACTCGGCGATCCGCGCCCTGCTGGACGAGGCCGGCGCCGATGACCTGGGCGCGCCGGCCCGAGCGCGAGTGGAGATTCCCTCCGGCAGGCTGGCCACCCCTGAGACCTACCTCGGCTACGAGCGGGCGGAGGGCTTCCTGCCCGGCCCGCCGCGCCCCGGAGTGGGCCGATATTCGGGCGTCGATGGGCTGCCGCCGGTCCGCTTCGCGCTGTCGGGTACGTGGAACGTCACAAAGGAGGCCGCGACGGCGGTGGCCGACGCCGAGCTCGACGCTCGGGTGACCGCACGCAAGGTGTTCCTGGTGCTGAGCTCCGAGGACGAGCTTCCCCGCGAGGTCGAGGTGTTGCTCGACGGCAAGCCCATCGGCGCGTCCGAGGCGGGGGCAGACGTGAGCGCCGGACGCGTGACCGTGCGGGGCGAGCGCCTCTACCGGCTCGTGTCGCTCGACCGCGTCGAGGACCGGCGCCTGACCCTGCGCCTGCCGCCGGGCGTCAGCGGGTATGCGTTCACGTTCGGCTGAGAGCCCGGGGTAAGAAGTGCGGCAAGCAGCCGGTCTGCCGGGTGCGCGCCGATGGTATTTGGCCGGGCAGCCAGGATTGGTACGCTCGCGCGTCGTGGGCAAGGTCTGCATCATCGGCGCGGGCTCGTCGGGAATAGCCGCGTGCCAGGTGCTGCACGAGCGCGGGATCGAGTTCGACTGCTTCGAGAAGGGCTCGAACGTCGGCGGCAACTGGCGCTACGACAACGACAACGGCATGTCGTCGGCCTACCGCTCGCTGTTCATCAATACCTCTCGCGAGATGATGGAGTACGCGACCTTTCCGATGCCGCGTGACTATCCGGACTATCCGCACCACACCCAGATCGCGCGCTACTTCGACGACTACGTAGACCATTTCGGGTTTCGCGAGCGGATCAGCTTCCGCACCGAGGTCACCGACGTCGAGCGCGTCAACGGCGGCTGGCGCGTGACTGTCGAAGACGGCGAAACGCGGGACTACGACGCGGTGATGGTCGCCAACGGGCACCACTGGAACCCGAAGTTCCCCGAGCCGCCGTTCCCCGGCCAGGACACCTTCGCCGGCGAGCAGATCCACTCCCACCACTACCGGGAGCCCGACGAGCGCTTCGAGGGCAGGAACGTGCTCGTGCTGGGGATTGGCAACTCGGCGACCGACATCGCGGTGGAGACCTCGCGCGTCTCGACCATGACGTACCTGGCCATGCGGCGAGGCGCCCACGTGCTGCCCAAGTACATCGCGGGCACGCCCACCGATCAGCTGGGCCCCAGGTTCCTGAGCCGCCTGCCGTTCGCGGTCACCCGCGCACTGTTCATGCGCGAGCTCAAGCACGTGCAGGGCCCGATGGAGAACTACGGGCTGCCCAAGCCCGACCACAAGCTGGGCCAGGCGCATCCCACCATCTCCGCCGACCTGCTGGCCCGGATCGGCCATGGACGCATCACCCCCAAGCCCAACATCGCGCGACTCGAGGCAGAGAGCGTCCAATTCAGCGACGGCACGGCGGCTCAGATCGACACGATCGTGTGGTGCACGGGCTACCGCATCACCTTTCCCTTCCTCCCGCGGGAGGTCATGACCGTCGAGGGCAATCACGTCCCGCTGTTCCGGCGCGTGGTCCACCCCGAGGCGCCCGGCCTGTATTTCATCGGGCTGGTCCAGCCGCTCGGCGCCATCATGCCGATCGCCGAGCTTCAGTCGGAGTGGGTGGCCGACCTCTTCGAAGGCTCGGCGGCGCTACCCGAGCCCGATGCGATGAAGCGCGAGATCGACCTGGAGGAGGCGGCCATGCGAAAGCGCTACGTAGCCTCCACCCGGCACACGATCCAGGTGGACTACTACCCGTACATGCGCATCTTGAGCAAGGAACGCAAGCGGCGCCGGGGGCTCAAGCGCGCTCTGCCCGCGTACTCGCGCGGCTCCCGCGAACCTGCGCCCGCCTGATGGCGGGCGTGGCAGTGGTCACCGGGGCCGGCCGCGGCTTCGGCCGCGAGATCGCCAAGCGGCTCTCCGGTCGCGGCTACACGGTTCTCGCTACGGACATCGACGCGGAGGCGGCGCAGCGAACGGCCGAGCAGGTAGGCGGCTTCTCCGCTCGGCTCGACGTGCGCGATCCCGACGCCCATCGCGAGGCGGCGCGGCTGGCGGTGGAGCGCGGCCCGCTGGAGGTCTGGGTCAACAACGCCGGGGTGCTGCGCACGCGCAAGTCATGGGAGCACTCCGACCAGGAGGTGCGCCTGCTGGCCGAGGTCAACGTGCTGGGCGTGATCTGGGGCTCGCGGGCGGCCATCGAGGCGATGCGCGGGAGCGGTGGGCAGAACATGCACTTGATCAACCTGGCCTCGCTGTCGGCCCTGGCGCCGGTGCCGGGCCTGGCCGTGTATGCGGCGACCAAGCACGCGGTGCTGGGCTTCACGCAGTCGCTTCAGGGCGACCTGCGGGCCGCGGGAATACCCATCACCGTGCACGCTGTCTGCCCCGACGGCGCGGACACCGAGATGACGCGCGAGCGCGCGGCCGAACACGAGTCGGCCATCATCTGGTCGGCGCCGCGGATGCTCTCCGCGGAAGAGGTCGCGGACGGGGTGATCGGGCTGCTCGATTCCAAGCAGCTCGTGTTGGTGATCCCACGCTGGCGCGGCTGGGCGGCGCGCAGTACCGCGCTGGCGGGCCGAAACGCGGTCGCCGGCGCCGAGGCGCTTCGCAAGCTGGGCGAGCGGCGGCGCTCACGACGTTAGGGTTTCTTGAGAGTTCGACAAGGAGGACGACGTGGCCACAGCGGTACCCGAGGTGCAGGGCAATGGAGCCGCGGCACCTCCGAATCAGATCGAGGTCGAGAATCCGGCCACCGGCCGCGTGGTGGCGAACGTGGATGTGGTTCCCCCCGACGCAGTCCCCGAGCTCGTAGCGCGGGCGCGCGCGGCGCAGCCGGGCTGGGAGGCGCTCGGATTCGAGGGACGTGCCGAGGTGTTCAAGCGCGCCCAGAGGTGGATGGTCGACAACAGCGACCGCGTCATCCGGACGCTGATCTCCGAGACCGGCAAGGCCTGGGAGGAGGCTCAGCTCGCCGAGCTCCCGTACGTCATGGGCTCGTTCAAGTTCTGGGGCAAGAACGCCCAGAGGTTCCTGGCCGAGGAGAAGGTCAAGACCGCTTCGCCCTTCGTCAAGGGCCGAAAGCTGAGGGTGCGTTATGCGCCGGTCGGAGTGGTGGGCGTGATCGGACCGTGGAACTTCCCTCTCATCAACGGGTTCGGCGACGCCATCCCGGCGATGGCCGCGGGCAACGCGGTGGTCGTCAAGCCCAGCTCGGTGACGCCGCTGTCGGCGATGCTGATGGGCGAGATGCTGCGCCAGTGTGGGCTGCCCGACGGCGTCTATCAGGTCGCCCCGGGCTCCGGTGAGACCGGCGCGGCGCTGATCGACCAGGTCGACTTCGTCATGTTCACCGGCTCCACGGCCACCGGGAAGAAGGTCATGGAACGCGCGGCGCAAACGCTCACTCCCGTCTCTCTCGAGCTCGGCGGCAAGGACCCGATGATCGTGTGCGCGGACGCCGACCTCGCGCGGGCCGCCAACGCGGCCGTCCACTACTCGATGCAGAACGCGGGCCAGACCTGCATCTCCACCGAGCGCGTTTACGTCGAGGAGCCGATCTATGACGAGTTCGTGAGCCTCGTTACCGAGAAGGTGCGGGGGCTGCGCCAGGGGGCGCCGGGCGCAGCGGGAAGCGTCGATGTCGGCGCCGTCATCCACCCGCCTCAGTCGGACATCGTCGAGGCCCACGTCAAGGATGCGGTCGAAAAGGGTGCACGTGTGGTCGCCGGCGGAAAGCGGAGCGACGAGAACGGGCACTACTACGAGCCCACCGTGCTGGTCGACGTCGACCACGGAATGGAGTGCATGCGCGAGGAAACGTTCGGGCCGACGCTGCCGATCATGAAGGTCGCCGATTCCGAGGAGGCGCTGCGGCTCTCCAACGACAGCCCCTACGGCCTGCAGGCTTCGGTCTGGACCAAGGACGTGGCCAAGGGGGAGCGGCTGGCCCGCCGGATCGAGGCGGGTGCGGTGACCGTGAACGACGCTCAGATCAACTATTTGGCTCTCGAGCTGCCGATGGGAGGCTGGAAGTCGTCGGGCCTCGGCTCCCGCCACGGCGCGGATGGCATCCGTAAGTACACGAAGAAGCAGGCGCTGGTCGTGACCCGTTTCGCTCCGAAGAAGGACCTGCACATGCTGCCCTACTCGGCCAAGCGAACCAAGCTGGCCGGGCGCTTGATCAAGTTCGTGTACGGCCGCTAGCGAGCGGGTTACCCCAAAGCGGGGATGCCCCCTCACTCCGGTAGGCCGAATCCGGAGGGGAGATGCGATGACCGCCTTGGACCAATCACCGGCTGCCGGAAACAACTATGGCGTGGACCCCTGCGCGCACTACCTGGCGCTCTCGCGGGACATATTCGTGGCCATCGACTTCGACGGCGTGTTCCGCGACGTGGGCGGCGACGTCCAGGGCGTGCTCGGCTGGAGCGCAGAGCAGCTACGCGAGCGGCGCTTCACGCATTTCGTGCATCCCGACGAGTTCGGCCTCAGCGAAAACCAGCTCGCCCCGTTGCTGAGGGGGGGAGTAACGGTCGAGTTCACCAATCGCTACCGGACGAAGCATCGCGAGTGGCGCCGGCTCGCATGGAGAGCGATCGGGGTGCCGGAGCGCAGGCTCGTGTACGCCACCGCGCGCGGGCTCCCCGAGGAGCCAACGGTTTCGGCCCCACCCGACATGCGGGAGTCGCTGCGAGTGGTCACCGGCTTCCTCGAGCTGCTCGAGCGCCGCTACGGCGATCGTCTGGACGAGGACGGCATGCAGTTCGTGAGCGCCGCGCTGTCGGCCGCGCGGCGAATGCAGCAGCGTCAGGGGTAGAGGTCGCCGTCTTCGCCGGCCACGAACACCGCGCTGACCGGGCAGTTGCCGGCCGCGGCGATCACGTCGTCGACCGGCGCGCCGTCGGGGTCGACCACCACCGCCTTGTCCTCATCGTCGAGCTGAAAGACGTCGGGTGCGGTGTCCACGCAATCACCCGAGCCGATGCACAGCGCCCGGTCGACGGTGATGACGATCCGGTTCTCGGCGGAGAGCTCTGCCATCTCAGCGGCGGCGGCGGCCCAGCAGAACGACGAGAGCCGCGAAGGCCAAGAGCACGATCAGCGGCATAAGCGTGCGCGGCTCGGGGCCGCTCGTCTGGTCGGCCCGCGCGGCGTCGCCTGCGGGCATCGCGAATTCCTCCGCGGCGAGCACGTCGTGCGGCTCGGTGATGCCGGTCGGATCGGGCGGAACGCGTTCGTCGCGGGTCCCGATTCCGAATTCTTCAGCGGCCAGGATGTCATGAGGCGGTTCTTGCTCAGTCACCTCCCTATCGTTCCAGATCGATGAACGAAGCTACCCGCATCGAGCTGGAGGCCGCTGCTTTTCGGCGGCTGGTCGAGCATTTGCGTGAACGAACCGATGTACAGAACATCGACCTGATGGATCTGTCCGGGTTCTGCCGCAACTGCCTCTCGCGCTGGTACCGCGAGGCGGCCGAGGAGCGGGGGCTCGAGCTGAGCGACCCTCAGGCGCGAGAGATCGTCTACGGCATGCCCTACGAGGAGTGGAAATCGCGCCACCAGACATAGGCCGCATTCGCGGGCTGACCCATCTCCTCGCGCTCGCCGTCTGCCTGGTGGCGGTGGCCGGCTGCGGTCGGGGCGGGGGCGACACCGACGGCGGGCAGGCAACGGCGGCCGAGGAAGAGATCGTGCTCACACCCGAGGCCGCGGCCGAGGGGCGCGAGCTGCAGCGCGAGCAGAGCCCGAGCTCGAGCTCACAGGCGCGCGCGGTGGACCTGCAGGGAGCCGGCTCGGAGGCGGAGCTCGAAGGCGTAAACCCGACCGACGACGCACCGAGCCCCGGCGCCCCCACAGACGCCGAGGTGCGCACGGAGCTGCGCGAGGCGCGGGCGTCGCTCGACCGCTTCCGCGCCTACCTCAACACAACCGCCTTCCTGCGCACCGGCCCCCGTGCGCGCGTGCTCCCCGACGGCACCGCGGTGGCGCCCGAATCGGCGCCCGAGCCCGTGAAGCGCGTGATCCTGGCCGCGAACCAGATCGCCAAGTTCCCCTACAAGTGGGGTGGGGGCCACGGGGCCTGGCGCGATAACGGCTACGACTGCTCGGGCTCGGTCTCCTTCGCGCTGGCCGGGGCCGGACTGCTCGACCAGCCGCTCACCTCGGGCCTGCTGGCGGGCTACGGGCGACCCGGGCCGGGCCGCTGGATCACCATCTACGCCAACAGCGGCCACGTGTTCATGGTCGTCGCCGGTCTGCGCTTCGACACCAGCGGGCAGGGCCGGGCGGGGACGCGCTGGCAGGAGGAGGACGTCTCAACCGGCGGCTTCGCCGTGCGTCACGTGCCGGGGCTGTAGGGCGGAGCCTCGCCCCAGCCCCACAGCGGCACCGGCGCCTTCGGCGGCGGCTCGGCGCCGGGCTGCGAGTTGGCCACCGCGAGGCGCGTGCCCCATTCGATGTAGGCCACGAACGCCGAGCGGAACTCGGGGTCGGAGGGCATACCGACCTCGTCGGCGGCGTCACAGATCAGGTTCACCCAGCGCCGGCGCTGGCCCTCTGTGAGGGCCAACCCACGGTGCTTGGCGAGCATGTGCGGATAGCCGCCGTGCTCCTCGGTGTAGCGGCTCGGACCGCCGAACACCTCCGCCAGCCACGCCGCCACGTGCTTGGGGTGATCGGCGTCCATGCCGCGGAAGACCGGCTCGAGCAGCTCGTCGCGCTTGACCCGCTCGTAGAAGGCCTCGGTGAGTCGCTCGAACGCGCCGGCTCCGCCGGCCCATTCGTAGAGGGTGGGCTCGGCCACGCTAGCCCAGCTCCGCCGGCACCAGCTCGACCTCGAGCGGCCGGCCGGCGCGCAGCAGCCGCACGGTTACCGGAACACCGATCAGGTCGGCCACCATCAGCCGCTGGAGGTCCTCCACGCGCGTGATTTGGGTGTCGTTGACGGCGAGAATCAGGTCCTCGGCGCGAATCGACGCGCGGGCCGCCGGGCTCCCGTCCACGACCTCGACCACCTCGACGCAGCTGTCAGTGCCGGCCATGCTCCTCGCCTGGGGCGGCACGGGTCGCGGACCGCCGGCGATGCCCAGGTAGGCGCGCCGCACCCGGCCCTCCCGGATCAGCGCGGAGATCACGCTCTGGGTTGAGTCGTTGATCGGCACCGCCAGGCCCAGCCCCACACCGGCCACGGCCGTGTTGATCCCGACCACGCGGCCGCGCGAGTCGGCCAGGGCTCCGCCCGAGCTTCCGGGGTTCAGTGACGCATCGGTCTGGATGACGTTGTCGATTATCCGTCCCGAACGGCGCGAGCGGGCGGGCAGCGAGCGACCGAGGGCGGACACCACCCCGGCGGTGACCGACCCGCCCAGACCGTGGGGATTCCCGATCGCCACCACCAGCTGCCCGACACGCAGCTGCTCGGCCTGACCCAGGGTGGCGGCCTCCAGCGGCTGGCCCTCCACCCGCAACACCGCGAGATCGGAGAGCGGGTCTCGGCCGACCACGGCGAAGCGCTCGTCGCGCCCATCGGCGAAGGTTGCGCGCCCGTTGCGCGCGTTGCGGCCCACCACGTGGGCCGAGGTCAGCAGATATCCGTCCGGTGTGAGCGCCACCGCGCTGCCCGCACCGGTGGGAACCTGTCCGCCTCGGACGCGCCGCATCACGCTCAGGCTGGCCACTGCCGGACCCACGCTCTCAGCCACGGCCATGACCGCGCGCGAGTAGGCGTCGAGCGCCTCGGCCTCGCTCGGCCCGACCGGGGGCGGGTGTTCGAGCACGGCGCTCACCTCGTCGCCCCGTCGCCTGAGAACTCGGCGGCGATGGTGCGCTCGTCCACGCCCCGCACCACGGTCAGGTCGATCGCATCTCCGGGCGACACTCCGTCGAGTACCTCATAGAGCGAGTCCACGCCGGTGAGCTCGGAGCCGGCGGCGGCCACGAGCAGGTCGCCGCGCTCGATGCCGGCCACGTCGGCGGGCCCGCCTTCCTCGATGCCGCGCACCAGCAGACCGTCGCGCTCGGGCAGCCCCACTGCTCGGCGCATGCGGCGCGCCGCGCGCGGGGGAGCCACCGCCACCCCGAGCCGCACGGTGGCCGGCGCCTCGCGGCGGGCCATGGCCATGGCCCGCCCGCGCACCGCCTCCGATGCCGCCACGGCAAGAATCAGCCCGCCCTCCAGCCGCAGGGCGTTGAGCCCCACCAGCCGGCCGCCGGTGTCGACCAGCGGGCTGCCCGACGAGCCGCGCGGGAGCGGGGCCGTGTGCTCGATAGCACCGCGGATACGGCGGCCGCGCGGGCCGCGAAAGCTGCGCTCTCCTGAAGACACGAAGCCGAGGGTCACCCGCAGTCCGCGACCGCCCGGGTTGGCCACGGCGAGCACCGGCGCTCCGATCCCGGGCCGCTCGCCCGGTTCCCACGCGATCGCGGGCGCGTCGCCGGTGTCCACCTCCAGCACGGCGAGATCGAGGTCCTGGTCCGCGGCAGCCACCTCTGCGCGGGCGCGCCGCCCGTCCCCGAAGGCAACCGTGACCGCCTCGCGACGCAGGTTGTGAGCGCTCGTGAGCACGTGGCCCTCGCCGATGATCACGCCCGAGCCGAGGCCCCAGCCCCTGCCCAGGCCGACAACGGAGGGTCCCACGCGCTCCGCCGCGCTGCCAATCGCCTGCTCTGCCGAGTTCAAGAGGTCTGTTGCCATCGGTTCTCCCACCTCTGGGTAGTGACTTGCGAATTGCAAGTGAGTACCGTACCAAGGAGCCGAGAGTAGGCTCTCGGGCGTGAAAGAGGCCGAGCCGCCGACCCCGCTCGCTGCCGCGCTCGACAGCGTGGGCGACCGCTGGACGTTGCTGCTGGTGGAGGCGCTGCTGGACGGGCCGCGCCGTTTCGGAGACCTGCAGAGCACGCTCTCGGGGATCGCGCCCAACGTGCTCACCCAACGCCTGCGGCGCCTGGAGAGCGAGGGCATCGTCGTGGCCCAGCCCTACTCGGAGCGTCCTCAGCGTTTTGTCTACGAACTGACCGCATCGGGTCACGAGCTGGCCGGATCGCTGCGGCTGCTCGCCGACTGGGGTGCTCGCCATCGCGAAGCGGCGGAGCCTCCCCGGCACGAGGCCTGCGGCACGCCGGTCGAGGTGCGCTGGTGGTGTCCCACCTGCGAGCGACCGGTGGACGACGAGTCGGCCGACCTCCACTACGCCTAGGGCCGCGCCCCGAGAACGAGGTTCGGACCTACCCTTGCACGCCTATGTCGGCCCGCTTCCCAACTGCTACGTTGGGTTGCTCTGGAGGATCAGCCCACACGCCGTCTCGACAGCGGAGGGCGGCCGCCGGGTGGGCCGCCGGGCGGACCCGAGGGCGAAAACGGAGGTCCAGGCCGGGAGCCCGATTCCGTTTACAGGCGCCGCCGCGTGGTGGCGGCCGGCGCCGCCGTCGCCGTGCTGCTGCTGCTCATCGTGGTGATCGCGACCGCGAGCGGCGGCGACGAGGAGCCGGAGACCAACCCGGCCGACCTCGGAGTTCCCACCATCCAAGAGCGGCCCAGCGACAGTACCGAGACCGAGCGCACGGAGACCGAGGAAACCGATACGGAGACCACTCCGGCCGCGCCGGTCACGCCCCCCGTCGACGAGGGCGGCGGCACGGTGGTGCCGACACCTCCGGCCACCGGTGACGGCGGGGGCACGAGCGAGACACCCGTTGCCCCACCGGCTCCGCCTGAGGGCGGAGAGGGTGGCGGCGCCGTCGCGCCCCCCTCGGGCGACGGCTGACGACCCCAGCCTCCGAGCTAGGAGTCGGGATCGGGCCGTCGCCGGTCGCGCTTGACCGAACCGCGCCGGCGCTTTGCGTCCACGCGCCGCCGTCGCGCCGCCCCCGAGGGCTTCGTCTGGCGGCGGGGACGCTGCACCACGAGCGCGGAGGCGAGCCGCGAGGCAAGCCGCTCGAGCGCCAGCTCACGGTTGCGCGCCTGGCTGCGAGTGTCCTGAGCGGTGGCCCGCACCACCGGCCCCAGCCGCGCACGGATGCGGCGCTTGAGCTCGTCGTCCAACGTCTGCGAGGCCTCGACGTCGAACACCGCCTCCATCCGCGACGCGGTCACGTTGGCGTGCTGGCCGCCCGGCCCCGACGAACGGCTTGCTCGCAGCTCTATCTCGGACAGCGGCAGCTCGACGTCGCGAGCGATGCGCAGCCGGTCGCTCACCCGGTGCTCAGCGGCGGCGAAGGCGCGGCACGCGGCGCCGGCGCGCGGGCGCCGGGCGCGGGGAACGGGCGGCTCGATACTGAGCGATCGTCATCCCGTCGGGGATGTCGCACTCGACCGCTCGGAACGCCTGATCCCTGATTGTCTGAGTCGTGGGGGTCATACTCGTCTGACCGTTCGGTTCGACCGGAATTACGGTCTTCCTTCGCAGCGCCGGCGCCATCGGATGTGCCGAGCGTGGAAGACTCCCGCGCTGTGCGGGCCGCGGTGGTGGGACACGTCGAGTGGATCGAGTTCGGCCGGGTCGATCATGTGCCCGTCTCCGGCGAGATCGTCCACGTGAGCGACTCCTGGCAGGAGGCCGGCGGGGGCGGGGCGGTGGCCGCGCTCCAGCTCTGCAAGCTGGCCGGGGCCGCCACTCTCTACACGGCGCTCGGCGACGACGAGGTGGGCCACCGGGCCAAGGAGAGGCTGGAGGCGCTGGGGTTGCGGGTGGAGGCGGTTTTTCGGGCCGAGGCTCAGCGCCGCGGCTTCGTACATATCGACCGGTCGGGCGAGCGCACGATCACCGTGATCGGCAGCCGGCTGGGACCGGCGGCCACGGACCCGTTGCCCTGGGATGAGCTACGCGAGACCGACGCGGTGTACCTGACCGCGGGAGATGCCGGGGCCGCTCGAGCGGCCCGCCAGGCGGGGGCGCTGGTGTCCACGGCGCGCGGCCTGCCGTCGCTCGCCGAAGCAGGCGTGCAGCTCGACGCCCTGGTGGCGAGCGCGCGCGATCCCGGCGAGCAATATTCGCCCGGCGACCTCGACCCGCCTCCACGCCACGTCGTGCGCACGGCGGGGGCCGCCGGGGGGGAGTACGAAACGCTCGGCGGCGAGACCGGCCGCTGGGGGGCCGCAGAGCTGCCCGGCCCGATCGGCGATGCCTACGGCTGCGGGGACAGCTTCGCGGCTGGTCTGACCTACGGGCTGGGAACCGGGCTGTCCATCGGAGAGGCCGCGGAGCTGGCCGCCCGCTGCGGCGCCGCCTGCCTCACGGGCCGCGGCCCCTACGAGGGCCAGCTGCGCAACTAGGGTGGCCACGGCCGTCTTGTGGGCTGTGTCACCTTGGCGTAACGCGGTTTCGCGCCACCGTCCTGCCTGGGTGTCGTAGTACGACACCGAAACAGGACAGCTGAAAGGGCAGCGGCTGGATTCACCTGCCCGACGGGCTTGTGTTACATCGCCGCGACAGGAGTGACAGTTCCGGCGGATCCTCGCCCTGGGTGCTGTCGTAAAGACGCCGATCCCGGCGCGCGGCGGCTCGCGCAGCGCAACTAGGCCTGCGGTCCCGCCACCACGCCGTCGGGCGGTTCGAGCGGGAGCCCACCTGCCTTCCAGGCGAGCAGCCCGCCCGTGAGGTTGTGGGCCTCGTAGCCCGCGGCCCGGAAGGCCTGTGTGGCCAGCGCGGAGCGCGACCCCGAGCGGCAGTAGAACACCACGGGGCGGTCGCGATCGATCGCGCCCGCCTCACTCGGCAGCCGATCGAGCTCGATGTGTTGAGAGCCTTCGATGTGTCCGACCGCGTGCTCGTCGTCTTGGCGCACGTCGATCAGCTGGGCCCCCTGGGCCACCAGCTCGGCGGCTCGGCGGGGCGAGATCTCTTCTTCTATTTCGGCGGCTTCGCTCAACCCACCGGAAAAGTAGCTCAAGATCCCACGCCGCGAACCGATAGCGAACAAGTGGTGCGTCCCTTCGCCAGGCCTCGTCGTGGCGCGAAGAGCCGCTTTCGGCGGATCGTTGACGACGCCGCCGACGGGTTCTACCTGTGCGCCCGCGACGGCGAGATCGTCGACGTGAACGAGTCGGCAGCGGCATCGCTCGGCTATGCGCGCGAGGAGCTGCTGGCCATGACGGTCTTCGACGTGGTGACCACGTCGACACCCGCCGACTTTGAGCGTTTCTGGGAACCGAGCTTCCTGCTGCCGGCCACGATCGAGGGCATCCACCGCCGCAAGGACGGCTCGACCTTCCCGGTTGAGACCCGCGTCGCGATGATGGAATCCGATGGTGAGCAGCTGCTGCTCGCGCTCGCGCGTGACAGCTCGCGACGGGTGGAGACCGAGCGGGCGCTGCGCTTCCAGGCCAAGCTGCTCGACCAGGTGGACGCCGCGGTGGTGGCGACCGACCTCGACGGCGTGGTCACGCACTGGAACCAGGGCGCGACGCGGCTGATGGGATGGACCGCCGATCACGCCTTGGGCAAGCGCGCAGAGGAGCTCGAGGGCTGGAGCCCGCGCGCCGCGGCCACGCTGCCCGACGTGCGCAAGCGGGTGGCCCGCGGACACAAATGGGATATGGAGCTGAGGCTGACCCGGCGCGACGGCAGTCGCTTCGATGCCTACCTCACGGCCTCGCCGGTGCGCGACGACAACGGCGAGCTGCTCGGGATGGTCGGGGTGGCGGTGGACATCAGCGAGCGCAAGCACATCGCCACCGAGCTCGCCAAGCGCGCCGAGCAGCAGGCCGCGGTGGCAGAACTGGGTCGCCTGGTCCTCACTGGTGGGGGCACGGAGACCCTCATGCGGCGCTCGGTCGAGGTGCTGGGCGAGTCCCTCGGGGCCGAGTACCCCAGCGTGTTGGAGTTGCTGCCGGGTCGCCGCGAGGTCGTGATGAGGGCGGCTACGGGCTCGGACGCGGACCTCGTGGGGAAAATGCGGCTGCCGGTCACGGAGGGGCTGGTGGCCTTCACGCTCGCCCAAGCGGAGCCGGTGGTGGTATCCGAGCTCGCGTCCGAGAAGCGTTTCCCACCGCCGCCGGTGCTCTTGGAACGAGGCGTTCGCAGTGGCGTGTCGGTGACCATCCCGGGCAAGGATGGGGCCTTCGGGCTGCTCGAGGTTCACACGCGAGAGGCGCGAACCTTCAGCGCGGACGACCTGAACTTCGTCTCGGCGGTGGCCACCGTGCTCGGCGCCGCGGTGACCAGAGAGCGGGAGGAGCAACTCGAGCAGCAGTTGCAGCGCGTCCGGCGGCTCGAGAGCGTCGGCCAGCTGGCGGGCGGCGTGGCTCACGACTTCAACAACCTCCTCGCGGTGATCCTCAACTTCGCCGAGTTCGCCCTCGAGGAAGCCGACAAGAGCTCTGGGCTCTATGACGACATCGACCAGATCAGGCGCGCGGCGGAACGCGCCGCCGGTCTCACGCGTCAACTGTTGGTGTTCAGCCGGCGGGAGCCGGTGCAGGTGCGCGTGGTCGACGTGAACGAGGCCCTGGCGGGCACGGAGGAGATGCTGCGCCGCACGATCGGGGAGCACATCGAGCTGCGCAGCGATCCCGGTCCCGATCTCTGGCCCACCCGCGCCGGCGGCGGCCAGCTCGAGCAGATTTTCGTCAATCTGGCCGTGAACGGGCGCGACGCGATGCCGGGCGGCGGTCGGCTCACCATTCGCACGCGCAATACCGAGGTCGCGCCACCCGACCTGCCTGACGGCCGCTGGGTGCATCTGACCGTCGAGGACACGGGCACCGGCATGCCCCCCAGCGTGGCCGCGCAGGCCTTCGATCCCTTCTTCACGACCAAGCCGAAGGGGCAGGGGACGGGGCTCGGTCTGGCCAGCGTCTACGGGATCGTCAGCCAGGCGGGCGGCGAGGTGAGCATCCACTCGCAGCTGGGCAAGGGCACCACCGTTTCGATCTGGCTGCCGGCGGCGGAGGACGCACCCCAGCCGCCGGCGGACGTGAGCGCCGGGCTGCCGTCCGGGCACGGCGAGACGATCATGGTGGTGGAGGACGAAGCTCAGGTGCGTGCGTTGACGAGCCGCATCCTGAGCGAACACGGTTACGAGGTTCTCGAGGCTGCCAACGGCGAGGCGGCGCTCGACCTGTGCGCAGCGCGTGACGAAGAGATCGATCTGCTGGTGACCGACGTGGTCATGCCGGTGATGTCCGGCGCCGAGTTGGCCGAGCGTCTGCTCGAGAGGCGGCCCGACATCAAGGTGCTCTACATGTCCGGCTACACGAGCGACGTGGTCCTGCGCCATGGCCCGCGCGACAGCGGCGTGGCGGTGCTCGAGAAGCCCTTCAGCGCCGAGGACCTCCTGTCCCGGGTGAGCGAATGTCTCCATTCCCGAGTTGCGTCATGAGCGTCGACCGGGTCCTGATAGTCGACGACGAGCAGCCGGTGCGCGAGATGATCGCGCGGATGGTCACCACGGAGAGCGAACGGGAGTGCGAGACGGCGGGCAACGCCGCCGAAGCACGGGTGCTGCTCGCGCGCCAGGGTTTCTCGATCGTCATCTGCGACGTGAACATGCCCGGTGAGTCCGGCACGGACCTGACGCGCTGGATCCGCGAACACCATCCTGACGTGGCTGTGCTGATGGCCACCGGCATCGACGACCCGGCACTCGCCGAGTCGGTTCTCGAGATCGGCGCCTACGGCTATCTGGTCAAGCCCTTCAAGCGTCACGAGGTCCAGATCAACGTGACCAACGCGCTCGGCCGCCGCCGGCTGGAGCTCGAGAACCGCGACCATCGAGCGCTGCTCGAGCACCGGGTCGAGGAGCGCACGCAGGAGTTGCGTCGCTCGCGAGAGGAGACGATCCGGCGTTTGTCGCTGGCCATCGAGTTCCGCAGCCGGGAGACCGGTGAGCACGTGGAGCGCATCGGTAACGGCGCCGCGGTGGTGGCGCGACGCTTGCGTCTGGACCCGGCTCGCTGCGAGCTCATCCGGCTGGCGGCGCCTCTGCACGACGTCGGCAAGATCGGCATCTCCGACGAGATCCTGCTCAAGTCGGAAGGACTGACCGACGTCGAGCGGGGGCGGATGGAGAAGCATGCGGAGATCGGATATCGACTGCTGACCGGCTCGGGCAGCGACCTGCTCGAGACCGCGGCCACCATCGCCTGGAGCCACCACGAGTGCTGGGACGGCTCCGGATATCCGCGCAGGCTGGTGGGTGAAGCCATCCCCATCGAAGGACGCATAACCGCGGTGATCGACGTCTTCGACGCGCTGACCCACGATCGCGTCTACCGGCCCGCGATGCCGCTGGCGACGGCGACCGAGATGATCCGCATGGGTCGAGCCACCCAGTTCGACCCGGCGATCCTGGATGCGTTCCTGGACACGCTCGACGAGCTCGTGGCCCTGGACCATTCCGCGAGCCGCACCGCGCTGCGACGCAGTGCTTAGAGTGGCCGCCATGGATCTGCGAGGCAAGACCGTGTTCATCACAGGATCCGCCCGCGGCATCGGCGCCGAGTCGGCCCGGCGCCTTGCGGCGCGCGGCGCCAACGTGGCGCTCGCCGGGCTCGAGCCGGAAGAGCTTGAGCGCGTGGCTCGCCAGTGCGGCGCAAACGCCGCTTGGTTCGATTGCGACGTCACCGACTGGGACGCGCTTGAACGGGCCGTGGAGGGCGCGGTCGAGCGCTTCGGCGGCGTGGACACGGTGGTTGCCAACGCGGGCATCGCCCCAGCGGGCATGACGCGCTCGATCGATCCGCGCGCGTTCGAGCGCACGCTCGAGGTCAACCTGCTGGGCGTCTGGCGAACGGTGCGGGTCTGTCTGCCTCAGATAATCGAGCGCCAGGGCTACGTTCTGGTAATTGCCTCTCTGGCGGCCGCGGTGCACAGCCCAGGCCTCGCGGCCTACGCGGCGAGCAAGGCCGGAGCCGAGGCGTTCGCCGACTCGCTGCGTGTCGAGGTCAAGCATCTCGGAGTGGACGTGGGCGTGGGCTACTTCTCGTGGATCGACACCGACATGGTGCGCGGCGGGGACGCCCATCCGACATTGGGCAAGTTCCGCGGCGAGCTGCCGGGCCGCCTCGGCAAGACCTACCCGGTCTCAGCCGTGGGTGAGGCGGTAGCCGCCGGTATCGCCGAGCGCCGGCGCTGGGTGGTGGTGCCGGGTTGGGCGAAGGCGCTGCTGGTGCTGCGCACCGCCCTGTCGCCGCTCATCGACCGGACCGCCTTCGAGACCGCGGCCGAGGCCGACCGGCTCTTCCTGGCGGATGTCGACGACCGCGGCGTAGAGGAGGCATCGGCGCCGGTGGGCGCGGGCGGCGAGGCAAGCAGTGCGCGCACCTCGGAGAGCATGAGCTCCGGGTTTTCGTAGACCACCGCGCCACTTACCGGTCCACCGTCCTATCGCCCCCGATGCGGCCGGGGTGGCGGCTATCGTCACAAGCCGATGCCCAAGCGTGATCCCCGCATGGTCCACCTCGGTTACGGCAAGTTCGTCCGGGCCGACCGTGTGTTTGCGCTCGTTCCGCTCGAGGGGGCGGACCGGCGTGACGGACGTCGCACCTACGTGCACGTTGACGGCCTCAGCGAGCCGATAGTCGCGTCGCGCTCCGAGCGCGCGATCATGATCGACGTCGAGGGCGCGCTGGCCGAGGCGGCCGGCATTCCGCGCCGCCGCCGCGCTGCGGCCGGCCAGGAATCCCTGCTCTAGGGCGCAAGCAGCCGGCTCGGCCGGCTGCGCGGATGGTTCTAGAGCTCCTTGACCTCGCTCAGCACCGACGCCACGGACTCCTTCGCGTCGCCGAAGAGCAGCGCCGTGTTCTCGTTGTAGAAGAGCGGGTTGTCGATGCCGGCGAAGCCGGTGTTCATCGAGCGCTTGAGCACGATCACCTGGCCCGCCTTGTCGACGTCGAGGATCGGCATGCCGTATATGGGCGAGCCCTCGTTCTCGCGGGCGTCCGGGTTGGTCACGTCGTTGGCGCCGATCACGAGCGCCACGTCGGTCTGCGGGAACTCGGGGTTGATCTCGTCCATTTCCTTGAGATGGTCGTAGGGCACGTCGGCCTCAGCCAGCAGCACGTTCATGTGGCCGGGCATGCGGCCCGCCACCGGGTGGATGGCGTAGTCCACGCGCACCCCGCGCTTCTCGAGCTCGTCGGCCAGCTCGCGGACCGTGTGCTGAGCTTGGGCCACTGCCATCCCGTACCCCGGCGCCACCACCACCCGGGAGGCATACGCGAGCTGGATGGCCACGTCGGACGCGTCGGTGGATCGCACCGGCTTGGCCTCGCCGTCGTCGCCCGTGCCGCCGACCACGGTCACGCCGCCGAAGCCCCCGACGAGCACATTGACCACCGACCGGTTCATCGCCTCGGCCATCTGCGTCGTGAGGATCGTGCCCGAGGCGCCCACCAGCATGCCGCCCACGATCAGCGCCACGTTGTCGAGCGCCATGCCCGCCGCGGCCGCCGAAAGCCCGGTGAAGGCGTTGAGCAGCGAGATGACCACGGGCATGTCCGCGCCGCCGATCGGCAGCACGAACATGTTGCCCAGCGCCGCAGCGGACACCAGGATCACCAGGAAGAGCAACTGCGACTCGGTGCCGGCGGCGATGGCCACAGCGCAGCCGATGGCCACCGCCAGCAGCGCGATGTTGATGAACTGCTGGCCGGGAAGCTGAATCGGGCGGCCGGGCAGGATCTCCTGGAGCTTTCCGAAGGCGATATTGGAGCCCCAGAAGGAGATCGATCCGACGATCGCCGCAAACAGGATGGGGATCAGCGTTTCGAGCTCGGGGTTGAATCCGAGGGAGAGCGACTCGCGGTACTCGACGAACGAGATCAGCGCGACCGCCCCGCCGCCGACGCCGTTGAACAGCGCCACCATCTGCGGCATGGCGGTCATCTTCACGCTGCGCGCCGCGGGCACCCCAATCGCCGTGCCGACGGCGATGCCGAGCGCGATCAGCAGGTAGTCGCCGACAAAGGGGTAGAGCAACGTGGCCACGACCGCCACGGCCATCCCCACCGCCGCCAGCATGTTCCCTCGGCGCGCGGTACGTGGGTGGTTGAGCAGCCGCAGCCCGAAGATGAACAGCGCAAAGGCGATCAGGTAGAGGACACGGATGAAGTCCGGGTCCGTCAAGAACGACGCGGTGACCGTCAATCGCGCCTCTTGAACATCTCGAGCATCCGGTCGGTCACCAGGAAGCCGCCGACGATGTTGATCGTGCCGAAGGCGATCGCGATCACAAGAAGGAGTTCGTCCAGGAAGCCGGTGGCCTCACCGATCAGCAGCAGGCCGCCCAGCAGGACGATCCCGTGGATCGCGTTGGTGGCCGACATGAGCGGCGTGTGCAGGGTGTTGGGCACCTTCGAGATGACCTCGAAGCCGACGAAGGCGGCCAGCACCAGGATGGTCAGCTCGGTGAGCAGGTCCATCTCTAGGCCGCCGCCTCAATGGCATCGCGCGCACCCTCGTGCACGATCTCTCCTTCGTGGGTGATGCAGGCGCCCTTGATGATCTCGTCGTCGAAGTTGAGCGACAGCTCGCCGTCGGCCACCATCAGCTCGACCAGCGACTGGACGTTGCGCGCGTAGAGCGAGGACGCGTGGTCGGGCATGGTCGAGGGAAGGTTGATCGGGCCCACGATCGTCACGTCCTCGCGCACGACCGTCTCGCCGGGCTCGGTCAGCTCGCAGTTGCCGCCCGTCTCGGCGGCCAGGTCCACGATCACCGATCCGGGCTTCATGTTCTTCACGGCCTGCTCGGTCACGAGCAGCGGAGCGCGCCGGCCCGGGACGGCGGCGGTCGAGATCACGCCGTCCACCTTGCCGATCTCCACGGCGAGCAGGTCACGCTGCTTTGCCTGCTCCTCCTCGCTGAGCGCTCGCGCGTAGCCGCCCGCCGCCTCGGCGTCCTCGAGACCCATGTCGAGCTCGAGGAAACGCGCCCCGAGCGACTCGATCTGCTCCTTCACCGCCGAGCGCACGTCGAAGGCCGACAGCTGGGCACCCAGGCGTCGGGCGGTGGCGATGGCTTGGAGGCCGGCCACCCCCGCGCCGAGCACCAGGACCTTGGCCGGGCGTACCGTGCCCGCGGCGGTGGTGAGCATGGGGAAGAAGCGCGGCAGCTCCTGGGCACAGATCAAAGCGGCCCGGTAGCCGGCCACGGTGGCCTGAGACGACAGCGCGTCCATTGACTGCGCGCGCGTGATGCGCGGGATCGCCTCCATGGCAAAGCTCGTGACCCCGGCCTCCGCTAGGGCCCGCACCGTGTCGTGCGCGGTCAGCGGCGACAGAAAGCCGATCAGCACCGAGCCGCGCTCCAGCCGGCCGATCTCCTCGGCGCTGGGCGGCGCCACCTTGGCCACCACCGGGCCGGCCAAACCGTCGCCCAGCTTCGCGCCCGCGCCTTCGTAAGCCGAGTCGGGATGGCTCGCGCTCTCGCCTGCGCCGGCCTCGAGGATCACCTCGACATCGCTCTTCGACAGGCGCTCGACGACCTCCGGCACCAGCGCCACGCGCCGCTCGCCGCTCGCCGTTTCCTTGGGTACCGAGACGTTCAGGGGCGCGGCATCCTACCGGCTCGGCACTACCGGTCCGGCTCAGACCCGGCCGAAACGCCTTCGGCCTCAGCGCACGCCTGCGCCTCGCTGCCCGGGCACAGCTCGAGAGAGTCCGCCACGCGGCGCAACAGGTCCCACAGCTCCACCCGCTCGCTCTCGTCGAGGGCGGACAGCATGTCGTCCTCGCCCGAGCCGATCGCCGCGTCGGCGTCGGTCAGCAGCCCGCGCCCCTCCTCGGTGAGGTCGAGGGCATAACGGCGCCGGTCGCACTCCTCGCGGACGCGCGCGATCAGACCCTTGTCATGTAGCTCGCCGGCCACGGTGGCCAGGTTGCTGTAGTCGATTCCCAGCGCGTCGGCCAGCGCGCTCTGGGAGGTGGAGCCGATTGCCTCCAGCTGCTTGAGCACGATGAACTGCTGCGCGCTCAGATCGAGAGGCCGCAGCGCGCGGCGAAAGCGCGCGGTCGCGTCCTGGCCCAGCCGGGCCAGCAGCACCCCGTACGGAACCCCCCTGCCCGTGCTCGGAAGCAACTGCTCCATGGACACAAAACTAACGTGGATCATTACTGGTATAGTACCATCTTGGTTATCTACCACTATCTGAGGAGAACCCTATGACCACGGCTGTCGAGCCATTCACCGGCACCTACAACGCCGATCCCATCCACTCATCATTCGGATTCGCCGTCCGCTACTCCGGCCTCTCGGACTACCGCGGCACGCTCAGCGACGTTCGCGCCACGCTCAGCCGGGGCGAGGCCGGCCTCGAGCTGGAAGGCCAGGCGCAGGTTGAATCCATCTCGATCCAGAATCCGCCGCAGTTCCGCGCCCACGTGCTGGGGCCGGAGTTCTTCGATGCCGCCAACCACCCCACGGTCGGCTTCCGCTCCACGAGCGTCGAGCTCGTCGACGACGGGAGCGCCCGCGTGGAGGGCGAGCTGTCGATCGCCGGCACCACCCGGCCCGTGGTGGCCACGGGCTCCTGGTTCGAGCAGCGTCCGGTCCCCGGCGGCGAGAAGGCCGGCCTCGAGCTCGAGGCGCACTTCGACCGACGCGAGTTCGGAATGGACTGGCAGATGGAGCTGCCCGGCGGCGGCATCGCGCTGGACTACGACGTCACGCTCAGCGTAAACCTGCCGCTCAGCCCGGCAGACGGCGAGCAGGTATAGCTCGATGCGGATCCTGGGCATCTCGGGATCGCTCAGGCGCGACTCGCACAACACGCGCCTGCTCCGGGCGGCGGCCCTCGCGCTGCCGCCCGGAGCGGAGCTTGTGCACTACCGCGACTTGGCCGCCATTCCGCCCTTCAACGAGGACCACGAGGACCTGAGCGCCCCCGAGCCCGTTCGCGCCCTGCGCGCACAGCTGGCCTCGGCCGACGCCCTGCTCTTCAGTACTCCCGAGTACAACGCTTCGGTTCCCGGAGTGCTCAAGAACGCGGTCGATTGGGCCTCCCGTCCATTTCCGGACAACTCGCTGCGTGACCGCCCATCGGCGGTAATCGGCGCCAGTACCGGCTTGTTCGGAGCGGTGTGGGCCCAGGCGGAGCTGCGCAAGTCGCTACGTCACGCGGGCGCGCACGTGCTCGACGACGAGCTGCCGGTGGCGCTGGCCGCGGACGCGTTCACCGAAGACGGGCGGCTGGCCTCACCTGAGCTGGACGAGCAGCTGACTGAACTTCTGGGTTCGCTCGCCCGTGAGGTGGGCGCGCCGGTGGAGGAGCTCGCGCGCCTGTGATCCGGCCGCCGGCTCCTACACTGCTGGCGTGCCGCGGCCACGCCTTGCCCTCCTAGCCGTTCTCGCGCTGGTCGTAGGCTCCGACGGGACCACTCCGGCTACCGCGACCGGTGCCGATGGGCCCAGCGTTGCCGCCTGCGCGCTGGGCACCAGCGCCGCCGACCTGCGCGGCTTCGCGGCGAGCGAGCTCGGGCGCGCCGAGCGCCGCTACGGCGGCACCGGCGCCGCCCGGCGTGCGTTCTCCACCGCCGCGGCCGCCCACCTGTACGGAGTGGGGCCGCTCAGCGTGGGCGAGACCGTCCAGCGCTTTCCGGCGAACCAGCTGATCAGCATCGGCGCGCTCGTCGACCCGGCGGTCAGGACGGTGGTCGCCCCGAACGTCGACACCACCTACACGGTCGCCCAGCTCAACCTGAGCGCAGAGCCGCTGATCATCGACGTGCCGGACACGCGTGGCCGCTATTACGTGCTCCAGCTGCTCGACGCCTACTCGAACACCTTCCGGTACATCGGCCGGCGGACGTCGGGCACGGACCCCGGCTCGTTCGCGCTCGTCCCGCCCGGCTTCAGCGGTGACCTGCCGGCCGGTGTGAGGCGGATCGAGAGCCCGACGCCGCTGGTGTGGCTGCTCGGCCGGACCTTGGTCCGGGGCGAGGCCGATCTGCCTGCCGTGACCGATCTCATGGGCGGCTACCGCGCCACGCCCCTGTCGCGCTGGGCGGCGGGCGAGCGCCAGGCGCCGCTGGTGCTCGCGGCCTTCCCGGCCAACCAGACGGCCCTCGAGCTGCCGGGCGGCTTGGCCTACTTCGACGCCTTGGGGAGCTATCTCGCCGCGAACCCGCCGCCCCGAGCCGATCGCTGCGCCCTGCGAGCGTTCGCCAAAGCCGGCATCGGCCCCGGACGCACGCCATCCTCGGAGGCCCAGGGTCGGGTCAGGAAGGCGCTCGCCCGGGCGCCCCGTGCCGCGCGGCGAATACTGGCCCGCGCGGTGGAGCGCGCCAACGCCTTCAGCCGCCGGCGCAATAACGGCTGGCTCGTGTCGCTGCCCTACATCGGCGACTACGGGCGCAACTACCTGGGCCGTGCCGTTGTGGCCAGGTTCGCCCTCGGTGCGAACACGCCGGAGGAGACCGTCTACCCCACGGCATTCACCGACAGCGAGGGGCGGCCGCTGCGGGGCAGGTGGAGCTACAGGATCCGCTTCGATCGCGGTGAACTGCCGCCGGTCGGCGCCTTCTGGTCGCTGACGATGTACAACGGCGAGGGCTATCTGCATCCCAACGGCCGGGACCGCTACGCGATCGGGGACCGCACCAGAGGCCTGCGCCGGGGGTCGGATGGGTCGCTCACCCTCTACCTCCAGCACAGCGATCCGGGTGGCCCGCGGCGGGCCAACTGGCTGCCCGCGCCACGCGGGCGCTTCCGGCTGATCATGCGTCTCTACGAGCCGCGCCGGGCCGCTTTCAACGGTAGCTGGCGGCCACCTCCCGTGCACCGGCGATAACCCTCGTTTGGCCACCCGGCCAGCGGGCTACACTCACAACAGGGCCAGAGCAAGCGGCCCGTTCATGGACCAAAAGACTCTCGAGAAGATCGACCGCGTTGTCGTCCGCTTTGCCGGCGACTCCGGCGACGGGATGCAGCTCACCGGCAGCCGATTCACCGACGCTACCGCGGTCGTGGGCAACGACCTCGCCACGCTCCCCGACTTCCCGGCCGAGATCCGAGCCCCGGCGGGCACCCCGGCCGGGGTGTCGGCCTTTCAGATCCACTTCGCCTCGCGCGACATCCTCACGCCCGGAGACCACCCCAACGTGCTCGTGGCGATGAACCCGGCCGCTCTCATCACCCAGCTCAGGGCCGTGGAGAAGGGCGGCGTGGTCATCGTCAACGAGGACGGCTTCAGCGACCACAACCTGCGCAAGGCGGGCTACGAGCACAATCCCCTCGAGGACGATTCGCTCGACGACTACCAGCTCTTCCGCGTGCCGATGACCTCGATGACCGTGCGCGCCACCGAGGACATCGAGGGGATCACTTCCCGCGACGCACAGCGCTGCAAGAACCTCTTCGCGCTCGGCCTCGTCTCCTGGATGTACGGCCGCCCCACGGAGCCGAGCATCACCTGGATCGAGAAGAAGTTCGAAGACGCGCCGCCGCTGCGTGACGCCAACCTCGCCGCTTTCCGGGCGGGCTACAACTTCGGCGAGACCGCCGAGCTGCTGGCGGTTCACTATGAGATCGAGCCGGCGCCCGCACCGCCCGGTACCTACCGCAACGTCAACGGCACCCAGGCGCTCGCCCTGGGCCTGATCGCGGCCAGCGTCCAGTCCGGGCTTGGGCTCTTCCTCGCCTCCTATCCGATCACCCCGGCCTCCGAGCTGCTGCACGCCCTTTCGCGCCACCGGCGTTTCGGGGTGCACACGATCCAGGCCGAGGACGAGATCGCCGCGGCCAACATGGCGCTCGGCGCCGCCTTCTCCGGCCGCCTGGCCGTGACCGCCACGAGCGGTCCGGGCATGGACCTCAAGGCCGAGACGATCGGCCTGGCCGTGGCGATGGAGCTGCCCATGCTGGTGATCGACATCCAGCGTGCCGGACCTTCCACGGGCATGCCCACCAAGACCGAGGCCGCCGATCTGCTGATGGCCCTGTACGGCCGCCACGGTGAATCGCCGCTGCCGGTGGTGGCCGCCTGCACCCCCTCGAACTGCTTCGACTCGGCGCTCGAGGCCGCGCGCATCGCCGTCACCCATCGCACACCGGTGATCCTGCTCTCCGACACCTTCCTGGCCAACTCGTCCGAGCCGTGGCGTCTCCCCGATGCGGCCAAGCTGCCTGCGATCGATCCGGCCTTCGCTACCGAGCCCAACGCCGACGGCTCCTTCATGCCCTACCTCCGCGACCCCAAGCTCGCGCGACCCTGGGCCATTCCCGGCACGCCCGGCCTTCGCCACCGCATCGGCGGTCTCGAGAAGGAGGACGGGACCGGGAACATCTCCTACGAGCCCGACAACCACGACCACATGACCCGCCTGCGCGCCGAGCGCATCGCGCGGATCGACGTTCCCGACCTCAGCGTGGACGACCCCGACGGGGACGCCTCCCTGCTCGTGCTCGGGTGGGGATCAAGCTACGGCGCGATCGAGGGATCGGCGCGCCGGCTGCGCCGCGAGCAGGGGCTGAAGCTCGCCACCGCCCACGTCCGGCATCTCAACCCGCTGCCGGGAAACATGGAGTCCGTGCTGCGCTCCTACGAGCGCGTGCTGGTGCCGGAGATGAACCTGGGGCAGCTCTCGAAGCTGCTGCGCGCCGAGTTCCTCGTCGACGTCGAGAGCTACACGAAGGTGGACGGCCTGCCCATCTTCACGCGCGACGTGATGGAGCAGGTCCAGGAGCGGCTTCAGTGACCGAATCCACCAATGGCCACGGAGTCGATGCCGATCTCGGCTTCGGCCAGCCGGGGGAGACGAACCTCAGCCACGGGCCGGTGGAGCTGCCGCTGACCAAGGCCGACTTCTCGTCCGACCAGGAGACGCGCTGGTGCCCGGGTTGCGGTGACTACGCGATCCTCGCCTCGGTACAGGGCTTCATGCCCGAGTTGGGTATCTCGCCGGAGAAGATCGTGTTCGTGACCGGCATCGGCTGTGCGGGGCGCTTCGTCTACTACATGGACACCTACGGGATGCACGGCATCCACGGCCGCGCGCCCGCGCTGGCCACCGGCGTGGCCACGTCACGGCCGGACCTGTCGGTGTGGGTGGTCAGCGGTGACGGCGACGCGCTGTCGATCGGCGGCAACCACCTCATCCACGCGTTGCGGCGCAACGTCCCGCTCAAGATCCTGCTGTTCAACAACCAGATCTACGGGCTCACCAAGGGCCAGTACTCGCCCACCAGCGAGGAGGGCAAGGTCACGAAGTCCACGCCCTTCGGTTCCCAGGACCATCCGTTCAACCCGGTGACGCTGGCTCTCGGGGCGGAGGCCACCTTCGTGGCGCGGACGGTCGATACCGACAAGAAGCACGCGGCGCAGACGCTGCGTGCCGCCGCGGCCCACGAGGGCGCCGCCTTCGTCGAGATCTACCAGAACTGCAACGTCTTCAACGACGGCGCCTTCGACGCCGTGCGGGCCAAGGGCCAGAGGGAGCTCAACCAGATCCGGCTCGAGCACGGGCAGCCGATCCGCTTCGGCTCAGAGGCCGAGCGAGGCGTCGCGCGCGGCTCCGATGGACGCCTCGAGCTGGTCGACGTGGCCGAGGCCGGAGAGGACGCGCTGCTCGTGCACGACGCCGAGCGCCCGGAGCCGAGCCTGGCCTTCGAGCTCGCCCACCTGGCCGCTCGCCCCACCGGGCCCACGCCCATTGGCGTGTTTCGCTCGGTGCGGCGACCCGTCTACGGGCAGGGGCTTGCACAGGAGCTCGACGAGGCGCGCTCGTCGGCCGGAACGGAGCAGCTGGAGGAGCTGCTGCACTCCGGCGACACCTGGACCGTCAGCTGATCGGTCAGGCCGCGAGGTGGAGCACTAGCTCATCCACGCCGGTTCCCGAGCTGTGGCGCTCGAGTTGGCTGGTGAGCTTGTACATGAGCCTGTGCGCCGGCACGTTGTCGGCGGCCATGGTGGCGGTGAAGCGACGAATGCCCAGGCGGCGGGCCTTGCCGGCCAGCAGCCCGGCCAAAGCGGATCCGACACCGCGCCGGTGCCAGTCGTCGGCCACGACGATGGCCACATCCGCGGCCTCGGGATTCTCATGAAGGCGTACGAAGCGACCGACCGCGATCAGGCGGCGAACCGGTTGGCGAGGATCCTCGACCACCAGAGCCACGTGATCGCGGCCGTCCACTTCAGTGAGGTAGCGCAGCTCAGTCCGGCTGAAGCTGCTCTTGGGGGTTAGGAAGCGTCTGTGCACACTCTCCGCGGAGAGCTGCCGCAGCCCGACCTCCAGCATCCGCTTGTCGTCTGCGCGGATGGGCCGGATGAGGATCGGAGCTCCGTCTGGAAGGCGCTTGAGCACACGAATAGCCTGACCCGCGTGCCCCCCTCCCTGTGTGCGGTTGGTCACGGATGGTGATCGAGCCGAAAGCCCTCGAGGACTGGGTCGCCGAGCTTCTGTGCTCGCACGGCACCAAGAGAGGCAAGGCGCGCCGGGTGGCGGCGGCGCTGGTGGAGGCGGACCGCTCCGGCCACAGCTCGCACGGTGTGCGCCAGCTGCCCTACTACCTCGGCCTCATCGAGTCGGGCGAGCTCGTGGTGGACGCGGACCCCGTCGTCGTCGACAGGCGCGGCGGCATGCTGGTGCTCGACGGCGGCCGCGGCTTCGGGCAGCTGGTGGGCGAGCGGGCCACGGATCTCGCCCTCGATGCAGCGGCGACTCATGCGGTGAGCGCGGTGGCGGCCCGAAACGCCGGGCACATAGGACGGCTTGGGGCCTACACGGAACGGATCGCCGAGGCGGGCATGGTGGGTGTCCTGCTGGTCAACTTCCAGGGTGGCGATCCGCTCGTGGCGCCGGTCGGTGCGCTCGAGCGCCGGCTTCCCAACAACCCGATCTCGATCGGGGTCCCCGGTCCCGCCGTGCTCGACATCGCGCTGAGCGTGGCCGCGGAGGGCCGCGTGTACCAAGCGCACGATCGCCGGGAGGCGGTGCCCGAGGGCTGGATCCTCGACCGCGAAGGAAGCCCGACCACCGACCCGGCCGACTACCTGTCCGGCGGATCACTGCTTCCGGCGGGTGGCCACAAGGGCTACGGCCTGATCGTGCTCGTGGAGCTGGTGGTCGGGCTGCTGACGCTGGGCGGCCTGAGCGGGCCCGGCGATCGCTCCTTCTCCAACGCCTTCGTGCTCGTGTGCCTCGATCCGGGCGACGCCGGCCGAGACGAGTACCTGGAGCAGCTCCCCGCCTTCGTGGAGTGGGTCAAGAGCGCCCGCCGGCTCCCGGGCGCGGGCGAGATTCTGCTGCCCGGTGAGCCCGAGGCCCGGCGCCGGGCGACCACCGCGGACGCGCTGGAGCTCGACGCTTCCACGGCCGCGACGCTGGCCACGCTGGCCCGGCAGGCGGGTATCAGCCCGCTGAGCGAGTGACGCCGCGCAGCAGCCAGGCCAGGTGGGCCTGGCGCTCGACGATCACCGCGGCGTCGAGCGCCCGCCCGGGCGACTCGCCCAGCGCGAGCACGCCGTGGAGGCCGAGCAGCACGGCGCTGCGGTCGCCGAGGGCCGACACGGCGGCGACGGCGATCTCGTCGGATCCCGTCGGCGCATAGGGCGCGGTCAGCACCGCTCCGCCGGCCGCCTGCTCGAGTTCCTCGGTGGCCGTATCGAGCGGCTCGCCGAGAAAGCTCCACGCTGTTGCGTGTGTGCTGTGTGTGTGCACGAGCGCGCCGGCGTCGGGGCGCGCGGCGTAGACGGCCAGGTGCACGCGTCGCTCGCTCGACGGCTCGCGCTCGCCCTCGACGACTGCGCCCTCGAGATCGAGGGTCACCAAATCGGCCTCCGTCATCCCGCCGTAGGCCAGCGCGGCGGGCGTAATGTGGATCCGGTCTCCCTCGCGCGCGCTCACGTTTCCCGACGAGCCCGCCACGAGCCCGAGCCGCAACATCTCGCGCGCGGCGACCACGATCTCAGCGCGCGTGGACAGCGGCGATCGCCTCCTCGTAGGGTGGCTCGAGCACGCCCGCCTCGGTGAAGATCGCGCTCACGAGCTCGGCCGGGGTCACGTCGAAAGCGGGGTTGAGGGCCGGCATGCCGTCCGCAACCTCGCCGGGATCGCGCTCCTCGATGGGTATGTCGTCTCCTCGCGCGGTGTCGGGGTCGAGGGTGGAAACGGGCGCAGCCACGTAGAAGGGCAGATCATGGCGCGCCGCCAGCACGGCCAGCGGATAGGTGCCGATCTTGTTGGCCACGTCGCCGTTGGCCGCAATCCGGTCTGCTCCCACCACGATGCGATCCACCAGGCCTCGGGCCATCAGCGACGCCGCGCTCGAGTCCGCCACCACCCGGAAGGGGATACCCGCCCTGCTCAGCTCGTAAGCGGTGAGCCGAGCTCCCTGCAGCAACGGCCGCGTCTCGTCCACCCACACGTGTGCCAGGCATCCGCGCTGCCAGGCCGCTTCCAGGACTCCGCCGGCCGTGCCCACTCCGGCGGTGGCCAGCGCGCCCGCGTTGCAGTGGGTGAGCGCGCGATCGCCCGGTTCGAAGCGCTCGGCTCCCAGGGCGGCCAGCCGGCGGTCGGCCCTCTCCTGCTCTCGGTGCAGCTCGCGCGCGCGCTCGAGCCGGTCGTCGGCCGCCAGCAGCTGATCCACCGCCCAGCCGAGGTTGACTGCGGTGGGGCGCGCATCGCGCAGCAGCGGAGCGGCAGCCTCGGGGTCCTCGGCGAGCGCCATCGCGTAGCCGGCGGCAATGCCGATCGCCGGGGCACCCCGCACCGCGAGCGTGCGAATGCACTCGACCACCGCCTCGGGCCCGGTGCAGCGAATCCACAGCTCGTCGGCCGGGAGGGCACGCTGGTCCAGCACGAACAGGGCGCCGTCCTCGAAGCGCAGCGGCTCGACCGTCATCTGGCCAGCCCGGCCAGACGCTCGTCCACCAACTCCATCTGGCGCGCGCCGTTGAGAGCCCGCGGCTCGAACGAGCCCTGCACCGCCAGTCCGTCGACCAGCGCGACCAGTCCGGCGGCCTCGAGCTCCGGGTCCAGCGCCCGATCGATCTCACCCCGCTCCTGTGCCTCCTTCAGGGTCTGGGCCAGCAGGCCTCGCCACGCGCGGTAGGCATCGCGCTGGGCCCCGGCCAGGACCGGGCGGGTGAGGGCGAGGCCAAGGAAGGCGAACCAGACGCGGATCTCGGCCCTCCGCTCGGCGTCGAGGGGAAGGCCCGCGGCCAGGAGGGTGCGGGCAAAGTCGAGCGGCCCGCTCGTCGTTCCTTTCGCCGCGTCGATCCGACGACCCACTCGATCGGCGATCGTCTGAAAGGCGAACAGCAGCAACTCCTCCTTGTCGCGGAAATAGTGGTGCAGCGCTCCGGTGGAGCAGCCCGCCTCGGCGGAAACGTCCCTGAGAGTGAGGGCCTCGAGGCCTTCGCGCGAGGCGAGCCGCCAGACCGCCTCGGCAAGCGCGGCTCGCCGCTCGTCGTGATCAACCACCTTGGGCATTGCCTAGATTCTATACCGAACGTGTGATATAAATAAAGTAATGGACGTCAAGTGGATTCTCGCCATCGGATTGGAAGCCGGCTTCTGGGTCATGCTGGCCGCGTTCCTGATTCTCCGCTATCGCTTCGGGATGGAGGGAGTCACGCGACTCTTCGTGATCGGGGTCGTGGTCGACACGGCCGGGCTCTTGGGCCTCGGGGTGTGGGACTACCTGACCACCGGGAACGTGAGCTCGTACACGCTGTTCATTGCCGCCCTTCTGGTCTACGCGCTGGTGTGGGGCAAGAAGGACCTCAAGCGCCTGGACGCCTGGATGGCCCGCAAGCTGACGCCTCCTAGCGCACCGAGCGCTCCACCTTTTCGCGGCACTCCGACCCGGAGCACTCCGACAGGTCGGCGAGGATGCGCCGCAGCGTCCTCAGCCGCACCCGGAAGCGCGGGTCGCCGCTCAGCGAGCGCAGCTGGCCCGGGTCGCGTCTGAGGTCGTATAGCTCGCGCTGACCCCCGTCGTAGTCCACGAACAGCCAGCGCGTCGTGCGCACGGCGCGCCAGGCCGGGACGCGCGGCTGCAGGCCCTTGGCCCCCTCCTCGCGCTTGCCGCGGCCGCGCGCCCCGTTGCCGCCCGTCTCGTGCAGCAGCGGGCGCAGGCTGCGTCGCCCCGGACTGCGCGCGAAGGGCAGGAAGGACTGTCCGTCGAGGCGCAGCCGGGCTCGTGCGCGAGTGGCCTTCACGATCGTGGGAGTGAGGTCGACGTTGCCCACCAGGGCCTTCGAGGTCCGGCCGCGTGGCAGCCCCGGTCCGCGAATCAGCAGCGGCACCCGAGTGGACGGGTCGTAGGGCAGCATCTTGCCCAACGGAACCCGGTGCTCGCCCTGCATGTAGCCGTTGTCGGAGGTGAAGATCACGTAGGTCTTGGCGAGCACCCGGCGGCGCGCGAGCTCGCGAACGATCCCGGCCACCGCCTGGTCGACCGCCAGCAGCGACTCCCTTCGCTCACGCATGCGACGTGTGATCGCCACATGCTGAGACTGCCGGAGGGGAGGATTCCAGCGGGCGAGGAACCAGGGCTTGTCCAAGACGTCCCGTTCGTTGTAGCTCGCTGGCCTGGCGAGCGTGGCGTGCCGCATGGCCCCCCGGTGGCGAGGTGCGGGGCGGACATGGTGCCCGGTCAACCTCTGCATGAAGCTCGACTCGTGGTGGGGCGCGACGAACGCCATCGACAGGAAGAAGGGATCCCCGCGCGACGCATGTCGCCTGATGAACGACACGCCCTTCTTCCTTAGGACGTCGGTCTGGTAGTAGCGCGGCTTCTCGACCCTTGGCCGCCCGTAGGTGCGCGTGGTGCCGTTTTCGTGGATCTTGTAGCCCCACATCCGGTAGGTGGAGTGATCGACCAGGCCGAACCACTCGGTCCAGCCCCGTGGCTGGTCTGCCGGGCCCTCGATGCCGTAGCCGTTGAGGTACTTCCCGATGTGTGCGGTCACGTAGCCGGCGCGCTCGAGCCACACGGGGAGATATTCGCGGGTGTCGAGGCGCCGGTACCCGCCGCCGCACGCCGGGTAGAGGCAGAGCACGTGGTTGTTGTGCGTGTACTGACCGGTGAGGTACGTGGCCCGCGACGGGCAGCAGAGGGGATAGGAGACGAAAGAGCGCGTGAACGTGACTCCGGCGCGGCCGATTAGCCTGCGCGTTCGGGGCATGACCGCCATGTCGCCGACGGTCTGATCGTCGGTCATCACGAGCACGACGTTCGGCCCGTCCGGCCGGTCGTCCGGCGGGGCCTCCTGCGCCCGGGCGGGGCCGGCGCCGGCCAGTAGCGCGATCGCCCCCAGGAGCAGGAGGCGCTTCATCGCGCGAACCGGCGGAAGATCGCGATCGCCCCCAGGTAGGCGTCCTCGGATGCGACGTAGACGTTGCGGCCGTCGGGGCTGACCGTCACCGCCACCGCCACGGTCAGTCCGCGGCCCTCCGGGCAACCCAAGACGCCGCCGCGGATGAAGCAGCCGCGGCGGCCGGGCAGCGGGGTCAACCGCCCGGTGGCCGGGTCGCGGCGGCTGATCCCCATAGCGTTGACCTTGGCCGAGACGTGGTAGACGTTGCGGCCGTCGGGGCTGACCGCGATGCCCCACACCTCGTCGAGGGCGCGGCCCACTCCGCAGCGCCCCGCGCCCCCGCCGGAATGGCTCAGGCATCCCGGCTTGCCCCGAGCCTGACTCAGCTCGCCCGTCCCACGGTTGCGCCGCAGCACGGAGACCGCGTCGCTGGCCGACGAGGCCACGTAGACCCCCCGGCCGTCGGGGGCGAGCGCCAGCTCGACCGGCCCCTGGAGCGCGTGGCCGACCGCGCAGCCTTCAGCGCCGCCGTTCGCGATGCAACCCGCGCTGCCCTCCGGCTGCGTCAGGCCCGCGGGCCCGGTGCGCAGGCTCAGGACGGCTCGAGTACCCGAGCTGGCCACGAGCACGCTCTGGCTGTCGCTGCTGACCACCACATCCTCGGGGGAGCTCAGCGCCCGGGCCGGCACGCAGCCCGCGAGCCCGCCCCGGCTGATGCAGCCGGCAGGGCCGGAGTCCTGGGTGAGCGTGCCGTCGCCTCTTCGCGTGAGGACGGCCACGGCACTGGGAAAGCGCCTGCTGGCCACGTACACGCGCCGGCCGTCGGGACTCACCGCCACCGCCACCGGCTCTTGGAGAGCCCGGCCGCCGGCACAACCCCCGCCGGGCCGCTGGCTGATACAGCCGCCCGCCCCGGCGAGCTGGCGGAGCGCCCCGGTCTTGCGGTTGCGAGCGAAGACCGCGAGCGCGCCGCTGCCGGACGCGGCCACGTAGACGTTGCGCCCGTCGGGGCTGAGGGCGACCGCGGAGGGCCGCGCCAGGGCGCGGGCGCTGCCGCAGGGGCCCGCTCCTTCGTGGCCGATGCAGCCCCGCCGTCCCGGCAGCTGGCGCAGCGAGCCGGTCCGGGCGCTTCGGGCGAAGATCGCGACCGCGTTGCTGCCGTAGGCGGCCACGTAGGCGTGACGCCCGTCCGGGCTGATGACGATGTCCTGCGGGCTGGTAACCGCGCGCCCTCTCTCGCAGCGGTTGACCGCGGCCCTGTGGATGCAGCCGGACTTCCCCGCCGGCTGCACGAGCCGGCCCGGTTGGCCTCCTGGCGCGGCCTGCAACCGGCCGGCCGCAAGGGCGAGGAGGGCGAGAAGGACGAGGAGAGCCGCCATCGCGACCCTTCGGCGCGATGCAACCTCGGGGAAGCAGGGCTTCGGTCCCTCGGTCATGCGTGCCACCGTCGAATGTAACCCATTCGGGCCCGCCTGTGTGGCCTACCAGCCGACCGTGCCCTAAACGCTAGAGGGCGCCGCGCCGAGGACTCGGGAAGATCGCCACGCAGAGCACCGCGCGGTCGTTGTTCTGATCCCAGCTCTCCTCGGTGGGGTGGAAGTAGAACGTCTCTATCTCGTCCGGCCGCGGCGTCCCGGCGGACGCCGATTCGACCTCCTGCGGACAGCGGCGCTCAGCCTGGCGGGCAACGAAGGGCAGCCCCGGCCAGGTGGACTCGGTCAAGAAGAACTCCGACACGACCTCGGCGTCGTGCGGCCCTCCGCAGGGCGTCACGTCCACCGAAAGCTCGACCGCCGTCTCCTCGAGGTCGTTCATGCAGTCACCCGTGCGCAGGTCGAACACGCTCTCGGAGCCCGAGTCGGTGACCCGTCCCTGCGCGTCGCGCTCGGCGCCGGTGAGCAGGGCGACGGCAACGATGGTGGCGATCAGGAGCGTCCACAGGCCCGACAGCACCAGCCCCGCGATGGCAAAGCCCCTGCCCCGGAGGCCCCGCCTGCTTATCCGGCGCAGGGCGATGATCCCGAAGACCACGCTCAGGATCACCCCGCCGATCAGCCCGAAAACGAACGAGGCGATGGCGAAGCCGCTGGTTTTTCCCTGCGGTGGCGGGGGTGGGTATTGGAGCCGCCTCGGGGCCTCCGGCGCCGGCCACGAAGTAGTGTCGCCCGTCTGGTGCATCACTCACCTTTATCGGCTGCTTTGGACGTGCCTGCACTGTCCGACTGGCGCCTGCGCGTGGTGGAGCTCTACCTGGCGCCGCCGCTCGAGGGCGAGGAGGGCTGGGAGGAGTTTCGCCGGCGCCGTGACTCGCTCTTTCGCGAGCATCCACAGGCACCCCTGACGGACGATCAGAGAGCCGCGTTCGAAGGCCTGCCGTACTTCGCCTACCGCGCGGATGCCGTCGTGCGCTGCCGGCTGGAGCCGCCCCAGGACGAGGAGCCGCTCGAGATCGACACCGGCGGCGAGGACGGAGTGGTCCGCTACCGCCGGGTGGGCCGGCTCGACACCCCCTTCGGCCCGCTCACCCTCTTCTGGATCGAGGCCTACGGCGGCGGGCTCTTTCTTCCCTTCCGAGATGCCACCGCCGGTGGCGACAGCTACGGCGGAGGCCGCTACCTCACTGACACGATTAAGGGCACGTTCGGCCGCGGCCTCACGCTGGCCGCGGACGGTGGCGAGGCGACGCTCGACTTCAACTACTCGTACAACCCGTCGTGCGCCTACAACTCGCGCTGGGCCTGCCCGCTGGCTCCGCCGGAGAACCGGCTCTCCGAGGCCGTGGCGGCGGGCGAGCTGGCCTTCCCGGATCCCGCATAGGCGCGGAAGCGGAAGGCGTCGCGGCCCGCGTGGACCACGGCGTCCTCGAACCCCGCGGCCACGAGGCGCTCCGCGAGGGCGCTGGGGTCGATCACCACCTTGGTGTCGCCGATGTGCAGCAGGGCGAAACCGAGTCCGCGCCCCATGCTGTCGGTGCCGGCGAAGGGTGCGCCCGGGCGCAGCACGCGGCGAACCTCGGCAAACAGGCGATCCTGCGCCTGCCGAGAGGGAACGTGGTGCAGCATGGTGAAACAGGCGGCGCTGCTGAAGCTCGCGTCGTCGAAGGGCATGGCCGTGCCGTCCCCGTCCACGACCTCCACCCGATCGCCCAGTCGATCGCGCAGCGATCCGGCCAGCACCGGGTCGATCTCGAGCGCCGTCACACTGGGCACACGCTGCGCCAACACCTCGGTCGCCGGCCCGAAGCCCGGGCCGACCTCGAGCGCGTGTGCACCGAGCTCGAGGTCGTCCAGGGCAACGGGCACGAGGTCCTCACGCACATGGCGCTTCCAGGCCTCGCGGCTGCAGTACCAGTAGTGAAGCCGGTTCACGCCTCCTACTGCACCAGCCCGGTCTCCGAGAGGTACTGGCCGGCCACTGCCTCGGGCGTCTCCTTGTCGAGATCGACGCGGGCGTTGAGCTCCTGCATCGCCTCGTCGGTCAGGCCCTCGTTGACCTGGGTCACGACCTTCTCCAGGTCGGGCCCGGCCTGCTCGAGCGTGTCGTTGCGCACGACCAGCGTCGAGTTGTAGGGCGGGAACATGCCCTTGTCGTCCTCGAGCAGGACGAAGCCCTCGCGCTTGATCTGGGGATCGGTGGTGAACACGATCGACACGTCGGCCTGGCCCTTGGTCAGCACCTCGTGGCGCAGCGCGAGATCGACGGGCACGAACTTCTTGAACTCGAGCCCGTACACCTGCTGCAGGCCCAGCAGGCAGTCGAGGCGCTGGCGGCACTCCGGCGAGCCGTAGAGCGTCAGGTCCTGCGACTTGCCCTTGAGGTCGGAGATCTTCGACAGGCCCTGCGAGTCGGCGGTCTCCTTGGTCACCGCCACCTCGTTCGAGCTCACGAAGGGAGTCGGCTCGAGCGCCGTCAGATCCTTCTTGGCGAAGCCCTTCTTGGCCTGCTCGTAGGCCGCGGCCTCCTCGCTGGGCAGCTTGTCGGCCTCCACACCGAAGAACGACAGCAGCGCCGTTCCGGTGTACTCGGGGTAGGCGTCGATGTCCCCGCCCTCGAGTGCCTTCAGCGCGGTCTTCTCGTCGCCCAGGTTGAGCTGCTTCTCGACCTTGTAGCCCGCCGCCTCGAAGGCCTGGGCGTAGATCTCGCCGAGCACCTTCTGCTCGGTGAAGTTCTTCGAGCCGACCTTGATGGTGGTGGATGAGTTCTCCTCGTTCGCCTGGATGGCGGAGCCGGTGCCCTCCTCCTGGGTGGTGGCCTCTCCGCCGTCCGCGCTCTCTTCGTCATCGTCGCTGCCACAGGCGGCCAGCGTGAGAGCAGTCACGAGCAGCATCAGCAGCATGAGCCAACGGTGCTTTCTCATGTCGTTGCTTCCCTTCTTCGAGTTGGGATCTGTAGGCGGCGCCGTCGAGCGCTCGCCTCGAGCTTCAGGCCGCGTGGCGTGGCGGCGCGCTGCGCCGCGGCCAGGACGACCTCGGTGACGACGGCCAGCAGGGCCACGATGATGGCCGCCGCGAGCCTCCCGTCGTCGCCGTAGGTGTTGACGTTGATGATCGGGTCGCCGAGCGTGATGATCCCCGCCAGCGGGGCGATCGTGGCCGTGGCCACGACGTTGACCGCCGAGATGCGCACGCCGCCGAAGATCAGCGGCAAGGCCAGCGGGAGCTCGACCCGGCGCACGATCTGCGCGCCGGTCATGCCCATGCCGCGCGCGGCGTCGACCGTGTCACGGTCGACCTGGCGCACCCCGGTGTAGGCATTGGTGAGGATGGGGGGGATGGCGAGCAGCACGAGCGCCAGCGTGAGATTGGTGAAGCCCACGCCGATGTAGGCGACGAAGAAGGCGATCAGAGCGAGGCTGGGCACCGCGCGACCCACGTTGGAGGCGTTGATGGCCAGAAAGCCGCCCTTGCCGATATGGCCCAGCCAGAGCCCGAGCGGCATCGCGATCGCGCACGCCACCAGGATCGACACGCCCGCGAGCTTGAGGTGCTCGCTCATCAGCTCCCACAGCTCCGCGAGCCCGCCCACCTGCGAGCCCCCCGCCGGGGACTCGCGCTCGTTGAAGATGAAGTCGATCGCGTCGCCGAACTGCCCCAGGAAAGCAATCGTGGTGTTCATCGCGCCGCCGCCGCCCTCGTCCATGGCGTGATCGCCCTCTGTGCCAGCAGGATCAGTCCGTCGAGAACGGCGGCCAGCAGCACGGCCAGCCCGCCGGCCACGACGACGTTCGACTTGAACGTGATGTCGGCGAAGATCTGCTCGCCGAGGCCCCCGGCCCCGGCGAAGAAGGCCAGCGTGGCCAGCCCCACGGTGGTGGTGACCGCGATGCGCAGGCCGGCCATGATCTCCGGCAGCGCCAGCGGCACCTCCACTCGCCAGAGCAGCTGGCGATCGGTCAGGCCCATGCCCCGCCCGGCGTCCTTGGTCTCCTCGGGGACGTTGTCCAGCCCGGCGAGGATGTTGCGGAAGATGATCAGCAGCACGTAGGCCACGAGCGCTACCAGCGCCGTCGTGTTGCCGCGTCCGGTGACCGGCAGCAGCAGGAAGAAGGCCGCGATGCTGGGGATCGTGTAGAGCACGCCGGTGACCTGCGTGATCGGGTTCACCAGCCAGCGCCGTCGGTAGGCGACCACGGCAAGGGCGAAGGAGATGCCGAAGCCGATCGTCACGGCCACCACGGTCAGGAACACGTGCTGAAAGAAGGGATCGACGTAGCGGTCGAAGTTGTCGGCGATCCAGTCGGGGCAGAAGCCGTTGTCCGCCTCGCAGCTCTCGGTGCCCTCCTTGCGGATCTCCAGGCCGCCCTGTGCCAGAGGCGTGATCACGCGGCCGCGTCCGCTCCGCTCGGCACGTTTTCGGGGTCGGTGCGCAGCGCGTGGGCGAGCATCTCGATAGACAGCACGCCGCAGACCGCACCCTTGTCGTCGACCACCGGTCCGTACCGGGCCTCCTCCTGGAGGAGATCGGACAGGGCGTCGCGCAGGATGTCGTCGAGCTCGAGCACCGGCTTGGCGGGGGAGCGCAGCTCCTCGGCCACCCGCTCGCCCTGCAACCCCTTGTCCGAGAGCCACCCGAGTGGGCGCCCGGACTCGTCCACGAGCAGCGGGTACGGCACCTCGCTGTCGTTCGCCTTCGCCTGGGCCTGGGGCACGGGCTCACCGATACGCACGAGCGGGGCCTTCCAGAGGTCCACATCGCGAACCCGCTGGAGGGCGAGCCGCTTCAGCGCGCGGTCGGCGCCGACGAAGTCCTCCACAAAGCGCCCCTTCGGGTACATGAGCAGCTCGGCGGGCGGGGCGTACTGGGCGAGCTTGCCGCCCTTCTGGAGGATCGCGATGCGATCGCCCATCTTGATCGCCTCGTCGATGTCGTGGGTCACGAACACGATCGTCTTGCGGATCTCGCGCTGCAGGCGCAGGAACTCGTTCTGCAGCCGCTCGCGGTTGATCGGGTCGATGGCTCCGAAGGGCTCGTCCATCAACATCAGCGGCGGGTCCACCGCGAGCGCCCGGGCCACCCCGATGCGCTGGCGCTGGCCGCCCGAGAGCTGGGCGGGGAAGCGGTCGCGCGTCTCGTTCGGGTCGAGGCTGACCAGCTCGAGCAGCTCGTCCACGCGGCTGCGGATGCGCTGCTTGTCCCAGCCCAGCAGGCGCGGCACCGTGGCGATGTTGTCGGACACGGAGAGGTGGGGGAAGAGGCCGATCTGCTGGATCGCGTAGCCGATCTCGCGGCGCAGCTCGGCGGGCTGGCTCTTCTTGACGCTGCGGCCGTCGAGCAGGATGTCGCCCTCGGTGATGTCGATCATCCGGTTGACCATCCGCATGGCGGTGGTCTTGCCGCAGCCCGACGGTCCCACGAGCACGCAGATCTCACCCGACGGAACCTCCAGGGAGAGGGCGTCGACGGCGGGCTCGTCCTGGCCCGGATAGATCTTGGTCGCCTCCCTGAACTCGAGGGTGGCGGCGGCGGGGCGTGACGACGACCCCGAGGTGTGGGCGGAATCTGAGATATTCACGGGTGGGGTTCCCGGAGGAAGGCGAAGAGTCTAACCAGGCGGAGTGCTCGGCTCGCGCCGTGTTCTCAGAGCCTTAATGTCGGCTTTGCGCAGGCGTTCGAGCTCCCGCTTGAGATCGGAGCGCAGCTGGAGCACTTCGTCCTCATCCACCTCGGGATTGGCCGCGGCGGTTTCGACCAGCGCCGCGGCAAGCGTCTCGTTCGCCACCCGCAGGCCCTCGTTGGCCCGCTCGGAGTCGGAGGCGCCACGCAGCTCGAGCGCTCTGTGCTTGAGGTCCTCGGCCAGGCCCTCGATGCGGCGGCGGTCCTGCTCGGGCAGCACACGCCAGCGCCCATAGAGCGACCGGGCCACGCGCACCCCCAGGGCCGCGGTGGCGGCAGCGCCGCCTACAACGAGCTTGGCTGAAGGCATCCACCCGCCATCGTGGCGGGCGGGGTGGACAGACCTCTCAGAGCACCGCCGCCGCCAGCTTGTCCACCTGCCCGGGATCCGAGGAGGAGGGGAAGAAGATCAGCTCGTCGCAACCCTGCTCCGCGAACATCCGCGCCCGCTCCTTTACCTCGTCCTCGCTCTTGACCGCGCTGGCCACGACCATGCCTGCGTATTCGGGCATGAACGAGTAGTAGTCGCCGAGCGTGGCTTGCGCCTGGCTCTCGGGATCGGCGTCGAGCGAGAAGTAGGAGAGCGTCGAGGCGGTCGGCCGTTCGCTGCGGCCGGCGTCGCGGAACGCGGCCTCCACCTTCGCTCGCGAGTCGCCGAACATCTCCGGCGGGCCGCCGCCACTGATCCATCCGTCGCCGTACTCGGCCGCGCGGCGAAAGGCGGCGTCGACCTGGCCGCCCACGAGAATCCTGGGCGGATTCGCCGACACATCAGGGCCGATCGCGCCGGCGAAGCCGCGCTCCTCACCGGCCCAGATGCGCTTCATGTCGTCGAGCATCTCCTCGATGCGCCGGCCGCGGCCCTCGAACGGCGCACCGCTGGCCTCGAAGTCGTCTGGGCGCCCGCCCACGGCGGCTCCGAGCACCAGCCGCCCTCCGGAGAGGTCCTGGATGGTCGCGGCCTGCTTGGCTACGACCGCGGTGCTGAGGCGGTAGGGGAGGATCGCGATCGCCGTGGTCAGGGCGATCCGCTCGGTTACCGCGGCCGCCGCGGCGAGCGCGATGAAGGGCTCGTAGTTGGCATAGACCAGCCGATCGATCGTCCCGAGGCAGGAGAACCCGGCGTCCTCGGCCCGCTGTGCCCACTCGATCACTTCGCTCCCCTTGACTCCGGGAATCGTGGTGGGGAGTCCTATCCCGATCTCCATGCGTTTCCTTCCGTAGTCTCGCTGGCCTGGCTTTGGAAGCATTACCCGACTGGGCGCGCGAACTGATCATCGCCGCTCCCGTGGCCCGGATGGGACTGCTCGACGAGGCCGACCTGCCCCGCGTCCTGCCCGTTACCTTCGCCGTATTCGAGGGCGCGCTGTGGAGCGCGATCGACAGCAAGCCCAAGCGCTCCGAGGAGCCGGCCCGGGTGCGCCGGCTGCGCCGCCGGCCGCAGGCGACTCTGTTGGTGGACGCCTACCACGACGACTGGGCGCGGCTGGCCTGGGTGGAGGTGCGCGGGACGGTGGCGGTGCTCGATGCGTCCGATGCGGGCGCGGCGCTCGAGGCGCTGGCGGCCAAGTACGAGCAGTACCGCGCCGAGCCGCCACCGGGGCCGCTGCTGCGGCTGGCGCCGGAGCGCTTCGCCTGCTGGCGCTTTTCCGAGGCTGGGGATTAGCCGGACGGACTTGCGCTGCGCGAGCCGCCGCGAGCGGGTCGTGACCGTTGTCGCGGCGCTGTAACACAAGCCCCTCGGCGGGCGCGGCGTGGCCGCCGCGTTCGGCACCGTCCTGCTTTGCACCCCTGTGCGGGGTGCGATCCAGGACAGCGACCCCGAACCGGGTTACGGGAGCGTCACAAAGCCGCTTCCACCCTTTGTTGCTGCCGTCAAGAAACGCCGGCGCCCGGCAGCCGGCGGCTCGCGCAGCGCCGGCGGGTCCGCGAAGCGCTAGCCCTCGCCCGTCTCCACCGGCAATCCGCGCCGCGACCACTCGCTCCACGAGCCCGGGTAGAGCCGGCCCTCCACCCCCGCGATCTCCGCGGCGAGGAGCAGCGTGGTGGCGGTGATGCCGGAGCCGCAGTAGGCCACGAAGGGCTCGTCGCCGAGTTGCTGTCTCAGCTCATCCTCGTCGGGAAAGCGACCGCCCGGGGTGAGCTCGGGCGACGGCACGTTGTTCGCGCCCGGGATGTGGCCCGCCACCGGGTCCATCGGCTCCTGCTCACCACGAAAACGCTCGGGCTCGCGCGCGTCGAGCAGGCGCGGTGACCCTTCCTTGACGTCCTCCAGGGCGATCGTGTCGCCCGGGCGTTCGTCGGCGGCGGCGAAGTCGCCGGGCGCCGTCTGCTCGTCTCCGCCCCGCAGTTCGCCGCCCGCCTCCCTCCACGCCCCGAGGGCGCCGTCGAGCACAGCAACGGAGTCGTGGCCGAAGTGGCGGAGCAGCCACCACAGTCGCGAAGCCCCGCCCTCGCCGGCCTCGTCGTAGGCCACGACCAGAGAACTCCGGCCAATGCCCGCCCGGCGCGCCGACGCTTGGAAGTCGCGCGCCTGCGGAAGGGGGGCTCGCCCGCCGTCCCTGCCGCCGTCGCGCAGCTCGCTCGCGAGGTCCTCGCCCACGCTGAGGAAGGCCGCGCCCGGGATGTGCCCGGCGAGCCACCCCCTCCGTCCGGCCTCCGGGTCTCCCAGGGTGTAGCGGCAGTCGACCACCGCCACGTTGGGCTCGCCGAGATGCGCCCGGAGCCAATCGACGTCGACGAGGGGGCCGAATGGCGGCATGTCAGCGGCCATGGACCGGCCGGGGCGAACGCTCGGACCACGCGCGTTCGAGCAGCTTGCCCAGGATCTCGGGCGCCTGGGCCCCCGAGGCGCCGAAGCTGCGATCGACCGCGAAGAAGGGGACTGCGGTGATGCCCAGCGACGCGGCGGTGCGTTCGTCCTCGCGCACCTCCGCGGAGTAGCGGTCGCCTTCCAGCACGTCGCGAACCTCCTCCTCGGGCAGTCCGGTCGCGACGGCGAGCCGCTCGAGCGCCTCGCGGTCGGCCATGTTCTCGCCCTCATTGAAGTAGGCCGCGAGCAGGCGCTCCTTCATGCGGTCCTGCAGATCATGGGCGGCGGCGAGATGCACCAGCCGATGCGCGTCGAACGTGTTTCCGGCGCGGGCAATGTCGAAACGAAAATCGAGCCCCTCGCCGGCGGCCACCTCCGTCATGTGATCCTGCATCCCGATCGCCTGGCCGTGGCTCATCCCGTATTTCTCGGCCAGGTGGGCGGCGCGGTCACCCTCGCGCTCGCGCGGCGCCTCGGGGTCGAGCTCGAAGCTGCGCCAGGTCACGCGCACCTCGTCACTGTGCTCGAAGGCGGCGAGGGCGGTCTCGAAGCGGCGCTTGCCGATGTAACACCAGGGACACGCGATGTCGGACCAGATTTCGACGTGCATGGGAATCGAAGGTAGCGCGAGTCACGATCGGCCCACGACGCCAACCGCGCCGCGCAGCCCCACGCAGCCGATGCATCCCACGCAGCCCATACATCCCACGCACCCGACGCAGCCCACGCATCCAAGGCAACCGCTGTTGGCCACGCCGCCCACGATCGCGGCGCTGGCCACGACGCCGGCGCTGAGGACCACGCCCGCGGAGCCGATCACGCCCGCGCTCGCCACGGTGCCGGCGCTGCCGACGACCCCCGCGCCGGCGGCGGTGCCCGCGCTGCCGATCACTCCGGCGCTCGCGAACGTGCCGGTGCTACCCACGATTCCCGCTTCGGCCATCGGCGCACTCTAACCCCCGCCGGGTTGCGGTTTTGCCTACGCTGGCGGGGTGCACCGCGTCCGGCTCCTGGCCGTCATCGCTGCCGTTGTGTTCGTTGCGGCGTGCCCTGTCGCCCAGGCCGAGGACCCCGGCCGCTGGCTGCTCACCGGCGCCAGCTCGGTGCCGCTGACCTACTGGCAGGGGCTGACCTCGGATCCCGCGAAGGAGCGCATCTTCTTCGTGGGCGTGTTCGAGGGGCTCTGGCAGACCACTCCGTCCCTGAGGCAGACGGCCGGCGTGGGCGGCGCGATACCCCCCGACGTGAAGGCGATGGAGGGCTACAACCACATCGGCGATCCCACCTGGAATCCGGGAGAGGGCGGGCGTGTGTTGCTTCCGCTCGAGTGCTACACGGCCGGAGTCGGCAACACCTGTGGAACCGGGTCGTTCGGGGTGGCCGATCCGACCACGCTCGGCTTTCGCTACTACGTGAAGCTCGACCCGGCGGAGATCCCCAAGGCGATGTGGGCCGAGACCTCCCCGGACGGAGAGCTCGTATGGACGAGCAGCGGCGCCGACCTGCTCGCCTACCGCTCGAGCGACATCTCAGCGGCCAACGCGGCTCCGGGGGCGGCGCCGATCCGCGCCGTCCGCCGGCTCGCCGGCGCGGTGCCCCCATCGGGCGTTACGGGCGCCGTGTTTCGAAACGGTCGCCTGCTGTTGGCGGGAGAAACCGAGGGCACGTACCAGATCTGGTCGATCGACACCGACAGCGGGCAGCGCCGGATCGAGCTGGAGACCAGCCTTTGCGGCGAGTCCGAGGGCCTCGATCTGATCGCCACGCTCGGCGGCCGCCTCCACTGGCTGATCGCTCCATTCGATCCCGGCTGCGAGCTCACTTTTGGGCCGACCGGAGCGCTGCTGCATTTCGTACGCCGCCCCGGGCGCGAGCGCCTGCGAGTCACCGATCTCGCCGTAACCGGGGCGGCCGCGCCCGGAGCCTTCGGGGTGACGGTGCGCGTGACCCGGCGCGGCCGGGCCGTGCGCGGCGCCCGCGTGCGCTTCGCCGGCTACCGCGGCCGCACGAACAAGCACGGCCGGGCCACGATAGAGGGCACCCTCGAGCTGCCCGGCCGCTTCTCGGTGCTGGCCCGCAAGGGCAGCCGCTACGGCCTCTCCAAGCTGGCGGAAGTGGGGCGGGCGCCGGCACCCGTACGGGCCGCGCGCAACGGCGCCGGATAGGGCGTCAGGCGGCGCGGCGCAGGCGACCGGGCCGTGTCTTCGGCGCCGGCCTGCGCCCCTTGTCCGCGCGGGCGAAGGAATCGAGCGCCTCGGCCACGGCCCGCCAGGCGGCGGGATTCACGGCCATTCCGCAATGGCTGGCGGAGATCTCGACGTGCTCATCGGCGCACGGATCCAGGCAGGCGCGCCAGTCGACGATGCCGTCGCTTCGTGAATAGATCGAGACGAAGCCCACACCGTCGGGGCACGGAGCCGCCAGCTGCTCCCAGAAATCGGCGCAGCACTCTCCCTCGAGGCAAGAACGCTTGAACAGTCCGGGCGCGCCCAGCGAGCCGAGGCGGCTCACGGCCTCCACCTGCAGGCGCACGAGCGGATGAACGGCCAGCGGGTCGGTCTGCGGTGAGCCGAGCGTCACGATCCCGCCGATCAGGTCCGGCCGCCGCGCCGCGAGCGCCTTTGCCAGACCGCCGCCCCGGCTCTGACCGATCACGACCGCGCGCGTGCCCTGCTCGGCCACGACCCGGTCGACGCGTTCCTCGAGCCGCTCGAGCGCCGCGCCCGAGCAGTCGACGTTTACACGCATTCCCGCGCGCGTGGGCCGGTATCCGGCCCGCTTGAGCCAGCCCGCCATCAGCGCGAAGGACCCGTCACCGGCCAGGAAGCCGGGGATCAGCAGCACAGGCCGCCCGCGGCCGTCGGGCAGGCCCTGGCCGCGGAAGACCGGGTCTCGCAGCAGCGAAGCCGCCTCGAGACCGATTCGAGCCTCCCGCCAGAGAGGCGGCCGGGCGCTGCGCGAAATGAGGGATGGCCCCTTCATGAATCGGCGTCGGGTCACCCTAATCATCGGCCACGACAGGACCGGGATGAGCTTTGGCCAATATTTTCCCCTGCATGAAGGCACTGACCATTCAAGATCAGAACCTCGTTGTCGAAGAACGGCCGGATCCTGAGCCGGGCGTGGGCGAAGTCCTCGTGAGAGTGCACGGCGCCGGAATCAACGCGCTCGACCTGCTCCAGCGCAAGGGTGCCTACCCGGCACCGCCGGGCGCCCCGCCGGACATTCCCGGCGTGGAGCTGGCGGGCGAGGTGGTGGCCTCTGGCCCGGGTGCGATCCGCTTCTCCGAGGGCGAGCGCGTGATGGCCGTGGTGGGCGGCGGCGCTCAGGCCGAGCTGGCCGTGGTTCACGAGCGGACGGCGATGCCCGTGCCGAAAACGGTCGACTGGCCGCAGGCCGGCGGGCTGCCGGAGGTGTTCACCACGGCCCACGACGCGATCTTCTCGCAGGCCGGGCTGCGCCCCGGGGAGCACCTGCTGGTGCACGGCGCAGCGGGCGGAGTGGGCACGGCGGCCGTGCAGCTGGGCCGCGCCGTGGGCGCGCGCGTGACCGCGACGGTTCGGCGCGAGGAGCAACGCGCACGGGTGGCCGAGCTCGGTGGCACCGTGATCGCCCCCGAAGGCTTCGGGGAGAGCGGGCCCTACGACGTGATTCTCGAGCTGGTCGGCGCCGCCAACCTGGCCGAGAACCTCGATTCGCTCGCTCTCGGCGGCCGCATTGTCGTGATCGGCGTAGGCGGCACCGGGCCCATGGGGGAGATCAACCTGTTGGTGCTGATGCAGAAGCGGGGGCGCATCCACGGCTCGACTCTGCGGGCACGTCCGCTCGAGGAGAAGGCGATCTGCGCGCGGCTGCTCGAGAAGGAGGTGCTTCCGTTCTTCGAGGACGGCGCGCTGACGGTGCCGGTGGCGGACACGTTTGCCCTCGTCGATGCCGAGGCGGGCTACGAGCGCTTCAGCGCGGGCGGCAAGCTGGGCAAGATCGTCCTACTGCCGTAGGCCGGCCACAGCGATCAGCATGGCCGCCTGGGCCTACAACCTGTATGGAGGCTTTCAATGGATGAACGAGCGAGTTGGCGAGCGCCGGAGCTGGGTCCCAGCCAGGTGGTCGACCTGGGCGCCGGACGCCGGATCCGGGCGCACGTGACGGGCGAGGGGCCGACAATCGTCTTCGTGCACGGGGCGCTGGTGAACGCGAACCTCTGGCGCAAGGTCGTCCCGCGCCTCGACGGCTTCAAGCGCGTGACGCTCGACCTGCCGCTCGGCTCTCATCTGGAGCCGATGCCCAAGGACGCGGACATGCGCCCGCCGGCGCTGGCCGATCTGATTGCCGATTCGCTGGAGGCGCTCGAGCTCGACGACGTGACCCTGGTCGGGAGCGACACGGGCGGCGGGCTCACCCAGATCCTCGCGGTCAGCCGCCCGCAGCGCATCGGCGCCCTCGTGCTCACGTCCTGCGACGCCTTCGAGAACTTCCCTCCGCGCTTCTTTCGCATCGTGCTGGCGCCGGCGCGGATTCCCGGCGTGATTCCGATTGCCTTCGGAGGCCTGCGCGCGAGGGCCATGCGGCGCCTGCCCATCGCCTACGGCTGGCTCACCAACGAGCAGATCGACGCCGACGCCGAGGATTCCTACGTGCTGCCGGCGCTCACCAACAAGGGGGTCGCGCGCGACGTTCGCCGCGTGCTGCGCGGGCTCGACTCGAAGTACACGATCGACGCCGCCCTCAAGCTGGCCGGCTGGGACCGGCCCGCGCTCATCGCCTGGTCGGAGAACGATCGCTTCTTCCCTCCCGAGCACGGCGAGCGTCTGGCCAAGATCATTCCCGGCGCCCGCTTCGAGCAGATCGACGACGCGCGCACGTTCTCTGCGGAGGACCAGCCGGAGCGGCTTGCCGGGCTGATCGGCGGCTTCGTCGAGGAGGCCCTGCCCTCACGGGTATAAAGGGCGGTCTCTTGTCTGCCGACAGAACAAGCAGGCATGATCTCTCCTGCCAATCCCCTGAACGTGGTGATCGTGGACGACCACGTGGCGCTGCGACGCGGCATGGAGTTGCTCCTGCGCCGTCACGGGCACCACGTGGTGGGCACCGCGGTCGACGCCGAGTCGGCCGAAGCGGTGATCTTGCGCCGGCGCCCCGACGTGGCGCTGATCGACCTGGCCCTACCACGCGCCAGCGGCGCGGAGCTCACCCGCCGCCTGCTCGAGGAGGATCCGGAAATGCGGATCGTGCTCTACACGGGAGCGGCCGACGAGCGCCAGCTTCTCGAGGGCCTCGATGCCGGCGCCGCCGGCTTCGCCCTGAAGAGCGGTGATCCGGACGAGCTGGAGGAGGCCATTCGCACCGTAGCGGACGGGGGCGAGTGGATCGATCCCCGCCTCAAGCCGCTGCTTGCCGCCAACAACGGCAACGGGCGCACGCACGTGCTCTCACCGCGCGAGCGCGAGGTCCTCGGGCTGCTAAGCAAGGGCCTTTCCGGCGAGGACGCGGCCAAGCAGCTCTTCCTGTCCTCGGAGACAGTGCGCACCCACGTGCGCAACGCAATGAACAAGCTGGGCGCCACCACGCGCGTACACGCGGTGGCCCTGGCTCTTCAGCGCGGCGAGATCGACCCTTAGCGGTAAGCACCCGGCTGGCCGGGTGCGCGCCGACGTTATCCGCCGTTAGGCGGTAAGCACCCGGCTGGCCGGGTGCGCGCCGACGTGATCGGCCGTTAGGCCAAGAAACCGCCGTCCACCCGCAGCGTGGTGCCGGTGGTGAACGACGCTGCGTCCGACAGGAGCCACACCGCCGCCTCGGCCACCTCCTCGGCTGTCCCGAAGCGGCCCGCGGGATGAAGCCGGCGCAGGCGTTCGCGCTCGTCGCCGTCCGGAAGGTCGTCGGTCATGCCGGCGTCGATGACGCCGGGGGCGAGGCAGTTCGCGCGCACGCCCTGAGCCGCGTACTCCACCGCGATCGTGCGCGTGAGCAACTCCACTCCGGCCTTGGACGCGTTGTAGGCCACATCGTCCGGCCAGGCCCGCTCACCGGCCACCGAGCCGATGTTCACGATGGCCCCCGATCCCGCCGCCTCCAGATGGGGCAACGCAAAGCGACAGCAGTAGAACGCGCCCGACAGGTTGACCGCGATCGTGCGGTCCCACTCGCCCAGGTCCATCTCCCCCGTGGGCGCCCAGGCGCAATCGACCGCCGCCGCGGTCACCAGCCCGTCCAGACCGCCGAGCTGCTCGCTGAGAGAAGCCACCGCAGCCTCGACCGCCGGCGCGTCGGCCACGTCCGCCGCCTCCGCTGCCACGGCCACCCCGTGCGTGCGCGCCTCCTCCGCCGTCTCGCGCAGCGCCTGGTCGGTGCGGCCGACGAGGCCCACGGCGGCGCCCTCACGGGCAGCGGCCAGCGCGATCGCGCGGCCCAGCCCGCGGCCGCCCCCGGTGACCAGCACGCGCCGCTGCGCGAGGCGGCCGCTCATGCCGGCTCGTCCACGGGACGGGTGACCGGTCCGAGCGCGTCCTCGATAGTCGAGCGAATCCGCTCGGCCACCGCCTCGAGGCTCTCGACGTCGGTGCGCATGGCCACCGCCGACACGCTCACCGCGCCCGCTGGGCGACGGCCCGATCCGAGAAACAGCGGAAACGCGATGCAGTTCACTCCCAGCTCGCTTTCCTCGCGGTCGAGGGCGTAGCCGCGCTCCCTCCCCACGCGCAGGTCATCGGCCAGCGATCGCGCCGACACGAGCGTGTTCTCGGTGCGCCGTTCGAGCGGTCCGTGACGAGCCACGAACTCGCGTACGGCGTCGTCGTCGGCGAGCACGTGGGCGAGCAGGGCCTTGCCCACGCCGGTGGAGTGAGCGGGGTTGCGTCCTCCGATCCGTGAGCTCATCGTGATCGCCTGCCCGGTCGGTTCGATCTTGGCCAGATACACGACCTCGGCTTCGTCGAGCTGCGCGTAGTGCGCAGTCTCCGACAACCAGGTGGAGAGCGTGCTCAGAACGGGTCGCACCAGGTCGACCACGTCGCGGCGCTCGTGGTAGTCGAACGTGATCCGCACGAGCTCCGACCCCAGCCGGTAGTGCCCCCGTTCGTCCTGGTCGGCGAAGCCGGCGCGCCTGAGCGCCGCGAGCGCCCGGTGGATGCTCGACTTGGGAGCGCCCAGCTCACGCGAGATCGCGTCGAGCGACACCCCCGACGAGTGACCGGCCAGCGTCTTGAGCGTGAGCAGAACCCGGTCGGCCCCGGTGAGCGACGTTTGGGTGCCCGAAGCAGCCGGCTCTGCCGGGTGCGCAGGGTTCGGCGTTCCGGTGTGCGCGGCCATTCAGCGCCCGATCCCCGCGGCCACGGCGCGGACGAGATGGCGCTGGAAGATCAGGTAGACGCCGATCACCGGCAGGGTCGAGATGAACAACCCGGCCATGAGGGCGGTCGGGTCGAGGTTGAAGCGCCCCTGCAGCTGGAGCACGCCCACTGTGAGTGTCTTGTTTTCCTCGCTGGGCAGCAGCAGCAGCGCGAAGATGAACTCGTTCCAGGCCCACAGGAAGTTGAAGATCACGAGCGTGGCCAGCGCGGGGCGTGCCAGCGGCAGCATCACCCGGACGAAGACGCCATGTGGGCCGGCGCCATCCAGCCGCGCGGCGTCGACCAGCTCGTCCGGCACACCGCGAAAGTAGGCGGTCATCAGGTAGGTGTTGAACGGCAGGTTGACCGCGCTGTAGATCAGGATCAGCGACCACGGGGTGTCGTACAGGTCGAGGTTGACCATCTCGACGTACAGCGGGATGAGCAGTATCAGCGGCGGCACCGCGATCCAGACCAGCACGAACAGATAGACCGCTGACCGTGGCCGCCAGCGCAGCTTCGAGAAGGAGTAGCCGGCCATCGAGGCCACGACGATCGACAGGACGACGGTACCCGCCACCACGATCAGCGAGTTGCGCATGTAGGTGGGAATGCTCGCCCCCTCCCAGGCGCGCTGGAGGGTGTCGAACGAGAACACAGAGGGCAGGCCGACCTTCGAGGCGTCGTAGTCGGCGTTCGAGCGAAAGGCGTTGGAGGCCATGAAGTAGAGCGGGAACAGCGCGGACGCCGAGATCAGGGCCATACCGGCCACCACCGGCGCACGCTTCCAGCCCTCGCGCCGGCTCACGCTTGCCCCCCGCGCGTGAGGATGCGGATCTGCACGGCGCCGATCGACGCCGCGATCAGGGTCAGCACCACGCCTATGGCACAGGCGTAGCCGCTGTTGCCGAGCGCAAAGGCCTCCTTGTAGATCATGAACTCGGTCACGTAGGTGTCGAAACCCGGCGCGCCGTTGGTGATCACGAAGATGTAGGCGAACATGAACGCGAAGGCCGTGACCGTGCTCGTTACGAGCACAAGCTCCATCACGCGCTTGAGGTTGGGCGCGACGATCGAGAACAGCACGCGGGTCGGTCGCGCTCCATCCATGCGCGCGGCCTCGGTCAGCGACGGGTCGAGCGCGCTCATGCCCGCCAGGTAGATGAGCGTGTTGTAGCCGAAGTTGGCCCACACGAGCACGAGCAGCACCGCCGGGATCGAGGTCTCGGCCTTGCCCAGCCAATCCTGCTGGGCGGACTCGAGGCCAACCGTCCCCAGCAGCGAGTTGAGCGGGCCGTCGAGGCGGAACACCACCTGGGCCACGAGCCCCACGACCACCGTCGAGATGACCGCGGGCAGGAAGAAGGTCGAGCGAAAGAAGCGCCAGCCCGGGATGCGCTCGTGGATCAGCCAGGCGAGCACCATCGGCACGACGACCTGAATGGGCACGGACAGCGCGAACAGCGCGTTGTTGCGCAGCGACGTGCGGAACACCGGGTCGTCGACCAGAGCGGTGAAGTTGTCGAACCCGATCCATACCGGCGCCTCGATGCCGTCCCACTCGGTGAAGGCGTGGTAGACGACGCTGGCCAGCGGATAGGCGATGAAGGCCAGCACGAGGGCCAACGCCGGGAGGACGTAGACGATCCCCCACAGGCGGTCGCGATTGGCCATCGACCGGGTTCTACTCGAGCGTGGGCAGCTGGTCGTCCATCGACTGCATCGCCTCCTCCGGCGTCTTCTTGCCGGAGAGCGCCTGCTGGAGCTCCTTGTAGTAGGTGAGCGCCACGGGCACCGGGATCACGCTGTCGAGCACGGGCATGGCCGGGTCCTGAGCGGCGTCGACGAAGAACTGCACGAACTCGTCCTTCACGAGGCTCTCGTCCACGCCCTTCAGCGCCGGTGGGGTGCCCAGGATCGTGAGCAGCTCGCCGGCCGCCGTCTCGTCGCTTGCCACCTTGATGAACTCCCAGGCCAGCCCGGGATTCTCGGACTGCTTGGTCACCACGTAGTTGTAGAACGCGTTACCCACCGAGCGCCCCGCCAGCGGCCCGTCGCTCGACTCGGGGATGGGCATGATGCCGAGGTCCTTGCCCAGCTTCTTCATGAAGTCGGGAATCACCGCCGGGTACATCAGCACCATCGCGCTCTTGCCCGACGTGAAGTCGGCGTTGGCGTCGAAGTTCTCGCGCGACGAGGCGTCCTTGTTGAGGCAGCCCTGCTCGCGCAGATCGACCAGCTGCTGCAGCGGCTGGACGAGCTTGGGATCGGCGTAGGGAAGCTCGCCGTCGTTGACCTTGGCCACGTCGCCGTCGTCGAAGTACGAGCCGTACATCAGGGTCACCCAGTTGTCGGTCGAGTAGCCGTCGCGATCGCCGAAGGTGATCGGGGTGACGCCGGTCTTCTTGAGCGCGGTGCACGCGCTGAGCAGGTCGTCCCAGGTCTCGATCGGGGCCTCGACGCCCGCCTTCTTGAACATCGCCTTGTTGTAGAAGAGGCCGTAGGTGCCGAAGTCCTGCGGCACGGCGATGATCTTGCCCTTGCCGCCGTCACAGTCGAGGTTCTCGCAGGACAGGTCCATGCCCGACAACGAGTCGAAGAAGCCCGGGGTCTTGTCGAAGTACGGGTTGAGCTGCAGCAGCTGATTCTCGTACGGCGTGGTGTAGCCGCCCGCGTAGAAGAGCATCATGTCCGGCGCCTTCTTGGCCTGGAAGGCGGCCTGCAGCTTGGCCGCGACCTGCTCGTTGTCGGTCGAGAGAAGGGTGATCTTCACGTCCGAGCCCTTGTTGTCGGCCTTGAAGCGGTCGATCTGGGAGTCCAGCCATTCGCGGTACGGCGTTCCGGGCGTGGCGCCCGCGAAGTTGCCACCCACCCACAGCTCGAGGGTGCCCGGCTTGGCCTTGGCGGTCTCTCCTCCGGAGGAGCTCGAATCCGAGCTCGATTCCTCGTCGTCTCCGCCACAGGCGCCGGCGAAGAGCGCGAGCGCGCTGACGATCAGGGCGGCCAGGATCCGCAGCTGAGGCATGTTCACTCCTTTGGCATTCCGACTATCGGAAGGGCAGTTCGGCAATCGGACCGCTGTTATGCTCGCACACCTGTCAATGAGAGCGCTCGTCTGGCACGGAGGTCGCAACCTGGCGATGGAGGAGCTGCCCGATCCCGAGCCGGCGCCCGGCGAGGTGGTGCTAGACGTGGGGCTGGCCGGCATCTGCGGCTCCGACCTCCATCCCTTCAAGGGCCACCACGGCCCGCGCCGGCCCCCGCTGGTCCTGGGCCACGAGGTCGTGGGTACGGTCACCGGCTTGCCCGGGCGCTGGTCGGTCTTCCCGCTCACGGTGTGCGGGACCTGCGCGGCATGCCGCGCGGGGCGCGAGAATCTGTGTGCCAGCCGTCAACTGCTCGGCCTGCACCGCCCGGGAGTGTTCGCCGACCGCGTGGCAGTGCCCCGCGACTCCCTGCTCGAGGTACCCGACGAGTTGAGCGACAACCTGGCGGCGCTGGTCGAGCCGCTGGCCGTGTGCGTGGGAGCGCTGGCGGGTGCGCAGCTCGGAGGCGGCAGCCGGGTGCTCGTGATCGGCTGCGGCCCCATCGGGCTGCTGAACGTGCACCTGGCGGCCCGGCTGGGGGCCGAGGTCGTGGCCGTGGAGCCGGTGGAGGCTCGCCGCGAGTGGGCGAGGCGCCTTGGCGCCGCCCGCACGCTCGCGACGGCGGAGGAGGCCGAGGGGCTGGACGCCGATCTCGCTGTCGACGCCGTCGGCGCCGAGGCCACATGGCGGCCCGCCATCGCCGCGACGCGGGCCGGCGGCGAGGTGGTGGTGGTGGGCCTGGCGCAGGCCGACGGCGGCATGCCGGTGGCGGATCTCGTGCGTCGCAGCATCCGCGTGCGCGGGCAGTTCGCGTACACGCGCGCGGAGTTCCACGAGGCACTCGCGCTGCTGGCTGCCAACGCCCTGCCCGCGGAGTGGATCGAGGTGATGCCGCTGGCCGACGGGCTGGCCGCGTTCTCGCGGCTGGCCGATGCGCCCGACGCAACCGCGAAGATCCTGCTGCAGCCTGCAGCCTGATGGCCGAAGTCCAGCTCGACAGAGTCACCAAGGTCTTCGACGGCGATATCCGCGCCGTGGATGCCGTCGATCTCAAGATCGCGGACGGCGAGTTCGTGGTGCTCGTGGGCCCCTCGGGCTGCGGGAAGTCGACGCTGCTGCGGATGATCGCCGGCCTCGAGGAGGTAACCGAGGGCACGATCCGGCTCGGCGGCGAGGACGTGACCGACGTGCTCGAGCGCGACCGCGACATCGCGATGGTCTTTCAGAACTACGCCCTCTACCCGCACATGACCGTGCGCCGCAACCTGGGCTTTGCCCTGCGGATGAAGCGCCTGCCCGCCGCCGAGCGCGAGCGCCGGGTGGACGAGGCGGCGCGCATCCTCGGCCTCGAGTCGCTGATGGAGCGAAAGCCGGCCGCGCTCTCCGGCGGCCAGCGCCAGCGCGTGGCCATGGGACGGGCGATGGTGCGCGAGCCCGCCGCCTTTCTCATGGACGAGCCGCTGTCCAACCTCGACGCGAAGCTGCGCGTAGCCATGCGCGCCGAGCTGGCCCGCCTGCACGAGCGCCTCGGCGTGACCACCATCTACGTGACACACGATCAGGTCGAGGCCATGACGCTCGGCCAGCGCGTGGCCGTGCTGCGCGACGGCGTGCTGCAACAGTGCGCGGCGCCCGAGGAGGTGTACGACCACCCCGTGAACCTGTTCGTGGCGGCCTTCATCGGCTCGCCCGCCATGAACCTGGTGGCCGGGCGGGTGGCCGGCAACACTCTCGCGTTCGGCGGCCACACGATCACTCTCCCCGACCGCTCCCCTCTGGCGGGCCAGGAGCGCGACGTGATCGCCGGGCTGCGCCCCAGCGATTTCGAGCTCCCGGGACCGGCGCCGGATCCCGGCCTTCAGAGGCTGCGCGTCGAGGTGCAGGTGGTGGAGGGCCTCGGCTCCGAGAGCAACGTCATCTTTGCCGTCAACGTTCCGCGCGTGGACACCGAGTCCACGCGCGCGGCGGCCGAGGCTCAGGCCTCCGACGACGACCAGCTGCTCGCCGAGGACGACCGCTCGCTCTTCACCGCTCGGTTGGCCGGGCGTCCGGCCATCCAGCCGGGCCAGGAGATCGATCTGGCGGTACGCGCCGACTGTCTCTACTTCTTCGATCCCGAGAGCGGAGAGACCCTCATCGCCGCGAGCAACCCGGCACGCGCGCCGGCCTGATCTTGCTCATTCTGCGCTCAAGCGAGCTGCTGGTGCGAGTCGATCCCTCGCACGGCGCCGAGATCCTCGACCTGGTGGAGCTCGGCAGCGGGCGGCAGCTGCTCGGCCGCCCCCCGTTCGGCTCCGAGCCGCCCGCAGCGGGAGCCCTGGACGAGGAGCCCTGGACGGCGGCCTGGCGGGGCGGCTGGCAGGGCTGCCTTCCCAATGCCGGCAGCGCCTGCGAGGCGGGCCGGGGCAGACACGGATTCCACGGGCGCGCGTCGAACGATCCCTGGGAGCTGGTCGAGGCGTCGGCAGGCGCCTGCCGCGTACGCTGGGAGGGCCATGACCTGGTCGCCGAGCGGCGGATGGAGGTTTCGAACGCCTTGACCATCACCACGGAGGTGACGGCCCTCGACGAGGATGCCCCGATCGTTGCGCTCGAGCACCTCGCGCTCGGTCTCGAGCTGATCGAGCCGAGCGTCGAGCTTGAGCTGCCCGCCGCAAGGGCGTCCGAGCTCGACGCCTCCCTCGGCCCCGCCACGCCGCCCGAGACCGCGCCGCTGTGGCCCGAGATCGCGCTGGCCGGGGGTGGGACGGAGAGGGGCGACCGCTGGAGCCTCGATCAGGAACGCGGCCGGGTCTACGTTTTGCGCGACTTACCCACCGGGCGTGCGGTGGTGCGCAATCCCGAGCGCGGCCATGGTGTGGAGATCGGCTGGAGCACGGACGTGTTGCCCCACCTGTTGGTGTGGCACGAGGCCCGCGCCAGCGGTGGCGTGTGGCGCAACGCCACCGAGGTGCTCTGCATCGAGCCGTGCTCGGTGCCCCACCTGCTCGGACTCGAGGCGGCGCTCGACGCCGGACAGGCCCGGCGCCTGGGGCGCGAAGAGACGATCTCCTGGACGATGACCGTCCGGCCCGTCTGAGGCGCCGTGGCCGGCTTCGGATCAATCGAGGCGATCGAAACCGTCAGGCACCCGGAGTTCCCCCAGCTCACGCACGTGCTGATGCACGCGGGCGACGGCCTGAGCGGGCTGGGCGAGACCTTCTACCACCCCGACGCGGTGGAGGCTCACGTGCACGCCGAGCTGGCGCCGCGGCTGGTCGGCGCCCCGGCGGGGAACATCGCCGAGCTGTGGCAGCGCATGGGCGACCCGGCCGACGGGCGCAGGCCTTACAGCGGCACGATCTCGGTCGAGTCGGGCGCCACGTCGGCGCTCGACCTGGCCGCCTGGGACCTGCGGGCGCGGGCGCTCGGCCTGCCGCTGCACGAAGCGCTCGGCGGCCGAGTGCGCGACGCGATCCGCGTGTACGTGACCACCGTCGACCCCGATCACCTGCCCAAGCGCGGCGCCCAGCCCCATGAGCGCGCCGCGGCCGACGACTGGGGCCTGGGCGGCACGCGCGAGAGCGCCCACCGAGACTGGACCAGCTCGCTCGAGCGCCCCGGCGAGCTGGCGCGCGAGCTGGTCGACGAAGGCTTCACCGCGGTCAAGCTCTTTCCCTTCGTGCGGCTGGCCGAGGCCACCGGCGGGCTTTCGATCACGCCCGCCCAGGTGGCCGAGAACCTGGAGCCGTTTCGCGCCATGCGTGAGGCGGTGGGCGACCGCCTGGACCTGGCCGTCGACCTGGTCAACATGTGGACGCTCGCCCCGGCGCTTCAGATCGCCCGCGCCCTGTCAGCGTTCGAGCTCATGTGGCTCGAGGATCCGCTGCGGATCTCCGCGCTGGAATCCATCGGCCACCTGAGCCGGGTGATGACGATGCCACTGGCCGGCTACGACTACCGCGCCGGCCTGCCCAGCTACGTCGACATGATTGAGCGCGGCGGGGTCTCACTGGTGCGCATGGACCTGGGCTGGGTGGGAGGGGTCACGGAGGCGCTGCGCATCGCCGCCTACGCCGAGGCCCGCGGCCTCGGGGCGATCATGCACGACTGCGCGGGCCCGGTGGTCTGGGCGAGCGCGGTGCACACCGCCCTGCACCTGCCCAACGCGGTGATCTGTGAGTGCGTGCGTCCCTACGTTCGTGACATCTATCCCCAGATAGTGAGCGGCGTGCCCGAGCTGGCGGGCGGCACGGCGCGTCCCGCGCTCGGTCCCGGCCACGGGCTCGAGCTCACCGAGGCCTACCTCGCCGGCGCGGGCCGGCGCCGCTCCAGCTTGTCTCGCGACGGGCGCTGGCGCAGCGAGCAGCTCTCGTGAATGCCGCCGGCGCAACGGCGGCCGAGCTTTCGCGGGAGCGCCTCGGGGCCGCCGCGGGCCTCCTGCTCGACTACCCCTTCCGCGTCTGGCACTACGGCGAGTCGGTGGGGCTGGAAGGCCTCCTGTGCGCCGCCCGGCTGACGGCGCGCGCCGAGCTCGAGGGGTGGGTGCACGGGTTGGTGCGCGGCTGGGCCGCCCGCCGGCGGCCCTTCGCGGAGATCGACAACACGCTGCCGGGCAAGGTGCTGTGCGAGCTGGCCGAGCGCCACGGCGACGAGCTGCTGCTCGAGGCGGCGCTCGACGCGGCCGAGCATCTCGGGACCCGGCGCCGGCTGCACGGGGTCGCGCTCCCCTTCGAGCGCGCGCCGCTTCGCGAGCCCTTTGGGGGCGTGCCGCTCGATGCCGCGGGCCGGGCGCTGCTGGCCGACCCCGGTCCGGGGATCTTCGTGGACCCGCTGCACTTCGATCCCCCCTTCATGGTGCACCTCGGCGCCCTGACGGGCTCGCCGGACCTGGTCGACGCGGGCGCCGCACAGGCCGTTGCGCTGGTGGAGCTGCTCCAGGACGACTCGGGCGCGTTCTGGCACTTCTTTCTCGAGCGCACCGGCAGCCGCTACGGGCTGGGCTGGGGGCGCGGCCAGGGCTGGGCTCTTCTGGGGCTGGTCGACGTGCTCGAGTGCCTGCCGGGCGCCCACCCGGGGCGCGAGCCGCTGGTGAGCGCCTTGATCCGCCTCGCCGATGCTCTCTGCGCGACCCAGAGCGACGACGGCAGCTGGTTCGCCGTCATCTCCGACCCCGGCTCGGGCCCGGAGAGCTCGACCGCCGCCTTCGCGGCCGCTGGCCTCGCCCGCGCCGTGGCCCAAGGGTCGCTCCCCCCCGGTTACCTCGACGCGGCCCGGTTGGCGTGGTCTTGCACCGCCGCCGGCGTGGCCGCCAACGGGGCGCTCGAAGGGGTCTCCGCCAACGTCTGGGCTTGCACCGCGCCGTGGCACTACGCGAACGTCCCGCTGGGGGCGATTGTGCCCTGGGGCCAGGGGCCCCTGCTGCTGGCCGCCGCCGAGCATCTGGGCAACGAGGAGATGAGATGATGCGCGAAGGGGGTGGAGCCCTCGTGACCGGGGCCGCCAACGGAATCGGCCGGGCCACAGCCGCCCGGCTGGCCGAAGCGGGCGCCCGGGTCTGCGCGGTGGACCGCGAGCAGGCGCCCGCGCCGACCAACGGCCACGCCATCGTTGCCGACCTGGCTGAGTTGGGCGCGCTAAACGACCTGGTGGCGGAGGCCGAGCGGGTGGTCGGACCGCTCGACGCCCTGGTGAACGTCGCCGGCATCTGGGAGCCGCAGAGCATCCTCGAGTTGTCGCCGGCAGCGCTGCGCGACTCGCTGGCCGTGAACCTCGAAGCGCCGATGCTCCTTGCGGCCGCCGCGGCACGCGGGATGGCCGGGCGCGGCTACGGACGCATCGTCAGCGTGACGTCGGTGCACGCTCGGGTATCCGCGCTGCAGGGTCTGGCCTACGACGCGTCGAAGGCCGGTCTTGAGGGGGCCACGCGCACGCTGGGAATCGAGCTGGCCCCTCACGGGGTGCTCGCAAACGCCGTGGCCCCGGGCTTCGTGGCCACGCGCATGTCGGGCGGGGAGGCACAGGACACGCTGGAGACCGAGCCCTTCCGCCGCGCCTACATCGAGGAGGGGCGGGTGCCCCTGCGGCGAAGCGCCACGGCGGCCGAGATTGCCGACTGCATCCTCTGGCTGGCCGGCCCGGGAAACACCTACGTGACCGGGCAGACAGTGACCATCGACGGGGGCCTCACGGCCACATTCTGAGGATCGCGCGCAGTCCGCGCGCCGCGCGCGTGGCGTCGAAGGCCATGTTGATGTCCTCCAGCGCAAAGCGGTCGGACACGAGCTCGTCGAGCTGGAGCGCGCCGCTTCGGTAGAGGTCGAGTATGCGCTCCACCAACAGTGGCGGGCTCAGGGTTCCGTAGGCCGAGCCCACCACCCGGCGCTCGTAGGTCACCAGGTCGAGCATGTTCACCGGGACGGGCCGCCCCTGAGGGGCCAGGCCGACCATGGCCACCGTGCCGCCCGGCCTCAGGAGCTCGATTCCCAGGGTCATCGCCTCCGGCCGGCCGACCGTGACGATCGCCCAATCGACTCCCTCGCGCGGGGCGGCCGCGCGCAGCGCGGCTAGGCGGCCCGAGTCGCGTGAGTCGAGCAGCTCGGTGGCGCCGAAGCGCCGCGCCCAGTCAAGCCGATCGCTCGAGGGATCCACGGCCAGCACGCCGGCCGCCCCCTGTGCCCGCGCACCCTGGATCGCGTTGATGCCAACCCCGCCGGCGCCGATCACCGCTCCGTGGCTCCCGGGCGCCACCTCGATACTCGCCACCGCGGCCCCCACTCCGGTGATGACCGCGCATCCGAGCAGCGCCCCGACCTCATCGGAAACGTCGTCGGGCAGCGCGATGAGGCTGCGCCCGGCCACGACCGCGTGGTTCGCGAAGCAGGCGAGCAGCGAGTAGGCGCTGATCGGTTCGTTCGCTCGGCTGATCGGCGAGGCACCTGTGGTGAGGCGGCCCTCGCCCATCGCGTCGAGTGAGTCCTGGCAGAGGATGGGCCGGCCGCCGGAGCAGTGGCCACACCGCCCGCAGCCCGGGGCGGAGTTGAGCAGCACCCGGGAGCCCGGCTCGAAGGCCACGTCCGGGCCGACCTGCTCCACCACGCCCGCGCCTTCGTGGCCGAGCACCGCAGGCAGCGGATAGTCCCATTCGCCGTCCGCCTGACCAACGTCGCTATGGCAGACGCCGGCAGCGGTGATCCTCACGAGCGCCTCTCCGGCGCCGGGGCTCCGCAGGCGCACCTCCTCGACTTCCTGGGGGGCGCCGAAGGCGCGGAGGACGGCGGCCCGGGTGACCATGGGCCGGCGGCCTTTCTAGCCCAAACGCTCGACCAGCATGGCCTGGCCCTGCCCGCCGGCCACGCACATGGTCTCCAGGCCGATCGTGGCGTCGTCGGTCTCGAGGCCATTGAGCAGCGTGGTCATGATGCGGGCGCCGGTCATGCCGAAGGGATGGCCGAGGGCGATCGCGCCTCCGTGGCGGTTGAGCTTCTCCAGCGGGATGTCGCACTCGCTCATGATCGGGATGACCTGAGCCGCGAAGGCCTCGTTGAGCTCGACCGAATCGACGTCGCCGATCGTCATCCCGGCGCGCTCGAGGACCTTGCCGATGGCACCGATGGGCGCAACGCCCATGTACTCGGGCTCGATGGCGGCGGTGGCCGAGGTGATGATCCGCGCGCGCGGCTCGAGCCCCAGCTCATTGGCCTTGGTGTCGGACATCACCAGCACCGCCGCGGCGCCGTCGTTGAGGGGGCACGAATTGCCGGCCGTGACCTTGCCGTCCTCGCGGAAGGCGGGATCGAGCTGGGCCAGCTTCTCGAGCGACGAGCCGGCGCGCGGTCCGTCGTCCTTGGCGATCGTGGTGCCGTCAGGAAGGGTCACTTCGACGATCTCCCGGTCGAAGAATCCGTTCTCCTGCGACTCGACGGCAAGCTCCTGCGAGCGCTGGGCGTACTTGTCCATGTCGGCGCGGCTGACCTCATAGCGGTCGGCCACGTTCTCCGCGGTCAGCCCCATGGAGATGTACGCATCGGGATCGCCGTTGCTTTCCCTGCAGCCGTTCGTTCTGGTCCTGGGGGCGGGCGCCCTCGATTGCCTCGTTGTAGCGGGAGACCCATTCCACGCCCGCGGCGATGTAGGCGTCGCCCTGGCCCGCGAGCACGGCATTGGATGCCTGGCGAATCGATTCCAGCGAGGACGCGCAGTAGCGCGACACGGTGACGCCGTTGGTCCCGAGCGGCAGCCGCTCGGAGAGAAGGGCAACGATGCGGCCGAGGTTGAAGCCCTGCAACCCCTGGGGCAGGCCCACGCCACAGATCACGTCCTCGATCAGCTCGGGATCCACGCCGGGATTGCGCTCGAGCAGGGCGTCGACCACGAAGGCGCCCATCTCGTCGGGGCGAAGCTGCGCGAGCGAGCCCTTGAAGGCTCGGCCGATGGGGGTGCGGACGGCGTCGACGATCACTGCTTCGGGCATGGCCTGAGGCTATCGACCCGATGCGGCTGGCCGGGCAGGGTCCGCGGAGGGGACGCCTCCAGGCGACGCCCCACTCCGCGATCGACCCTCCCGTCCCGCGACGCGAGCTCGAGGCCCCTCTACTCCCGGCCGTCCTGGGGAGGGGGTGGGGAACTCGAGTCCACCCTTAAGACGCCCGACCTGGCCGAATGTTGGAAACAAGCGCGGTTTGGCGCCCTGGGAAAACGGACACCCGAAGAGGAGATGGCAGTCCGCACACCGTGGAAGGTCACTCAGCGCCGCTCTGCGGGCGAGCTCGAGCGTGAGGAGGACCGCAGCCTGGCCCGGCTGGCTTCGGAGGGCGACGACGAGGCCTTCGCAGCGATCTTCGAGCGCCATCACCGTGGCTTGCTCACCCTCAGCCGGCACATGCTGGGCTCTCGCGAGGAGGCCGAGGACGCCCTCCAGCACACCTTTGCCGCGGCATATCGCCAGCTGGTGGAGAAGGGGCCGCCCGATCACATCAGGGCCTGGCTTTACGCCACGGCCCGGAATCGATGCTCGAGCGTCCTGCGCGCACGGCGCGAGCTGCCGCACGGGGAGGTGGCCGCTGGGACGGCGTGGCTGCCCGACGAGGTGGAGAGCCGCAGCGACCTGCGCGAGCTGCTCGACGACATCGTGCGACTTCCCGAAGAACAGCGTGTGGCGCTCGTGCTCGCGGAGATCGAGGAACTCGACCATTCCGAGATCGCCGAGGTGCTGGGCTGCCGGCGCGACAAGGTGCGAGCGCTCGTCTTCCAGGCGCGCACGACGCTCGGCGGCTGGCGCGAGGCCCGAGCCACGCCCTGTCGCGAGGTTCGCGAGGAGATCGCGGTCGCTCGCGGCCCCGAGCTGAGGCGCGCGTACCTGAGTCGCCACCTGGCCGTGTGCCCCGACTGCAAGGCGTTCCGCGCGGAGGTCGACGAGCAGCGCCGGCGCGTGGCTCTGCTGCTGCCGCCGGTTCCGATAGCGCTGGCCCTGAAGGAGGGCGTGATCGAGGCGGCGGTTGCCGGTGCGTCCGGAGGAGCCGCCGCCGCTGCGGGTGGCGGTGGCGCGGCCGCCGCAGGCGGCGGCATCGCCACCGCGGTCAAGGTCGGCGCCGCTGCTCTCGTGATCGGAGGCGCCGGGGTGGCCGGGTTCGGCGGCTTCGGCGGAGGTGGCGAAAGCTCGCCCGACCCTCTGAAGGCCAACTCCGCCCCCGCGCCCGAAGAGCTGCAGGCGGCCGAGCCTGCCGGGTCGTCCGCCGGCGGACAGACGGCCGCGAGGAAGAAGACCAAGTCCGAGAAGCGGCTCAAGGCCCGCGAGCAGACTCAGGAGGCGGGCGCCACGGAAAGCGTCGAGCAACCGACATCAGCCACGCCGGCAAGCTCGGGGGCCACCTCTCCGGCGCCTGCCGTCCCGGCCACCTCGTCCACCCCCGCGGTGCCGGCCACTCCACAGCCGCCGCCCGCGCCCGACGCGCCGCTCGAGGCGGCCCCGGAAGCGCCGGAGGTGCAGACCCCGGAGGAGATCCAGGCCGCCCCGCAGGACGTCGCGCCCTGAGCTTGAGAGTGTGGGTTCGTGCGCCGCGCGCCTGGCTTGCGCTGCGCGAGTCGCGGCGAGCCGGGTCGGGCGTGCTTGAGACAGCAACCAGGGCCGGGGGTCTGTCGGTAGCGCGCTGTAACTGTTGTCGCGGCGCTGTAACACTGCCGGGTGCGCCGACCGCGCCGTCGCGCCTGCGCTCTGCCGAGTGTCGGATTGTGCATCTATGAGGTGCATAACTTGCCACTCGATCAGTGGCCCAACGACCGAGTTACGGCAACGTGACAAAGCCGACAAGACGGCCGCGTCCACCCTTGGTTGCCGCCGTTAACAACGCAGGCCCCGGCAGCCGGCAGCTCGCGCCGCGCCGGGCGGACCCGCGAACCGCCGAACCCACATCAAGCCTCTAGCTGATTCCCACCCCCAGCTTGGTCTGGCGTGCCCGCGGGCACGCGGATTCGGAATCAATCATCTAGCGCGGAGCCATCCGCAGGGCGCCGTCGAGGCGCAGCACCTCGCCGTTGAGCATCGTGTTCTCCGCGATGTGGCAGGCCAGCCTCCCGTACTCCTCGGGGCGACCCAGCCTCGACGGAAACGGGATCTGCGCGCCCAGCGCGGTTCTGGTGTCCTCGGGAAGGCCCGCCAGCAGCGGCGTGTCGAATAGGCCCGGCGCGATCGTGCACACACGGATGCCCCAGCGCGCGAGATCGCGCGCCGCGGGCAGCGTGAGCCCCACCACTCCGCCCTTGGACGCCGAGTAGGCGGCCTGTCCGATCTGTCCGTCGAACGCGGCGATCGATGCGGTCATCACCACGGCACCGCGCTCCCCCTCGGCGTCCGGCTCGTTTGCCGTCATCGCTGCCGCCGCGAGGCGAAGCAAGTTGAAGGTGCCGATCAGATTCACGCGGACCACGGTCTCGAAGGGCTCGAGCGCGGCAGGCCCGTCGCGTCCCACGGTCCGCTCGGCCCAGCCGATGCCCGCGCACGACACCGCAAGGCGCAGGCCCTCGACCGCCGCGACCGCGCTCCCCAGCTCGGCCTCGTCGGTCACATCGGCCGGCACAAAGCCTCCCGCCAGCTCGGCGGCGAGCGCCTGGCCGGCCTCCTCGTTGAGATCGGCGATGGTCACGCGTGCGCCCCGCGCCGCCAGCTCCCGCGCCGTGGCCTCGCCCAGGCCCGAGGCGCCCCCGGCCACCAGCGCGCCTATGTCGTTCAGCTGCATGGAGCGGGGCACCCTACTCGCGGTGCACGGCCACGCCCGCGATCACCAGGCTCACCCCCAGCACCTCCAAGAGCGAAGGCACCTGGGCCAGCACGACGATCCCGATGACCGTGGCCGTGGCGGGCAGCAGCGACACCATCAGCGCGTAGGTCGAGCGGGCCAGGCGCCGCATGGCCAGCTGATCGCTCACATATGGGATCACCGAGGACGAGATGCCGACGCCCAGGCCGGCGGCCAGGGCGATCGGGTCGGCGAAGGCCGGCAGCGCTGCCCAGCCGGCGAGCGGAGTCACCACCAGCGCGGCGATCAGCATCGACGCGGCCAGCCCGTCGATTCCGCTTATCTGCTCCAGCCGCGACACGCGATGCGCCAGCACGATGTAGAGCGCGAACAGCGCCGCGTTGGCGAAGGCGAAGGCGATTCCCGGCGCCTCGCCCTCGAGGCGCACGCCGGTCAACAGGTACACCCCGGGCACGGCGAGCAGCAGTGCGAAGGCGTTGCGCGCGGTGCGCGCCCCGAGCGCGGCCAGCGCGATCACGGGGAGGAACTCGATCGCGGCAACGGTGCCCAGCGGAAGCCGGTCGATGGCGAGGTAGAAGCAGCAGTTCATCACCGCCAGGACCGCGCCCCACGCGAGCAGCAGGCGCTTGCCATCTCCGTCCGCGCCGGCGAATGCGTGCCACGGCCGCCGCCACAGGGAGAACACCAGGGCCGCGGCGGCGATGCGCAGCCAGGCTACGCCGAGCACGGCCACGCGCGCGAACAGCAGAACCGCGAACGCCGGCCCGAGGTAGTGGAACACGGCGCTGACGACGAAGTACACGTGTGGCGGGACGCGGTCGCGCAGTATTCCCCCAGACTCGCGGCAGGAGAAGCCCCCGCCCAGGCAACATCAAAGGTATATTGCGCAGCATGGCTACGAAACAAAGGCTGGACGCGCTTGACAGCACCAATCTCCAGCTATTGGAGGAGCTGCAGTCGAATTCGCGCCTGTCCAACGCCGAGCTCGGGCGCAGGGTGGGCCTGTCGGCGCCTGCGGTGGCGGATCGTCTGGCGCGGCTAGAGGAGGGCGCGATCGTGGCCTACCGCGCCGAGATCGACCCGCGCGCGCTCGGTTTCATGCTCAGCGTCGTCCTGCGGATCCGTCCCGCGCCGCGGGAGCTAAAGAAGGTGGCCGACCTGGCACAGCGCACGCCGGAGGTGGTCGAGTGCCACCGCATCACCGGCGACGACTGCTACTTCATGCGCGCCTGGGTGCGCAGCGTTGAGCACCTCGAGGAGGTGATCGACCGGTTCGCTCCCTACGGCCAGACGACCACCTCGATCGTGCAGTCGTCGCCGGTCCCGCCGCGCGGCCTGCCGTTACGGCAGGAGGCCTGAACGCCGAGTCCTGTGCGTTCGGTTCGCCGCGTACCGGGCTTGCGCTGCGCGAGTTGCCGGCTGCCGGAGTCGGGCGTAACACAAGCCCGTCGGGCGGGCCAATCCGGCCGCCGCGTTGGGCACTGTCCTGCCCCCACCGTCTCAGGGGCGGTCAATCCAGGACAGTGGCGCGAAACCGCGTTACCGCAGCGTGACAAGCCGACAACCCGGCCGCGTCCACCCTTGGTTGCTGCAACTAGCTCTGAGCGGGCGAGAGCCGCAGAACCCTGCGCTGAACGGTTGCGGGAAGGCCCGGTGCGCGGGTCTTCATTGTGATGATCACCCGCGACAAGGTACCGCGCACATCACTGGGCACGGCGATGGAAACGGGACGGGTGCGCCCCAGCTTCCAGTTCTGAATGCGCCCACGCACGAGGTACGGGCGCCGGGTGCCGGCGATCTTGACCACGAACAGGCTGCGCACGGCGACCGTGCAGGTCGGCGCGCCCTTGCAGCGCGCTTCGCCCAGCCTGACGCGGCCCCGAGAGAACCGCGCGACCTTGGACTTCCTGCTGAAGGCCACGCGGGCTCCCTTGGCGCGCGGGGGCTGAGGCGCCGGGCTTGTGCCCATGCCGCGCACCATCGCGAGGTGCGGTTCATCGTCGTTGTCGCTGATCAGGACCAGGGCGGCCTCTGCCGGACCCACAGCGCTGGGCGTGAAGCGCACCGTCGTGCCGCACGTCTGGCCAGGGAACAGCATTCGCAGAGAGCACGTGTCCTTCGTGACCCGCAGGTCGCCAACGTCGCCGCCGGTGATGATTGTGACGATCGCCTGAAATGGGGCGTTGCCGGTGCTGCGAGCGGTGACCGTGGCCGTCGACGAGCTACCGACCGGCACGTTGCCGAAGTCAAGCGGATCGGGAGTCAGGGCCACCTCGCCGACCCCGCCGACGCCGGTCAGCGCTGCTTGGAAGGTGGCGTTGCCTGCCGCGCGTACCTGCAGGGTCGCGTTGTAGGTCCGGGCCTCATCGGGCTCGAAGTGGACGGGAACCGAGCAGGTCTGGCCGGGGGCGAGCGTCTGAGGCTGGCAGTTGCCCTGGTCGATCCGGAACGCCCCCGAATCCGGGCCGTTTATCTCGATCTGGTTGACCTGGACCGTCGCGGAGCCGGTGTTCTGGACCATGACCGACCTCGTCTCGTCACGCTCGTCCACCGGGACGAGACCGAAGTCGGTGCTGTTCGGCGACAGGGAGAGATTCGCCGGCACGCCGGTGCCGGCCAGTGACCGCACAGCCGGGCTGCCGGCATTGTTGTCGACCTGCACCTGAGCGTTGAAGGCGCCGGCGCCGGGCGGGCTGAAGCGAACATTGACGCTGCACGTCCCGTTCGGACCCAACGTCGGTGGGCACATGCTGGGGCCGAGCGTGAACGCGTTTTGGTTGGTCCCCGTGATCTGCGGGGGGCCGAGGATGTTCACCGACGTGGTTCCCGACGTGTTGCTCAACGTCAATGTCGCGTCGTTGGTCTGCATACCCGCAGTCGTATCGCCGAAGGACAGAGGCGGCGTCGCGGGCGAGAACACGAGGGCGGCGTTGGCGGCGGTGGCCGGAAGCGCGGCGAACGCGAGCACGGCGAAGATGGGCACAAGGCGGGCGGGGCGACCGGCACGAATGGGCATGCCCCGGTCATCGGCACTCGGGTCCTCGATCTTTATCCGACTATGTGACTCGCCCCCTCGAAGGGGCCATCTGCGCGCGGTGGGGCGCGGGACTACTCGGAGACGCGCTCGACCAGGAAGGAGATGCGCACCAGCGCCCGCCACTCGTCGAGGTTGCTTCCGCGCAGGCCGGTGGAGACAACGTCCACGGCCTTGATGTTTCGCAGCGACTGACGGGCGTCGTCGAGCGCCGCCTGAACGGCTCCGTCTGAGCTCTCGGGCGAGCTGCCCACAACCTCAATGATCTTGGTGACCGCCACTGGGTGTTCCTCCTCGGGATGGGTTGTACGCAGCCTATCCAGCGAATAGCGTCCTCGGCGTGGAGGCTTCGAGCGCGCAGAGGAGGGCCGGCTATCTCGACCGCTCGCGGCTGTCGCCCGGCGAGTACCTGGGGATGGCCGCCGCCCTGGTCTTGCTTGTCTCGCTGTGGCTGCCCTGGTTCACCACCAGCGCCGACAATCCCAACTCGCAGCTGGCGGGGGCCAGCGGCGGAGACGGCGCAAACGCCTGGCAGGTGTTCGGAACGCTCGACCTGCTTTTGGTGCTGGCGGCCACGGCGCCCTTCATCCTGTCCTGGATACTCGCTCGGGGGCACCGGCTGACCTGGAAGCCCGGCGAGGTCACAATGATCGTGGGGATCACCGCGTTCGTGCTGATCCTCTGCAACGGGATCATCCTCGGCCGGCCTGGCGATTCGGTGGACATCGGCCTGGGTATCGGCTACTTCGTGGCCCTGATCGCTTCCGCGGCAATGCTGGTGGCGGGCTACCTGCGCCAGGCCGTGTACGGCGACCCGCGCAAGCCCCCGGGGACGATCTGATGGACGGCAGCGGCGGCAACGGCCCGGATCGCAATCTGGCCATGGAGCTCGTGCGCACCACCGAGTACGCGGCGATCGCGTGCGCTCGCTGGATCGGCCGCGGGGACAAGGAGGGGGCCGACGGCGCGGCGGTGGACGCGATGCGCCTGCTGCTGGACACCGTGAGCATGGACGGCGTGGTGGTGATCGGCGAAGGCGAGAAGGACGAGGCGCCGATGCTCTACAACGGCGAGCACATCGGCGACGGCTCTGCCCCCGAGGTCGACGTCGCGGTGGATCCGCTGGAGGGCACCGAGCTGTGCGCCAAGGGCCTACCCAACGCCATCGCCACGATCGCCCTTTCGGATCGGGGCACGATGTTCGACCCCGGCCCGTGCTTCTACATGCTGAAGATGGCCACCTCGCGCGACATGGCCCATCTGCTCGACCTCGACCGCCCGCTGGGCGAGACGCTCAAGCTGATGGCCAAGGAGAAGGGCGTGGCAGTGGGCGACATCGTTGTGATCATGCTCGACCGCCCGCGCCACGACGAAGCAACGGCCGAGATCCGCGACGTCGGCGCGCGCATCCGCCTGATTCCCCACGGTGACGTGTCGGCCGCGCTGGCCGCGGTAACCGAGGGCTCCCCGGTCGACCTGCTCTACGGCATCGGTGGCACCCCGGAGGGCGTGCTGGCCGCGGCGGCCATCAAGTGCACGGGCGGGCAGATCCTCGGGCGCCTGCACCCGAGCTCCGAGGAGGAGCGCCGCGCGACACTCGAGGCGGGCTACGACCTCGACGAGGTGCTCGACCGCGACCGGCTCGTTTCTGGCAACAGCGCGTTCTTCGCCGCCACCGGTGTGACCGACGGGGAGATGCTCGACGGCGTCCGCTTCACGCGCGGCGGAGCAACCACCGAGTCGGTCTCGATGCGCGCCCGTTCGGGGACGGTGCGCACGATCACCGCTCGCCACGACCGGGAGAAGCTGCGGGAGATCGTTGGGGAGCGTCTGGGGTAGCTGCTCCTCTGAGCGCCCCGATCGCCGACTGTTCGAGATCGAGATTCGCTAGCGACCGCAAGAAGGCCGACGTCACCACGATGTGGATCCTCAGCTGGGTCTCGTTGTAGATCACCCGGCCAATTCGAGCGAACCAGCCCCAGCCCGCCAGCATCGCGTAAAAGTTGACCACCTCGGAGGAGACGGTCGCCGTGACCTCGGAGTCGCCGTCCATGGCCTCGGGGCGGCGGACGGTCAGGCGCAGGTAACCGCGGCCCCTGCCGCTCGGCGCCACCAGCAAGCCCTGATCGATCGGCCAGGTGACGCTGCCGCAGAGCGGCTCCATCTCGTACTCGGGCGCGCGAAAGCGCAGAAGCACGAGCGGTCTTCCAAAGGCAACCACCTCTCGCGAGGTGTCCGTGTACAGGACGCGGAGCACCCCGAGCGAGATACGCGTCAGGAAGTGCCAGTAGGTGCGGGCCAGGCGTTCGAGATACTCGGGAGACCAGAGCGTGTCGAACTCGGCGCGCGGCAGTGTCACCTCGGCCACCTGCTTGGAGCTGACGCTTCCATCGGCGGCGTAGCTGGACCGCTCGGCCGGCAGGATCGTTACCCGGGCCTGAGCACGGCGATGGCGCTCGAGCAGGCGGCGGGGGTCGCGCGGCCTCACAGAAGCTGAACCTCGACGGGGGTACCGGCCGCGGCCTCGCCCTCACCCTTCGGGACCATCGCCAGGCCCTCGGCTCCGAGCATGGAGGTGAGGATGTGGGAGCCCTGGGCGCCGGTGGGGGCGGCGTGCCAGCCGTCGTCCTCGGCCGAGAGGCGTACGCGAACGGCCTGTTCGCGGGCCGGCAGAAGGGGGACCGCGTCGTCCAGCACGGCAGTGATCCGGACCGGCGCTCGGGTCGCGCCCTGCAGCGCGGCCAGCGCGGGATGCACGAACAGCTGAAAGCAGACCATCGCCGAGACCGGGTTTCCCGGAAGCCCGAAAACGAGGCCGCCGTCGTGGGAGCCGAACCAGGTCGGCTTGCCGGGGCGCAGCGCCACACCCCAGAAGCGCTCGCTCACACCCAGATCCCGCAGGGCGGGCTTCACGTGGTCGTGGGGACCCACCGACACCCCGCCCGAGACGCAGACCACGTCCGCCTCGGCCAATGCCCGCCCGAGCGCCTCGCGCGTGGATTCGGCGCTGTCGCGCACCGTGGAGCGGGACACGAGCGTGGCCAGCGATCGCTCCACCAGCCCGGCCAGGGCAAAGCCATTGGAGCTGTATATCGCCCCGGGAGCGAGGTCGTTGCCCGGCTCGGTCAACTCGTCGCCGGTCACGAGCACGGCCACGGTGGGCCGGCGCGCACAGGACAGGACGTCGCGCCCGATCGATGCCGCCACCCCGAGCTCGGCGGGGCCGACGATCGCGCCGCGGCGCAGGACCACGTCTCCCGCGCGCACGTCCTCGCCCGCGCGGCGGATGTTGTCTCCCTCGGCCGTGGCCTCGACCCGGACCCGGCCGCTCGAGCCGTCCACTGCGCCGGCGCGTTCCACCGGCACCACGGCCGTGGCGCCCCTGGGCAGCACCGCACCCGTCGAGATGCGGATTGCCGCGCCCGCGGCCACCTCTCCGGGCGACGGGCGCCCGGCGCGCGACTCGTCGATCACCCGCAGCTCGGCCGGCGGACCGGCCCGCACGGCGAAGCCGTCCATGGCCGAGTTGTCGAACGGCGGCACGTTCGTCGCGCTGTCCACGTCGCGCGCGAGTACCCGGTCCAGCGCGTGGGCGAGCGGAACGTCCTCGGCTTCGAGCGGGCGCACTGCTTCCCGCACCCGCCGGCGGGCTTCGTCGATTGAGATGAGCTCGGCCACGGCCGGCTATTCGATCAAGCCGTGGCGGATCCCGATGGCCACCGCCTGCGTTCGGGTCGACGCTTCGAGCTTGGCGAGGATGCGCTTGGTATGAGTGCGCACGGTCTCGGTGGAGAGCCCGAGGTCTTGCGCCACCGCGTCGGTCTGCATGCCGTCGGCGAGCATCTGGAGGATCTGACGCTGGCGGGCGCTGAGCGTCCGATCGCCCTCTTCGAGCACGATCGTCGAGGACAGACCCGGGTCGACGTAGAACTCTCCCGAACGGGCGGCCTCGACCGCACGCACGAGGTCCGCGGGGGGCGAGTCCTTGCGGACGTAGCCCTTGACGCCGGCCTTGAGCGCTTCACTGAGCAGCCGCGCGCCGCCGTCCGAGGTGAAGATCACGATCGGCGCGCCGAAGTGGCTCTGCACACGGCCGACCATCTCGCCAACGTCCACGCCGGCCCGCCATGGATCGATGATCACCACGTCGAGCGGCCCGCCGTTGAAGTCGTCGCCGGCCTCGTCGAGGGATGCGACCTCGCTCACCGACGAACCCGCGAAGGCGTCCTCCAACACCACCCGGATCCCCGCCCGGACGACCGGATGGTCATCCACGATGAGACAGCGAGGGGCTTCCTTCGCGCCGGGCGGCATCCGCGGCCCAGCATACCTCCACCGTGGGGGCGCTAGGGCCGGGGGAGCCGGCGCAGCACTTCGCCCGCGACCCCGCGGGCAGCGCGGACGCCGCCGCCGGCCACCGACGAGGCCGTGCGCACCAGATCGCCGACCGGGTTGCCGCTCGAGCCGGTCGCCTCCTCGCGCACGGGCGCCTTCTCCGCCGCAGGCCTGGGTCGCGGGCGCGGCTTGGCTCGCGGGCGCGCCGTGGCGGCCCCGCCGACCTTGGTGGCGCGCTTCTCACTGCGGCGGCCAGGCCGCGAGTTGGGAAGGTTTCCGAGTACCCCGCGATCGTCGGTCATGCGCGGGGCAGTCTAGAGGGTGCCGGACCCGGGTAAAACCGATTCATGGCGGCGCTGAAGACGAAGGTTTGGCCCTTGACCCAAAGGGGGGACAAGAGCGCTAGCAGGGGCTATGGTGATCCACGGAAACACCGGTTTCGGCCGATTGACTTCGTCGTGAGTAGCTTTAGTGTGTACATCGCTTGTTTGACTGGACCCGGCGCCAGCCTGCCGGGTCCTGTTTCGGTTCGAGGAAACTAAATGTCCGTTGCGGAACTGCAAGAACTCGAAGAGGTCCGACTGCTCCTCGCCAAGGGCAAGCAGACCGGAGTGCTGACCTACGCCGAGGTCGCCACGGCCCTGGCCGAAGTCGACATCGACGAGGGCGACATCGAGGAGCTGCACGGCTACCTCGAGAAGAGCGAGATCGACCTCGTCGAGGAAGATCCGACCGCCGCCGAGCCGCAGGTCGAGCGCGCCGTCGACCGGCGCAGCCGCCGCAAGAAGGCGGCCATCGACCTCAAGCCGGACATGACCACCGACTCCCTTCAGCTGTTCCTGAAGGACATCGGCAAGGTCCGCCTGCTCACCGCTCAGGAGGAGGTTGACCTGGCCAAGCGCATTGAGCGCGGCGACCTCGACGCCAAGCAGAAGATGGTGGAATCCAACCTGCGCCTGGTGGTCTCGATCGCCAAGAACTACCGCAACCAGGGGCTGCCCTTCCTCGACCTGATCCAGGAGGGCACGCTCGGGCTGGTCCGCGCCGCCGAGAAGTTCGACTACCGCAAGGGCTTCAAGTTCTCCACCTACGCAACCTGGTGGATCCGCCAGGCCATCGCCCGCGCGCTGGCCGACAAGGCGCGCACGATCCGCATCCCTGTGCATGTGGTCGAGAAGCTCAACAAGATCGGCCGCGCCGAGCGCAAGCTGGTAACCGAGCTGGGCCGCGAGCCGACTCCGGAGGAGATCGCCGAGCACACGGGGATCGAGCCCGAGGAGGTCGAGTCGATCAAGCGCTCGGCCCAGGCCCCGGTGTCGCTGGAGAAGCCGGTGGGTGACGAGGAGGAGTCCGAGTTCGGCCAGTTCATCGCCGACGAGCGGGCCGAGTCGCCCTACGAGCGGGCCGCGGAGATCCTGACCAAGGAAGCGCTGCGCGAAGCTCTCGAGAACCTCTCCTACCGCGAGCGCCGTGTGCTCGAGCTGCGCTACGGCCTCGGCGGCGAGCATCCGCGCACCCTTGACGAGGTGGGGCGTACCTTCAACGTCACGCGCGAGCGGATCCGCCAGATCGAGAATCAGTCGCTCAAGAAGCTGCAGTCGCTGGCTGAAGCGCAGAAGCTGCGCGACGTCGCCTAGCTAGTCGCGCTTCGCCCACCGGGGGTCCAGCCCGCCCGTTGACGGCTTCAGCGTCGCGCCGCGGTTGCCGATTCCATTGGCATGTTCGACATCGACACCGCCCTCATGACGGTTATCGAGACGGAGGGGTCGGACCTGCATCTCAAGGTTCCCGCCGCCCCGATCATCCGCCGCCACGGCAAGCTCGAGCCGATCCCCGATTCCGCCGTGCTGAGCCCCGAGGACACCGAGCGCACGCTGTTTCACATGCTCACCGACGAGAACAAGCTCGAGTCCTTTCGCACCGAACGCGAGGTCGACTTCTCGTACTCGATTCCGGGGGTGGCGCGCTTTCGCGTGAACGCCTTCGTGCAGAGGGGCTCGGTGTCGATCGTCTGCCGCGCGATTCCCTTTCAGATCAAGACGGCCGAGGAGCTGCTGCTGCCCGCCGTCATCGACGAGATAGCCGACGAGGAGCGCGGGCTGATCCTGCTCACCGGGACCACGGGCTCGGGCAAGTCCACCACGCTCGCGGCGATGATCAACCACATCAACTCCAACTACGCGAAGCACATCGTGACCATCGAGGATCCGGTTGAGTTCCTGCATCGCGACAAGGTGTCGATCATCAACCAGCGCGAGGTGGGCGAGGACACGGCCTCTTTCGCACGCGCCCTGCGCCGCGTGCTGCGCCAGGATCCGGACGTGATCCTGGTGGGGGAGATGCGCGACGAGGAGACGGTGCGCACAGCGCTCTCAGCTGCCGAGACCGGCCACCTGGTGCTGTCGACCATCCACACCGTCGACGCCGCGGAGTCGGTCAACCGGATCATCGACTTCTTCCCCCAGACCGAACAGCGCCAGGCCCGCGCGATGCTTGCGGGCACTCTGAAGGCCGTGGTCTCCCAGCGCCTGGTGCCGACCCCCGATCGCCTGGGGCGGGTGGCCACCTGCGAGATCCTCAGGATGACCGGGCGCGTGCGCGACATGATCACCAATCCCGAGGAGACGGGCCAGCTGCCGGAGGTCATCTCCGAAGGTGCCTACTACGGCATGCAGACGTTCGACCAGGCCCTGCTGTACCACGTGCAGGCGGGGCGAGTGGCCATGGAGGACGCCATGAAGGCGGCCACCCATCCGCACGACTTCAAGCTGCTCGTGAGCTCTGACGGACAGCGTCACACGTCGGTTGATGCCGTCTTCGGCAACGACGAGGCGGAGCCCGAGAACGGCTCGGAGCCCGCGGTCAGCGGCGCTTCGCCGGCCTGAGCACCTTCACCTCGAGCTTCGCGCGCCCGTCGAAGCGCACGTCGCCCGAGCGCAGAACCAGGCGCGGCTCGCGTCCGCGAAAGCGGGCCGTGATGCCCGGCGGGCTGGCCAGCGCCGCCACCTGTTCGGAGAGGCCGCGCACGCTGCGCGGCTCCGACTGGGCCACCCGGGCCACGGGCGCCGCGCTCGCCGTGGGCCCGCCGCGGCTGAGGCCGTCGCCGATCTCGATGAGTACCTCCTCCTCGCCCAGCGAGAAGCCGTTGCCCTCGACCACGAGCGTGCGCCGTCCCGGGCTCAGGTCGCGTGGAACCGGCACGCGAACGCCGATCGTGCGCGGGCGTCCCCCGCGCCGGCGCAGCGCCACGCGCACGCGCATCTGCCCGCCGGCGCGAACGCGCGCAGCGCCGTCGGCGCCCACGATCACGTCGTCGATCACCCCGCGCTTGGCCGCCGTGCTCACGGCGACGCCGCGGATGCCGAGCGGGGCCAGATCGAAGTCCTCCACGAGCGAGCCGGCCTCGGCGACCGCCGACAGCGCCTCGAACGCATCGAAGTAGGTATTGCAGAAGCCCATCGGGCGTGGCAGCTGGCTCACCCGGAATCGAATGCACAACTTCAGGGTCACCGGCTCGAAATCGTTGATCAGCCGGTCGAGCGCGCTCTGAGTGGCCAGCGGCGCCACGAAGGAGAGGCCCGCGCCGTAGCCCAGGGAGCGCTCGTCGGCGAGCAGCGACTCGAGCGCAACGGGTGCGCCGCCCCCGCCGCGTGCGGTCACGCGCAGGGGGATCGAGGCGGGCCCCTTGCCCAGGGTTCCGGAGATGGCCGAGAGCGTGTCGTTGGTGATGGCCCCGAGCACGTGGCCGCCCGACGAGGTGAGCTTGTAGGTCTGAGCGCCGAGGTCGGGCACGCCGACCGGGTTGCCGATGATGCTGAACACGTAGGCGTCCTGCATGAACAGCGACCGCCGCCCGAGTGCGTCGAGCGAGTGCCCGAAGGCGTAGATCGCGTTGCCGTCGCGGTAGGCCACCGTACCCACGGCGCCGATCGACACGTCCCCGGCCGATATGGACGCGGCGAGGGCGGAGCCCGGACGAAGCTGCTGCGCCGGGTAGCCGGCCTGCGGGCCCTGCGGCGCGGCGAGGACGGTCCGGCCGGCGCGCCGCGCGGCGCGGGTCAGCAGGCGGCGGGCGCCCGGCGACAGGCCCCCCGCGGTCAGGGGTCCGACCAGGGGATGGGCGGAGCGCAGCAGGCGCGGCGCTCGCCTGGCGGCGGCGGGGGCCGGCTTGGGCCGCGCGCTGAGAATGTCCTCGATCGGCGTGGCGAGCACGACCTTGTTGCCGTACTCGCCGATGCCTTCGGAGATTGCTCCCGCGTTGCGCCCGCCGCACAGGATCGGAGATCCGGAAAAGCCCGGGCCCACGCCGGTGGCGTCCACCGCCGGCCCCGAGACCCGGATGAGGATCCGCGCCCCGCCCACGGCCGGGTCCTCGGCGATCACGTCGATCACCTCGACGTCGAAGGCGGTGATCGCCGTGCCCCGAATCACCGAGAGGCCCGTGCAACGCATTCCTGGGCGCACGTCGGCGAGCGGCATGATCGGGTCCGCGGCCTGAGCAGCGGGAGCCACAACCGCGAGGCTCATCAGAACTAGGGAGACGACGCGGCGGATCAAAGGAGACCGGAGAGTATCTGGCGCTTCAGAAATGAGATCGTTCTGTCGAAGAGTCAGGTAGGCAAAGAAACTCGAGAAGGAGCCAGACCTTGCGAAGCACACTCGGTGAGTTCCAGGAGACCGCGTCACAGGACGCCTTTGCGCTCCAGAACTCGAAACTGCTGAAGGTAAGCCTCGATCAGATCACGATCCAGGCCAAGGCCGGCTCGATGGTCGCCTATCAGGGCGACGTGGCTTTCGAGCACGCCGGCTCTGGCGGCATGAGCCGGATGCTGAAGAAGGCGGTCTCCGGCGAGGGCACGACCCTCATGAAGATGTCCGGCACCGGTGAGGTGTTCCTGGCCGATACCGCCCAGGAGATCCACCTCCTGTACCTCGAGAACGACGCGATCACGGTCAACGGCCAGAATCTGCTCGCGTTTGACTCCGGCATCGACTGGGACATCCAGCGCGTGCAGGGAGCGAGCGGCATGATGGGCGGCGGCCTCTTCAACACCGCCCTCCAGGGCAGCGGCTGGGTCGCGATCATCTCCGACGGGCCCCCGGTGCTGCTCAACACGGGCGACGCTCCCACCTTTGCCGATCCGCAGGCGGCGATCACGTGGTCGTCCAGCGTTCAGACCGGCATCAAGACGGACGTGAAGCTCAAGAACTTCATCGGAAAGGGCTCGGGTGAGTCGATCCAGATGTCGTTCGCCGGCGCGGGGTGGGTGCTCGTACAGCCCAGCGAGGGACGCGTCTACGCCACAGCCGGCAGCGGCAGCTCCGCCGGAGGCGGGCTGCTCAACAGCCTGGGCGGCTGAACCTTCCCGACTTACCGTTTTCCTGAAGGACGGGCTGTGTTGTCCAGCGGCGGCGGGGCCGCTGGACTCACTTCATTGTGTGAAGTCTTAGGTAGACTGAGACCAATGATGGACCCCAGCTGCCCCGTTTGCGCCACCGCCGACATCATCTGCGGGAAGTGGACGATTCTGCTGATTCGCGACCTGGCCGAGGGCCGCAGCCGCTTCTGCGAGCTCGAGCGCTCGCTGGCCGGCATCAGCCCGCGGACGTTGTCGCTACGCCTGCGCGGCCTCGAGGAGCAGGGCATCCTCGAGCGCCACACCTACCCCGAGGTGCCTCCGCGCGTGGAGTACTCGCTCACACCCAAGGGCGAGGCGCTAGTGCCTCTCATCGAGGACATGCGCATCTATGGCAGGGAGTGGCTCGGTGTGGGTGACTGCGCGCCCGCCCGCGCCGTTGCGTAGCTCGCCGGCGCCTGCTCGAGGTACCAGGAGAAGGAGCGCCGCACGAGCGGCCCACGCCCGAACGCCTTGAGGCTCGCGGTGAGCAGCCTCGGAGGCAGCCGCGGCACCAACCCCTGGAGGCGCAGAGCCAGTCCGAACGCGCGGGCATGCCCGGCACTGAAGGCCGCGTAGCGCCGCAGCGCCTCGTCGCGCGAGCGCCGGCCCGAGAGGACCTGGCGCAGCTCGCGTCCGCAGGCGATGCCGAAGTAGAGGGCAGTGCGGATCCCCTCCCCGGACAGCGGGAAGCAGTGCCCGGCCGAGTCGCCCACGAAGAACACGCCGTCCTGCGCCGCGCGCCGAAGCCGGTGCGGGAACCAGTTGCCCTGGTAACGAACCGCCGGCCGGCCAAGGCGGCCGGCCAGGGCGACCGTCGGCTGCTTCACGTGGTCGCGCGGCTCATAGGAGCCGACCCCCACCCGCTGCTCGCCCCCCGCCGGGACGCTCCAGCCGTAGCCCCTGCGCACCAGCGAGCGCTCGATCCACACGTCGAGGTCGTCGCCGCCGCCGTCGGGATGCACCTCGAGGCCGCGCGACAGTGGGGCCTCGGGCGGCTGGTGGCCGTCGCGGGCCAGCACACGCCGCCAGCCGAGAGCGTCCACCACGAGTGGGGCGTGCAGCTCGCCTCGGTCGGTCTGCACGGCATGGCCGTGACGCCCGCTGACCTTGGCGATCTCGAAGCGGACGTCACAGGCGGCGAAGAGCAGCTCGCAGAGCTCGCGGTAGTCGAAGGCGCCCCAACTCCAGGGCAACCGGTAGCGGACCGACCCGTGAGGAGTATGGAAGCTCATGCACGGAATCTCCTGGCGCACGGCGGCGGTGAGCCCCAGCGCTTCCAGCCAGGGCATGGGCGCCGCGCAGGCCGAGGTCTGGCGCTCGCCGATCTCATAGCGGTCCACCAGCAGCACGTCGGCCCCGCTGCCCTTGAGCTCGCGCGCCACCGCCAGACCGGCGAAGCTCGCGCCGCACACGAGCACGTCTGCGCCGGGGTGCTCGATGGGCGTGCGTTCGCGGCCGCGCAGCGTCGCGCGCCGGGTCACGCTCGTGCCCTCAGGCCCTGGGCCACCGCCTCCGCCAGCCGCCACGGCGGCAGCTCGGTGCGGTGGCGCAGCACGTCGAAGTTGAGGTGCTCGGCCCGGTCGAGCACGGCCCCGTAGACGCTCCGCGCCATGAGCATCCCGCGCCGCACGCGCGGACTCACGACCTGCGTCGCCGGCGAGCCCTCGTCGAAGAGCGCTCGCGCGCGGCCCACCTGAAGCGCCAGCAGCCTGCGAAAGCCCGCGCTCGGCTCTCGCCGGGCGATCTCCGCGGTCGATACCCCGAAGCGCTCGAGGTCCTCGGCCGGGAGATAGACACGGTCGAGCTCCCAGTCCTGGCGGACGTCGCGGATGAAGTTCGTGAGCTGAAACGCGAGCGCGAGGCGCACGAAGCTCTCACGCTCTTGACCGGGAACCTCGAACAGTGCGGACAGGATGGTCCCGACCGAGCCGGCGCTGCCCAGCATGTAGCGCTGGAGCTCGATCCAGGTTTCGATGCGCACCGGGTTGCAGTCCACGCGCATCGACTCGAAGTAGCGGTCGAGCTCGCTCAGAGGAAGGTCATGGCGAGCGCCGGCGTCCACGAGAGCGGCCACCACCGGGTCCGCCGGGTATCCGCCCGCGCGGGCGCGGGAAAGCTCCTCCTCGCAGCGATCGAGCGCCGCCCGCCGAGCCCGCGGATCGGCCGGGCGCCCCGGCCCGTCCACGATCTCATCCGCGGTGCGAACGAACGCGTACAGCGCGTGCACGGCCGGCCGCACGTCATCGGGCAGGCGCCGCGTGGCCCAGTAGTAGGTGGGATCAAAACGCCGGTGCAGACGCCGGCAATGCTCGTATGAGTCACCGAGCTCGGGAGCGATGGTGCTTTGGGCCATATCGGTTCTACGCCAGGATGACGCATGGAGGATCACGCGCGCCGGGCGCGAACCCGCCCCTCATGCGCAACCGCCTGCTCCACGATGCGCTGAGGGACTTCGCGCTCGAGTCCGCGGCTTTCCTCACCGACGAGCTGCGCGGTGGGGCTGAGGTCGAGTTCGACGTACTCGACGAGCGCGGCGGGCGCGGCCCCGCGCTCTATCGCTACAAGCCACGAATCGAGGCCTTCCTCTCGGAGCGCTGGGCCTCGCTACGCGAGCTTCCGGCCTGCGAGCGCGCGAGCGAGGAGCTCGGTGCCGGCGCCGCCCTGTGGCTGCGCGTGAACGGCCTCCGCGGCGAGCAGGCAGAGCCCGCACTCGCCGCCATGCTCGTGCGCCTCTACGAGGACGCCACCAGCTTCGGCTTTCCCGAAGAACGCTTCGAGCGGGTCTACGGCGAGGTGGAGGCCACGCTCTACCGCGACACGGTCGGCATCCGCGTGGTGGCTCCGCTTCACGGCGCGGCGATCGAAGCGGACCGCATCGATCTCGGCCGCGGACTGGCGCTCGCTCGCGGGGAGCTCGCCGACGCCCCGCCGCAGGCCGTGTGGCCCGAGGACGGCAGCGACCCGGCGGTGCTGTGCATGCTGGAGCGCGACGCACCGGCCGGCGAGGGGATCTCCCCGGTCGAGGCGAGCGAGCTCTTTGCCGGGGTGGTCACCGCGCTGAGGCTTTGGGCGCCGGGCTTCGTCAGCCTCGGTGGCCCCGCCTGGCAGCGCAGGGACGAGGGTGAGTGGCAGCCACTGCCGGTGGGACGCGGCCTGCTGGGGGCGGGTGGTTGCACCTGGGTGCTGCCCAACGGCGAGGTGGACGCGTTCCGAGACTTCTTCGCCACGCTTGAGGAATCCGATCCCCCCCAGACGGTCGCCTGGGCGCTGCGGCGCTTCGAGATGGGAAGCGAGCGCATGCGCGATGACGAGGCGCTGTCCGATTACCTCCTGGCGATCCGCGCCCTGCTGGATGCGACCAGCGACGCCGGGGCCGCCAGCATGGCGCTGCGGCTGGCGGCGCTCTGCGCGGAGGAGGGCGCGCGCGAGCAGCTGCAGGAGCGCATGGAGGCGGCGATGACGCTCGAGCGCTTCGTTATGGGTGCAGCGGGCGCCCGTGGGCCAGCCCAGCCGCGCGAGCTGGCGACCGAGGTGGAGACCCACCTGCGCGCACTGCTGCGAGACGTGGTCTGCGGCTACCTGGATACCGACCTCAAGGGCGTGGCCGACGAGATCCTGCTCGAGGACGAGGCCGACCCGGCGATGGAGATCAAGGCTCGCGACCTGCGCCGCGAGGAGCCGGCGGAGTCGGAGCCGCAGTCGGAGTTCGAGCCCGAGCCCGAGCCAGAGCCGGAGTTCGAGCCCGAGCCGGACCCCGACCCCGACACGGCCGAGATGGAGCCGGTGACCGCCGAGCCGGCGCTCGAGGGCGTAACCGCCTCGAGCGAGTGGAGCGACGACCCCGACGACTACTCCGCCCCCGTCTGACCAGCCCAACCGAGCGTCGAGTTTGTCGCGCATACGCGGCCAAAGTCGACACTCGGGTCTGAGCCCTAGGCGGCTGATCTGGGGTTGTCGCCTTTGTCACGCTGCTGTAACCCGGTTTCGCGGCACCGTCCTGCCTGGGTGTCGCAGTACGACATCGAGACAGGACAGCCACAAGAGCCGCGGCCTCGCCGCGCCGCCATTGGGCTGGTGTTACAGCGCCGCGACAGGAGTGACAGCTCGCATCGGGATCCTCGACCCCTGGTTGCTGCAGTTAGAGACGCCGGCCCCGGCGCGCGGCGGCTCGCGCAGCGCAAGCCAGGCGCCCGGCGCACCAAACCCACATCACGCCTCTAGGCGCGTTTGCCCGCCAGCCGGCCGGCCGCACCCAGCACCCGCAGCGCGCCGAGCAACAGGAGCTGGGGTCCGGCAAGGCGGAAGACGTCGCTGTATTCGGTGAGGTAGACGCCGTAGTCGAGCGGGCCCGGCTTGCCGGCCCGGGCCAGGGTTTCGAACCATTGGAGAGTTCGGCCAGGAGGGCTCGTTACCCACATGGCGTGCGCAGGCTCGGCGCCCTCGTTCCACATCTGGTGCACCGCTCCGCGCGGTATCTCGAGGGTCTGGCCGGCGGTGAGCGTGTGCTCCCTTCCGTCAACGCGGGCGCGCAGGGTTCCCCCTGTGATCTCGAAGCGCTCGTCCTGCGCCGGATGGAAGTGCTTGGGTGGGGTCGACCCGCCCGGACTCCAGGTGCCCTCCACCACGAGCGCATCGCTGGACCGCGATCGGATCACGATGCTCTGGCTGGGGGTCAGCTGCAGGGTCGCGCCGCTCACGAGCCGAACAGGTACTCGCCCATCCTCCGCAGGCCGTCGATGTCGTGCACGTCGCCCGCCAGCAGCGGCACCTCGATCAGCGGCTTTCGGCCGAGGCGGCGCTTGAGCTGATCGAGGTTCTGGCGGTCGCGCTCGGCCAGCCCCGCCTGGGCATGGGCGGCGTCCTCGACCTTGCCGGCCAGCTCGGCTCCCACCAGCTTCGCGAGCTCGCCGTTCGCCGCTCCGGCCTGCCCGCCCACGTGCACGCGGTTGGCCACCGCTCCCGCGAAGGGAAAGTCCGACTCGACCAGGCGGCGTTGAAAGAAGCGCGCCTCCTCGATCGAGTCGCGGCGCGGTGAGGTCACGAGCACGAAGGCGCTGCGGTGATCGCACAGCAGCCGGTTCACTCGCTCCGCGCGTTCGCGAAAGCCCTCCGTCATGCCGCCGAAGCTCGCGAAGAACTCGCCCAGGTCCTTGAGCAGGTCGATCCCGGTGGCTCGCTGCATGATCGAGAACACCAGACCGGTGCCGCGGCCCAGCACCTTGAGCCCGAAGCGCGAGGGCGCGAGGAAGAACGAGAGCGCGCGGGAGTCGATGAAGGCCGACAGCCGCTGTGGAGCGTCGAGGAAGTCGAGCGCGTTACGGCTGGGAGGCGTGTCGAGCACGAGCAGGTCGTAGCGGCCGTCCTGGTGGAGCTCGTGGAGCTTCTCCATGGCCATGTACTCCTGCGAGCCGGCCACCGCGCTCGACAGCTCCTGATAGATGCGGTTGCCGAGCACGGCGTCGCGGGTGACCTCGTCGGGTGCGTGCCACTCGATCAGCTCGTCGAAGGTTCGTTTGGCGTCGAGCATCATCGCCCAGAGCTCGCCGGGCACGTCCACCTTCACCCGGCGCTCCTCGTTGCCCAGCTCGGGCAGTCCCAGGGCGTTGGCCAGGCGGCGCGCGGGGTCGATCGTGAGCACCGCCACCTTCTTGCCGCGCGCCGCCATCCCAAGCGCGATCGCGGCCGAGGTCGTGGTCTTGCCCACGCCGCCGGAGCCGGCACAGATGCATACCTCCTTGCGCTCGAGCCAGCTCTCGATCACAGCTCGGCCTCCAGGCGCTCCGACAGCTCCTCCACCTGGGCGGGGCCCAGGTCGGGCTCGAACAGGAAGGGCAGGGTCACCACGGGTGCGCCTCCCTCGGTGCGGAGGCGCTCGAGCTCCTCGCGCTGTTCGGTTGCCCGGCCGTGCTCGGACAGCGCGGCGGCCAGCACGCTGCGCACGGGGTCGGAGACCTTCCCGTTGAGGGCCGCCAGCTTCTTGGCCTCCTTGGCCTCGAAGCGGTCGGGCAGCAGGGCGTTTACCACCGTCGTGTGGATGTCCATGCCCATGTCCGCCTGCAGGCTGGCCCGCAGGTCGATCGTCTCGTTCACGGGCATCTCCTCGGGCAGCGCTACGGCGAGCACGGCGGTGGTGGCCGGGTCGGCGATGAAGTTGTGGATGCCTCTGGCCTGCTTGGCGATGGGACCCACTCGCGCGATCTGGGCATAGGTGCGGGGCGCGCGCAGCAGGGCCACCCCGTGGCCGGTAGCCGGGGCGTCGACGATCGCCAGGTCGTACGGGCGGGTTCCACCCACGCGGCGCTCGAGCTGAGCCAGATCCCAGACCTTGCCGATCGTCACCAGCTCGTCCACTCCCGGCGCGGCCGCGGTGAGGTAATGGAAGATGCGGCTGCCGCCGAGCAGCCCGGCGAGGGCGGAGGACTTGAGCTGGTAGCGCAGCCACTCCTCCTTGGCCGTGTCCGGATCGATCGAGATGCCGTGAAGGCCGTCGGCGAGCTTGCCCTCCCGGTGGCCCAGCGCGCGGCGGCCGAACAGCCCGGACAGGCGCTCCTGCTCCGAGACCTCGGCCACGACCGTGCGCCTGCCCGATCGCGCGGCGGCCAGCCCCAGGGCGGCGGCCACGGTGGTCTTGCCCACGCCGCCCTTGCCGGTCACGACGATCAGCCTCTTCTCCAAGAGATCGGACACCTGTACGCCCGATTCTGCCTGGGCCGTCAGCCGCGTAGGCGCGCGGTCCACCGCTTGGTGGCCGCGTTGGCGTCCGCATCCACGGCGGTGACCGCGATTCGCACCCGTATCGGAGCACCGCTGTAGAGCGCCTGCCTGACGGTGCGCCGCAGGCGCGTTCCGAGCGGGAATCGCAGCACAGCCCGCTGTCCGGCGGCCAGATTCAGCGGGGGAGCGTAGATGCGGGAGACGCGCCCAAAGGCCTTCACCGTTCCGCGCCCGGCGATGTCGCACACCTCGGCCCCGCAGCCCACCTTCACCGACACCGCGCGGCGCGCGAGCGTTCGCTGTGAAGGCGAGCCGGTCAGCGTCAGCGCCGGCTGGACGGAGACGGCAGTACAGACCGAGCCGAGCAGCTCGCGCGCCTCGGTCAGGCGCAGCTGGTAGCGGTAGCGGTACTGCGCGGCGGGCCTCTCCACGTCAGCGATCCACTCGCCGAACTCGAGCTCGGTTGTGCCCAGGCCCTTCGCGATGCGACGCGTACGCTCGAGCTCGGCGTGGTCGACGAACCACTCGAGCTGCAGGTCGGGCCGGTCCGGATAGCCGGCGTACTCGCCCTGGTTCCAGAATCTCGTGCGCATCTGGAAGAAGCCGACGCTGTCCGCGTCGCCGTACGGCAGGTTGCGCAGCCCGGACTCCACCAGCGCCGCCATCACCGGCAGCTCGGGTGGGAGGCCGCGTGCCACGGCGTCGGCGCCCATCCACTGGGCCAGGCTCTCCTTCGCCGCGTCGTCGCCGGGGTAGGGAACCGGCGCGGGGCAGACGGCGCGCGCCGACGACGCCGCGCTCAGCGCGAACAGGAGAACTCCCACGAATATGACGGCCGCTCGGTACATGACGCTCGTCCCGAGTTATCGTCGGCACATGACCGAGCTTGAACGCGCCATCCGTGACCAGCCCGGCGAGCTGCGGCGTCTCGCCGGCCTGCGATTGCCCGACCACGCGAAGCGCCTGGCCGCCGGCGAGCGCGTGTGGCTGGTGGGAACGGGCACGAGCCTGCACGCGGCCGAGCTCGGCGCGGCGATGTTCGCCCGCGCCGGGGTCGACGCCCGCTTCGCCTCCTCGATGGAGTTCGCGCGCTGGGCTCCGCTACGAGCCGGCGACGCGGTGGTCGTGCTCACCCATACGGGCGAGACGGCATACGCGCAGGCCTCCAGGCGGCGCGCGCTGGACCTCGGCGCCGAGACCCTGTCGGTCACCGCCGAGGGCGTGGGTTGGCCCGAGGCCATCGAGACGGGTGCGAAGGAGCGCTCCCATACCTACACGCGCTCCTACAGCTCGGTGCTGGCCGTGCTTGCTCTGATCGCCGGCGAGCTGGGCGCCGAGGGGCTGGGCCCGGATGCGGTGATGGCCGCAGCCGACGCCACCGAGGCCGTGATCGGCGATCCGGGGCTGGACGGCGTGCCCGAGCCCACGCGCCTGCTGGTTCTGACCGGCTCGGGAGCGGGATCGGTGACCGCACGCGAGGGAGCGCTCAAGCTGCGCGAGGCCGCGCGGCTGCCGGCCGAGGGCTTTGACGCCGAGTTCCTGTTGCACGGCTCGGCGGTGCCGCTGACCGGGGACGACGCTCTGATCGTGCTCGGCAGCGGCCGCGACGGCGACGAGTTCCTCGGTCAGCTGGCCAACGCCGCGCGCGCCGAGGGTCTGCCGGTGTGCGAGATCGACCAACCCCAGCCGGCAGACGAGCTGATGGCCCAGATTCCGCTCACCGCGCGCCTGCAGCTATTGGCTTTGCGGCGCGCGGAGGCGGGAGGCCACGACCCCGACCGGGTGATCACCGGCCACTGGGAGGATGAGCAGCTGTGGGCAACGGGCGCGCCCGCCTAGCTCGGAGCCGCCGCCGAGGGGTCGGGCCGACGTTGTAAGGTGCCGCACGTGTTGCGCCCGGCACGGATCGCCGCGTTGCTGACGCTCTTGGGAGCTCTGGCTGCGGCACCCGTCTCCTTCGCCAAGGTCCCCAACGGGAAGGGCACCGACCGCTTCCTGACGGTCGTCTCCCGAGAGTGCCCGGCCTACACGGACATCACGGCCAATCGGGCGCGCAACGACATCCAGGAGAGCCTCAGAGACCTCGGGGCGAACACTGCCTACAGGGTCGGCGAGCCGATCGACCCGGCGACCGAAAGCGCCAATCAGCCCAACTGCACGCCGCTCTCGGACTGGACCTTCACGCTGGGAAGGGGCTACAGCTCGCGAGCCGTCACCGGGCCCTGGGGCTCGCTGTCGATCGTCACATCGCCCTACGACACGAACATCGTCACCCAGGCGCAGGTTCCGCTGCTCGACTACGCGGGCCGGCCCACCGGCAAGTCCATCGCAGGCGCGACCACGATCGAGCTGACCCCCGCCCAGGCCGAGCGTGCAGCCCGCACCGAGCTCGCTTTGGATCCAGGGCGGTACGGTCACCGACCCGATTCTCGACCAGCAATTTCCCGACGAGTTCGGATTTGGCGCTTTGCGCTGCTCGGTCGACAATCTCAACGGCGACAACGTCGAGTGGATCTCCTACCCACAGGGGACCGAGCACGTCTTCTGTTACGCCTACTACGTGAGGCCGCCGCCCACCAGCGGCACGATCGTGATCCGCAAGGAGATCCGCTCGGACGAGCCTGCCACTCACGACTTCACCTTCGACGGCAATCTCAGCTTCAACCAGGGCGGGCTCTTCAACCTGCGCGTCGACAACGGCCGGCCCGCGAGCCAGACGTTCTACCGAGCGGCGACGGGCCCGTCGGACGACCCGTGGACGGTGCGCGAGCTCGTGCCCGCCGGGTGGTCCCTGGCCGACCTGAGCTGCGCCGCCCAGGGCTCCAGCACGGCCGCGATCGACCTGGCTGCCGGGCGCGCCGATATCACTCTCGCTGCGGGCGACCGCGTGGTCTGCACCTACGTGAACGAGGCCGTTCCGCCCGCGGGCGCGCTCTTCCTGCGCAAGCTCACCCGGGACGGCATCGGCAGCTTCGACTTCAGGGTCAGACCCGCTGCTGGGGGAGACGCGGTCGAGGCAACGGCCACCACCGAGGAGGAGGGCGTGGGGGTGGACGCACAGCCGAGCCCGCTGACCCTGTCCCCCGGCAGGTATCGGCTCGACGAGCGCGTGCCGCACAGCCGGCGCGGACGCTGGCGCCTGGATGACGTGGTCTGCAACGGTCAGGTGCTGCCGAATCCCGAGGAAGCCGAGGTCACCATCACCGACGGCGCCGGGGCCACCTGCACCTTCGTGAACAGCTTCGAAGCCTCCGGTGAGATCCAGATCGAGAAGGTCACGCTCGGGGGTGTCACGACGACGGGGTTCGTGATCTGGCCCGTGGGGGATCCCGAGACGCGCTACCGCAAGGTCGCCACCACCGAGCGCTCGGGCGAGCCCGCCCGTGCCAAGGGCTCCGACACCGACGCGCTGCCGCTCGGCGCGTACGTCATCCAGGAGCTCGAGCCCGCCTCGCCTGCGGGGCGCAACTGGTCGCTCGTCGAGGTGCTCTGCAACGGGCGCACCCTTCCGGCCATCGAAGGTCGCGTCGTCGTGAGACTCACGCGCGATCAGCCGCTCGAGCGCTGCCGGTTCATCAATTCGATCGTCGACGTGCCGGTCCCGATCGAGCCGCCGGGGCCGGACCACATTCCGGGCGGCCCGGACCCCAATCTCGTGGTGAGCAAGACCGCCGACCGGCCAAGGGTCTCGGTCGGAGAAGTGGTCACCTACAGGGTCACGGTCAGCAACGTCGGCGATGCCACCGCCGAGGGCGTGGTGGTGGCGGACGTCGCGTCCAAGGGCGCAAGCCTGGTCTCGGCGCGCGTGAGACGGACCGGCTGCCGGACCGCGCCTGTTCTGTACTGCCGGATCGCCAGCCTTCGGCCCGGCCGCAGCATCACCTCGAAGATCCGAATGCGCATGACCAAGCCGGGCATCTCGCGCAACCTCGCGGTCGTCTACACCGACTCTCCGGAGCGCAGCTACCGCCACAATGTCGCGGCGGCCCGAGTGCGGGTGGGCCGCGTGCCCCCATTCTGCGTGAGCCGGCTGGCCCTGGCCGCCTGCTGAGGCCATACAGCACCCGCCGGAAGGAATCCTCCGCGCGCGTGCGAATAGGCACTGCGTATGGAGCCCAAGGCCAAGGTCATCGCGTTCACGAACCAGAAGGGCGGTGTCGCCAAGACGACAACGACCCTGAACCTAGCCGCGGCATTTGCGGAGCGCGGCCACCGGGTGCTATGCACGGACCTCGATCCGCAGGGCAACCTCACCATGAGCCAGGGGATCGATCCCGACACGCTCGAGCTGTCGATGTACGACGTGCTCGTGCACGGGGTCTCGATCCGCGAGGTGATCCGAAAGCGCGAGGTGGACGTGGCCTGTGCCTCGATCGATCTCGCCGGAGCCGAGATCGCGATGTCCACGATGATCGGCCGTGAACGGTCGCTGAAGAAGGCTTTCGCGCCGATCCTCGAGGACTACGACTACATCTTCATCGACACGCCGCCGAGCCTGGGCCTGCTCACGATCAACGCTCTGACCGCCTCCCAGAAGGTGATCGTCCCCGTGCAATGCGAGTATCTATCCATGCGGGGCCTGATTCAGCTTCAGAACACGCTGTCCATGGTCCGGGAAGAGCTCAACCCAGATATCGAGATCGAGGGCATACTGCCGACGCTCGTCGACAACCGGACGGTTCACGCCAAGGAGGCGATCGAGATCCTGGAGGAGAACTTCGGGAACCGCGTTTTTGCCTCGCGCATCAACAAGACCGTGCGTTTCGCGGAGGCTCCGGTGAAGGGAATGTCGGTGCTCAAGTACGACCCCGACGGCAAGGCGGCCTATGCCTACCGTCAGCTAGCCGAGGAGGTCCTGGCCAATGGAGACCGGTAAGAGGGCGAGCATGCGCGAGGGACCCCTGGCCCAGCTTTTCCGCAAGACCGAGGACGAGCCCGATGCGGAGCGCAAGGAGCGCAAGGAGCGCCCGCCCGCCGAGCCGCCCCGTCGCGAGCCGCCGCCCGAGCGCGAGACGCGCGCCGAGCGCTCGTTCGACCAGCGTGCCACCGAGGCCGCTCGCCGGGCCGAGGAGCGGGCCCGCCGGCGCGAGCAGGAGGCCCGGCAGGAGGGCGGACTGAGCCGCTACGAGGGTGTGCCCTCTCCCGAGGAGCGCCTGCGCTCGGTCTTCTCCGCCGACATTCCCGAGAACATTCTTGACAAGGCCCCGGAGCCGACCGCGGCGCGCGAGCCCGCCTATGCGCCGGAGCCGCCCAGCTACGGCATGCCCTCGGCCGGGCGCGTTACCGAGCCGATGCTGCGCGTGGTCGGCGTGGGCGGGGCCGGTGTGAACGCGGTCAACCGCATGATCGAGGCCGAGATCGAGGGCGTCGAGTTCATGGCTGTGAACACGGACATGCAGTCGCTCGAGCAGTCGGCCGCCACCAACCGCGTGCACATCGGCAGCGACATCACCCGCGGCCTGGGCTCCGGCTCGAACCCCGACCTCGGGCGCGCCGCCGCGCTGGAGGACTACGACCACCTCAAGAGCCTGCTCAAGGGCTCCGACATGGTGTTCGTGGCCGCCGGCTCGGGTGGCGGCACCGGCACGGGCGCCGCGCCTGTCGTGGCGCGGATCGCACGCGAGGTGGGAGCGCTGACCGTGGGCATCGTCACCAAGCCCTTCTCGTTCGAGGGGGCGCGGCGCAGCGAGCAGGCCGACCGCGGCGTGGACGAGCTGGCGCGGGAGGTGGACACCCTGATCGTGATCCCCAACGCGCGCCTGCTGACCGTGCTCGACAAGTCGACCTCGATGGTCGAAGCCTTCCGCGTGGCCGACGACGTGCTGCGCCAGGGCGTGCAGGGGATCTCGGACCTGATCACGCTGCCGGGGCTGATCAACCTCGACTTCGCCGACGTCCGCACGATCATGGCCGAGGCCGGCCAGGCGCTGCTCGGAATCGGCATGGGCACCGGGGACCACCGGGCCATGGACGCCGTGGAGCACGCGATCGAGTCTCCGCTGCTCGAGACCTCGCTCGAGGGCGCGCGCTCGATCCTGCTGTCGGTCACCGGTGGCCGAGACCTCTCGCTGTGGGAGGTCAACGAGGCCGCCAAGGCGGTGGCCGAGGCCGCTCACCCGGAGGCCAACATCATCTTCGGCGCCATGGTCGACGAGAAGATCGAAGACCAGGTGTGGGTGACCGTCGTGGCCACGGGCTACGGCGACCGCCCGATCCACCGGGCCACGCCGCGCGGTGACATGCGCGACGAGCCGCGCCAATCGCGCATCCCGGCCGACGCCGAGCCGCGCGTGCGGCGCCAACGGGCCTCGGCGGCCGTGCTCAGCGACGTGGACGTACCGGAGTTCATCCCCCGCTAGCTCGGGCGGCGCTACGCTCGCCCGACCATGAGAGGGGTGGTGGCAGCGGGCCATCCGGTGACCGCGGAAGCGGGAGCCGATGTGCTGCGCGAGGGTGGCAACGCGGTCGATGCGGCGGTGGCCTGCGTGCTGATGTCCTTCGTGGCCGAATCACCGCTCACCGGACCGGGGGCGGGTGGCTTCATGCTGGTTCACACCTCCGGCGGCGAGGATCACCTGCTCGACTTCTTTGTGGCCGCCCCCGGGAGCGGGCTCGACGGCCGGGAACCGGCCGAGCTGACGCCGATCGACATCCACTTCTCCGACGACGCGGTGCAGCGCTTCAACGTCGGGCCCTCTTCCAACGGCGCCTACGGCACCACGCTGGGCCTGGCCCAGGCACTTGGGCGCTTCGGCTCGCTCTCGCTCGCCGACCTCACCGCACGCCCTGCCCGGGCGGCCCGGGAGGGGGTCGAGGTGGTTCCCATGCAGGCCTTCCTGTTCAGGGTGCTCGAGCCGATCCTGCGCTCGACCCCCGAGTGCGCGGAGCTCTACGCGCCGGGGGAGCGGCTGCTCGAGGAAGGTGGGCACTTTCGCTTCGCAGAGCTGGGCGATCTGCTCGAGCGCCTGGGGGCAGAGGGACCGGGCCCCCTCTACTCCGGCGACGTGGCGGCGGCGTGCAGCGATTGGGTGCTCGAGCGCGGTGGGCTGCTGACGCGGGAGGACCTGGCCGCCTACGAGGTGATCGAACGCGAGCCCGCACGGGTGCGCTACCGCGGCCGCGAGGTGCTCACCAACCCGCCGCCGTCATCCGGCGGAATACTGATCGCCGACGCGCTGGGCATCCTGGAGCGCCTCGATCGCCCCCTCGATCCGGCCGTAGTCGCGGAGGTGATCGCCTCCACCAACCGGGCGCGCGACGAGGAGTTCCTCGAGGGGCTCGCCACCGAGGGGTACCTGGAGCGCTTTCTGGCCAAGGACGCGCTCGACAACGTCGCGATCGACGTCCGCTCGCGTCTCGGCAATACGACGCATATCGCGGTGATGGACGCCGAGGGCGCGTGCGCGACCGTCACCTGCTCCAACGGCTCCGGCTCCGGCGTGGTGGTTCCCGGCACCGGGATGCATCTCAACAACATGCTCGGCGAGGAGGACCTCAACCCGCTCGGCTATCACCTCCACGAGCCGGGCACGCGCGTTCCGAGCATGATGGCCCCCACGGTGGTGCTGCGCGAAGGGCGCCCGGAGATCGCGCTCGGCAGCGCCGGCTCCAACCGGATCCGCTCGGCGATCCTGCAGACGATCATGGGCGTGGTCGACGACGGCCTTCCGGCCCAGGAGGCGGTGTCACGGCCGCGCATCCACGTCGAGGGCCGCGACGTCGACGCCGAGCCGGGCATCGACCAGGACGCGCTCAACCGCCTCGAGGGTGCTGACTGGGGTGTGCGGCGCTGGTCGGAGCAAAACCTCTTCTTCGGGGGCGTGCAGGCGGTGGCTCGCAACCCCGAAACGGGCGCGTTGAGTGGCGGGGGCGACCCGCGCCGCGGCGGCGCGGCGACAGTCGTGCGCGACTAACTCACGCGAGTCGGCTCGACGAAAAGTTCGCAAATAGCGGGAAAAACTCCTAGGACGACCTTGCGTACGAAGCGTAAATCGTGTGGCGAAATCGCCCATCTAGGGCAGGTTGGTAGTTAGGTTCGGTGTGGGAGTCCGTGCGAAAGCGGTCTCGGCACCGGCCGGCATCCCCAGGTGAGGTTCTCAGCGACACCCGAAGGTCGGCGGAGTGCGCAACTCCGTCATTGGCGTGCGGTCATGCTGTCGTGCCTCGCCGCGCTGGCGATCGCGTTGACCGTGGCCGTCCCGGCCTTCGGCCAGGCGCTCCCAGTCCCTGGTGCGGTGGAGGAGGCGCTGCCAATCCCGGCAGTGCCGGTCGAGACCGCCCTGCCGACCCTTCCCCCCGCCCCGGTCGAGCAGTCCGCGCCGGCCGCTCCCGCTCCAGCTGAGCAGCCCTCGCCGGCCCCGGCGGCGCCGGTCGAGCAGGCCCCGGCGCCGAGCCCGGCGGCTGTGGAGGAACCCGCGGCCCCGGTGGTCGAGGAACCCGCGGCGCCGGTCGAGCCGTCGCTCGGTCGAGGAGCCGGCCGCACCGGCTCAGGGTCCGGTGGCGGCAGTGGAGCAGGCCACGGCGCCGCTCGAAGAGGCGGCCGCCCAGGTGGTCGAGGAGCCGGCGGCCCCCGTGTCGACGAGCGGCGCCCGGTGGTCGAGGAGCCGGCCCCGGTCGAGCAGCCTCCGCCGCCGAGCCCGGCCGCTGTCGAGGAGCCCGCGGTTCCGGTGATCGAAGAGGCGGTCGCGACCGGTTACGGCCCCGATCGTCGGCGCGGTCGAGCCCGCCGCCCCGCCCGAGGAGCCCGCCTCGCCAGTCACGGCTCCGGTGGCAGATGCCGTTGAAGCGATCGTGCCGGTGACCGAAGCACCGCCCGCCCCGCCGGCTCCGGTCGTCGAGGACGTGACGACGGACCTGACCCCGGTCGTCGAGGATCTGACCGCGCCGTTGGCGCCGGTGGTTGAGGACCTCACGGCGCCGGTCGCCCCGGCGGTCGAGGACACCACGGCGCCAGTGACCCCGCTCGTTGAGGACGTGACGGCGCCGTTGGCTCCGGTGGCCGAGGACCTGACCGCTCCGTTCGCGCCGGTGGTTGAGGATCTCACGGCGCCGGTCGCCCCGGCGGTCGAGGACACCACGGCGCCAGTGACCCCGGTCGTTGAGGACGTGACGGCGCCGTTGGCTCCGGTGGTCGAGGACTTGACCGCTCCGCTGGCCCCGGTGATTGAGGATCTGACCGCCCCGCTCGCGCCGGTCGTTGAGGATCTGACCGCGCCGTTGGCCCCGGTCGTTGAGGATCTGACGGCTCCGTTGACGCCGGTCGTTGAGGATCTGACTGCTCCGCTGGCCCCGGTGGTCGAGGACTTGACCGCTCCGTTGACGCCGGCCGTCGAGGATCTGACGGCGCCGGTGGCCCCGGTCGTTGAGGATCTGACTGCTCCGTTGACGCCGGTGGTCGAGGACGTGACGGCGCCGTTGGCTCCGGTGGTCGAGGACTTGACCGCTCCGCTGGCCCCGGTGGTTGAGGATCTGACCGCCCCGCTCGCGCCGGTCGTTGAGGATCTGACCGCCCCGTTGGCCCCGGTCGTTGAGGATCTGACGGCCCCGTTGACGCCGGTCGTTGAGGATCTGACTGCTCCGCTGGCTCCGGTGGTCGAGGACTTGACCGCTCCGTTGACGCCGGTGGTCGAGGATCTGACGGCCCCGCTGGCCCCGGTGATTGAGGATCTGACTGCCCCGTTGGCGCCGCTGGTTGAGGATCTGACTGCTCCGCTGGCTCCGGTGGTCGAGGACTTGACCGCTCCGTTGACGTCGGTGGTTGAGGATCTGACGGCCCCGCTGGCGCCGGTGGTTGAGGATCTGACGGCCCCGTTGGTTCCGCTGGTTGAGGATCTGACGGCCCCGCTGGCGCCCATAGTCGAGGATCTGACAGCCCCGCTGGTTCCGCTGGTTGAGGATCTGACGGCTCCGCTCGCCCCGATCGTTGAAGCCGTGACGACACCGTTGGCGCCGGTGGTTGAGGATCTGACCGCCCCGCTCGCGCCGGTGGTTGAGGATCTGACTGCCCCGTTGGTTCCGCTGGTTGAGGATCTGACGGCTCCGCTCGCCCCGATCGTTGACGACGTGACGGCTCCGTTGACGTCGGTGGTCGAGGACTTGACGGCCCCGCTGGCGCCGGTGGTTGAGGATCTGACGGCCCCGTTGGTTCCGCTGGTTGAGGATCTGACGGCCCCGCTGGCGCCCATAGTCGAGGATCTGACAGCCCCGCTGGTTCCGCTGGTTGAGGATCTGACGGCTCCGCTCGCCCCGATCGTTGAAGCCGTGACGACACCGTTGGCGCCGGTGGTCGAGGATCTGACGGCCCCGCTTGCGCCGGTGGTTGAGGATCTGACTGCCCCGTTGGTTCCGCTGGTTGAGGATCTGACGGCTCCGCTCGCCCCGATCGTTGACGACGTGACGGCTCCGTTGACGTCGGTGGTCGAGGACTTGACGGCCCCGCTGGCGCCGGTGGTTGAGGATCTGACGGCCCCGCTGGTTCCGCTGGTTGAGGATCTGACGGCCCCGCTCGCCCCGATCGTTGAGGCCGTAACGACGCCGCTGGCCCCGGTGATTGAGGACTTGACCGCCCCGCTGGCCCCGGTGGTCCAGGACCTGACGGCCCCGCTGGCGCCCATAGTCGAGGACCTGACGGCCCCGCTGGTTCCGCTGGTTGAGGATCTGACGGCTCCGCTCGCCCCGATCGTTGAAGCCGTGACGACGCCGCTGGCCCCAGTGATTGAGGATCTGACGGCCCCGCTGGCGCCCATAGTCGAGGATCTGACTGCCCCGCTGGCTCCGGTCGTGGAAGACCTGACCTCGCCGCTGCCTCCATCCGCCGGCGACCTCTCGGCTGATCTCCTTGGTGCGACCGTTCCCAGTGGCCCGGCGCCTCACACTTTCCCGCCGGCGGCCGCGTCGTCCTCACAGATCCCAGCGCCATCCGCCCCGGCAGCCTCGCCGGGCGCGCCACCCGCCCCCGTTCTTGCCTCGACCGAGGCCAGCTCGGGCCTCCAGCTGCCACGGACGACCGGCGCCGAAAGCGCGCCCGCGGCGCCCGGCCCGGGTTCGAACATCTTCACGTCGCCCGGTCTCTTCTCGTCTTCGGTGCCGATCTCACACACCGAGGCGGCCTCGCCCGCCGGTTCGACCACCGGCTCCGTGCCCCCCAACGGCCCCCCGCTCCCCGTCCCCACCGGTACGTCTGCCGGTAGCGGCGCGGCCGGCGTGGCCACCGGCACGTTCCTAGCTCTTCTCCTGTCGCTTGCGGCCTTTGGCCTGCGGCACTTCACGCGGTTGCGGATGGCGTCCTTTGCGTGGCGCCCGCAGGCCTTCTTGGCCGTCATCGAGCGGCCTGGCTAAGCCCCCCGGGCTTCTGACCAGGACCTCCCGTGCGCACGAACGCGCTCGGGGCAATCGCTCGATGAGGAGTACTCATGGAAAGAACACACCGAAGGCTCGTTCTACGAGCCGGATTGGGGGCCCTGACGGCCCTGGTGATGCTGCTCGCCGGTATGGGCACCGGCGTCGCGAGCGGCTCAGTCGCGCCGGAGCGGCTGGCCGCGATGGCGCAGGCCGCCCCGCTCGACGAGGGCGCGGGCTACGGCGCGACGGCTGAGGCCAAGCGCGTCCGGGTGCTGCAGCGCGCGCTGGGCGAGCTCGGCTGGGCGCCGGGCCGCGTTGATGGCCTGTTTGGCCCGCGCACCGCGGCGGCCGTGCTGCAGTTTCAAGCGGCTACGGGTCTTGCCGTGGACGGTGCGGCAGGACCGCAGGTCTGGAATGCGCTCGCCCGCGCGCAGAAGCAACCGCTGCGTCGCGGCGCCGGCTATGCCGCGGCAAACGGCTCGCAGAGGGTTCGCGCCCTCCAGCAACGCCTGCAGCGCCGCGGACTGCAGCCTGGCCCGGTTGACGGGCTATACGGGCCGAAGACGGAGGCCGCGGTGGCCCGTCTGCAGCAGGCGGCCAAGCTGAAGGTCAGTGGTGCCGCGGACGTCCGCACACGGCGGGTTCTGATCGGCACTTCGCAGGGCCGACCCGCTGAGCGGCCCGTGGCGCGGAGCGTGGACGCCATCCTGCCCCAAACGCTGCCCACCGCAGCGGTAGATCCCCTCTCGGGAGCCGCAGGTGAGGGCGGTCAGAGGGTGGAGCTGTGGATTGCGCTGCTGATTGCGGCGATGGCGCTGCTGTTGGGCGTCGTGGGTGGCGCACTGGTTACCAGGGTCAGAGGCAAGGAAACGGACACACCAGACGGAGCCGACCAGTTGGTCTCCGCAGAGGAAACAGAAGAGAAGGAGGTCGAGGAGGGCTTCGTGACCTCGGACGGCCCGCGGGAGACGGTCCACGCGGTCGGTTATGTCAGCGTGCCCAAGACCGGCGGCGACGATGCCGCTGAGCTGGAGAGGCAGGCGGAGGCCGTCCAGCGCCTCTGCGAGCGCCGCGGCTGGGAGCTGCTTCACGTTGTGCGTGACGTCGAGAACGGCCATGCGAAGGGCATGGAGCGGCCCGGACTGCTCTACGCGCTGGAGCGAATCGCCGAAGGCGAGGCTTCGTGCCTGGTCGTTTCCGAGCTGGAGCGGTTGAGCCGCAATGCCGCGGACCTCGGTCGAATCGTCGAGTGGTGTGACGAGCGCGACGCTCGTCTCGTCGCCATCGACATGAGGCTCGACACCGGCTCGGCTGCCGGGCGGCTGACCGCCCGCACGCTGATCTCGGTCGGCGAGTGGGAAGGCCAGCGAATCGCCGATCAGACCCGCAAGGGACTGGCGGCGGCGAGGGCTCGCCGGGGCACGACTGGCCGCCCGGCTGTGGAGGACCGGCCGGCGCTCAAGGAGCGGATCGTCGCTATGCGCAACGAGGGCATGACCCTCCAAGCCATCGCCGACAGTCTCAACGCCGAGCGCGTCCCCACCCTGCGTGGGGGCTCGGAATGGCGGCCCTCGAGCGTTCAGGCGGCGGCCGGCTACCGGCGACCCAAGGCCAAACGAGCAAACGCGAGCAACCGCGCCAAAGGGGATGCGGCATGAGGTGACCTAGGAGATGCACGTGCGCGGAGCGCGACGTTGTGGGTGCCGGCGGCAGGGCCGGCCCCTCCGACCTGCCGCCGTCGTGGCCTAGCGCACGCTGCCGTTGCCGCGGGCGCGCTCGGCCGCTCGCTCGGCGTGGCGGATCCGGCTCAGCGCCTCGGCGAAGAGCCCCTCGAGCTGCTCGAGGCGCGAGCGCTCGGATCGCAGCTCCAGCAGCATCTGCTTGGCCTCCAGGGCCACGTCGAGGGTGGCGGCCATCCCGTAGGCGTCCAGGGCGGCCAGCTCGTCCTCGTCGGGGCGTTCGTCCGTGACCTCGTCCAGGAGGTCCGAGTAGCGTCGCCGCGCTGCCGCGGCGGCGCCGGAGCCTTCCTCGTCGAGCTCATCGTCTAGCAGCGGCTCCACATCTCCGGCGGGGTAGGGCAGATCGTCGATTCGTCGCACCAGGCGAAACGGCTCGGAGCCCTCCACGAGGATGTTCATGCGCCCGTCGTCGAAGCTCTCCAGCACCCTCATGATGCGGGCGGAGCAGCCGACCTCCTTGAGGCCGTCGTCGGAGAGCCAGACGATCCCGAACTCGCTCTCGTCCTCGAGGCACTCGCCGATCATCAGCTTGTAGCGCTCCTCGAAGATGTGCAGCGGCACGAGCTCGTGAGGCAGGAGCACCAGGCCGAGCGGGAAGAGTGGAAAGCGCTCGCGTGTGGAGGACATTTCGTCTTTAGGCTAACCGGCGCCGTACTCCCAGGAATGACGGGCATCGTCTGGTTCACGCGCGATCTGCGCCTGCACGACCATCCGGCGCTTCGCGCGGCCCTCGATCGCTGCGAGCGCGTGGTGTGTGTCTTCTGCCTCGACGATCGTCTGCTGTCCGGCCGAAACGCCTCCGGCCCGCGCACGCAGTTCATGCTCGAGTGCCTGGCCGAGCTGCGCGAGCGCCTGGACGGCAACCTGGTCGTACGCCGCGGGTCGCCTGAGCGGGAACTGGTGGACCTCGCCGGCGAGGTCGACGCCGGCGAGGTTCACTTCAGCGCCGACTCGGGCCCGTTCGCCCGGCGGCGGATGACGCGCGTGTGGCGCGCGCTGGAGGCGGCAGGCGTGGAGCCGTGGGCCCATCCCGGCCTGCACGCGGTCGACGACCTGACCGCCATCAGGACTCAAGCGGACAAGCCCTACACGGTCTTCAGTCCCTTTCATCGCTCCTGGCTCGAAGTACCCCGGCGCGAGGTGTTGGGGCGGCCTCGATCGCTGCCCGCCCTGCCGTCGGGGGTGCGCAAGGGACGGATCCCCACCCTGGACGCGCTGGGGATGGAGCAGGAGGTCGACGAGCCGATGCCCGGCGGCGAGGTTGCGGCGCGCCAGCGGCTGTCGCGCTTTCTCACTCGCGGAGTGAGCGGCTACACCGACAATCACGACGCGCTGGGGCGCGACAAGACCTCGCGGCTCTCGCCCTACCTGCACTTCGGCTGCATCTCGCCGCGGGAGATCGAGGAGCGACTGCCGCGGGGCAAGGGGCCGGACGCCTTTCGCCGTCAGCTGTGCTGGCGCGACTTCTACCACCACGTCCTGCGCCACTTTCCCGACAACGCCCAGGGGGAGTTCCAGGAGCGCTATCGCGACCAGATCGCCTGGAACGACAACGCTGAGCACTTCCGGGCCTGGTGCGACGGGCAGACCGGCTATCCGCTGGTGGATGCGGGCATGCGCCAGCTTCGCCGCGAGGGATTCATGCACAACCGGGCCCGGCTCGTGGTCGGCTCCTTCCTGACGAAGGACCTCGGGATCGACTGGCGCTCCGGGGAGCGCTGGTTCATGCGGCTGCTGCTCGACGGCGACGAGGCCAACAACAACGGCAACTGGCAATGGATCGCCTCGGTGGGCGTGGATCCCCAGCCCTTCTTTCGGCGCATCTACAACCCGGCCCGCCACATGGAGCGCTTCGATCCCGAGGGCCACTACGTGCGCCGCTACGTGCCCGAGCTCCAGCGCGTGCCCGATCGCTACCTGCCTGAGCCCTGGACCATGCCCGAGGAGATCCAGGCGCAGTGCGGCTGCGTGATCGGGCGTGACTATCCCGAACCGATCGTCGACCACCGCGAAGCGCGCGAAGAGGCCTTCGAGCGCTACCGGGTGTGATGCTCGTCCAGCCTCGACGCCAGCGGTTCAAGCCGGTGTACGGCAGCGTCGATACCCGCCCAATGGTCACGCTCGAGCTCACCCTCGCCGCGGGGGAGGCCTTCATCGGCGACGAGCAGGTGGCCGACCTGGGACGGCGCATCGCCGAGTCGCCGATCCGGCGGTACGCCGGCAACGGCCACTAAGACCGCCTCGCTACGGTCGCCTCTATGGCGACCGTCGCTCCAGCCGTGCCGTCGGGGCCTGCTCATGTGGCGGTGGTGTCTTTTCTCGCCGCCCGCGCCGCGCCCTCGGGCGGCTTCTGGATCGCGCTGGCCGGCGGCGTCGCCCTCGCCCGGGTGGCCCACCAGCGCGGGGCCCGGCTGGGCTTTGGCGCGAGCGCGGCGGCCATGCTCGAGACCGTGGCCATCATCGGCCCGGCTCGTTTCGGCATTCCGCTGACCCAGGCCGTGAGCGCCCCGATGCTGGGCCGCCTGGAGGCCCGCGGCTGGGGCACGGCCCCGCAGGTGCTGGCCTGCGCGTCGGTCCGGCTGCTGCACAACACGGCCACGACGGCCTTCTTCATCTGGGTGATCACCGGTGGGCTCGACGCGTACGCCGGCACCTATGACGCGCTGGCGCGCCGCGTGGGGCTGGAGGTGGGCAGCGCCGAGGCCCTCGTGCTGACCGCGCTCGGGCTGGTGGCCTGGGCCGCGTTCGCCAGCGTGGTGCAGGTGCTCGTCTACCGGCGTGGATTGCGGGGCTGGGACGCGGCGTCGGAGGACGCGGCTTACGTTGACCGCCACATAGGCGGCAAACGTAAGGTTGATGACCCAGAGGCGACCGAGCCGGCCCACCGGCGGCGCTTCGACCCGCGGGCGGTGACGTTGGCCGCAGGCGTGGCGTTCGCGCTGCTCCTGTCGAGCACCACCTGGCTGCTGCTGTCAGCGGTGACGCTGTGGCTGGCCATCGCCTGGATCGCCGCCAAGCCGGACAAGGAGCCGCTCAAGACCGGCCTGGCCTTCGCCGCCGTCCTCGCCGGCGGCGCTCTCATCTTCTCCCTCGGCGGCGGCCTGGGCCTCGACACCGCGCTGCGGCGCGCGAGCCGCGCCGCCCTGCTGGTGCTCGTGGCCACCTGGCTGCGCGGGGCGGCCGGCTCGGAGGGCCTGCGCGAGGTCTCGCGCCGCGCGCTGGGCAAGCTGCGGCGCCTGCCGGCGGCGCCGGAGGCGGCCAAGGTGCTCGACCAGATCGCCAGCGAGGGGCGCATCGCCGCGGCGGGCCGCACCCTCGCCGACCGGCTGAGCGGAGTGCCCAAGCGCCCCGTGCCCTTCCTCGACGCGGTGCTCGACTGGGTCGTCAGGGAATCGTCGGAGCACCAGCCACCCGCCGCTCCGGCGCGGCGAGAGCTTCGCACCCGCGCCCGCGACGCCGTGCTGATCGCCCTGGCCCTGGCGCCGGCCGCGGCGTTCCTCTAACCGCGGCGAGCCTTGCGCAGCCCCCGCTTGGCCAAAAGCCCGTTGGCCAGCAGCAGCAGCGTCTTGTTCGACGGGGCCCGAAACGCGCTGACGGTATGAGGTGCGTACAGGCCGTCCTCGAGCCAGCCGGTGTGCTGGCGCGCCCGCAGCCCCACGAGCTTGGCCTCGTAAGAATGCCCGAGCACTCCCGCGCGGCGTCCACCCGCAGGCAACCCGGCCTCGCTCCCCAGGCGGATGCCCTCGCCACCGGTTCCCCGCACCCGGGCCGCCACCACGGCCGGGAAGCCGTCCGCCTCGCGCCACGCGACCAGCACGTGTGGCATCCGAGCGAGCTTGCGCGCCGCCTTGTCCGCGTCCAGCCGTGGGCCCGTTCCCTTCTTCGGAGCGGCCTGGGGCTCGGGCGCGCCCGGGCGGTCGATTCCGTTCACGACCGGTTCGCCGGAGCAGTCCAGTGCCGGCCAGACCACCACGCGCTCCACGTCCACGGTCACCGGCACGCGGTCCGCGTAGTACTCCTGCAGCCAGCGGTCCCAGAAGGCGCCCCGCCGGGGCGGGCCCATGAAGCGCGCCGACGCCGGCCCGAGCACGCGCTCGTTCCAGTCCGGGTCCGCGGGCGGCACCGGGCGGCAGCGGCCCTGCACGAGCACGAACGAGTCACCCGACGCGAACCCGTGATCGCGGGCGTGGTAGGCCATCGCCACGCGCGGGTCCCGCGCGATCCGCTCGAGTTTCTTCCCGAGGCCCAGCGAGGTGGTGAAGGTGACCGTTCCCTGGTCGCGGTCGCGGAGCCCTACCGGCGCCACCGCGGTCACGACCGCGCCGCCCGCCGGGGTCAGGTACCCGAACGCGGCGGTCATGTCGCCGGCAAGCACGGCGTCGACCTCGTCGGACCAGGCCACGGTCACCGGCCGAATCTACCGATGCACGGCGCCGAGCAGGTGCGCGTACGAGCGCACCAACAGGGCTCGCTCGTGGCTCAACTCGGGGTCCTCCGGGTCGCAGCCGCGCTCGACCCAGCGGTCCGAGACGTCCATCGCCTCCGCGCGCAGGGCCGCCGCGAGCTGCACCTCGGCGGGGTCCACGCCGTAGGAGTACGCGTAGAGATCGCGCAGCGCCGCCGTCAGCTGCTCCGACGGGCCGTCCCCGTCTCCGTGCTGCGCCTCGCGGTGGACGCGCCACCACTCGACCTCGAGCCACGCCGACCGGGTGGGATCGAATCTCTCGCCCGAGCTCTTGCGAAGCAGGCGGTAGAAGTTGACCATCAGTCGCCGGGCGGCGTCGGGGTCGTTGTTGGGATACGGGGCCCAGACCTGGTTGGCCCGCAGCACCAGCCAGGCGCCGACCAGCGTCCGCGGCCAGCTCATGCCGAACGCGGCGCGCACGAGTCCCACCGAGGCGGCCAGGAATGCTCCCCACTTGCGCCGGTAGTAGGTCTCCCAGGCCCGGCACTCCCGCTCCCCCACCACGCGTGGGTCGAATGAGCGCATCGAAGCCAGAGGCCCTAACCCGGAGCGCGCGCCGACAGCAGCAGGTTGTAGAACAGCGCTGCCGGCAGCCGTGGCTCGAGCAGGGTCCGGTCCAGGCGCTGCAGGAGCAGGTAGCCCCGGTAGGCGTACACGCGCCAGGCCTGCGGCACGTCCGCGGGGTCGACCGTTCCCTCGAGAGTGCGATTGACCCAACCGAACATCGAGGCGGCCAGCTCCTCGCCGGTCACCCGGACGGACAGGAAGCCGGCGGCGCCGGCGGGCGAGCTCAGCTGGGCGGGCGTGAAGGCGTGCACGTCGACCAGGCCCTCCAGCCGGGCCTCCTCCGAAGGGCCGCCTACCGTTCCCGTTGGCGCCCCGCTCGGCTGCTCCCACGAGTGCGCGCCAAAGCGGCGCGGCCGCGTAGGCGCCGCGCTTGGGCAGGGCCGAGATCCGGTCGCCGTGGCGCGATGGCTCGCCGCAGAAGGCGATCATCCCGCCGGGGCGCAGCACGCGCCGGAACTCGCGAAAGGCGCCGGGCAGGTCGGGCAGGTGGTGAAGCACCGCGTGGCCGAAGACGAGGTCGAAGCCGGCGTCGTCGAAAGGGAGCTCTGACGCCTCGCACACCGCGGTCTCTACGGGCAGCCCGAGCTCGGCGGCCGAGTCCTCCAGCGCCGCGAGCATCCCCGGGGAAAGATCCGTAGCCACCGCTTCGCCGATCACGCCGGCGCGCATCAGGTTGAGCGTGAAGTATCCGGTGCCGGCCCCGATCTCGAGCGCGCGGGCGAAGCGCCCGGGCGCCCGGCCGAGCGCCTTCTGCAGCTTCGCCGTGACCTGTGCCTGGCCGACCTCGTCGTACGCGATCCCCCACTTGGAGTCGTAGTGCCGCGCCGCCAGGTCGTGGTAGCGCGCGTTGGCGTCGAGGATGGTCTCGGCCGGCGGGGGCATGGGAGCGGGAGCCTAGACTGCCTCGCCGCGATGCAGGAGACCGTCCAGCAAGACCAGCCCGACGGCGTTCCGCCGCTGGCGCTCACCGGCGAGCGCACTCTCCCCGACGTGCCGGCCGAGAACTACTGGTTTCGCCGTCACCTCGCCGTATACGAGTGGATCGCCGAGCGCTGTGCGGGCCTGCACGTGGTCGACATGGCCTGCGGCGAGGGCTACGGCAGCTCGGTCCTGGCCCGGCGCGCGCGAGCGGTGACCGGGGTCGATGCCAATCCGGAGGCGCTCGAGCACGCTCGGCTCAAGTACACCCGCCCGGGCGTGCGCTTCGTGCGCGACCTGATCGAACGTCACGACGAGCCCTGCAACGCGATCGTCTTCCTTCAGACCGTCGAGCACGTGGCCGACCCGGCGGCGCTGCTCACGCGCTTCAAGCGGATGGCCGATACCGTCTTTGTGTCCACGCCCAACCTGCTCACTCTCGCCCCGCCCGGTGCCGAGAAGTCGGGCAATCCCTGGCATCTGCGCGAGTACCGGGTCGAGGAGTTTCGCTCCCTGTGCGCTGAGGCGGCGGATCACGTGCAGATGCTCGGGCTCTTCCACGCGCGCAAGCTGCGCGCGCACGAGCTTGCGCTGCGAGCGGGCTGGGACAGCGTGCACAGCGCGCTGCGGATCACCAAGCCCTTCTACAACCGGCTGGTCCCCGCGATCTCGACGCGCGACTTCGAGCTGCGCGGCGACCGCCTCGAGCGCGCGCTCGACTTCGTGGCGGTGCTGCGTTGAGCCGCCTTCTCGATCCGCCCGAGTTGCCCGCCGCCGCACGTCCCCCGTGGCCGCCGTGGTACGCGCCGGTGGGGCTGCTGGCGGCCTTTGCCGCGATCACCGTCGCCGCCCTCCCGGTCCTGCCGCTGATCTTCATCTCGGGCCTCTCGGACACGCTCGGCGCCATCGCCCTGTTGGTCCTCGCGCTGCTGCAGGACGGGGTGTTCGTCGGCGCCGCCGTGCTCTTCGCCGGGTTCACGCGTACGCCGCGGGCGTGGCACTTCGGGGTGCGGGCCACGCCCTTCTGGCCCACCGTGGGCTGGGCGGTGCTGGCTTTCGCGCTCATGCTCGGCATCGAGGTGGGAACGATCGAGCTGTTCGGGGTCGACGAGACCGATTTCGAGGAGCTGGGCGATGTCAGCGGATTGGCCGCGCTGGCCATCGTGATCGTGGTGGTGCTGCTGGCGCCGGTGGCCGAGGAGATCTTCTTCCGCGCGTTCTTCTACCGCGCGCTGCGAACGAGGCTGCGCGTCTGGTCCTCGTCGCTGATCACGGGCTGCGTGTTCGCCTCCGTGCATCTGCAGTACTACTCCGAGCCCGTGCTACTTCTGGTGATCGCCGTGTTCGGCATCGGGCAGTGCCTGCTCTACGAGCGAACGGGCTCGTTGTTCGCGGTCATCGCCACGCACGCGGCCTTCAACACGGTCGCCTCGCTGGAGATCGCCGCCGTCCCCGCGCTTGTGATGGGCGCGCTGGTGCTGCTCGCCTGCGTGCTCGTTCCGCGCCGCGTGGGCAGGGCGCCCTCGCCGATGCCGGCATGAGGCGCCGGCGGGGCGCGCTTGCGCTGGTCCTGCACTCGCACATGCCCTACGTGGAGGGCTTTGGCACCTGGCCGTTCGGCGAGGAGTGGCTCTGGGAGGCGGTGGCCTGCGTCTACCTGCCGCTGCTCGAGATCCTGGACGGTGCGCCGGTGACGGTCGGGCTCACACCGGTGCTCTGTGACCAGCTGGAGGCGATGGAGGGAGAGGCGGGGGAGCGCTACCTGCGCTTCCTGCGCGAGATCCGTGCCGTGATCCACGCCGAGGACGCCGAGGGCCTCGAGAGCGGCGGCGAACCGGCCCTGGCTGCCGAGGTCCGGCGCGCGGCGGCCGACTACACCGCGGCCGAGGTGGCTTTCGAGCGCTGCGGGCGCGATCTGGTGGGCGCCTTTCGGGCGCTCGACGGGGTCGAGCTCTGGACCTCCGCGGCCACCCACGCGCTGCTGCCGCTGTTGGCCACCGACGCCGGGCGGCGGCTCCAGCTGGCCACCGGCACCTCCTCCCACCTGCGCCGCTTCGGCTCGTGGCAGGGCGGCTTCTGGCTGCCCGAGTGCGCCTACGCACCCGGGCTCGAACGCGAGCTCGCCGACCACGGCGTGCGGGCCTTCTGCGTCGATCAGACCGGCGTCGCGGATTTCGATCACCTCCAGCCGGTGGCCACGGAGGCGGGTCCCGCGGCCGTGCCGATCGACTGGGCGACGGTGGAGCTGGTGTGGAACGACCGCGCCGGCTACCCCGCTCATGGCACGTACCGCGACTACCACCGCCGCACCGTCCACGACCTCAAGCCATGGGACAACCGTGGCGGCGCCTACGAACGCGCGGCGGCCGAAGCCCTGGCCCGCGAGCACGCGCGCGACTTCGTGCGGCGCGCCACCGAGCGCCTCGAGCACGGCGGGCTGCTGTGCTGCGCGCTCGACACCGAGCTGCTTGGGCACTGGTGGTACGAGGGCCCGGTGTGGCTGGCCGCGGTGCTCGAGGAGGCGCCGCGCGCCGGGCTGGCGCTGGCCACCGTGAGCGAGGGCCTCGAGCTCGTCGAGCCGGTGGCCGGTTTCGAGCTGGCGCCTTCGAGCTGGGGCGCCAACAAGGACCTCTCCACCTGGGACTCCCCGGCGGTGAGCGAGTTCGCCTTCGGCGCCCGGCACGCCGAGCTGCGCACCGTGAGCGCCGCGGCCTCCGGCATCGAACCGCGGGCGGCGCTGATGCGCGCGGCGCGCGAGCTGCTCGCCATTCAGTCCAGCGACTGGGCCTTCATGTCCACTCGCGGGCTGGCCGCCGACTATTCCCGGCGCCGCGTCGAGACGCATTCCCGCGCTCTCGACGCCGCCCTCGCGGCTCTGGCAGACTCAGCGTCCGCGCAGCCCGAACTGCGCAATCTGGCCCCTGACCTCGACCTCGCCTCGCTCACCACTCCTTAGTACCGGCCCGCCGATGAGAGCTCTCATCCTGTCCTGGGAGTACCCGCCTCTGATCGAGGGCGGCCTCGCACGTCACGTGCGCAAGCTGGCCGAGAACCTGAGCGAGCAGGGAGCCGAGGTCCACGTGATCGCCCGCGGGCGCGAGGAGGACCCGCCCGAGGAGGAGCGCGGGGGTGTCCTCATCCATCGCGTGCGCGAGCCCGAACGTCCACGCGATCTCGGCGAGTTCGTCACCTGGATCGAGCGCATGAACGCGGACATGCTGGCGCACGGGGTGGAGCTCGGCGACCGCTACAGCTTCGACGTCGTGCACGGACACGACTGGCTCGTGGCGGGCGCCGGCGACCACCTGGCCAAGCGCTTTCGCGCGCCGTTCGTGGTCACGATCCACGCCACCGAGTACGGCCGCCACCAGGGCTGGGTCGAAAAGCACCCCCAGTCCTACATCCACGAGGTCGAGCGCTGGATGGCCAACCGGGCCGAGCGGGTGATCACCTGCTCGGCGTACATGCGCGAGCACGTGGCCGACGTCTATGGCCTGGAGGAGTCGCGCATCGCGGTGGTCCCGAACGGCATCGACCCCTCGGAGCTGGTGCCGGTCGACGATCTCGACACCCTGCGTGCGCCCTTTGCGAAGCCCGACGAGAAGCTCGTGCTGCTGGTGGGCAGGCTCGTGTACGAGAAGGGCTTCCAGCTGGCGCTGGAGGCGCTGCCCGGGCTCATCGAGCGCGTCGGCGATGTTCGCTTTCTTGTGGCCGGCTCGGGCACCGCGGAGGCCGAGCTGCGCGAGCAGGCCAGCCAGCTCGGCCTCGACCCGCACGGCACCTTTCTGGGCTGGATCGGCGACGACGTGCTGCACTCGCTGTACCGCATCGCCGACCTGACCGTGGTGCCCTCCATCTATGAGCCCTTCGGCCTGGTGGCGCTCGAGGCGATGGCGTCCGGCTGTCCGTGCCTCGTGGCCGACACCGGCGGCCTGCGCGAGGTCGTGCCCCACGAGGACGTCGGTCTGCGCTTTCGCTCGCGCGACCCGAGCTCGCTGGCCTCGATGGCCGAGCGCCTGCTCACCGACGAGCAGCTGCGGGACCGGCTCGTGGCGGAAGCCAGCGAACACGTGCTGAGCTTCGATTGGGCCGACGTTGCCCGCCAGGTGGGCGAGGTCTACTCGGAGCTCGTGATACCGGTCAGCTTGCGCAGCGGGTAGCGCAGCAGGATCGTCGAGAGCCACAGCAACTGCGCCACGAGCACGCTGACGAAGGCCACAGGCACGGAGAGCAGGAAGATCAGCGTGAACCCGAGCGCGACCGGGCTGCCGAAGGGCTCCGTGGCCCTGCGGTGATGGTCGTGCACCAACCCCTTACGCAGGGTGTAGGCGGTCATGCACCAATGGGTGAGCGCGGCCAGGCTCATCACGAACCCGAACACGGCAACAGCGAGAGGCTCGGCGGTGTACTTGTCGTACAGATTGGTGGCGAACGGCACGATCGCGATCGCCGACAGAAAGAGCAGGTTCAGCGCCATCAGCGCTCCGTCGAACCTGTGAAGGGTCTCGAACAGGTGGTGGTGAATGATCCAGAAGCGCCCGACGAGCGCGAAGGACAGCAGGTAGGCGAGGATGCTCGGAATCAGGTCGACGAGCTGCTCGTCGAGCTCGCCTGCGGGCACGTCCGGAACCTCGAGATTGAGCGCGAGCAGCGTGATCGCCACGGCCATCACGCCGTCGGTGAACCCGGCGATGCGGCCCAGGTCGGTCCGCTCCATGCGCTGAAGCTACGGCGGGGATCGGACGGGGAGAGCCCGGTACGGTGACGCGGTGACAGCGGACGCCTCGGGCACGTCTCGTTCGGGCAGCGCCCCGATCACACTCGCCGCGATGACGCTGTCGGCGAGCATGATCCTGGTGGATCAGACGGCCGTGCCCCTGTCCACCGCCGACGCGATCGCCGACCTGGGCGGCGCCGTGGCCGATGGGCAATGGATCCTCACCGCGAACATCCTGCCGCTGGCCGCCCTGATGGTCTTCGGCGGCCGGCTCGGGGATCTGGTGGGGCTGCGGCGCGTGTTTCTCGCCGGCGCGCTGATCTTCATGGTCGCCACGGCCGCGGCCGGCGGAGCGCAGGACATGCCGATGATGATCGCCGCGCGCGCCGTCCAGGGTGTGGGGGCGGCGCTGATGATGCCCACCGCGGTGGCGATAACCAGCGCCGTGTACTCGAAGGAGCGGCGCGGCACGGCCCTCGGCATCCTGGCCGGTGGCTCGGCTTTCTTCGCCGCGCTCGGACCGGTGCTCGGCGGCCTCCTCACCAGCATCGACTGGCGGCTCGTGTTCCTGATCAATGTTCCGCTCGCGATCGTCACGATCCTGCTCACCCTGTGGTCCACGCCGGCGCTGCGGCCCGAGGCCGGCAAGGGTCCCCGGATCGACTATGCGGGCACCGTGGTCTTCGGGCTGGCCATCGTGTCGCTCGTGTTCGGGCTCAGCCAGGGCCAGTCGGACGGCTGGGGCTCGCTCGAGACCACACTCCCGCTCGTGGCCGCCCTGGTGCTGTTCGTGGCGTTCGTGTTGATCGAGATGCGCGTCAAGGCCCCGCTGCTCGAATTCCGGCTCTTTCGGCACGCGAACTTCCTTGCTTCCAATATCAGCCAGCTGTTGGCCGGCGCCATCGAGCTCGGCCTGGGCTTCCTGCTGCCCTTCTACCTGCTGCTGGTGATAGGCGTGAGCCCCGCAACGGCGGGCATCGCGCTGCTCCCGGCCTCGATCCCGATCATCCTCGCCGGCCCGCTGGCCGGACGCGCCTTCGACCGCGTGGGCGGGCGCGTACCCCTGGTGGTCGGCTTCCTGATACTGGCGGCCTCGGGCGCGGCCCTGGCAGCCGGCGTCGGAGAGCAGACGGTCCTCGCCCTCATTCCCGGCCTCGCGCTACAGGGACTGGGCCTGGGCGTGGTGCTCACCGTGAACGATCCGACCGGCCTGGGGGCGGTGCCGCCCGAGGCGCAGGGAGAGGCGGCGGGGACTATCAACACCGCCGAGCAGCTGGGCGGTGCCATCGGAATAGCGGGCCTGACGGCAATCGAGGTGGGAGCAGCCGAGCACATCACCTACGAGCGGCTGGCCGACCGGGGGATCACCGTTACCTCGCAAGAGATCGACAAGTTCAAGGAATACATCCTGCAGGCCGAGCAGGCGGGCCGAAACCAGACGACGATCGACACCCGTGTGGTCCGGGTGGCCATCGAGGACAACGTGCTGGCTCACGTCGACTCCTTCCGAATCACCTTTCTGGCCAGCGCGGCAATTGCCCTCTTGGGGGCGCTGTTCTGCTTCGTGCTCGTGCGGCGCGAGAACCGCTACTACGTCGGCCCGGTCTTCGGCCGGCGCTCGCGCTGGACGTACGCCACGGCGGCGGCAACGACCCCCGGCATCACTCGCCACCCGCCTCCGGACGGCGATGGCCCAGCAGTGCCCGCGCCGCCTGACGGCCGCTCCGGATAGCTCCTTCCATGAGCGCGGCGAAGCCGCCGCCCAGGTGCTCGCCGGCGAAGGCCAGCGGCCCGACCGGCTGCTCGGGCACCTGCCCGAGGGCCACCGGCGGCGAGGTCGAATAGGCGCCGCGCACCCATGGATCGTCGACCCAGGTGGAGAGCACCGCGCCCCCGAGGTCGAGGTCGAGGTCGGGGCGCAGGCGGCGCAGCGAGTCCAGCCAGCGCTCAGGCCCGGCGGCCACGCCGAGGCGCTCGAGCGCCGCCGGGGAGCCGGCGAAGCAGCTGACGACGGGTTGGGGAGCGTCGCTGCTGCCGGTCGCCGTCCAGCACCAGTAGCGCTCGGGCACGCACATCACCGCGCCGGGCTGGGCCGGGGCGCGCAGGGGCACGAACAGCTTGGCCGCGTGGCCCATTCGAATCGCGCCGAAGGCCGCTGCCAGCTCGCTGGGAAGAGCGGGATCGAAATGGATGGCGTCCAGCACGCCGGGCGGCACGGCGATCACACACGCGTCGGACTGGAGCTCGCCGCCGCCCGCGGCCAGTCGAACGCCCTCGTCGCCCCAGGCGATCCGCTCGACGGGCGAGCTCAGGCGTACCGCCTCGCCCAGCTCCTCGGCCAGGGCAAGGGGCAGCCGTCCGTTGCCACCGGCGATGCTCGGCGCGGGGTTGCTGTCGATGTGAGCCAGGCCGGCCAGGTCGCGGGCCGAGACCACGTCGGCGGAATTTGCGCTCGAGATCTCGACGCGCGCGGTCACGGCTTCCCGCGTGCCCGGTGTCAAGTCGAGCTCGGCGAGAAAGCGGCGAGCGCTGATCTCTCCGGCGGCGTCGCCCAGCGCCCGGCCCACGGAGTCCGCGGCGGCGAACAGGGCGTCGGCGTCGGTGTCCGCACCGCGAGGCTCACGCTGGCCGTAGCGCATCCCCTTGTCCCAGAATCCGAGGGCATACTCGTCCGCCAGCTCGCGCACAGCGGTGTTGCCGGGCAGCAGGAACTCCGCGCCCATCTCGACGATCGCGCCGTTGTCGAGCGCCCGCGACCACACGCGCCCGCCCACGCGGGCGCGCGCCTCCAGAACCACCACCTCGGCACCGGCGCGGGCCAGCTCGCGGGCGGCGGTCAGGCCCGCGAGGCCGGCGCCGACGACGGCCACCCTCACGCGGCCACCGCGTCCACCGCCACGGCTCCCTGCTCGTGCACGAACACCGGGTTCAGCTCGATCAGCGAGAGATCGGCCTCGAGCAGCAGCTGGCCCACCCCCGCGGCGAGCCGGGCGGCGGCGGGGAGATCCAGCGGAGTGCGGCCCCGCCCACCGGTGAGCAGCGGCGCTGCGCGCAGCGAGCGAAGCGCGGCCTCGACCCGCTCGGCGCCGGCCGGAAGCGCCACCACGACCGCGTCCTCGTGGAGCTCGGCCCAGATGCCGCCCAGCGCGACGGTGAGCGACGGAACCACGCCCTCGCGCCGCGCCGCCACCAGCAGCTCGACTCCGGGCACGGCCATGCGCTCCACCAGAACCGCCGCGCCCTCGATCTGGATCTCGCGAAGACGGCGGTGCGCAGCGCGCACGTCGTCGGCGGTGGCCAGATCGAGCACCACGGCGCCCAGCTCGCTCTTGTGCAGCAGCGAGGGTGCGGACAGCTTGAGCGCGAGCGGCGCGCCCAGCTCGTCGAGTGCCCGTGCCGCGTCATCCTCGCTCACGGCCACGCGTCCTTCCACGACCGGTACGCCGGCACTGCGCAGCAACTGCTTGGCTTCGTGCTCGGAGAGTGCCGGCCGGCCGTTGGCGTCACCGGGCGGCCGGGCCGCCACGGCGGCGATCTCGCGCAGGCGAGCCGGATCGCCCGGCTCGAGGCGCAGCGCCGCGGCGCACATGAGACCGGTGCGCAGGCCGGAGATCGCCGGGATGCCGGCGTCGACGAAGCGCGCCGCCGCGGCGTCGTCCAGCAGCTCGGGCAGGGTGGCGGCCACCATCGTCGGCACCGGGCTGCGCGCGGCTCCGGCGTGTATCCCGTCGCGGACGGCGCTCCAGGACTCGTCCACGGCGCCCTCGATGCCGGCGGGCTGGTCGTAGAGAACGAGCATCTGGTCGACGGCGGCATCTTCGCCCACGGTCGCGATCAGGTCGCTGAGCGTTTCGGCATGACCCCAGATCAGCGCGGTGTAGTCGAGCGGATTGCCCACGGTGGCCGCGCCCGGCAGCCGCTTGCGCAGGCGCAGCGAGGTGGCTTCGCCCAGCGTGGCCAGTTCCAGACCCAGGCGCTCGCACTCGTCGGCGGCCAGCGCCGAGTCCCCTCCCGAGCAGGTGAGTACCGCCAGGCCGCCGCTGGGGCGAAGGGCGGGCCGCGGGCGCGCCACAGCCTGAGCCTTGGCCAGCTCGAGCAGCTCGTGCACGTCCTCCGCCCAGGCCGCGCCGGCGTCCTCCACCAGTGCTCGGAAGACGCGCTGGTCTCCGGCCACCGCGCCGGTATGGGCAGCGGCCGCGACCGAGCCGGCGGGCGAGGAGCCCACCTTGAGCACCGACACGCCGACGCCGTTCTCGGCGCAGCGGGCCAGCGCCTCGCACAGCGCGGCGCCATCGCCGTCGGCCTCCAGGTAGAGGGCAATCGAGCCCACGCCCTCGTCGGCGGCGAGATGCGCCACCCACTCGGAGGGGTCGACTCCCACCGAGTTCCCGCACGAGACGACCGTGTGCAGGCGCAGCCCGCGGCGAGTGGCCAATGTGTTCACGGCCACGTTGCCGCTCTGGGACACGAGCACCACGCGTCCGGGCTCGAGCGGGAGTAGGGCATCGCCCCACAGTGCGGCGCGCTCGTGCACCGCCACTATGCCGTTTCCGTTGGGGCCGCAGACCGGCAGCCCGTGCCGAGCGGCAGCGGCGCGCAGGTCGGCCTCGTAGCCCGCCCCGGCGGCGGCCTCATCGATCGACGCCGCGTTGCCGGCTATCGCCCCGGCGGCCATTTCGCCGAAGCCGGCGCTGAACACGACCGCTCCGCCGCACCCCGCGGCGCCGGCCTCCTCCACCGCGGCCGCCACCCCCGCAGCGGGTATCGCCACGACCACGGCGTCGGGCGGAGACGGACAGGCGGGCAGCGAAGCGAAGCACTTGAAGCCGTGGGCCTCGTCGCGCCGCGGGTTGACGCCCCACACCTCGCCTCGGTAGCCGAGCGTCTTCAGGTTGAGCAACGTCTGCCCCGCGTAGGAGCCGTCGCGATCGGTCGCGCCTACTACCGCGACCGTGCGCGGATGGAGAAGCCGCTGTAGAGACGCCACTGCTAGATGGCTGCTTTCGCGGCCGCGTGTGCGCGGGGGCGCACGGGACCAAGCTGGGCGGGGGAAGCAGGGCGAAGCCGATACCCGAAGGTATCGGCGAGCCCGATGACCCCGATCCAGCGCAGGTATTCGTGCGTCATCCGCGCGTGCGGGGTCGTGGATGCAGCCATCTAGTGCAGCGTACGCTCAACCCCGCGCCGCTCGAGCGCGCGGGCGATGATGAGGCGCTGGATCTCGCTCGTGCCCTCCCAGATGCGATCCACGCGCAGCTCGCGGAAGAAGCGCTCGGCCACGTTGGTACGCATGTAGCCGCGCCCGCCGAAGATCTGCACGCAGCGGTCGGCGCACCGGCAGGCCGCCTCGCTCACGAACAGCTTGGCCATCGAGGCCTTCGCGTGCACGAGCTTGGGGTCGGCGCCCGCGTCCACCAGCCGGGCGACCTCCAGCGTGAGCAGCCGGCCGGCGGCGGCGTCGGCGGCAGAGTCGGCCAGCGGGAACGACACCCCCTGGTAGTCCATGATCCGGTTGCCGCCCTGCTCGCGCTCGAGCGCCCAGGCGGTGGTCTCCTCGATCAGCCGCCACATCGAGCCCACCCCGCGGGCGGCGATGCCCAGGCGCTCCTCGGTGAACCAGGCGCGCTGCAGGTCTTCACCGCCGCCGATGCCGCCGATCACGGCGTCGTCGGGAACCTCGACACCGGTGAAGCGAACCGCCGGGTGGCCATGCGGATAGGTGTGGGTGAACGGCGGGTCGTCGACGATCTCTATGCCGTCCAGGCCGCGGTCGACGAGGAACAGCGTCGGGCGCGACTCATCGTCCACCTGTGCGTTGGCCATCACGATGTACACCGCCGCGATGTCGCCGTAGGTCACGAACCACTTCTCGCCGTCGATCACCCAGCCGGAATCTGTCTTGCGAGCGGTGGTTGCGATGCCCGACGGGTCCGATCCCGCCTCGGCCTCGGTCACCGCGTAGGCGTCGTGCAGCTCTCCGCGCAGCGCCGGCTTGAGGTAGCGCTCGATCTGCTCCGGCGTTCCGCTGGCCAGCACGTTGTACGCGCCGGGCATGTGCCAGGAGAGGGCGTTGGTCGAGCGGCCGAGCTGCTCCTCGACGAGGAACCACTCCGTCTTCGTCCAGCCCTGGCCGCCGTACTCCGGCGAATGCAGGCCACCCGAGAGGCGCGCCTCGACCGCCTCGTTCTTGATGCGCGCGTGCAGCTCTTCGGAGATCTTGCCGCCCGCCAGCTCGGCCTCCTCCTCGTGGGGGATGAGCACCTGGTCCACGAAGCGCCGCGCGCGCTCCTGGAGCTCGAGCTCCTCGGGCGTGAAGTCCGTTGCCAGCTGCGTCGCTTCGGTGATGGTCATCAGCGCTCTCCCGGGAGTCCAAGTTTCAGGTTGTTGTGGTTTTCGACGACGTCGAGCACGATGTCTCGCGTGCCTCGCTCGGGTCAGCGGCCGTTCGAGCCAGATCCGCGATTCTCGGCGATGTAGGCGCTCCACCCCCGCTTGCTCGCACGCGTGACCAGCTCCTCCACCCGCCTGCGCTCCTGTTCGGCACTCGTGCCGCGCAGCTCAGCAACCGCCGCGGGCAGCTCCCGTTCGGGCTCCGGCGTGATCGAAAGCCATGCGTGGCGGGCGCCAAACGGAGCCACACATGCGATACTATCATGCAACTGATCACAAAGTCAGGATGAGGCTGATGACCACCGCAGAGGCCGTTCCCGCCGCCCTTTCACCGCACTTCTACCGCGATCCGGACATCGTGGAGCAGGAGCAGAAGCGCATCTTCGCGCGCACCTGGCAGTTCGTCGGCCACGTCTCCCAGCTGCCCGAGCAGGGCCACTACATGACCGCCTCCGCCGGGGTCGAGCCCGTGCTCGTCCTGCGCGACAACGACGGCAGCGTGAAGGCCTTTCGCAACGTCTGCCGGCACCGAGGCTCGCGGCTGCTGAGTGGCTCGGGGGAGTGCGGCAAGGCGATTCGCTGCCGCTACCACGGCTGGACCTACCGCTTCGACGGCACGCTGATCGGCGTACCGGAGGGGCGCTCCATCCCCGGCCTCGACAAGTCGAAGCTCGGCCTGTTCCCCGTGCGCGTGGAGACGATGTGCGGCCTGGTGTTCGTCAACCTCGACGTGGACGCCACCCCGCTGGCCGAGCTGATCGACGGCCTGCCGCAGCGCCTCGAGCGCTTCGGCCTCGAGCGCCTGAAGGTCAAGCCCGAGAAGGACACGAGCCAGCCGGCCAACTGGAAGATCGTGGTCGACAACTACCTCGAGGGCTACCACGTGCCGATCGCGCATCCCGGCCTGATGCGCCTCTACGACTACAAGAACTACGACGTCGAGCTGCATGACAACTGGGTCTGGTACGACGCCCCGCTGCGCGACAAGCCCTCGGGCAACCGCGTCGAGAGGCTCTACCAGCGCATGGTCGAGCCGATGCCCGGCCTGACCGAGGAGGACCGGCGCGTCTGGCGCTACATCTTCATCTACCCCAACACCACGATCGACCTCTACCCCGACCAGGTGGGCATCTGGTGCATCAATCCCGACGGCCCCTTGAAGTCGCGTGACGTCAACCTGACCCTCCTGCCCAAGGGGGGCAGCAGGCGCAGCCGCGTGGTGCAGCAGGCCAACCGCAGGATCAACAAGCTCACGAGCGACGAGGACGCCGACCTGGTGGCCAACCAGCAGGCCGGCCTCGAGACCCGTGGCTTCGAGCCGGGCCCGCTGTCGCAGCGCGAGCGCGCGCTGGGCTGGTTCGCCGACAAGATCCGCGCCGATCTCGGAGCAGCCCTTTGACCGAGGCCACGGCGACCGAGCGCGGCGCGCGCGAGCGGATCCTCGCCGCCGCCGTCGAGCGGATCGCCAGCGACGGGATAGACGACATGCGCATCGCCCGCGTGGCCATGGACGCGGGCGTTTCCACGTCGCTCGTGCACTACCACTTCGCGACCCGCGAGGCGCTTCTGGGCGAGGCGCTCGAGTACTCCTACGAGCACGCCGGGGAGGTTCGCCTCGCCGACGGGTCGGAGGCCGAGGCCGACCCCGAGCGCAGGCTGCTCGAGATGGTCGACCAGTGCCTGCCCTACCCGGGTGACCTGCGCCAGGACTGGGTGCTGTGGGTGGAGCTATGGCTGCGAACGGTGCGTTATCCCGAGATGGCGCCCACGGCCGCACGGCTGTACGAGCGCATGCACGATTGGCTGTCCGAGGGAATCGTGGCCTGCGGCGTCCCTGCCGGGCGCGACCCGGGCGAGGTGGCCGACCGCGCCCTCGCGCTGTGCGACGGCTTCGGCGTGCGCGTGCTGATCGGTGAGATGCCGATCGAGTACGCCCGCGAGCAGGTCTGGGGCTACCTGGCGTCCGAACTTTCGCTTGACGGGAGCCTGACTGCGGGATAGGTTTTTTGAATCACCGTTCAGGTTTATGAGAGGGAGACTTTGACCCGGTGAGTCCGCGCCCCCGGCTCGACCATGTCCGCCGGCCCGCGATTCTCGCCGCCGCCGCAGAGGTGATCCGCGAGCGTGGCCTCGAGCGCGCCCGCGTGAGCGATGTGGCCGACCGGGCCGGCACCAGCGCGCCGTCGGTTCTCTACTACTTCGCCTCCAAGGCCGAGCTGCTCAAGGAGGCGCTCGTGTCCGCCGAGGAGGGCTACTACGAACAGCTCGAGCGCGAGCTGATCGAGACCGACAGCGCGCGCGAGCGGCTGGTCAAGATCATCGGCGGCGGCGCCGGCGAGGGCGACTACGACGCGGCCCTGTGGATGGAGCTGTGGGCGAAGGCGCTGCGCGATCCCGACCTCGCGGCCACACGGGCCGACCTAGACGTGCGCTGGCGGAGCACCATCGCGGAGATCGTTCGTTACGGACAGGCGCGCGACGAGTTCGGGCCGGCGGAGCCCGAGGACTTTGCTCTCCTCCTGGGCTCGCTGCTTGACGGACTCGCCGTGCAGATCGCGCTCGGGGACGAGGAGGTCACCCCGGACCGGGCGGAGCGGATGACCCTCGCTCTGGCCGAACGCGAGCTGGGCTGCGAACTGGGGGCGGCGGCGTGACCCTCAGTCGCCGCGAGCTGCTGCAGGGCGGCGCGGGCCTGGCCGTGGGCATGGGCCTCGCCGGCTGCGGCGTGGGCAACGTCAGCGGCGGCACGAAGGCGGAGACCGAGAAGCCGATCAAGAAGAAGATCGACGGCGACCTCGTGTACTTCAACTACTCGGAGTACATCGACCCCAAGCTGGTCAAGGGCTTCGAGAAGCTCTACGGGGTGACCGTCCGCGAGTCGTACTTCGACTCGATGTCGGCGATGATGGCCAAGCTGCGCGCCGGTATCTCCTACGACGTGATCTTCCCCAGCGGCGAGTACGTCCAGCGCCTGATATCCGGCAACCTGATCCGCAGGATCGACCGCGACAAGCTCAAGAACGTCGACACGGTCTACAAGTACTTCGCCGACCCGTGGTACGACAGGAAGTCCGAGCACTCCACGCCCTACGGCATGTACGCCACCGGCCTCGGCTACCGCGCCGACCAGGTCGACGGGATGACCGGCTCCTGGCGCGACCTCGGGACGGTGGACACCGAGGACCGCTCGTTCCTGCTCGACGACTTCCAGGAGAGCATCGGCATGGCGAACCTGGTCAACGGCTATCCGCTGAACGAGATCGACCGGGCCAAGCTCGAGAAGTCGCAGCAGTATCTGCTCGATCTAAAGCCCAAGCTGCGCGGCATCTCCGCGGACACGATCACCAACATGGTCAGCGGCAACGCCTGGATCCAGCACCTCTGGAACGGCGACATCGTCAACATCCGCTATCAGGTCGACAACCCCGAGGACTACAGATTCCAGAAGTGCAAGGAGGGGCTCCCGGTCGGCAGCGACAACTTCGTGATCCCCGTGAACGCGAAGCATCCGGGCACGGCGCTGCTGTTCATGGAGTACATGCTCGAGCCCGAGAACGCGGCGCAGAACGTGGAGTGGATCGGCTACCCGATGCCCTACGACGGAGGGGCCACCGAGGCATTTCAGGGGCTCGTCAAGGATGACCCCGAGATCAACGTGACCACCGAGGATCTCGAGAACGGGCAGCAGTTCGAGAACCTGAAGGGCGAAGGGCGGCTGGCGTGGGACGAGGTATGGACCGAGTTCCGGATCGCGTAGGACTATGAGCGAGAATCGCTTCGCCTCCGCCTTTCTCGTGCCCGGTGGCCTGTGGCTGCTGGCGCTGTTCGTGGTGCCGCTCGGCTTCATACTGGCGCTCTCCTTCGGCTACACCGACGACCTGGGCGAGGCGATCTACGGGACCAGCCTCGACAACTACAGCCGCGTCTTCGACCCGGATCTCATCCCGGTCCTGGTGCGCTCGGTGGGCTATGCCCTGGCCACGGTGGCCATCTGCCTCCTGATCGGCTACCCGGTGGCCTACTACATCGCGATCTTCGGCGGGCGCTGGAAGAACGTGCTGCTGGCGCTGGTGGTGCTGCCGTTCTTCGTCAACTACCTCGTGCGCACCTACGCCTGGATCGCGATGCTCGGCGACGACGGCCTCGTCAACGGGATCTTCTCCTCCGATTTCCGCTTTCTCAACACGCCCTACGCGGTGGTTGGCGGGCTCGTGTACGGCTTCCTAGCCTTCATGATCCTGCCGATTTACGCCTCGCTCGACCGCATGGACCCGTCGTTGATCGAGGCGGGCAAGGACCTCTACGGAGGGCCGGCCCAAACCTTCCGCCACGTGACGCTGCCTCACACGATTCAGGGTGTGCTGGCCGGCTCGGTGCTGGTGTTCCTGCCCGCCGTGGGCGACTTCGTGTCCGCCTCGCTGCTGGGCGGGCCCGAGCAGGTGATGATCGGCAACCTGATCCAGCAGCAGTTCCAGGCCTCCGACAACTGGCCCTTCGGCGCGGCGCTGACCGTGGTGATGATGATCTTCCTGCTGATCTGGATGTCGGCCTACCTGCGCTCGGCCGCCCGAGAAACCAAGGAAGCACGGGCGTGAGCACCACCGCCCGTACCGAAACCGCCCCAACGCGCCCTGATGAGCGCGATCGCGCCAAGCCGGCCCCGCCGAGCAAGCCCCCCAAGGGGTTCGACCGCCCGCGCTTCCTCAAGGTCTTCACGGGCCTCTTCTTCCTCGTCCTGTTCGCGCCGATCGCGCTGGTGATCCTGTTCTCGTTCAACTCGAGCCGGTCGCTTCAGCACTTCGATGGCTTCAGCCTGACCTGGTACGAGACGTTCTTTGAGTCCGAGTCGCTGCGCAACTCACTCATCGCCAGCATCGAGATCGCCCTCGTGACGATGGTGGTCGCGACCGTGCTCGGCACTGCGCTGGCCTACGGACTCGTCCGGGCGCGCACTCGCTGGTCGGACGGGGCCAACATCATGATGCTCATACCGCTGGTCACGCCGGAGATCGTGGCCGGGGCGTCTGCGCTGCTCATCTTCACCCAGGTCGGACTCGAGCTCTCGATCACCACGATCATCCTCGCCCACATCACGTTCTCGATCTCCTATGTGACCGTGGTCGTGCGAGCGCGGCTCGCGGCGCTCGGCCGTGAGGTCGAGGACGCGTCCATGGATCTCGGCGCCACCCGATGGCAGACGTTCCGGCTCGTGACGCTGCCCGCGCTGTGGCCGGCGGTGATCGCCGCCGGCCTGCTGGTGTTCGCGCTGTCATTCGACGACTTCGTGCTGTCCTTCTTCACCACCGGCGAGTCGCCTCAGCCACTGCCGGTGCGCATCTGGACGCAGATCCGCTTCGGCGTCAGGCCGACCATCAACGCAATCGGGACCTTCATGCTGGTCATCTCGACGCTGTCCGTGGGGCTCGCGCTGCTTCTGCCGCGCCTGCTCGGGCGGCGCGAGAGCGGCCTGGGGGTACTACTGGGAAGGGAGGGCGCGTGAGCGAAAGATTCGTCCGGGAGGAATCAGCCGAGCCGAGTGCGTCGGCAGACAAGGTCCGGGCGCACTCGGCCGAGCCGAGTGCTTCGGCAATACGCTTCGAGGGAGTGACCAAGCGCTTCGGCGACTCGGTGGCCGTCGACGACCTGAACCTGGAGATCCGCAAGGGCGAGTTCTTCTCGCTGCTGGGTCCGTCGGGTTGCGGCAAGACCACGACGCTGCGCATGGTGGCGGGCTTCGAGCAGCCGAGCGAGGGACGCATCTACCTCGAGGGCGAGCCGGTCGAGACCGTGCCTCCCTACAAGCGCAACGTGAACACGGTCTTCCAGAGCTACGCGCTGTTCGAGCACCTGAACATCGCCGACAACGTCGCGTTCGGGCTTCGGCGACGCAAGATCGGCAAGGACGAGGTGCGCACGCGCGTGGCCGAAGCGCTCGAGCTGGTGGAGCTGCAAGGGCGCGAGAAGTCACGCCCGGGCGAGCTCTCCGGCGGCCAGAAACAGCGCGTAGCGCTGGCGCGGGCACTGGTCAACCGGCCGTCCGTGCTGCTGCTCGACGAGCCGCTCGGCGCGCTCGACCTCAAGCTGCGAAAGCAGATGCAGGTCGAGCTGAAGGGCATCCAGCGCGAGGTGGAGATCACGTTCCTCTACGTGACCCATGATCAGGAGGAAGCGCTCGCCATGTCCGACCGGATCGCGGTCATGGAGGGCGGCTACGTCAAGCAGTGCAGTACCCCGGAGGAGGTCTACGAGCACCCGACGGGTCCGTTCGTGGCCGGGTTCATCGGCGTCTCCAACCTCCTGCCCGGGGTCACGGAGAACGGCGGAGTGCGCCTTTCCAGCGGGGAGCTGTGCCGGGCCGACGTGCCCGCGGACTGCGGGCCGGGCGAGGAGGTTCAGCTCTCCGTGCGCCCCGAGAAGGTCTGGACCGAGGACCCCGAGGAGGGGATGGTCTCGATCGAGGGCACGATCGCCGAGCGCGTGTACGTGGGCACCAGCACCCAGGTGATCGTCCAGCTCAGCAACGGCGTGCGGCTGGTCGCCCTGGACCAGAACTTCAACCGTGCGAAGTCCGATGACCGCTGGGAGATCGGCGACCGTCTCCGCGTGTCCTGGCACCCTGAGCACTCGCTGGTTCTGCGCTGAAACGACTCGCCACCTTCCTCGCGGTCCTCTGCGCCGCCGCCCTCGGGGCGGCCGCACCGGCCTCGGCCGAGCCGTTGACGGTGATGACCTTCAACGTCTGGTACGGAGGCGTGCAGGTCGACTTCCCCCAGATCGGCACCGCGATACGCCGCGCGGACGCGGACATCGTCGGCCTGCAGGAGCCGGAGGGCAACATTCGCGCCATCGCCCGATCGGCAGGATTGCCCTACGTCGACGAGAGCCTGCACCTGATCTCGCGCTACCCGCTGTACGCGGCGGAGCGCGGCGGAGTGCGGTTTGCCTACGCGGCGATCCATCCCCGCAAGGTGGTGGCGATCACCAACGTCCACCTGCTTTCCAGCCCCTACGGGCCCGAGTTGCAGCGCGACGGCAAGTCGAGGAAGGCGGTGCTCAAGAACGAGCGCGTTACGCGCTTGAGTGGGATCAAGCCCTACCTGCGCCCGCTGGCGCGCTTGTCGGACGCCGGGATCCCGACGTTCCTGACCGGTGATTTCAACTCCCCGTCACATCTCGACGAGCCGTTTCCCTGGCCCGTTTCTCGGGCCCTGACCGGCGCCGGTTTCCGGGACTCCTATCGCGACGCTCATCCCGATCCGGTGGCGCGACCCGGCTTCACCTGGACGGCGGGCACCCCGCCGCCGCGCATTCGCAAGGAGGAGACGGTCGACCGCATCGACTGGGTGATCGCGCGCGGTCCGAGCACCACCGTTGCGAGCTCCCTGGTTGGCGAGCTGGGCGGCCCCGACGTGGACATCGGGCTCGAGCGCTGGGGCTCCGATCACCGTGCGGTGGCCTCGACCTTCGACGTCCAAGCGGCCGACGCGCCGGCCCTGGTGGACACAGACCAGCGCGTGGTGCGCCGCGGTGAGCGATTGACGATCCGCTACGCCAGCCATCGCGGACGGCGCATCGGCATCCTGCCCCTTCACGGCGACCGGCCGATCGTGACGCTGCCCATCTACGACGCGTCGGACCACCAGGCCGGCTTCTTCGGCACCTCCTCGCTGCGGCCCGGCGCCTACCGCGCCGCTCTGCTCAACGGCAAGGGCGGAGTCGAGGCCACCTCGCGCTTCTGGGTACTGCCTCGCGGCGCCCGGCCGCGCATACGCTCCGCCCGGTCGGTCTACGCGCCGGGTGAGACGATTCGCCTGAGCTGGCGCAACGCGCCGGGCAACAAGTTCGACTGGGTGGGCATCTTCCCGGGCGGGCCGCTCGACGTCTACAACTACCTGGGCTTCAGCTACATCGGGGCGCTGCCCCACGGACGCCTGGCGATGACCAAGGCGGACCTGGGCAAGCTCGCGCCGGGCCGCTACACAGCCGGGCTGATGATGGACGACGGCTACAGCGTGCTGGCCCGGACGAGCTTCCGGGTCGTGCGTTAGGGCACGGATGGTGGAACCGCCCGGCGCTGCGCGAGTCGCCGGCTGCCGGGGCCTGCGTTTCTGGAACGGCAGCAACCAAGGGTGGACGCGGCCGTGTTGTCGGCTTTGTCACGTTGCTGTAACGCGGTCGCTAGGCCACCGATCGAGTGTCAAGTTATGCACCTCATAGATGCACAATCCGACACTCGGCAGAGCGCAGGCGCGACGGCGCGGTCGGCGCACCCGTCGGTGTTACAGCGCCGCGACAGGAGTGACAGCTCCGGCAGATCTCCGACCTTGGTTGCTGTCGTTCCAGACGCCGGCCCCGGCGCATGGCGGCTCGCGCAGCGCAGGGCGGGCGCGCCGAACCCCCGTCACGCCTTAGCTCTCGCGCGTCGTATAGGGCCCGCAGGAGACGGGGTGGTAGCCCTTTGCTCCCACCGCCCGCGCGAGTGGGCTGCGCGGGTCGTCACCCGCCGCGAGGCTGTCGAGCAGGTGTCGGAAGTCGTACCGCGGGGCCCAGCCCAGCTCTTTACGCGCGTGTGAATTCACGTAGACGCGCTCGATGCTTCCGAACATGGTCCAGCCGCGCTGCTCGTAGGTGGCTTCGTAGTCGGGGAAGAGCCGCCGCACGACAGCCGGCGCGTGGCTGCGCAGTTCCGACAGATCCTCGCGGCCGAAGGGTGTGGTGGCGCTGATGATGTACCTGCCGAAGCCGATCGTCGGCGCCCGCTCGAGGGCCAGCAGGTGGGCGCTCACCACATCCTCGAGGTCCACCCGCCGGTAGAGGTACTCGTTGGCCTTCAGGTTGTCGTCGGAGTAGGCCGCGCGGACCTCATCGCGATCGTCCTCCTCGGGAAAGAACCGCGACGTGCGCAGTATCAGGCAGGGCAGGCCGTGATCTTGGTGAACGAGCCGGCACAAGTCCTCAGCCGCCGTCTTGGTAACGCCGTAGATGTTCCGCGGCACGGGCACCACGTCCTCGGTGATCCAAGCCGCCGGGGCGCCCGGCGCCGGCGTGAGTGCGCGCCCGAATGCGCTGGTGGTGCTGGTGAACACGAAGCTCTCGACACCGCCGGCCACGGCCTCCTCGAGCAGGTTCAGTGTGCCGGTGACGTTGGTGTCCACGAACTGCTGCCGGCTGTGCGAGCCCACATGCGGTTTGTGGAGCGTGGCCGCGTGAAACACGGCGCCCACGCCATCGAGGCACCGCCGCACCAGCTCGCGGTCGGCGATCGAGCCCACCACGTCCGTGAAGGGCGACTCGAGCAGATCGAGCCCCAGCACCTCACGCCCTTTGTCGCGTAGCGAGCGCATCAGCGCCTCGCCCAAATGTCCGGCGCTGCCGGTTACCAGGATCGCCGTCAGGAGTTCAGACCCTCGTCCGACCGAGAAGCGGAAGGCGCCGGCGCCGCTCGGCACCCCGCCGGTCCTTGAGAATGCGCTGCGCCGCGTTGTGGCCGCAGGCGGCCATCACTCCGCCGCCCGGATGGGTGCCGGCGCCGCATAGGTAGAGCCCGTCCACGGGCGTCGCGTACTGCGCCAGCAGCGGGGAGGGGCGCATGAAGGCCATCTGGTCGAGACCCTGCTCGCCCTGGAAGATCGAGCCGTCCACCAGGCCGTAGATGTTCTCGAGGTCGGGTGGAGCCAGCACCTCCCAATGGATCAGCGCGTCCTTCACGTTTGGAGCGTGCTCGGCCACGATGTCGAGACAGCGCCGCGCATAGCTCTCGCGCGCGCCGGCGGGCCAACCGCTCTCGCGGTAGGGGCCGTACTGGGTGAACATCGTGAGCACCGTGGTGCCGTCGTCGGTGAGTGACGGATCGACCGCGCTCGGCACCTCGACCTCCACGTAGGGTCCCGCGGCCGGCTCCCCGCGCACCGCGTCCTGCCAGGCGCGCTCCAGGTAGTCGACGGAGGGACACAGCGCGAGGCCGGTGCGCAGCAGCAGATCGGACTCCTCCGGCAGGGCGCGGTCGTAGCGGGGCGGCTCGGACAGGATGCAGTTGATCTTCACCGAGCCGCCGCGGCTGCGGTAGCGCTCCATGTCGCGCACCACCTCCTCGGGGAAGTGCTCCGCTCCGGTCAGGTCGAGCACCGTGGTGCGCGGGTGGGCGCCGGACACCACCAGCGGAGCCTCGATCTGCTCGCCCGAGTCGAGCGTCACGCCCGTGGCTCGCCCGTCGCGCACGTCGATCGAACGCACCTCGGCGCTGGTACGGATGGTGGCCCCGGACGCCTCGGCGCTGCGCGCCATTGCCTCTGAGATCCCGCCCATGCCGCCCTTCACGTGGCCCCACAGCCCGCTTACGCCGTTGAGCTCGCCCAGCGCGTGGTGCAGCAGGTTGTAGGCCGTGCCCGGAGTGCGCGGCCCGGCCCAGACGCCCACCACGCCGGTGGAGGCGAAGGCGCCCTTGATGGCGTCGGTCTGGAACCACTCGTCGAGCAGGTCGCCCACCGACATGGTCATCACCCGAAAGAGCTCGTGTACGTCGCGCTTCTTCAGCCCTGCGGTGCGGCCGGCTTCGCGCACGAGCGAGAACAGGTCACCGGGTCGCTTGGACCCGAGCGCCGGGGGCGGGCGCAGCATCATCGGGCGCAGGAACTGTGCCATCTGGGCGAGCAGCGCCTCGAACCCGTCGTAGGCCGCGGCGTCCTTTCGCGAGTACGGCTCGATCGAGCGTCGCGTGGCCGCCGAGTCGTTGAAAAAGAGGATGGGCCGGCCATCCGCCGCGAACGTGCCGAAGGCCGGATCGAGCGGCACCGCCTCGTAGCCGAAGCGCGCGAGCTCGAGGTCCGCGATCACCTTGGGCTGGAGCATCGACACCACGTAGGAGGCCCGCGAGACGCGCTGTCCGGGCCAGACCTCCTCGGTCACGCATGCCCCGCCCAGGATGTTGCGGCGCTCGAGCACGCACGTATCGAGCCCGGCGCGGGCCAGATACCCGGCGCAGGCGAGCCCGTTGTGCCCGCCGCCGACGACGATCGCGTCGTGCCTCAAGCCGCGACCTGCATGCGCTCGCCGGCCTCTGCCAGGACGTCGCGCAGGGTGGAGACGATGAACTCGAACTCCTCCGGTCCGGCCACGAGAGGGGGCGAGATCTGCACCACGGGGTCGCCGCGATCGTCCGAGCGGCAGATCAAACCACGCTCGAAGAGCTGGGGCGACACGAAGCCGCGCAGCAGCTCGTCGCACTCCTCGTCGCTGAAGCTCTCGCGCGTTTCCGAGTCCTTGACCAGCTCGAGCGCGTAGAAGAAGCCGCAGCCGCGCACGTCCCCCACGATCGGCAGCTCGAGCAGCGAGTCGAGACGCGAGCGGAACTCGGGCTCGTGCTCACGCACGTGCTCGACGATGCCGTCGCGCTTCATGATCTCGATGTTCTTGAGCGCGACCGCGGCCTGCACGGGATGCCCGCCGAAGGTCATCCCGTGGGTGTACATCGCGCCCGGCTTGGTGAAGGGCTCCATCACGCGCTCGCTGGCGATGAGGGCGCCGATCGCCGCGTAGGCCGAGGAGAGTCCCTTGGCGCTCGTGATCAGGTCGGGGCGGATGTCGAAGCGCTCGGAGGCAAACCAGTGTCCGGTGCGCCCGAAGCCGGTGATCACCTCGTCGGCGCAGAGCAGGATGCCGTGTTCGTCGCAGAGCGCGCGCACCCCCTCGAAGTAACCGGCCGGAGGCATGAACGAGCCGCCCGCGTTCTGCACCGGCTCCATGATCACCATGGCCACGGTGCTGGGCCCGGCATGGACGATGGCCTGCTCGAGATCGTCGAGCAGGAAGGCGGTGAACTGCTCCTCGGTCTCCTCCGACGGGCGATGGAAACGGTTGGTGTTCGACACGTGCAGCGTGTCGGGCACGAGCGGCTCGAAGGCGGTCTTGAGATCGGTGCAGCCGTTGATCGAGAGTGCGCCCATGGTGGTGCCGTGGTAGGCCACGCGCCGGCCGATGGCCTTCCAGCGCCGCTCGCCGCGGGCGGAGTGGTACTGGCGGGCGAGCTTCCAGGCCGCCTCGACGGCCTCCGACCCGCCGGAGACGAAGAAGCAGCGGCTCAGGTCGCCGGGCGCAAGCTCGGCCAGCTCGGCGGCCAGCTCGATCGAGCGCGGGTGGGCGAACGTCCAGTTGATGGCGAAGGGCAGCTCGCGCATCTGAGCCGCGGCCGCTTCGCCCATCTCCTCGCCGTAGCCGTAGCCGATGTTCACGCAGAACAGCCCGGCGAGGGCATCCAGGTAGCGCTTGCCCTCAGAGTCCTTGACGTAGCAGCCGTCGCCGCTCACGATCACCTGCAGATTGGCCGGATCGGCGTAGTCGCCCATCTGCGTGAAGTGGAGCCAGAGATGATCGGCGGCCGTCTGGTGCAGCCCGTTGCCGGAGCCCATCGACGGCAGTATAGTCGTGCGGCTGACTACAAAGTCAACACACGACGTTCTGGTGCTCGGAGCGGGTCTGGCCGGCCTCTCTGCCGCGCGCGACTTGGCGCGTGCGGGCGCGGATGTGCTCGTGCTGGAGGCGCGCGAGCGGGCCGGCGGGCGGGTGGAGCAGGAGTGGCTGCCCGACGGGCGCCCGGTGCAGCTCGGCGGGGAGCTGACCGCCGAATGGCAGCACGCCTACACCGGGCTCGTGGCGGAGCTGGGCCTGACGCTCGAGCCCAGCTACACCGCCCTGAACCTGCCCTACGCGTGGGGCGCACTCGAGGGGGTGAGCGTGAGCGAATCCGCACCCTGGATGGACGCCGCCGACCTCGCGGACCTCGCCCGCGTGGACGGCGAGATGGCCGCGCTCTCGCTCAGCGTGGACCCGGAGAATCCCTGGGGTCACCCGGACGCCGCCCGGCTCGACTCGCTGAGCGTGGGCGCGTGGATGCGCTCGGTGGGGGCCCGGCCGGGCGTGATGCGGCTGATCGAGACCATGACGCAGTCTCTCTCGACCGATTCGATCGAGCGCACCTCGCTGCTGGCCCAGCTGCGCAAGGAGGCGGCCGCGGGCGGCCACGGCTTCTACGACGAGACGCGCTGGGAGACCCTGAGGGTGGCCGAGGGCTCGGCCACCGTAGCGATGCGGATGGCCGAGGAGCTGGCTGAGCGCGTGCGCCTCGGGTGTGTGGTCGAGTCGATCGACGTGGCGCCGGGAGGCTGCTCGGTGGGTCTGCGCGGCGGCGAGCGCATCGGCGCCGAGGCGGTGGTGTGCGCGTTGCCGGTCGGCCCGCTGCGCGACGTTGCGGTGACCGGGGTCTCGCCCGAGCGGATGGAGTCGCTGCATCGCCAGCGCAGCGCGCTCGCGGCCAAGACGGTGGCCGCGTACCCGACCTCGTTCTGGACGGTCGGGGGCGCCACCATGGAGGGAATCTGGACCTCGGTGTGGATCCAGCGCGACGGGATCCTCTCGTCACTCACCCCACCCGACCGGCTGGGCGCCTTCCTGGCCACGCCACCCGACCGCCGGCGCCAGGAGTATCTGGCCACGCTGGCCGCGCTGATGGGCGAGGAGGCGCTCCATCCCCTGATGCACGCCGAGCGCCTGTGGGGGCTCGACCCCTTCACCCAGGGCTACGTGACCGCGTGGCGACCCGGTGACGTGATGGCGGTCGGCCCGCTGCACGGAACCCACGAGCCGCCCTTCTACGTCTGTGGATCCGATCAATGGGTGGCGGGCTACATGGAGGGCGCTGTTCGCACCGGGCGTGACGCCGCGTCGCAGGCGCTGGGGCTCGGACCGCGGGAGTACGCGGTGGTGGGCTGACGTAGAACACCGAGCCGCGCGCTAGTCGTCCCTCGCGGCGGGGTGGCCCCTAAACAGCGTCAAGCCCACCATCAATCGTGACGGTCGTGCCACTCACATACCCCGCGGCCGGCGAGGCCAGAAACGCCGTGACCGCGGCCACCTCCTCCGCGGTGCCCAGTCGCCCGAGCGGCACGTCGGCGGCCATCGCCGCCAGGTCGTCGCCGTAGCTCTCCAGTCCCTCGGTTTGGATGTTGCCGAGCGCCAGCGCGACCACTCGGATTCCGTGCGGCCCCCATTCGGCCGCCAGCCCGCCGGCGAGGTTCTCCAGCGCCGCCCGGGCCGACGCCGCGTGGGCGTAGCCGGCGATGCCGCGCCGAGGGCTGAACGTGTTGAAGAAGATGACCCCGCCGCGATTCGGGATCATCGAGCGCACGGCCACGGTCCGCGTCAGGTGCCAGGTGGCGTCCACGGTCAGCCGGTGCACGGCGCGCCAGCCCTTGAGGGTGATCTCCTGCGCCGGGGCGGTGAACTGGCCGCCCGCGTTGTTCACCAGCACGTCGACACGGCCGAAGGCGCTCAGCGCCTCCTCCACCAGCGCGTCCGAGTCCTCCGGCTCGCGGATGTCGGTAGGGCGGGCCAGGCATTCCACTCCCATCGCCTCGAGCTCGGCCTGCGTTGCCTCGAGCGGCTCGCTGCGGCGCCCGCAGATGACCACACGCGCTCCGGTGCGGCCGAGCTCAACCGCGGTTGCGCGCCCTATGCCCGTGCCGCCGCCCGTGACGAGCGCGACGGCGCCCGCGTTGGCGTCGGCGCTGAGAGCGCTCATTCGAACCGCGCCGGACGACCCTCGGCGAAGGCGGTGGCGCCCTCGCGCGACTCGTCCGAGGCCAGCGCGCGGTCATAGGCCGGGAAGCGGCCCTCGCGGATGGCGGCGAATGCGCGCTCGGGATCCATCCCGGCCGTTCCGCACAGCACCTGCTTGGTGGCCCGCGTGGCCAGCGGAGCCGCGGCCGACACCCGCTCGGCCAGCGCGCGCGCCTCGTCCATCAGCCGCTCGCCGGGCACGACCGAACGCACGAGGCCCCAGCGCTCTGCCTCCCGGGCGTCCATGCGCCGGGAGGTCAGGATCAGATCGTTGGCCACTGCCCGCGGCACCAGCGAGGGCAGCCGCTGCACGGCGCCGGCGTCGGGGACGATGCCCACGCTCAGCTCGGGCAGGAAGAACTCGGCGTGCTCGGCGGCCACGATCAGGTCGCAGGCCAGCACCATCTCGAAGCCTCCGCCCACGGCCATTCCGTTGACCGCCGCGATCACCGGCTTGTCGAGGTCGAACATCTCGGTGAATCCGGCGAACCCGCCCGGGCCGAAGTCCGTGGAGGGGTCCTCCTCGCCCGCGGCGGCGGCCTTCAGGTCCCAGCCGGCGGAGAAGAACCGTTCGCCCGCGCCGGTGAAGATCCCCACCCTGAGCGCGGGCTCATCGCGAAGGCGGGCGAACGCGTCGTGAAGGGCAAGGCCTGTGTCGCGATCGATCGCGTTGGCCTTGGGGCGGTCCAGGGTGATCTCGAGGACCGGTCCGCGCTTCTCGGCATGAACGGGCATCGCTGGACCATAACGCCGCACGGTCCGCCGATCGGAGAGTCCCCGGAGGAGCCGAGCCGGTTACCTGAGGCGCTCTAGCGTCGGCTTCCTGACTAGCTACTGCCTAGCCACCGGGCCACGCGCGTGACGAAATCGGGCGGGCGCTGCGCGACGGGAAAGCCGTTGCGGTCGAACTCCAGCGGTCGCGGGCGATCCGCTGCCTCTGAGGTCGGGTCGGCGAGCCCGTCGCTTGGGTCCTTGCTGTCGCCGAATGTCTGCCGGTCGATGGCCAGAGCCGTCCTTGGTTGGGTCTCGCTCATTCGAGGCCCCCTTTCGTGGTCCCGGTCGCTCCCGCAAAACGTCAGAGGCCGGTCCCCTCTGGAGCCCTGATTGTGGCAAAGCTCGTGGAAAAACGCCACTTCACGCGGGAGCCCGCCACCAGGGCGGGCTCCCACGCGTCGCTTGTCAGGCCGGGCTACGCCTCGACCGGCTGGGGATCGTGACGCGGCGCCCGGGCCGGCCGCTCGGCCGGCTCCACCGGCTCCACCGGCTCAGGCGAGCCCTCGAGCGCGGGGCCCTTGGGCAGCCACTCGAGCCACTTCGGCAGGTACCAGTTCCAGTCGCCGAGCAGCTTCATCGTCGCCGGCAGCAACACGCCGCGCACCAGCGTGGCGTCGATCAGGATCGCTGTGGCCAGACCGACTCCGAACTGCTTCATGTCGATGAACTGGAGCGTCGCGAAGATGCCGAACACCGCGACCATCACGATCGCCGCGGCGGTGACCACACCGGCCGTCGACTTGATCCCGTGGGACACGGCGTCCGACGTCGACTCGCCACGGTCCACCGCCTCCTTGATCCGGCTCAGGATGAACACGTGATAGTCCATCGAGAGGCCGAACAGGATCACGAACAGCATCAGCGGGAACCAGGCGGAGATCGCGCCCGTGGAGTCGAAGTTCAGGAACCCTTCGAGGTTCCCGTCCTGGAAGACCCAGGTCACGATTCCCATTGCCGCGGCCACCGACAGGATGTTCAGGGCGATCGCCTTGATCGGAATGACGATCGAGCGGAACGTGACCAGCAGCAGCACGAACGCCATCGCGAAGACGAACGCGAACACGTACCAGATGCGCGAGGCCATCAGGTCGTTGAAGTCGGACGACCCGGCCGTGAAGCCGGTTACGCCGACCAGCTCGCCGCCGCTGACGCTCGGAAGCACCTCCGGAACCACGTCCTGGCGGAGAGTGTCGACGGCCGCCAGCGACGTCTCGTCGTTGCCGGTGCCGGCCAGCGGAACCTCGATCACGGCCACCTGGCCGTCGGGGCTGCGGTCGATCGTGACCGGCTCGTTGAACTGATCCGAGTCGCGGGCGATCTGGCGCATTTGCTCGGCCGCGGCCGTGATCTGGGCCTCGTCGAGGTTCTTGCCCTCGACCACGATGTCGGCCGTGAACTGCTCGCCCGGGAAGGCGGCCTGCATGCGGTCGTAGGTCTGCATGATCGGAATCGAGCGCGGCAGCCCGTCGATGCCCGAGTCCGCGGTGTGGATGTGGAACACCGGGATGGCGAGCACCACCAGCACCGAAGCGGCGGCGATGGCTGAAACGAGCGGGCGCTTGAGCACGCGGTCGAGCAGCCACGACCACACGCGCGGCTCGCCCGTGCGCTTCTCGGGCTTGAGGAAGGGCACGCGGCCCTTGTTCACTCGGTCACCGAGCTTGGACAGCACCGCGGGCAGCACGGTCAGCGAGCCGATCACGGCGATCGCCACCACGATGATGGTGCCAGTGGCAAACGAGATGAACGTCGCGGCCCCGCCGAGGTACATGCCGGCCATCGCGGCGATCACGGTGATGCCGGACACCAGCACCGCGCGGCCCGAGGTGGCCGCCGCCGCTTCCAGCGCGGCCTCCTCACTGCGTCCGGCGGCGCGCTCCTCGCGCTCCCGTCGGATGTAGAAGAGCGCGTAGTCCACGCCCACCGCCAGGCCGATCAGGAGCACCACCGAGTTGATGGCCTCGTCCACCGGCGCGATCTGGCTGATCGGGCCGATCAGGCTGATGGCCGCCGCCACGGCGGTCACGGCCAGCAGCAGCGGAACGAAGGCCGCCAGCAGCGCACCAAAGGCAAGGATGAGGATGATCAGGGTGATGGGCAGGGAGGTGACCTCCGCCTTCTGGAAGTCGTCCTCGAAGGCCTGGTCGAGCGCCTTGTCTGCGCTGGCGTCTCCGAACTCCTCGATGCGGAAGCCCGCCTCCTGGCGGTCGAGCTTGGAGACAGCAGCGAGGGCGGGACCGACCTTGTCCGCGGTGTCGTCGCCGGCCAGCTCGAAGGTCACGAGCGCCGACTTGCCGTCCTCGGACAGCGTGCCCTGGTTGCCCCTGGCGTACGGGCTCTGGACGTTCTGGACGTGCTTGGTGCCCTCGAGCCGCGTTACGACCGTGCCCACGGTCTGGCGGAACTGGGCATCACTGTTGCGGGCTCCGTCCTGGCTCTGGACCAGGACGCTTTCGCTCTCCTTCTCGGGAAAATGGTTGGCGACCGCCTTGTCGGCACGGCCCGATTCACCGATGCCGTAGTCGCTGTCGGACAGGGTCTTCGTTCCTACCGAGCCGCCGATGAAGACGGCAAGGATCACGAAGGCGAGCCAGCCGAAGATCGCCTTCTTTCTGTGTTGCGCGCTCCAGCGGCCGGCGCGTGCAGCGAGGTTTTTTGGGGTTCCCTGGTTCATGCCTGCAGCTTCTGCCTCCCGCGAGCGGCTTCCCAGGGGGCCTGCTCGATTTATCCAGTGCGGATAACCACACCGTTTGCCTGCGCAGCGAGCCCGGGGTTATCATTTGGCCGCGTGGAGCTTCGTTCCACAGGTCGCGAACACGGAGACGTACTCACGGCCATTTCGGATGGAATAGTCGGGCTGCTAAAGGATTTCTACGGTCGCGGACCGACACGCGCGAAGTCCTATTACCAGGACGACCTCGTCGTGTGCGTGCTGCGGGGGGGCTTCACCCGGGTGGAGGAAACCCTGCTCGAGGGTGGGCGCGGGTCCGCGGTCATCGAGCAGCGCATGGAGTTCCAAGAGCTCATGCGGGAGCGCTTCGAGGCCGTGATAGAGAACGCGACCGGGCGCCAGGTGATCGGGTTCATGAGCGGCAACCAGCAGCATCCCGACATGATGTGCGAGGTTTTCGTTCTGGCGCCAACCGACCTAGTCGACGGTTAACGCTCCGCTCCTTGGGGTACTCTGCCTGGCGAGGGCAGCACTGTGCGGTCGGCCCCACGCGCCGGCATCACCACCTGACTTCCGAGTTCGCCGATTGCTGGAAGCGACCCGGAGGTCGACGTGTCTTACACCATTCCCTTTTCCTGCCGTTGGAGCGACAGCGGAGTCGGCGCGGCCTGGGTCCGCGTGGCCGGTGACCTCGATTTCGGCGCGGCCCCTCAGCTGGAGGCCACGCTCCAGGCGGCGCAGCTCCAGGCATCGAAGGTCGTGCTCGACCTGCGGGCCCTGAGCTTCATCGGCCCTGGCGGCGTGCGCGTGATAGCCGACGCCGCCGCCCGCGCCCGGCCCGACGGCCGGCGCCTCATGGTCGTGCGCGGCTCCCGCGAGGTCGACAGGCTGTTGACATTGACCGGAACGGCCGGCGAATTGGAGACCTTCGACCTCCCACCGGCAACAGGCAGCGCCACATACGCGCGCGAGACCGCATGGGCAGAAGCGTGATCCGCGTGGGCATGTCACAGACGACCGCCGAACTGCCGGCCACCAACCAGATCGCGAGTGATCGGTTGGCCGAGCTCTCCGACGCGGTGGTGGACGTCTTTCGCGGTCACTACGGTCGCGCGCCGGCCGAGGCCCAGAGTCTGCACTACGGGGAGCACGTCATCACCGTCCTTCACGGCGGCCTGACGGGGGCTCGGACAATGCGTTTCCCCGAGACGTTTCACGACGGGATGAACGACGAGGTCCTCCGCGTTGCCGAGCGCGCTCTCGGCCGTCGGGTGCTCAGCCACCGCAGCAGCATCAATCCCGAGTCCCGCGTCTCCTTCGAGCTCTTTCTGCTCGAGGATCAGGAGCCCTGATGGCCGCTAAGCGAGTCGTCAATCTGCTCGCGCTGGTGCTGCCTCCGCTCGCGGTCGTGCTTGCCTGTGTGTTGTTCTGGAACCGCCTCGTCGAGCCGGTGGACCTTGCCCTTCTCGCAGTGGGGTACGCCGTCACCTGCCTGGGCATCACGGTCGGGTTTCACAGGCTGCTCACCCACCGCGCCTTCCAGACCTACCCCGCTGTGCGCTACACGCTCGCCGTGTGCGGAACGCTTGCTGTGGAGGGATCGGTGATCAAGTGGGTGACCGACCATCGCAAGCACCACGACTTCGCCGACGAAGACGGTGACCCGCACACCCCCCACGGCGGCGGACCGGGCGTTCTCGGAGCGGCGAAGGGCCTCTGGCACGCCCACCTGGGCTGGCTGTTCACCACCGTCGGCCAGGCGGACCGGCGCCGCTACGGGGCCGACCTCTTGCGGGATCGCGGCATCCGGTTCATCGACCGCGCCGAGAGACCGCTGATCGCGGCCAGCCTGGTACTCCCCTTCCTGATCGGGCTGGCGGTCAAGGGCACCCTCACGGGGGCCTTCCTGACGCTGGTGTGGGGTGGGCTGCTGCGCATCTTCCTGCTGCACCACGCCACCTTCAGCATCAACTCGATCTGTCACTACTTCGGGCGCCGCCGCTTCGACACCGACGACGAGTCGACCAACGTCGGCTGGCTCTCGCTGGCCACGTTCGGCGAGTCCTGGCACAACAACCACCACGCCTTTCCCACCTCCGCCTTCCACGGCCTCCGCCGCGGCGAGCTCGATCCCGGTGGTCTGACCATTCGCGCCCTGGAGCGAATGGGGCTGGTCTGGAACGTCGTGCGCATCGCACCCGAGCGTCAGCTGCGGAAGGCCCACGCCGAAAGCACGTAGCCCGAGGGCGCGTCCGCTACAACAGATGGGGTGAAGCGTGCCCTGATCGCCCTTGCAGCGGGGCTTGTCCTGGCCGACGCGGCGGTCGTGACGCTCGCGTTGCCTCAGCTCCTGCTCGAGCTGGATACCACGGTCGAGGGTGTGGCCGCGGTGCTCGCGGTCTACACCGGCGTGCTCGCGATTGGCCTGCCGATATCGGCGGCGCTGCACGGACGTGCCACCGGCGCGGCCGGAGCCCTGCTGTTCACCGCGGCCTCGATCGGCTGCGCCAGCGCCGGCTCGCTCGAGCTGCTGCTCGTGATGCGCGCGCTGCAGGCGATGGGCGGCGCCGCGCTGCTGGCCGCCGCCTTCGACGCGCTGGACGGCGGCGGAGCGGGCCGCCGGCTCTGGGTTGGCGCTGCGGTGGCCGGGACCGCGGCCGGGCCGGCGCTCGGCGGGGTGCTCACCGAGGCCTTCGACTGGCGGGCGATCTTCATCGTGCAGGCGCCGATCGCGCTCGCCGCCGCGCCCGCTCTGATGGCCAGTCACATCGCGACCGTGCGCGAGTCGCTGCCGCGGCCGCCCAAGGACCTGCTGGCCGGCCTCGCGCTCGCCCTGCTCTCCGGCGCGCTCACCGCGCTCGTGTTCCTGCTGGTGCTGCTCCTCATCAGCGGCTGGAGCGTCGAGCCGCTGGCCGCGGCGGCGGCGGTGAGCGTGCTGCCGCTGGCGGCGATCGCGGGATCGTTCCTTCGCGGGGCTGCGTCCACGCGCGCGGTTGGAGGCTGCCTTCTCGTGGCCGGCGGCATCAGCTGCCTGGCGCTGCTGCCCGAGGCGTCGGTGCTGTGGACGATCGTTCCCCAGCTGCTGGCCGGGGTCGGGATCGGCATGGCCTTCCCCGCGCTGGCCGGCGAGCTGCTGCCCGAACGCACCCGCGGACAATCTGCGGCGCTGCTCTCGCTGCGCCACGCGGGGATCACGCTAACCCTGATCGCGCTCGCGCCGATCGTGGCCGCGCAGCTCGACTCGCAGGTCGATCTGGCGCGGGAGCGTGGAACCGCGCTGGTGCTCGACGCCGCGCTGCCGCCTACGGACAAGATTGAGCTGGCGCCCCGGCTGTTTGCCGAGATCGAGTCCGAGGACCCGCGCGACGCGCTGGCGGGTGCGATGGAGCGCGAGCGCCTGCGGGTCGCGCGCCAGGACCGCGACTTCCTCAGCCGCCTCGACCGGCTCGAGGATCAGCTGCGCGAGGAGAGCAGCTCCGACGACCTGCTCGGCCAGATCGAGAGCACACTCGGCCTGGACGCCGACGAGGTGATCGAACAGCTGGAGGGTCTGGAGGACCGCTACGGCCCGGATCTGGCCGAGGGCCTGCGCAATCTCGAACAGGAGCTCGGCACCGACGTGGGCAGCGACCTGCTCGCCGACCTGGAGGGACGCCTCGGCGGACGCAACAACCCCGGGCAGGTGCGCCGCGAGCTCTCGCGCCTGGAGGGCGATCTCGACGATGTGGTGCTGGCCGCGGTCGATGCTGCCTTCAGCCCCGCCTTCGCATTGACCGGGGCCCTGGCGCTGCTGGCGGCCCTGGCGCTGTTGCCCCGGCTGCGACGTCGCCAGGGCCACATGGTGCTGAGCGCCCGCCGGGGCCTGCAGGCCGGGGCGCTGGGGCTGGCGTTGCTGGCCGCGATCGCCGTTCCGGTGGGCTACGCCGTGGCCGACAACGACCTGCGCGCCGAGCCGGTGGAGATCGCCGACCCCTGCCAGGATCGCGAGCGCCGTTCGGTGGGCGGAGTGGAGGGCTCGATCGAGCAGGCGGCGCTCGAGGCGCTCGACCGGGCGGCCTGTAAGTACGGATCCTCGCGCGAGGAGCTTGTGCTGGCGCTCTTCGACGAGACCTCGAGCCGGGCGTACGAGCGCGAGTACGGTGTTGAGCCCGGCTCGCTGGAGGAGATCCTGAAGGCCGCGATCGGCTTCTGAGCCCTGATCGGCTACTCGAAGCGCATGCGGCGCGGCGCCTCGCGCATGCGAATGAGTCGGGCGGGCACTCCGCCGACCACGGCGTTCGGGTCCACGTCGGCGGCCACCACCGCGTTGGCCCCGATCACCGCGTTGTCGCCCACCGTGCATCCGCGCAGCACACACGCGCCGTAGCCGATCCAGACGTTGTTGCCCACCCGCACGTCGCGCTTGTAGATGCCCTGCTCGCGGATCGGCCGCTCCACCTCGGCCATGCCGTGGTCGAAGTCGATCATCATCACCCGATCGGCGATCACGCACTCGCGCCCGATCGACACGTGCTGGAAGGCGGAGATCGTGCACTCCTGGCCCATCACGCTCTTGGCGCCGACCGAAACGGCGCCCTCGTGGCAGCGGATCTTGCAGCCGTGGCCGATCCACGACCAGCGGCCCAGCTCCAGCACGGCGTCGCGGCCCACCTCCAAGCGGCAGCCCGGACCGATGAAGGCGAGCCCGTCGAGCTTGAGCCGGCGCCCGAGGCGAAGCTTCCACAGGCCAAGCCGCAGGACCACGCGCAGGTACCTGGCGTTGAGCATCCCGTTGCGGCGCATGAAGCGCAGCAGCGCAATGGGTCCGCCGCGGCGCGGGGGCGGCGGCCCGCGCAGCTCGGGCGGAAGCTCGGCCGGCGGCGCGGCGAGGGGTTCGGTGGCGCCCTCCATGGCGGCGGATGATAGGAGTGCCGTGCAAAGCCATCCCGCAGTGCGGCTATCCGTATTGGCGATAATGCCGGTTGCAGCCACAATCACGTTGGCATGGCCACCTCCGTCCTCATCGTCGACGATCACCCGAGCTTCCGGGCCAGCGCTCGTATGCTGCTCGAGTGCGAGGGGTACGTGGTGGTGGGCGAGGCCGCGGACGGCCGCGCGGCGCTCGAGGCGGTGCGCGAGCTGCGGCCCGATCTCGTCCTGCTCGACGTGCAGCTCCCCGACATCGACGGACCCGAGGTGGCGGCGCGCCTGGCCGAGGCCAACGGCGCCAACCCCGCGATCATCCTGACTTCGAGCCGCGACCTGGAGGACATCGGCGTCCTGAGCGGCGTGCGCGGCTTCATCCCCAAGTCGGAGCTTTCTGGAGCGACGCTGGAGGCGCTCTTATGATCGCCCTGTGACCTCCCTGCGCCGCGCCCTCTGGTGCCTGGCCGCAGCCGGATTCGTATTCGGCGTGATCGACCTCGCGCTGATCCTGACAAGCGACTTCGCGCCCCACGTCATGGGCCCGTTCGGACTGGTCATCGGCTGGGGCTTCATCGGCGCGGGGCTCTTCGCGTGGTCGCGCCGCCCCGACAACCGCGTGGGCATGCTGATGGCCGCGACGGGGTTCGCCTGGCTGCTCGCCGGGCTCGGCCTCTCGGACATCCCGCTGCTGTTCGCGCTCGGAAGCGCCTTCGGCTCGGTCTACTTCGCCACGGCGGTTCACATGCTTCTGGCGGCCCCCAGCGGAAGGCTGCAGACCAGGGGCGAACGGCGGATCGTGGCCACGACCTACGCGCTGACCGCTGGCGTGGTGCCGGCGATGTTCGTCCTGATCGAGCCCGCCCGGGACTTCGAATGTGCCGACTGCCCCTCGAATCCGCTGCTCATCTGGAGCAACGAGACGCTCGTGGACGTCATCAGCCTGGTGGTCAACGCCATCGGCCTCCTGCTGGTGGTGTTGACACTGGTGAACCTCATCCGGCGCTGGCGGCGGGCATCGGCTCCGGAGCGCCGGCTCTACGGCCCCATCTACGGGGCGGGCGTCGTATTGATGATCACGCTGATCGCCACGCTGCTGTTGCAGTCGACGTCGAAGGGCGGCGAGGCCGAGGGCGTGACGGTCACGCTGTCGATGCTCCCGCTGGCGTTCATGCCCTACCTGTTCCTGGCCTCCTTCGTGAGAGCGCGGATGTTCCAGACCGGCGCGGTGGGGGAGCTGATCGCTCGGCTAGGCGAGGCGCCCGACCCCGGCGAGCTGCGCGACTCGCTGGCCAAGGGGCTCGGAGACCCATCGCTCGAGCTCGTCTACTGGCTTCCCGAGGACAAGCGTTTTGTCGACGCCGAAGGCCGGCGCTTCGAGCTGCCCGAGGAGGGCTCGGGACGCGCTGTGACCAAGGTCGAGCGCGAGGGCGACTGCGTGGCCGCCATCGTCTACGACGCCGCCCTGCGTGACGCCGGGGATCACGTGCGCGCGGTCGGCGCCGCCGCGGCGCTGGCGCTGAAGAACGAGCGCCTGGACGCCGAGCTGCGAGCAAAGGTGGGCGAGCTGCGCTCCTCGCGCGAGCGCATGCTGCGTATCGGGCTCGAGGAGCGCCGGCGCTTGGAGCGCGACCTCCACGACGGCGCCCAGCAGCGCCTGGTTTCGATGGCGCTGAACCTGCGCATGGCGCGCGACAAGCTGCGCGACGAGCCCGACGCCGCGGAGGGGCTGCTGCGCGGAGCAAGCCAGGAGCTCGACGCCGCGCTGGAGGAGTTGCGCGAGCTCGCCCGCGGCATCCACCCCGCGGTTCTCAGCGATCGCGGCCTCGACACGGCGCTCGAGACGCTGGCGCGGCGCGCGCCCGTGCCGGTCGAGGTGGCCGCCCTGCCCGGCGAGCGGCTGCCCGAGGCGGTCGAGCTGGCCGCCTACTACGTGGTCTCCGAGGCGCTCACCAACGTGGCCAAGTACGCCGAGGCCAGCCACGCCGTGGTGGACATCGGGCGCGATAATGGCCGCTTGGTGGTAGAGGTGACCGATGACGGGGTGGGCGGCGCCGACCCCGAGCAGGGCACGGGGCTTCGCGGGCTGGCGGACCGCTTGGCCGTGATCGAGGGGCGCCTGGAGGTCGACTCCGAGCGCGGGCGCGGGACCACGATCACCGCGAGGATCCCGTGCGGGTAGTGGTGGCCGACGACTCGGTGCTCCTGCGCGAGGGAGTGGTGCGCCTGCTCGAGGAGAGCGGATTCGAGGTGGTGGGCCAGGCCGGCGACGCCGAGGACCTGATGCGCAAGGTCAACGCCCACAAGCCCGATGTGGCGGTGGTGGACATCCGGATGCCGCCCACCAACACCGACGACGGCCTGCGCGCCGCCCTCGAGATCCGCGCGAAGTACCCCGACACCGGCGTGCTCGTTCTTTCGCAGTACGTGGAGGAGGGCTACGCGCTCGAGCTGGTCGGAGACACCGCCGGCGGCGTGGGCTACCTGCTCAAGGACCGCGTGGCCGATGTGGATCGCTTCGTCGACTCGGTCGTACGGGTGGCCGAGGGCGGCTCGGCGCTCGATCCCGAGGTGGTGGCCCAGCTGGTCGGCCGCGCTCGCCGCGAGGACCCGCTCGACGAGCTCACGCCGCGCGAGCGGGAGGCGCTTGAGCTGATGGCCGAGGGCCGCTCGAACACGGCGATCGCCGAGCAGATGGTGGTGACCGAGCGGGCCGTTGAGAAGCACGTGACCTCGATCTTCGGGAAACTGGGACTCGTGCCCGCCTCAGAAGACCACCGCCGCGTGCTCGCGGTCCTGACGTTCCTGCGGTCCTGATGACGCGGCGCCGGCGCAATCGCGCCCGCTTCGGGGGGCGCGATATCGCCATCGACCTGGGTACCGCCAACACGCTGGTCTATCTGCGCGGTGAGGGCATCCGCGTTTCCGAGCCGTCGGTGGTGGCGGTGGACACGCACACCGAGGAGGTGCACGCGGTGGGCGAGGAGGCGCAGCGCATGATCGGCCGCACGCCGGCCTCGATCTCGGCCGTTCGGCCGCTGCGCCACGGAGTGATCACCGACTTCGAGACCACCGAGGCGATGCTGCGCCACTTCATCGGCCGCGTGCACCGGTCGCGGTTTGCCCACCCCCGCCTGGTGATGTGCGCGCCCTCGGGCATCACCGACGTCGAGCGGCGCGCGCTCGAGGAGGCCTGCCTGTCCGCCGGCGCCCGCTCGGTCACGCTGATCGAGGAGCCGATGGCCGCGGCTATCGGCGCCGGGCTACCGATCGCGGACCCGATCGCCAACGTCGTGGTGGACATCGGCGGCGGCACCAGCGAGGTGGCCGTGATCTCACTCGGCGGGATCGTGGTTTCCCGCTCGCTGCGCCTCGGTGGCTACGACTTCGACGAGGCGGGGGCCGAGCTACATCCGCCGCCATCACCGCCTGGCGGTGGGGGAGACCACCTCGGAGGCGGTCAAGGTCGAGGTCGGTGGCGTGCGGCCCGACGAGAGTGAGACCACCTTCCAGGTGCGCGGACGCGATCCGGCGAGCGGACTGCCGCGCGAGGCGCAGGTCACCAGCGCCGAGATGCGCGACGCGCTGGAGCCGCTGGTGGGCGAGATCATCGAGTCGGTAAAGGACGCCCTCGAGAACACCCCACCGGAGCTGGCCGCCGACCTCACTCGGCGCGGCATCCTCCTGGCCGGCGGCGGCGCGCTGCTGCGCGGCTTCGCCGAGCGCCTGCAGTTCGAGACGCACGTGCCGGTGGCGATCGCCGACGATCCGCTCAGCTGCGTGGTGCTCGGCGCGGGCCACGCGCTCGAGGAGATCGACGTGCTGGAGCGCGCGGCCCTCTAGGCCGGTTGGACCACGGCGGCGAGGTATTCGCCGCGATAGAGAAACGTGCCGTCGCTGCTCAGATTCTCGTCTTGGAGATGTCGCAGGTATGCGTCTCGCAGGTCGCCGCTGCGCTCCCCCAGTGCCTCCTGCACGTTGAGGAGCGGGCCGAAGCTCTCGAGCATCCAGTTGGCGTAGGTCTCGACCGAGTCATCGATCCACTCGACCTCGTGACGCGCGAAATCGCCGTCGCCGAGCAATGCGCGCACGTGGTCCTCCGTGCCCCACAGCAGCGGCGAGCTCGCGCCGGGCGGCGGAGGGGGGGCGAACTCGGCGGTGGTGCGGAACATGCGCCCGATCGATCCCTCCGGCGACCAGCAGCAGATGCTGATCGCACCGTCCCCGCGCGTCACGCGCTTCAGCTCCGCCGCGGCGCGCTCGTGGTCGGGGGCGAACATGTGGCCGAAGGTGGAGAGCACGCGGTCGAAGCGACCGTCCTCGAAGGGCAGCTGCTGCGCGTCGCCCTCGACCCACTCGATCTCCACGCCGGCGGCGCTCGCCTTCTCACGGGCGAGGGCCAGTAGGTCGGGCTGGAAGTCGAGTCCCGTAACGCGCGCACCCGCCCGGGCGGCGGGGTAGGTGGCATTCCCGGTGCCGCAGGCCACGTCGAGCACATCCATGCCCGCCTCCACGCGGGCACGCTCCACGCAGACCTCGCCCACCCCAAGAATGCGGCTGGCCACCGAGTCCCAATCGCCGGCGCCCCACATCGTTTTCGGATCCATGGAATCGCAGCATGGCGGTTACCCGTACCGCGATCAAGCCTCGGTCGTGCAACTCTGCCGCGCATGGATTCGATCGTCACCGCCTCCGAGGTCACCCGCCGATACGGCGAAGGCGCCGCCGCCGTCGACGCTCTCGCCGGGGTGAGCGTCGAGTTCGAGCGCGGCCGTTACAGCGCCATCATGGGTCCCTCGGGGTCCGGGAAGTCGACGCTGATGCACATCCTCGCCGGGCTCGATCGCCCCACCTCGGGCACGGTGCAGATCGACGGGGTGGAGATCACCGGACTCGACGACGCCGACCTGACCAAGCTGCGCCGCGACAAGCTCGGCTTCATCTTTCAGTTCTTCAACCTGATCCCGGTGCTCACGGCCAAGGAGAACATCCTGCTGCCGCTGTCGATAGCGGGCCGCGACGCCGAGCCGGCCTACCTGGACCAGCTGGTTGAGACCGTCGGCCTCCAGGACCGCCTGACCCACCGGCCGGCCGAGCTCTCCGGCGGCCAGCAGCAGCGCGTGGCGGTGGCCCGCGCACTCGTGTCCCGGCCGGCCGTGGTCTTCGCCGACGAGCCCACGGGCAACCTCGACTCGAAGGCCAGCGAAGAGCTCCTGCGCATGCTGCGCCGCTCGGTCGACGAGTTCGGCCAAACGGTGGTCATGGTCACCCACGACCCCGAGGCCGCCTCCTACGCCGACCGCCTGCTCGTGCTGCGCGACGGCCTGGTGGTGCACGACGCCGACGCGGGCACGGCCGACGAGGTGATCGAGCTGATGAAGGCCGTGGCGTAGTGCGCAGGGTCACCCTGCGCGGCCTGGCGCAGCGCAAGCTGCGCGCCTTCGTCACCACGCTCGCCGTGTTCCTCGGCGTGGCCTTCATCGCCGGCGGCTACGTGCTCACGGACACGATCAACGCGTCCTTCGACGACATCTTCGACGAGGCCTACGCCGGCACCGACGTGTCGGTTGCGCCCACCACTCGCGGAAGCTCTGACGACATCGCGGTTCCCGCCTTCCCGGCCAGCTTCCTGGACCGGGTCGAGCGCGTGGAGGGTGTCAAGAGCGCCGCCGGCGGCATCTTCTCGCTGGGTCAGTTCGTCGACGCGAAGGGTGAAAAGCTCACAGCGGGCTTCGCGCCCAACTTCGTCTCCTCGGTGGCGCCCGAGCCCTTCGAGACCCTGACCTACGTCGAGGGCCGGCCGCCGGAGTCGGCCGACGAGGCATCGATCGACACGAGCACGGCCGAGAACGAGAACCTGCAGATCGGCGACACGCTGCGCATCGCGGGCGAGCGTGAGGTGGGCGACTACAAGATCGTCGGACTCCAGCGCCTGGGCGACACCAGCGGCGGCGGCGCCGGCACCGCGCAGCTCACGCTCCCGGAGGCCCAGCGCATCACCGACAAGGAGGGGGAGTTCGATGCGATCTCGGTCGCCGCCGACGATGGCGTCTCACCCGAGCTGCTCAAGCGGCGGATCGACCGCGTGCTCCCGCCCCAGGTCCAGGTGGAGACCGGCCAGGAGGCGGCCAAGCGTCAGTCCGACGACATCGCCCAGGACCTGTCCTTCTTCCAGATCGTGCTGCTGGTGTTCGGCGGGGTCACGCTGTTCGTCGGCTCGTTCCTGATCTTCAACATCTTCAACATCACGGTGGCACAGCGCACGCGCGAGCTGGGGCTGCTGCGCACGCTGGGCGCCACGCGCCGCCAGGTGCTCGGCTCGGTCGTGGCCGAGGCCGCGGTGATCGGCGTGCTGGGCTCGGTGCTCGGTGTGATCGGTGGGATCGGCTTCGCGCAGGGCCTGAACGCGATGTTCAAGAGCTTCGGGATCGACCTGCCCAACACGGGCACGGTGATCGCCCCGCGCACGGTCGTGGTGGCGCTGCTGGTGGGGATCCTCGTGACGCTGTTCTCTGCGCTCAGTCCCGCGCTGCGCGCCACCCGCGTGTCGCCGATGGCCGCCCTGCGCGAGGCCGAGCTGCCCGACAGCCGGCGGCGCGGGCGGATCGTCACGGCCGTGGCCGTGGTGCTCGGCGTGGGCGGGCTGGCCCTGACCGCGCTGGGCCTCTTCGGCGGCGCCGAGTCCAACACCGCCGCCCTGCTGGTCGGCGGCGGCGCAGCGGCCACCCTGTTCGGGGTCTCGCTGTTCAGCCCGCGGCTGGTCAAGCCGCTGGCCTCGGTGGCCGGCTGGCCGCTCGAGCGGGTGCGCGGCCTCACGGGCCGGCTCGCGCGGGAGAACACCGTGCGCAAGCCGGGCCGCACGGCCACCACGGCGGCCTCGCTGATGATCGGCCTCGCGGTCGTGGTGTTCGTCACCGTCTTCGCGGCCGGCATCTCCGAGTCGGTGGGCAGGACCATCGACCGCAACTTCCAGGGCGACATCGTCCTGCAGAACACCGATGGCTTCTCGCCCATCCCCGCCGGCGCGGCCCGGGAGGCGGCGAACGTTCAGGGCGTGGAGACGGTCGGGTCGCTCAGCTACTCCGGCGCCGAGTACAAGGGCAAGGACATCCGCGCCGCCGGCCTCGATCCGGCCACCGCCAACGACATCCTCTCGCTCGACTGGAAGAACGGCGGCCCCTCCACGCTCGAGGACCTCGGACCGCGCGACGCGGTGGTCGACGACGCGTGGGCCAAGGGGCAGGACCTCGAGGTGGGCGACAAGATCAAGATGATCACCCCGCTGGAGAAGCGCGTGAGCTACACCGTGCGCGGGTCGGTCAAGGACAACGCCGACTTCCTGGGCAACCTGGTGATCCCCGAGGCGTCACTGCGCAAGGACTTCGGAACCAAGAGCCCGAGCCTGACGCTGCTGACCCTGGCCGACGGGGCCAACGCGGGCCGGGTGCAGGACGAGGTGGCCGCCGCGATCGAGCAGCGCTACCCGACGGTCGAGACCCTCAACCAGGAAGAGCTGAAGGACAAGCAGGAGGAGCAGATCAACCAGCTGGTCGCCTTCTTCTACGTGCTGCTGGCGCTGGCGATCGTGATCTCGCTGCTCGGGATCGTGACCACACTGGTGTTGTCGATCCACGAGCGCACGCGCGAGCTCGGCCTGCTGCGCGCGGTGGGCATGTCGCGCCGCCAGGTGCGGACGATGGTGCGCTACGAGGCGGTGATCACCGCGCTGATCGGAGCACTGCTGGGGATGGTGCTGGGCGTGATCTTCGCGGCGCTGATGTCGGCCCCGCTGGCCGACGAGGGCTTCGTGCTCGCCTACCCGATCTCCACGCTCGTCCTGCTGCTGTTGCTGGCCGCATTGGCCGCCGTGCTGGCCGCCGTCTGGCCCGCGCGCCGGGCCGCGAAGCTCGACGTGCTTCAAGCTCTCGCCTACGAATGACGACAATGGGCACGTGCGCCTGGCCCCTGCGCTGATTCTCGCGCTCCTGCTCGCCTTCGCCGGGACGGCCCAGGCCGCCACGGTGACCCTGGAGGGCGGGACGCTGCGTGTGATCGGAGCGCCGGGCGAGTCTGAGGTCTTCACGATCGCGCCGGCCCCGGCTCCCGCCGCGCCCGGCACGGTGGTGGTGACCGAGCACTTCTCTCCACCGGTCTACATCACCGGCGCCACCTCGGTCTACGCCGACGTGGGCGACGGCGACGACAGCCTCACGCTCAGCGCCGTCCTGCCCGCCGAGCTGATCGGCGGGGTGGGCAACGACACGCTCACGGTCGCGCCGGCCAGGCTGGCGCTCTCGCCCGCGCTGTCGCCCGCGGTCACCCTCGACGGCGGCGAGGGGGACGACCTCCTCACGGGCGGAGACGGCGCGGACCGCCTCGATGGCGCGAGCGGAAGCGACACCGCCGACGGCGGGGCGGGAGCGGACTCGATCGTGCTGCTCGATGAGCTCACCGACACGGCCTGGTGCGGGACCGGGCGCGACCGCGTGCGCGCCGAGGTGCTCGACGAGCTCGACTTCGCCTGCGAAAGGGTGGACTACGGGCCGCCCGGAAACGCGGGGCGGCTGCGCTCGATCAGGGGCGGTGGGAAGTTCGTGGCCATCCCGGGGATGCCCTGGGCCCGCCTCGATCGTCGCCTGCTGCCCGACCTGCTCTACCTGGTCAAGCGCTACCACGTACGTGTGGGCGACGGCTACGCCCCGACCGGGCACGAGCCGCGCGGCGAGCACCCGCTCGGCCTGGCGGTGGACCTGACCCCCGGGCCCGGCGGCAGCTGGCGCTCCGTGGCCCGCCTGGCCCGCTGGGCCGAGCCGCGCCAGAACCACCCGCGCCTGCCGTTTCGCTGGGTCGGCTGGACGGGCGACGCCAACCACGGCAGCCCCCGAACCTGCCGGCCCAGGCCGAACTGCCCCGCCCACCTGCACCTCTCCTGGGCGCACTCGCCCGGGCGCCCGCGCCGCCCGGTGCGCACCGTGTGGACGTTCGACGTGGGCGCCGGGACGCTGGCCCGGGGCGCGCTGATGAGCCCGCCGCCGGCGACGTTGCCGAAGCAGCCGCCGGTGCCGGACCTCTGAGCGCCGAGCGTCGAGTTAGGCGCGCATAGCGCGACAAAGTCGACGCTCGCCTGCGCGCGGGGCCGTTGAACGGCGGCAGCCAGGGGTGGACGCGGCCAGTTGTGAGCTTTGTCACGCCGCCGTAACGCGGTTTCGAGCGCACAGTGGTCGATTTACCCCCGTATAGGGGGTCAAAGCGCCAATGCTCCCCACCGGGCGCCCGCACCGACGCCCCACAACCGCCGGTGTTACAGCACCGCGACGGGAGTGACGGCGCGGCGGCGGTTCCGGCCTGGTTGCTGTCGTAGGGACGCCGGTCCCCGGCACCCGGCCGCTCGCACAGCGCCGGAAGCCCTAGGACCAGAACTCGTCGCTCTCGGCGGGCTTGGCCTCGACCATCCGCCACTCGGTCACCCGCCCGCCGGCCACGCGCAGCAGGTGAGCGGCAAAGTTGTGCAGCGATCGGCCGTCCCGCTGCGCGCGAACCTCGACCATGATCAAGACCTGCTCGGAATCCACCGGGACCGGCGCCTGGGTCAGCTCGACGCTGAAGCGCGCCGAGGGAAGGTCCATGGCCTCGATTCGGCTCAGATACTCCTCGCGGCCTTCAACCCGGTCGAGCCCACCCTCGGCGTTGGTGATGAAGGCGACGAGGTCCTCGGCCAGCAGCGATCTCATCGCCTCGATGTCCGCCGCTGAGAAGGCCTTCAGCAGATCGTCGGCGATCCCGCCGCTCGACTCCACGCCGTGGACCTAGTCGGCGAAGTCGAAGCGGAAGGCCTTGTCCCCGCGCGTGCAGCGCCAGATCCCGCCGATCGGACTGCCCTCTCTCAGCTTGCAGCGGAAGCCGTTCGGCACAGCGAAGTTGACGCCGATCGGCCGGTCGTTGCGGCGCATCACGCGCCGCGCGGCGCGACAGCGCATGTTGCGCGCCGAGATGATCTTCAGGTTGAAGTCGACCGCGTGGTTGCAGGAGCGGACGACCGCCGATCCCGCGCTCGCGCCCGGCAGGGCGAGCAGAGCAACAGCAGTCAGGACGACGAGGACGAGAACGACCGAGAGGCGGCGCATGGCGGTGCAGTGTACGTAGAGTTGCCCGACCCATGCCGCCGCCCGGACGCACCGCCGCCGATCTCGCCGAGCGCCTGCTCGCGGGCGACCGGCGCGCTCTGGCTCGGGCCATCTCGCTCGTGGAGAACGACGATCCGGAGGGCTGGGCGCTGGTTCGCGAGGTCTATCCCCAGACCGGAAAGGCCCGGGTGGTTGGCTTCACCGGCCCGCCCGGCGTGGGCAAGTCGACCCTGATCGGCCGCCTGATCGAGAACGCGCGCGCCAAGGATCGCGGCGTGGCGGTTCTGTCCATCGATCCCAGCTCGCCCTTCACCCAGGGAGCGCTGCTGGGCGACCGCATCCGCCTCTCCGACCACTTCCTCGACCCCGGCGTGTTCATCCGCTCCATGGCCACCCGCGGCTCGCTGGGCGGACTCTCCGAGGCCACCCTCCAAACCGCTCTGCTGATGGACGCCAACGGCAAGGACGACGTGTGGCTGGAGACGGTGGGAGTCGGCCAGGCCGAGGTCGACATCATCGACCACGCCGACACCGTGGTGCTCGTGCTCATGCCCGGGAGCGGCGACTCGATCCAGGCGCTCAAGGCCGGCGTGATGGAGATCCCCGACGTGATCGTGATCAACAAGAGCGACCACCCGCTCACCGACACGATGGTGCGCGAGGTGCGCGGGGTGCTGTCGCTCGGCCCCCAGGAGGGGTGGCGGGTCCCGATCGTCAAGACCGAGGCCACCCGCGCCGAGGGCGTGGAGGAGCTGGCGGAGAAGATCGCCGAGCACCACGATCACATCAAGGAGCACGGCGCCCTGGACGAGCGCCGCCGGCGCAACCTTATGAACGAGGTGCTGGCGCTGGCCACGGCGCGTCTGCGGCGCCGGCTCGAGGCCCAGGTGCGCGAGGACCCCTCGGTGCAGGAGCTGCTCGACGAGGTGGTGGCGCGGCGTCTCGATCCGGCCAGCGCGGCGGTGCAACTGCTCGAGCGCGAGGTCGGCGAATCCCCCTGGGTTAGGCTCATCGCAATGGCCGAGCGCAAGTATCGCCTCGAGCGCGACGAGCCGGTGCCCGCGGGCGTCGCCCGCATCGCCGAAGGGCGCATCGACGACGCGCTCGACGAGCTCAACGGCCAGACCGACTCCACGCCTGAGAAGGCCGTGCACAACGCGCGCAAGGACATGAAGAAGCTGCGCGCGCTGATGAGGCTTGTGCGCGGAGAGGTCGGTGACGAGTGCTACCGCCGGGAGAGCGACGCGTTTCGCGATGCCGGTCGTGAGCTCTCCGGCCTGCGCGACGCCGACGTGATGATCGCCACGCTCGACTCGCTGGAGCTCGCGCCTCAGCAGGTCGGCCCGCTGCGCCAAGCGCTCGAGGCGCACAGGATCCGCACCGCCGCCGGTGGGCGCGAGCAGGCCGCTGCCGGCGCGAAGAGGATCATCGAGCAGGCCCGCGGGCGTGTGGCCGGCTGGCCGGTCGAGACCGACGGCTTTGGAGCGTTCGAGGCCGACCTGCAGCGCATCTACCGCCAGGGCCGGCGCAGGATGCGCGCGGCGCACGAGGAGCCGACGTCGGACAACCTGCACGAGTGGCGAAAGCGCACCAAGGACCTCTGGTACCACCTCATGCTGCTCGAGGCGGCCTGGCCGCCGGTGATGCACACGCTGGCCGACGAGGCCCACGAGCTCTCCGACCGCCTGGGCGACGACCACGACCTCGCCGTGCTGCTCCACTGGGCGCAGGAGCACGCCGACGCGAGCCCGATCCGGGCCGAGGTGGAGAAACGGAGCCTGCGCCTGCAGTCCGAGGCTTTCGTCTACGGGGCGCGCCTCTACGCGGACCGGCCGAGGGTGTTTGTTGATCGCCTCGAGCGCTGGTGGGAGGGTCCAGGCAAGCCGCGGTCAGCGCAGAGGCCGCCCACCCCGAGCTCGGCCGCGCCCGCGCGAGAGCCGCTGCGCGGGGTGGCCCCGGGCAGGCCGTCGGCCCGGACGTGGCTGGGCAGCTCGCGTGAGCGGCTCGGGCGTCGGTTGCGTCGCTTCAAGCCGCGGAGCCGCCTGACGGGCACGCGGCCCTGGTCTCGCTGACCTCAGCCGGCGCAGCGCGCACAGAGGCCGCTCACCACTAGCTCGGCCGAACGGGCCTCGAATCCGCCGCGGCGGGCGGCTCGCAGGGCGCGCTCGCCGTCGATGCCGGAATCGAGGTCCTCGACCGCGCCGCAGCGCTCGCAGACCGTGTGGCCGTGGTCGTCGGTGCGCGGATCCCAGAGCGTCGGTCCCCCGCCGGTGGACACGCGCCGCACGGTCCCGAGCTCCTCGAAGAGCTCGAGCGTGGCGTAGACGGTGGGGAGGCCGACGTTCGGCAGTCGCTCCGATACCCGCTCCAGCACCTGCTCGGCGCTGGCGTGACGGTCGAGCTCACCGATCGCGCGGTGGATGAGGATGCGCTGGGGGGTCACCCGGCGGCCGCGCTCGCGCAGAAGCTGCTGAAACTCGCTCTCAGTCATTAGGGCACCCTTATTCTAAACGACTTGCAATAATGTGTCGAGTGACTCCGGCCGAAGTCATCACCCGCTGGCGCGGCGCCGACGAGCGCCAGCTGCTGCTCCAGGTGATCCAGCCCGCCCTGATCGGGCTGATCGACGGCACCATTTCGACCCTGGCGCCCATATTCGCCGCCGCCTACCTGGCCGGCTCCCGCGAGGCGCTGCTGGTGGGCCTGGCCGCCGCCCTCGGCGCGGCCATCTCGATGGGGATGTCCGAGGGCCTGTCCGACGACGGCGAGCTCACGGGCCGGGGAACGAGCCTCAGCCGCGGCCTCATCACCGGCTTTGCCACCTTCGCCGGTGGCACGTTCCACGCGCTGCCGTTCCTGATCGCCGACGTCGACCAGGCCCTGACCGTGGCCTATGTGGTGGTGTCGATCGAGCTGCTCGCGATTGCGTACATCCGCAGGCGCTTTCTGTCGGTGTCGCTCACCCGCTCGCTGATCCAGGTGACCGTGGGCGGGGCGCTGGTGGCCGCCGTCGGCGTGATCATCGGGAGCGCGTAGCCTCCTCGTCGCGCGCCTTCACGAGCCGCTTCGGCGCGGCCAGGCGCCAGGCGTCCTCCACCACCTCGGCCAGCTCGTCCTCCTCGATCTCGCTGAGGTGCACGAGGAAGTAGCCCCAGCCCTCGTAGTGCGGGGTCTCGAAGAAGATCTCCGGCTCGGCCTCCATCAGCAGCTGCTTCTCGCCCTTTTCGACCTTCACCACCGCCGTCTGCCCGTTGTCGCGCAGGCCGGCGAAGAACTTGCCGCGCACACGCCAGGCCGGGCGGCCGTGGCCCGTGCCCTCCTCGACCTCGGGCAGCGCCCCCAGCAGGCGCCGGTATGTGTCCGCGTCGGCCAACTCAGGGAACCGTACCGGCCGTCTGCTGCGAGCGGCGCAGCTCGCGGGCGACCAGCGCGGCCAACGCCAAGCGCGATCGCTCCCGCCAGCCAGAACGGCCACACCGCGTCGGCCTCGAACGACGGGAACAGCCGCTCGAGCGGACCCCAGGGCGCGTCGGGGCGCTCGGTCACGAACGAGCCTCCACCGAAACGCACGTCCACGTAGAGCCACACCGACGCCGCCAGCGTCAGAGCCGCCAGCAGGCTGCCCACGCGCGGCGCGTGGCGTAGCCCCCAGGCCACCAGCGGGATGGCCAGCGGCAGTGCCGCCAGCACGTGGCGCGCGGGAAACCAGAAGCCGAACATGGTCGGCGCCAAGAAGGCGGCCACCACCAGCTGGGCGGCCACCGCCGCGGCGCACAGGTCCGCGGTCAGCTCGATCTCGCGCAGCTGCGGCACCGCGCGGGCCAGCCGGTCGCGGTGCGAGCGCCACAGCCACCACAGCCCGGCGAAGGCCAGCGCGAACACCGGCGCCCAGCGCAGCAGCCCGTACTCGCGGTCGATGAAGAGCGCCACCAGGCGGTAGGCCCGCGCGAGGTAGTCGCCGGGGGAGGAGGCCCCGGTGGCGGTCTCGTTCTCTTCAAGGGCGGCGTAGGGAGTGGGACCGTCGTAGAGCGCCTCGTTGAGGCCCACGTATACGGCCAGGCTGAACAGCGACAGCTCGACCGCGCCGAAGGCGAGCGTGCGCTTGCGCGCGCGCCAGACCGCGCGGGCGGCGAAGAAGCCGATCACGAGACCGGCGGGGATGAACTGCACGCCCAGCCAGGGCAGCGTGCCCAGCAGCGCGAAGCAGGCGAACGCCGCGCGCCAGCCCGGTCGCGCGTCGAGGCGGATGGTCAGCAGGGCGGCGCCGGCCAGCGCGGCGCCCGCGCTGAGCTCCGGATAGACGGCGCTGCCGTAAGCCAGAAACGGCGGGCTCAGCCCCACCGCGCCGGCGGCGCCCAGCGCCCACGGGTCGGGCACCACGTAGCGCGCCAGCCGATAGCCCAGAGCCACGGCCAGCGCCGCGATCGCCGCCAGGAACAACTCGATAGCGACCTCGCCTCCCACGAGCCAGGCGGGCACGAGCAGGAGCGGAAAGCCGATCCCGCGCTCAGCGTACTCCGCGTCAACGTCGACGTCTCGATCGTCGACCAGCGACTCGACCGCCATCAGGTACTCGCGCTCGCGAGCACCGTGGTCGGAGTCGCCGACGGCGTCGAGGCCCAGCGTGGCCGCGTAGACGCCGAACAGCACAAGCCACAGGGCGAAGGTGCGCCTCATGCGCGGCGGACCCTAGATACGCGCTAGTCGGCGATGGTGGCGGCGGCGTCGAGCGCCATCCGCGCCCGGGCAAGCACGTCGACGCCGTGGTCGCCGTTGTGCCAGACCGCCACGGCGGTACGGATGGGAGGATGGGTGCCGTCGAAGCCCGCGGCCACACGGGCGGCCACCGCGCTGGCGCGCTGGTGACCGGTGCCGGGCAGCACCACGGCCAGCCGCCGGCCGCTGTAGCGACCGGGAGTGGCGGCAACGCCGTCGAGCGCGCGGCCCACGGCATGGCCGAGCTCCTGCAGGGCGCGGTCGCCCGCCGCGTAGCCCTCGCGCCGGTTGATGTCGGCCAGCGTCAGCAGCTCCACCATGACCACGGCGAACGGCCGCTGGCGGCGTTGCGCGCGACTGGCCTCGGCGTCCGCCGCCTCCTGCAGGTAGCGGTGCGAGAACAGCAGCGTCACATGATCGGTCGACGCCATCGAACCGTGGCCCAGCAGCGGCTCGCCGCGCTCGCGCTGCGCCTGCACGGCGGGAACGTCGAGCGATTCGGCCAGCGTGCCGTAGTCGGCCTCGTCGGGTCCACGGCGGCGCATCTCCTTCACGAACAGGTCGGCGATGTGCGGATCGAACTGTGTGCCCGCCGAGCGCAGTATCTCCTCGCAGGCGAGCTCGGGGCTCACGGGTTCGCGGTACGGGCGCGTGGAGGTGAGCGCCGAGTAGGTGTCGGCCACGCCGAGCACCCGGGCCTCGAGGGGAATCTCGTCGCCGCTGAGCCCGCCCGGGTAGCCGCCGCCGTCCCAGTGCTCGTGGTGGTGGCGGATGGCCGGACGCGAGGCCGGCGAGGCCGGGCACGCGCTCGACGATGCGCGCCCCGATCAGCGGATGCAGCTGGACCACCTTCCGCTCGTCCGCATTGAGGGGCCCGGGCTTGAGCAGTACGCGATCGGTGATGCCGAGCTTGCCCACATCGCGCAGAAGGCCGGCGAACACGAGGTTCTCGCTCGCCCGGGCATCGAGATCGAGTCGCCGAGCCACCCCCTCCATGCATGCCGATACCTCATCCGAGTGCGCCCGCACGAATGGGTCCTTGGCCTCGATGGCGTCGGCGAGCATGCGCACGATCGCGAGGTAGGAGGAGCGCACCTGGCCATGGAGCTTGTGGTTCTCGAGCACCGCGCCGGCGTGGTCGCCCAGCGCGAGCAGAACGTCGTCGTCGAGGTCCTCGAAGCCGCCCTCGCGGTTGGCGCAGATGATCACGCCCTCGAAGTCGTCGAGCATGTAGACCGGGATGGCCACGAGGTTCTGGATCTCGTCGTCGGCCGCCGCATCGCCCTCGCCGGGTGAGTCTTCGCGAATGATCTCGTCACGCTCGATCACAGTGTCGGCAAAGCGCTGGGCGAGCGAGCTGCTGCCGGGATCGTCCTCGAATCCGCGCTGGCAGACGAGATCGAGCTTGCCGTCGCCGTCGCCGTCGCGCTGGGAGAGCAGCACACCCTTCTCGGCGGCGGAGAGCTGAACGGCAACCTCCAGAACCAGCTCGCGCACGTCGCCGCTGTGACCATTGCTGCGGTACATCCGCACCACCTGCTCGCGCAGCTCCTGCGCCCACTCGCGCTCGGCGCGACGGGCTCGCTCGCTACGCAGACGAAGCTGGCGCTCCTTTTTCAAGTGCTCGCGCTGGTCCTCGACCTGCCCGCGAAGGCTCTCGACGTCGCCGCCATTCTCGTGGGCCTGGGTCTCGAGCTCCTTGGCGCGGGCCGCCATGTCGCCCCGTCGCTTCTCGTCGAGAGCGGCGTGGCGCCTGGCCATCGCCCGCTCGTTCGCCCACGCGCCGAGGCCGGCGAGCGCGGCGGCGATGAGAACGGCCACGAGGACCGGGTTGCTCAGGCTGCTGTCGCCGATCAGCACGATCAGGAGCGCGACCGCGGCCACGGCCAGCAGAGCGAGCGCGGCAGCGGCGAGCCGACGCCCCATGCGTGGGTCCGTGGGTTCCACGGAGGATGGATACCCGCTAGAAGGCATGCCTTAACAGGATGAGCGTTCAGCGCGGTATCGGGGGCGGGGCGTAAGGTTGAAGAATGGATGGGAAGCGCACACGGCCTTCGACCGGTCAGACGGCGGAGCTGGACCAGGCGGCCCGGCTGCGCCTGGAGCGCGACCGGAATTTGACGATGAGCGAGCGCCTGGCCCGGGTTCACCACCTCTCCCAGCAGATGACCTCGATAGCCGGGGCTGCTAAGCGGAGGTGAGCCCGCTCGACCTGCGCGGGCTACTGGCCGCCTTGCACGACGGCGAGGTCCGCTTCGTGCTCATCGGCGGGGTTGCCGTGGGAGCTCACGGCTATGTACGCGCCACCGAGGACGTCGACATCGTGCCCGATCCCTCGCCCGAGAACGTGCGGCGATTGGGCAACGCGCTTGTTGCGATGGACGCCACCCTGCCGCTGGCCGGGGGCGCAGCCTTCGTGCCGCGCGAGCACAACGAGCGTTTGGCCCGCGGCGAGAGCATCACGCTGGACACCGGCAAGGGAGCGCTCGACATCGTTCAGCGAGCACCCGGCGTTCCCAGATTCGCCGAACTCGATAGCGCGGCCGTGGAGGCAGACCTGCTCGGTGTCCCGGTCCGGGTGTGTTCGCTCGCTCACCTGAGGGTCATGAAGCAAGCTCGCGGCGCCAGCCAGGACCTCGCGGATCTCGAGCGCCTCCCTGAAGACGACTGAGCCTCAGCAGCCCAGCGCCCGCGCGATCACCATCTGCTGCACCTCGTCGGTGCCCTCGCCGATGGTGAGGACCTTGGCGTCGCGGTAGAAGCGGCACACCGGGTACTCCTCGATGTAGCCGTAGCCGCCGTGGATCTGCACGGCTTCCTCGCTCGCTCTCACCGCCAGCCGCCCGGTCTTCAGCTTGGCCTGGGCGGCGGTGAGGCTGAAGTTGCGCCCCGCGTCCTTCTCCAGCGCGGCCCGGTAGGTGAGCAGGCGCGCGGCCTCGATCTCGGTGGACAGGTCGGCGAGCTTGACCTGAATGGCCTGGTAGGAGGAGATCGGCGCTCCGAAGGCGATCCTCTCCTTCGCGTAGGCCAGCGCCTCGTCGAGCGCGCCCTGGGCCAGGCCGAGGCCCATCGCGGCCACGCCGATGCGCCCGCCGTCGAGCGTCTGCAGGAACTGCTTGAAGCCCTGGCCGCGCGGGCCGACGAGGTTCTCCCCCGGCACGCGGCAGTCCTCGAAGCTCAGCGGCCGCGTGTCCGAGGCGTTCCAGCCCATCTTGCGGTAGGGCTCCCCGATCTCGTAGCCGGGAGTGCCGTTGGGAACGAGGATGTTGCTGATCTCGTCGTCGCGAGCGGTTCGGGCGGTGATCGTGACGAAGCCCGAGATGTCCGTGCCGCTGTTGGTGATGAACTGCTTGGAGCCGTTGATCACCCAGTGGCCGTCGTCGTCGAGCGTCGCGGTCGTGCGCGTGTTTCCGGCGTCCGAGCCGGCCTCGGGCTCGGTCAGCCCGAACGCCCCCAGCGTCTCCCCGGCGCACATCCGCGGGAGCCATTCTCGCTTCTGGCCCTCGGAGCCGAAGGCATAGATCGGCCAGGTGCCGAGGCTCGTGTGGGCCGCCACCGTGATCGCCACGCTCGAGTCGATGCGCGCGAGCTCCTCCACCACGAGCGCGTAGCTGAGGTTGTCGGCGCCGCCACCGCCGTGCTCCTCGGGATAGGGGATGCCCATCAGCCCGAGCTCCCCGAGCTTCCTGACGATCTCGTAGGGAAAGCTCTTGGTCCGGTCGAGCTCCTCGGCCACCGGCCTGACCTCGCCGGTGGCGAAGTCCCGCGCGAGGGTGCGGATGGCCTGCTGCTCGTCGCTCAGGTCGAAGTTCACCGATCAGCTCGCGGGCTGGTCGGGGTCGAGCCGGGCCCGCGCCATGCCCGCCTCCGCGCCCACGGTGCGCTCGGCGCGCTCGCGCACTCCCGCGGCGGCCTCGGTCTGCGCCGCCCGCTGGGCGAGCCTTGCCTGATACACGTCGCTCGTGCTGCCTCCGACCGCGTCCCGAAACAGCTCCTTGTACTCCTCGGTGCGCCGATCGGGCCGAAACCGCTCCTCGGCTCTGCGCTGCTTGTCCGGATCCCGCTCACGGTAGAAGCGCCGAGCCCAGGGCGAGTTGGGCTTGGCCAGGCGCATCACGCCGTAGATCGCCACGGGGGTGGCAAAGAAGCCAACCGTGCCGTGCACGTTGCGCTGCTTGGCGAAGCAGGCCAGGGCGAGCCCCAGCACGGTCAACAGAATCGCGACGCTGGCGACCGTGGCCGCCGCGTTGCTCGTGTCGAACACGACCGGCTTGAGGCCGAAGACGGTGTTGAACACGACCTCGAACGCGTTGTCTGCGTCCAACCCGATCGGATCCACGCCCAGCAGCAGCAAGATCATCGCCACGACCGCGAGCACCGTGGCGTCGATCGAGGTTCGCCCCTCCGTGGACCAGTAGACGTCGTCCAGGTGGATGAACAGCGCGAACTCGTCGATGGTGAGGCCGATCCCGATGCCGAACAGCACGGCGGAGATGTACATCCAGATGCCCGAGTCGAAGAACCAGAAGCCGAGCGTGCCCGAGATCCCCATCAGGATGATGCCGAACACCAGGTGGTGCAGGTGCACGCCGCTGTCGCTCACCACGCTGCCCGGCCACCAGGGCACCCGCGGGCTTCGCATCAGGCGTGTGCTCAGGCGGATGAAGCCAAACGAGCCGAGGAAGCCGACCAGTACCAGGAACACCCCCTGCCGGCTGTTCGAGACCAGCTGGTCCTCCCAGAAGTCGACGATGAAAGAGGCATGAACGCTCATCGGGCTGACCTACCGGGATCGTACTGGCGGCGCGCGTGCCTCAGCGAAAGCGCGAGCCGCGCGAGAGGCAGAGCAGGTAGCTCGTCACCGGTTCGGGCGCCCCGCGGTTGCTGAAGAACCACGTTCCGTCGCGGCTGCCGAAGGGGTAGCTGCGCAACAGCGAGATGTCGTCGCCCGAGTCGAGCGAGAGGCCCGTGCTCACGCTGAAGCGGCCGCGAGCGCAGCTGCCGCTGATGGAGCGGCTCTTGCCCGAGCGAACTGGGCCGTTGTAGGCCACGCGCTTCACACCGAAGGCCAGGCGCGTCCGCGCGCCGCCCCGAAGCCCGGAGGCCACCCGCTGAAGGCAGCGGATCGAGGCGTTCGCCCTGGCCATCGAGCCCCCGTTGTTCTCGAACCGGAACGCCCAGCCGCGGCCGTTCGGTACGGCGGCGACCAGCTTGACCGCGCGGGTGCTCACGCCGACCCCCTGCCCGGTGGGGATATAGCCGGACGGGCAGCGAAGCGAGAGATTCACGGTCGAGCCGGCCGCCACGCGCACGCTGGGCCGGTTGTCGCTGCTGACCCGCACCGTGACGTCGGTCACGCCGTTGGGCAGGTCCAGCCGCACGCAGCGCAGCGTCGCGCTGACCCTGCGGCTGGCGCGTGCGACAGAGCCGAACCGCAGTGTCCAGCGACGCACATTGTCGCTCGGTCCGGAATTCGTCACTCTCACGCCGCTCGGCAGGCGGACCGGGGCGGCGTGCAGGGCTACGGCGGTACCGGGGCAGGTGAGCGTGAGCGACCTGGCGCCGCCCGCGGGCACGTTGGCTGCGCCGCCCACCGTGCTCGGAAGCACCGTCGCCTTGGCGGCGGCGCCTGCGGGCAATGCGGCAAGCATGAATACGGCGACGGTGACCCCTGCGCCGGCGATCCTCCTCATCGGCGCCCAACCTACATTGAAATTGGAGTTTTTGCGTCCATACCCGTGCGCTTCTTCGTCCGGGCCGCGCGCGTGCACCCTCTTTTCGGCGATACTCGCGGCTATGCACGATCTCTTCGACGCCGCCTATCTGGAGGGCGTGACCGAGGAGATCGCGCCCCCGCAGGAGAGCGGCCACGAGCTGATGCCGCGCGCCGCCCTCGCCGAGGCCTTCGCGCTCGAGGGCTGCGTGCTCACCCCCGAGCGCGCGATCGAGAAGGGCTACGTCGTGGTGGGCGCCGACCGCACGATCGCCTCGGTTACCGAGGCCAAGCCCCAGGGCGTGCCGGTACATCCCACCGACGGCGTGATCTGCCCCGGGCTGATCGACCTGCACGGCCACCCGGAGTTCAACATCTTCGCCGCCTGGGAGCCGCCGCGGGAGTTCGTGAACCGCTACGCCTGGCGCGGCAGCGACCTCTACAAGGAGCTGGTTCGCGAGCCCCAGAACAAGCTGCTGGGCGCGCTGCCGCCCAAGACCCAGCTGCGCTACGCGGAGATCCGCGCGCTCGTGGGCGGCGTCACGGCCATACAGGGCACCGGCGGGCAGGCCACGAGCTACCAGGACGAGGCGCTCGTGCGCAACGTCGACAAGTGGATCTTCGGCGAGCAGCGCGCGCGCTCGATGATCGACCTGCCGTCGGGCTCGCGCGGACGGCCGGAGCTGGAGAGCATCCTGGCCGGGATCGAGTCGGGCAAGGTCAGGGCGTTCTACATCCACCTGGCCGAGGGCCGCTCCGACAACGAGCGCTCGCGCGAGGAGCTCGACACGCTGGTCGAGCTCGGAGGTCTCACCGAGCGCACGGTGATCATCCACGGCACCGCGCTGAGCGAGGCGCAGCTCGGCGATGTGAAGGACGCGGGGGCTTCGCTGGTGTGGTCGCCGCAGTCGAACCTGCGGCTGTACGGCGAGACCACGAAGGCGGCGGAGGCGCTGCGGCTGGGCCTGCCGGTGGGGCTGGGCGCGGACTGGCTGCCGTCGGGCAGCACCAGCCTGCTGGCGGAGCTCAAGGTCGCGCGGCGTTCACTGCAGGAGCAGGGGAGCGATCCGAGCGCGAAGCGGCTGGTGGAGATGGTCACCTCCGACGCCGCTTCGATCGCCGGCCTGGAGGACAAGCTCGGCAGCCTTCGAGGAGGGGCGGCCCGCGGACCTGGTGGTGTTCGAGCGCCGCGAGGCCGATCCGTGGGAGAACGTCGCCCGCGCCGATCCTTCGTGGGTCGAGCTGGTGATGGTCGACGGCGATCTGGCCTACGGCAGCGAGCCGCGCATGCGCGAGCTGGCCGACCCCCAGGGCCTCGAGGGAGTCGACCGCGTGATCGCCTGGGGCAAGCCGATGCTGCTCGACACGAGCTACCGCGCCTCCGCGGACGACCGCGACGAGCCGCCGCCGAGCCTGGCCGCCCTGCGCGAGGCGCTCATCGGGGAATATCCGCAGGTGGGACCGATCTTTTCCTGAGAGGACCACTGCCGACGAGAAGGAGACGACGATGATCGAGTTCGATCCGGGTCCCACCAAGGCGCTGGCCCGTCACCTCGACGACATGCCCAGCTACGCCGACAAGCGCGAGCTGTTCTGGTACGACTGGGGTCCGATCTTCTACCGCGGGCGCCTGAACGGCTCGGCCCGGCTGCTGGGGATCGCCTCCGATCCCGGCCCGACGGAGCGAATCGCGGGCCGCACGCTGGTGGGCGACGCCGGGCAGCGGGTGCAGGGGTTCCTGTCGAAGCTGGGCCTGACGCGCTCGTACGTGCTGGTGAACGCCTACGCGTACGCGCTGCATCCGTCGCGGGCACCGGACGCGCGCCCGCTGCTGTCCCAGAACGACCATCGCCGCTGGCGCAACAAGCTCTACGACATGGTCAGCGGGTCGGACCTGGAGGCGATCGTGGCCTTCGGCGGCGAGGCCCAGGCCGCGCTCGACCTCTGGGACGACCGTCCCGACGTGCCGGTGTTCGAGCTGCCCCACCCGAGCAGCCGCAACCCGAACACGCTGGTGAACAGGTGGCGCGCGGGCATCGACGACCTGCGGGCGATCGTCACCCCCGACTCCGACGGCGATCCGCTGCCGCCGAACTACGGCACGCAAGTTCCGCGAGGAGGACTATGCGCGCATCCCGCTGCGCGACCTGCCCTTCGGGGTGCCGGAGTGGTTCGGCGACGACTCCTGGGGGCGGACCGCGAAACGGCGCCACAACAACTCGGTGTCGCGGCCCGGGAGCGATCTGGAGCACACGCTGGTGTGGCAGGCCCCGCCGGGGCAGCGGCCTAGTCGCGTGCCACCACGGTGAAGCCGACCGCACGGCTGACCGCGGGCCGGCCGGCGGGGCTCGTCGCGACCGCCCTCACCCGGTAGTGGCCCGGTCGAAGCGCGCGGCCGCCGAGGCGCCCACCGAACTCGGTGGCGTTGCGACCCGCTGAGGCGTCCGTGGTCACGGCGCCGACGAGCCTGAATCTCCTGCACTCCTCGCGCCCGCGATTCGCGCGCGTCGGCGGCCGGCAGTGACGCCCCACGCGTCGCCCGGCGAGCCGGCGCTCGATCGTGAAGCGCACTCTGGCGGGCCCGGACAGCGAATAGCGGAAGGTCGTCCCGCGCCCCACGGCCAGCCGCTTGCGGGAGAGCGACAGACGCCGGAGGCGTAGGGCGGGCTCGAGGTCGTCCGCTGCGGACGAGGGCACCGTGGGCGGGGCCGGCTCGGCCGGGACCTCGACGTCGATCCCGAGGCTCGCCGAGCTTCCGCCCGGACAGATGGTGCTCTGACCGGTGTAGATCTGACGGGTCGAGCACCCGCCTCCGTCGGTCACGGTGACCCGGACCGCGTAGGTGCCGGGGCGCGGATAGCGGTGGACCGGGCTCGGACCGCCGTCGGCGAGCGTGGTTCCGTCGCCGAAGCTCCAGTCGTAGCGCGCGGCGCGCAGCGACTCGCTCGCGTCGAAGCTCACCTCCCTGCCGCTCCCCACGCTCGGCACGGCAAGCCTCGCGACCGGAGTGGGACGGGGTTGGATCACGATCGGCGTCGGAGTGCTGCCGCTGCTCCACGGAGTGGAGAGATCGTCCAGCACCGTGGGAATTCCGTCGGCGCCGATGGACGCCACGCCCAGGATGACCTGGGCGTAGTCGTCGGTGAAGTAGAGATAGCGCCCGTCCGGCGAGACCGCGACCGCGCCGGGAGATCCCCCGGTGGGCGTCGTGGCCAGTCTCGGTCAGATCTCCGTCCTCGGCCACGGTGGCGGTGACGATGCCGCCGTGGTTGGGCGCGCTCAGGTAGATGTGACGACCGTCCGGCGCAACGGCGATGTACTCGACCGAAGCGGTGTCGGTCGGCGCCCGGCCGCCGTTCTCGGTGAGCGCTCCGTCGGAGGCGATCGCGTAGGAGGCCACTCCTTGACCGAAGTAGCCGCCGGCGAAGAGGAGGCGGCCGTCGGGTGAGACGGCGAGCTTGTGCGCCGGGATGGAGGACGGCACCGCACGTGGGCCCGGTGAGCGAGCCGTCGAGCGCGATCGCGTAGCGGTCTATCCCGTTCAGACCCGAGGCATACAGGAACCGCCCGTCCGGAGTCACGGCGATGCCGTAGTAGTCGTTGGGGGACGGTGAGGAACCGACCGAGGTCAGCGCGCCCCCGTCTCCGATGGAGTAGCGCACGATGCCGACGCCCGGTGTGGCCCCGAAGGTCCGGGTCGGGGTGTAGGCGAAGTGCCCGTCCGGTGACACGGCGACGCTCGTGGCGGACGGGCTCGCGATGGCGCTCCCGGCGAGCGCCACGGAGCCGTGGGGCGTCACGGACAGCCCCTGCGCTCCGCCGTTGAACAGGAATGCGGCGGCGGCCCGGCTGCCCTCGGGGGTGAAGGCCAGGGCGATCAGGCCGCCGCTGCCGCCGTCGAACGGGGAGCCCACGATCGGGAATGGCCCGCCGGCGCCCCCGACCTCGAACCCTCCGATCTCATCGTTGTTGTAGTGCGGCACGTAGAGCCGTGGACTTTCGGTCCCGGGCGGATTGGCGCTCGCGGGCGGGGCGGTGGCCAGCAGCGCCGCCACGAGTACAGCGGCGAGCATGAGCGGGCGCCGCAAGCCTGACGCGCGGGAGGTCATGGGCCTGTAATCGGCTCTGCGGCACGGCACTGAAGGATTGCCTAGTCAAGTCAGGGCCGCCTGCGCCGATGACCGGGGCATGCGCCACCTCAGCTACGCCAACGTCATGGCCTCCGTCGCCGTCTTCGTCGCGCTCGGAGGCGGCGCCTACGCCGCCGTGCAAGTGAACGGCAAGGACATCAAGAACCACACGATCACCGGGAAGAAGATCAAGAGACAACACGCTGGGCAGCAAGCAGATCAAGGAGAGCCGGCTCGGCGAGGTGCCGAGCGCGTCGCGGGCCAAGTACGCCACCAAGGCAGGCTCGGCCGACACGGCGGGGTCAGCCACCTCGGCCACCCGCGCGGGCACGGCGACCACCGCCACGAGCGCCACAACGGCCGAGACCGCGACCACGGCCACCAACGCGACCAACGCCACGAATGCCACCAACGCGGCCAACGCCGACAACGCGGCAACGCTGGGCGGCGATCCGCCCGCGGCATTCTTCGTCAGCTGCCCGGCGGACACCACGCTCTACGGCGGCGTCTGCTGGGACAACAGCTCTCGCGCCGCGGCGGGCTGGTTCGCCGCCTCCGATACCTGTGGCAACGCCGGCGGGCGCCTGCCCACGCTCAGCGAGCTGGTTGCCTACACGATCAGGGCCGGCAGTCCAGGTCACGGGACAGCACCACTGGCAGCGACGATCGTCGACATCGGCAGCGGCACCATCCCGGCGTTCGCGACGCCGGGACGACACGAGCCAGTCCTATCAACAGCAGCGCCTCGCTCTACCGCTGCGTCTTCTACCGGACCAACTAGCCGCCGTAGCCGCCGCCGGGCGCGGATCACGCCCCGGCGAGTTGCCTCTCGACCGCTTTCCCGTCGTTCCGGTTCGATGATGACCTTGCCGCGGGTCTCCGGCAGCAGCCAGACGCAGGTGATCGCGAGCGTGCAGGCGACGAAGCCGACGATCATGATCGACTCGCCGAGGCCGATCTCGTCGGCGGTGAGGCCGATGAACCCGGGGCCGAGCGCGGCGAGACCGCGGCCGACGTTGTAGGCCAGCCCCTGGCCTCCGGCGCGCATGTTCGACGGGAACAGCTCGGCCAGGAAGGAGCCATAGCCCGCGGCCTGGCCGGAGGCGAAGAAGCCGAGCAGGAAGCTGACCGCGTAGGTGATGAAGCTGCCGTCGATCGGGATCAGCACGAACGCCGCGATCGCGGCGGCCGAGCCCAGGAAGTAGAACGTGAACGTGGGGCGGCGGCCGATGGCGTCGTGGATGACACCGGCAATCACGTAGCCGATGAACGAGCCGGCGATCACCACCCAGCTGTAGGTGGCGGTGCCGACCACGGTCTGGCCGCGCTCCTCGACCAGGAAGGTGGGGAGGAAGACGAAGACCGAGTAGTAGGTGCCCTGGCCACCGACGCCGAAGAGCGTGGCGAGGATCGTGGTGCGCCGGATCTCGGGCCGGAACAGCAGCGGGAAGGAGATCGTCGACCGGTTCTCGGCGCTGACCTTCACGCGATCCCTGGTCGTGAGGCGGATGAAGAAGGCGGCGAGGGCGGGGAGGATGCCGAGCAGGAAGAGGTAGCGCCAGGCCTGATCGTCATTGAAGGCGTCGAACAGGATGAGATAGGCGCCGGTGGAGAAGGCCCAGCCGATGGCGTAGGTGCTCTGAAGGATGCCCATGGTGCGCCCGCGCTGCTCGGGCTTGGCGTACTCGGCGAGAAGAGCGGCGCCAACGGCCCACTCGGCGCCGAAGGTGAAGCCGTGAAGGGTGCGCCAGAGAAGAAGCTGCTCGAGGTTCTGGGCGGTGGCCGTGAGGGCGGTGAAGACCGAGTAGCCGAGGATCACGAAGGTGAGGACCTTCACGCGGCCGAAGCGGTCGGCCAGCGTGCCGCCGACCACGCCGCCGAAGGCGGAGGCGACGAGGCTGAAGGCGACCACGAACGGGCCGTCGGACGGCGACAGGCTGAGCGACACCGTGATGGCCGGCAGCGCGTAGGCGAACATCGTCCAGTCGAAGCCGTCGAGGCCCCAGCCGAGGCCGGAGGCGACGAAGGCGCGCTTGCGCTGAGTGTCGACCTCCTCGGGCGGGATGTTCAGCTCGACGTCGTCCTGCTGCGGTGGCGGGGCCTCGGTGTCGGCCATGCCTCGGTCTTCCCGAGCGGGTTGGCGCCAAAACGCCTCGCCGGCAGGCGGGGATGTTCTGGAGGAGGAATGACCTGAGAGAGTCCCGGGCTCGGACTGCACTCTTCCCAGAGCTGACGGAGGTGGCGATCACACAGGGCTCAACGGCAGGAATCGGAGCGCTGCTGAGCCGGAGGTCATCGAGGGCGCACATCTGGCGAACGACCGCTCCGCTTCCCAATGACTCGATCAAGTAGAGCGGAGGCGGATCGAGGCTGAATTCGAACTAGCCTCCCCTAACGCATCGCAGGCTGTGGTGCCCGGACAGCCGCGGGGTGACGAGTGTCCGATCAGAAGCCGCCGCAAGACCGTGGAGCCCAACCTACTCTCGTCCCTGGCCACACCTGGACTCTGACCCGCCCAGCGATATCAGCCCGTGTCGTATCGGGGGCCCGATATGTCCCTACGAGCGAAGCCCGGTGAAGCAACATTGTTTGGCGGTTTAGGCAAGACTGGTTGTGATCGGCGTGGGAGGAATCGCGCCTAGACCTACTTCGGCGCGCATCGACGGCTTCTGCGGTCACGCGCAGGTGATGTGGAGCTAGGCGTTTTGGCCCGGCGGCAAGGAGTACAGTCGGCGGCGACGAGGACCTCGGAACCATGGTGCCCTGGCTTTTCACTGCGCTCGCCTTCGCGCTGATGGGAGCGCTCCCGGCCGCGCCCGCGGAAGCGCGTCCGATCTTTCGGCTTGCGGGCGGCGGAGCGTTGAAGTTGCTGCTCGGTCCGCTGGCCGCGGATCCGATCGCGCCGCTGCGCGGAGGTGGCTTTGTTGTTGTCCATTGCCGGCATATCGTGCGGATCGGCCGCGACGCGACCGTCAAGACCGTGCGCATCAGGTGGGCGTCTGCCAAGCCGGGCGCTACTCGGGCCCCGGAGTGGCCGCGCCTGCCGGCGCTGGCAGACTGCTGATCGCCGGACCATACGGCGGACGGGTCGTCAAGCTCTCAGCCAGTGGCAGAGCAGCGATCGTTGCCGGCCGGGTCCCTAAACAGGACGAGGGAACCTTTAGTGGTGATGGCGGCCCCGCCGCGGATGCACTCTTTGGTTCAATCGGCGGCGTCGCCGCACTGGCCGATGGAGGCTTCCTCGTCGCGGACACCCGCAATCATCGCGTGCGACGTGTGTCGGCCGACGGGATCGTCACAACGGTCGCCGGGACCGGCCAGCCCGGGTTCAACGGCGACGAGGGGCCGGCCGTCGAGGTGTCGCTGCGACGCCCTATGGGTCTCGCAGTCGAGGCCGATGGCGGCGTTCTCGTGGCAGACACCGGCAACCATCGCGTGCGCCGGGTGCGGGCCGACGGGATTATCGAGACGGCGGCGGGAAACGGCGCGAGAGCTGATGCTGGCGATGGCGGTGCCGCAACGAAGGCTGGCCTGATGGCACCGGTCGCTGTGGCGGTCGGGCGCGGCAGCGATTTCCTGATCGCGGACCGGAACGCGAGGCATGTGCGTCGGGTCGCCCCGACGGGACGCATTTCGACGGTCGCCGGCGATGGCGGCGAACAATGGGGCACGTCGCGGGACGCCGGTCTGGAGCCCTGGCCCGGCGGCGGATCTTTCGACCGGCTCGGTGGGCCCGCCAAGCGAGCCTCCATCGGGCGGGTGAACTGGGTTTCGGTCACCGACGACGGCACATATCTCCTCCGATCTGGGGACGAGGCAGCGACGGTGTCGATGCTGCCGTCGAGGCGGACGCGGAGGCTGGGGGTCGCCTTTAGCAGGCTCCGCCCCAAGCGTAACTTCATTTCCTACACGCTCAATCGCCGCGCGCACGTGACACTCGACTTGAAGAACAAGACCGGCCGCACGCTCACACAAACGGTCGGAGCGCGAGCGCGCGCTGGCCTCAATCGCATCCGGCTCCCAGTGCCGACCGCCGCTGGGCTGTACTACCTGCGACTCACAGCCAAGACGGCCGACGGCTACCGGTCCGCCGACGAAGTCGGCGTCGTCCTCGGCCGAACCCTGTCCAGGCGGATCACACAGCTCGCGATCGACGCGGCGCTTGACCGATTCGACTACGAGAACATCGAAGCGGCCTTCGGATGCCACCGCATGAGCCCGACCCGGATCGACTGTCGCATCGAGGACATTGACTCCTTCGCCTGCCAAACCAAGGTCGCGGTGAGGCTCCGCAAGGACGGTCAGCTTGCGTCTGTACGTTACCCCTGTGGACGCTGGCGCCACAGAGTGCCCTGGCGGAGGGCCGAAAGCTTGCCCTTGCTGCTCAGCAGATACGAGTTGGACGCTTGACCAGCCTCCCGCAGCACACTTCCGGGAACAGCTGGGTGTACTGATGACGTGGAAGAGGCGCTACCGCCCATACTTCCTGTAGTGACGGGGTCCTCCTGTCGAAGGCCCAAGGTGGTGCCGAATATGGCCGCCGCGGCGCCGGCTCTCAGTCGCCCTCCTCCTGCGCCTCATCGATGTCAACGACTTGAGACCTGGTCCAAGCGCGGCCCGCAACGCCTTCTGAGCGAACCGTCACGCGCATGCCCCGCCTCTCCAGGGTGTCCTCGGTCCGGTCGCTGATGTATTTACCTAGGTCCCGAAGCGTGCCGGGACGCATCTCGAAGTCCCTGTGGAACAGGCGCCGGCCGCCACGCACGGCCAGCGAGAGCGTCCCCCGGCACCTCGGTCGGCCATCGGATGGACAGATCACAATGGCGTACACCCGGTAGGAGCCGTCCCAATCATTGCCGGCATGGCCCAGACGGGCAAAGGCCCATCCCGGCCGTCGGACCGCGCCGCATCGCCCCCAGACCAGGTCGGAGCGGTCGGCGACAACAACGTTCAATCCCCCACGACACTCTAGGAAGTCCGCGAAATCGTCCTTGACGACGAGCCTGTCCTTTCCGCGCGACCCCTCCACGTAGTCCCGGCCGCGGCCCGGGATGATGACGTCGTCGCCTGGTCCACCCGCGAGGTTGTCCCGCCCCGGACCGCCCAACAGCATCCAGGGGGCGCGCGCCGACGCATCAAGGCGCCCGCTCGCCAAGGCCTGACTGCCCTTCGCCGCGAGCAGCTCAACGGCAACCCACTCAGGTAGCCCTCCGACGCCGAGCGCGCCCGGCGCCCCAATGCTGTCCGACCCCTTACCGCCGAAGATCTTGCCCGTCCATCCCTGCACCCCGTTCAAGGAAACGCCGTCATCACGGGCGCCGAGATCGAGGATGGCACTGACCCGGACGTCCTGAGGGATGCGGCATTGCACCCGTTGGTCGCCGATCGGGTCGCCCGGGTATGGGGCGCAGTCCGCGCCAGGGGCTACGACGATGCCGGCAGGATCCTCTACCTCGTAGACGCCCGGACTCACCTCGAGGAAGCGCGGATCGAGCCAGCTGACCGTCAGCTGGTTGCTCTCCCCCGCGTACGCGCGGTAGGAGACCACCGCCTGATCTTCCTCCACTGTCACACCGAGCTCACCCGCGCTCGCAGGGGAACTAGTAGCTAGAGCGCCAATGACCAACAGGAGCGCCGAGCAAGGCCCGACCGAGCGAGCCACAACCCCACGGTAGGCCTACGCGGCGTCCACTGCAACCTTCGTCCCCGGGCTCAGTCATTGCACCTCGCCCGACTCGGCAATGCCTCAGCTGCTGGTTTTTGGCAAGGCGAGCGCACAAGTTAGGCGACGCAGACGACCGATGTCGGCGACCAGGCAAGCGCCTCCGGCGATCGCTCGCGGACTCCCGCTGCCCGGCCGAAGACAGCAGCGCGGTCGCGCTGGTCAACAGCGACCCCAACGTACTGGCGGGTTGGGGCTCCTTGACCCTGACTTGGGCTTCGAGGTGGACCTTGGGGTAGCGGTCGAACTCCGATCCGGTGCCCGAGGGATGGTTGGTTCCTCGAGCCGAGCGGACCTGCCGCTGCCTCGGACCAAGCCGCCTTCCGTCAAGTCGGCGCGTAGAGCCCGTGATCAGTTGTGCTGCCCGAGCCGGTCCTGCTTTCGCGCCCAGCGGGAGCGCCGTGGGTGCCGCTCGGATCGGCGTTGGCTGTTCCACGGTTCGGGAGGTCCGGTCCGATAATACAGCCGCGCACTTGACGTCTGCATGCCACTCTGATAGGCCACGCGTCAAGCTGAATCTGACCGTTTAGCTGGACGCAGCCATTACTGACGTTCGTCTTACGCGTGGCTCCTTGAGTGCTGTCGTTTCCCTGGGGAATGGTCGTGCAAGGCCGATAGCCGCCCTCGGGCGTGCACAGCGCTAGCGCTGTATCACTTCTGGCGAGGGCGTACGCACTTACCCCCACAGGTAGAAGAGGTTCACCATGGAAGAGCGCCCGCTGGAGATACCGGACTCGCTCGAAGAGGAGCTTCAACCGCTTCAAGACATCGACTTCAAGCCCATCACTCCGGTCGCGGGGAGCAGCCGTGACGTTCGAGGGCACGTACACGAAGCCCTGCAACAGCGCTTCGCCTTACTTTCGCGGCCCGTCCCGAGGACGAGGCGCTCGCGCTATATCGCGAGGTAACCAAGGTGGCATTCCTGGCGCAGCCGGACGATGCCCCACCGGACGAGCACGCCGAGAAGACGAACGGCGAGCGCAAGCCGCCCCTCGCACAGGTGATCGAGGAGCCGCGACGAGGCGGCCGAAAGCGAGGCGGAGGCGGGCCGAGCAGGAGAAGAGCGAGGAGCAGGTCATCGGGCTAGACGTCAATGTGGTCTGCGACTCGCTCCACTCCAGCGAAGAGGGGGAACGCTCGAGGTGGAGATTGGTTGGACTATTCGACCCGTGGATCGTGCGCAACCACGAACACTGCTACTGCGGTACAGATCCAGTCGTCGCCTCGGCGTCGACGGCAAAGTGACGCTCGGAGGTCTGACGGGGAACCCGCACCAGGAGTGTTCCGCCCGACCGTGGCCGTAACGCGGATCGGGCGTGCTGGGTCCGCGGAAAGGCCCCCTTGTCGAAGTACAAGCTCGGCGGTGACTGGGGTGGCGTGAGGTGCTAGCATGGTCAGCCGTCGGGCAACGTCCGCGGTGAGGCGCGATGCGCCAGTCGACCTGCGACGATCCCGTTCGGTCCCTGGTCTCCGGCCGTCGCAGCCGCTCTTGCACGTCCGCATACCCTCTCGCTCCTAGGAGGTGCTCGGCAATCGGCGCGCTGCGGCAGGCGCCGAACGTAAAGTGCTCGTCGACGCCGGCGCATCGCGGGAGCTAGAAATGTCGGTTCCCGGCTTGCGGGTGTTTCTTTCCTACAACCGCAAGGACTCGGAGACCGTCGAGGAGGTGGCCGGGCGCCTGCGCCGTGACGGTATCGAGCCGTGGTTCGACCGCTGGAGCGCCGGGGGCGAAGAGTGGCAGGTGCAGATCGCCGAGGCGCTGGGAACCGTCTCGGCGTGCGCCGTATTTGTGGGCCCCCACGGCCTCGGCGGCTGGGCCCGGGAGGAGCTTGCCGTCGCCCAGGACAGGGCGAGCCGGGATCGCGGCTTCCGTCTGTTCATGGTGTTGCTGCCGGGAGCCGCCGAACCCCACGATCCGGTGCTCGCGTTTCTCAATCAGCGCACCTGGGTCGACCTGAGGGAGGGATTCCGGACTGCCGACGGGCATCGCGACCTGGTGAGGGCGATCACCGGGCTGCCAAGACACGAGGAGGCCTCGAGCCCCGGCAGGGCGACGTCTGCCCTATCGCGGCCTCGCGACCTTCGATCGCGGCGACGCTGAGTTCTTCTTTGGGCGCAGGGACGACACCCGCCGCCTGGTTGAGAAGATGCGGGCGACGGCTTCCTGGCGGTACTCGGGAGCTCAGGAAGCGGCAAGAGCTCACTCCTGCGGGCCGGCCTGGTGCCTGAGTTGGAAGCCGGTGCGCTCGGCGACAGCGAACGGTGGCCGGTCCGCATCTTCGCTCCGGGAGAGCGACCACTCGACAGCCTCGCGGCGCAGCTGGCGGGGCTCGCCACCGGCGCGTCGATGAACCGGACCCTGGACGCCCTCCGGGCGGACGAGCGCAGTCTCGACCTGGCGGTCTCGCTGGCTCTTGCCGCCGATGGTGCTCCGGAGCGGTTGCTCCTCATCGTCGATCAGCTCGAGGAGATTTTCACGCTGTGCCGGGACGAGGGCGAGCGCGCCAGCTTCCTGGCCGCGGTCCGCTACGCGTCGACCATCCCCGGCGGCAAGCTCGTTCGTGGTGCTCGCGATACGCGCCGACTTCTACGACCGCTGCGCGGAGTACCCGGAGCTCGCGTCGCTTATCAACGGCAACCAGTTCCTCGTCGGCCCTCTCGACCGCGCCGGGCTGCGGGCGGCGATCGAGGAGCCGGCCTGGCGAGCTCGGGCTCACCGTCGAGCCGGTCTCGGCGGAGACGATCCTGGACGATGTCGGCGATCGTCCAGGTGCGCTGCCCCTCCTTCAGCACGTCCTTCTCGAGGTCTGGCGGCGCCGACGGGGTGAAATGCTGGCGCTCGAGGGCTATGAGTCGAGTGGCCGCGTCGCTGGCGCCCTGGCCAAGCGGGCCGACGAGATCTATGGCGGCTTCAGCGCGGATCAGCAGAAGATCGCCCGGCGCATCCTCCTGCGACTCGTGCAACCCGGCGACTACACCGAAGACACGCGCCGACGTGCGCCCCTCGCTGATCTGACCGCCGTCGGGGCCACCTCCCTCGATGTCGAAGCGGTGATCAATGCGATGGCCGACAGCCGCCTGCTCGTGACCAGCCGCGACGCTTCGACAGGCGCGCGGCAGGTCGAGATCACGCACGAAGCGCTGATCCGCGGATGGCCAAGGCTCCGCTCGTGGATCGACTCCGATCGCGAGTCACTTCGCGAACACCTGCGGCTCACACAGGCAGCGGCGGAGTGGGAGGTCGGCGGGCGCGACCCGGCGCTGCTCTTCCGGGGCGTGCGGCTGGCGCTCTGGGACGAGAACGAAGCAATTCCACTCAATCTCGCCGAGCAGCGCTTCCTGGAGGACAGCCGGCTTCGCGAGCGCGGCGAGCTCACCGCGCGACGCAGGCGAGTGCGCGCCGCGTTCGCCGGCATGACGGCCGCCGTGGCGGTGATCAGCGTGTTCGCGATTCTGGCGCTGCACCAGTCGAGCAGGGCGGAGGAGCAGCGGCGGATCGCGGAGCACGAGGCTGACGTGGCAACGTCGCGTCGTCTGGCGGCCGACGCTGCTGGCAAGCTGCGTGCGGACCTCGAGGTAGCGTTGCTTGCCGGGTTGGAGGCGTACCGGATCGCTCCCACCACGGAGGCGCGGGCCGGTTGATCGCCTCTCTGCAGGAGAGCCCTCGGCTTCTGGCGACGCTACAAGCTCCTCGACCCGGCACGCAGCTCAACGATGTCGCCTTCGCGCCCCGCGGCAGGGTCATCACGGCAGGCGCGGACGGAACCGTGCGGCTGTGGGACGTGGCGCGGGACCGATTGGTCGGCGGGGTCCTCGACAGCGGCACCGAGGTCTCGAGCATCGCCCTCGATCCCACTGGCGGCCGCAGGCTCGCGACCGCGGGAGGCGACGGCCGGGTTCGGCTTTGGGATCTCGATCAACACCGTGCGAGTGAGCTGCCTCCTGCGCGCGGAGGCGGGGAGCTGATTGACGTTGCCTTCGCCCCGGACGGGGCCACGCTCGCGGCCGCCTCTATCGATGGCTCGGTTCAGTTCTGGGACGTCCGCCGGCGCACGCTGCTCGGCGCGGGCCGGGCCCCCACTCCCGCCAACCGCCTTAGCTTCAGCCCGGACGGGGAGACGGTCGCCACGACGAGCAAGGAAGGCGGTCCGGTCGTGCTCTGGGACGTCGCCGCTCGGCGCGTGCGGGAGACGATCTCGACCGGTGCGACGGCGCCGCGGTCGCCGTCGCGTTCAGCCCTGATGGGCGACCCTCGCCTGGGGTCGCCTGGACGGCGGCATCCGGCTGTGGAACTGGAGGACGGACCGGCCGCTCGCCGCCTTCCGGCATGGGAACAGGCCGGTCCTCGCCATCGCCTTCGACGCGCGCGGCAAGACGGTCGCGTCCGGCGGGCTCGACGGCGAGATCCGGCTGTGGGACGTGAACCGAGCGCGAGCGATCGGCCCGCCCTTGGCCGGGCACGCGGGTCCGGTCCAGGCGCTGGAGTTCAGCGACGACGGTGGCATGGTCGCCTCGGCGGGGGTCGACGGGACGGCCCGGCTGTGGGACGCCTGGAGCGATGTTCCGCTCACTACGTCCGTGGCGCTGAACCTGCCGGACATCAGGGCGGTCGCGCTGAGCGCCGATGGCCGCACGCTGGCGTCGGGCGGATCCGACGGCACGCTCGCGTTCTGGGATGTCCGCCACGGGCGGCGGCTCAGCCCCACGCGGCCGGGGGTGCGCCGCGGCGTCGTCGACCTGGCCCTCGGCGACAACGGTCGCCAGGCGGCGGCCGTGGCCCCGGACGGAGCTACGCAGGTCTGGGACGCCGCCGGCACCCGCCCGCCCGTAAAGGTCCTTGACGACGGCGGCATCAAACCAAAAAGCGTAGCGCTCAGCCCGGATGGCAAGGTCGCCACGGCGGGGTCGACCCCGCCGTGTTGCTGGGCGACACTGCCGATCGCCACTCACCCGTGGCGCTCTCGCACGCTACACCCGGGTACAGCGTTCGCTTCAGCCCCGACGGGCGGACGCTTGCGGCCGGGATGTTCGACGGGAGTATCCGGCTCTGGGCCGTCGCCAGCCAGCGTCCAGTCGGGCGGCCGCTCGGAGGTGAGAGCCCGGAGATCGTCTCGCTCGCCTTCAGCCCCGACGGGAGTCACCTCGCTTCGGGCGACATCGCCGGCGAGATCGAGCTGTGGGGCGTCGCCCCCGGCAGGCGGCTCCCCGGCGCACTCCAGGCCCATCGCGGCGAGGTATTGACTTGGCTTTCGCGCCGACGCCCGGACTCTCGTGTCGGCCGGCGCCGACCGCACGGTGAGGCTCTGGGGACGTCCCTGAACGGCGTGCGCTGGGGATCGTCCCTGAGGGGCACCACGCGCCCGTGCAAGCCGTCGCCGTCACCCCCGCCGGACAGGTGGTGTCCGCAGACCGCGCCGGCGCCGTCCTGGTCTGGGACCGCCTCTTGCTCGACGACTCCGCACGCGCCTGGCGCGAGCGGATCTGCCGTCTCGCCGGCCGGTCACTGACCCGCGCTGAGTGGGATCAGTCCTTCCCGGCACGCCGCAGACGCGCCCGCATGTGACCGTTGAGGCGGCCGAGGCCGTGGAATGGCATTTGTCAGAGGGCGTGGCGCTCGGAGGCGTCGTCGGAATCCAGGGATCCGAGCTCAGCACCTGTTGCACACAACGCCAAAGCTCGCAGCGCATTGGCGTGCCGGGAGGCCCTCCCTCGTAGCTCCAAATTAGGCCCGGGTGTCGAGTCGGCGGCCGATCTGTCCCTGGGCGACGCCGGGTCGTGGAGCCGTATCGGCTAGCGGCCTAAGCGGACGTTTCACCCTGGGAGAGTCGGCGGCGGAGCGTCCTGAGTTGCTGCCGAACTGGGCTGGGCATCCTGCGGTCGAGATTTAGCGGTGGATCGAGAGTGTCAAGCACACGTTCCTCGAGCCACCCGAGTGGGTCGGGATCATCGAAGGGGAATACCGCTACTGCCAGGTGTTCGACAATCCAAGCGCTCAGTCTGCTCTCTGAGGCCTGCGTGAGTTTCGTAGGCCCAGCGGTCTCGAGCTCGAGCACGTCGCCAGAGCGCGGCAGCCAGTGTCAGTCTGAAGGTGCTGCCCCTGATTCGTCCTCGTAGATGGTTCCGCCCGATCCGACTGGCGAGGGTCGCGCGTCCGGTCTTTCCGGACGGCCATTTCGTGGCCCCGGTCTGTCCTGCATAGATCCGCCCCTCGCGGACCTCGGCACCGATCCCCGCGCTTAGGTCGATCGCACCTTCCGCGTCCACCCACCAGGAGTAAAGCCCGGGCTGGTCGAGACCTAGCAGCTCAGCAGGCCACTCACTGGCACCCACAATCGTGGGGTCCCCGTCGAGCGCCTGCAGCGCGGCAAGGACCTGTTCCTCGGTGCCCTGCCGGCACCGCTGCGCGAGCGGCGATCCCTCTCTGTTTTAGAGCTGTGTGTACCACGCCGCCTCACGTACCCGGCGCTCGCGCTAGGGTCGGAACCTGCGTGACCCCCCGTGGCGCGGGCGATATTACAAGCTATGGGCGGGCCGATACCTGAAGGCCCCGCGTCCGGGATGGTGTGGTCGAGCACCACGCCCATATGCGGGAGGCTCGGCATTCTGCGGCAGATCGATGTCCTCGTCACCGTCGAAGTCCCCCAGGTTGCCGGAGCGGCAACGAATCGTTGTGGAATGTAAGGACTGGCGCCGGCGAGTACCACGGGACCATGCGTCCCGGTGGAGGCGACGACCATCACCAACAGGGCTCGGCGAGCGAAGGCGGCGCGGACGCTCACAAGTCCTAACGATTGAATTGGACAGCGCGAGTGCGCGGCTGCGCGCCGCTTCTACGACCTAGTAGGACGGTGGCGGCTGGTCCATCTCGCGCTGGGATTTGATGATTCGCGTGTTGGACGCGTGGAGGTTCGTGCTTTCCGGCCGTCTGCTACGCCGCTCTGGCTCGCCTCGGCTTCGACCCACTCGATTGTTCGCTTCAGCTGCTGAAGCGCCGCCGGGTCGCTCGCCAGGAGGCTGAGCTGGATCGAAGGTCGCTTCGTGATGACCTCGCGTCCGAAAGAGACGCCGGGGATCTCGTTGACGCGGCGGAGCAGCTCGAGCCTCGTTTGCTCGTCGTCGAACGGCGCCCGCGCCTTCAGATGCTGGAACTGCACCTCGATCCGCCCATAGCTGTAGAGGGCGATCGGGTAATGCTCGCGACCGTTCGCGGCGAAGACTGGAATCCACGAGCCGTCCTGCTTGCCTCTTCCGAAGGTCGGTCTCCAGCCGCGCGCGAGCATCCAGTCATACAGCTCGCGCGCAACCCGCGTCTCGTCCTCCCCGCGTTTCTCCATGAGATCAGCGAACAACGATTGCTTCATCCCACTGTCGCGCCCTCGCCTGACGTGCGACGGCCTTTGCGGGCCTCGACCTCCGCGGTCTGGCCGATCACGCGCGGCACCAGCGTCTTCATGCCGTCCGCGCCGAGGTACTGCTTGATCTCGATCGCGATGACCTCGGCCGGGTTCATCTGGCCGTTCAGGAACTCCACGACACGAGCCAGTTCGCGCGGGATCTCGTCGGAGACAAACACCATCCGCACCTTCCCGGCGCGCAGGTTGTCGCCGGCGCGCCCCCAGAACTCCTCGACGTCGACCTCGCTGCCCGCAACCTCGGCGACCACCGAGACGGGGTCGAGGCCGTCGTGCTCGCACCGGCGGGCAAAGAATTCGCGCAGCTGCTCGAGCGGCCAGTAGACGACGCCGTTCGCGGCGTAGTCCAACATCTGCCCGACGACTTCCCGGCGGATGCGTGTGTCAGAGCTGCGCTTGACCTCGACGAGCGTCGGCACGGCGTCCTGGTCGAGGAACAGGTGGTCGACCGACCAGCGGCCGGCCGCGTCCTCGTCGTCGGGGAGCGCAGCCTCACGGCCAACGAGCAGCCAGCGGCGCGGCGTATCGCCGGCATACTGGTCACCAGCGAGCAGGCTGGGGAACTTCGCGATCAGCGCCTGAAGAACATCCTCGGCCTCGTACGGGCTCTCGCGCATCTCGACCAACTCGTCGTCGCCCCGCAAGAGGAAGATGCCGCCGCTCATGGGGAGATCCTAGGAGGCGGCGTAGTCGTTGTCGGGACCGTTGGGTGCACCCTGTCAACCATGGCTTCGCGCGCCTGTTACCGACCGGCTACTGTCGACCACCGGCACCCTCGATCCCGCGAGCGGCACCGCGGCCCACTGGCGGAACCACTACTGGCTGTGCCTGGCGGCGATGTTGATGGGGCGCCTATCCCCTTGCCGAGCCACAGGCACCGCGAGATGCAAAGCCGTCCGCTGATGTCAGACCACAGCGGCGCGCAAGCGCTGATATGCATCGGGCACGGCAGGCAGTAAGCGCCCACCAGCGCCGCGAGCTTGACCTTGGCGAGACCCATCGTCTGAACGTCACTGTCGCGCTGCTCGTCGAATTGCTCAGCGGTGGTGGAAATGTGGGTTTTGTCGTCGGTGGAGTAGACGTGGGCGAGTCGCGCCGGGAACGTCGAGGCGTTCGAAGAAGCACAGGCGCGCGCTGGACAGCGATTGGCGTTCCTGAAGCGCGCCTGCCGACGATGCCGACACGCTGCCTTCGTGCAGAAGTGCCCGAAGTGCTCACGCGTGATCGCCAGCGACTGTGCGATCTGGTCGCGGTTGGCAAGCCCCTTCGCGCTGCCCGACGACCCCGCTCCGCAGGCGGCTGCTTGCGATCTCCGCCATTGGCCTTGGCCTCAACCAGCACCACACCACCCTCGCTGCGGACCCCGATTGCATCCCAACGCGGCCCGCTCTCGGGCCACCACAGAACCAACTCGGCAGCGAGGTCGCCGCGGTCGACGGCGACCAGGAAGTCGCGGTCGTTGAATTCGGCAAAGCGCTGGTCAGCCAGTGGGCTGCGCCATTCGATCGACGCGGCGCCGTTCGCGCCGGCGATCGCCCCGCTCAGAGCCTCGGGGTCGCAGTTAACGTCGTAGGCAAGGTGCAGGGCACTGCCTCGCCGCGGGATCCCATGTTCGTCGGTATCGCTAGGCATTACGGTCTGCGCTCGGCAGGTGGAGGTCCGTCACCGCGGATCCGCGAGCGCCCGGTCACAGCTGCATGGTCCCCAGGTGGTCGAGCAGGAGGTCCAGCACGCTGCCGAGGAACGGGGGCGATGGGGAATCCGGGTACTTCCTCTCTGCCGAACCTCGTTGTCAAGCGATCGGAGGCCAGGCAGTCCTGCCGCCTGGCCCACTCCTTCTCCATCGGCGCGTCGGCACGCAAGGTTGAGCGCCGTCGTGCGGTGTCTACTTCAACTCCGGCACGACGACGGAGCCCGAGGGCTCATGAAGGCTTGAAGCCGTGTAGAGGTCGGTGTTCGTCGTGTGTGGCGTGACATCAGCAGCGCGGTCGGCGTGCCGGAGGCGCCCCGACGGCTCCCGTTGCGCCTTCGTTCGTTAATCGGCGGCCACCGTGCCGGAAAGGCAGGCTCCGACAGAGAAAGCGGGTTCATCTGCTCGGGTCGGAGCGACACCGTGCGCGGTTTCAGGTCGGCGGCCCGATATGTCCCTTCGAGCGACGCCCGGATCGTGCAGCAATATCGGCTGGCGGCGTAGGCGACAGGCTGGGCTGGCCGCGGCTTCGCGCAAAGGAGCGGCCGGGCTGCCGGCGGAACGACGGGCACAGCTACCTGATGTAGTTCCACTCGTCTAGCGGTGAAGGGAGGTGCGGTGACTGACGAGGCACAGGTAAGGAGGCGCGCCTTTGAGCTAGCCGCCGAGGGGTTGCCCAACGAGGAAGTCGCCCGGCGGCTGCGCGAAGAGGTAGGTGTAGACATCAAGCCGGGGACGATCGCCGCCTGGAAGGCGCATCAAACGATGGGAGGTACGGGGCGGACGGCGCCGGGACCGCCGCCGCAGTTGAGGAAGTAGAGGGCGCGCGCGACCTGAAGTTCGGGCTCGAGCGTGATATGCAGATGGCGCTCCGCGACAACATCGACCAGCTCGATCCCGCGCTCCACATCGTCGACGGAGGCACGGAGCGCCACGTGGCAACCGGTCGGATCGACATTCTCGCGGAGGATCAGGCGGGCTCCCTGGTCGTGATCGAGCTGAAGGCGGACGAGGCACGAGACAGCGCGCTGACCCAGGTTCTCGGGGTACATAGGCGCCCTGCGGAGGAGGAAGGTCGAGATGATGTGCGCGGCGT
>CAVSKI010000004.1:0-82866 GCA_963728495.1 uncultured Thermoleophilaceae bacterium | reverse complement strand
CAGATCGTCGAGGTTCTGGTGGACGCCTTCGAGGACCTCATCGACGCGGACCCGCGCGCCTTCAGAGGCGCAAGTTCCGCAAGATGGCCCAGGACCTTCCTCCTGATTGCGGCAGCGCCTGTCTGTTCTACGCCGACATCGCCGAGACCGATGACCGTTACGCCGACGAGCGCACCAGCCGGATCTGGATTCAGGGTGACCTGCACGCCGAGAACTACGGCACGTACGTGAACGACGCCGGCATCCTCGTGTTCGACGTCAACGACTTCGACGAGGCCTACCTGGGCCACTCACCTGGGACCTCAAGCGGATGGCGGCCAGCCTGGCGCTGCTCGGCTTCGTGAGGCGTTCCGACGAGACGATCGCCGGGATGATCGAGACCTTCGGCCTCTCCACTCGAGCAGGTGGCCCGGTTCATCACGGCGAGCAGGACGACGAGTTCCGGCTCCGCTCGAAAACACGGAGGGGGCATTGCGGGACGTTCTTGAGGAGGCCGCCTGCAAACCCGCTGGCACATGCTGGAGAGGCCACCCGCGTTGAGGGTCACGATCGGGTCTTCAAGGAGAGCTCAGTGCCCGGCGCCTCGACGACGATGAGCGGGAAGGGTTGGCGGCGACTCGGACTACCTCGAGACGATTCCCGAGCAAAAGCGCCAGCACTCGGTCTCCTATGACGTGAAGGACGCGGTGGGCCGCGTGGGTTTCGGCATCGGCAGTGCCGGCCTCCCGGCTTACAACCTCCTTGTGGAGGGAAGCTCCCAGGCGCTCGAGAACGACGTGATCCTCTCGATGAAGCAGGGCAACGTAGCCGCCCCCAGCCGGGTGGTCGAGGACGAGCGCATCACCGAGCACTTCGAGCATTCGGGCCACCGCACCGCGATCTCTCAGCGCGCGCTGCAGGCTCACGCCGATCCCTGGCTGGGCTGGTGCGAGCTGCGCGGCAAGGGACAGGTGGTCCAGGAGATCTCTCCCTACGAGGCGGACCTCTCCTGGGAGCCGCTGGCCGACCCCGACGAGATCCTGCCGCTGCTCACCTACCTGGGACAAGCCACCGCGAAGGTGCACTGCGTTTCCGACGCCGGCAGCTCCGAGGAGCTCGTGGGCTTCGAGACCGAGGAGGCCATCGAGGCGGTGATCGACGACGACCTGCCGTCAGAGCTGGCCGAGTTCGGCGCGCACTACGGCGAGCAGGTGCGAGAGGACCATGGGCTGTTCGTGGACGCCTTCCGAAACGGCAGGGTGCCGGGCCTCGACGACTAGATCCAACCGCGCTCGGTGGCGATGAGGACCGCCTGGGCGCGGTCGACGGCGCCGAGCTTCGCGTAGGTGTTGTGAAGGTGGGTGCGCACCGTGCTCGTGGAGAGCTCGAGCTCGTGCGCGATCTGCTTGTAGACCTTGCCCTCGGCCAATCGCTTGAGCACCTCGACCTCGCGGTTGGAGAGCGGGCACGGATCGACGTTGCGCTTTGCGTGACCGGTGCCCTGCGGAAGCTCGTACATGACCGCGCGCAGCTGCTCGGTCGACAGGTCGCAGGCGCGCGCGGCCTGAAGCAGGGCCTTTGGGTTCACCGGCTGGGCGTGCCCGTAGTGGGCCAGCATGTCGGCCAGGCGCACCAGCGCGGCCTCGCCCTCGGCGTTCTCGGTGTGGTGGCGCTCGATGGCTCGGGCGAGCCGATTGGGCAGCGCCCAGCGACGCGCGAGCACACCGCCCACCAACGCATGGTCGACCCCCAGCTCCAAGCGCTCACGGTGGATGCGCTCCTCAGGAGTGCGCGCGCTCCCGTGTACCTGCGAGGGATAGCCCGGGTAGGCGTGCGCGAGCACGAGCTTGCCCACGTCGTGGAGCAGCGCCGAGCAGAGCAGCTCGTCGCGGTCCTCGAACTCCATTTCACGGGCTAGGCGATCCGCGGCCGCCTGGGTGGCGACCGCATGAAGTCGAAAGCGCTCGGGCATCACATCCCAGCCCGGCGTGCGTTCGAAGAAATCGAAGGTCGCGCTACGCGCGGCCAGCGTCTCCACGCCTTCGGGGGACAGGATGTCCACCGCGTCGGGAATGGTGGCAATCTTGCCCTTCTTGCGCTGCGCGGTCCGGTTGGCGATGCGCAGCACGGTGATTACCAACGCCACATCCGATTCGACGGCGGCCACGACCTCGCCTACCGAGGTCTGATCCTCGCGCACGACCCTCAACACGCGGTTGCGGGACTCGGCGAGAGCCGGGAAGGCCTCCAGCGCCTGGAAGGCGGCGGTCAGACGACGGCCGTGGCCCTCGTTGTGTCGGCTGACCACCGACTCGGCGCTGGCTTGATTGGTTATGGCAGAGGCTCGCATCATGCTTTCGGCTGGGGTCCAAAACAGTCGTAACTAGCGGGATCCGTCCCCCTGAGCTATCGGCACCGTTCCCCCAAATGTTGAGGCGGCGCGCGCCGCCGCTTAGGCGTTTGTGGCCCTCTGAAGCGCCCTGTCGATGCGCGCCAGGGTCTCGTCGCGGCCCAGCGCGGCCACCGATTCGAAGATCCCGGGCGAAACCGTGGTGCCGCTGATCGCCACGCGCACGGGCTGGAAGACCTCCCGGGGCTTGACCTCGAGGCGCTCGACCACCGAGCGCAGCGCCCCCTCCACGTCCGCGGGCTGGAACGAGTCGAGCGCTTCGAGCGCTTCGCGGGCCGCGTTCAGGCGCTCGGGCGCGCCGTCGCCCATCACCTTGTCCCACGCCTTCTGGTCGAAGTCCTGCGGCTCGACGAGGAACTTGGCCAGCGGCCAGAACTCCGAGAGCGTCTGCATCTTCTCCTGGCTGATGGCCACCGCCTGGAGTGGAATCTCCCGGCCGGTCAGCTCCTCCAGGCGGACCCTGACCTCCTCCGTGGGCAGCTCGCGCAGGTAATGCCCGTTCATCCAGCGCAGCTTCTGCTCGTCGAACATCGCCGGGTTCTTCGACACCCGCTCGAGGGCGAAGCGCTCGATCAGCTCGTCGGTGGTCATGAAGGTGGTGGTCTCGTCGTAGCCCCAGCCGAGCAGCGCGACGTAATTGCGCACCGCCTCCGGCAGGTAGCCCGACTCCTGGAGCTCGCCCACCGACGCTGCACCGTGGCGCTTGGAGAGCTTCCTGCCGTCGGTGCCGTGAAGCAGGGGGATGTGGGCGTACACCGGGGGCTCCTGGCCCAGCGCGCGCAGCAGCATGAGCTGGCGCGGGGTATTCGACACGTGGTCTTGGCCGCGAACCACATGCGTGATGCCCATGTCGAGATCGTCCACCGCCACCGCGAGGTTGTAGAGCGGGCTGCCGTCCGAGCGCCGGATCACGAAGTCCTTGATGGCCGAGTACGGGTTCGTGATGTCGCCCAAGATCGCGTCCCGGAAGGTGATCTCGCCCTCCTGGGGAACGCGAAAGCGAACCGCGCCCTCGTCCTCGTAGGCGTCGCCGGACGCGAGCAGTTGGTCGACCGCCTCGGTGTGGCGGTCACGCCGCTCCCACTGCGAGATCGGCCCTTCGTCCCAGTCGATCCCGAACCAGCTCAGGCCGTCGATGATCTGCTGAAGGTTCTCGGGCGTGGAGCGCTCGCGGTCGGTGTCCTCGATGCGCAGTACGAAGGTGCCGCCCGATCCCCGGGCGAGAAGCCAGTTGTACAGTGCCGTCCTCGCGCCGCCGATGTGCAGCATGCCCGTCGGGCTGGGTGCGAATCTCACCCTCATACCCTTCGATGCTAATCGGCGCACACGTGTCCACGGCGGGAGGCCTGGCCAAGGCCCACGAACGTGGGGTCGAGCGCGGCTGCGAGGCCATCCAGGTCTTCAACCAGTCTCCGCGCCAGTGGCGGCCCACCCGCTGGTCCGACGACGATATCGCCGAGTTTCGCGAGCGCGAGAAGAGCGGTCCGATCCGGTCGGTCACGATCCACGCTGTCTACCTGATCAACCCGGCTACCAAGGACCGCGAGATGCGCAAGAAGTCGAGCGACTCGCTCGTGCATGCGCTGCGCATGGGTGACGAGATCGGCGCCGACGGGGTGGTGCTGCATCCGGGCTCGACGGTCGGGGAGCCGATCGAGGAGGCGCTGCCGCGGGTGGGTCAGATGCTGCAGCACGCGCTCGGCGAGTCCGATAGCTGCCGCCTGTTGCTGGAGAATACGGCCGGCGCGGGCAACACGCTGGGGCGCTCCTTCGAGGAGCTGGGCGAGCTGATCGACCTGGCGGGCGCCGACAAACGGTTGGGAGTCTGCCTCGACTCCTGCCACATGCTGGCCAGCGGCTTCGACATCACCACCGCCGACAAGCTGGCCGAGGTGATCGATCGGTGCCTGGAGATCGTGGGGCGAAGGCGGTTGCGGTGCCTGCACGTGAACGACTCCCAGAGCGCACTGGGCTCCAACCGCGACCGTCACGCCATTCCCGGCGAGGGCGAGCTGGGCGCCCGCGGCTGCGGGGCATTTCTCTCCGAGCCCCGCTTCGAGAAGCTGCCCGCCCTGTTCGAGGGCCCCGGAACGGGTGGCCACGCACCCGACAAGGTCGACGTCGACCGCATGAAAGACCTGCGCAGAAACGGCCTGCGCTCGCGCAAGCGCCGCCGCTCCTGACCCGTTGCGCAGGTAGCCACGGGCTTGTAACATCGTGTTACAAAGTGTCCGCGCTGCTCGTATCGGATCAGGAAAGGGAGTACACGGTCGGACTCCTGCGCCGCCACTGGCTCACCGGGCGTCTGACCGCCGATGAGTTCGAGCAGCGCGTGGGAGAGGCATGGCACGCGCGTTCAACCCAGGACCTCTGGCAGGCGCTTCGCTGGCTGCCCGTGGACGCGGCGCCCGCCGCCCGCACACCCGGCTCTGGCTACGCCGTCTGGTCGCTCGTGCTGGGCCTGCTCGGGTTGATCGTGCTGATCGGTTCGCTCGGCCTCCTGTTCGTGATCGCGCTCCCCCTGTCGGTCACGGCCTGGGCGCTCGGCCGCCAGGCACGGCGCTCCGGCGCCTGCGGCGCGCCGGGCGTTGCCATCGCCGGTGAGGTCATCGGCGTCACCGGCACCGCGCTCAGCCTCGTATGGCTCGCCGGCTGCGCCGCGCTGCTCGCCTAGCTGCTCTAGAGGTCGCGGATGTCGAACGCCGCGTCGGCGTCCTCGGGCGTGGGCTTGCGAAAGAAGCCCGGGTTCACGCAGTCGAACGCCTCGGTGTAGCCGTCGTAGGCGCGCTCCACGGTCGAGCGGCACTGAGGCAGCGGCAGGCCGCTCATCTTCACGCCGCCGAACCCGTGTCGTGTGCGCTCGGCCTGCTCGAAGAGCTCCACGTCGATCTCGCCGCGGAACACCTTGTTCATGCAGCCCATGAAGCGGCGCCCGCTCTGCTCGTCGTCGTAGAGGTAGAGGTACTGGCAACCGGAGGCGATGCAGCCCGAGGGGTGCACGGTGCGATCACAGAACGAGCAGCATTGGCGGCACTCGTGGAGCTCCACGGTGGTGCGTTCTGAGATCGGCGCCACGCCAAAAGTGTAGACCGAGAGCTAGGCAGCCGCTATACGAGAGGTGCCCTGCAGACCGGACAGCTCCGACCGGCATGCGCTCGTGGCAGAAACCCGGAACTCGCCGCCCAGCACGAGGCGCCGCTCACCGACGGCGAGCAGCAGCTCGTGGTCACCCGGGTGGTGTCCCACGACCTCCTTGAGCTCTTCCAGAAAGCCCTCCGGCACTCCGGTTGAGACGTGGAGGGTGAGCCGCTCAACCAGCGGTTCGCGAGCCGCCTCCTCGGTCGCCCTTGCGACCTCCTCCTCGCTGGGCTCGAAGGGCGTGACCTCCTGGGCCACGAGCTTGGTCTCCCCCGCTTCCTTGTGATCCACCCGCCCCCGCACGATCACGATCTTGTCGAGGTCGACCTTGTCCGCGTTGGCGGCGTAGGCGGAGTTGAACACGAGTAGCTCGGTCTGGCCCTCGAGGTCGTCGAGCGTGGCGAACATCATCGGGTCGCCCTTCTTGGTGCGGATGCGCTTGCACTCGGCGATCATGCCCCCGACGGTGACCCACTCGCCGTCCTTCTTGGCCGCGAGATCGGCCACCGAGCAGTCCACCTTGGCCCGCAGCGCATGGCGCACCTCCTTGAGCGGATGGCTCGACAGGAACAGGCCGAGCGTCTCCTTCTCCCACTCGTTCAGCTGCTTGCGGTCGTTCTCCAGGGGCGGGATGGGCAGGTCCTGGTGCGCCGCCGGCCCATCGTCGCCACCACCGAGATCGAAGAACGAGCCCTGGCCCAGCTGCGCGTCCTGCTGGCTCTGTGCTCCGGCGGACTGGGCCTGCGCCAGCACCTGCATCACGCCGGTGCGCGTGCCGGGCAGCGAGTCGAAGGCGCCGCATTTGACCAGCGACTCGACGCCGCGCTTGTTCACCGCCTGGCAGTCGACTCGCCGGCAGAAGTCCCAGATCGAGACGAACGGGCCGTCCTTCTCGCGCGCCTTGATGATCGCCTCGACGGCCCCGAAGCCGAGGCCCTTGACGGCGTCGAGCCCGAAGCGGATGTTGCCCTCCACGACCTTGAAGTCGTGCCCCGACTGGTTGGCGTCGGGCGGCAGCACCTCGATGCCCATGTCCTCGCACTGGGTCACGAAGAAGGGCACCTTGTCCTTGGTGGACATGACCGAGGAGATCAGCGCGGCCATGTACTCGGCCGGATAGTTGGCCTTGAGCCAGGCGGTGCGGTAGGAGATCAGCCCGTAACACGCCGCGTGGGAGCGGTTGAATGAGTAGTCGGCGGCCGCCTCGTTGACCGCCCACAGCTCGTTGATCACGGGCTCGCTCGTGCCGGTGGCGCGCGCGCCCTCGAAGAAGCGGGCGCGAAGCGCGGCCATCGCCTCGCGATTCTTCTTGCCGATGGCCTTGCGCAGGTCGTCGGCCTCGGCGCCGGAGAACCCCGCCACCGACTTGGCGATCTGCATCGACTGCTCCTGGTAGAGAATCACCGAGTAGGTGGCCTCGGTGATCGCGCGCAGGCGCTCGTCGATGTAGGACACCCCGTCCGGAGTGCGCTTGTTGCGCGCGTAGGTGTCGATGTGGCGCATGGCCCCAGGGCGGTAGAGGGCGTTGAGCGCCACGAGGTCCTCGAACTCGGTCGGCTTGACCTTGCGCAGGGCCTCGCGCATCCCGTCGGACTCGAACTGGAACACACCGATCGAGTCGCCGCGAGCCATCATCTCGTACGTCGCCGGGTCGTCGAGCGGCAGGGTCGCCATGTCGGGCCGCAGGCCGGTCGACTCCTCGATGATGGCCAGGCAGTCCTCGATCACGTCGAGGTTGCGCAGCCCCAGGAAGTCCATCTTGAGCAGGCCGATCTCCTCGATCGGCTTCATCGAGTACTGCGTGACCACCTTGTAGGTGCGCTCCCCGGCGGGAGAAGCAATACCGCGGTCCTCCATCAGCTGCACGGGCACGATGTCGGTCAGTGGGCGGTCGGCGATCACCACCGCCGCGGCGTGGATGCCGGCGTTGCGAACGATCCCCTCGAGGCCTTTCGCGGTGTCGATGATCTGGCGCGCCTCGGGCTCGGTGTCGTAGACCCGGCGCAGCTCGGGCTCCTCGCTCAGGTACTGCTCGAACGAGCGCGAGCGCCCCATCACCGGCTCGGGGATCAGCTTGGCCAGACGGTCGCCGGCGCCGTAGTCGAGCCCGAGCACGCGCGCGGCGTCGCGCGTGGCGTTGCGCGGCAGCATCTTGCCGAACGTCACGATCTGGGCGACCGACTCCTTGCCGTACTTGTCCTCGACATAGCGCATCACGCGGGCGCGACCCTTGACCGAGAAGTCGATGTCGATGTCGGGCATCGACACGCGCTCGGGGTTGAGGAAGCGCTCGAAGAGCAGCCCGTAGGCCAGCGGGTCGACCTCGGTGATGTTGAGGCAGTAGGAGACGAGCGAGCCCGCCGCCGAGCCACGTCCCGGGCCCACCGCGATGCCGCTGTCCTTGGCGAACTTGACGAAGTCCCAGACGATCAGGAAGTAGGCCGAGAAGCCCATCTTCTCGATGGTCGTGAGCTCCAGCTCGAGGCGCTCGACCGCCTCGGCGGGCGCCGGATCGCCGTAGCGAAGCCTCAGGCCGGCGTGAGCCAGGCGACGCAGGTGGTCGGACTCGGCGGAGCCGTCGGGCGTCGGGAAGCGCGGGATCAGCATCTTGCCCAGCTCGAGCTCCACCCGGCAGCGCTCGGCCAGCTCGAGCGTGGTCTGCAGGGCCTCGGGCCACTGGGCGAAGTCGCTGGCCATCTCGTCCGAGCTCTTGAGGAAGAACTCGTTGGTGTCGAAGGACAGCTTGGGCTGCGCGAGCGTGCTCTTGGTCTGCACGCACAGCAGGGCGCGGTGGTTGTCGAAGTCCTCGCGGCCCAGGTAGTGGACGTCGCCCGTGGCCACCAGCGGCCGGCCGACCTCTCGGGCGATCTTGACGATCCCCTCGTTGGCCTTGTCCTGCTCGGCGATCCCGTTCTTCTGGACTTCGAAGAAGACGTTGTCGGGACCGAAAACCTGCAGCAGCTGGTCGGCGTGGGCGCGCGCCTCGACCGGGTTCTCCTCGACGAGACGCCGGCAGAAGCGCGACTGCAGGCAGCCGCTGAGGGCGATGACGCCCTCGGCGTGCCCGGAGAGCAGCTCGAGGTCCACGTTGGCCTTGCCGCGTCGATAGCCCTCCAGGTAGCCGGCCGAGCTCAGCTTGACCAGGTTTCTAAAGCCCTGGTCTGAGCCCGCCAGCAGCGTCAGGTGATTGCGCTCGTAGCGCACCGCCTCGGTCTTGCAATCGTCGACGAAATAGGCTTCGAGCCCGATCACGGGGTTGATCCCGTGCTTCTTGCAGGCCTTGTAGTGCTCGACCGCCCCGTTCATCACCCCGTGGTCGGTGAGCCCCAACGCGGGCTGCCCGTAGGAGGCGGCGCGCTCGGCAAGCGAGTCGATCCGGCAGGCGCCGTCGAGGACCGAGTACTCGGAGTGGACGTGGAGATGGGCGAAGGACATCCGGGCTTCGAATATACGTCCGAGCTCGGACCGCACCGGAGCCTCGCGGTTTGGCTTTCGCCGGTATTGCGGGTTGTTCGTTTGGCAGAGGGACGGCCGCGTGAGCGCGTACCGCGATCCGCTCGATCCGGGCCTGCTCAGTTCGCAGACGCGAACTCGAAGCGGGTGCCGACGCTGTTCTGGATGAACGCCTCGGGAAAGCGGGCGGCCAGGGCGTGAGTGGCGCGCCAGCCGGTGCAGTGGGAGGGGACGAGGTGGTCGGCGGAGAACTCGTCCAGCGCTTCGCAGGTCGGGACGATGATCTTCTCGAAGAGCGGTCCGCTCAGGTGGAAGCCGCCGAGCACAGCGTGGACGCGCTGCTCGCCGGTCAGTTTTCGCACGTAGCGGAGGATGTTGACGATGCCCGAGTGGCCACAGCCGGTGAGGATGACCAGGCCGCGGCCGCGGACGTGCGCCACCAGGGCCTGATCGTCGAGGATCAGGGGATCGGGCTGCCAGCTTGCGTTCCGGTAGGCCTGGTGGACCGGGAAGCCCTGTTCGAACTCGGTCGTGCGGTCGACCTCGCCCGTGACCAGCAGCGAGCCGTCGAGGAGGAACGAGGGTTGGCGCTCCTCCACGATCTCGAAGCCGGCGCCCTCCAGTGCGGGCTTGCTCGTCGATGGCAGCAGCATCGGGTCGCGGCCCGGAAGAGCGATTCTGCGCCGGCTCCAGAACTCGGGGTGGATGAGAATGGGAGCCTGCGCGTGACCCCCCAGCTCGCGCACGAGTCCGTCCATCCCGGTGGTGTGATCCCAGTGACCGTGGCTCAGCACGATGATGTCGATGTCACGCGGGTTGAGCTCGAGTCGGCGCATGTTCTCCACCAGGCCGTCCGGCGTGACTCCGGCGTCGAACAGGATCTTGGTTGTCCGGTCCGCCTTCGTCATCGTCACGAGGCACGAGAAGCCATGCTCGGCTCGCAGCAGGTCGCTCGTTCGGTCGCCCTCGAGGAAGCGCGCCGGGACCTCCGGGTAGGCGGAGAGCTCTAAGGGAGCTCGCTTGGCCGGACCTTCGTCTGCGAGCAGCAGGTCGGTCGTGTTGTCGACCAGCGTCGTGACGCTTAGCGAGTCGATCGGGTTGAGCGGAATCGGTTCCACCGTTTCCTCCATGAGATTTGAGAGGGGCTTCACCCTCTCACGACTCCGACCCGGGCCGGTTAATTCCCTGGAGGGGGCGCGGAGTCGAGTTGTCGCGCCAGCCAGGCGCTGAGCAGCGCTCCGGTAGCCGCCAGGCCGAGGGTGCCGGGGAAGACGCCTGGGCGGAGGTGATGGCGGGCGAGCAGGCATGCCGCCGCGTCGATGCCGTCGACCACGGCCGATGCTTCGAGCCAGCCGCGCGTGGGCGTTTCGCGGTCCAGGGCGGTCTGGAGCCCGAGGCCGACTCCGAGGTCGCGGGCGCCGACCATGCGCACGAAGAGCCGCGTCCCGCCCTCGGAGCCGCCACCGCCGGTCATCGTGCGCGCCACGAGGCCCGGTGCAAGGAGCGACACGACGCCGAAGGCGATCCGTCCGCGCGCCAGGGTGACCGCCAGGTCCCGTTCCTCCATCGCGTCGATCCTACGAGATCGACAGCCGGCGCTCATAATCCCGGCATGGCTGAGCCGGACCGACGTAGGCGAAGCCCTTCCGGCCAGCTGCGAGACGCGGTGGTGTGGGGAACGCTGCTGGGCGCGGCGTCGGGCGCCGTGCTGGGGGACGCAATCGATGGGGTGGGCGCCGGCGTGGGTGCCGTGGTCGGCGCCGCCGTGTACACGCCCGCTGAGGTGATCACCACGATGAACAGGGGCGGCGCCCAGATCAAGCCGCTCTGGCAGCGCATCTTCAGCAGCGCTCTCCTGATGGCGCTGTTCGGCTGGTTGCTGGGTCTGATCTACGGCCAGGACCAGCCCCTGATCACAGCGGTCATCAGCGGCACGCTCCTTGGTCTCCTCGGTCTGCGCCCGCAGAAGGTGGCCATCGGGCTCGTGGTCGGCGCTGCTCTGGGCCTTCTGTTCCAGGTCCTCGACGCCGGTATCGATTCTGCCCTGGTAGCGGCGGCGGTGGCGATCGTCTACCGGGTGGTCGCCGCGATCGCCTACCGCGATCGGCCGCTGGTCCGCGTGATGGCCGAGGAGGTACCGGCGGCGGAGCTGCAATACGTCGTGCCCTTCGAGGCGCGCTCGCGGTACGTCGGCGCCGACTACGTCGAGCAGCTCGCGAAGATCCGGGGCGGCACCTTCCGCCGCAATCCGCCCGACGTCGGAATCATCGCCTCGCTCGACAGCCTGAACGGGCCGACCTTCGACGCCGGCCGGGTCCACCCGCTGATCCGCGAGTTCTACGAGCACACCAGCCGTTTCAAGCTCTCGATCGTTCCCGAGTGGCGGCGCTGGATGAAGCCCGGATACGAGATCTTCAAATTGCTGGTCGCGCAGCCGCTTGGGCAGGCCGCGATTCCGTCCAACATCGAAGAGGCCCAGCGGGGCATGATCAGCACGATCGACACGATCGTCCTCGCCGGCAACGAGGAGATCGACATACGGGGCTGGATCCGGACCTTCGCGGACTCGGGCAAGCCGATCTACGTCGGTATCTACACGACCTTCAGGCACGAGGGCCGCGGCTATGTGAGCGTCGGCTTCCCGATCCCCAGCGCCAACTTCACCGCCACGCTCCTTCCCCAGAATACCGGGGAGCACGACTTTGTTTTGACGTCGCGAACCGAGCTCGCGTTTCCAGGCCACTACCTCAGCTCAGTCGACAGCGAGCGAGACGCCCTGACCGTTCTCAAGCTGCTCTATTTCCAGGAACGCATATTCGTCTACGTCGCTGACGGCGAGCTGAAGACGGAGCACAGCTTCTATTTGGCCGGACAGCGATTCCTCACCCTCCATTACGAGATCGAGCGCGCTGCCGTGGCTGCGCACTTGACCCCGGCGTGACGCACTGTGATGCATGTCACTCGGCGGCGTTGGTGTCCTTCTAGCGTGGCTGGCCGTGCGTGTCCTTTTTGCCACCACTGCGAACGCGGGTCACTTTCGCCCGCTGGTGCCCTTCGCTGAGGCGTGTCTCCGGGCCGGCCACGAGGTTTTGGTGGCGGGTCAGGCCGGCGCGGCGCCGGCGGCGCAGCGGGCGGGCCTCCCATTTAGGGCGCTCCCCGAGCCGGACCACGACGAGCTCGCCCGGTTTCGGGCCGGCCAGACGGGCCTGTCTGCCACGCAGGCGATGGGGCGCGCTCTGACGGAGCTCTACATCCGTTTGTACGCGGGCGCGGCGCTGGAGGACATGCTGGCGGTGATCGAGGAGTGGCGGCCTGACGTGGTGGTACGCGAGAGCGCCGAGTTCTCGTCGCTGGCTGCCGCGCAGCGCCTCGGTGTTCGCCAGGCCCGGGTGGGCATTGGCCTCTCGACCCAGCTCGAAAGCCAGATCCTGGCGCTCGCGGGCCCGGCGCTGGACGAGCTTGGCGACACCGTCGGAGTCGCCCCCGGCCTGGCCGGCCATGCCGCCCGATCACTGTGTCTCACCATGGCGCCCGGTTCGCTGGACGGCCCCCGCTCGCCCGAGACCGAGCGGGTCCGGCGTTTTCGTCAAGCTCCCGCCGGCCTTGCCCGTTCAGCGCCTGATGGGTGGGGCGACCCGGCTGCACCGCTGGTCTACCTGTCGTTCGGCACAGAGGTTCCCTCGCCCGAGCGGGACTACTTCCCCGGCCTCTACCGCACCGCCGTGGAGGCCCTGCAGACCACTGGGGCGCGCGTGCTGGTCACGATCGGCGACCAGCGCGATCCCGCCGAACTGGGCCCGCTGCCGCCCGCGGTGCGCGTCGAGCGCTGGGTCTCTCAGGCCGAGCTGATGCCGCACACCGCAGTCATGGTCGGACACGCCGGTGCGGGCTCGACGCTCACCGCGCTGGCCGCCGGCGTCCCAATGGTCCTCGTGCCGCTGTTCGCCGATCAGCCCTTCAACGCGCGCCGCGTGGCCGAGCTCGGCGCCGCCATCGGGCTCAACGACGAACCTGCGTCCCTCCCCCGGCTCGAGCAAGCGGCGCGCGAGCTGTTGAGCGGGGATCGCTACCGCGACCGAGCGCGCGCAATCGCCGACGAGATCCAGACCCTGCCACCGGTCGAGCAAGCCGCAAACGCAATCTCGGCGCTAGCCGAACGCCGAGCCCTGGCCGCATAACCGCACGGCGCGTGGCTCAGACCTGATCCCGTTGCTCCGGATCGCCGGCCTTGGTGAATGCGCGGGTGCCGGCTTCGCGGGAGTCAATTACGGGAACGATGTCGAACTCGACCAGGTCATTCCAGCGAGCTGTCCACTGGTCGAAGAGTCCGGCGTCGTCGGCTTCCATGAGCTGGAAGCACCGATGCAGGCGCTCGTCTACCCAGCTGTCCACGTAGCTGAGTCCCTCGGGCAGCATCCGACCTTTGTCCGCGGCCCGCTCGTACACGGGCGCGGCGCCTCGCCTGAATCGCTCGATGACCATGTACTTCACGGCGTGGGTGGTGCGTGCCGCGACGCCACGGCATCGGCGAACGCCGTGGCCTTCAGTGAGCCAAGTCCGGTTGCGAGGTCGTAGCCCGGCTGGGCGGCACCGCCGGCCAGGCTCTGCCCCACCGTCGAGTTGGGCCGTCGCGAGCTCGTTCCGCTCGTGATGTCGAAGAAGATCGAGTTGTAGTCGGCTCCGCGCGCCGAGCTCGTAGAGAAGCGGCGGCAGCGAGCCCAGGCGCGGGCGACCGGCCTTTCTCTCCTGCTCCAGAACCAGCGCCACGATCGCGGCCGTGAGTGGTGTCGCGGCGCTGGTGCCGCCGCCGATCCCCCAGCCGCCACCGTCCTTGTCGAAAACGGCGAGGCCGGGTATGAACGACGCCATCGCGGCCACGTCAGGGCTGAGCCGCGTGGGCTTACCCGGTTGAAGCAGCGGTCCGATGCCCGGAGCCTGCTGGAAGCTCGGTCGGCGCCAGGCCTTGCTGGGACCGCCGCCGCTGCCGACGCCCTGAGAGGGTTGGGTCGCAAAGGTGGACCAGACGACCTGGTCCGCGATCTCGTTACCGGCGGCCAGGGTCAGGTCGGTCCCGCCCACGCTGGTTGTGAAGGGTGAGCTGCTCGGGAACAGCGCTCCCGGCTTGTTGATGAAGCAGCCCTGGAAGCCCAGGTCCCCCGATGCCGCCAATGTGGTGATCCCCAGCGCGGCCGCCTGCGCCAGCAGCCGGCGGCCGAGTCGCAGCTGGTCTGTGGTGAAGCGGCTCTCGCACACGCCGTCGCTGATCGAGAGGATGTGCGGCAACCTCCCGCCGTGGCGCGACGGGTCGAGCGCGCCGAACATGAACAGCAGGAAGGAGTTGCTGAAGCTCTGGTCGAGCGGCACGAAGATCGGCGTGATTCGCTGGAGGCCGGGCGCGAGCGAGGCGAGCGCCTCGACATCGAGCACGGTCTCCTCGGGGGCGGTTGCGGTATCGAGGCTCGCCCCCGGCATCGCGAACTGCTGCACCGAGGGAGTTGCGAGTCCGAAGCACTTCGCCCAGGTCTTGAAGCCGGCCGCGTCGACCTCCTGCGAGCTCAACGTCGCCACGCGAACCCCGGAGCCATCGAGGCCGCGGGAGCGCAACTGGTCGACTCCGTAAGCGGTGGACAGCTGGTTCGGAGTGAAGGCGCCCGTCGCGCTCGCGCCCTTGCATCCTCGAGGGGCGCCGCCACCGCCCGGGCTCGAGTTGGCGCCGAGCTCGTAGACCTCCCCGGCCGAGATCAGGCGGACCCTTCCGCGCAGCGCGCGTGGCGTGCAGATGCCCCGGGTAGGTGCCTCGGCGCCCGCAACGCAGAAGATCCGCCGCCCCGCCCCCGGGGTCAGTACCGCGAGGAACAGCGACCTGTCCGAGCTCAGCTCCACCTTTCGGACGCCACTCCGGGAGGCGAGGTAGCGCCGGACGCGGCGGCGGTCGGCCCTGCTGGGCGAGAACCGTTTCCGATACTGGCGCAACGAGAGAAACCGGCGGTACCGCGGAGAGGATGGGTTCGAGACCCGGCTCGCGAACTGCCGCGGCTTGCCCCGCTGGCGCAGCCCGAGCACGAAGACTCGGCGCTTGGGTGGGTTCGAGACGCGCGTCGGGACTGGACTGGCGCGCGAGTTATCGCGTGACGAGGCCGGGCCCGGAAACGCGACGGCGCCGTCGGTGGCGGCGAAGGCGAGCGCCGCGCTGAGGCAAAGGGCGATACAACCCGCCAGGTGTCGGTTGCATCCCTCTCGGCTCGGCACGCCGAAGCCATGCTACAAGCAGGTGGAACGTCCCGAGGCACAAGTCAAAGGAGCGCCACATGAACGAGGAGCATCCAGTTCGGTTCTCGGTCGACTACCCCGACCGCCCCCTAGACCGCCTGACCACCGCCTTGCGGATCTTCACGGTGATCCCGATCGCGATCGTGATGGGGAGCATCGGCGGCTACGCGAGCGGCGGCGGCTACGACGAGGCCGGTGACGCTCCAACGATTGTCATCGGCGGCGTGGGGCTGTTGTTCCTCCCACCGCTGCTGATGATCCTCTTCCGTGAGAAGTACCCGCGCTGGTGGTTCGACTGGAACCTGGAGCTGCTGCGGTTCACCAACCGAGTGGGCACCTACCTCGCGCTGATGGACGACCGCTACCCCTCGACCGACGAGCAGCAGTGGGTGCGTCTCGACTTCCCCTACCCCGACGCCAAACGCGACCTCAACCGCTGGCTCCCGCTGGTCAAATGGCTGCTCGCGATCCCGCACTACATCGTGCTGCTGTTCCTCTACCTGGCGCTGATCGTCCTGGTGATCGGCGCCTGGTTCGCGATCCTCTTCACGGGCCGCTACCCGCGTGGCATCTTCGACTTCGTCGAAGGAGTGATCCGCTGGCACAACCGCGTGGTCGGCTATGCCCTCATCCTGGTCACGGACCGATACCCCCCGTTCTCTCTAGGTCAGCGGGAGGTGCCGCCGGCGACCCATGCGGACTAAGCGCGCCCCGTGCTCGCGTTCAGCGCATCGAGGTACGAATGGATCAAGGAGGCGGCCATGGCACCCTCGCCCACCGCGGAGGCGACGCGCTTGATCGAGCCGTGGCGCACATCGCCGGCGATGAACAGCCCGGGCTGATTTGACTCCAGGAACAGCGGATCCCGCTGGAGCGGCCACCACGATCGGTCTGAGCTCTGGAGGAGATCCGCGCCGGTCATGAAGTAGCCCCGGTCGTCGCGGCGAAGCCAGTCCTCGACGCCGGCGGTCAGCGGCTCGGCCCCGATCAGGACGAACAGGGCGTCGGTCGGGAGGGTCTGCCGGCCCTCTGGTCCGTCGATCGTCACGCTCTCCAACCAGTCACGCCCGCCGGCGCCAACCACTTCTGTATCTGTCTGCACCGCGATCCGATCGTGGCGCTCGATCCTGTCGACCAGATAGCGCGACATGCCGCGGTCCAGGGAGTCGCCTCGCACCAACAACGTCAATTGGGCGGCGTGGCCGGCGAGGTGAAGCGCCGCCTGTCCGGCCGAGTTCGCTCCACCGACGACCGCGACCTGGCGCCCCGCGAAGCCCACCGCCTCGCCTGATGGGCTGCCGTACCTCACGCCTCGTCCGATCAGCTGCTCGATACTCGGGACGTCGAGGCGCCGGTAGGCGACGCCGGTTGCGATCAGGCCGCTGCGCACCCGGATGGTCGAGCCGCTCGACAACTCGACCTCGATGCTTCCATCTGCCTGCGGGCGGGCGTGAACCACCAGAACCCCGATCAAGAACTCCGCTCCCAGCCGCTGTGCCTGGCGGTGGGCGCTGTCGGCCAACTCGACGCCGCTGACTCCGTCGGGGAAGCCGGGATAGTTCTCGATCCGGGAACTCGTGCCCGCCTGACCGCCCGGGGCATGAAACTCGACGACGAGTGTTCGCTGTCCTTCCGAGGCGGCGTAGACGGCGGCTGTCAGCCCCGCCGGCCCGGCACCAAGGACCATCAGGTCGTAGTCCTCGTTGCGGGGGCGGGTGGGGAGACCGGCGCGGCTCGCCAGCTCGGTGCGCCACAGGGAGGATGCGAGATAGTCATCGGCGCGGGCGGGGTCGAGTCGTCCCGGCGTCGGCTCGACGTAGTTCGGCGGAGCTTCGAGCCGGCTGCCGTCGGCGAACATTGCGATCGGCTGGGTCGCGGTTTCTATCTGCCCATCCGAGAGAAGCTTCGCCAGGGGATCTAGGTCGAGGTCAACCCAGCGGAGCGGAACCTCATTGCGTTCCAGGAAGTCGCGCGCAGTCTCGCCTGCCGCTTGGCCGCGACGGCCAAACAGGGTAACCGGGTAACGCCTGGTCGAACTCATCTAGAGGCTGATGGTTACAAGGCGCCACGTGCTTCCGTCGCGCGATGATGGAATGGGCGACCGACGAGAGGGAGGGTGAGTGACGGATCACAGCGCCGAAGTGCAGGCTTGGCTGGAGCCGCGGACGGACGAGATGGCCGCCCTCCTGCATCAGCTGGTGGCCATCAACACGGAGAATCCGCCCGGCCGTCAGCTCGGCCGCTGCGGCCGTGTCCTGCGCGACTCGATGGAGAAGCTGGGCCTGTCGCCCGAGCTGATCGAGCTCGCCGCGAGCCGTGACCTCGAGGAGCCGTGCATCGTTCGGTGCAACGTCGGCGACGGTCCACGCACGATCTACTTCCACGGCCACTTCGACGTTGTCCCGGCACAGGATCCGGCGCAGTTTCGCCCGCTCCGCCGCAACGGCAGAATATCCGGGCGCGGCAGCGCCGACATGAAGGGCGGGCTGGTCAGCATGCTCTACGGAGCCCTCGCGGCGCGGGAGCTCGGCCTGCTCGAAGACCGTCAGATCGTGCTGCATTTCGTCTGCGACGAAGAGACCGGCAGCGTGGCCGGCTCGGGATACCTTCGCGAGGCCGACCTGATCGACCCCGAGGCGCTGGCGATGCTCACCGCCGAGCCGACCGGTGGCGTGATCTGGCACGCGTGCCGTGGCGCGATCACCCTCCGAGTCGAGACGGCCGGCCGCGAAGCGCACGTCGGCTACGTCCACGAGGGTGTGAACGCGTTCGAGCACATGATCCGCATCGCCGAGCCGCTGACCACACTGTCCCACCAGCTGCTCGACCAACGAACGAGCTTCCCGGTCGAAAGCGAGGAGGCCGCGGGCTCCATGCTCGTGGTCGGTGGACAGGCCGGTGCGGGCGCCGGCTTCAACGCCGTTCCAGGATCGGCGTGGTTCTCGATCGATCGTCGCTTCAATCCGGAGGAAGAGCTGGAGCACGAGCTCGCACGCCTGACCGGGATGATCAACGAGGCCGCCGACGCTGCCGGCGCCAAGGTCGACATCGACGTGCTGCAGAAGCAGCCCTCCGGGAGTACCGATCAGAACCACCCCTTCGCCCGGACGCTGGCCCAATGCATCGACGCCGTGGAAGGAGCCGCACCGACCTTCCAGATGTGCCCCGGAGTGCTCGACACGCGCTGGTACTCACAGCTCGGCCTCCCGGCCTTTGCCTATGGCGGAGGTCGCCTGGACATCTCCCACGGACCCGACGAGTACATCGACGAGGCCGCCATGCGCCGCTGCGCCGCCGTCTACGCCCTCTTTGCGCACCACGTGTCGCACTGATCCCTATGGCATAGGGCGGGTCATTGCACGGGATCGCAGGCCCTGTGCTGCGCAATTCCCGTGCAAGGGATCTCGTGTCCCTCGTGGAATCACGTGCGGACGCGCCAATGGCCCCGTCATGTGACACCCCTCGGTCGGCTCGATGCCTGAGCCGGTAAAGCGCAATCAGCGCTACATCCCTGGGCTCGACGGTTTGCGCGCCATCGCGGTGCTTGCCGTCATTGCGTATCACCTGGACTTCAAATGGGCGACCGGCGGACTGCTCGGCGTGGGGGTGTTCTTCACTCTCAGCGGCTATCTGATCACCGACCTGCTGCTGGCGCAGCTGGCGAAGGGGCGGATCCATTTGAGAGCGTTCTGGCTCGCGCGGGCCCGCCGGTTGCTTCCGGCGCTATTCGCGATGCTGATCGTCGTCACGGCCTGGGTCACAGTGCTCGGGCCTCACCAGCCTCCAGAGTTCAGCAGCGCGGTCGGAACAGCCGTCCTCTACGTCAACAACTGGTGGCTCGTATTTCACGACGTCTCTTATTTCCAGGCGTTCGAGGCCCCGGGACCGCTCAACCACCTCTGGTCGCTATCGGTCGAGGAGCAGTTCTACATCCTGTGGCCGTTCCTGCTGGTCCTGGGCGTCGCTTCCATTCCCGAGCTCAGGTCCCCGACAGGCACGAGGGTCAGGCTGGCGGGAGCGGCCCTCGGCCTGGCGTTGGCGTCAGCCCTGCTCATGGCTGTCCTCTACCAGCCGGGGCCCGATCCATCGCGGGTCTACTACGGGACCGACACGAGGGCGTTCGAGCTCCTTCTCGGAGCCGCCCTGGCCGCGGTGTGGCCGAGCCGCCGGCTGCGGTCGAACATCACGCCCGGGGCTCGGCGCACCATCGACCGCGCGGGCGCGATCGGCCTCACGGTCCTCGTGCTGATGCTGTGCAGTCTGGATGAGTTCTCCCCGTTTCTCTACCGAGGCGGATTCCTGCTGCTGTCGTTGGCGACAGTCCTAGTGCTGGCGGCCGTGGTGCATCCGGCGTCGCGGCTTGGGCCCGCCCTCGGCTGTCGCCCCCTGCGTTGGATCGGCGTCCGGTCCTACGGGATCTACCTGTGGCACTTTCCGGTGATCGTCTTGACGACACCCGCCGGCGCCCACGGGTTCGCTCCGGCGCGAGCGTTCCTCCAAATGGCCGCGGTCGTCGGCATCGCTGCCCTCTCTTGGCGCTTCATCGAGGACCCGATTCGCCAGGGGGCGCTGGGGTCGCTCTGGTCGAATGTCAAGGCGGGACGGGGAGCACGCCAGTCCTTTCCCTGGAGTAGTCGGCTGGCTGCGGCGGGAGCCGGAGCCGTGTTCGTCTTGGCGCTCGCGGGCTTCGCGGGGGTGGGTGGCGAGAGCAGGCAGTCGAAAGTGCCTGGAGAGCTCGCTTTGGCGCGAACGGTCACCTCCTCCGTGTCGGAACGAGGGCCCCGGAGGACGTCCTGCAAATCAGTCGTCCATATCGGTGACTCCACTTCCGAGGGACTCGTCTCACGCGAATACCTGCCGAACCGGAAGCAGCTCATAAGCGCGCGCTATGCGGGCGTCGGTGTTCGCACGCAGCACCTCGAGGTCTCAGGCGGCCGCTCGATCCACGAGACGGTCGCGGGAGCGCCGAACGCGAACGACGTCGCGGCTTCCTGGAAGGGCAAGGGCTACAAGGGTTGTTGGGTGCTCGCCCTGGGCACCAACGAGACGGCCAACGTCTCCGTCGGGTCGGCTATCGGGCTGGACGAGCGAATTGACACGATGATGTCGACGCTCGGCGACGCTCCCGTGATGTGGGTGAACGTTAAAACTCTCGTCGCGAGCGGGCCGTACGCGGCGGGAAACATGAAGCTGTGGAACGACGCCCTGCTGCGGGCTTGCGCCAGGTATCCGAAGATGCGCATCTACGACTGGGCCACGGATGCGCAGGACGCGTGGTTCATCGCAGATGGGATCCATTTCACCTCGGAGGGATACGCGGCCCGTGGCGCCCTGATTGCGCGCGCCCTGCTCAAGGCGTTCCCGGCCTCGGCCCCGAACGGAAGCGTCCACGCGGGAGACTGTCTCGTCCGATCAGGTCGGCCTGGTGGCGAGTTCACAGCTGGACGGGCTTAGGGGCCCCACGCACCTGAAGGGTGTATCCCAACTCGCTCAGAAGGGTCCAGGCCGGGCGGCGCTCTCCGGCTCCAGCCGCCGGGGACGCATCAGGCGCCCAGACCCGATCGTGGGGCGCTTTTGGCTTCGTACGAACCCATAAGGCGCCCAGACTCTCACGGCGCATGGGGCCTTGGCTTCGGCGGCGTAGGTGCGGTTGCTTTCGGCGTCGATGATCACGACCTCGTCGCCTCTCATGAGGGGAGACCAGGCGGAATTACGGTGTCTTGGGCGCGGTGGGCAGTGGCCGGAGAGGCCGGCTATTAGCTCTTCGCAGGAAGCGAGCGCGCATACGCGACGCCGCGCGAGACCCATGGCGCGAGCTGGCGCTTGGTGCGCAGCCCTTCCAGATCGACTCGCAGCCAGCCCTGCATGTCACGACCGCGCATCTCAAATGGTCGCGTGTGCGGCTTCGCGAGCAGGGCGTTGGTGTCCTCGGGGGCTACGCGCACCATGAGACCGCCCTGACCGCTGGCCGCGACGGACATGTGTCCGCCGATGAGGAAAGCCAGGCCGCCGAACATCCGCATCTCGGTCACGCCGGGTTCGCCGGCGACCAGCTCGCGGATGCGGTTGGCCAGGTCCTCGTCGTACGCCATGCCGCTAGTCAGTCACCTAGCCCCAGACGAACGGCGGATAGCGATCCGTCACGAAGTATGAGTAAGCGCTCCCGCGGAGGTTCCAGCGCAAGCCCGGCATCATGATCTCGAAGACCCCTCGCGGAATCTGCTTGGTGAACAGCACCGTGAAGAAGGCAGCGATGGTCATGACCCCGGTCAGCCAATAAAGCACCCCGCCGATGAACAGATAGGGGATGGCGAGTATCCACTGCACGAGCGGGCGCCAGTTGTCGATCCGTTCCGGGTACTCGATGTTCAGCCGCACCGGATAGTTGGGGTCGTCAGCCAGTGAGAACGGCGGGTAGGCATCGACCATCAGGTGGAAGTAGGCGGCCACTCGATAGGCCCACCTGAAGGTTCCGACCAGGAAGTCGAAGGCGCCCCGCGGCCATTGGCCGGTGAAAAGCACCGCGAAGAACCCGTAGACGGCCACGAAGGCCGCGCCGATGGCCACGAAGAACAGGGCGATGAAGTGGGGAATGACCAACAACCACTTGATCAGCGGCAGCCAGCGGTTGAGCTCGGACGGATAGCTGATCTCGAGGCCCGCCGGGTAAACCGGCGAGGGCGGGCCAGACGGATCGGGCACGGCGATTTCGTTCATAGGGGAACCCTAATCGCCGCGGGCGCCTGAGTCAGCCCAGCAGGCGCGCCACCGCGAAATCGTTACCGGCCGTTCTCTGGCCAGCCACGACGATCCGGCCGTTCGGCTGGAGCGCGACCGCGAAGCCGAACGTGGCGGCGCCGAAATCGACGGTCGCCTTCCCGGCCGCGCCGAAAGTGGTGTCCGGAGAGCCGTTTGCGTTGAGGCGCCCGACCGCCACGTCCCCACCGGCCTGGGTAGAGCCGGCGACGACGATCTTGCCGTCCGGCTGCAGCACCGCGCCGCCGGCCAGGTCGGCGAGCGACCCGAAGTCGATGGTTGCCGTGCCGTCGCCGTCGAACGTAATGTCCGACGAACCGTTCGGATGCAGGCGCGTGACGGTCATCATCTCGCTCCCGCCTGCGTTGCCCGCGACGACGATCTGGCGATCCGGCTGCACCAGTACGGCCCTCGCGATGCCGTCCCCCAGGCAGCGTCACGCGCCCGTTGACGCCGAAGTCCGGGTCGATCGTGCCGCTCGCCCGCAGCCGCGTAACGACGGCACTGACCGACCGACGACTGGCCGGTGACCTGGGACTGGCCGGCGACGACGATGCGCCCGTTGGCCTGGCGCGCCATCGCGAGCCCGAAATCGTCGCCGCCGAAGTCGACCGGTGACTTGCCGCCCGTGCCGAACGTGTTGTCGAGCGCGCCGTTGGCGTTCAGGCGCGCGACCTGGATGTTGCCGCCCTCGGGGCCAAAGAAGCCCGCGAGCAGGATCTTGCCGTTGGGCAGCACGAGCACGGACGTGGCCTGGCTGAACCCGCCCCAGCTGAAGAGCTTCTTGCCGTCGCCGGAGAAGGTGGTGTCGAGAGAGCCGCTGGGGTTCAGGCGCGCGACGGCGACCTGTAGATCAGAGCGTCCCGCGAGCACGATCCTGCCGTCCGGCTGCAGCGCCGCGCCGAGCAGGGACCCGCTGTCACCGCCGAAGTCGATCGTGCGCCTCCCGCCTGACCCGAACGTGGTGTCGAACGCGCCATTGGCGCGCAGGCGCGCCACGCAGAAGGTACCCGCGGCCGCGCCGTCGCCGGCGACGACGATCCTCCCATTGGGCTGCACCAGCACAGCGTTCGCGGAATCGATGCCACCGAAGTTGATCGTCTTCTTCCCGTTGCCGTCGAAGCTGGTATCCAGATCACCAGGGGCGGCCATGCACCGACCCTACCGGCGGCTGGACCACGACGCCCCGGGAGGCAGCCCCTACCCCGGTCGGGCGGGAGCGAATCCGGGCTTCCAAGCCGCCCAGCGCTCCGCAAGCTTGCCGTCCGCGATGCGGAAGATCACGATGGCCGCCAGCTCGACCGGCTGACCGGTGGGCGGGCGGCCGAACATCGGGCCGGTGTTGGTCCCTCGCAGCGTCCAACGGATCACCACCCGATCTGCCTCGGCGACCAGGTCATCGATGGTGAACCGCAGGTCGGGATGCGCGGTGTGCATGGTGGACACCACGTACTCGGGGCCTTCAATCGCCGGGCGGCTGCCCGGGCAGCGGATCGTGGTCGAACCACTCCGGGGCCACCAGCTCGCGCATAGCGGCAGTGTCTCCGGCCGGGATCACCTCCTCGAAGATGCGGCGGATCAGTGCCTTGTTGGCTTCGAGAGTGACGATTCGCTCATCGCCCTGCTCCGACGGCGACCGGCGAAAACAAACGCGCGTGGTCGTGGGCGAAGGAGGCGAAGTCGCGCGGAGGACATCCGGTGAGCGACTCGACCGTTCGCGTTACCTGCTCGCCCGCGCCCTGGCGCAGCATCGAGAAGACCTCGACCACTTGCTCCGCGACGAGGTCGGGCAGCCCCGCCTCGATCAGTCCCTGCTTCGCGCCTTCGTCGGGAACGTCGATGAACTCGACCGGGCGGTCGGTTGCCGCGGAGAGCTCGGCCGCCACCTGGGCATAGGTGATCGCCTCGGGACCGGTCAGTACGTAGGTCTGCCCGTCATGGCCGGGCGCGCTCAGAACGGCAGCCGCGGCCGCGCCGACGTCGCGCGGATCGATCATCGCGATCTTCGCCTCGCCCGCGGGTGCGTATAGCCGGCCCTCATCCGCGACCGGCTCGGCGGCGGCGAGCACGTTCGACATGAAGGCGTTGGACCGGAGGACCACCGCGGGGACTCCTGATTCGCCGAGGTGCTGCTCGATCCGGCCGTGCCAGTCCCAGAAGGCGACCGGTCCGCCCGGCTCGGCCGCGATCGACGAGAGCTTCACCATGCGGCGCACACCGCTCGCGACCGCGGCGTCAATCGTGTGCATCTCCCATTCGACGCGACGAGGATCGTCGGCGCCCGACAGGAACACCTGCTCCACCCCCTCGCAAGCGGCCCGCACCGAAGCCGGATCGGCAAAGTCGCCGAGCGCCAGCTCCGCCCCGTCACCGAAGAGGCTCCTTGCCTTGCCGGGGTCGCGTACGAACGCGCGCACCGTCTGGCCTCTCTCCAGCAGCGCGCGTACCACCTGCGAGCCGGCGTTGCCGGTGGCTCCGGTGACCAAGATCATTTTCTGCTCCTTCTTCTCGCCATAACTATCTTCCACAGTTATAGACTATGCTCCAGAGTTATGTCAAGACCTGAGTTGAGCCTCTTCTCGTACGAGATCCTCGGTCTCGTCGGGAGCACCGGTGCCGGCCCCCACGACCTTCGGGGAATGATGCGCCGTGGCCGGATGCTCGACTGGGCGGGCGAGAGCCAGTACTACACCGAGCCGAAGCGGCTCGCCAAGCTCGGGTATCTCGAGGCACGCACGGAACCGGGCAAGACTCGCAACCGGACCGTCTACACGCTGACCGAGGAGGGCCTGCAGGCGCTGCGCGAGTGGGCACGCACGCCCGTTCGGTTCACACCGCTCAAGAGCGAGATGCTGCTTCGCCTGATGATCGCCGACCTCGTCGGCGACGAGCCCACCCGCCAGAGCATCGCCACGCTACGGGAGGACATCGCCGATCTGTACCTACGACTCGCCGAGGCCGAAGCGAGCGCGGCGACGCTGCCTCACCGCAGCAAGTACCTCCTGCTCAACCTCGGGTTCATGCGCGGCCTGCTCGAGCTGCACCTCGAGTTCATCGACGAGGTCGAAAGCGAGCTCGGCCCGGACTAAGCCGCCGGAGTGAGTACGCCACGGGCGCCTATCTTCCTGGGATGGACGGATCCACCCTGCCTGTCACGCGCAGACAGGCGCTCGCGTTCCGACTGGCGCGTCATCACCTGGCCGAACGCCTCGGTCCGGGCGGGGCGCAGTCCGCCGCTGTGGTTGGGCTGCAGGACACGCCGCCGGGGACGGCGGCGCTGGCGCTCGCCGCGCGGGCGGATGTCGTTCCGGAAGCGCTTGACGAGCTGGTGCTGGTCCCCAGCGTACGCGGGGCCCCGCTGGCCGTTGCCGAGGAGGACCTCGCCGTCTTCACCGCCGGGCTCGAGCCGCCGGACGAGGAGGCGGCCAAGGCCGTTGTGGGGAACGCCTGGAAGTCGCTGGACGGGATAACCGCGATGGAGGCGCTGGGTCGTGTGAGCGAGGCCGTCCACGACAGCCTGTGCCACGGCCCGCTCCCCCGCGACGACTTCCACCAGGCGCTGCGCGAGCGGTTGCCGAGCGAGCTGCTGTGGTGGTGTAAGGGCTGCGGCAGCCATCACGTCCACCCCTCGCTATGGCGCGCTACCGGTGTCCGCGGCGTGCTGGCGATCGTCGGGCGCGAGGGGCGCAGCGCCGTCTTCGGCCTGCCGCCGAAGGCCCAGACGCTCGAGGACCCCGGCGCCGAGCTGGCCCGCCGCTTCCTGCGCGCCTACGGCCCGGCCCGCCCCAAGCTCCTGGCCGACTGGGCAGGCCTGGCCACATCGCACGCCACCGCGCTGTGGGAGCGGGCCGGCCGGCTCGTCCGCGTTGACCTCGACGGCGCGCAGGCCTGGGCACTCGCCGAGGACGAGCCCGAACTGGCCGGCGAGCCGCAGGCCGAGGGCGTGCGGCTGCTTCCGAACCTCGACCCGCTGAACGCTGCCCGTGACCGCGAACTGCTCGTTTCTGACCCCGCCGTGCGCAAGCGGATCTGGAAGGCGATCGGCGGTCCGGGTGTCGTGCTCGTATCCGGCGAGGTCGGCGGCCTGTGGCGCCCCAGCAAGAAGGGCAAGAGGCTGCTGATCACCATCGAGCCGCTCGGCAAGCTCACCACATCGGCGAAGAACGAAATAGCCGCCGAGGCCGAGCGCATCGCTCCGTTTCGCGGCGCCGACACCGGCGAGGTGCGAACGGCCACGCTCTGAGGCACCCTGCCCATCGAAATGCGCGATGCTCCGCCACGAATGACCAGTCTCAACGCCATGCCGCATCGAGTCGTCATCGTCGGCGGTGGCTTCGGTGGCCTCCAGGCCGCGCTGAAGCTGGCCGCCGAGCCGGTCGACATCACGCTCGTCGATCGCCGCAACTTCCACCTGTTCCAGCCGCTCGCCTACCAGGTGGCGACAGGCGCGCTCTCGGCGGGCGAGATTTGCTATCCGCTGCGGGCGATCTTCCGCGGCCGCAGCAACGTGCGGGTTCTGCTTGCCGAGGCCACCGGCTTTGATCTGCAGGCCCGCCGGGTCGCGCTGCGGCAGGCCGACCCGGACGTCCCCACCCCGGCTTCGCTCGACTACGACAGCCTGATCGTGGCCGGCGGGTCGCAGTACTCCTACTTCGGCCACGACGAGTGGCAGGTCGCCGCGCCCGAGCTGAAGTCGCTGGAGGGGGCGCTGGAAATCCGCAGCCGCATTCTGGCGGCGCTCGAGGCCGCCGAATGGGAGGCGGATGCCGAGCGCCGCCAGGCGTGGCTGACGTTCGTGGTGGTCGGGGCCGGGCCGACCGGCGTGGAGATGGCCGGGCAGATCGCGGAGATCGCGCGCGACACCCGCCGCGACTTCCGCGGCGCCGACACCGCCACGGCGCGCGTGCTGCTCGTGGAGGCGGCCGACCGCGTCCTGACGGGCTTTCCGGCTTCGCTGTCCGCCAAGGCCGCGCAGGCGCTGCGAGGCCTCGGCGTCACACCGCTGCTCGAGCACACCGTGACCGAGATCGACGATGGCGGGGTCACGACCACCCAGCCCGACGGGAGCTCGGAGCGCCACGCCGCGCGCTCGATCATCTGGGCGGCGGGAGTGAAGGCCTCCAGCCTCGCCGGCGCACTCGCAGAGGCGGCGGACGACGAGCTCGACCGGGCGGGCCGGCTCGTGGTCGAGCCGGACCTGACATTGCGCTCGCACCCGGAGGTGATCGCCCTGGGCGACATGGTCACCATCCGCAAGGACGGTGGCACGGAGACGCTGCCCGGGCTGGCGCCGGTGGCGATGCAGCAGGGCCGGCATGCCGCGCGCGTGCTGCGCAGCCGGCTTCGGGGGGAACGACCCAAGGCGTTCCGCTATCTCGACAAGGGCAACCTGGCCACCATCGGCCGACTACGGGCGGTGGCCGACGTCAAGGGCCTGCACCTGAGCGGCTGGTTTGCCTGGGTCACGTGGCTGGCCATCCATCTGTGGTACCTGATCGGCTTCGAGAACCGGCTGCTCGTGCTCATGCACTGGGCGTTCAGCTTCGCCACCCACGGCCGCGGCGCACGGCTCATCGCCGGCCACAGACGCGCACAGTGATCGCCGCCGTCACCGCCCGCGCCTTCGACACGGCCGGCGAGCTCGCTCCGGCCGGCGTGCAGGTGCGGCTGCTGCCCGACGGGCTTGACCACGCCGCCTTCGTGCTGCCCGACTACCAGGACCGCGAGACCATCGAAGAGCTGCCGCGCCTCGAGCGGCTGCGGGTGGTGCAATCGCTGTCGGCCGGCACTGACTGGATCGAGGCGCGTGTTCCGGCCTGGGCCACCCTCTGCAACGCGACCGGAGCGCGCGACGCGTCGGTGGCCGAGTGGGTCGTCGGCGCGCTGCTGGGTGACGCCTACGGACAGTTCACCGCCGCGCGGGCCCGCCGCTGGTCGGACGCGAAGCCGCGCGAGCTGCAGGGGGCGACGGTGCTGATCGTCGGGTTCGGCTCGATCGGGCGGGCGGTGCAGCGGCGCCTGGAGCCCTTTGGCGTCACCGTGATCGGCGTTGCCCGCCGCGCCCGCGACGGTGTCCACACCACCGGCGAGCTGCCCGCCCTGGTCGGGCGCGCGGACGCCGTCGTGGTGCTCGCCCCACTCACCCCCGAGACGAGAGGGCTGATCGATGCCGCGCTTCTGGCGCGGATGCGTGACGGCGCGCTGGTGCTCAACGCCGGCCGCGGCGCCGTGGTTGACACCGCCGCGCTGGTGGCCGAGCTCGAGTCCGGGCGCCTGCGCGCGGCGCTCGACGTGGTCGACCCCGAGCCGCTCCCCGACGATCATCCGCTGTGGGACGTGGCGCTGACCATCACACCGCACAACGCGGGCGACACCCCGGCCGGGGACGAGCGCGCGGTGCGCTTCGGCGCCGAGCAGCTCGCCCGCTTCGCCCGCGGCGAGCCGCTGCGCAACGTCGTGCGCGCGGCGGCCTGATGCCCACCCACGCTACGGCTCGACCAAGCCTCGCCTGATCGCGTACCGCGTCAGCTCCACCCGGTCGCGCATCCCCAGCTTCTCCAGTACATGGCTGCGGTGATGCTCCACTGTCTTCTTCGAGATCACCAGTGTGTCGGCTATCTCGTCGGTCGTGTAGCCCTCGGCCACCAGCTTGACGACCTCCAGCTCGCGCGGGGTGAGCGTGTCGGCCGGCACCGGTTCCCCTTTCCGGGCCCGGTCCAGGTAGTCGCGGATCAGGGCGGTCACGGCCGCCGGATAGAGAAACGGCTCGCCTCGCATCGCCGCGCGGCACGCCTCGACCAGGTCCTGGTCGGCGGCGCTCTTCAGCACGTACCCCGACGCCCCCGCCTTCAGCGCTTCGAAGAAGTACTGCTCGCTGTCGTACATCGACAGCATGAGCGTCCGCAGCTCGGGCCGGCGGCGCTGCAGCTCCGCCGCCGCCTGCAGGCCGGTCATTCGTGGCATTGCCACGTCGAGTACGGCGAGGTCGACGTCTTCGGCCAGCGCCGTCTCCACGGCCTCGGCGCCGTCGCCCGCCTCGGCGACCACCTCGAGGTCGGCCTCTGAGTCGAGGACCAGCCGCAGGCCGCGACGGACCATCGAATGGTCATCCGCGATCAGGATCCGCGCTTTGAGCGGAACGCTCATTTCTCTCCCTCGGGCACCGGCACGTCCAGCACCACCTCGGTCCCGCCGCCCGGCGCGGCGCGCACGGCCAGCCGGCCTCCGATGTGCATGGCCCTCTCGTGCATGCCGGCCAGTCCCGCTCCGTCGCCCTCTTCGTCCAGACCGCGGCCGTCGTCGCGGACGATCAGCCGCACCGCCCCGTCGAGCTGCTCGAGCGAGAGCAGCGCCTCCGCCGCCCCGGCGTGGCGCATCACGTTCGTGAGGCTCTCCTGGGCCACGCGGTACACGACCAGCTCCACCTCGGGGGTCAGCTCGGCGTCCCCCAGCTCCAGGCGGCGCTCCACCCGCAGGCCCGGTGTGGCCTCCACGGTCGTGCACAGGGAGCGCAGCGCGCTCTGGAGTCCCAGCTCGTCGAGCGTCTGAGGCCTCAGCTCCCCGGCGATGCGGCGAACGTCGTCAAGGCTGTGGCGCACCGACTCGCGGGCCTCGGGGTCCTCCAGCCCGAGCATCACGCCGGTGAGAACCTGGCCCACCTCGTCGTGCAGTTCGCGCGCAATCCGGCGGCGCACCTCCTCCTGGGCGGCCATCACCCGGCGCCCGCTCTCGCGGCGCTCGTCCTCCAGGCGGTCGAGCATGTCGTTGAAGGCCTCGGTCAGAGCGGTCACGTCAGCGTCGGCGTGAGGAATGGTCAGCCGGCGTCCGGGCTCGCGCGGCTCCACCGCCCGCATCGTGTCCTCGAGCCTGCGAAGCGGCGCGATCACCGGACGGAGCAGGACGTAGTTGAGCGCCACCGAGACCACGAAGCCCACCACGATGATCATCGCCTGGGTGCCCGTGACGGGGAAGTCGATCTCGACGGGTGAGAACAGCAGCAGCAGCGCGATCATCAGGAGCACAGCGCCGTTGGCCAGGAAGACCCGGGTGAGGAGCGAGAGCCCGCGTGCGCGTTTCATATGCGCGTTGGAGGATGCCGCATGGGGGCGCCTCCCCGCCGAAGATGGGGAGCTTCCCCCATGGGCGCGGAGACCCTTTGCGGGCACGATTGGTGCTGGAAATCCAAGACTTCAGGGAGGCCAGGAATGCCCCAGGGAATCACCGCCACAGCACCGTTTCGCTTCAACCGTCATGTCTATGAAGCCACCGAGCCGAGAGTTTCCGGACGACTGAGGCTCAGCACCCGGCTGCACCGCGCCGCGCTGGACGAGCAGATCGCCCGTGGCGTCGACGTGGAAGGCGACGAGCGCCTGGCGCTTCGAGCCGGACAGCTCGCCTCCGTCGGCGAGCGCAACCGGCTGGCCCGTTCGCTGGAGCGCACGCTGGAGATCGCCCGCCACCCCGCCGAGGCGGTAGGAAACCGCACCGCTCGCGGGCTCAGCTCCCGCGTTCCGCTTCGCGTGGAGGAGATCCGCGACTGCGCCGGTGACCTCGACGCTCTCGTGGCGCGCCTGCGCGACGAAGGGGCGGTCGACGTCCAGGGCGTCGCAATGACCACGCGCCTGCTGAGCAACGGCGCGAGCCCGCTCTACTACCGGAGCAGCCCGCTCACGTTGCGCCACGCCGTGCGCTCGGCGCGCCTGGCACTGGAGCCCGTATCGGCTCCGGCCGAGGTACCGCTGGCGGCGTAGAAGCTACTCGTCGTCAGAACTTGCGGCGCGCGCCGCGACCACACCGGCGATCAGAACGCCGAGCACGGTCGCGGCCGCGCCCAGCTTCACCTTCTTCTGATCCGTCTTCTTCTTGGCCAGGCGGCTTACGGCCTGCCACACGACCCACCCCAGCAATGTGTAGACCCTGGTCGGCATAACTAGCTCTTACCCCTCCTGCGCACGTTGTACGCAGTCCGCGAGCCGAGTGACCAGAGCTCGATGAACCCCGGGCTCGCCTGCTGAGAGAATTGCCCGCCCGACTCGCCGAAGCCGGCCAGGTCCGGGTCGTAGAGCGAGTTCGGAGAGCGCCGGGACACCGGGCGACAGCCACCCTTGTAGAGGCGCAGCGTTATCTCGCCCGTCACCTGCTCGTTGACCGCCTCCATGAAGGCGTTGAGGTCGGAAAGCAGCGGCTCGTACCACAGCCCGGCGTACACGAGGTAGGCCCAGTGGTTGTCGAGTTGGGGCTTGAAGGTGTTCTGGTGGATCGTGCCGACCAGCTTCTCGAGCTCCTTGTGGGCGGTGAGAATCAGCTCGGCGGCGGGCACCTCGTAGATATCGCGCACCTTGAGGCCGACTATCCGGTCCTCGATGTGGTCGACGATCCCGATTCCGTGACGGGCGCCTATCTCCCCGGCGCGCTCCAGCAGCGCCACAAGCTCCAGGCGCTCGCCGTTGAGCGCCACCGGAGTCCCGCTCTCGAACTCGACGGTCACGTCCTCAGCCCGGTCGGGCGCGAGCTCGGGTCTGGTAACGAGCTGGAAGACGTCGTCGTGGGGCGGCTCCTCCATGTCCTCGATCGAGCTTCCCTCCGAGGATCGCCCCCACAGGTTGTCGTCGATCGAGTACGGCACTGCCTCGGTGCCGCCCTTGACCGGGATCCCGTGCTCGCGCGCGTAGGCGATCTCCTCCTCGCGGCCCATCTGCCAGCCGCGCACCGGAGCGATGATCTTCAGCTCGGGATCGAGCGCGACCACCGTCCCTTCGATGCGCACCTGGTCGTTGCCCTTGCCCGTGCATCCGTGGGCCACCGTGTCGCACCCCGACTCCCGGGCGTATTGCACCGCGAGCTTGGCGATCAGCGGCCGCCCGAGCGCGGTGAACAGCGGGTAGCCGCCCCCGTACAGCGCGTTGGCCTTGATGGCCGGGAGTACGTACTCGCGGGCGAACTCCTCGCGGGCGTCGACCACGTGGCATTCGAGCGCGCCCAGTTGCAGCGCCTTGCCGCGGATCACGTCGTAGTCCTCGTCCGGCTGGCCCAGGTTCACGGTAAGGGCCACCACCTCGGCCTCGTACTCGTCCTGGATCCACTTGAGCATCACGCTCGTGTCGAGGCCGCCCGAGTACAGCAGCAGCACGCGTCCGACCTCGGCCGGATCGGCCTCATAGGAGGCCGTGCGGATGAGCGTGTGGCGCTCCTCGCTCACGGGGCGATGACCCTACCTATACGGCGCGCCGCCTCGTCCAGCTCCTCGTCGCTCACGGTGAGCGGCGGAAGCAGGCGAACGGTGTCGGGGCCGGTGGCGTTCGTGACCAGGCGTTGCTCGAGCAGCAGGCGCCGGCTCAAGCTCGGCCCGTCCTCGCAGGCGAACGCCAGCATGAGGCCCGCCCCGCGGACGTCGAGCCCCAGCTCGCGCAGACCGCCGGCGAGCCGCTCACCCTTGCGCTCCACGCCCGACAGGAAGGGCTCGTCGTCCACGACCTCGAGCACGGCGTTGGCGGCCGCGGCCACCACCGGCCCGCCCGCGAACGTGGAGCCGTGGTCCCCCGGCTGCAGCAGGTCGGCGTAGTCGGGGTTCGTGATGCAGGCGCCCACCGGCAGGCCGCCCCCCAGTCCCTTGGCCGTGGTCATCACGTCGGGTCGCACCCCCGCCCGCTGCCAGGCCCAGAGGCTGCCGCTGCGGCCCATCCCGCACTGGATCTCATCGAAGATCAGGAGCGCTCCGGAGGCATCACAGGCTTCGCGGACCGCGTGCAGCAGCGCGGTGTCGATCGGATGGATGCCGCCCTCACCCTGCACCGGCTCGATCAGCACCGCGGCCGTGCGCTCGTCCACCGGCACGGGCCCGCTGCGGGGTGCCGCGGTGAAGCCGGGCACGAGCGGAGCAAAGGGGGCCTGCTTGGCCTCCTGCGGGGTTGCCGAGAGAGCGCCCATCGTGCGCCCGTGAAAGGCACCCTCCAGCACCACGAAGTCGCCTCCCGGCCGGTGGCGGCGGGCGAGCTTGAGCGCGCACTCGATCGCCTCCGCTCCCGAGTTGCACAGAAACACCTTGCCGCCGAGCGAGCGCTCGGAGAGCCGCTTGGCCAGCCTCATGCCCGGCTCGGTGTAGAACAGGTTGCCGGTGTGCATGAGCCGCCCGGCCTGCTCGCGGACCGCCTTCACGACGGCTGGGTGGCAGTGCCCGAGCTGAGCGACCGAGATGCCGGCGAGAAAGTCCAGGTATTCGTTGCCCTCGTCGTCCCACAGGCGGGTGCCCTCCCCCCGCACGAACTCCACCGGGTTGCGCACATAGGTGCCCATGACCGCGTGGGCTTCGATTTCCTGCAGGGCGCTCAGGGCCAAAGCTTGGTCCCGATGCCCTCATTCGTGAACAGCTCGAGCAGCAGCGAATGCGGCTCGCGGCCATCGACGATGTGGGCGTTGCCGACTCCGGAGTCGAGCGCGTGGAGGCAGGCCTCCAGCTTCGGCCGCATGCCCCCGCTCACCTCGGCGAGGCGTTCGCGAAGCTCTGCGGCGGTGGCCTCGGAGATCCGCGTGTGGGGATCCTCGGGATCGGCGCGCCACCCCTCTACATCGGTCAGGAACATGATCTTGAAGGCCCCCAGCGCCTCGGCCACGGCGGCCGCGGCGGCGTCGGCGTTGACGTTGTAGGAATTGCCCTCGGCATCCGCGCCGACCGAGGCGATCACCGGGATGTAGTCGGCGGCGATGTGCAGCAGCACGTCGGCGTCCACGCGCTCGATCTGGCCCACGAAGCCGATGTCGGTCTCCCCGGCGGCGAGCTGCTTTCGCACCGTGAACAGCAGGCCGTCGTCGCCGCACAGCCCCACCGCGGGCTGCCCGTGGCGGTTGATGCGCAGCACGATGTCCTTGTTCTGCTTTCCGACCAACACCATCTTGGCCACCTCCACGGTGGCCGCGTCGGACACCCGCAGGCCCTCCACGAACCTGACCTCCATGCCCAGCCGCTCCATGTAGCGCGTGATGTCCGGCCCCCCGCCGTGCACCACAACCGGGTTCATGCCCACGTACTTGAGCAGCACCACGTCGCGCGCGAACTCCTCCTTGAGCTCAGGGTCGGTCATGGCCGCGCCGCCGTACTTGATGACCACGGTCCGGCCGTGAAACTCGCGAATGTAGGGAAGCGCCTCGAGGAGGGTGGCGACGTCTCTCACGAGACGTACGCGCTGTTGAACTGCACGTAGTCCGGGCTTAGGTCGCTGAAGAAGACCTCGGTCTCGCCGCCCTCGCCGGGGATGGTCATCGAGTACTCGATCTCGTTCCCGCGCACGAGCTTCGCGATCTCGGGTAGGTCGTCGGGCTCGACCACGATCTCGCCGGCGGACACCAGCTGCAGACCCTGGACCTCGAGGTCGGCCACGAACGGCTCTCCGTCCGGCCAGGCCTGGCCCGCCGCCTGGAGTATTCGCCCGAAGTTCGGGTCCCCACCGTGCAGCGCCGCCTTCACCAGCGGCGAGTTGGCGATCGAGCGCGCCACCGGCTCCACGGCGTCGGGATTGCCCTGGACGAGGATCCTGCCCACCCGCCGTGCCCCTTCACCGTCCGCCACGACCTCGATCGCGAGCTGGCGCAGGAGGGCGTCCATGGCCTCGCCGAAGAGCAGCTCGTTGTCGGTATGTGGCTCGACCCTCACGCCCGAGGCGCCATTGGCCATGGCGAACACGGTGTCGCTCGTGGAGAGCTGGCCGTCGACGGAGATGCGGTCGAAGGAGCGCTTGACGCACACTCCGGTCAACAGCTCGATCGTCTCGTGATCCACGTTCGCGTCGGTCTCGACGAAGCAGAACATCGTGGCGAAGCGCGGTTGGATCATCCCGGCGCCCTTGGCCTGCGCGGCCAGTCGCACCTTGCCCCCCTTCAGGCGCACCTCGAGACAGGCGCGCTTGGGCTCGCGATCGGTGCTGAGCATCGCTTCGGAGAAGCTGTCGGCGTCCGGGCCGAGGGCGTCGCACGCGGCCTCGACGCCGCTCACAACCTTGTCGCGCGGCAACTCGACGCCGATCATGCCCGTGGAAGCCACCCCCACCTGCGCGGTCTGCAGCTCGAGCTTCTCGGCCGTGGCCTGCTGAGTGGCCAGCGCGGTCTCGAGCCCGCGGCGCCCGTCGCCCACGTTCGAACAGCCGGAGTTCACGGCCACGGCGCGCAGGCCGGCCAGATCGGCGGCGCGCGAGATGATCACGGGCGCGCCCGCACGAGCGTTGGTGGTGAAGCGGGCGGCGGACACCGTCGGCGCATCGGACACGAGCACGCCCACGTCGAGACCTTCGGGCTTGATCCCGGCGGCCACGCCGGCCGCGCGGAAGCCGGCGGGCAGATTGGCCGGCGGGAGCTGGCGGGTGTGCTTGGGGCGCTCCACCCAGCGCGACCGGAAGAACCCGCGCGAGCTCATTGGAGCCCCTCCGTCTCCGGCAGGCCGAGCATCAGATTGAGGTCCTGAACCGCCTGCCCCGCGGCGCCCTTCCACAGATTGTCGATCGCGCAGAATGCGAGCACGCGATCGTTGACCGTCGCCACCTGCACAAGGGCGCGGTTGCTGTCGCGCACGGCGCGGGTGTGCGGCGGGCTGTCGATCACCTCTACGAACGGATCATCCCCGTACGCCGCATCGAATAACTCCCGGGCCTCCTCCTGGCTCATTGGTTCGGAGGGGATGGAGTAGCAGCTGGCGAGAATCCCCTGGTCGATCGGCAGCAGGTGAGCGACGAAGCTGATGTGAACGCCGGGAAGCTCCTGCTCGAGCTCGGCGGTATGCCGGTGGCCCTCGACCTTGTAGGCGTTGACGTTGTCGGCCACCGAGACGTAGTGGGTCTCGTCGGTGGCCTCGCGCCCGGCGCCCGACACCCCGGCCTTGATGTCCACGGCCGTCTCACCGATCCGCCCGCGAAGCGGTAGCAGGGCGAGCAGTGCGGCCGTCGAGTTGCAGCCTGGAGCGGCCACCAGGTCGGCGCCCCGGATCTCCTCGCGATGGGCCTCGGGCAGGCCGTAGACGGCTTCGTCGAGCAGCTCGGGGGCCTCGTGGGGTTGATACCAGTGCTCGTAGGCTTCCCGGTCGAGGCGAAAGTCGGCCGACAGGTCCACGACCTTCAACCCGCGCTCGCGCAGCGCCTTGACGGCCGGCGCGGCGGCCCTGTGCGGATAGGCCACGAGCGCGCAGTCGGCCCGCTCGGCCACGTCATCTGGGTCAAACTCCACCATCTCGAGCGGCACACGGTAGGCGGGATAGAGCTCGTCGTGGCGCCGGCCCGCGTGGCTACGTGCCGTGACGGTCGCCAGTTCGAACGAAGGGTGCCTGCTGCAGATGCGCGCGCATACCGCGCCGCCGAAGCCGGCGGCGCCCACCACGGCCACTCGGTGCTCAGCCACGAAGCCGGCCTCCCAGCTCGGCCAACTCGCGCTCGATCGCATCGCGGCGCTGTGTCACCTCGTCATCGGTGAGCGTTCGGTCGGGGGCCCGGAACGCGAGTCGCAGGGCTAGCGACTTGTGCCCTTCGCCAACCTGCTCGCCGTGGTAGAGGTCGAACACCTCGGCCCGCTCGAGCAACGCCCCGCCGCCGGCGCGAACGGCCTCGACAACCCGCGCAGCCGGAAGCTCCTCCCCCACCACCACGGCGATGTCCTGCAGCACGGCGGGAAAGCCGGTCACGTCGCTGTAGGTGTGAGCGCGGCCGGCCACCAGCTCCACCACCGCGTCGATGTCGAGCTCGAACGCGGCCGCCGGACCGGTGAGGTCCCATTCACGTGTGACCAGTGGGTGCAGCTCTCCGAGCCAGCCGATCTTTCGCTCGTCGGCGGCCAGGATCGAGGCCGCACGGCCCGGGTGCAGAAACGGGCGTCCGCCCTCCTCGGCCCACCAGGACAGCCCGGCCGCCTCCAGCACGCCCTCCAGCAGGGCCCGGGTGGAGAAGAAGTCTGCCGGGCGGTCCTCGCTTCGCCAACCACCCGGGGCCGCCCGGGTGAGAAGGGCGGCGAGGTGATGGCGCTCGGACGCCGGCCGATGGCCGCGCGGGGCCGAGCCGCCCAGCCCGTTGAGCTGCTCGGCGGGGCGGTAGACGTGCGCGGACTCGAATAGCGCGAGCTGCGGCCGCCCGTGGGCGGCGTTGTGGCGCGCGGCGTCCAGCAGCCCCGGCAGCAGCAGTGGGCGCATGACCGATCCGTCCTCGGAGAGCGGGTTGTCGAGCCGGAGCACCGGGACGTCGCCCAGCCGCAGCCGCTCGAGCACCGCCGGCGAGGTGAAGCTGTATGAGATGCACTCGTCGAGGCCGCGGTCGCGCAGCAGGTCCTCGAGGCGCCGGCGCAGGCGCTGGCTGAACGTGAGGCGGCCGATCGCGCCCCTGCGCGCGGGCAACGTGGTGGGCAACTTGTCGAGGCCGTGCACGCGCGCCACCTCCTCTATCAGGTCGGCCTCGCGGCGCACGTCGCTGTCGCGCCAGGGCGGCACCAGCCAGCCCTGCTCGGCCGCCTGGAAACCCAGCCGCTCGAGGATCCCGTTGACCCTCGGCTCCTCGATGCGCTCACCCAACAGCTTCTCCATGCGCTCAAGGCGCAGCCCCACGACGCGCGGCGGCGCCGGGCTCGGATAGACGTCGACCGTCCCCGGGGCCATCCGCGCCCCGCAAAGCTCGACCATCAGCCGCGCCGCCAGACGCTGGCCGGCGATCGCCTGCTCGGGGTGCAGCTGCTTCTCGAAGCGCGCGGAGGCCTCGGTGCGAAGGCCCAGGGCCTTGGAGGTACGCATGATGTTCGGCCCTACCCAGGTGGCCGCCTCCATCAACACGCGCGTGGTCTGCGCCGAAACCTCGGAGATCTGGCCTCCCATGATGCCCGCGATGCCGCTCGGCCCCTCGCCGTCGCACACGAGCGCGACATCCGACGAGAAGCTGCGCTCCACATCGTCCAGCGTGACCATGGTCTCGCCCTCGGCCGCGCGGCGCACATCGATTCGTGAACCGCGCACCTCATCGAGGTCGAACGCGTGCAGCGGCTGGGTGGTGCACAGCATCACGTAGTTGGTGATGTCGACCACGTTGGAGATCGGGCGCTGCCCCGCGGCCGTGAGGCGCTGCTTGAGCCAGAGCGGCGACGGGCCGATCTTCACGTCCTCGAACACGCGCGCGGTGAAGCGCAGGCAGATCCCGGGGTCGATATCGATGGTCACGTGGTCGTGAGCCGAGTCGTCACCTCGCGAGTCGGCGTCCGCGTCGGTCGGGTCCTCGCTCAGCCGTGCTTCGGTGACCGCGTGCAGGTCTCGCGCCACGCCGTACACGCCCATGGTGTCCGGGCGGTTGGGGGTGATCTCGAGTTCGAGCACGTCGTCCTGGATGGGCAGGTGCGCCGAGAGCGGAGCGCCCACGGGCAGGTCGCCCCCGAGGACCATGATCCCTTCGTGGTCCTCGCCGATACCGACCTCGTCCTCGGCCAGGATCATCCCCGCCGAGCGCACACCGCGCAGCTTGGCCTCGCCGAGCTTCGTGCCGTCGGGCATGATCGCCCCGGGCAGGGCCACGGCCACGGTCTGGCCGCCGGCCACGTTGGGGGCGCCGCAGACGATCGTCTGGGGCTCTTCATTGCCCACGTCCACCCGGCACACGGTGAGACGGTCGGCGTTCGGGTGTCTTTCGGACTCGAGCACCTTGCCCACCACGAACGCGGCAGGGTCGCCCACGCCCACGCGGTGCAGGCGCTCGAGCTTGACGCCGGCCATCGTCAGCGCGTCGGCGATCTCCTGGGCGGAGAGGCCCGGGTCGCAGTAGGAGCGCAGCCAGGAAACCGGGACCCTCATGCTCCCGCTCCGAACTGCTCCAGCAAGCGCAGGTCGTTGTCGAAGAGCATCCGCAGGTCGGGCACCTCGTAGACGATGCTGGCGATGCGCTCGATGCCCATCCCCCAGGCAAAGCCCTGCACCCGCTCCTTGTCGTAACCGCCGTCCACCACGTAGTCGAGCACGTTGGGATCCACCATCCCTGAGCCGAGGATCTCGATCCACCCCTCGCCCTTGCAGGTGCCGCAGCGCTGGGAACCCTCGAAGCCCGTGCCCTTGCAGCGAAAGCAGGACACATCCACCTCCACGCTCGGCTCGGTGAAGGGGAAGTAGCCGGGGCGCAGGCGCACCTCGGTTTCCTCGCCGAACATCTGCCGCGCGAAGGAGAGCAGCACCCCCTGGAGGTCGGCCAGCGTGATGTCCTCGTCGATGGCCAGGCCCTCGAGCTGATGGAACATGGGCACATGCGTGGCGTCCGGGGTGTCCGGCCGGTAGACGCGGCCCGGCACCACCACGTAGATCGGCGGCCCCTGCTCCTCCATGGCCCGTATCTGCATCGGCGAGGTGTGGGTGCGCAGTAGCACGCTCTCGGCGAAGTAGAAGGTGTCCTGGGGCAGCCGCGCGGGGTGCTCGGGCGGATGGTTGAGCGCAGTGAAGTTGTAGTACTCGTATTCGATCTCGGGGCCTTCGAGCACCGAGAACCCGAGACCAACGCACACATCCTCCATCCGCCGCCGAATCTGGGAGACGAGATGCAGGTGACCGGCCGGCTGGGGCGGATCGCCGGGCAGCGTCACATCCAATCGGTCCTGGCCCAGGCGCTCGTCCAGCTCGGACGCCTCGAGCTCGGCCGTGCGGCGCTCGAGCAGGCTCTCCAACGCCTGGCGCACGCGGTTGGCCTGCTTGCCCACCGGCCCGCGCTGCTCGGGGGGCAGCTCGCCGATCGAGCGCAGCGTGGAGGTGAGCTCGGACTTGCGCCCCAGGTAGCGCACGCGCAGGTCCTCGAGCTCGGCGGCCGAACCGGCCGCGCCGATGGCGTCCTCGGCCTCGGTCTGGAGCTGCTGCAGCTCAGGCATCGGCGAGCATCCTATGCGCCACTTCGTAGAGCGCCACGGTGGCCGCCATGGCCACGTTGAGCGACTCCGACCGCACGGCGATTCTCACGCTCTCGGCCTCCAGCTCGGGCGGCAGCCCCGCCCGCTCGGCGCCCAAGGCAGAGCACCACCGGCGCCTCGAACTCGACATCGCGCAGGGCCCGCGCGCCGTGCGCGCTGAGAGCGAGCCGGTTGGCGCTCAGGTCGGACAGCCCGGCCCGGGCCGGCGGCCGGGCGAACAGCGACCCCATGCTCGCCCGCACGGCCTGCGGTGAGAACGGGTCGGCGCAACCCGGTCCGAGGATCACCGGACCGTCGGCCAGGGCGTGCGCCGAGCGGATGATCGTCCCGACGTTGCCCGGGTCCCTGACCTCATGCAGCCACACGCTGAGCGCGCCATCGGGCTCGGCCCAGCGCCGCTCGTACACGCCGATGGTGCGAGTACCCGAGCCGAGCGTGCTGGCCGCGGCCAGCAGATCGCCCTCCACGTCCTCGCCCGCCCGCAACACGAACCGGGCCGGCCACCCGGCGCTCTCGGCCGACGCCACGAGGTCCTCCCCCTCGGCCGCGAACAGGCCCAGCTTCTCGCGCCAGCGCTTGTCGCGCAGCTTGCGGATCGTCTTGAGCTTCTGGTTGTCGGGGGATCGGATCATCACGGAGCGGGAACAAAAAGGGCGCCTCTCTGGGCGCCCGTGGAGTCTGCTGCCGTGGTTCGCGGTTAAGCGGCCACGGCCTCCCGGGCCTTATCGGCAAAACGTCGGAACGTCTCGGGGTCTCGTACGGCGATGTCCGCCAGCACCTTGCGGTCGACCTCGATGCCGGCCTCCTTCAGACCGTGCATGAACTGGCTGTAGGAGAGCCCCTCCTGCCGGGCCGCGGCGTTGATGCGCACGATCCACAGGCGGCGAAAGTCGCGCTTCTTGTTGCGCCGGTCGCGGTAGGCGTAGGAGTCGGCCTTGAGTAGGGCCTCCTTGGCCCGCTTGTAGCTCTTGGAGGCCTGCCCGCGGTAGCCCTTGGCCCGCGCCAGCGTCTCGCGGCGCTTCTTACGCCCGTGAACCGATCTCTTGACCCGGCTCACTTGTGCAGCAGCCTCTCTACCCGGCGGGCGTCCGACTTGGCGACCTCGACCGGCCGGCCCAGGTGACGCTTGCGCTTGGCGCTCTTCTTACCCAGCATGTGGGACGTGAAGGAGTGCCGCGCGCGCAGCTTGCCGCTGGCGGTCTTGCGGAAGCGCTTCTTGGCGCCGGAATGGGACTTCATCTTCGGCATGCGACGGTCTATTGAAGCAGACGCCCGAGCAGGCTAAGGCGCGTCGGCGGCTGCCGGGGCCTCGGCGGGCGCCGGGGTGGGAGGAGCCTTCACAGGTGCCGGCGCGTCCACGGCGGCGGGGCGGTCACCATCCGGCTGGGCCGCGGGAGCGCCACCGTCGTCCTCGGCCTGCGGCTTGCGCTTGGCCGGCGCCAGCAGCATGGTCATATTGCGGCCGTCCTGCTGTGGGTGCTGCTCGATCGTGCCGAGGTCGGCCACGTCCTCGGCCAGACGCATCAGAAGCATCTCGCCACGCTCGGGGTGGGTCTGCTCGCGGCCGCGGAACATGATCGTCACCTTCACCCGGTCGTCGCCCTTGAGAAAGCGGACCACGTGGTTCTTCTTGGTCTCGTAGTCGTTGGTGGCGATCTTCGGGCGCAGCTTGATCTCGCGCACGTTGACCTGCTTCTGGTGGCGGCGTGCCGCCTTGGCCTTCTGCTCCTGCTCGTACTTGTACTTCGAGTAGTCGAGCACGCGACAGACCGGCGGACGGGCGTCCGGGGCGACCTCGACCAGGTCGAGATCGCGCTCTTGGGCATAGCGCAGCGCCTTCGGCGTCTCGACGACGCCAATCTGGTTTCCATCCTCACCGATGAGGCGGACCTGGGGCACACGGATCCGTTCATTGATCCGTGTCTCGTCGCGCTCCGGAGGGCGCCGATCGAACTTGCGGGGGATCGGCACTAGGTGTGGCTGAGGCGGGCTGTCAAAGCGCGCGGATGTGGGGGTACGTCATTCGTAGAAACGAGTCTAGCGCCTATCGGCGATCTCGTGGAGCGCCTGCTCGGCGAACTCGCCGGTGGCCATCGCGCCGATGTCGCCCTCGCGGTGGCGCCTCACCGCCACCTGATCCGCCTCCTGCTCCTTGTCGCCGACCACGAGCATGTAGGGGACCTTCAGCACCTCGGCCTCGCGGATCTTCTTGCCGATCGACTCCGAGCGTGCGTCGACCTCCACTCTCAGGCCACGCTCACGCAGCTCCTCGGCCACCGCGCGGGCGTAGCCCAGATGGCGGTCGGAGATCGGCAGGACGGTGGCCTGGGTGGGCGCCAGCCAGAGCGGAAACTCGCCCCCGTAGTGCTCGATCAGGATCCCGATGAAGCGCTCGAAGGAGCCCATCGAGGCGCGGTGGATCATCACCGGCCGGTGCTCGGCATTGTCCGCACCGGTGTAAGCGAGCTCGAACTGCTCGGGCATGTAGTAGTCGAGCTGCACGGTGCCGAGCTGCCAGGAGCGGCCGAGCGCGTCGGTGATGTGGGCATCGATCTTCGGGCCGTAGAAGGCGCCGTCGCCCTCGTTCAGCTCGTACTCGAGCCCGTTCTTCTCAAGCGTTCGTAGGAGCGCGGCCTCGGCCCGGTCCCACATCTCCTCCGCGCCCACCCGCTTCTCCGGCCGGGTTGAGAGCTCGAGGCGCGGCTTCAGGCCGAACTGCTCGTACATGTAGAAGCCGAACTCGAGGCAGCGCAGCGCCTCCTCCTCGATCTGCTCCTCGGTGCAGAACACGTGGGCGTCGTCCTGGGTGATGTGGCGCACCCGCATCAGGCCATGCAGCGTCCCGCTCGGCTCGTGACGGTGCACCAGACCCTGCTCGCACAGGCGGATCGGCAGCTCCCGGTAGGAGCGCAGCTCGCGCTTGTAGATCTGGCAGTGGGCCGGGCAGTTCATGGGCTTGAGGCCCATCGGCCGGTCCTCCACGTCGGTGAAGTACATGTTCTCGCGGTACACGTGCCAGTGCCCCGACTGCTTCCACAGGTCGACGTCGTAGAGGATCGGCGTGCGCACCTCGGTATAGCCGCGCTCCACGTTCACGGTCCGCCAGAGCCGGGTCAGCTCGTTCCAGATGTGCGTGCCCCGCGGCAGCCAGAACGGCATTCCCGGCGCCAGGTCGGAGAGCATGAACAGCGACAGCTCGCGGCCGAGCTTGCGGTGATCTCGGGCGCGCGCCTGCTCGAGACGGTGTAGGTGCTCCTGGAGCTCCTCCTTGCCCGCGAAGGCGGTGCCGTAGATGCGCGTGAGCATCTGGCGCTCGGCGTCGCCGCGCCAGTAGGCGCCGGCCAGGCTGGTGAGCTTGAAGGCCTTGATGCGCTTGGTGCCCGGCCCGTGCGGGCCGCGGCAGAGATCGGTGAACGGCCCGTTGCGATAGAGCGAGACGGTCTCTACGCCCTCGTCCCTCGCGAGATCCTCGATCAGCTCGACCTTGTAGTCCTGGCCCTCGGCCCTGAAGCGCTCGATCGCCTCGGCCACCGGCAGCTCGGTGCGCTCGAACCCTTCGTCGGCCTTTATGTGCTCGCGCATCTTGGCCTCGATGCGCTCGAGATCCTCGTCCGAGACCTTGACGCCCTCGGGGAACTCGAAGTCGTAGTAGAAGCCGTCGTCGATCGGCGGGCCGATCGAGATCTTCACGCCGGGGTAGAGCTCCATCACCGCCGTGGCCAGCACGTGGGCCGCGTCGTGACGGATCAACCACAGCCCGTCGCTGTCGCGCGCGGTGACGATCTCCACCGGGCCCTCCTCGAGCGGAGCGTCGAGATCGAGCAGGTGCCCGTTCTGGCGCACACCCAGCGCGGCCCGGGCCAGCCCTTCGCCGATCGCCCGCGCCGCGTCGGCGCCGGTGGCGCCGTCGGAGAGCTCGAGTGGCGTGCCGTCGGGAAGCGTGACCTTCATGCCCGTTGAAGGTACCGCCCGGCGCGCGAGAGTAGGCTCCGCCTGTGTTTCGGGGAATGCGCGCGATTGCACCGGCGCTTTCACTCGCGCTGCTCGCCGTGGCCGCCGTGCCGGCGCAGGGCGCCACCGTAGAGGTGAGTGAGGCCTTCGCCGAGGAGGGCACGCTCGTGGACCTCGTCTACACGGCGTTGCCGGGAGAGGCGAACCGCCTGACGCTGACCCAAGCAGCGCCCGCCGGCGCCGTCCCGCGAATACGCGTGCGCGACACCGGGGCACCGGTCACGGCCGGAGACGGCTGCACGGCCACGGGTCCGGGCCAGGCGATCTGCCGGATGCCGGTGGGCGATTTCGACAACGTGATCACCGCCGGCCTCGGCGACCAGGCCGACCGCGCCGACGCTCGATCGGTGCGCAGCGCCAAGCCGCTGCTCGAAGGCGGCACGGGCGCCGACACGCTGAGAGGGAGCCGCAGCCGGGTGAACTCGCTCTTCGGAGACACGATCGCCGGCTTGGCCGCTGGAGGCGCCGACGCGCTCACGGCCGGGCGCGGCAACGATTTCCTGCTCGGCGGGCCCGGAGACGACACGCTGGACGGCCGCCGCGGCCGAGACGAGGCGAGCTACCGAGACGAGACATCGAGGGTCTTCGCCTCGCTGAATCGCGGCCGCGCCGAAGCGCCGGCGCACACCGACAGCCTGATCTCCATCGAGGCCCTCGAGGGAGGCGACGGCGGGGACACACTGGTCGGCGACGCCCGAGCGAACAAGCTGACCGGAGAGGGCGGAAGGGACGAGTTGCGCGGCAACGCCGGGAACGACCGCCTGGTGGGCGGCGGCGGGCACAACGTCTTCACGGGCGGCGGCTCGGACGACGACACGATGGTCGGCGGGCTCGGCCGCGACGCGCTGTTCGGCGAGCGCGGCGCCGACCGCATGTTCGGAGGCCTCGGTGGCGACCGGCTCGCCGCGGGGCGCGGGCGCGACGCGGTGTTCGCCGGTCGCGGCAACGATCGCGTGAACGTCAGGGACGGCCGGCGCGACCGAGTCCGCTGCGGCCCGGGGTCGGACCTTGTCCGCTTGGACGGGCTCGACCTGCTCTTCGGCTGTTAGACGGCCGCCCCGATACGTCCGCGCACCTCGCCCAGCGGCTCGCCGCGCAAGACCACCTCGTCGCCGTCCTCGAGGAAGCTGCGGGAGGAGCCGTCGGGAAGCTCGATCGGCTCCTCGCCGTTCCAGGACAGCTCGATCAGGCTGCCGCGCGAGCCTCGCTCGGGGCCCGAGATTGTGCCGCTGGCCAGCAGGTCGCCGGTTCGCATGGAGGCGCCGTTCACCGTGAGGTGGGCGATCTGCTGTGCGATCGACCAGTACAGGTGACGCGTGTTGGTGCGCGCTACGACGGTGCCGTTGAGCTCGACCTCCAGGTCGATGTCGAACGCCCAGGGAGCCTCGCGCAGGTAGGGCAGCGGCTCGGGCTCCTGAGCGCCCACGGCCACGCGGCGGTCCGCTAGCTCGCTCAACGGCACCACCCAGCGCGATATCGAGGTGGCAAACGACTTGCCCAGGAACGGGCCCAGCGGCTGGTACTCCCAGGCCTGGATGTCGCGCGCCGACCAGTCGTTCACCAGCACGAGGCCGAACACGTGGTCGAGCGCGTGCTCGATCGCGACGGGCTCGCCCAGTCCGCTGGGAGTGCCGATCACAACGCCGAGCTCCAGCTCGATGTCCAGCCGCTCACTGGGTCCGAAAACGATCGGTGCGCACCCGGCCGAGCCGGGTGCTTCCGCCAAGCTGGGGCCGGGTCGCTGCCCGGAGGGCCGGCGCACGGGTGTCCCGTCGGGCACCACGGTGGAGGACCGGCCGTGGTATCCGACCGGGAGATGGCGCCAGTTGGGCAGCAGCGGCTCGGAGCCCGGGCGGAACATCCGGCCCAGGTTGGTGGCGTGATGAAGCGAGGAATAGAAGTCGACGTAGTCCGCCACCTCGAATGGCATTGCCAGCTCGGCGCCCGCCACCTCGCGCCCCTCCCCCACGCGCTCGCTCGCCTCCGCCCAGAAGCGTGGGCCGCGGGCCATGAAGGCGTTGAGCGAGGATTGGGCAAAGCAGTCGTCGAGCGCGCTCAGGTCGAGCACCCGGTCCTCCACACGGGCACAGACGCCCCCACCGTTGAGCGCTCCGTAGGCGAGCGTCATTCGAGCCAGCCCAGCGCTCGCAGGTCATCCACGGGCTCGCGCCAGGAGCACGAGCCGAACCCCTTGAACAGCTCTCGCCGCGTGTCGCGCGCGTCCTCGGCCTCGAGCTCGTCGAACGGCAATTCGCCGAGCGCCTGCGCCTCCAGCATCTCCGTGACCCTGCTTTCGCCCGCCCCGCGGCAACGTACGTGAGTGGCCGCGCAGAGGAGGTTGAGAAAGCCGTGCTGACCGGCGCTGGGCAGGGGATGGTGCAGGCCTGCCGTGGCCTTCATCACCACGCTGGCGCCGTGGCAGGCCACGAGCACGAGCGCCACCTGCTCCGGGCTGGGCACGCTCAGCCCGCCGCAGCGCAGCTTGACCCGGCCGCCCACGGCGGCGATCGCGCCGATCGTGGCCGGAGCGGAGTCGCGCCAGCGCTCCTCCAGGACCAGCTCGAAGTAGACCTCGTCGCTCAGGTCGCGCAGAGTCTGGGCGGCGCGCAGCAGCTCGCGCGAGTCCGGGCGCGGTGCGTCAAGGCGGGTCTCGATGGCGTCTGCCTGCTCGGCCGTGGGAAGCTCGCCGTCCAACACCACGCTCACGGGCGCGGACAGGCCGTCCAGCTCGGCCAGCCGCGAGGCCGGGCAGACAAAGCGGTCGACCATCCACGCGTATTCGCTCGCCCGGGCCGCACGGTCCTCGGACAGAGCTTCCTGCATTGTCATGCTGGCGGGCGGAAACAGCGCGGCGTGGTCGATCAGATCCTCGAGCAGCGCCCGCTGCAGCGCGTCCACCGGTCAGTCGCGCGAGACGCGGCTACCCGGCACGATGTCATCGCTGCCGTCCGGCCAGCGCACCCAGGCCTTGTGCCCGCCGTCGTAGTCGGGCGCCCACAGCACCAGCGTCGCCTCCTGGTCCTCGACCCGGCACGACTCGCTGCCCTCCTCGTCGAGACCGCGCCAGAGGCGGACGAACTCGTTGTTCTCCCACTCGTCGCCGATCGTGGTGGGATCGGTGTGGCCCGGCCGCACGATGGTCTCGTGCGGAAGCTCCATGAGCACGTCCATGATCGAGGTCCGCAGGTCGCCGAAGCTCGTGGAGCCCGGGGCGCGCACGCCGCCCACCGAGCGCTTGAAGAGTGTGTCGCCGGTGAACACATCGCTTCCGTTGACGACGAAGTTGAGCATGCCGGCCGTATGCCCCGGGGTGTGCAGCGTCTCGATGCGCAGTCCCCCCGCCTCGAGCGTGTCGCCGGGCTCAATCGTGCGGTCCACGCCGCCCAGCAGGTCGGCCTCGATCGGGTGCGCGATCCGCTCGACACCCGCCCACGCGTCGGCGTCGGCCACGTGGTCGTGGTGGTGATGGGTCAGCAGGAGCATCTGCACGTCGAGGCCGAGGCGCTCGGCCGCCTCGACCAGCGGAGCGCACGGCCCGCCGGCATCGATCACGACAGCGGTCCCGCCCTCCTCGTCGCCCACGAGGTAGGTGTTCGAGAGCCAGTCGTCCTGCATGGAGCGCTCGATGATCATTGGACGGAGCCTAGTATTCGCCGCCCTTGAACGACCTACGCGCCGAGTTCCCCGTGTTCGAGCGGCTGGCCTACCTCAACGCGGGGTCCAACGGCCCGGTGCCGCGCCGCGCCATCGAAGCCGCGCACAGGTCGATGCTCCACCAGGCCACCGCCGGCCGGGGCGACAAGGCCGCCTTCGAGGAGAACGGCCGGCGTATCGACGAGTTGCGCGAGCGGATCTCGGCGCTGTTGGGCTGCGCCGGCGCGGAGCTGGCACTAACCGGCTCGGCCACCGACGGGGTGAACGCGGTGCTCAACGCGCTCGATCTCTCCGACGGTGACGAGATCCTCACCAGCGACGAGGAGCATCCCGGGGTGCTCGCCCCCCTGGCCGGGCTGCGCCGCCGTCGCGGCGTTGCGATCCGCATGGTTCCCTTCGCCGACCTGGCCGGCGAGGTGCGCGCCGAGACCAGGCTCGTGGCCTGCTCGCACGTGTCCTGGAAGACCGGGGCAGTGGTGGACTCGTCCGCGCTGGCCCGCGCCGACGCGCTGGTGCTTCTCGACGGCGCCCAGGGTCTCGGCGCGCTGCCCACCCGTGTCAAGGAGCTCGACTGCGACTTCTACGCCGCCTCGGGTCAGAAGTGGCTGTGCGGGCCCAACGGGTTGGGCTACCTCTACGTGCGAGCGGAGCTGGCCGGCGAGCTGCCGGCACCGTGGCCCAACTACGGCGTGCTCAGCGACAGCACACGAGCGTTCGAGCTGGACCTCCACCCCGACGCTCGCCGCTTTGGCATCGGGTTCCCCGCCCCGCATCAGGTCGAGTGGGCCCTGGTCGCCCTGGACGTGCTCGAGGAAAGTGGCATCGACGCGATCCACGCGCGCGCAACAGAGCTGGCCGACCGCCTGGCGCAGGCCCTCAACGCGCGAGTGGCGCCGCGAGGGCGCTCGACGCTCGTGTCCTGGGAGGACGCCGACCCCGAGGCGACGGTGGCCCGGCTGCAATCGGAGGGGTTGATCGTGCGAAACCTGCCGAGCAGTCCCTACGTGAGAGCGTCGGTCGGGGCGTGGTCCAGCGAGGAGGAGCTGGACCGCCTGGTCGAGCTGGCCTGAGTCCGTCTGGAGCGGTCGCGTGCCGGGGCCGCCGGTCCTAACGACAGCAACCAGGGGCTGCGCCCCCGGCCGCGCGCAGCGCCGTCACACCTGTCGCGGTGCCGTTACACCGGCCCGTCGGCGAGCAGGCAAGGGCCGCTCGCCGGGGAGCAGTGCCGCTTTTACCCCCTATACGGGGGCAAACCGACCACTGTGGCCTCCAAACCGGGTTACGGCAAGGTGACAAAGCCCACTACCCCGGCCGCGTCCACACTTGCTAGCCGCCGTTCAGACGCCGGTCCCGATACCCGGCGGCTCGCGCAGCGCCTGAGAGGGCAACCCTCTAGTCGGCTACGACCATGATTCCGTACACGATCGCCGCGATCGTCATGGCCGCGCCGGCCACACCCACCACGGCGAAGATCGCCGCCTCGCCGGCTCGCCCCGATCGGCCCAGCTCGATCGCGCGCACCCCGCCCAGGATGGCGAAGCCGTAGGCCGCGGTTACCCCGATTCCGGCGAGCAGGGAGGCCCAGACGACCGTCAGCAGGGCGTCGGTGTCGACGATCGAGGCGATCATGCTTCCGAGGGGGCAGTGGCCACCGGCCCACCGTGGCGCGCGCGGCGCGAGAAGAGAATCGCCGAGCCGATCAGGATGAGCACGGAGACGATCACCGGGCCGACCGCTCCGGTGCCGAACAGGCGGGTCACGCCGTAGGTGAGCGCGCCGATGCCCGCCGCGGCGGGCAGCGTCAGGATCCACGCGGCCACGATGTTGCCCGCCACTCCCCAGCGCACCGCCGACAGGCGCTTGGCCGCGCCCGAGCCGATCACGGCCCCCGAGATCGTCTGGGTGGTGGAGAGAGGGAAGCCTCCGGCGGACGAGGCGAGGATCACGGCGGCGCCGGAGCCCTGGGCCGCGAAGCCCTGGGCCGAGTCCATCTTGTGGATGCGGCTGCCCATCGTCTTGATGATGCGCCAGCCGCCGGCGTAGGTGCCGGCGGCGATCGCGGTGGCCGCCGACACGATCACCCAGGTCGGTGGGGTGGGGTCGGCGGCCGGCAGCGATCCGTAGGCCACCAGGGCCAGAGCGATCACGCCCATGGTCTTCTGGGCGTCATTGGTGCCGTGCGCCAGGGCGAGCAGGCCGCCGGAGATCACCTGTCCTCCGCGGAAGCCCTGGGTGACCGGCCCGGGTCGCAGCCGGCCCACGATCCGGTAGAGCACGAGGATCGAAGCGCCGCCAATGACGAAGGCGAGCAGCGGAGCCACCAGGGCCGGGATCATCACCTTGCCGACGATTCCCTCCCCGAAGAAGACCGCGTCCGGCCCGTGGGCCACGATCATCGCTCCCACGACCCCCCCGATGAGTGCGTGCGACGAGCTCGAGGGCAGGCCGAAGTACCAGGTGACGAGGTTCCAGGCGATTGCGCCCACCAGGCCGGCGAACACAACCAGAAGGGTGATGTCTTGCGGATTGACCACGTCGCTGGCCACCGTGGCGGCCACCTGCAGCGAGATGAAGGCCCCCACGAAGTTGAGCACGGCCGCGTAGCCCACCGCGATGCTCGGCGCCATGGCACGCGTGGAGATCGACGTGGCCACCACGTTGGCGGTGTCGTGAAAGCCGTTTGTGAAGTCGAAGGCCAGCGCCGTGGCCACGACGATGATTACGGTGAGGAGCTCGCCCTCCACTCAGCTGCCCGCGCGGCTCAAGAGTTCTTGATGACGATTCCTTCGAGGATGTTCGCCACGCGCTCGCAGGAGTCGATGGCTTCCTCGAGCCGCTCGAATATGTCCTTCCAGCGAATCACGACCATCGGGTCGATCCCGTTGTTGAACAGGGAGGCGATCGCCTCGCGCGTGATGCGGTCGCCGTCGTTCTCCAGCCGGTTGATCTCGACGGTGTAGTGCGAGATGTCCTTGAAGCCGCGCAGCCGCGGCATGGCCTCGGCGATCTGGCGCGCACACGCGTGCAACACCTTTGCCAGCTCCTGGGACTGGACCATCGGCGCCTCGATGTTGTAGAGCCCGAGGTAGTCGGCGACCTCCTCGGTGTAGTCCACGACATCGTCGAGCGCGGAGGCCAGCTCGTAGATGTCCTCCCGGTCGATCGGGGTGACGAACGTCTCGTTGAGGCGCCGGATGATGTCGTGCGTGACCCGGTCGCCATCCTGCTCGCAGATGAGGATGTCGCGGGCCAGCTCGTTGCGCTCGGGGAAGTCGCGCAGCATCTCCTCCAAGAGGCCGGCGGCACGCAGGATGTTGCCACCGGCTTCCTCGAATAGGTCGAAGAATTCGCGATCGCGCGGAGCTAGGACGCTGGGCAGGCGCACCGGAGCGTCACCGTAGCAATCGAAGCAGTCGCTGCGCACCCGCCGAGCCGGGTGCTTGCGCTATGCGGGGTCGAATCGGGCCTGTTCGAGCCGCCTTGCGGGCAGGTCGCCGACCCGCTCTCGTACCGCTTTCGCGGCGGCCTGCCAGTCGTACGCGGCGCGGCGCAGCTCCACCCGCCCGTCGTCGTGCACGAGAGCGTAGGCGGCGTCGTGATCGCCGTCCCAGGGCGTCCCGACGCTGCCGGGGTTAACGAGCTCCACGCCGCCGGGGCCGCTTCGCTTGAACTGGATGTGCGTGTGGCCGAATACCACCCGCCGCGCCTCGGTGCTCTCGAGCAGCTCGGCGTCGTCATCGCCGGCCTCCTTGCCAAAGCTCTTCATGTCCGAGCCAGGCGAGGCGTGGCAGTAGAGCGTCCCGTCGATCGTGGTCGACTCGGGCAGGCGGACCAGGCGCCCGATTAGATCTTCGTCGAGGGCCTCCCGGCACGTCTCGATCAGATCGGCGACGGCGTCCGGGGCGTCGTGTGCGTCGACCAGCCAGCGGTCGGTGTTGCCGCGGATCCACTCGGCGTCGAGACCGTCGAGCCGAGCCACGGTCTCGCGGGGCCAGGCGCCGGCCACGGCATAGTCGCCGCCCAGCAGATAACGATCCGCGGGGCAGTCGTTCAGCACCGCCTCGAGGGCGGGGAGGTTGCCGTGAACGTCGTAGAGCAGCGCCAGCACGGCGCGAGACGTTACAGGCGCAGAAGCGGTTCGATCACGTCAGGCTCGCGCGGGCGCGAGAGAAAGAAGCCCTGGGCGGAGTCGCAGCCCATGTCGGTGATCGTGTCGAGCTGTTCGCGAGTCTCCACGCCCTCGGCCACAGAGTGCAGCCCGAGCGCGTCTGCCACGCCCACCACGGCCGTGAACAGGCGACGCGCACGCTCGCCGGAATCGAGCCGAGCGACGAAGGAACGGTCGATCTTGAGCTTGTCGAGCGGATACCGGTCGAGCACCGAGAGCGACGAGTAGCCGGTTCCGAAGTCGTCCAGGCTGAGCGTCACGCCGAGCTCGCGGAGCGCATCCAGCGCCGCGATGCCTTTCTCGAGGTCCTCCACGAAGGCGGTTTCGGTCAACTCGAGGCAGAGCGCGCTGGCCTCGATGCCGGTTTGCCCGAGCACCCGCTCGACGGTGGCCGGCAGGTCGCTGCCGGCGAGCTGGCAGGCGGAAACGTTGACGTTGGCGCTCAGCTCCGGCCCGCAGGCGCCGGTGGCGCGCCAGCGCGCGAGCTGGCCGCATGACTCCGCCAGCACCCACTCCCCGATGGGGACGATCAAGCCGCTCTGCTCGGCGAAGGGGATGAACTCCCCGGGCGCCAGCAGTCCTCGTTCGGGATGCTGCCAGCGCAGCAGCGCCTCGACGGCGGCCACACCGCCTCCCTGCACGTCGATCTCGGGCTGGTAGACGAGGCGCAGCTCGTCACGCTCGAGCGCCAGGCCGAGCTCGCCCTCCAGGGCCAGGCGGGAGCTGGTCACCACCTGCTGGTCGGGATCGAAGACCTCGCACGGGCTGCCGCGGCGCTTGGCCATGTACATCGTCTGATCGGCGTCGCGCACTATCTCCTCGGCCGGGCGGGTGCGGTCCTCGGCCACCGCGATCCCGATGCTGGCGCCCACGTAGAGCTCTCGCCCGGCGAGCTGGAAGGGTTCAGCCAGCGAGCCGGCGATGCGCTCTGCCACCACGATCGCGTCCGCCTCGTTCTCGATGTCGTCGCACAGGACCATGAACTCGTCGCCGCCGAAGCGAGCGACGGTGTCGCTCGGACGCACGAGCGCGCGCAGCCGGCCGGCCGCCTGCACCAGCAGCTGGTCGCCGACATCGTGGCCCAGGCTGTCGTTGACCGCCTTGAAGCGGTCGAGGTCGAGGAACAGGACCGCGCAGGCCCTCTCGCGGCGCTCGATCCGGGCGAGCGTGAGGCGCAGGCGATCGAGGAAGAGCGTTCGGTTGGGAAGGCCGGTCAGCGCGTCGTGCGTGGCCTGGCGGGCGAGCTCCAGCTCGGCGCGCTTGCGCTCGACGGCGTAGCGGATGGCCCGCCCCAGCAGGTGGCCGTCGGCTTGGTGTTTGACCAGGTAGTCCTGTGCGCCCTCCTGTACGGCTTCGAGGGCGACCGCTTCGTTCTCCTCGCCGCTGAGCACCACGATGGGTACCTGCGGCGCGCGGGCGCGCACCGCCCGCAGGCCCTCCAGGCCAGTGGCGTCGGGGAGCGAGAGATCGAGCAGGACGCAGCCCAAATCTTCGTCCACGAGCGCCGTCTTCGCCTCGTCGATCGAGCCCCGATGGTCGATCACGACAGAAGCACCAAGCTCCTCCTGCAGGAGATGCCGGACTAGCAGGGCGTACTCCGGACTGTCCTCGATCAGAGCGATCCGGATCGCGCGAGCGCGCGCACGAGCCGAGGCTGGAGCGGAGTCGGGAACGCTTGCGAGCGGATGATCGACGCCCATCGCCCATTTCTTCGGACAGGAGCGCCGGCTTCTTGAGCGGCCGGTATGCGCCCGAGCGGGCGTAGAATCGACCCAAGGCCCCGGGCCAGACGGGCCTGGTGGCCGCATCGAGCGCAAGGAGGGACTCGATGTACCGCATGCGACTCGTTCTCGGCGCGTTGGTGGTTGCCCTGGTCGTGGGTGTATCCGGCGCGCTGACCAGCTCGTCCGGACAGTTACCGCAGCAGCCGACGTCCGGAGTCACCTACGGAGGCGAGAAGGCCTTCGACACGGTGTGGTTGCGACTTCACCCGTCCAGGGAGGTCATCGCCGCGGTCGAGATCCCGTGGGAGATAGCCGCGGATCGGTGCACGAACGACCGAAACGGCTACTACAGCACCCTCTTCGCCGGCTTCCACTACGACTTCCCGATCGACGTAACCCCGGAGGGCAAATTCAGGAAAACCGTGGTCGATCGCTACCGCGACCAAGGTGTGCGCTACGAAGAGCGCCAGACCGTGACCGGCACCATCACGGCAGACCGGGCCTCGGGCACGATTCGCGCCGTCGGGATCACGACGAAGCCCAACGGCCGGGTTGGCCGGTGCACTTCGCGTGTCCAAACCTGGAGCGCTGTCAACTAGGCGCTCAGGCCGGCGGTCTCCCACACGTCGATCCCCCGCGGTTGACCGGGGCGCCCGAGTTCCAGGGTCTCGATCGAGACCTCGCTCTTGTCCGCCCTGAGGCCCTCGGCACCCGTGATGCCGGGCGTCGGTGACAGGTAGGGCTCCGCCTCGGTCGTGATGCCGCCGCCGACGGTGGGAGCGCCCTGCGACGGGTGACCGCCGAGAGGAAGGCGTCAGCGAAACCGGCGCGTGGGCCGCGCTCGACGGCGGATCTCCGGCGCCCGTGCCGGCGCTCGCCGGTCCCGCGATGGCGAGCAACCCCAGCGCGACGGCGAGGGTGAAGGCGCGGGCGTTTGAGATTGATGGTGAGCATGAAGTCCTCTCGAGTCGAGCGTGTTCGTTGAAGACGCTCGGTACCTGCGCTCTATTCCGTCCGCCGCTGGGCGAGACTTGTGGCATGGCGACGAGAATCCACTTCATGGGAGGCGAGTTGGCGATTGACGTCACCGAATCGCCGGACGATGTACAGAAGGCAATAACGGTGGGCTCGAGAGGGGCGCCGTTCAGGGTTGACCACCGGCAAGAGGGCGACGCGTACGTCAACCCGGCGGCCATCGCCTTCTGGCATCAAACACCGGACCCGGGGCGGCCCTCGAGCTGAGTGCCCTCCCCCGGGCTGGGCCAGATCAGGAACGCGGCAAAGGCGATGGCGATGCCGATGGCGGTGCCGGCGGCGCGCTCCCAGGCGGCCAGAAGTGCCGGCTCGCCCAGGGTGTCGGCGAGTAGGACGACATAGGTCGTGATCGCCGCCGTGAAGAGCGCGTACTGGACCGTCAGCAGACCGAAGGCGAGCGCCGCTGAGATCGTCAGGACGATCGCCACCGCGAAGTCGTCGCCGAGGATCGTCTCGGCCAAGGCAGTTGCCACGATCAGGCCGAGCGCGGTGCCGACCGCCCGCAGCAACCAGCCGGCGAAAGGTCTCGTCGTGCTCGGGCCGCATCACGAAGAGGATCGTCAAGGGGATCCAGAAGCCGTGCTCATCGAAGTCGATGATGCGGTAGGTGGCGACTCCGGCCGCCAGCGCGCCACCGAAGCGGAGCGCGTGACGGAAGCTGTTCGAGCGGAGGGTCAGGTTGGCGACCAGGCTGGCCTTGGCGGTGGCGGCGCTCCAGCGTGTCCCCTCCCCGTCGGCGGCGCGGTCGACGAATACCCAGACGAGCAGAGACCAGAGCGCCTGCGTCAGCCCCCCAGCGGTCGCGTACAGGAGAGCCGGCCATGTGTCGCTCGGAGCTAGGAACAGTCCCTGGGCGATCACCAGACGCCAGGGCCACCGAGAGACCGGCGATGGCCAGTCGCAGCGAGACCGCGAAGCAGTAGCCGGCGGCCCCACCGACCAGCCCCATCACCAACACCGCAGAGACCGCCGACTGGCTGCTGAGGACGCCGAGCGCGGCGGAGACCCCGATGGCCGGCGCGGTGGCGGCCTGCCAAGCGGCGCGCGTCGCGGCCGGGGCATCGAGGCCGGGAAAGCCGGCGAGCAGCGCACCGGTCGCGATCGCCCCCTGGGTCGGAGAGTTGAAACCGAGTTCGACGATCAGCGCGATCCCAACCGGGACCGATACCAGGGCGCCGCGGCGCAGAGCCGGGCCGGGCTGCCCGGGGCCTATCGAGAAAAGCGGCGATGCATGCAGCCGCCGCGCAGTGCCGGACGCATTGAAGAGCCTCCTCGACGCTTTGTCGGGTGACACGGGCCGGAGCGTAACCCGGGCCGAGATCGCCCGTGTCGAAGCTAGCTCCGGCAAGTGCGTGGCCCGCGTGTCGGCCTGAGCCTATAGCTCGACGATGACCTCGAACCCGCCGTAGACCATCCGCTTGTAGTCGGCAATGTCGCCTGCCGGATCCATCAGCGCCTTCATCCGGTCGTCGTTCATCACCTTGGCGTTGACATCGTCCCGATGCTGGCGAGACTCGTAGGTGATCCAGGCGAAGATCACTGTCTCGTCATCCTCGAGCTTGACGCTGCGGGGAAACGAGGTCACCTCGCCCATCTCTACGTCGTCGGCCAGGCACTCCTTGTATTCGAGCGCTCCGTGCTCGATCCAAAGCCCGCCTGCTGTGGTCGCGACCTCGCGATATCTGTCGACGTTCGATTTCGGCAGGGGCATGACGAATCCATCTACGTAACCGGCCATCTTGAGCCTCCTTCGTTCGGCTTTGAGGAATCGTGCATAAGACCGAGCCCGGCGGCCAAACTCATCGCTGCGTGCCGGGCTTTGTTTGCAGCGGCACCGTGAGGGTGAGCGACGGGGGCTCGAACCCGCCACGCAAACGGGCTCCGGGCTATGGGCCGTACTGGGCTCGAACCAGTGACCTCCGGCTTGTCGAGCCGGCGCTCTCCCAGCTGAGCTAACGGCCCGGACAGCTAGGCGCTTTGCAGCGTAGCAGCGGCCCGGTCGCCGGCCGGTTTGCCGTCGGGCGGCAGCTTGCCGTGCGCGCGCATGGTGATCTCGAAGGTCTCGCGAGTTGTGTACCGGGGACTCCAGCCGGTCTCGCGCTTGAGCTTCTCGTTCGACACGATCCAGGGGTAGAGGGCGAAGTCCACCGACCCGGGCGGCGCCTCGGAGAGCCTTATGTTCCACATCGTGCGGGCCAGGCCACGGTAGGCGCGCACCGGCATCCTGCGGATCGGGGATCCGATCATCTCCGCGCATTCGCGGGAGGTCATGAGGCCGTCGCCGGCCACATTGAAGGCGCCGCCATGGCCGCCGACCAGCAACTCGGTGATCGCCTCGACCACATCGTCCTCATGGACAAACTGGATGTCGTTGTCGAGCGTTCCCGGGTCGGCCGCGAACGGCTGCTTGGTCCACAGGCGCACCAGGTAGTTGTTCACATTGGGACCGAAGACGATGCAGGGCCGGACGATCGTCATCGTGCGCTCGGGGTACTCGGCCGCCCAGAGCTGGCAGATGCGATCGGACTCGGTCTTGTCGCGCGCGTAAGAGAACGCCGCGACCCCGCGAACCGGATCCTCCTCGGTCAGCGGGACCGGGTTGTCGGGAAATGCGCCGTACGCCACCCCCGAGGATGTGACCAGCACCTGCTGCGTTCCCGCTGCGGCCGCAGCCTCCAGCACATTGTGGGTGCCGTTCACGTCGATGTCGTACATCAGCGTCTCGTCGTGCGAGGGGTTGAGGATGAACGCCAGGTGCACCAGCGCGTCGGGCTTGGCACGTTCGAGCGTGGCCCGCACAGCGTCGCGGTCGCGCACGTCCACGCGCTCGAACTCCGTCTTGGGCACATAGCCCCGCGGCGAGGCGATGTCGCACACGACGATCTTCTCGGTGTCCGAGCGGCGCGAGAGGAAGTCGACCAACCGTGAGCCGATATAACCGGCTCCGCCGGTGATCACGTAGCGCATGGGGCTGAGAGCCTAGCCGCAAGCGCTCGGCTCGGCCGAGTGCGCGCGGACGCTAATTTTCCTTCTCGGCGAACTTGCCCTCGAGATCCTTCATCACGCCGGGCTCGCGCAGAGTGGACACGTCGCCCGCCTCACGCCCCTCGGCGATGTCGCGCAACAGCCGGCGCATGATCTTGCCCGAGCGTGTCTTGGGCACGTCCGCGGTCCAGATGATGCGCTTGGGCCGGGCGAACTTGCCGATCCGCCGGTCCACGCACTCGCGGATCTCACCCTCCACGTCCTCGCCGCCCTCGGTCACGTCGCCCTCGAGGATCACGAAGGCGGCGATCGCCTGGCCGCTGTCCTCGTCCTCCTGGCCGATCACCGCGGCCTCGGCCACCTTGGGATGCGACACGATCGCCGACTCGACCTCCGCGGTCGAAAGCCGGTGGCCTGACACGTTGACCACGTCGTCCACGCGGCCGACGATCCAGAAGTACCCGTCCTCGTCCCTGCGCGCCGCGTCGCCGACGAAGTAAGTGGTCTCGCCGAACTTCGAGAAGTACGTCTCGATGAAGCGGTCCTTCTCGCGGTACAGCGTGCGCAGCATTCCCGGCCAGGGGCGCTTGAGTATCAGTAGGCCCTGCTCACCGTCCTCGACCTCGTTGCCGTCCTCGTCGACCACGGCCGCTTCGATCCCGGGAAGGGGCTTGGTGGCCGAGCCGGGCTTTGCCGGCGTGACGCCGGGAAGCGGCGAGATCATGATGTTCCCGGTCTCGGTCTGCCACCAGGTGTCGACGATCGGGCAGTTCTCGCCGCCGATCACCTTCCAGTACCACAGCCAGGCCTTGGGGTTGATCGGCTCGCCGACCGTGCCCAGCAGCCGCAGCGCGCTCAGATCGTGCTTCTGCGGGTGCTGTACTCCCCACTTCATGCAGGCCCGGATGGCCGTGGGCGCGGTGTAGAAGACGGTCACGCCGTAGCGCTCGCACAGGTCCCACCAGACGTCCTTGTCGGGGTAGTCGGGTGCCCCCTCGTACATCACCGAGGTCACGCCGTTCATCAGCGGCCCGTAGACGATGTAGGAGTGCCCGGTGATCCAGCCGACGTCGGCCGAGCACCAGAACACGTCGTCCTCGGGCTTGAGGTCGAACACGTGCTTGGTCGTCCAGGCCACTCCGGTCAGGTAGCCGCCGGTGGTGTGCTGGATGCCCTTGGGCGCGGCCGTGGAGCCCGAGGTGTAGAGCACGAACAGCGGGTGCTCGGCGTCGAGCGGCTCGGCGGGACAATCCTCGGAGGCAGCTTCCACGGCCTCGTCGTAGAACAGGTCCCGCCCGTCCTCCATGTCGACGTCGGCGCCGGTGTTGCGCACCACGATCACGGTCTCGATCGAGGGCACGTCACCGAGGAAGTCGTCCACCGCGGACTTGATGTCCGCGGCCTTGCCCTTGCGGCGCGCCTGATCGACGGTGATCAGCGCCTTGGCCTCGGAGAACTCCATCCGGTCCTTGACCGAGTCCGGCGAGAAGCCGCCGAACACCACGTTGTGGACGGCGCCGATGCGCGCGCAGGCCAGCATCGCCACCGCCACCTCGGGGATCATGGGCAGGTAGATCCCGACCACGTCGCCGGGCTCGATGCCGCGCTCCTTGAGCACGTTGGCCAGGCGCTGGGTCTGGTCGAGCAGCTCGGCGTAGGTCACGTCGCGCTCCTCGCCCTCCTCACCGTGCCAATGGAACGCCACGCGGTCGCCGCGGCCCGCCTCCACGTGACGGTCGAGGCAGTTGTGCGAAGCGTTCAGCTTCCCGCCCGTGAACCACTTGTAGAAGGGCGCCTCGGACTCGTCGAGGACCTCGTCCCACTCCTCGAACCAGTCGAGCGCCTTGGCCTGCTCGGCCCACCACGCCTGTGGGTCGCGCGCGGCTTCCTCGTGCAGCGACTCGTCTGCGATCAGGGCCTTCTCGCGAAAGCCGTTCGGCGGATCGAAGGTCTCTTGGTCGAGAAGCTCGCCGATCTCCTTCTCGATCTGGTCGGACGAGGGCTTGGTACTGGCTTCCATACCGATCTTTTTACCCAATGGCCCGCGCGGGCACACGGGCCACGCGCTCGAGCCAGCGCCCGAACAGGCCGCGCGCGAGCGGCGTCGTCGAGTCCGCGTGCACGCCGACCTCGCCGACCAGGCGATCGAGGGCGCCGGCGCCCCTGATCCTTTCGAGGCTCTCGGCGTAGGCCGGCACCCCGCCCCACCGGGCCGCGAGCTGGGGAGTGACCTCGAGATGAAACTGCAGCCCGTAGGAGCGCTCGAAGCGAAAGGCCTGGTTCGGATAGGCCGGCGAGCTGGCCAGCAGCGTCGCGCCGTCGGGCAGGTCGAAGCTGTCACCGTGCCACTGAAGCGTGGGGAATTCCCCCGGCGCGCCGTCGAACACCGGGTCCTCGGCGGCGGCTGGGGTCAGCTCCACGGGCAGCAGGCCCACCTCGGGCTCGTGCCCCGGGTAGACGCGTGCTCCGAGCGCTCCGGCCAGCAGCTGCGCGCCCAGGCATACACCCCAGATCGGGTGGCCTGCCCGAGCCGCTTCTCCGATCTGACGCTTCTCCTCGACGAGCCAGGGATGAGCGCCCTCCTCGTAGGCCCCCATGGGCCCGCCCATGACGATGGTGGCCGCAAAGTCCCGCCAGTCGGGCAGCGAATCGCCCTCGTCGAGCTCGACCCTGACCAGGTCGAGGCCGCGAGAGCGCAGCTCGTCCTCGAAGGCGGCGGGTGGCTCGCACTCGATGTGCTGAAGGACGAGCAGGGTCGAATCCACGGTGCCCGGACCGTACCGGCTCCCGCGCCGGCACGGCCCGTCTCAACGATTCGTCTAGAGGTGTGGAATGGTCGCCGTGGCGCCCGCCGTGGCCCGCGGCTTGGGTTTGTCGTCGCCGCGCCCGGTGAGCGTTGCGCCCGTGCCTACCTCGGCGCCGAGCCCGGTCTCCGACCGGACATAGAGCTCGTCGAACGAGCGTACGGCATGGGTCTCGCTCGACAGCACCGTGCCCAACCAGCAGCCGAAGAAGCCCAGCGGCACGCTGATGATGGCCGGGTTGGCCAGATCGTAGAACCCCAGGGCGCCACCCTCGGAGTCCGGCCCGGGCCACACCGTCGGGCTGATGACCACGAGCAGGATCGAGCTGAAGACCCCGAACAGCACACCGGTCACGGCACCGGCGGTGTTGAAGCGCCGCCAAGAGAGCGCCAGCAGCAGCGCCGGGAAGTTGGCGCTGGCGGCCACGGCAAAGGCGAGCCCGACCATGAACGACACGTTCAGGCCCTCGCCGCCGATGATGGCGATGAGGATGGCGAGCGCACCAATGGCCAGCGCTGCGATCTTCGCCACCCAGACCTCTTCCTTCTCGGAGTCGCGGCCCTTGCGAACGACGTTGGACCAGATGTCGTGCGCGACCGCCCCGGAGGCGGAGATCACGAGACCGGCGACCACCGCGAGGATGGTGGCGAATGCCACGCCGGCGATGATCGCGAGGAACAGCTCGCCACCTAGTTCGTCGGCCAGTGTGGGCAGCGCGAGGTTGCCGGTGGCGCCGGCGGCCTCCTCGCCGCCCTGACCGAGAAGGGCGCGGGCGCCGAATCCCAGGAAGGTGGTCATCACGTAGAAGACGCCGATGAGGACCATGGCCCACATCACCGAGCTGCGCGCCGCCTTGGCGTCCGGCACGGTGAAGAAGCGCATCAGGATGTGCGGCAGGCCGGCCGTGCCCAGTACCAGGCCTATGCCCAGCGAAACCGTGTCGAGTGGTGTCGCCAGGAACAAGCCGGGCTTGAGGTAGGCCTCGCCCTCGGCCGACTTCGAGCGAGCGTCGGAAAAGAGGTCAAACGGATTTCCGACCTTCACCAATACCCAGACCGACATGACGGTCGCCGCGGTCATCAGCAGGAAGGCCTTGATGATCTGCACCCAGCTGGTGGCGAGCATGCCGCCGAGCACGATGTAGATGACCATGAACGTACCGGTGAGGAGCACCGCGAGCCAGAAGTCGATGCCCACGAGGGCCTCGATCAGCACGCCCGCGCCCACCATCTGGGCGATCAGGTAGAAGGCGACCACGGACAGCGTCCCGAGCGCCGCCGCCGAGCGGGCGGGGCGTTCGTTGAGCCGGAAGCTCAGAACGTCGGCGATCGTGTACTTGCCCGAGTTGCGCATCCGCTCGGCGAGCAGGAAGAGCACCGTCAGGAACGCCACGAGGAAGCCGACGGAATACAGGAAGCCGTCGAAGCCGAACAGGTAGATCAGGCCGGCGATACCGAGGAACGATGCCGCCGACATGTAGTCGCCCGCGATGGCGAAGCCGTTCTGAGGCCCGGTCAGGCCGCGCCCGGCCGCCCAGAAGTCGGTGGCCGTATTGACGCGCTTGGACGCGAAGTAGGTGATGACCATGGTCACGCCCACGACGCCCGCGAACACCACCAGGGCCGTTTCGTTGACTGCTGCGGTCCAGGTCATGAGCGCCGCACCTCCTCGTCGCCGGGCATCCGGTCGACCGAGTCGCGATCAAGGCGTGCGCTGCCGTTGCCCGGGCCCGCCTTCAACGCCACCTCGGCGGCGCTCGCGGCGAGCGGATCGAAGTCCCTGGAGGCGCGCCGCAGGTACATGGCGCCCAGTATCCAAGTCATGGCGAACTGGGTCAGCGCGAGCACGTAGCCGATGGTCACGCCATCGATCAGGACCTCTTCGCCCATGAAGTCGGGCGCGTATCCGGCCAGGATGATGAAGCCGAAGTACCACGACAGGAAGAAGATGGTCGCGGGCAGCACGAACGCCTTCTTGCGCTTGATCAGTTCCTGAAACTCAGGCGAGCGCTCGGCCGCGATCCAGTCGACGTCTGAGTGGTGGGAAGTATCCACAGCCTCTCCGTCGCCCGAACCGCCGCCGCGCCCGGCATCTACGCCGCGCGCCTCTGTCATTGCTGCTCCCCTCCTTCAAAGGTTCGACTTGTGGGCTCAATACCCGGCGGACCCTCGGACTAAGCGGAGCACCCGAAAAAGGCTGTGTGCGGGGAGGGCGCGAACCACCATTTACGCAAGGGAACCTCTGCGTTCGACAGGGAGCGGACCAGGGCCGCCGCTGCCCTTCCGCGTCCACGCTGCCAGCCCACAGCTCAACCCATGTGCTCAGCGAATGGCGGACACCCGCGTGTCCCCGCCCAAAGCCGCTGTTGGAAACATCACGGCGGCCCGAACCACTCAATGTCCTCGTGGAAGCCCTCGAAGGCAGCCCGATAGTCGCCTCGCTCATCCAAGGGAGTCAGTGGACCGCCGGTGCAGGAGCTTCAGAAGCTCGCCGGCAACTGCACGTCGTCGGCCGCTTCCTCCTAGTTGCAGTTGAGCGGCGCGAACGCCTTCTTGTAGGACGCCGCGAGCTGCTGAAGGGCAGTGACGATCCCTGCCTTCGCATCCGAGGCCGAGAGCGAGCTGCCGAGGTCGCTAACGATGCCCTCGACCGAGCTCTCGAACGCCTTGTTGGCGGCCTCGACCTCGCTGCGCCGGTCGCTGCTGAGGTCCGACTTCGCGGCGTCCATGTCGTTGAGGTCGTTGTCGATCGCTTCCAGGTTCTGCGTCACCGCATCCGCGGTGACAGTCGCCGGGGTCAGGCTCTTGAGGTCGTCGACCTGCTTGCCGATGTCGTCGCGGGCATCGCAGACGGTGTTTTGGGCCTTCTCCTCATCGGATTCGCCATCGGAGTCGCCGCACGCGCCGAGCGCGAGCGCGAGCATCACGACGGCAAGGGCGCTGCACGCCGTTCTCATGCCGGGAACCTAACAGCGCCCGGGTCCGGTGTCGCATCACCCGGACCGGGTGATCTGTGACCGGGGCGCTCGCACCCACCTGGCGTTGTCACCCGTGGGAACGCACGTTCCCCGCAGAGACCCGTGGGAGGCCCGTAGAGGCTGAGAGGCGCCGACCAGAATCGAACTGGTGTAAACGGCTTTGCAGGCCGCTGCGTAGCCACTCCGCCACGGCGCCGAAGCGCTGGCAAGGGTAGCGCCGCGGCGGTTATGGGGTGACAGCCGCCGCCGCGAGGCGTACCGTTCCCCTCACGGGAGATGGACGCGACCGCTGCGACCAAGAATGTCTCGTTCTCTGTGCCGGGTGGCACGAGAGCCGCGGGCGTGGCTCGCCGTTCGGTGTTGTCGGTCCAGGCGGGGCTTCCCGGGCCCATCCGCCACCGCCTGGCGCTGTTGTTGAGCGAGCTCGTCACGAACGCCATCCAGTACGGCGGCGCCGGATCGCACGAGACCGTGCAGGTACGCCTGGCTTCCTCTTCCGACCGGGTGCGGGTCGAGGTCTTCGATCCGGGCGCCAACGGCGCCGTACCGCGCGACCGGGTCGAGGAAGGCGGCGGCTACGGCCTGATGCTGGTCGACCACCTGGCCGACGACTGGGGGCGCCAGGACACGGGTGCCGGCGGCACCCTGGCCTGGTTCGAGCTGTCGCTCGACCACTTCGGCGAGGCCTAACCGGCGAGGCCGCCGCTAAACTCGCTCCCCGCGCGGCTGTAGCTCAGTTGGCTAGAGCGTCTGCTTGCCATGCAGAAGGTCGAGGGTTCGAATCCCTTCAGCCGCTTCAGGACCGCTCCGACAATCGCGGGTGGCGTGGCAGCCGAATCGGCTTGCGTGTTTCTGGCTAAATCAGGGTTACGCCCTGATGTGCGCTCGCCGGACACCGTCGATCCTTCGGCGCATGGCGTTCTTTTTGTTACACAGCCGGCACCACGAGGCCGAGTGCCCCGCGGCGTATGCCGCCTGGCGCGGCTTCGACAGCCCGCTCCGCCGGAGTGCCCCCTACGCGACGTGCCTCTGGGGCGGTCACGAGGTCTGGTGGAGGACCGAGGCCGAGGACGAGGCTGCGGCGTTGCGCCAGCTGCCCCCGTTCGTGGCCGAGCGATCGCGCGCGATGAGGGTGACGAGGGCACAGCTGCCCTGAGCTCGTCAGGTGTTCGGGGACTGGGCCTCCAGTGCACGGGCGATGTCCACCCGCGACGAAACGCCGAGCTTTCCGAAGATGTTGCGGACGTGGCTCTCCACGGTCTTGAGGCTCAGGAAGAGCTCTCCGGCGATCTCCTTGTTCGTCCGCCGGTCGCGAATGAGGTTCGCCACCTCCAGCTCCCGGCCGCTCAAAGTCTCGACACCGCGCCCGTCCGCGCGCCCGCGCGCCGACTTCCGCGCCCGGCGCACCCCCGCCTTTCGCAGGAGCGCCTCTGCCTGGTCGCGGTAGCGCATCGCCCCCATCGCCTCCTGGTCGCCCGCGGCTCGCTCGAACAGGGCGGCAGCCTCCTCCCCCTGCCGTCCGCGAGCAGCGCGCGGCCGGCCAACGCGCGGCAGGTGGCCGCGTGGGGCGTCGAGGCCACCGACTCCGCCTTCTCGATCGCACCGAGCGCAAGCTCCGCCGCCACGCGGGCCTCGCCGCGGCTGAGGGCCACCGAGGCCTCGGCCCGGGCGGCCATCACCTCGGCGATCGGGAGCGGCACGGCGTTGGCCTGGGCGCGTACGCGCTCCGCGGCCGCCTCGGCCTCCTCCTCGCGCCCCAGCGCGAGCCAGCAGAGCACCAGCACCTCGAGGTAGGTAGCCCGCCACGACCCGGGGGCGATCCGGTGCAAGTCCGGGCCCCCGGCGCAGCCCACGACCAGGTCGATCGCGCGCTCGTACTCGCCTACCTCATGCAGCGTCGCCGAGTGCACCACGCCGGCGTGGGAGGAGATGAGGCCGTCGGTGAAGTCACGCGACAGCTCCACGCTCTCCTCGCCCAGCGCGTAGGCGGTGTCCACGTCCCCGCTCATGAGCGCGCCGTAAGCGCGGTTGAAGGCGCCCCAGGTGATCGCCTGCGCGTTCTTGGTGAGCCGAGCTCCCTCCACCGCCGCGTCGAGGATCTCAGCCGAGCGATCAAACTCGCCGAGCACCCACAGCGAGGTGCCGAGTGTCGGATTGAGGAGCGCCACAAGCTCGCCCTGTCCCGTCGCTCGCGCCACCCGCATCCCGCGCTCGGCGTGCTCGCGGCAGGACAGGTAGCGGTCGAGGTAGAGCTCGGCGCCGGCCAGATTGCCGATCGCGTCGATGTTGAGGCCCACCTCCTCGTCGCTGAGGGACGCCATCAGGCGCGACGCCTCGTCCGCCTCGCGGGTGCCGACATCGATCCGGCCGATGAACGCGGCACCGAGGGCGAACGCGGATCGCGCCGCCGCCCACACCGGCGGCGAGTCCGGCTTCGCCGCGCTCTTCGTGGCGCGCTCGCCCCAGAGGTACATGCCGTCACGCTCGTCCAGATAGAGCCCGTTCACCGTGAGCGCGACCTTCATGGAGACGCCGACCTCGGAATCGTCCTCCCCCAGTTCGGCGAGCGCCGTCTCCAGGCGCTGCTTCGCCTGGACCTGGCGGCCGGTCAGGTGCTCGATGCCCACCAGGGCGAGCACGAGCTTCTGGCGGATGGGGTCATCCGACGGTGTGAGCCGCAGCGCGTCTTCGAAGGAGGCATGGGCCGCCTCCAGCTCACCCGACGCCGCCTGCGCCCCGGCCACGCCAACGATTAGGTCTCGCCGGAACGCGTCGGGAGCCGTGATGGGGCAGAGCTCGAGGGCCGCGGTCAGCCAGCGCGCGGCGCTCGTGGGGGCCCGAGTTGCGTTCTGCGCCGCGGCCTCGCGCAGCAGCTCTACCGCCTCCATGTCGCCGTGCTGCGCCGAGCGCTCCACGTGGTGGGCCGACTCCGACGCCGGCACTCCGCGCGCGATCAGGATCTCGGCCAGCCGGCGGTGCGTGGCGATCGCCGTGCCCGGCGGCGCTGCCTCGTAGATCGCGGTTCGGACCAGCGGGTGGCGGAACGCGAAGCGCCGCGGGGTGTCCCCTGGCCGGATCAGCTGACGGGAGGCCAGCTCGTCGAGAGCATTCATCAGCTCGGCCTCGGAGCACCTCGACACGGCCTGTGCCAGGGCGACCTCGAACGGGTCTCCCACCACCGCTGCCGCCTCCGCGACCGCCCGTGCACCCGGCGACAGGCCGTCGAGCTCCCGCGCGATCGCCGAGCTCACCGCCGCCGGCACCGCGATGCCCAGGGCATGGCCGTCCGCGGTCCCGCCGGCCGGTCCGCCGTCGCCGTGGGCGAGTGCCAGAGGTAGAACGGATTGCCCCCGCTCTCCCGCTGCAGGGCGGCGAGATCCCCGGCGCGCCCGGCCGCAAGCACTCGGCCGGCCGAGTGCGCGCGGACCGTTTCTTCGAGCAGGCGGGCGGAGTCCTCGAGCTCCAGCGCCCTGAGCTCGATCTGGGCGACCGCCCCCTCCGACCGGTCCTGGATCGACCGGAGCATGGCCGGGTCGGCCTGACCCGGCGCGGAACGAGAGCGCGAGAGTCACCGCCGCCTGCGGCGGGCGGCGGATCAGTGGGTGATCAGCTCGAGCGACGCCCCGTCCGCCCAGTGCAGGTCCTCGAGCACGAACAGGATCGGCTGCCGGGCGGCGAGGCGCTCGAGCAGCTCACGCACGGCGTTGTGGATGCGGAAGCGCTCGGTGGCCGTTGCCGGCTCGTGGACCACCTCGCCGAGCCCATGAGGGCGGGGAAGACGCTCGCAAGCTCGCCGACTCGGTCGCGAGCCAGCCGCTCGTAGGACTGGCTGTCGAGCGCCTCCAGGTAGGGGTCGACGGCGTCGATCACAAGGCCGAAGGGAAGCTCGCGCTCGTACTCGGCCGCGCGCCCCACGAGGGTGAGGTGGCCGGCCTCGGCGGCCTGCTCGGTGATCTCCTCGAGAAGCCGCGTCTTCCCGATGCCGGCCTCCCCGCTCACCACGGCGAACCCGCCCTCCTCCTCTTCGAGGAGAGCCGACAGCTGCTCGAGCTCGGCGGCCCTGCCGACCAGAGGTGCGCGCGTTCTGCTCGTCGCCAGGTTCACCCCGGGCGAGCATAACCCGGACCTGCGGCCGGAGCCTCTATTCAGGGTCGGATTCAAGGGTGGCCCTGATGTCCGCTCTGTCGAACGAGCTGCAGATGAACCAGATGGGCATCGGCCTCGCGGCCGCAGTCCTTATCGACGCCACCATCATCCGCAGCATCCTCTTTCAGGGTCCGATCAGGGTGCCGCCCCGATGTGGCCGTCCCGGTCCAGGCGGAAGATCGCCGCATGGCCACCACCCGGACGATCTACCTGCTGGACCCGGACATCCCGGTCGGCTTGACGATCGACGATTACCGCCAGTCCCGCCCGCGTCGGCTGCCTTGGTGGCACCGTGTGATCCGACCCAAGACAGGAGAAACATGACCGTCACGTCACCCCCACCCCCGCCCCGCGGGTCGACGCCGCCCCCGAGCCGCATGCCCCGGCGTCGCGTCGCTCACTCGAGACGCTGATCGTCCGCGTCCTCATCGCCGTCATCGGACTGCACATCGTGGACGACAACTTCCTGCACCCGAACCCGGGCACATCGGCCTCCGACCACCTGCTGGGTGGTCTCGTGCCGCTCATCCTGCTCTTCGGCGCGGCGCTTGCCTACCCCCGCCTTCGTCCGTTCTCGCGCGCCGTCACGGCGTTCCTTGTCGGCCTGTTCGGGATCGCGGCGGGGCTCGAGGGCTGGTACTACTCGCTGTCGGTCGGTCCGTCCGGTGACGACTTCACCGGCCTGGTGACGCCTGCCGGCGGGCGCGCTGCTGCTCGCGCTCGCGGCGGTCACGCTGTGGCGCGGCCGCCGCCTCGACGCCAGCCTGCCGCGCCGGTACGGACGCCGGGCGCTCCTGGCCGTGGGGGCCGCGGCGCTGGGCTTCTTCATCGTGATGCCGGTGGTGCTGGGCTATCAGCTCACCCATCTCGCGCGTCCGGACGTGCCCGAGGCACAGCTGGGCACGCGCCTATGAAGAAGTCAGCTTCAAGACCAGCGACGGGCTGGAGCTCGAGGGCTGGTACATCCCGTCGCGCAACGGCGCGGCAGTGATCGCGTTCCCGGGCCGCCCAAGGGGCCGCAAAGCCGCGCGCGGTTCTTCGCCCGCCATGGCTACGGCGTGCTGCTGTTCGATCGCCGCGGCGAGGGCGAGAGCGACGGCGACCCGAACTCCTACGGATGGGACGGCGACCGCGACGTGAAGGCCGCGATCGGCTACCTCCAGTCCCGCTCCGACGTGGAGCCCGACCGCATCGGCGCCATCGGTCTCTCGGTCGGCGGCGAGATGGTGCTGGAGACGGCCGCGGACACCCGCGCGCTGCGGGCGGTCGTCTCCGAGGGAGCGGGTAGCCGCTCGTACCGCGAGGTGCGGGACATCGCCGGGGCCCAGTCGATCTCGTACCTCCCGATGGCGTTGGCCGTCACGGTGTTCTCCGGGCACACGCCGCCGCCCGCCCTGGGCGACCTGGTCGCGAAGATCCGGCAGCCCACCCTGCTGATCCACGGTCGCCACTCGCAGAAGGGCACCGAGCGCAAGCACAATGTCCACTACGACGAGGTCGGCGGCCCCAACGTGAAGCGCTGGGAGATCCCGAACTCCGGCCACACGGGCGGGCTCGAAGCCGCCCCGGAGGAGTACGAGCGCCGCGTGGTGCGGTTCTTCGACGCCGCGCTGTAGGAACAGCTCCGCGGGAGCGCGAGAGTCGGGTCTGTCCTCAGTTCCCGTCCTCGCGCCCTGCGGACCAGGTCCCCGTTCAGTCCCCAAACCCTCGGCCCAAGGGCCGTGGACCCAGATAAGCCCGGGCGCGAAGCGGGAGTCGCACGCCGCCCAGGCGAGCTGCCGCCTCGCATGGATAGCGCTAGCCGTCCCGGGCGCCCGCAGTGTCAGCCAGCGGACGGCGGATGCCGCGCGCCGGCGCAAGCGGGGCGCGGTTGGCGTGGCATCACGTCTGGCCCGGAGCCGATGCCCTGCATGTCCGGGACGAGCGCAGCATCGACGTCGGCGTCGTCGTCATAGGCCCGCCGGACCGCCTCGTCGAGCAGCTCGAGCTGACGGTCGAGCGGCGGCCGGCGCTCGGGCCACGCCACCGTCCTCAGGTCCTCGAGCGCCGCGCGCAGCCGGCGTGCCACCTGGGGAGACCCGGCGCCGGCCAGCCGAAGCTCATCGAAGGCGAGGCGGACGTAGCCCTCCCAACTCATCACCCGTTCGACGAGCCGCACGTGGCCGTGGGCATCGTGATGGCGTCCGGAAGGAAACTCGCGCCGGGCGAGCCGGCGGAGGATGTCGTGGATGGCGTTGATCGACTGCACGGAAGTGGTCGGGTCCTGGAACGGGCTCGAGTAGATGCTCCGCGCGGCCACGTCGACGAGCTTGCGCAGCCCGAACGCGGGCTCGAACTGATGGGTGCGTTCACGCTCCAGGATCACGCTGAGCGCCGCCGCGCTGCGATGCGGCTCCGGAAGGGAGCCCACCACACGGAAGAGCGGCCCGCCGCGGGGCACGAAATCGCCCATCGCGGGCAGCAGCTCCAGCACGCAGTCGGCCTTCTCGGCGATGTCCACGAGCACGTGGTGTGGAAGCTTGGTCACGACCCCGTAGTTGGGCGCCGCCACCACGCTCGGATCGTCCTCGGGCTCGGGCGCGGCAGGGTAAAGGCGGTCCACCTCGTCGCGCGTCGCGTCCGCGACCCAGCCGATCAGCCCACCGACCCGAATCGACTCTGCGGTGTGGTGCACAAAGAGCACGAGCACGACGATCGCGCTGAGGATCAGCCCGTAGTCGACGAGGATGGCGAGGCCCGGCACCGGCCCGCCGCCGGAGCTGACCTCCCGCAGGACCGTCATCGAGTAGGCGAACGTGCCGATGAACAGCCCGACGGCCAGCTGGCTGCGGCGGTCGTGCAGGATCGCCCGCACGATGCGGGGCGAGAACTGGCCCATCGCCAGCTGCACCGCGACGAGGGTCAGTGACAGCACGACGCTCGTTAGGGTCACCAGCGCTGTCGAGGCCACCGTGAGGATCGTCTGCACCGACGCGGCCGAGCCGGTCACCGACGTGCCGACGATGTGAAAGCCGGAGGACCGGTCGACCGCCAGCAGCGCCACGGCCAGCCCGACGCCGGCCAGCACACAGGTAAGCGGCACCAGCCACAGCCGAGTCTGGGCCAGGTGGCGCAGCCTGAAGCGCTGAACCCTCCTCACGACTGCCCTGGCCCGTGGATTACCACCACGACAGTGACCTACCCGGCCACGCCTGGGCCAACCGTCCGGGCTAGCGGCCTCACTTGCTCACCGCGCTAGCGCTTTCGCATGAAAGGGCGTCTCGCCGGGACGTCACGTACACCCGCATCGGACGCACGCAAACGTCTGCAGGCTGCCTATTCCGATCCCCAGTCCGGTTTCAGTCCGGAAACCCGCGCGATTTCGCGGAGAACGCTGGGAAGGATCGCCGACCACCGATAGAGCGGAACTGCTCCTTTTCAGGACTTCCTGGGACGCCCGGGATCCCACGTTCTGCTTGCCATGCAGAAGGTCGTGGGTTCGAATCCCATCAGCCGCTCCTCCGGAAGCCCGCTCCTAAAGCGGGCTTTCACCTATTGCGTCGGGCCCGAAACTGGTCGATCGCCAGCCTGGGCGGCTGCCGTTTCGATGCCGTAGGTCTTGTCAGCTCGTTGAGCTCGTTGAGCTCGCGAGTAAGGGCCACCACGGCGTCGGGCGGGCGGCCACGGTCGATCAAGCGCGAGCGGCTGTATAGTGCGCCGATCGGTGCACTATCGCCAAGGCTCGACGCAACGTTCTTTGCGCTCTCGGACCCCACGCGGCGGTCCGTTCTCGAGCGCCTCGGCCGCGGCCCCGCGACGCTGAGCCAGCTCGCGGGGCCCTCGGGCCTGACCCTCAACGGGATCAAGAAGCACGTCGGGATCCTGGAGCTCGCCGGCCTCGTCGAGACCGAGAAGGTGGGCCGCGCGCGCGAGTGCCGGCTAGGCCCGGCCACGACGCTCGGCGAGGCGGGCAAGTGGATCGAGGCCCACCGCCGCGCCTGGGAGGGCCGGTTGGACCGTTTCGAGCGCTTCGTAGAAGGCGCGGGGTGAGCCGCGAGCTCCGCTACGAGCGCCTGATCCAGGCGTCGCCCGCGCGCGTGTTCGACCTGTTCACGAGCCCGGCGGGCCAGCGCGAGTTCTACGGCACCGACGCGCCGGGCTGGGTCGTCGACTCACGCTGCGAGCTGCTCGTCGGCGGCGCCTGGGAGATCGCCTTCGGGCGGTCGCCGAACGAGCTCTACCTGCACGTGCACGTGTTCGAGGCGATCGAGCGCCCCCGCCGCCTGCTGCTGGCCACGACCGAGACCCGCCTCGACGGGTCGAGCCTCGCCTTCAGCACCGAGTTCACGTTCGCGCCCCGAGACGGGGCGACCCTGATGACGATGGTCCAGTGGGGCTTCCCGTCCGACGAGCTGCGCGACGAACACGGCCGCGGTCTCCCGCACGCGTTTGACCGGCTGGAACGGGCGCTGTGGGCCCGAGGAAGGAGACCAGACCGCATGGCAAAGTCCGTCCTGTACATGTCGATGTCGCTCGACGGGTTCATCACCGGCCCGGACGACGGCCCGGGCAACGGGCTCGGGACCGGCGGCCACCGGCTGCACGAGTGGCTCGGCGAGCCCGTCGCCGAGCGGCCGCACTTCGACCCGCCGGGGCTGAGCAAGCAGGTGTTCGCCGAGGTGATGGCGACGGGTGCCGTCGTCGTCGGCCGCAAGACGTTCGACTACGCCGGGCACTGGGGCGGCGACCACCACGGCGTGCCGATCTTCGTGCCCACGCGCGGCACCCCGCCGGCGCCGCAGAGCGGCTGGGTGCACTACGTGCCCGACGCCGCGACCGCGATGCGCGAGGCCAAGGCGGCCGCCGGCGATGAGGACGTGATGGTGCACGGCGCCGGCCTCGCGCGGTCGCTGTTGCGCGAGGGCCTACTCGACGAGCTGGAGATCCACCTGATCCCGGTAGTGCTCGGCGATGGGCGGCGGCTGTTCGGCGCAGACCGCATCGAGCTCGAGCTGACGCGCGTGCTCGACGCGCCCGACGTCACGCACCTGCGCTACCGGGTGGCGTCATGACCGGCAGCAGGCTGATGCTGTTGATGTCGGTCTCGATGGGCGGCCTCGCCGGCCGCCCCGGCGGGACGATCGAGTGGCTGACCTCCAGCACCGGCCGAGTATCGGTGCCTGCGCTCCGTGGGGGTCTGTGACGTGTCGCCAGACCGCAGCGTCGGTCTGCGTTCACGTCGGCCGCGGAGATTCAAGAAACCCAAAAGGAGACGTGTATGTCCAAGGTCTGGTTCGTCACCGGCAGCTCCCGCGGCCTGGGTCGCGCCATCGTCGAGCACGCGCTGAAGGGCGGCGACCAGGTTGTCGCGACCGCCCGCAAGCCCGAGCAGCTTGACGACCTCGTCGCTCACCACGGCGATCGGGTCAAGCCCGTCGCGTTGAACGTCACCGACGCCGCGCAGGCCGAGCAGGCAGTGCGCGATGCCGTCGAGGCGTTCGGGCGCCTGGACATTGTGGTCAACAACGCCGGCTACGGTGACATCGCTGCGGTCGAGGACGTCAGCCTGGAGGACTTCCGCCGGCAGATCGACACCAACTTCTACGGGGTGGTCTACGTCACCAAGGCGGTCCTTCCGATCCTGCGCGAGCAGGGCTCGGGGCACATCTTTCAGGTCTCCTCGCTGAGCGCGCGGATCGGCGGCGTCGGGCTGTCCGCCTACCAGAGCGCCAAGTGGGCGGTCAGCGGCTTCTCGACCGGCGTCGCCCAGGAGGTCGCGCCGTTCGGCGTGACGGTCACCGTGCTCGAACCGAGCGGCATGGCCACCGACTGGGCCGGCTCCTCCATGACTATCCCGCCCGTCAGCGAGCCGTACCAGCAGATCGTCGGAGACGTTCGCCGAGATGGTCCGCGACGTCTCAGGTAACGAGCCGATCGACGTCGCCAAGGTCGCCCAGGTCGTGGCTGACCTCGCGGGCCGCGACGACGCCCCCCTTCGTCTGCTGCTCGGTGCCGATGCCGTCCAGTGGGCCGGGAATGCGGCCAAGCAGCTTGCGGAGTCCGACGCCAAGTGGCTCGAGATCTCCGAGTCCATCGTCGCCTGACTTCGAGAGGAAGACCGTTATGCAACCTGGTAGGCCGTACCGGCTCGATCACGAAGGCGCACGGTGATCGACCGGTCTGCCGTCGATCGCGTGCTCGCGGCGAACCGCTACCTCGTGCTCGGCACGGCCGACGAGGACGGGCAGCCGTGGGTCACCCCGGTCTTCTTCGCGCCGCTCGACCCGAACCGCGTGTGTTGGGTGTCGTCGCCGGACAGCCGGCACTCCCGCAACATCGCCCACCGAGCGGAGGTCGCCATCACGGTCTTCGACTCCACCGTCGACGTGGGGCGGGCGGAGGCGGCGTACTTCGACGCCGACGCCGCGCAGGCGACCCTGGACGAGACGGACACCACGCTGCAAGCCCTCAACTCGCGCCTACCGCAGGATAAGCGGCTGAGCCACGACGACCTGCAGCCACGCGGACCGTTGGTTGTCTACCGGGCCGACCTGCGGCACCACTACGTCCTGGTCCGCGGCGGTGACCCGGAGCACCCGAACGTCGTCGACATGACGGTCGAGGTCTGAAGACGGCACGGACCAGCGCGCGAGCGGCGTCGTCCCGGGCAGCTCGAACAGCCCCACTCGGACGATGCATTGCGTGGAGCCCTTCTCGATGAGCTTGTGGATGGTGTACTCGCCAATCGGAGCCGTGCCTGGCAGAAGTATCGGATACGGCCTTAGCTCGCCCGGCGGTAGCGGATGTGCGTGGCCAGCGGCGAATGCAACACCTCGACAGGCTCCAACCCCAGGGACTCGACGCCGTCGAAGATCCGCTCACCCGACCCGAGCAGGACCGGGGCGATGTCGAGCGTGAACTCGTCGACGACCCCGGCAACGAGCGCCTGCCGAACGGTGGAGGCGCCGCCCGCGATGTCGACGCCGTCCTCGCCGGCCGTCTCACGCGCCTGTGCGTAGGCGGCATAGATTCGCGATCACGATCCAGGTCGGAGTCGTGAGCGAGATGCCGAGCAGCACCGGTATACCGACCAGCAACGTCACGTTCCCGGCCAGGAGGGCCGTGATGGTCCTGGTCAACTTAATAGGTCAAGACCCATGTCTGTCCATCGACGCGATCGGCGCCCGGCTGTAGCGGCGCGCCCAAGCAGGCTTCCCCCGGCTCAGGCGCCGGCGAGCTGATCGTGCAGTGCCCGCGTCGTGGCACCGAGACGAGGTTGCCTTTCTGCTCGTGGAGGCGAATTGCACTTCCAGTTCGGCCAGCGCTTCCTGCGGGCGCCCGGTCAGGCGGAGTACTTCAGCGAAGTCGTCGAGGGCGCGGGCGTGCAGTTCGAGGAAGTCGGTCCTCGCGGCCAGCTCGACCGCTTCGCGGGCCAGTCGCTCGGCGGTCTCGACATCGCCACGGTCGGCAAGGAGCTTGGCCTGCATGCGCCGCCAACCGATCTGGGGGTCCAGGTCGTCCGCCATCGCCCATGAGAGACGAGCTCGATCAGGAGCGGCTTCGTCGCGGCGGCCCTGCGCGAAGAGCGCGTCTGCGAGGACCGGCGCGACGGTCACGAAATGGCCGTGGTTCCCCATGCGCTCGAGCGCGTCGGCAGCGGGGCGGAGGAAACGCTCAGCTGCGTCCGGTCGGCCGGCGAGGAGCTCGATCTCGCCGGCCTCGAATTGAACTCCGGCCGCGGCGACCTCCAGACCGAGTTCCTCCGTGAGCGCCGTCGCTCCCGATCAGCTCGCGCGCGACGTCGAAATCCGCCCGCATGGCCTCGAGGCGGGCGCCGCACCTGAGGATCGTTGCCTCGAGCCTCCGACGGCCCTCCAACTCGCCGCGCATGCGCTCGGTGCGCTCGAGAGCGGCCACGACCGGCATGGGACCGTTCAGTGCGGCGAGCAACACGTATCCGAGACTCTGGGTCTCCTGCAGACGGTCGCCGGCGTTACGTGCGTGATGCGCTGCTCGCTCGAGATCATCGATCGCCGCTGCCGCCTCGCCCGCCCAGAAGCGGAGTTGGCCGGCAAGGCCGAGAGCGCGGGCAAGCCCGGCTTCGTCTCCGAGCTCCTCGAACACACGGACGGGGTCCGCCAGCTCGTTCTCGCCTGCTCATGACTCGTCATCGCGTCCGTGAAGAGCCGCAGGTGGGCCAGCGCGACCGCCGCGTCGGCCGCGAGGCCCCGCTCGCCGGCGGCGCGCGCAGCTTCGGCGGCCTCCAACAGGACGGCCTTCGCGCGATCCCATTTACCCGCGTCCAACAGCGCCCTCCCGAACATCGGAAGCACGCTCAGCCGCCGAGCGTCGTTAGTTGGGAGGAGTGCGACGGCTCGTGCGAGCAAACTGGTCGCCGCCCGAATATCGCCTCGCATGGCCGCTTTCGTCCCCGCCGTCGCCAGCCGCTCGCCGCGCGCCCGGAGACTCGCAGTGAGGCGTCGTTCGCCGGACCGAGCTCGATGAGGTAGCAGTACGCCCGTTCAAGGTGATAGCCGACGATCTCGTCCAACTCGACGAGGTCGGCACCGCGCTCGACGATCCAGTGGCGAAGCGCTCGTGCAGCTTTGCCCGGGTTGCTTTCGGGAGCCCGTCGTATGCGGCGTCGCGAATCAGCAGGTGGCGGAAGCGAAAGGCATCCTCGCCCGGAAACTGCGGCCGGTCGGAGCGCAGCAGCTCCCTTCGAACCAGGGCCGTGAGCGGCCCGAGAAGCTCGGCTTCGTCTGGCGAGAGCGCCTGCACCGCGCCGCGATGAAAGACGCGGCCCTCGACCGAGCCGCGCTCGAGCACGATCCGCTCAAGTGGGTCGAGCTGGTCGAGCCGTGCGGCCAGCAATGCCTGGATCGTCGGCGGCACGGCGACCGGCCCGCCGGGCGAGGCGCGAACAAGCGCGACCATCTCCTCGACGAAGAGAGGGTTCCCTTCCGCTGCCCCGAGGATCCTGGCTGCGCAGCGCCTCATCGGCCGGCGCACCGTCGAGAAGGGTCGCAACGAGAACGTCGGCATCGTCCGCCGCAAGCGGCTCGAGCAGCACGGTCGTGGCGTTCAGCTTGCCGCCGCCCCAACTCGGCCGCCGGTCGAGCAGCTCCGGCCGCGCCATGCACAGCAACAGAATCGGCGCATCGCGGCTCAGGTCGGCGACGTGGTCGACGAGATCGAGAAACGCCGCCTCACCCCAATGGATGTCATCGAAGACAACGACCAGCGGCGTACCGACAGCGACCGCCTCCAGCAGCCTGCGCATCGCCCAGGCGATCTCCTCGACCGACGCCACAAGACGCCGTCGCCAAGCACAGCCTGAATGGCACGGGAAGCGGACGAGTCCAGGCCGAGACCAGCGATGCTCCGCTCCGGCTCCGCACCGAGCAATTGCTTCAGCACCTCCACCACGGGCCAGTACGTAATCCCCTCTCCGTAGGGAAGGCAGGTCCCCCGCACGACCCTCGCGCCGTCGAGCCCGTCGAGGAACTCGTAGGCGAGGCGCGACTTCCCGACACCGGCAGCGCCAAGGACGGTGAACAACTGACAGGAACCGTCCTCCAGAGCTTGCGCCAGCGCGGCTCGCAGGCGACCCAACTCGCGTTGTCTCCCGACCATCACCCCGCGCCGACCGCGCGACGGCGGATCCACACGAACCGACACAAGCCGGTACGTCACAACTGACTCCGCCTTGCCCTTCAGCTCCAGCGGCGCCAACGCCTCTACCACGACGGCATCTCGCACGAGCGCCCGCGTCTCCGCGCCGATGAGAATCTCGCCCGGCTGCGCCGCCTGTTCCAGCCGGGCGGCTACGTTCACCGCGTCACCCGTCGCGAGCCGCTCCTCCGTACCCGTCACCACCTCGCCCGTGTTCACGCCGATCCGAAGTTCGAGCGTCGTCCCGTAGTCACGCGTCAGCCCCTCGTTCAGCCCAACCAGGCCATCGCGCAAATCAGCCGCCGCACGCACGGCCCGCAGCGCGTCGTCCTCGTGCAACCGGGATGCCGAACACGGCCATGACCGCGTCGCCAATGAACTTTTCCACCGAACCCCCGTGACGCTCCACCACCGCCCGCGCCACGTCGAAATATCGAGCCATCACAGCCGCAACGACTCCGGGTCAAGTCGCTCGCCGAGCGCCGTCGAACCGGTCACATCAGAGAACAACACCGTCACCGTCTTACGCTGCTCGCCCGCTTCCGCACCGCCGCGTAGGACGACGCCGCAGGACTCACAGAAACGGGCTCCCTCCCGATTCTCATGGCCACAACTCCGACAACGAGACACGCGCTGAGTCTACGCAGCCACCCTGGCCAGGACCGGAGCCGAGCGCGCGAGCGCGGCCGATCAGTAGGCCGTGGCGTCGCCACCCGCCGCGAGCGGGCCGAGCAACTCGGCCGCGGCGGCGTCGATGGGGCCCAGGTACTGCTTGTAGAGGGCGATGCTGCGCTCGAACTGGCGCAGTTGCTTGATGGCGATCGCGAGTGCCGGCGACTCCTCGCGGTAGTGGGACGACCAGCCGTTGACATCCCACAGCGTCTCGAACTCTGCGCGCAGGCCTGAGGCCGGGCTCGCAGCCCCGCCGAGCTGACTGAAGCCCTCTGCCGCACCGTCGGCCATCACCAGGACCTCGCGCGCCGTCGCGACCAGAGCCATCACCGTCGAAAACCGCTCCTTGCCGCGCCCGGGCGCTTCGGCATGCACCGACGGGTCCCTCGACTTCCCGGCGGTCTCGTCAAGCTGCTGTCCGAAGATGCTGTAGGCCGCGAGACGCGCGGTGAGCGCCTTCTGCAGGTTCACCTGAGCGTCCGCGAAGTCATCCACCCCTTTGCGGAAGCTCTTGAACTTCTCGGCGATCCCAAGCTGCTCGGCGACCTTCCTGTGGTGGCCGGCGACGGCTGTCGAGCATCTCCAGGTGGTGGCGAATGCGTTCGAGCTCCTTGTAGTAGTAGAGCTTGCCGGCTGTCTCCAGGATGCCGCTCGCGTCGGTGGGAACCTCCAGCCCGACCGCCTTGCCGATCGACTTCGCCGACTCCGTCGCTCCCTTCGGGATGCCGCCGCTTCCCCACTCGCCCTTGTCGTCGACGCCGCGGCCGCCGCCCTCGAGGGCCCCTCGCATGCCGCCGTCCTCGGTCCCGTCCGGTGATGCCGACCCCCATCACGGCCATCGAGACATCGACGGTCTTGCCCACGTCCCTGAGGAATTTGACCGCCTCGTCGATCTCCGCCTTTCTGGTCGCGTCCTTCTCGCCTTCCTTGAGCGTGTCGACGGCCTTCTGATTCTCGAGATTCGCCTGCACGCCCATCCAGCGAATCCCCATCTCCCGTTGAGCGCTCGTGAGGGCTTTCGCAGCCGCGTTGGCGGAGTCCGTGGCCTCGGGGATCGTCTTCTTCTCCGCCGCCTTGCCGCTCTTTTTCAAGGCCCCGGCGACAGGCTGGGCCTCGCGCAGCGTCTGGACGACCGAAGCGGTCATCGCCTTCGGGTCGCTGATGCCCATGAGCGCCATCATCCCATCGAGCCGCGCGAGCGAGACGAACAGCCGGTTGCCGCGCGGGACCCCGGCATTGAACTCCTTGCACAGTCGATCCTCGGTCGCACCGGCCTCGGTCAGCTTCAGGCCGGCCGCGTTCCACCCGGCTTGCTCCTCCTTGGCGCGCTTCGCCATCCCGCTGAAACTGGTATCGGAGTTGTCCTTCGCACGCCCTTCCTGAACCGCCATCCAGCGCACCGTGCGATCGAGCTGGGCGAACTGCGGCTGGACCGGTTCGAGCAACTGATTCTGCGTCGACTCCGCACCGAACATCTGCCCGGCGACCGCAGGCAGAATGTCGAGCACGGCGTCGGTATAGCCCTTGTCGCCGATCTCGAACGTCGCGCCCTTCTTGCCAGGCAGGTCGACGGATTGGCTCGCCTCGCCCCCGACGCTCCCGGCGGCCGTGTCCGGCTTGAAGCGGGCGAGCGTCGGCGCCGACTCGCGCGCGAGAACCGCCATGCGACTGGCGTAGGCATTGCCCTGGCCGCGCTGGAGCCGAAGGAGCATCTCCACACCAGGGTCCGCGCGCGACGGCAGCCGCTGGCCCGGGTCGGGCGTGGGAACGAGCGTCGGGTCGGCCGGCTCGAGCTCGTCTCTATGGCGTTGGGGCATTGCCGCTCCTGCAGGAACTCGCAGTCTCGTCCCTGGATGCCAAGCGAAGCGATTGGCGCGAGCGAAGTCAAGCCCCGGATCCGCAGAGACGCGCAGAATCGCCGGCAGATCTCGCGATCCTCCGGCGCGGAGCATTACTTGCAGAATGAACTAGTGTCCTATCGACTAGATTCATAGAGACTAGTACGGAGTAGACTAAGATGCCCAGGTCGTGAGCCCGGCCGGCCGGCCATCCCCCCTCGCCCTGACCGTGCTGAGCATGCTCGGCGTGGGGCCGCTGCACCCGTACGGATTGCAGCGCCTGATCAAGCTGTGGGGCAAGGATCAGGTCGTCAACGTCGGGCAGCGTGCGAACCTCTACAAGACGATCAAGCGGCTGCACCAGGCCGGGCTGATCGCGATCCATCAGACCGAGCGTGACCAGCAGTTCCCGGAACGCACCGTCTATGCGCTCACCGGCGCGGGGCGACAGGAGGCCAGACGCTGGCTGATCCAGTTGCTCGCCGCCCCGCAGAACGAGTTCCCGGCGTTCCCCGCCGCGCTCTCGCTCGTGATGTTGCTCGGCCCCGAGGATGCAGCGAACGTGCTCGACCGGCGTGCCGGAGCGCTCCGCGAGCAGCTCGCCAGGCTCGACGGCGAGCTCGGCGGCGAGCCCGGCGGGCTGCCCCGGGTGGCCCTGCTGGAGACCGAGTACCTCCGCGCGATCACTGCCGCCGAGCTGGGCTGGGTGGGCGGCGTCGTCGATGACCTGCGAACGGGCGCGCTGACCTGGAGCCACGAGGAACTCGCCGCCAGGGCGAAGTCGTACCTGCCCGACTGACGACCTCAGGCGAGGCAGCGAGGCCGGCGCACTCCACCCCTGCTCATGCTTACTGGCCGGCTGCCGATGGCATTGAGTATGCCCGCCAGCGCAACCGCCAAATTCCAGGGCGCTCTCACCCTGGTCGTGCGAGCTCTCCGCAAGGGGCCTGTCGCCTTCGCCCGGCGGCACGCGCTCTCTCTGCGGGTCGCGATCGCGGTGGCCGCGAGTGTGGGGTTCCTGGTGTTCGCGAGCGAGGCGTTCTTCACGCGGGCCGCCTCGAGGGAACTGATCCAGCAGGACGCTCGCTCGTATGTGGCCGACGCCAGCGCGCTCGAGACCGCCTATCAGGAGGGGTCGGACCCTGCCGATGCGATCGATGACGTGCTCGACCTCGTCGATTCGATGGAGGATCGTCTCGGGATCGACTCGGCGACGCTGCTCGACGGCCGACGGGAAGGTCGTGACGGCGCCGCGCGACGCCAAGCTCGGGAGCGATCGCGGCACGAAATCGGCCGGGCGGCGACGGGCCGACCTACGCCGACGTCGAGACGCGTGAGGTCGGACGGGATTTCCACTTCGCCGTGCCGATCCACCTCGACGGCAAGCGCTTCCCGCTGCAGGTCGACGCGGACGGGCAAGCTGCTTCACGCGCGTGTCGCGGCCCTGAGCAACGAGGCGCTGATCTTCTCGGTCGCCTCGCTCCTGATCGGAATGGCGCTGTTCTACGTCGTCGGCGGAAGGACGCTCGCGCGGCGGCACAGCCTGGTCGTCAAGCGCGCCACACGCGACTCGCTGACCGATCTCGGCAACCATCGCTCGTTCCAGGACGAGCTCGCACGGGCCGTCGCCGTCGCGGCGCGCAGGCAGGAGCCGCTGGCACTCGCGCTCGTCGACCTGGACGACTTCAAGTTCATCAACGACCGCTACGGACACCGCAGGGGCGACGAGGTGCTGTTGCAGGTCGCGCGCGTGCTCGAGCGCGGTCGCGCCGAGGACCGCGCGTTCCGGATCGGCGGGGACGAGTTCGCGCTGCTCTGCCGGGGACCGACGGCGCCGAGGCGCGCGTCGGCGTCGAACGGCGCCTCGCAGGCCGTGCGAGGAAGGCGCTGCCAAGGCCTCGTTCACGGTCGGTGTGGCCGTTCTGCCAGCCGGGACCGAGACCGATCCCGCCGTCCTCTGGGAGCAGGCCGATGCCGCGCTGTACGAGGGCAAGCGCACCGGTGCGCGACGTCGTGGTCTTCGACGATGTCGAGGAGCTGCTCTCGATCGTCACCCCGGCGAAGGTCCAGGCCCTGCGGGCGCTGCTCGACGGAGCCACGGATCGAGATCGCGTTTCAGCCGATCTGGGACTTGCAGGACGGGCGCGTGCTCGGCCTCGAGGCGCTCGCCCGCCCCTGGCCCGGATACGGCTTCGACGGGCCGGGCGACATGTTCGCCGTGGCGGAGAAGATCGGCCGGGCGCACGAGCTCGACGCCGTCTGCCGCTCGGCCGCGCTCGCTCGCGCGCACGAGATCCCGGACGGCGTCCTCCTGTTCCTCAACGTGCAATCCGCAGTCGCTCACACACGGCGAGCTCGGCGGCGACCGGCTCGTGCGCACTGTCGCGGCCGCAGGGTCTGATCCCTCGCAGATCGTGCTGGAGATCACCGAGCGCTCGGAGGCACGTCTCAGCCAGGTCGTCGCCGACGCCACGCGCCTGCGCAGCCTCGGCTTCCGCCTCGCCCTCGACGACGTCGGTGCCGGTAACGCCGGGCTCGAGATGCTGCGCGAGCTCCCGGTCGACTTCGTCAAGATCGACCAGACCGTCATCGCCGCGGCCCTCGAGGACACGCACGCCCAGGCCGTCCTCCTGGCGATCATCGCCTACGCAGGCCGCGCGGGCGCGTACGTCATCGCCGAGGGGATCGAGTCGGAGCAGATCCTCTCGTTCGTCCACAACGCCGAGGAACTCCACCTGGCGAACGATCCGCCGATCAAAGGCGGCCAGGGATACCTGCTCGGCCGGCCATCCCGGAGATCTCGCAGCTAACCGCCCCGCCGCAGGTCAAGGCTCGCCGCCTCCCGTCCCGGCCCGTCGTGCCGGCCGCAGGCCAGCGCGCCCTGGTGAGCGCCGCGGCCTCGGCTCGCGAGGCAGCGCGATGACCGGCTCGGAAGGATTCGCCGAGCGGCAGATCCGAGCTGCCGAGAGCGAGTCGGTCTGCCGCGACGAGAACGAGCGCACCGAGGAAGAGAGCGATTCCTCGCAGTTCACGGCGTTCACCTGCGAGTGCACGCACGCGTGCGAGGTTCTCGTCTCTCTGACGATCGACGAGTACGAGGAGGTGCGGAGGGTCCCGACCCACTTCCTCGCCGCCCGGGCCATCTCGTCGTCGGCGTCGAGGTCGTCGTACGGGAGACCGCGCGCTTCCAGATCGTCGAGAAGATCGGCGCCGGCGCCTCGGTCGCTGCGAGTCTCGATCCCCGTGGAAAGCCGGCGCAGGAGCGAGACGCGGCGTAGCACGCAGCGTGGGTCCGGCGGTTGACAT
>CAVSKI010000003.1:0-719963 GCA_963728495.1 uncultured Thermoleophilaceae bacterium | reverse complement strand
CCAAGCCGGAAACGATCAACTACCGCACGCTCAAGCCGGAGAAGGACGGCCTGTTCTGCGAGCGCATCTTCGGTCCCACCAAGGACTGGGAGTGCTACTGCGGCAAGTACAAGCGCGTCCGCTACAAGGGCATCGTCTGCGAGCGCTGCGGCGTGGAGGTCACGCGTTCCAAGGTGCGCCGTGAGCGCATGGGCCACGTCGATCTCGCGGCCCCCGTGTCGCACATCTGGTTCTTCAAGGGCGTGCCGTCGCGCATCGGTTACCTGCTCGACATGGCGCCCAAGGAGCTCGAGAAGGTCCTCTACTTCGCCGCTTCGATCGTCACCTGGATCGACGACGAGGCCCGCCAGAAGGACATTCCCCGGCTCGAGAAGGAGATCCAGAAGACGATCGACTCCTACGACGCCGAGCGCGAGGAGCGCGTGCTCGAGCTGCGCGAGTCGCTCGACCGGCGCATCGACTATCTGAGCACGGGCAAGCAGACCGGCTTCTCCGACGACGACCTGCTCTGGGCCGACACCCTCGACGTCAACCTCAAGAAGCTGGCCGACGACGAGCGCGAGAAGATGGAGAAGGAGATCCGCAAGCAGTTCGAGGCGGACATCTCCGACACCGAGGCTTACATCGAGGACGCCTCGCAGCGCATGCGCGACGTCTGGGACCTCTTCCAGGCGATGGAGCCCAAGCAGGTGGTCGCCGACGAGACGCTCTTCCGCGAGCTCAAGGACCGCTTCGGGTCGCCGTTCGGATGGGGCGAGTACTTCCGTGGCGGGATGGGCGCCGAGTCGGTGCGCGACCTGCTTCAGCAGGTCGACCTCGACGCGGAGCGTGAGGAGCTCGAGGACCAGGTCAAGACGGCCAAGGGCCAGAAGCAGTCACGCGCGGTCAAGCGGCTGAAGGTCGTATCGGCCTTCATCCACTCCGACAACCGTCCCGAGGACATGGTCCTGGAGGCGATCCCGGTGATCCCGCCGGAGCTGCGCCCGATGGTTCAGCTCGACGGTGGGCGCTTCGCCACCTCGGACCTCAACGACCTCTACCGGCGCGTGATCAACCGCAACAACCGGCTCAAGCGCCTGCTCGACCTCGGCGCGCCCGAGATCATCGTCAACAACGAGAAGCGCATGCTGCAGGAGGCCGTCGACGCGCTGTTCGACAACGGCCGCCGCGGACGTCCCGTGACCGGGCCGGGCAACCGCCCGCTCAAGTCGCTGAGCGACATGCTCAAGGGCAAGCAGGGCCGCTTCCGCCAGAACCTGCTCGGCAAGCGCGTGGACTACTCGGGCCGCTCGGTCATCGTGGCCGGCCCCGAGCTGCGCATCCATCAGTGCGGGCTGCCCAAGCTGATGGCGCTCGAGCTGTTCAAGCCGTTCATCATGGCCCGGCTCGTCGAGCGCAAGTCGGTGCAGAACATCAAGGCGGCCAAGAAGATGGTCGACTCGATGATCCCCGAGGTGTGGGACGTGCTCGAGGAGGTCATCCAGGAGCACCCGGTGCTGCTCAACCGCGCGCCGACCCTCCACCGCCTCGGCCTGCAGGCCTTCGAGCCGGTGCTGGTCGAGGGCAAGGCGATTCAGGTGCATCCGCTCGTGTGTCACGCGTTCAACGCGGACTTCGACGGCGACCAGATGGCCGTGCACGTGCCGCTGTCCGCCGAGGCTCAGGCCGAGGCGCGGCTGCTCATGCTGTCGGCGAACAACATCCTGTCGCCGGCGCACGGCTCCCCGCTGGCCACGCCGTCCCAGGACATGGTCCTCGGCTCCTACTACCTGACCTACGGTCCGGACGAGCAGGAGCTGGCCGAGCTGCGTGAGCTCGAGCAGGCGGGCAAGTGGAACGAGAAGAAGCACGGAAAGCGCCCGCACGTGTTCCGCTCCGCGCAGGAGGCTCAGCTCTCCTACGAGGCGGGCGCGGTGAAGCTGCACGATCTGGCCGAGCACCGGCCGCGGCACACGACCGCGCACACGCTGACCACGGTCGGGCGGATCATCTTCAACGAGCAGATAGAGCGCGCTCTGGAGGAGGCCCTCGGCAGCGAGTTCGATCCCGCGACCTACGAGTTCGTCAACACCCCGCTCAAGAAGCGGGACATGAGCGAAGTGGTCGAGCGCCTCGTGGACGTCCACGGCCCCTACGCCACGGCGCTGGTGCTCGACGCGTTCAAGGACCTCGGCTTTCACTTCGCCAGCCAGGCCGGCATCACGATCTCCAAGAACGACGTGGTGATCCCGCCCGAAAAGGACGAGATCCTCGAGGGCTATGAGCAGCAGGTCGGGGAGATCCAGGACAACTACGACATGGGCCTGATCACCCAGGAGGAGCGCAAGGAGGCGGTTGTCGAGAAGTGGACCGCCGCCACCGAGGACGTGGGTGAGGCGATGCAGCGCAACCTCGACCACCTGAACCCCATCTTCATGATGGCCAACTCGGGCGCTCGCGGTTCGTTCAAGCAGATCCGCCAGTTGGCGGGCATGCGCGGGCTGATGGCCAATCCGAAGGGCGAGATCATCGAGCGCCCGATCAAGGCCAACTTCATGGAAGGCCTGACGGTGCTCGAGTACTTCATCTCCACACACGGCGCCCGCAAGGGCCTCGCGGACACCGCTCTGCGCACCGCCGACTCGGGCTACCTGACCCGGCGGCTCGTGGACGTGGCGCAGGACGTGATCGTGCGCGACGAGGACTGCGGCACCAAGGAGTACATCGAGATGCCGCTGCTCGGCGAGGATGGGCGGCCCAACGGTCAGCTAGAGGGCCGCTTCACGGCCATCGACGTCAAGGGCAAGCGGGGCCGCCAGCTGGTCCCCAAGGCTGAGCTGCTCACCGCCGCGCACGTGGCCGAGCTGGCCGAGGCCTACGGTGACGAGCAGACCGGGATTCCGGTGCGCTCGGTGCTCAAGTGCCGCGCCGAGGGCGTTTGCCAGCGCTGTTACGGCAAGGCACCGGCCACCGGCAAGGTCGTGGCGATCGGCGACGCGGTGGGCATCATCGCCGCCCAGTCGATCGGCGAGCCCGGCACCCAGCTGACCCTGCGGACGTTCCACACCGGCGGTGTGGCGGGCGCAGACATCACGCACGGTCTCCCGCGCGTGGTGGAGCTGTTCGAGGCGCGCAAGCCAAAGGGCCTGGCCGAGCTGGCCACGGTCGAGGGCACCGTCTCGGTGGAGGACACCGAGAAGGGCCTGAGGGTGGTCGTGAGCGACACCGCGGGCGATGAGCACGCGTACTCGTTCCCGCGCCGCACACGGCTACTCGTCGAGGCCGGCCAGAAGGTCAAGGTGGGCGACCAGCTCAACGAGGGCTCGATCTACCCCCACGACATCCTGGGCTACGGCGGAGAGGATCAGCTCCAGCGCCGGACGCGGACCGAGCAGTACCTCGTGCGCGAGGTGCAGCAGGTCTACAAGTCGCAGGGCGTCGACATCAACGACAAGCACATCGAAGTGATCGTGCGGCAGATGATGAAGAAGGTCCGGGTGGACCAGAAGGGCGATACGGACTACCTCCCGGGCGCCTTCGTCGACCGCAACGAGATGATCGAGGTCAACGCCGGGCTCAAGAAGGGCAAGAAGGAGCAGGCGCAGACCGAGGAGATCATCCTCGGAATCACCAAGGCGTCGCTGGCCACCGATTCGTTCCTGAGCGCGGCCTCGTTCCAGGAGACGACCAAGGTGCTGACCGACGCCGCGCTGGAGGGCAAGACCGACCGGCTGCTCGGCCTCAAGGAGAACGTGATCATCGGGAAGCTGATCCCGGCGGCCACGGGCCTGAGGCGCTACCGCCGGCTCGAGATCGAGCCCACCGAGCCGATCCGCCGCCACACGCCCGAGGAGATCGGGCTGCTCGACGAGTCCGAGCTGGCGGCCGAGCTTGGCCTCGGAGACGGCGGGGAGATCGAGGGATTCGGCTTCGGCGGCGACGGCAACGACGGCGCGGACGCCTTCGGCGACCTCGCCGACCTGCCCACCGACGGCGGCGACGGCTCCTCGGAGTCCTAGCGCCCCTCCCGCACCAGGTCCGCCCAGTTCAACAGCTCAGAGACGTGCTCGTCGGTCAAGCCGACCGGCGGGCTCGTCTCCACGAGCAGGGTGGGGGCGGCGCGGCTCCGCGCCCACCCGTGGCACTCCTCGTTGAGGTTGTCGTCGATCCACGCCGCCGGCCGGTCGCCGGCGTACTCGTCGATCGCCTCGACCTTCCAGTGGGCCGAGCCGAACACAGCGTTTCCGTCGAAGGTCAGGCAGGGGAGATCGCGGAAGGGCAGCTTGAGCAGGTGGGGCAGGTGATCGTTGGCGCGTTCCTCCCAGCCGGTGGCCCACACGAGCTCGAAGCGTTCAGCTAGGGTGACAAGGCGTTCTCCGACGTCCTCAGGGATGCAATGGGCGACTCCGTCGATCCATCGCAGAGGGCCCGGAAGCGCGGCAGTCTTGGGAGGGAACCCGAAGAGGCTGATCACCCCGTCGACGTCTACGAACAGGATGGGGCTCGATGTTTGCGTTCTTTTTTTCAACGTTTCGTAATTTCGTTACAGCGGCATCATTGGTTTGACTAAGCGTCCGCCTTCTCATTCAAGCGGAAGGCGTGCGGGCCGATAGCTCGAAGTAGGACCTTGGACCGGCGGCATGACGCCGCCCGCCTCCCCCTTAACACCTTTTCAATCAGTTGAGCCTTCAACTCGGAATCCTGCTTTCTCTGGTCTGCGCTCTCGCGACCAACGTCGGCTTCCTGCTCAAGCACCGCGGTGCCTGTGCCGCGCCCGCTGTCTCGCTCAAGCACCCGGTTGCGAGCGCCGTCGGCCTGTTTCGCTCCAAGTGGTTCACGATCGGCATCCTCGTGGCGATCGTCGCGTGGATCTTCCACGTGGCCGCGCTGGCGCTCGCGCCTCTGTCGATCGTGCAGGCGGTGATCTCGGGCGGGCTCGTCTTCCTGACCGTGATCGCCGAGCGCTACTTCGGCTGCAACGTCGGGATTCGCCAGTGGGCCGGGGTCGGGCTCACAGCGCTCGGCCTGGTGTTGCTGGCGGTCACGCTGCCGAGCAGCGCCGGCGCCCACTCGAGCTACTCGCTCGCCGGCATGATCGCCTTCGAGTCCGCTCTGCTGGTGGTCGGCACCCTGCTGGTGCTCTCGCCCCGGCTGGGCTCCCACGAGCATCACGGCGTGATGCTCGGCACCGCGGCCGGCATCCTCTTCGGAGTCTCCGACGTGGCCATCAAGGCGCTCACCGGCCCGGTGGGCAGCGAGGGGCTCGCGGGCCTGGTGTCGCCCTGGCTGGTCACGTGCATTCTCGCTTCGGTGATCGCCTTCTTCGCCTCGGCGCGCGGCCTGCAGAAGGGCGAGGCGGTGCCGGTCATCACGCTCACGAGCGCGGCGGCCAACGTCACCGCGATCAGCGGCGGCATTCTCGTGTTCGGCGATCCCATGCCTGGCGACACGCTCGGGATCGTTATTCAGAGCTTCGCCTTCGTGTTGGTGATCGTGGCGGCCGCGCTCACGCCGGCACCGCTGCGTGCCGCTCGCGCCACTGCCTGATCTGGCCTACGAGGCCCGCTGCTACCATCACGCGCCGCATGCCCAGCATCAATCAGCTCGTCCGCAAGGGCCGAACGAAGCCCAACAAGAAGATTTCGACCCCTGGTCTGAAGTCCGGTCAGGGGCGCAAGAAGCGGATCGCGGCGCCCCAGCGGCGGGGAGTCTGCACGCGCGTGTACACCACCACGCCGAAGAAGCCGAACTCGGCTCTTCGCAAGGTCGCTCGCGTGCGTCTCACCAACGGGATGGAGGTGACCTCCTACATCCCGGGCGAGGGCCACAACCTGCAGGAGCACTCGGTCGTGCTCGTACGCGGAGGCCGTGTGAAGGACCTGCCGGGCGTGCGCTACAAGGTGGTCCGCGGGACCCTCGACGCGGCTGGAGTGTCCGACCGCAAGAAGGCTCGTTCGCAGTACGGCGCCAAGGCACGCTAGGTATGCCTCGCCGCAACTCACCCGGCGCCCGCGTGATCGAGAGCGACCCCATGTACGGGTCGAAGCTCGTGCAGCAGGTGATCAACAAGGTGATGGTCGACGGCAAGAAGTCGACCGCCGAGAAGATCGTGTACGACGCCCTCGACATCCTGTCCCGGCGCACCAACTCCGACCCGGTGCCCGCCCTCGAGGAGTCGATCAAGGTGCTCACCCCGGTGCTCGAAGTCCGCTCCCGCCGCGTCGGCGGCGCGACCTACCAGGTGCCCGTGGAAGTGCCGTCGCCCCGGGCGCGCACGCTGGCCGTGCGCTGGCTCGTGGAGTTCTCCCGCGCGCGGCGCGAGAAGTCGATGTCCGAGCGCCTCGCCGGCGAGCTGAGCGACGCCCAGTCCCAGCAGGGTGGCGCCTTCAAGCGCAAGGACGACATCTTCCGCATGGCTCAGGCGAACAAGGCGTTCGCGCACTACCGCTGGTAGCAGCGGCGCGATAGCCATCGCATAGCGGCGTCCTCGGTCGCTCGCGTGCGGAGCACGCGTCGCTCCCTGCGTCCTTGCTCTGCTCGGCTCTCGCACCGCTGCTCCCAGCGGTGGCCGGTTGCTACGGATCGCCGATCCTCGTGGTCGAGTGTCGAGTGGCCGACTGTCGAGTTAGGCGCGCATACGCGGACCAACTCGACTGTCGGTGAAAAGCAGCAGCCGCGCCGCCCCGGCCAGCGCCGCCAGCACTCCCGCCACGAGCTCCAGCGTGAATCCGATCTCGGCCTGCGCCCGGGCTCCCTCGAAGCGGGGTCCGATCGCGCCCGTGTCGTCGGTCACCGGCAGGTCGATCAGCAGGCCGATTGCCAGCACCACCAGGCCGATCGCCACCAGCGCCGCGGCAGCCGGACGCGAGCCGCCCACCCCGGCGCCCCACGCCATCGCGGCCGTCACGAGGCCGAGCAGCAGCAGCGCCGGCCCGTGACGCTCGAAGCCGCTCTGCACGCACCCGTCCGCGAGCTCGGGGCTCGAGTCGTTGATGACCTCGCAAGAGCCGCCGGCCACGTCCACCGACACGATGGGGAGGACGTCGGCCAGGCCCAGGAGCACCGCCGCGAGGAGCCCCGTGGCGGTGACCGCCAGCGCCTTCGCGCGGGACTGTGCGGAGGCGGCTTCTCGTCTGCTCGCTGCGGCCATCGCGCCCGGATCATGGCGCATTGCAAAGGGCCGTCAGGCCGCGCTCCTGCTGCTACCATCGTGTGTCGTCCGCGGGCGGGCCTCCCCAGCCCCTGCCCCGCTTTGCCGCTCCGCGGTGGACGATCGTTCACGTCAATGGAGACCCCAACCACATAGACCACATCCGGGCGAGCACACGACGCAGCACCGGCCCGGTCAGGGCCTTTTTTCTGCCCGAAGACGGAAAGTATCGACACAGCACATGGCACGACAGGTACCACTCGAGAAGACGCGCAACATCGGAATCATGGCGCACATCGACGCCGGCAAGACGACGACGACCGAGCGCATCCTCTTCTACACCGGCCGCACCCACAAGATGGGTGAGGTTCACGAGGGCGCTGCCGTCATGGACTGGATGGAGCAGGAGCAGGAGCGCGGGATCACCATCACCTCCGCCGCCACCACCGCTTCGTGGCGCGACCACCGCGTGAACATCATCGACACGCCCGGCCATGTGGACTTCACGGTCGAGGTGGAGCGCTCCCTGCGCGTGCTCGACGGCGCCGTCGCGGTCTTCGACTCGGTTGCCGGCGTGGAGCCCCAGTCCGAGACGGTCTGGCGCCAGGCCGACAAGTACCGCGTGCCGCGCATCGCGTTCATCAACAAGATGGACCGCATCGGGGCCGACTTCGCGGGCTCGGTTCAGACGATGATCGACCGCCTTGGCGCCCACCCGGTTCCGGTGCAGCTGCCGATCGGCGCAGAAGCGGAGTTCACCGGGGTCGTCGACCTCGTGAAGATGGAGGCCATCGTCTACATGGACGACCTGGGCCAGGACTGGGAGATCACCGAGATCCCGGCCGAGCTCGCCGACGCCGCCCACCAGGCGCGCACCGAGCTGATCGAGGCGATCGCCGAATACGACGACAAGCTGATGGAGGACTACCTCGAGGAGAAGCCGATCGAGGCCGCGCGCCTGATCGCCGACATCCGCAAGGCAACCCTCGACATCTCCATGACGCCGGTTCTGTGCGGCTCGGCCTTCAAGAACAAGGGCGTGCAGCCCCTGCTCGACGCGGTCATCGACTATCTGCCCAGCCCGCTCGACGTCGAGGCGGTCGAGGGGCTCGAGGGCTCCCAGATTCAGGACACCGACGGCGTACCGGTCACCCGCGAGCCCAGCGACGACCAGCCCTTCTCGGCGCTGGCCTTCAAGGTCATGGCCGACCCCTACGTCGGCAAGCTCACCTACTTCCGCGTCTACTCGGGCAAGCTCGGGGCCGGCGGCCGCGTGCTCAACTCGGTCACCGGACGCACCGAGCGCGTGGGGCGCATCCTGATGATGCATGCCAACCACCGCGAGGAGGTCGAGGAGGTCTACGCGGGCGACATCGCCGCCGGCGTGGGGCTCAAGCAGACCTCGACCGGCGACACGCTGAGCGCGCCCGACGCGCCCGTGGTGCTCGAGCGCATGCAATTTCCCGAGCCCGTGGTGCACCTGTCCATCGAGCCCAAGACGAAGGCCGACCAAGAGAAGCTGTCGGTTGCCCTCCAGCGCCTCGGCGAGGAGGACCCGACCTTCCAGGTGCGCAGCGACGAGGAGACCGGCCAGACCGTGATCTCCGGCATGGGCGAGCTGCACCTCGAGGTGATCGTCGATCGCCTCAAGCGCGAGTTCAACGTCGAGGCCGGTGTGGGCCGCCCGCAGGTGGCATACCGCGAGACCGTTCTCGGCGAGGTGTTCAAGGTGGAGGGCAAGTTCATCCGCCAGACGGGGGGCTCGGGCCAGTACGGCGTGGTCTACATCGACCTCGAGCCGGCCCCCGGCGAAGGCTTCGACTTCATCAACAAGATCAAGGGTGGCTCCGTGCCCTCCGAGTTCATCCCCGCCGTGGAGAAGGGGATCGAGGAGGCGCTGGAGTCCGGCGTCAAGGCCGGTTACCCGATGGTCGACGTGCGCGCCACGCTGACCGACGGCAAGTACCACGACACCGACTCCTCGGAGATCGCGTTCAAGATCGCCGGCTCGCTGGCGCTGAAAGAGGCGGCTCGCCGGGCGCAGCCCGTGCTGTTGGAGCCGGTGATGTCCGTCGAGGTGGTCACGCCGGAGGAGTTCGTCGGCACCGTGATTGGTGACCTGTCGAGTCGCCGCGGGCGCATTCAGGGTCAGGACCCGCGCGGCAACGCGGTGGCGGTCAAGGCCTACGTGCCGCTCTCGGCGATGTTCGGCTACGCCACAGACCTGCGATCCTCGACACAGGGTCGCGCCAACTATTCCATGCAGTTCGAGCGCTACGACGAAGTGCCCTCGAACATCGCAGAGGAGATCGTCGAGCACCGCACCGGGGAGCCGGTCGGCGCCGGTGCATGAGTAACTAGAGAGAGTATGTTTCCGGGGTTGCCCATACGGGTCACGCCGGACGGAACGACTTAGCGAAAGGAAGAGGCCCGCAGTGGCGAAGGAGAAGTTCGAGCGCAACAAGCCGCACGTGAACGTCGGCACCATCGGTCACATCGACCACGGGAAGACGACGTTGACGGCCGCCATCACGAAGGTGCTGTCCGAGAAATTCGGCGGCCAGTCAATGAGCTTCGACGAGATCGACAACGCTCCCGAGGAGCGCGAGCGCGGCATCACGATCGCCACTTCGCACGTGGAATACGAGACGGAGAACCGTCACTACGCCCACGTCGACTGCCCGGGGCACGCCGACTACGTCAAGAACATGATCACCGGCGCCGCGCAGATGGACGGCGCGATCCTGGTCGTGTCCGCGGCCGACGGCCCCATGCCGCAGACCCGCGAGCACATCCTGCTGGCCCGCCAGGTGGGCGTTCCCTACATCGTCGTCTTCCTCAACAAGGCTGACATGGTCGATGACGAGGAGCTGCTCGAGCTGGTCGAGGTCGAGGTCCGCGAGCTGCTCTCCGAGTACGAGTTCCCGGGCGACGACGTGCCGTTCGTAATCGGCTCCGCGCTGAAGGCGCTCGAGGGCGACGATCAGAACGTGGAGAAGATCCTCGAGCTGGCCGAGCACCTCGACACCTACATCCCGGAGCCCGAGCGCCCACTCGAGCGCCCCTTCCTGATGCCCGTCGAGGACGTCTTCTCGATCACGGGCCGCGGCACGGTCGCCACCGGCCGCATCGAGCAGGGCATCGTGAAGACGGGCGAGACCGTCGAGATCGTCGGCATCCAGCAGGAGACCAAGAGCACGGTCGTGACCGGGGTCGAGATGTTCCGCAAGATTCTCGACGAGGGCCAGGCGGGCGACAACGTCGGCTGCCTGCTGCGCGGCGTGGGCCGGGAGGAGATCGAGCGCGGGCAGGTTCTCTGCAAGCCCAAGTCGATCACCCCGCACACCAAGTTCAAGGCTCAGGTCTACGTGCTGAAGAAGGAGGAAGGCGGCCGGCACACCCCGTTCTTCAACGGCTACCGGCCGCAGTTCTACTTCCGCACCACCGACGTGACCGGCGTGGCCAACCTGCCCGAGGGCACGGAGATGGTGATGCCCGGCGACAACGTCGAGATGACCGTGGAGATGATTCAGCCGATCGCGATGGACGAGGGACTTCGCTTCGCCATCCGCGAGGGCGGCCGCACCGTAGGTTCGGGGGTGGTCACCAGCATCGAGGAGTAACGCTCTCCAAGAGAGCGACACTCTCTGGGGGCGAGCGCAGCACGGCTCGCCCCCAACTCTGTCTTCATCATGGCCACACTCACGCAGAACAAAATCCGCATCCGGCTCAAGGCCTACGACCACTCGGCGATCGAGACGGCCGCCAAGGAGATCGTGGACACGGCCGTTCGCACCGGCGCCTCGGTGTCCGGGCCCGTGCCCCTGCCCACCGAGAAGAACGTCTACTGCGTGATCCGCTCGCCGTTCAAGGACAAGGACTCGCGCGAGCACTTCGAGATCCGTACGCACAAGCGCCTGATCGACATCCTGCAGCCCACCCCCAAGACGGTGGACTCGTTGCAGCGCCTCGATCACCTGCCCGCAGGCGTAGACATCCAGATTCAGTTGGTCTGAGCCGTGATGGCGAAGTTCGAGATTAGAAGCGCGGGGCTGGATGCCCCGCGGAGGTAACCGACAATGGCTGGGCTACTCGGGAGAAAAGTGGGCATGACCCAGGTGTTCGTTCCTGAGGACGGCCGAGTCGAGCGGGTGACGGTGATCGAGGCCGGTCCCTGCTTCGTCACCGGGATCCGCCGGGCAGAGCGCGACGGCTATGACGCCGTGCAGGTCGGCTTCGGTGAGGTGACCGAGAAGAAGCTCAACAAGCCGAAGCTCGGGCACCTGCGAAAGGCCGGCGTCGGCAATCTCAAACACCTGCGCGAGTTCCGCGGCGACCCCGGTGAGGCCGAGGTGGGCAACGAGCTGCGTATCGACTCGGTCTTCGAGCCCGGTCAGCGGGTCAAGATCTCGGGCGTCTCCAAGGGCAAGGGCTTCCAGGGCACGATCAAGCGCCACAACTTTCACCGGGGCCCGGTCTCTCACGGCTCGCACAACGTTCGCGCCCCGGGTTCGATCGGCGCCTCGGCCGACCCCGCGCGTGTGTTCAAGGGCATCAAGGGCCCGGGCCAGATGGGCAACAAGCGCGCCACCCAGCGCGGCATCGAGGTGGTCCAGGTGCGCGCCGACGAGAACCTTCTGCTCGTGCGCGGCTCCGTCCCCGGGCCCAAGGGCTCGGTCGTAGAGATCCGCGAAGAGGGAGACCACCAGTGATGGCGGTCACCTCCTCGATCACGATCGGCCGCGACCGTGCTCTCCGAGGTGACCGCTAGTGGCTGCCAAGGTCAACTACATCGGTGGGGCATCGGGCTCGCTCGAGCTCGACGACGCCGTGTTCGGGGAGGGTTTCCACGGCCCGCTGGTCCACGAGGCGGTGCGAGCCGAGCTCGCCGCCCGCCGCCGCGGCACGGCTTCCACCAAGTCCCGCGGCGAGGTGGCTATGACCGGCGCCAAGGCGTGGCGCCAGAAGGGCACCGGGCGCGCGCGTGTGGGTGCGCTTTCGGCGCCTCAGCGCACGGGCGGTGGCGTAGCCTTCGGCCCCAAGCCGCGCGGCTACACGGTCAAGGTCAACCGCAAGGCCCGGCGGCGCGCACTGCGCGCCGCTCTTTCGCTGCACGCCGACAGGGGCTCGATCGCGGCTGTCGATCCGTCGGGCTTCGAGCCGCCGTCGACGAAGTCGGCCGCGTCCGCCCTGGCCGGCCTGGAGGGCGGCGGCGGCGTGCTCGTGGTGCTCAGCGAGGCCGAGGAGAGCTGCGCCCGCTCCTTTCGCAACCTCGCCGAGGTGAGCGTGCTGCGGGCCGACGACGTGGGTGTGGCCGACGTGGTGGGGGCCGGGAGGATCGTGATATCGGGGTCCGCTCTCGAGCGGCTGAGCGAGAAGGCGGCGTCGCGATGAACTCGCGCCAGGTGATCATCCGCCCCGTCATCTCCGAGAAGAGCTACGCGCTGCTCGCCGCGAACAAGTACACGTTCCGCGTGAACGAGCGGGCCAACAAGACTCAGGTGCGCCAGTCCGTCGAGGACATCTTCGGCGTAAGGGTTACCGGGGTGCGCACGGCCTGGGTCAAGCCCAAGCCCAAGCGCCGCGGCTTCAGCTCGGGAACGCGCCGCCAATGGAAGAAGGCCGTGGTGACGCTGCACCCGGACGATTCGATCGAGCTCTTCGAAGGCCAGGAGGGCTGATGGCCATCAAGAAACACAGGCCCACTTCGCCCGGCCGGCGCTTCGCCACCTGGCTCCAGCACGAGGCCGTGACCAAGGACACTCCCGAGAAGTCCCTGACCGAGGGCCTGCGCAAGTCCGGCGGGCGCAACTCGAAGGGGCGCATCACCTCGCGCCACCGCGGCGGCGGGGCCAAGCGCAGGTACCGCAAGATCGACTTCAAGCGCCGCAAGGACGGCGTGCCGGCCAAGGTGGCCGCGATCGAGTACGACCCCAACCGCTCGGCGCACATCGCGCTGCTGCACTACGCCGACGGCGAGAAGCGCTACATCCTGGCGCCGGCGCGCCTCCAGGTGGGCGCCACGGTCTCCTCGGGCCCCGACGCCGACATCCAGGCGGGCAACTGCCTGCCCCTGGCCAACATCCCCACCGGCACCACGGTCCACAACGTGGAGCTGACCCCGGGCCGCGGCGGCCAGCTCGGCCGCAGCGCCGGCACGTCGATACAGGTCGTGGCCAAGGAAGGCCGTTACGCGACGCTGCGCCTGCCCTCGAGCGAGATGCGCATGGTGGCCGTCGACTGCCGGGCGACCGTGGGCGCGCTGGGCAACGCCGAGCACGAGCTCGTCGAGCTGGGCAAGGCCGGTCGCTCGCGCCATCGCGGCAAGCGACCGCAGACGCGCGGCGTGGCCATGAACCCCGTCGACCATCCGCACGGCGGCGGCGAGGCCCACAAGACGCCCGGTGGCCATCCGGTCACCCCGTGGGGCGTGCCCACGCTCGGTTACCGCACGCGCAAGAAGCGCAAGACCTCCGACCAGTTCATCGTTCGTGGCCGCCGGCGCGGCAAGAAGGGAAGACGGTAAGCAGATGTCTCGCTCATCCAAGAAGGGCCCGTGGATCGAGGAGCGCCTGATCGGGCGCATCGAGGCCATGAACGAATCCGGCAACCGGCAGATGGTCAAGACCTGGTCGCGGACCTCGACGATCTTCCCCGAGATGGTCGGCCACACGATCGCGGTGCACGACGGGCGCAAGCACGTCCCCGTGTTCATCTCCGAGTCCATGGTCGGTCACAAGCTGGGTGAGTTCGCGCCCACGCGCATCTTCCGCGGTCACGCCGGCAGCGACAGGGTGCGAATGCGATGACCCCGCCGGACCAAATGAGCCCGCCGCCTGAGGGCGGCTGGGAGTCGCTCAAGGTCGACGAGCTCAAGGACGAGCTCGAGGCGAGGGGCCTCCCCAAGAGCGGCAACAAGGCCGAGCTCGTCGCGCGCCTGGCCGACGACGACGTGGCCCAGAAGGACAACGTGCGGGCGCCGCGCGGCGAAACGCCGGCCGAGGAAGAGGTGCCGGACGACGGCGTGGCCGAGGAAGTGCTTGCGGCGGACGAGCCGGCCGAAGAGCCCTCCGCCGACGAGGTGGAGAAGGCCGATACCTCTTCGCCGAAGCGCCGCCGCGGCTCGGCCGAGACCTCGACCGGCACAGGCCGTCGCCGTGCCGCGGCGCCGCGCCCCGAAGACGGGCTCATCGTCCGCGCTCGTTCCAAGTACGTGCGCAGCGCGCCGCGCAAGGCGCGACTGGTCATGGACCACATTCGCGGCAAGGAGGTCGAGCAGGCGCGGGCTATCCTCGACCATGCGCCCCGGGCTGTGGCGGACGACATCCTCAAGCTCCTGAACTCGGCCGTCGCAAACGCCGAGTCCGCCTACGAGCTCGGGCCGGATGAGCTGAGGGTCCGCAAGGCCATCGTCGACGAAGGGCCGACGATCAAGCGCTTCCGCCCGCGCGCGCTCGGGCGCGCCACCAAGATCAACAAGCGCACCAGCCACATGACCATCGAATTGACCACGACATCTAGGAACGAGAGGTAGCCATGGGCCAGAAGGTTCATCCGGAAGCCCTTCGGGTCGGCTACATCCACGACTGGAAGTCGACCTGGTTCAACGAGAAGGAGTTCTCCGATTACCTGATGGAGGACATCCAGATCCGGGAGCACATCGAGAACAAGCTCGCCCACGCGGGCCTGTCGACGATCACCATCAAGAAGAACAAGAACGAGGTCGAGGTCAACATCCACACGGCCCGGCCCGGCATCGTGATCGGCAAGTCCGGCTCCGAGGTGGACGCTCTGCGCAAGGAGCTGCACCGCATGACGGGCAAGGCGGTGAAGGTCAACATCCTCGAGATCAAGCGGCCCGAGCTCGACTCGAAGCTGGTGGCCCAGTCGATCGCCGAGCAGCTGCAGAATCGCGTGGCCTTCCGCCGCGCTATGAAGCGCGCGCTGACCAGCGCGATGCGCTCGGGCGCCAAGGGCGTGAAGATCCAGGTCTCGGGTCGCCTCGGCGGCGCGGAGATGGCTCGCACCGAGGGCTACTCGGACGGCCGGGTGCCGCTGCATACGCTGCGGGCTGACATCGATTACGGCTTCTACGAGGCCCGCACCACCTTCGGCCGGATCGGCGTGAAGGTGTGGATCAACAAGGGCGAGATCATGCCCAAGGGCTTCGCCCAGGACCTGACCGAGCTGGAGGCCCCGCAAGCCGTGGGTCCCGGTGGCGGCCGCGGAGGCCGCCCGGGCGGACCCGGTGGCGGCGGCCGAGGCCCGGGCGGCGGCGGGCGTGGACCGGGCGGCGGCGGGCGTGGCCCGGGCGGCCCGGGTGGCCGCGGCGGCCGCGGCGGCAACCGGGGCGGTGGCCCACCCCTGCCCACCGGGAGGCTCTAAGTGACCGCTCCTCCGAACCACACCCGCTCTGCCTCGCTGCAAACCTTCGCCTGCCCGCGTCCTCGCTCGCTCGCGTGCCTTCTAGGCACGCGTCGCTCCCTGCGTCCTCGGCATGCTCGGTTTTCGCGGGCAGGAGCGGGCGTGGCCCGAAGGAGCGATCACTGATGCTGCAGCCCAAGCGAGTCAAGTGGCGCAAGGAGCATCGCGGGCGCATGCGCGGCAACGCCAAGGGCGGTACGCGCGTGGAGTTCGGCGAGTACGGCCTCAAGGCCATCGAGCGCGGCTGGGTGACCAACCGCCAGATCGAGGCTGCCCGTATCGCGATGACCCGCAAGATCAAGCGCGGCGGCAAGGTCTGGATCAACATCTTCCCCGACAAGCCCTTCACCCAGAAGCCGGCCGAGACCCGGATGGGCTCCGGCAAGGGTTCGCCCGAAGGATGGGTTGCGGTGGTCAAGCCGGGCCGCGTCATGTTCGAGCTCTCCGGCGTTCCCGAGCCGCTGGCCCGCGAGGCGATGCGCCTTGCTGGTCACAAGCTCCCGGTGAAGACCAAGTTCGTGCAGCGCGAGGGGGCGGGTCAGGGATGAAGGCTGTCGAGGTGCATAACCTCGAAGACGCGCAGCTCGTGGAGCTGGCCGACAACGCGCGCAAGGAAGTGTTCAACCTGCGCTTCCAGCACGCGACCGGGCAGCTCGAGAACACCGCGCGGCTCAAGCAGGCAAAGCAGGATCTCGCCCGGGCGCTCACGATCGCGCGCCAGCGCGGGATGGACGTCGAGGTAGAGATCCGCAGACAGAGACGAAATGGCTGAGAACGAAGAGAACGTGAACGAGACGCCCGAGGATCCGGTGGCCGAGCAGGCCGAGCAGGCCGAGGCCGCTACGCCCGAGGAGCAACCCGTGGAGGAGGCCCCCGTGGAGGAGGCTCCCGTGGAGGAAGCCCCCGCGGAGGAGGCCCCTGCCGCGGCTCCGCCCGCCGCTGCCTCAGAGCCCTCCGAGCCCGAGGTGCAGGTGCCGCCCAAGGAGCGGCGCAAGGCCGCGCGCTCTCGCCACACGGGCGAGGCGCGCCCGCAGCGCTCGGCCGAGGAGCGCGCTCAGGAGCGTGCGGAGTTGCGCGCCGTCAAGGCGCGCCACCGGCGCGCCTACCGGGTCAAGGAGCGCGAGCGCCGGCGTTCGGAGCCGCGCGCCGAGGCACCGGCGCCCGAGCCGCGCGAGGCTGGAAACCTGAAGGTGCGCCAAGGCGTCGTCGTCTCCGACCGCGCGAACAAGACCATCACCGTGCGCATCGACATCGCGCGCCCGCATCGCATGTACAAGAAGATCGTCCGCACCAGCTCCACGTTGCATGCGCACGACGAGAGCAATGAGGCCCGCGTCGGCGACACCGTGCGTGTGGTCGAGAGCCGCCCGCTCAGCCGCACGAAGCGCTGGCGCCTCATGGAAGTGCTGGAGAGGGCCCGCTGACCGATGATCCAGCAGGAGTCCAGGCTCAAGGTCGCCGACAACACCGGCGCGCGCGAGGTGCTCTGCATCCGCGTGCGCGGTGGGTCGCACCGCCGCTACGCGGGGGTCGGCGACATCATCGTGGGCACGGTCAAGCAGGCGATTCCGCACGGCTCGGTCAAGAAGGGCGAGGTTGTGACCGCGGTCGTGGTGCGGACCAAGAAGCAGTTCGGGCGCGACGATGGCACCTACATCGCCTTCGATGAGAACGCGGTAGTTCTGATCGACGCGACCAACAGCCCGCGCGGAACTCGCATCTTCGGCCCGGTGGCCCGCGAACTGCGTGACCGCAACTTCATGAGGATCGTTTCGCTCGCCCCGGAGGTGCTCTGATCGTGGGACTCAAGATCCGCCAGGACGACACCGTCCGCATCATCGCCGGCAAGGACAAGGGCAAGACCGGCCGCGTGCTGCGCACCGATCCCGGCAAGCACAAGGTCTTCGTGGAGGGCGCCAACATCATCAAGCGCCACACCAAGCCACGCTCGCTGCGCGACACCCAGCGTGCCCAGGAGCTCGGCGGGATCGTGGAGATGGAGGGTCCGATTCACGTGTCCAACGTGATGCTCATCGACCCTGACTCCGGGGAGCCCAGCCGCGTTGGCATCAAGCGCGAGGGCGGCCGCCGCGTGCGGGTGGCCAAGAAGTCCGGGAAGGAGATCGACTGATGGAAGCGTCAGTTACGGACGGCGTCCCGCCCCGGCTCAAGGAGCGGTACGAGTCGGAGATCCGCGACCGGCTGCAGAAGCGCTTCGCCTACACGTCGGTGATGCAGGTGCCGAACCTCGAGAAGATCACGCTCAACATGGGCGTGGGCGAGGCCAAGCAGGACTCCAACATGCTCGACGCCGCAGTCGACCAGCTGGCCACGATCGCCGGGCTGCGCCCCAACGTGCGCCGCGCGCGCAAGTCGATCGCCAACTTCAAGCTGCGCGACGGCATGCCCGTGGGCGTGAGCGTCACGCTGCGCCGGGCCTACATGTGGGAGTTCCTCGATCGGCTGACCTCGATCGCGATCCCGCGTATTCGCGACTTCCGCGGGCTCAACGCACGCTCGTTCGACGGTCGCGGCAACTACTCGATGGGCGTGCGCGAGCAGATCATCTTCCCTGAGATCGACTACGACGCCATCGATCAGGTGCGCGGACTGGACGTGACGATCACAACCTCGGCCAACACCGACGAAGAGGCCTATGCTCTCCTGAGGGAGCTCGGCATGCCCTTCTCGCCGGTGGGAGCGCCCGGCGAGGATGTGGTGTCGGAGGAGCAAGCGGCCGAGGAGGAGCGCCTGCAGGAGGCCCACGCCAAGGCGGAAGCCGAGGAGCGGGCCTACGAGGAGCTCAAGGAAGAGAACCCGGAGGCCTACGAGGCCCCGGCCCCGACCGAAGACGACGCAGAAGAGAGCGAAGAGGCTCAGGAGTAGATGGCAAAGACTTCACAGAAGGTCCGCCAGCAGCGCGGATCCAAGTACAAGACGAGGAACTACAACCGGTGCCGCCGATGCGGCCGCCCGCGCGCGTACCTGCGCAAGTTCGGGCTGTGCCGCATCTGCCTGCGGGAGATCGCCCATGAGGGCATGATCCCCGGGCTCACCAAGTCGAGCTGGTAGCCATGCAGACCGATCCAGTCGCCGACTTCCTTACTCGAATCCGCAACGGCCTGCGCGCCGACCACGACGCCGTGGAGATGCCCGCCTCCAAGTTCAAGGCGGAGCTGGCACGCATCCTGACCGAGCAGGGCTACGTCGAGAGCTTCGAGGTGGAGCCCGGACGCGTCGGTCGCACCCTGCGCGTGACCCTCAAGTACACCGAGGACCGCAAGCCGGTGATCCTGGGGATCGAGCGAATCTCCAAGCCCGGGCGACGCGAGTACGTCTCCGCCGGCCGGGTCCCCCGGATCTACGGCGGGATGGGCACCGCAATCGTCTCGACGTCCCGCGGTGTGATGACCGGACACGACGCGCGCCGCGAAGGGGTGGGCGGCGAGCTGGTAGCGAGAGTCTGGTAGCGATGTCGCGCATCGGAAAGCAGCCGGTGGTCGTGCCCGACGGCGTGGAGATCACCATCGAGCCGGACCTGGTGCGGGTCAAGGGCCCCAAGGGCGAGCTCTCGGAGCGCGTCTCGCGCGAGATAAGCGTGGAGCAGCAGAACGGAGAGGTCGTGGTCACGCGCCCGACCGACCGCGGTGAGCATCGTGCCCTGCACGGTCTCACACGCAGCCTCATCTTCAACATGGTGGAGGGCGTGACCAACGGCTACGAGAAGCGCCTCGAGATCCAGGGCGTGGGCTATCGCGCCCAGCTCCAGGGCCGCAGGCTGGTGCTGGCGCTCGGCTACTCCCATCCGGTAGAGCTCGACGCTCCCGAGGGAATCGAGTTCGAGGTTCCGATGCCGACCCGCATCGTCGTGCGCGGCATCTCAAAGCAGGCGGTCGGCGAGGTCGCCGCCAACATCCGCAAGCGCCGCCCGCCCGAGCCCTACAAGGGCAAGGGCATCCGCTACGAGGGCGAGTACGTGGCCCGGAAGGTCGGGAAGCGCGCATGAGCATCGCAGACCAAGCCCCAGGCCAGGCTGCGCCGCCGCCGGCGCGTGCGCGCCAAGGTGCGCGGCAGCGCCGAGCGCCCGCGCCTGTCGGTGTTCCGCTCCAACCGGGGCATCGGCGCACAGCTCATCGACGACGTGAAGGGCCACACCGTGGCCGCCGTCAACTGGACCGAGGGCGACCTCAAGGAGCTTGGCCGCATGGACCAGGCCAAGCGGGCGGGAGAGCTGCTCGCCGAGCGCGCCAAGCAGGCTGGTGTGGAGACGTGCGTGTTCGACCGCGGCGGCTACCGCTTCCACGGCAAGATCAAGGCGCTGGCCGACGGCGCGCGGGAAGGCGGGCTCAAGTTCTGATGTTCCTGGGATGCCATCACTCCGGTCCGGGCCAAGCCCGGCCCCTCGTGCACATCGCTACGGTGAGTTGTTCGCATGGCGTCTAGAGACCGGACAAGAGACCGCGATCGCGGCTCAGACCTGCAGGAGCGGGTCGTCGAGATCAACCGCGTGGCCAAGGTCGTGAAGGGCGGGCGTCGCTTCTCGTTCACCGCGCTGGTCGTGGTGGGAGACGAGAAGTCGCAGGTCGGCGTCGGATACGGCAAGGCCAACGAGGTCCCGGTCGCGATCCAGAAGGGCGTCGAGCGCGCGCGCAAGGGCCTCTTCAAGGTGCCGATGCACGGCTCGACCATCACCCATGAGATCGTCGGCGTGCATTCCGCCTCGCGCGTCCTACTCAAGCCGGCCTCTGCCGGTACCGGCGTGATCGCCGGCGGTGGGGTGCGGGCGGTGCTCGAGCTGGCCGGCATCAGCGATGTGCTTTCGAAGTCGCTGGGCAGCCAGAACCCGATCAACCTGGTGAAGGCGACGGTCAACGCGCTGCAGAGCCTGCGCGACCCGAGGCAGGTTGCCGAGCTGCGCGGGCTGACGGTGGCCGAGGTGCTGGGCATCGACCACGCCAAGCCCGAAGCCTCCGCCGAGCTGGAAGAAGGCGTTGAGGTAGAGGAGACGGTCGAGGTCGAGGAGACCGTGGAGGTCGAGGAGGCCGTGTCCGAGGCCGCCGGTTTGCCGGCGGAGGAGGAGCATTCTCCCGCCTGATGGCGACGCTCGTGATCACCCAGGTGAGGTCCGCGAACGGGTCGAGCCGCAAGCAGCGTGAATCGCTGAAGACGCTCGGGCTGGGAAAGATCGGCCGCCACGCCGAGCGCGAGGACCATCCCGCGCTGCGCGGCGTGATCCATTCCGTGCGCCACCTGGTTGAGGTGACCGATGGCTGACAACGACCGCATCGGCCTCCACTCGCTCAAGCCCGCGCCGGGCTCGCGCAAGGAGCGCAAGCGCATCGGCCGCGGCGAGGGATCGGGCACGGGTAAGACATCGGGTCGCGGCCATAAGGGCGCCGGTGCGCGCTCGGGCTCCAAGCGGCGCGTGCGCTTCGAGGGCGGGCAGACCCCGATTCACATGCGGATGCGCAAGCTGCGTGGCCCGCACATGAAGAAGTCGATGCCCTTCGAGAAGTTCCGCACGAGGACCCAGCCGGTCAACCTGAGCGACCTCGAGGCCCGCTTCGACGATGGCGCCGAGGTCGCGCCCGCCTCGCTTGTCGCGGCGGGACTGGCCACGCGCCGCGGAGTGCCGGTGAAGGTGCTCGGGGGCGGCGACATCAACAAGGCGCTCGTCGTCCACGCGCATGGCTTCTCGAAGACCGCTCGCGAGAAGATCGAAGCGGCCGGCGGCACCTGCAACGTCCTCGAGGCGTAGGCGTGGAGCACTAAGTGCTCAAGACTTTCCTGAACGCCTTCCGGGTCGCCGATATTCGGAAGAAGCTCGCCTTCACGGCCGGCATGCTTGCGCTCTACCGGATCGGGGCCTACATCCCCGCGCCGGGAATCAACATCGACGCCGTCGAGCAGATCGCGAATCAGTTCAGCGGGTCCAACGTGCTCGGCTTCCTCAACCTCTTCTCCGGAGGCTCCCTGCAGCGCTTCGCGATCTTCGCGCTCGGGATCATGCCCTACATCACGGCGTCGATCATGCTGCAGCTGCTCACGGTCGTGATCCCATCGCTCGACAAGCTCCGCAAGGAAGGCGAGGTCGGGCAGCAGAAGATCACCCAGTACACCCGCTATCTCACCGTCGCGCTGGCCTTCGGTCAGTCGATCGGCTACGTCTTCCTCTTCCGCACCTTCTCCAGCGGCAGTGCAGCCGTCGTCGAGAACTTCACCTTCGGGCGCGTGTTCGTGATCGTCATGACCCTGACCGCGGGCTGCGTCCTGCTGATGTGGTTCGGCGAGCTGATCACCCAGCGCGGCATAGGCAACGGCATCTCGCTGATGATCTTCGCCTCGATCGCCTCCGGCCTTCCGGACGGGATCGTCAAGTGGTGGAACAACCCCGACCAGGTCTTCAAGGTCATGATGCCCTTCCTGGCGCTCGCGATCATCGCCGCGATCGTCTTCATGCAGGAGGGCCAGCGCCGCATCCCGATCCAGTACGCCAAGCGCGTGGTGGGCCGCCGGATGGCCGGCGGTGGCTCGACCTACCTGCCGCTGCGCGTGAACATGGCCGGAGTCATCCCGGTTATCTTCGCCGCCTCGCTGATGGCCTTCCCGCCCACCGTGGGCGAGCTGATCCAGACCCCCTGGGCTCAGGACCTCTCCGCCTTCTTCAGCCCCAATGGCTGGGCCTACCTGGTGGGCGAGTCGTTGTTCATCATCGTCTTCACCTACTTCTACACCGCAGTCACCTTCAACCCCGTGGAACAGGCGGACAACCTCAAGAAGTACGGCGGCTTCATTCCTGGGGTGAGGCCAGGCAGACCCACGGCTGAATATCTCGACCGCATCCTCGCGCGGTTGACCTTCCCGGGCGCGCTCTACCTGGCGGCGGTCGCGGCACTACCTACGATCCTGCTCAATCAGACGAGCGCCAACTTCTTCTTCGGGGGCACCTCGATCCTGATCGTCGTCGGCGTGGCGCTGGACACCATGAAGCAGCTCGAGGCGCAGCTGATGATGCGCAACTACGAGGGCTTCCTGAAGTGACCGAGCGCAACCTGGTCCTACTCGGCCCGCCCGGGGCCGGGAAGGGCACGCAGGCCGAGCGTCTGATCGAGGACTTCGACCTGCCCTACTACTCCACCGGGAACATCCTGCGCGAGGCGGTGGAAAAGGGCAGCGAGCTGGGCACTCAGGCCAAGGAGTACATGGAGCGCGGCGAGCTCGTGCCCGACCAGCTGATCTGCAACGTGATCGCGGAGCGCTTCGACTCCGGCGAGGCCGACGACGGGTTCCTGCTCGACGGGTTTCCGCGCACGATCGGTCAGGCCGAGATGCTGGCCGGCGCGCTGGAGGAGCGCGGCCGCTCCCTGACCGCCGTGGTGCTGATCGAGGTGCCCGACGACGAGGTCGTCCGCAGGCTGTCGGGCAGGCGAACCTGTGTCAAGAACAACCACGTGTATCACGTGGACTTCGACCCGCCGAAGCACGAAGGCGTCTGCGATCAGGACGGCTCTCGCCTCGTTCAGCGCGACGACGACAAGCCGGAGACCGTGAGAACACGCTTGTCCGTGTACCACGAGCAAACCGCTCCGCTGGTCGACTGGTACGCGGAAAAGGGGCTGCTGCGCCGCTTCGACGGCACCCGCGCGCCGGAGCAGGTCCACTCGCAGATCCGTGCCACACTTGCCACCCTCGCCCTCGAAGCCGAGATCTAGACACCGCATGATTCTCCGTAAGACCCCTGAGGAGCTCGAGAAGATGGCTCAAGCCGGGCGGATCCTCGCCCGCTGCCACGCGATGCTGCGTTCCAAGGCGCGGCCGGGTGTGACCACGGCCGACCTCGACGCCGCCGCCGAGCGCTTCATTCGTTCGCAGGGCGCCGAGCCGGCCTTCAAGGGCTACCGCGGCTTCCCGGGCTCGATCTGCGCATCGCCCAACTCGATGGTGGTGCACGGAATCCCGGGCTCCTACGAGCTCAAGCGCGGAGACATCATCTCGATCGACATCGGGGTCATCCACGACGGCTATGTGGCCGACGCGGCGATAACCCATCCGATCGGCAACGTGACCCCGATCGCCCGCCGCCTGATCGCGAGCACACGTGCCTCCCTGTTCGACGCCGTCGAGCAGTGCCGGCTGGGCAACCGCCTGGGGGACGTGTCACACGCGGTGCAGGCGCGTGTGGAGGCCGACGGCTTCGGGGTGATCCGCTCGCTGGTGGGCCACGGCATCGGGCGCGACATGCACGAGGACCCGCAGATCCCCAATTTCGGCGACCCCGGCACCGGCCCGGAGCTCGAGGAGGGAATGTGCCTGGCCATCGAGCCGATGGTCAACGCCGGCACCCACCAGGTGCGTATGGGCTCTGACAACTGGGCCGTGTACTCGCAGGACGGCTCGCTGGCCGCCCATTTCGAGCACACGGTGGCCGTGACCGCCGACGGTCCGCGAATCCTCACTCCCTGGCACGAGCTGGTGGGCGAAGACGTGGCGCCGGCCGCGGCCTCGGCGTAACTCAGCGCCGGCGCGTTGCTATATTTACCGGTCGGCGCGCGGCCGTTTCCTGGGCAGCGCGCCCGTCCTCGTTCGATACGGTCCCGGTCACGGAGCTATGAAGGTCCGCGCATCAGTCAAGCCCATGTGCGAGAAGTGCAAGGTCATCCGCCGCGGCGGTGCCGTTTTGGTGATCTGTCAGAACCCGCGTCACAAGCAGCGTCAGGGGTGACCGGGAACTAGATGGCACGCATCGCAGGCATCAACATTCCCCTCAATAAGAGGGCCGAGATAGGACTTACCTATATCTACGGCATCGGCCGGTCGACCTCCAACCAGGTCCTGACCGAGGCTGGCGTGGAGCCCGATACCTACGTCAAGGATCTGACCGAGGACGAGGTACGCAAGCTGCGCGAGAAGGTCGACGACCTGCTCGTAGAGGGCGATTTGCGCCGCGAGCGCTCGCAGAACGTCAAGCGGCTCATGGAGATCGGCTCATACAAGGGCCTGCGCCACCGGCGCGGCCTGCCGGCCAACGGCCAGCGCACGAAGACCAACGCGCGCTCACGGAAGGGACCCAAGCGCGGTTCCTCGGCCGGCGGCGGCAAGAAGAAGATAAGGAAGCACTAACCCCACATGCCCCAACCCAGACGCCCCCGCGGCCGCCGGCGTGTTCGCAAGAACGTGCCCTTCGGCCAGGCCCACATCAAGACGAGCTTCAACAACACGATCGTTTCGCTGTCCGACAAGGACGGCAACGTGATCGCCTGGGAGTCCGCCGGCGGCGCCGGCTTCAAGGGCTCGCGCAAGTCGACCCCGTTCGCCGCCCAGGTCACGGCCGACGCCGCTGCGCGCAAGGGTATGGAGCACGGCCTGCAGAAGGTCGAGGTCTACGTCAAGGGTCCGGGCTCGGGCCGCGAGACCGCGATTCGCTCGCTGCAGGCCGCCGGGCTGGAGATCACCACGATCAAGGACGTGACCCCGCAGGCCCACAACGGCTGCCGGCCGCGTAAGAGGAGGCGCGTCTAACCATGGCCCGCGACACCTCTCCACAGTGCAAGCAGTGCCGGCGCGAGGGTACGAAGCTCTTCCTCAAGGGCGAGCGCTGCCTGACCGACAAGTGTGCGGTCGAGCGGCGCAACTACCCGCCGGGCGACCACGGCCGCGGACGTTCGCGCCAATCGGAGTACCGGGTGCAGCTGCGCGAAAAGCAGAAGGCGCGCCGCTACTACGGAGTGCTCGAGAAGCAGTTCCGCAACTACTACGCCAAGGCAAGCCGCCAGGAGGGCGTAACCGGCGAGAACCTGCTGCGGCTGCTCGAGTCCCGCTTCGACAACGTGCTCGTGCGCCTCGGATTTGCCGCTTCACGGCGCCAGGCCCGGCAGATGATCGGTCACGGCCACTGGTACATCAACGGTCGTCGCGTGGACATCCCCTCATACCAGGTGCGCGAGGACGACGTGATCACCCTCAAGCCGAGCGCTCCCGTGGAGCCCGTCATCAGAGAGGCGACCGAGCTGACCTCCGCGGTGCCGGCCTGGCTGCAGGCCGATCACGACGGCTTGACCGCGAAAGTGCTGCGCTTGCCCGACCGGGCGGAGATCACCACCCCGGTCCAAGAGCAGCTAATCGTCGAGCTCTACTCGAAGTAAGCAATTCTCGCGCGCGACCCATCGTGGGCGACGCGTGGACCCAAGCGAAGGAACCCAATGATCGAGTTTCAGACTCCCCAGATTTCCGCCGAAAACGTCGAGGACAACCGCGGCACGTTCACCATCGAGCCGCTGGACCGCGGCTTCGGCTACACGTTCGGCAACTCGCTGCGTCGAGTGCTGCTGTCGTCGCTGGCCGGCGCAGCGGTGACCAGCGTGCGCATCGAGGGGGTCGCTCACGAGTTCTCCACGATCAACGGCGTGAAGGAGGACGTGACCGACATCGTCCTCAACCTCAAGGAGGTCGTCTGCCGCATGCACTCCGACGCGGCCGAGATCGAGGCGCCGCTCGTGGTCACCGGCCCGGGCGACGTCAGCGCCGGTGACATCGACCTGCCCTCGGGTGTCGAGATCCTCAACCCCGATGTCCGCATCGCCACGCTCGAGCGCAAGACCAAGCTCGAGATGTACCTGACGATCGGGCACGGCCGCGGCTACTCGCCCGCGGAGGACAACAAGACGCCCGACCAGCCGATCGGCGTGATTCCGATCGACTCGATCTTCTCTCCCGTAAAGCGCGTGGCCTACTCGGTCGACGCGGCGCGCGTGGGGCAGAAGACCGACTACGACAAGCTCACGCTGGACATCGAGACCGACGGCTCGCTCGATCCCCAGACCGCGCTGCGCGAAGCGGCTGAGATCCTCATCAAGTACCTGGCCATCTTCACCGACGCCGAGCGCGTGGAGGCGCTGCGCGATCAGGGCGCGGCGCTGGTGGCCGGCAGCGACGGCATCGGCGGCGACGGCGCCGGGGCTCCCGGTGCGGGCGGGATGGACGACATCCTGATCGAGGAGCTCGAGCTGGGCGTGCGCTCCTACAACTGCCTCAAGCGGGCGGGCATCCAGACGGTGGGCGACCTCGTCCAGAAGTCCGACTCGGAGCTGGCGGCGATCCCGAACTTCGGCCGCAAGTCGATCGAGGAGGTCAAGGAGACCCTCGACGCTCGCGGGCTGGCGTTGCGCGCGGGCTAGAGAGCTGGAAGGCCGGATCCATGCGCCACCGCAACCAGAGAGGCAAGCTGTCGCGTGACGCGGCGCACCGCAAGGCGCTGTTCATGAACCTCTGCCGTGAGGTGATCGACCACGAGCGCATCCAGACCACGGAGGCCAAGGCCAAGGCGGTCAAGCCCGAGCTGGAGCGCCTGATCACGCTGGCCAAGAAGGGCGACGGGCATTCCCGCCGCCTGGCCATGGCCCGGCTGGGACAGGACAAGTTCGTGGTCTACAAGCTCTTCGAGGAGATCGGGCCGCGCTACGCGGACCGGGAGGGCGGTTACACGCGGATCCTGAAGCTGGGCCCGCGCAGGTCGGACTCGACCGAGATGGTCTTCCTCGAGCTGGTCTAGCTCGCCGCAAAGGCGCGCAGCCGGTCGCGTCCGTCGCCGATGACGGGCGTCCCGTGCGCCAGCAGAAGGTGGTCGAACTCCAGGCGCTCGGCCAGCGCGGCCAGCCCGTCGAGGATGGCGCGCTTCTCCGCCTCGGCGTCGCCCATCAGATCATCAGGCACTAGCTGCAGGTCGTCGGTTTTGCCGAATTTCACGACGGTGTCGGCGATGGCCAGTGCGCTGAGGGAGGGAATGTGCAGGGCGCTGTCGTCGGGCCACAGCTCGGTTACCTGATGAGGGGTGATCGCTCCGCCCGCGAGCTCTTCCTCGAAGTCATAGAACTCGATCGGGTCGCCGTCGTCGAATTCGTGAGCACCCGCCCGTGGGGCGCGGATCGTGGCCCCGAAGCGCTCGCGGGCCTCCAGCGCGTCGCGAAAGTGGTGGCGGTTGACGAGGATGATCTCGCCCACCTGGTCGACCTCCTCGGGCACGGCCAGCGGGTCGAGCAGCACACCCAAGCTGGGGAGCCAGTAGGAGCTGACGTCCATCTTGATCTTCGGATGCTTGGCGGTCCAGTGGCGGATTCCGGGCGCGATTTCTTCCATCCCCGTGCAGTACCCGGGGAAGGCCTGCAAGAAATCCTGCAACTTGCAGGAGTTTCGCCTGATAGAAAGACGCCTTCAATCTGCCGAGTCGTCACGCCCCAGGCCGTGGCGAGCGGGGGAACCAGGGTGGACCGAACGGTCCGCAGGGGCGAATCACCGTCAGCTTCGCGCTGTTAACGGTGTAGCGCATAGCGCGAGCCCGTCAGCTCACCTCGTAGGCGCTCAGACCATGAGATGTAACCGATCAACACCCCTGCTGCTCCTTGCGCTGCTCGCAGTGCCGCTCGCCCTGGGCGCGGCGCCCGCGACCGGTCCACTCGCTGCCGACCGCGCCGAGGCGGCCCCGGTCGAGTCGCGCGGCAAGGACGTCCGCCGCCTGCAGCGCAGGCTCGGCATCCCTGCCGACGGGGTCTTCGGCCCGCAGACCAAGAGCGCGGTGCGGCGTTTCCAGCGCCGCCATGGGCTGACCGTGGACGGCGTCGTCGGCCCGATGACCCGCCAGGCGCTCGGCCTGGGCTCCGGCCCGGTGCTCAAGCGCCGGCACGCCTCGAGCGGGCGGAGCCGCACCAGCAGGCCCGCCCGTAGCTCCAGCCGGACCCGCCGGGTCCGCGGCGGCGGGGTCCGCTCTCTGCAGCGTGTGCTGGGTCTGCCGGCAGACGGTGTGTTCGGCCCCAACACCGAGAGCGCGGTCAAGCGCTTCCAGCGCCGCCACGGGCTTACACCTGACGGCGTGGTCGGCCCGATGACGCGCCGCGCCCTCGGCCTCGGTTCGGGAGGGATGCTCAAGCGCCGCGGCCGTCGCGGCGGCGGAGGAGGCGGGGGCGGCGGCCGGCTGCAGATGCTCATCCACGCCGCCAATCGCATTGCGACGAAGCCCTACCGCTACGGCGGCGGCCATCGCACCTTCAACGACACGGCGTATGACTGCTCAGGTTCGGTCTCCTACGCACTCCACGGCGCGGGCCTGCTGTCGTCCCCGCTCGACTCGAGCGGCTTCATGACCTACGGTCAACCCGGCCGCGGGCGCCACGTGACGATCTACGCGAACGCCGGCCACGTCTTCATGGTCGTGGACGGCCGGCGCTATGACACCAGCGCGAGGGGCGAAACAGGGGGTTCACGCTGGACCTGGACGACGCGCTCGGGCTCCGGCTACGCGGTGCGTCACCCGACCGGCCTCTGAGACGCTAGCGTCCGCTGCCCGGAGCCGGGCCGCGCGTGCCCTTTTCCAGCTCGCCGTCGCGCCGCTCTGGACCCGCTGGCTGAGCGGGGGCGATGCCGCCGCTACCGTCTCCCTCGCGCTGGTAAGGCGCCCGCTCGTATCGCCCGGATTCAGCCGGGATCGTCGGGACCGTCTGCTCGGCTCCAGTCCCTCCGGGGGTCAGCGCGAGCACGGTTGTCACGGCCGCGATCAAGATCGCTGCCGCCAGCCAGGCCGCGGCCCTGCGATGCATGCCGGCGGGAAGGAGTGAGCGCTCATGGCCGATGTTGGACACTGGCTGCCTCCTGCTTGGTTGGCCCGCAGGATCGGGCAGGGCCCTTGCATCCACCTTTCTTTTGGGCAACGCTCGCTTGCGGCGGTCCCTCGGGCGGGTGTACGTTCGGGCCGAGGCAATAGCTCTATGGACTTTCGGATCCTGGGCCCGCTCGAGGTCATCGAGGATGAGCAACCGCTCCCGCTTGTGGGAGCCAAGCAGCGCACCCTCTTGGCGGTGCTGTTGCTTTCGGCCAACGAGCCCGTTTCGGTCGACAGGCTGATCGAGGACATCTGGGGCGACCAGCCACTCGAGGCCGGTCGGAAGCGCCTGCAGGTGCATGTCTCGCGGCTGCGCAAAGCGCTTGGAGCAGGCGATGGCCCGTTGGTCACGCGGCCCAACGGCTACATGGTCCGAGTCGAGCCCAACGAACTTGACCTGGAGCGTTTCGAGCGACTGGCGCACGAGGGCAGCAGGGCGCTTGCGGCAGGCGATCCCGAGCGCGCCGCCGAACGGTTGCGCGAAGGGTTGAAGCTTTGGCGCGGGCCGCCCCTGGCGGATCTGTCATTTGAGCCTTTCGCCCAGCCGGAGATCGGCCGCCTCGAGGAGCTGCGGCTCGGCGCGCTCGAGGACCGCATCGAGGCCGACCTTGCGCGCGGGCGGCACGCGGAGCTGGTGCCGGAGCTCGAGGTGCTCGTGGCCGAGCATCCGCTGCGCGAGCGTTTGCGCCGCCACCTCGTCCTCGCGTTGTATCGAGCCGGCCGTCAAGCCGACGCCCTCGAGGCCTACCGCGCCGCTCGCGCCATGCTGATCGACGAGTTGGGCTTGGAGCCGACGCCTGAGCTGAGGCAGCTCGAACAGGCGATCCTCACCCATGACGCGTCCCTCCAGGCCCCTGAGATGGCGCCGGCGAGTCGGCTGCCGGCGCCGCTGACGCGCACGATCGGCCGTGAAGAGGACCGGCGCGCCGTGGTGGAGCTGTTAAAGCGCGACGACGTGCGCTTGGTGACCCTGACCGGGCCGGGAGGGGTGGGCAAGACGCGCCTGGCACTCGAGGTGGCGCGCGAGCTCGAGCCAGCCCTGCGCGACGGCGCATGGTTCGCCTCGCTCGCCTCCACCGCGAAGGCAGAACACGTCGCGGGCGCGATTGCACAGGCGCTCGAGGTCACACCACTGCAGGGCGAGGACGCGTGGGCGACCGTGGAGCGCTTTCTCACCGCCAAGCACAGCCTGCTGGTGGTGGACAACCTCGAGCACCTCCTCGGCGCCGCGCCGCTGGTGAGCAAGCTGCTGGCCGCCTGTGCGGAACTGAAGGTGCTGGCCACCAGTCGCGAGACGCTCAGGTTGCAGGCCGAGCACCGCTATGTGGTGGCGCCGCTCGAGGTCCCCCGAGATGATCGGCCGGAAGCGGTCGAGCAAGCCGCGGCAGGGGCTCTGTTCGTCGAGCGCGCCCTCAGCCACGACCGCGACTTCGAGCTGACCCCCGCCAACGCCGCTGCGGTCGCCGAGGTCTGCCGCCGGCTCGACGGGCTCCCGCTGCCGATCGAGCTGGCGGCGGCCCGCACGGCGCTGCTCGGCCCCGAGGAGCTCTCCGCTCGCCTGGCCCAAGCGCTGGACGCACTCGGACGTGGTCCGCGCGACGCGCCCGACCGCCAGCGCACGCTACGCGCCACGATCGATTGGAGTCACCGCCTGCTCAGCGCCCCGGAGGCGGAGGCGTTCGCCCGCTTCGCCGTCTTCGCCGGCGGGGCCACGATCGAGGCCGCCCAGGAGGTGACGCGCGCCGGCCTCCAAACCCTCGAGGGGCTCGTCGACAAGCAGCTGCTGGTGAGGCGCCGCGCGCCTAGCGCCGAAGGCCGATTGCTGATGCTCGAAACCGTGCACGAATACGCACGCGAGCGTTTCGACGCCGATCCCGCCGCTTCAGAAATCCGCGAACGCCATTGCCGGCACTACGCGGCCCTGGTCGAGCGCGCGGAGCCCGAGCTGTACGGCCATGGAGCGGCGCGCTGGCTCCCGCGGCTCGATCACGAGGTCGACAACCTCCGCGCGGCGTTCGACTGGAGCCTCGGAGCCGGCGACCCGATCCTGGCGCTGCGAATGGTCGGCCGGCTCGGGAGGTTCTGGAATATCCACGATGGCCATGCAGAGGGTATCGATCGCGTTGAAGCAGCCCTCGAAGCGGCAGGCGATGCTGCTCCCATCCGTGATCGGGCCCGCGCTCATCTGACGCACGCGTTTCTCGCCGGAAACCAGGGCCTTTGGTACGACGCGCAGGGATCGATGCAGCAGACCCGAGCTCAGGCGGTCCAAGCGCTCGCCCTTTTTCGCGAAGCGGAGGATCCCAACGGCATCGCGGGGGCCTTGGTCGCCTTGACCTTCCTGGAGGGACACGAGACCGTCGCGCAGCAGCGCCGGCTCGCGCTGGCTGAGGAAGCCGTGACCTGGGCACGCGCAGCAGGAAGTGACTTCCTCGTGGCGCTCGCGCTGTCGGAGCGGGCATTGGCGCTCCCTCTGGAGCAGGGCACATCAGAGCTCGAACGGGCGGCAGCGGCGCTGCGCAAGCTGGGAAACAAACGAGACCTGCTGGGGCTGTACTGGAGCGCGGCTCATCGCGCGATCAAGGCGGGCAGCGCCGAGAGCGCAGGGCAGTGGCTCGACCAGGCGATTCCACTCGCCGGCGAGCTGGGCGACGACGTGGACCTGGACCTCGCGTCGGCCACAGTGGGACTCCACGCGCTCTTCACCGAGGACCTCCAACGCGCGCAAACCGCGTTCGAGGAGCAGGTCCAACTGTGCCGCGACCACTCCGTGGAACCCCTGGCGGCGGAGGGCCTCCTCGGGCTTGCCGCGGTCGCCGCCTGCCGGGCGCAGGGAGAGCGCGCGGCACGGTTGCTCGGGGCGGCGACCGTGACCGGCCCGTTGGGCGATCCGGAGGTGGTAGAGCAGCTCGAGGAGCAGTTCCTTGCGCCCGCCCGATCGGGCTACGGCGAACAGCGCTGGGACGAGGCGCACGCGGCGGGCGCAAGGCTGACGTTCGAGCAGGCGATCGATCTAGCGCTCACGACCGCTGGCCCCGAAAGCTGAACGCGTGGTGTCTCAATCCAGGCCGTACAGGCGGTTCAGCCCCTCGCTGCGAATCCGCAGGGCGCACATCCGCACTCGGATGTTGTGAATGGTCTTCATCACTGCTCCTTGCCGTCGCCTAGGTGATTTCTAGCGCGAGTCACTGAGGGCCGCCGGGCCGCGCGTGCCCTTCTCGGGCCCGCCATCGCGGCGCATCGGGCCAGCGGATGACGCCACGCCCATGTCGCTCGTGCCCACCTCGGGGGTACCGCCGAGGCGATGGCCGGGCGCCTCCTGCTCCGGGATGGCCGTCGAGCCCCTGTCGTCGGAGTCCGAGCCCGTCAAGCTCAGCGCGAGGACGATGGCTGCGGCGACAACGACGATCGTCGTCGACAGCCATAGGAGCGCTTTGCGATGCGTGCGGTTGGGGAGCGTTCGCGGCTGACGGGCGATGGTGGCCATGGGTTGCCTCCTCTGATCGGTTGCCGCGCAGCCTCGGAGATGTCGCTTGCATCTCGGCTTCAGTTGGGCAACGCCCGCTTGCAAGGGTCCCGCGGCCGGGTGTACGTTCCGAGCCCGAGGTAAAGGCCGGATGGAATTTCGGATTCTGGGCCCGCTGGAGGTGAGTGAAGCCGGGCGGTCGCTACCGCTCGGCGGGAGCAAGCAACGCGCACTGTTGGCGCTGCTCCTGCTGTCGCCGAACGAGCCCGTTTCGATCGACAAGCTGATCGAGGACATCTGGGCCGAACAGCCGCCCGAGGCCGGCAGAAAGAGCCTGCAGGTGCACGTTTCGCGGCTGCGCAAGGCGCTCGGCGCGGGCGCGGGCGCGATGCTGACCCGGCCGAACGGCTACATGATCCGGGTTGGGCGCGGTGAGCTCGACCTGGAGCGTTTCGAGGGGCTCGTGCGGAAGGGCCGGGCGGCGCTCGCGGCGGATGATCCCGAGTGCGCCGCCGAGCAGCTTCGCGACGCCTTGGAGCTGTGGCGGGGGCCGCCCCTGGCCGACCTTGCTTTCGAGTCCTTCGCCCAGCCGGAGATCGCCCGCTTGGAGGAGCTGCGGCTCGCCGCGCTCGAGGATCGCATCGACGCCGACCTCGCGCTCGGCCGGCACACGGAACTGGTGACGGAGATCGAGATGCTCGTGGCCGATCATCCCTTGCGAGAGCGCCTGCGCCGCCAGCTCGTGCTCGCGCTGTACCGAGCCGACCGCCAGTCAGACGCGCTCGAGGCCTATCGTGCCGCTCGATCGGTGTTGATCGACGAGTTGGGTCTCGAGCCGACCCCTGAGCTGAGGCAGCTCGAGCAGGCGATCCTCACTCATGACGCGTCCTTGCGAGCGCCGGCCACGGCGCCCACGAGTCGGCTGCCCGCCCCGCTGACCCGCACGATCGGCCGCGACGAAGACCGGCGCGCGATCGTGGAGTTGCTGGAGCGCGACGACGTGCGCTTGGTGACCCTGATCGGGCCTGGCGGCGTGGGAAAGACGCGGCTGGCCCTGGACGTGGCGCGCGAACTCGACTCCGTGCTCAGTGACGGCGCCTGGTTCGTCTCGCTCGCTTCGACGGCGAAGGCCGAACACGTCGCCTAGCGCGATCGCGCAGGCGCTCGAGGTCAAGCCAGGTACAGGGCGAGACCCCATGGGCGGCCGTTGGGCGCTTCCTCGCCGCCAAGCGCGGCGTGGTGGTGATGGACAACCTCGAGCACCTCCTCGCCGCCGCGCCGCTGGTGGGTGAGCTGCTGGCCGCCTGTGCGGGACTGAAGGTGCTGGCCACCAGCCGCGAGGCGCTTCGACTACAGGGCGAGCACCGCTACGCGCTGGCCCCGCTCGACGTCCCCCCCGGCGACAGCCAGCCGGCGGCTGTCGAGCGAGCTGCGGCAGGGGCTCTCTTCGTCGAGCGCGCCCTCAGCCACGACCGCGACTTCGAGCTGACGCCGGCCAACGCCGGCGCGATCGCCGATGTCTGCCGCCGCCTCGACGGGCTCCCGCTGGCGATCGAGCTCGCGGCGGCCCGCACCGCGCTGCTCGGCCCCGAGCGAGCTCTCCGCTCGCCTGGCAGAGGCGCTGGACGTGCTCGGAAGCGGCCCGCGCGACGCTCCCGATCGCCAGCGAACGCTGCGCGCCACCATCGACTGGAGCCACCGCCTGCTCAACGCCCCCGAGGCGGAGGCGTTTGCCCGCTTCGCCGTGTTCGCCGGAGGGGCCACGCTCGAGGCCGCCCAGGAGGTCACCGGCGCCGACCTCGACACGCTCGAGGCGCTCGTCGACAAGCAACTGCTGCTGCGCCGCCGAGCGCCAAGCGACAGAAGCGCGCCTGCTGATGCTCGAAACCGTGCGCGAATACGCACGCGAGCACTTCGAAGCCGAGGCCGGCGGCGGAGAAATCCGCGAACGCCATTGCCGGCACTACTTCGCCCTCGTCGAGCGCGTCAGACGCCGAGTTGCACACGCGTCGCCAGGCGCCCTGGCTCGCGCGGCTCGACGCCGAGATCGACAACATCCGCGCCGCGCTCGATTGGAGCCTCGCCGCCGACCCGATCCAAGCGCTGCACGCAGTCGCCCTGCTCGGCAGTTCTGGACCATCCGAGACGGCTACTCCGAGGGCGTCGAGCGGGTCGCAGCGGCCCTGGAGGCCGCAGGGGATGCCGCTCCCATCCGCGATCGTGCCGGCGCCCACCTGGCGCACGCATTCCTGGCCGGGAACCATGACTTCTTTTTCGACGCGCAGGGTTCGTTGGCGCAAGCACGCGCTCAGGCGACTCAAGCGCTGGCCCTGTCGCGTGAAGCGGAGGATCCCTCAGGCATCGCCTGGGCCCTCATCGGGCTGGCCTACTTCGAACAACGTGAGAGCCTTCCGCAGCGGCGGCGGCTCGCGCTGGCCGAGGAAGCGCTGACTTGGGCACGCCAATCAGGAGACGACTTCCTCGTGGCCGAAGCCTTGGCGGAGCGGGCGCTGGCATTGCCTCTGGAGCAAGGCATATCAGAGGTCGAACGGGCAGCAGCGGCGCTACGCAAGCTAGGAGATCCACAGGAGCTGCTGGCGCTGTACGACATGGCAGCTCACGGGGCCATCAAGGCAGGCAAGGCCGAGTGCGCACTCCCGTGGCTCGACCACGCGCTCCCGCTCGCCCGCGATCCGGAACACCACCACCTGGACCTGATCTTCGTGGTCGGGACCGTGGGACTGCAGGCGCTCTTCACGGACGACCTCGACCGCGCGCAAGCCGGATTCGAGGAACAGCTCCGGCTTTGCAGCGAGCACTCCGTCGGACCACTGGCGGCGCAGGGCCTCCTTGGCCTTGCCGCGATCGCCGCCTGCCGGGCGCAGGAAGAGCGCGCAGCACGGTTACTCGGCGCGGCGACCGCGACCGGCCCGATGGGCGATCCGGAGGTAGTCAGGCAGTTGGAGGAGCAGTTCCTTGCGCCCGCCCGATCGGGCTACGGCGAGGCAGCGCTGGGACGAGGCGCGAGCGGCGGGCGCCCGGCTGAGCTTCGAACAGGCGATCGATCTCGCGCTCAGCCCCGCTGCGAGGGCGAGCTGAGGCTCAAGTAGGACTCAGGAAGGGCGGCCGGCCTTTCGCGTTCAGCTTCGCGTGCAGGGCGAACCACGTGCCGCCGAACTCGAACTAACCGACCGGCGAGGCTCCCACAGCCATTCTCCACTAGATCGGTGGACTTTCTGCTAGCTTCGCCAGCCGGTAAAGTCGATTGACAAGGTGGAGAATGAACTGGTCTAGGACTCGCGCCCTCGGGCTCCTGCTTGCCCTCGTTGCCCTCGCAGCCGCCGGCTGCGGCGGCTCATCCTCGGACAGCGACAGCGGCGGCGGAGGCGAAAGCGCCGGCAATCTGACATTGGTCGCCTACTCAACGCCCGAGGAGGCCTACAAGGAGCTGATCCCGGCCTTCAACAAGACGCCCGAGGGCAAGGGCGTGTCCTTCGATCAGTCCTACGCGGCGTCCGGCGAACAGTCGCGCGCCGTTGAGGGCGGCCTGCCCGCCGACGTGGTCGAGTTCTCTCTCGAGCCCGACATCACCCGGCTCGTGGACGCCGGCCTGGTCGACAAGAGCTGGAATCAGAACGAGTACAAGGGCATGGTCACCGACTCGGTGGTCGCCTTCATCGTGCGCAAGGGCAATCCCAAGAACATCAAGACCTGGGACGACCTCGTGACCGGTGAGGTCGAGGTACTCGAGCCCAACCCGTTCACCTCGGGCAGCGCCAAGTGGAACATCATGGCCGCCTACGGCGCGCAGCTGGAGCAAGGCAAGACTCCCGAGCAGGCCAAGGAGTACCTAGCCAAGCTGTTCGAGAACGTCCCCGTGCTCGACAAGAGCGCCCGCGAGGCGCTGCAGACCTTCTCCAGCGGCAAGGGCGACGTGCTGCTCGGCTACGAGAACGAGGCCATCCTCGCGCAGCAGAAGGGCGAGGAGGTCGACTACGTCATTCCCGACGAGACGCTCCTGATCGAGAACCCGATCGCGGTCGTGAACGAGTCCAAGGACCCGGAGTTGGCGCAGAAGTTCATCGACTTCCTGTACACGCCCGAGGCCCAGGAGATCTTCGCCAGCAAGGGCTATCGCCCGGTGGTGAAGGGTACGTGCCGGGCGCCGACGAGTTCCCCACGCCGGCCAAGTTGTTCGAGATCGGCAAGTTCGGCGGCTGGGGCAAGGTCAACGACGAGTTCTTCGACCCGGAGGGCAGCGTCGTGGCCGACATCTTCCAGTCCCAGGGGAAGAGCACTGCCTCCGACTAGCTCCGCAACTGCCGCACCCGCTCCGGCGCCGCCCGCGGCACCGGTGAGCCGCGGCCCGAGGGCGTCCCTGATTCCGGGGGACGTTCTCGGTCGTGGTATCGCTGTGGCGTACCTGAGCATCATCGCGCTGATCCCGCTGGCGGCGGTGTTGTTCAAGTCGTTCGACGGCGGCTGGGACACGTTCTGGAACTCCATCAGCAGCCCGCAGGCCGTGGCGGCGCTGCGGCTGACCCTGATCGCCTCGGTGATCGTGGTGCTGGTCAACGCCCTGTTCGGAACGTTGATCGCCTGGGTGCTCGTGCGCGACGAGTTCCCGGGCAAGGGGATCGTGAACTCGCTGATCGACCTCCCCTTCGCGCTGCCCACGATCGTGGCCGGCCTGACCCTGCTGGCCTTCTACGGTCCGGACAGCCCGGTGGGCATCGACATTGCCTTCTCCCGGGTGGCAGTGGTGGTGGCGTTGCTGTTCGTGACGCTGCCGTTCGTGGTCCGGGCCGTCCAGCCCGTGCTGCTCGAGCTCGACCGGGAGATGGAGCAGGCCGCGGAGTCACTCGGCGCCAGCCGGCGCACCGTGTTCCTGCGCATCATCCTGCCGAACCTGGCGCCGGCCATCATCGCCGGTGGCGGCCTGGCCTTCGCCCGCGCGGTGGGTGAGTTCGGCTCGCTGGTGCTGATCACGGGCAACATCCCGTTCAAGACCCAGGCCGCCTCGGTCTTCATCTTCTCCCAGGTGGAGAGCGACAACACGATCGGCGCCGCGGCGGTGTCGGTGCTCCTCCTGGTGATCGCGCTCGTGGTCCTGCTGTTCTTCGGCTGGCTGTCCAAGAAGGCGCTGCGCCATGAAGAGTAAGTACGCGCTGCGCTTCCTCGCCCTGGGGTATCTCACCCTGCTCCTGGGGATTCCGGTGGCTCTGGTGTTCTTCAACGCGTTCCAGGACGGCGTGGGCGCCGCCTGGGACGCGGTGAGCACCCCCGAGGCCCAGCACGCCTTCTATCTGACCGGGGTGATGGTGGCGGTGGCCGTGCCGCTGAACACGATCTTCGGGATCCTCTGCGCCCTGGCTATCGTGCGCCAGCGCTTCCGCGGGCGCGCGCTTCTGAACGCGATGGTCGACCTGCCCTTCGCGGTCTCTCCCGTGGTGGTGGGCCTGGCGCTGCTGCTCGTCTACGGGCGCGTCGACGGCTGGGTGGGTCAGTGGTTCGCCGAACAGGGCATTCAGATCATCTTCTCGGTGCCCGGCATGATCCTGGCCACGATGTTCGTGTCGCTGCCCTTCGTGGTGCGGGAGACCATCCCGGTGCTGCGCGAGATCGGCACCGAGCAGGAGCAGGCGGCCGCCACTTTGGGCGCCGGGCCGCTCCAGACCTTCTTCCGCGTCACCCTGCCGGCGATCCGCTGGGGCGTGGCCTACGGGGTGGTCCTGACCACGGCGCGGGCGCTCGGGGAGTTCGGCGCGGTGAGCGTGGTGTCGGGCAAGTTCTCGGGCAAGACCGAGACCGCCACGCTGCACGTGGAGCGCCTCTATCACAGCTTTAACGAGACCGGCGCATATGCTGTTTCGGTGGTTCTCGCCCTGCTGGCGCTCGTGACTCTGCTTGCGATGAACGTGATCAAGCCCAAGGAGGCTAGCGAGGGATGAGCATCGTTGTCGACTCCGTGTCGAAGCGCTTCGGCGACTTCCAAGCGCTCAACGACGTCTCGCTCGAGGTGCGCGACGGCTCACTCACCGCCCTGCTGGGGCCCAGCGGCGGCGGCAAGTCGACGCTGCTGCGCGTGATCGCGGGGCTCGAGACCCCGGACAGCGGCAAGGTCGTGATCGCCGGCGAGGACGCCACCACCAAGCCGCCCCAGCGCCGCAACGTCGGCTTCGTCTTCCAGCACTATGCCGCCTTCAAGCACATGACCGTGCGCAAGAACGTGGCCTTCGGCCTGACGATTCGCAAGCGCCCCCAGGAGGAGATCGACGGGCGGGTGAACGAGCTGCTCGAGCTCGTGCACCTGGACGGCTTCGCGGACCGCTATCCGTCGCAGCTCTCGGGCGGGCAGCGCCAGCGCATGGCCCTGGCCCGCGCCCTGGCAGTACAGCCGCGCGTGCTCCTGCTCGACGAGCCCTTCGGCGCGCTGGACGCCACCGTGCGCAAGGAGCTCCGCCTCTGGCTGCGCCGTCTCCATGACGAGGTGCACGTGACGACGGTGTTCGTCACGCACGATCAGGAGGAGGCCATGGAGGTGGCCGAGCAGATCGTGGTCCTCAACCACGGTGACATCGAGCAGATCGGCGCGCCCCGCGATCTCTACGAGAAGCCCGCCAACGAGTTCGTTATGCGCTTCGTGGGCCCGGTGAGTGAGCTCTCGGGACGCTTCATCCGCCCCCACGACGTCGAAATTCTGCTCGCGCCGAGCAACGGCGCTCCCGAGGCTCGGGTCGACCGCATCGTCCACCTCGGCTTTGAGGTCCGAATCGAGCTCTCGCTGGGCGACGGTGACTCGACCTGGGTGCAGACCACGCGCGGCAAGGCCGAGGAGCTCGAGCTGGTCGAGGGTCAGACCGTCTGGCTGCGCCCCGAGGAGACTCCGGTCAGCGTCTGAGCCACGCGTCGGGCGCCTCGGTCAGGCGCCTGACGTGGTCCGGCATGCGCCCGGCCACCACATCGGCCAGCGTGAGGTCGTCGAGTACCGAGCGCAGGCTGGCCCGCACCGCGATCCACACCCTCTGGAGGTTCTCCGAAGATCCCTCGTAGGCCATGCGCTCGGGCGGCTCGCCGCGTACGCTGGCCAGCGGCCCCTCGACCGCCCGGATCACCTGGCCGAGCGTGATCTCCTCCGGCTCGCGAGCGAGCCGGTAGCCCCCTTCCGCCCCGCGCTGCGCGTGGACGAGGTCGGCGTGGCGCAGGTCGACCAAGATGTTCTCGAGGAACTTCAACGGGATGCCCTGCCTGCTCGCGATGCGCTCGCCCTTGAGCAGGCTTTCCTCCGTGGTGGCGAGCTCGAGCATCGCCCGGACCGCGTACTCCGCCTTGGCCGTGACCTTCACTCGCCCCATTGTGCTGCAAGTGCCACCAGCACGCCGATGTAGTCTCGCTCCCATGGACGACAGCTGGGCCCAGGAATGGATCGAGGACTACGCCACGGCGTGGCGCGAAGGCGACGCGGACACGGTGGGCGAGCTGTTCGCCGAGGATGCGGTCTACCGCTCCTCGCCCTTCCGCCCGCCCACCGTGGGCCGCGACGCCATCCGCGCCTACTGGCTCGAGTCCTGCTCGACCCAGGAGGACCTACGGCTCAGTTTCGGCACGCCGCTCGTGCACGGAAACCGCGTGGCGGTCGAGTGGTGGGCGACCATGCGCGACTCCGGAAAGGACTTCACGCTGCCCGGAGCGCTGATCCTGCGCTTCAGCCCGGGCGGGCGCTGCGAGGAGCTGCGCGAGTACTGGCACGGTGAGGACAGCCGCGTGGCGCCTCCTGAGGGGTGGGGCAAGTAGGCGACACCGGGGCCGCCCACGAGCGCCATGTGTGGGGCAGAGGCGATTACTCCTACCTGTCGAAGCGGCTCGAGCCCGCGGCGGGCGTGCTGGCCGACGCGTGCGCCGTCTCCGCCGGCCAGGAGGTGCTCGACGTGGCGGCCGGGGACGGCAACTTCGCGCTCGCGTGTGCTCGGGAGGGCGCGAGCGTGATCGCGTCCGACATCGCCGCCGAGATGGTCGAGCGCGGCCGGGCTCGCAGCGAGCGAGAGGGCTACGAGATCGAGTGGCTGGAAGCCGATGCCCAGCAGCTGCCCTTCGAGGACGCGCGCTTCGACTGCGTCGGCTCGGTCTTCGGCGCCATGATCGCGCCGGACCCCGAGCGCGTGGCCGCCGAGCTCTTTCGGGTGGCGCGCCCCGGCAACACCGTGGGGTTGACCGCTTGGGTTCCCGACGGCCTCTTCTCCCAGATGTTCGACATCGGCCGGCGCTTCGCCCCGCCGGCCCCCTCCGGGGCGCGCTCTGAGCAATGGGGCGACGAGGCCGTGGTGCGCGACCGGCTGGACGGAGTGGCGGCTCGCGTGGAGTGCGAGCGGCGCACCCTCACCTGGATCGCCGACTCGCCCCAATCGCTCGAGGCCGAGCTGAGCGAGACCGCGCCGGCCTCCGTGGCGGCGCGCGAGCGGCTCACCGCCGGGGCCTACGCCGAGCTGAGAGCGCTGACGCTCGATCTCCTCGAGCGTCACAACAGGGCCGGCGACGGCACGCTGCGCCTCGAAGCCGAGTACCTGATCACGGTCGCGCGCAAGCGCGGGTAGCGCCCTGGCCGCCAGGCTCCTGCTCGAGTACGACGGCTCCGCGTTCATGGGCTGGGCGCGCCAGCCGGGTGAGCGCACCGTCGAGGGGGTGCTCGAGGAGGCCCTGGCCACCAGCCTGCGCCGCCCGGTGGCGCTGACGGTGGCCGGCCGCACCGACCGAGGGGTCCACGCGCGAGGCCAGGTGGCCAGCCACGAAGGGGCACCGGCGCTGCGGCGCGAGCTCAACGGGCTGCTTCCCAGCGACGTCAGTGTGCTCGCCAGTGCCCCGGCCGCCGAAGGCTTCGACGCGCGTCGCGACGCGCACAGCCGCACCTATTGCTATCGCGTGCTCGCCCGACCGGCGCGCTCGCCCTTCGAACGCGGGCGCGCCCTGTGGTGGCCGCGGACCCTCGACCGTCCCGCACTCGAGGCCTGCGCGGCCGCGCTTCGCGGCACGCACGACTTCACGGCCTTCACGCCCAGTGACGGCGACCACGTGCGCTTCGAGCGCAGGGTCCTCCGGGCCGAGTGGATCCAGGAGAGCGAGGAGCTGCTCGCCTTCTGGATCGAGGCCGACAGCTTCATGCGCCACATGGTGCGGGTGTTGGTCGGGACCATGCTGGGCGGCGTCAGGTTCGAGCACTTCGAGCGACTCCTGGAGGGAGCCCCGCGTGAGCAAGCGGGTACCACCGCCCCGCCCCACGGCCTTTACCTGGAATCCGTTCGCTACTGAATATCCTGGCCCTGAATGAAGGTTCTCCTCACCAACGACGACGGCATCACCGCCATCGGCCTGAACGCCATGCGCGAGGCTCTGCTCGAGCTGCCCGACGTCGAGCTGGCGGTGATCGCGCCCGACTCCAACCGAAGCGCCACCGGGCGCATGATCACCACGGGGCGCGCGTTGTGGGTGGAGGAGATCGAGTTCGACGACGGTACGACCGGCTTCGCCACCGAGGGGAGCCCGGTGGACTGCGTCCGCTTCGCCTCCCTGGGGCTGCTCGACTTCGAGCCCGAGCTGATCGTGTCCGGCATCAACCACGGGTCCAACCTGGGTGACGACATCACCTACTCGGGCACGGTCGCGGCCGCGCTCGAGGGCATCGTGCTGGGCATACCGGCGATAGCGGTCTCCCAGCAGGCCCTTGCCGGGCGCATGGACTCCTGGGTGGGCTGCGAGTGGCAGCCCGAGCACTTCAAGCAGGCGGCCGCCTTCACCGCGCGGATGGTCGAGGAGCTCGAGCGGGTGCCGATGCCCGAGGCCACCCTCATCAACGTCAACTGTCCCGCGGGCGAGCTCAAGGGCGTACGCGCCTGCCGCCTGGGCAAGCGCATCTACAACGACAAGCTGACGCTGGAGGAGGAGGAGGGCGGCCGCCGGCGCTTCCACATCTACGGCGATGAGCCCGGCTACCACGAGGAGGAGGGCACCGACTTCGCAGCCGTCGGCGCGGGTCTGATCGCCGTCACGCCGCTGCATTTCGACCTGACCGACCAGGCCGGCATCGACGAACTGGCCGGCTTCGACCTCGACGGCCTGCTGCGCCCGGCCGCCCGGGAAGTTTGAGCGCCACCAAGGAGAGTGCCGAGCAGCGGTCTCGCGAGTTGCGCCGGCAGCTCGAGCGCTACAACCACCGCTATTACGTGCTGGACGACCCGGAGGTCTCGGACTCCGAGTACGACGTCCTGCTCAACGAGCTGCGCGACCTCGAGGCCGAGCACCCGGACCTGCTCACCCCCGATTCACCCACTCAGCGGGTGGGCGCTGAGCCGCTCGACAAGTTTCCCGAGGTGCCGCACCTCCAGCCCATGCTCTCGCTCGCGAACGCCCGCAACGAGGAGGAGATGGCGGCCTGGGTGCTGCGCAGCGAACGCTACCTCGGCCGCCAGGGGGTCGAGATGGGCGACGTGCTCTTCGTGACCGAGCCCAAGATCGACGGCCTCGCGATCTCGCTCGTCTACGAGAACGGGATCCTCGTCCGCGGCGCCACGCGCGGCAACGGCGAGATCGGCGAGGACGTGACGCTGAACCTGCGCACGATCGGCGCAATCCCCCTGCGCATCGAGGATGCGCCGCCGCTGATCGAGGTGCGCGGGGAGATCTACCTGCCGCTGGCCGCGTTCGCCAAGCTCAACGAGCAGCGCGCGGAGGCGGGCGAGCCCACCTTCGCCAACCCGCGCAACTCGGCGGCCGGGTCGATTCGCCAGCTCGATCCCCAGCTCGCGGCCGCGCGGCCGCTGTCGATGTGGTGCTACGGCATCGGGGCCACCGAGGGGCTCGAGTTCAGCACCCACTCCGAGTCGCTCGAGTGGCTGCGCGAGCACGGTTTCCGCGTGAACCGCGACGTGGGAGTGCACGACACCGTGGACGAGGTCGTGGCCGCCTGCCGCGCTTGGGAGGAGCGCCGCGACCGCCTCGACTTCGAGATCGACGGCGTGGTGGTGAAGGTCGACGACCTCGAGCTACAGCGCCAGCTCGGCGTCGTGGGCCGCGAGCCTCGGGGGGCGATCGCCTGGAAGTTCCCACCCACCACCGCCACCACCCAGCTCCAGGGGGTGGCCTGGAATGTCGGGCGCACCGGGCACATGGTCCCCTTCGCTCAGCTCGAGCCGGTGCAGGTGTCGGGCGTGACGGTCAAGTTGGCCACGCTGCACAACGAGGAGGACCTGCGGCGCAAGGACGTGCGCGACGGCGACGAGGTGATCGTGATGCGCGCCGGCGACGTGATCCCCCAGGTGGTCTCGCCCACGGCCAAGGCGCAGCGGCGCAAGGGCCGCCGTCCGCCGCCCGAGCCGCCTGCGCAGTGCCCGGCCTGCGGCACCCCGACGGTCAAGCCCGAGGGCGGCGTCTGGACCATCTGCCCCAATCGCGCCGGTTGCCCGGGACAGGTGTTTCAGGCGGTAAAGCACTTCGTAGGGGCGATGGACATCGACGGCCTCGGCGAGGAGAACGCCCGCCGCTTCCTGGACGAAGGACTGATCAAGGACACCGGCGACATCTACGACCTCACGGCCGAGCGCCTGGTCGAGCTCGAGCGCTTCGGCGAGACCTCGGCGAGCAACCTCGTGCAGGCGATCGAAGCCTCGAAGCGCCAGCCCTTCCACCTCGTGCTCTACGCGCTTGGAATACCCGGGATCGGTTTCGTCAACGCCCGCAACCTGGCCCGCCAGCTGCGGTCGATGGACGCGCTGCTCGCGGCCTCCGAGGAGGAGCTCACGGCCGTCGAGGGGATGGGCCCGATTATGGCCGCGACCGTGCACGAGACGCTGGCCGAGGAGCGAACGCGCGAGCTGATCGAGCGCCTGCGCGCCCGCGGACTGCAGATGGAGGAGGAGGGGGCGGCGCCCCCGGCCGATGGCCCCCTGGTGGGCAAGACCGTGGTACTGACCGGAACCTTGCCGACACTCACGCGGCCCGAGGCCACGCAGCGCATCGAGGCGGCGGGGGGCAAGGTCACGGGATCGGTGTCGAAGAAGACCGACTTCGTGGTGGCGGGAGAGGATCCCGGGACGAAGATGACGAAGGCCGAGGAGCTCGGGGTGGAGGTTCTCGACGAGGACGGGCTGGTGAAACTGCTCCCCGCGGATATGGGCGAGCTGCCCCCGCCGCCCCCGCGTCAGCGCCGCTAGCAAGGTCCGGCGCGAAGGCGTAGCGTTTTAGGCGTTGGATCGCAGCCGCAACGAGTTTCGCAAGCGCATGCTGGCCGAGTCCCTCTCGGACCAGTTCGGCCTCGCGCTTCTGGCGGGCGATTCGGCAGGGGCCGAGCAGGTGGCGCGCGACGCGCTCGAGGTGACGCTCGGCGAGACGATGCTCTACGACCTCGTGGTCGGGCCGGCCATGCATCGGATCGGCGAGCTCTGGGCCGCGGGCGAGATAGGCGTCGGGCAAGAGCACCTCGCCACGCAGATCGCCACCCAGGTGCTCGCACTCGCGCACGAGGTGGCGGAACTGTCTGCTCGCCGGGCAAAGCACCGGGTGATGCTCGCGGCGGCCGAGGGCGAGTACCACGTGATCGCGCTCGACATGGCGGCAAAGCTGCTCGAATCGGCCGGGTACGAGGTGCTGACACTCGGCGCAGACGTGCCGACGAACGCGCTGGCGGACATCGTCGCGGATCACGATCCCGCCCTGTTCGTACTCTCCGCGACGATGCCCGAGGCGGGCGAGCGCGTGCCGGCCGCCATCGACGCGGTCACCGCTGCGGGCGGTGACATCGGCCTCATCCTCGGCGGAGTGAGCATTCCACGGAGCCTGGTGGTCGGGCCGCGGGTGGTCGTGGAGCCGACGGTCGCCGGCGTGGTCGAGGCGGCAGACGCGCTCGTGCGCCGCGCCGGGCTCAACTAACGCTATGGAGCAGCGTGCGAGAGACGCTGCCCCGCGATGGCCTGCAGCATCGCGTCCTGCAGCCGCCGCGCAGAGGTCGGGTAGACGTCGTTCATGAGGATCGAGTAGACGTACGTGTCGCCCGAGGTCGCCTCGCAGTAGCCGGACAGAGCGCTCACGTTGGACAGGGTTCCCGTCTTTCCCCGGCAGCGCCAGCGCGCCGGCGCACGGCGCATCCGGTCTGCGAGCGTCCCGTCCTGCCCGGCGATCGCCAGCGACTCGATGAAGTCGTCGTCGTAATCCTTCTGGTCGACCTCGAGCATCTCGGAGAGCAGCTTCACCACCTGGCGGGGGGAGGCCCGGTTCCCGCGCGAGAGGCCTGAGCCGTCCACGAGCCTGGCGCCGGATCCGAGCCGCCGAGCGAAACCGGCCGCGATCTTGGCGCCCCCGGCGGTGGTTCCACGGCCGCGAGCCTGGAGCGCGAGGTCCTTGAGGAGCATCTCGGCGAAAGAAGTTGTCCGAGGGCTTGTTCGTGAGGGCTATGAGGCGCCCCATCGGCGGGGAGTCGACGCTGGCCAGCACCTCCTTGTCGGCGCCGGCCGCGCCGACACGCGGCTTGAGGCGGACCCTCACGCCGCGCCGCTCGAGCGCGGCGTCCAGCCGCGCCGCCGCGAACAGCGGCGGGTCGAGCTGAAACGAGCGTCCCGTCTCGTCGCCCAGGCCCCGGTTGAAGGCCAGGCCGCTGAGCGGGCCGACCCAAATCGAGGCGGCGTAACGAGACTCGGGTCCGCCGCGCAGGGAGTCGAAGCGCGATTCGTCGCCGTACACCCGGCCGCTGACACGCTCGATTCCCGCAGCCTCGATCAGCCCGGCCAGCTTCTCGACGGTTGCTCCCTGACCGTAGCTGCGCCTGACGAACCGTCGGGTGCCGAAGGTGGGATCCCCGCCCCCGCGAAGGTAGAGATCACCGCGCCACACGCCGCCCTCGTCGAGCTCGCCATCGCCCAGGACCGCGGTGCCGAGCGTGCCGTCGCTGCCGTAGCGGGCGAGAGCGGCCGCAGTGGTGAAGAGCTTCGTGTTGGAGGCCAGGACGCGCGGCGTGTCGTGCTTCCAGCGAAAGACGGTCTCGCCCTGGCTGACGTTCACCACGTAGGCGCCAGAGTGGGCCCCGGAGGCCCGCATCTGGCGCGACAACGTGCGGACGAGGGCGTCGTCGGCGGCGGCCGTGGCGGGCGCCGCGGCCAGACACGCGGCAATGAGAAGGGCTAACCGTCGCATTCCAGACCGAACACGCTAGCGGCGGCAGCGGAGCGGTTCTGGCCCGCCCGAAGCCGGCATCGGCCATACTCGAGGGCGGATGGGCGACGTCGTAGAGCTCCAGAAGCCGGCCCGGAAGGGCAAAGCAACGCAGGCCAAGCCGCGCCGCCGGAGGCCGCGCCGCTCGCGTACTGCGCTGGTGCTGGGCGGGGGCGGGTTCACCGGCGGTGTCTACGAGATCGGAGCGCTGCGCGCGCTGGACCTGCTGGCCGTGAACCGCACGGTCAACCAGTTCGACGTCTACGTCGGCACGAGCGCGGGCTCGTTCGTCGCCGCACTGACCGCTAACGGCGTCACTCCCGAAGAGATGATGCGGGTGGTCAACCAGCAGGTTCCGACGCCGTTTCGGGACGTCGACCGGGGCACGCTCATGCGACCAAACGCGCTCGAGTTCGCCCAGAGCGCTGCGCTGCTGCCCCTGCGCATGCTGGGCCTGACTCGCAACGTGCTCAGCCAGCTGCGCGCGACCTCGGTGATCGATCTGGCGGTGGGCCTGGCCGAGGCGCTTCCCTCGGGCCTCTACGACGGGCGCGGCATTCAGGACTACCTGGAGGCGGTGCTGAGCGATCCCGACCGCGTCAATGACTTTCGCCTGCTCGACAACGACCTGTACCTGACGGCCACCGATCTCGACACCTGTGAGCGGATCGTGCTCGGTGAGGCGGGTTGGGACGACGTGCCGATCTCCCGCGCGGTGGCCGCATCGACCGCTCTGCCCATGGTCTACAAGCCCGTGGAGATCAAGGGCCGGGACCTGGTGGACGGTGGCCTGCGGTCGACCGCCAACGTGGACATCGCGGTCGAGGCCGGCGCCAAGTTCGTGATCGTGGTCAACCCGCTTGTGCCCTACGTGAACGACTTCCAGAAGGTGATCCCCACGATGTGGGGCAGCCGCGTGAGGCGCGTGCGCGACATGGGCTTCCCGCAGATCGGCTACCAGGCCTTCAAGCTGCTCGCTCACCAGCACCTGCACGAGGCGGTCGATCACTGGAAGGAGCGCTACCCGGGCGTCGACATCATCCTGATCGAGCCCGAGCTCAACGATGAGCTGATGTTCGAGACGCACGTCCTCAACTTCACCCGCCGCGTGGAGATCGCCCGCCACGGGTTCGAGTCGGTAACGCTCAAGCTGGCCTCCGAGTACGACGATCTGCGCGAAATCTGCGCCAAGCACGGAATCGAGATCTCGGCCAACCGGGTGCGCAAGGTGGTGGGCACGGTGGCGAAGAATCGCGAGAAGACGGCGGCCTGGCGCCGCATCCTGGAGCAGACCACGGGCGCGCTGCTCAGGCAGTCCGAAGGTAGCTAGTCAGGACCTTCACGCCCGCACCGGTACGGCGTCGCTGGGCACGCTTGTGGGCTCCGGGCGGCTGCGACCCGAGCGTGGGACGCCTGTGGCGATGATCGCCGCTATCACCAGGACGATCGCCGAGATCGCAAACGCCTCCTGGTAGCCGGCCTCCTGCGGGAAGTTCGTTCCCGCGATCAGCGAGCCGGTGACGATCGAAGCCGCGAGCTGGGCGCCGATCGACCCCCCGATCGTTCGCATGATGGTGTTCATGCCGGTCGCCACCCCGGTCTCGGTGGGACGGACAGCCTCCACCACGCAATTGGCCATTGCTGCGAAGGCGAACCCGATGCCGAGGCCCATGATCGCCGTGCCGACGATGAACTGCCACTCGTGCGCGTGCTCGAGGGCGAGCCAGCCGAAGGCGGTCGCGGAGATGATCGTCCCCAGCAGCAGCGGGATCCGCGACCCGTAGCGCCCGCCCATCCAGCCGCTGAGCGGCCCGGCGAAGAGCATGACGATCGTGGACGGGACCATGAAGAGGCCCGCTTCGGTCACCGAGGCGTCGAACCCGTAGCCGGCGGCGCTCGAGGTCTGCACGAACTGGGGAATCATGATGAAGCTCGAGAACATGCCGTATCCCACCAGTAGCCCGACCAGGTTCGTCGTCCACACTCCCCGGCGGCGCATCATCCGCATGTCCACCAGCGGCTCGGGGTGGCGGGCCTCAAAGCGCACCCAGATCGCCAGCACCAGCGCTGCAACCGCGAACAGCCCGAGCACCCGCGGCGAGCCCCAGCCCCACGAGTTTCCCTGGCTCACGCCCAGCAGCAGGGAAGCCAACCCGATTGACAGCAGCCCCGCGCCCGCCCAGTCGATCTTGGTGCTCTCGCTGCGCACCGGTGACACGGGCACGAAGAAGTGGGTCATCACCGCCGCGAAGGCGATGACGATCGCCGCCACCCAGAAGATCCACTCGTAGTTGAGGGCGTCGGTGATAACGCCGGCGAGCACCAGCCCCGCGCCTCCTCCGATCCCGAACGTGGCGCTGATCAGCCCGATGGCCTGGGGGACCTTCTCCCTCGGGAACTCGTCGCGGATGATCCCGAAGGCCAGCGGGAAGATCGCACCCCCGGCCCCCTGGATGGCCCGGCCGACGATGAGCAGCGGCAGTGTGTGCGACAGCGCGGCCACGACAGAGCCGACGCAGAAGCCCACCAGCACCGCGAGGAGCACCTTCTCCTTGCCGAACATGTCGCCCAGGCGCCCGAACACCGGTGTCGCGATCGAGGCGGTCAGGAGGTAGATGGTCAAAACCCAGGTGACCGAGTTCTGCGACACGCCGACGGCCTGCTGGATCTCGGGGAGTGCCGGCGCGACCATCGTCTGGGAGACGGCGTACGCCAGGGCGCTGATGGCAAGCACAGCGAGCGTGATGCCGTGGTGCTGGCGCGCGACGTCGGTGGCCGGGCTCATAGCTCGGAGATCACCTTGGCGAGGCGGTGCAGCAGGTCTTCGGTGCGGCGGCGCTCGTCCGGCGACAGCTGAGCGTAGAGGCGCTGCTTCTTCTGGTCGTGCTTGCGGCGTTGCTGGCCGAGCAGGCGCTTGCCCTTGGCCGTGAGCGACACGATCGTCCGGCGCCGGTCCTCGGTCGACGGCTGGCGCGCCACGACGCCGTCGCGCTCCAGGCCGTCCAGGATGCGCGTGGCTGTGGGCGATGTGCATCCGGCGGCCGCCGCCATCTCGCCCACGCCCAGCCCGGGCTCATGGCTCAGGGCGAGCAGGAGGTGATACTGGGCGGGAGTGAGGGGCGCCGGCTGCTGCCACGCCCGCGAGCGCGCGCGCCGCAGAGCGCTGCTGAAGTCGTCCCACGCTGCCGTGAAGCGCTCGAGATCCGTGAGGGTGGCGGGCCCTGCCGACATGGTCGGTAGCTTAGCTACTAGTTAGGCTGGCTATGTATCAGCGCGCTCAAGCCGGCGCGTCGGCGCGCTCAACGGCGCGGAGGAGGCGCGTGCGGGCCGCCTCGTCAAGCACGCCGGCGCGCACATGGTCCTCCGCTCCCAGCGGTCCGCCTGGCGCAACGATCACGCCCTGGCGGCGCAGGCGATACGCGAGGTCGTCTCCGCTCAAACCGGGCACACGCAGCCACACGAAGTTCGCTTGGGAGTCGGCTACATCGGCCCCGAGCGCGCGCAGGCCGTCCACCAGGGCCTTTCGCTCGCGACCGACCACCTCCCGCCGGCGCGCTATCTCCGCCTCGCCCGTGCGCAGGGCGTGTTCGATCGCCGCCTGGGTCAACGCGTTCACGCCCAGGTTGGGAGCCACCGCGGCCAGCAGCCCGGCGTCCGAGCCGACGGCGTAGCCCGCCCGCAGCCCCGACAGCCCCCAGGCCTTGGAGAACGTCCGAACCACGAGGAGCCGCGGAAACGCCTCGACCAGGCGTAGACAGGCGTCCACGTGCTCGACGTCCTGAAAGTGGACCAGAGCCTCGTCGAGCAGTACGTAGACGTGCTCGGGCACCGCCGCGAGCAGCGCCCCCAGCTCCTGTGACGGCAGGTAGGCGCCGGTGGGATCGTTGGGGTTGCAGAGCACGATCGCGCGGGTGCGTTCGCCCACCGTTTCCAGCATCGCCGAGCGATCGCACGCCACCGGGCGGGCGCCGGCGTGCGTGGCGAGCAGTGGGTAGAGCGGATAGGAGGGCCACGGCATCAGCATCTCGTCGCCCCGTCCGAGCAGGAACAGCACCGCCGACTGCAGCAGCTCCGCGCAGCCGTTGCCCATAACGATTCGCTCGGGGTCGATGCCGTGGCGTTCGGACAGCAGGCGCCGCACACCGGCGGCGTGCCGGTCCGGGTAGCGGTTGACCAGGCCGCGCGCTCGGGCGATCGCCGCGTTAGCGATCTCCGAGTGGGGCATGTCGGGCCATTCGGTGCCCGAGAGGTCGATTTCCGGTACCCGCTCCAGCGCCAGCGCCTTCTCGCGCAGCCGCCGCGCGCGCTTCTGCCGGTTCAGGTCCTCCTGATCGATGTCGTCGAACTGCCTGTAGTAGTCCCGGAAGCCCACCGCCGGCCCAGGCGCCTAGCTGCCCGGGGCCAGACTGGGTCCCGGTCCCTCGATCACGAGGAACCAGATCGTGAAGAGCACCAGCGCCACGCCCACGCTCAGAGCGAAGATGCGCTCCAGCGCGCCGCGGTCCTGGCGGTGCCCGGCCGCCCGCCGGACGAGCTTCCAGGCGTGGTCCACGCGCTTGGCGGCGGCCATCGTGAGCATGAGCGATGCCAGGCAGCCGAGCATGACCGTCGAGATGCCGGCCGTGACGTAGCCGGTGAGGTAGTCGACCTGCGAACCGACCCACAGCCAGGCCAGGGGCTGGGGGCCGAACAGCGAGAGGCATAGCAGCACCTCGAGAGCCAGCAGCGAGTGGGCCAGCAGGTTGTCGGCGCGACGGCGGCCCTCGGAGGAGGGCTCGAGGTCGTCTCGATAGCGGACGGGAGCCGTTCCGGGCCGACGCCCGACGAACAGCCCCCCGGTGTCGGTGGGGTCGTTGCTGGCCATGTGATTTTCTCGGTGCGCCGGCGGCCACGCCGCCGGCTTCCGCCAGACAGCGCCGCGCGGCGCCTTACTCAGAGTAGAGCGATCGCCCTAACGCGCCGCCGCGTAGGTCTCATCGACGACATCGGCGAACTTCTCGTGCACGACGTTGCGCTTGACCTTCAGCGTCGGGGTGAGCTCTCCGGTCTCCTGCGAGAGATCGTGGTCGAGGATCGCGAAGCGCTTGATCTGCTCCACGGGTCCCACGTGCGAGTTGACCTCGTCGATCGTCCCCTGCACCTCTGCCCGCACCTTCTCGTCCTGCGCGAGGACGGGCAGGTCGGCGTTGTCGAGCCCCAGTTGCTCGGCCAGGGCCGGCGCCTCCTCGGGGTCCAGCGTGATCAGCGCCATCAGGTAGGGGCGCCGATCGCCGATCACCACCGCCTGGGAGATCCAGCGATTCTGCTTGAGGCCGTTCTCCAGGTTGGCGGGGGTGATGTTCTTGCCGCCCGCGGTGATGATGATGTCCTTCTTGCGCCCGGTGATGTACAGGAAGCCGTCCTCGTCCAGGCGGCCGAGATCGCCCGTGTGCAGCCAGCGCTCCTCGCCCTCGATCGTGTCGTGCGTGGCCTGCTCGTTCTTGTAGTAGCCCTGGAAGATGTTCGGGCCCTTGATCAGCACCTCACCATCCTCGGCGATCCTCAACTCCACGCCGTTCATGGGCTTGCCCACCGAGCCGAAACGGAACTCGTTGCCCTGAGGCCGGTTGACCGTGGCGCTCGTCGAGGTCTCGGTCATGCCGTAGCCCTCCATCACCGGCACGCCGCAGGCGAAGAAGAACTCGAGGATCGCCGGTGCGATGGGCGCGGCTCCGGTCACACACTCGCGGATGTTCTGGCCGAACAGTCCGCGGACGTTCTTGAACAGCTTCTCCTCGGTCGCGTCGAAGGCCTGCTGCAGCTCGGCGGGAACCTCCTCGCCGGCTTCCCTCATCATCCGCACCTTCACGCCGACCTGGACCGCCTGCTTGAGCTGCTCCTTGTCCTCGACGCTCGAGGTGGCGAGCGTGTAGATCTTCTCGAACATGCGCGGCACGGACGGGAAGTAGGTCGGGCTGACCTGGGCGATGTCCGCGATGATCATCTTCGGGTCGCGTGACCAGTAGGCCACGGCCACGCCGAGGTCGAAGGACGCGAACTGGATCAGGATCGCGAAGGCGTGGGCAAGCGGCAGGAAGAGGTAGGAGCAGTCTCCCTCCTCGAGCACGCTCTGGTTGGCCACGGAATCGGTGATCGCGCGATAGTTGGCGTGCGAGAGCAGGCAGCCCTTGGGCGGGCCGGTGGTGCCCGACGTGTAGATGTAGAGGCAGATGTCGTCGGGCGTGACCGCCTGATAGCGCTCGACCCACCTCGACTCGTCAACCCCGCGGCCACGCTCGCGCAGGCCGTCGAGGGTCACGGCGGCGCCGATGTCCGCGTCGCCCGGGTCCATCACGATCACGTGCTGGAGCTCGGGGCAGCTGTCCTCGACCTCGCGGATCTTGGCCAGTTGCACGCCGTCCTCCACGAACACCGCGCGCGAGTCCGAGTGCTGCAGGACGTACTGGCACTCCTCGGGCGAGTTGGTCTGATAGATCGTGACGAGCGTGCCGCCCGCGGTGAGGATCCCGAAGCAGGCGTAGCTCCACTCGGGGCGCGTATGGGCCAGGATCGAGATCTTGTCCCCCGGCTGAAGCCCGAGGTCGATCAGCCCGAGGGCGACCTCCTTGGCGGTCTGCCCGAAGTCGGAGTACGAGATGTCACGCCACTCCTCACCGACCTTGTGGCGGAGAGCCGGAGCGTCTCCGTAGCGCTTTGCCGCCAAGGGCAGCAGATCGGCGATGGTCTTCGATCCGGTGCCACCCCTGCTGCCGGCAGCGCTGCCGGCCGTGACTGCTTCCATCCTGTCTCCCTCCAGAGTCCACGAAAACTGGCCGCTGAGCCAAATCCGCGGCGCACGCGGATTCTAGGGGTACGTCGCCGGTACGTCAGGCGGAGGCGAGCTGCTTCTTCTGACCGGCTTGCTTGAGGGTGGTGGTGAAGAGGGTCTTGTCGATCCGGCCCTGAAAGATCGGCACCCCGAGCTCCATGCATTTCGCGATTACTTCGCGACGGTGCATTCCTGCTTCCCGTCCGAGCTCGGTGGGCGTCAAATGGATCGCCATATGCGGATTGTCCTCCTCGTCGCTTAACCAGGACTCAACATGGAGGGTATCGGCTGGCGAGGACAGCGCAAGCTCTTTTTTGTCTTTGCGTAGATCTTTTGGCCAGATCGGACCGGGTAGGTCCACGAACCGGTGCTCGAGGCCGTTCGGCCGGTGGTCGGAGAACGGATCCGATCTCCAGAATGTCATCCAAACAGGCGATGATTTCGTTAGAGGAGACCATGGGGTTCCTAAAAATCCCAGACGGGGTACATTGGTCTCACCTCAGGGGAATGTGCAGGGGAATGTGGAGGTAGGGGCAGGCCGATGACCGTTACGCGTATCGAGGTTTCCGACTGGGATCTGGTCGTGGCTGTCCGGCGGGGCGATGAGTCTGCCTTCGAGGAGCTCTTCAGGCGCTATCACGGACCGATCGCTGCGTACGTGGGGCGCATGGTGCGCGACAAGGCGCGCGCCGAAGATCTCGCCCAAGACGTCTTCTTCTCGGCCCTTCGGCATCTGCGCGACACCGATGCCGAGATCGACTTCAAGCCCTGGATCTACGAGATCGCTCGCAACGCGACTATCGACCACTGGCGCCGCGCCAGCCGCACCGAGGAGGTCTCGGTCGATAACGACGATCTCCTGCGCCCATCCGACCGCATTCGGCTCGTCGGATCGCCGGCTCCCGACTCGGCCCTGATCAACAAGGAGCGCCTGATCCATCTGCAGGGCGCCTTCGACGAGCTCGGCGACCTTCAGGCACGCGCGCTCGTGATGCGTGAGCTCGACGGCAAGTCCTACCGCGAGATCGCCGAGGAGCTGGACGTAAGCAGGTCCGCGGTCGAGAGCACGCTGTTGTCGGCCCGCCAGCGGCTGGAGATCGAGTACGCGGACATCTCCGAGGGACGGCGCTGCGTGTCGATTCGTGCGGCCACGGCGCGTCTGGCCGAAGGCGTTGGCAGCTCGCGCGACGAGGGGCGTCTGGGACGCCATGCACGCCGCTGCTCCACGTGTCTGCGCTACGCCCGCGAAATGGGCGTCGAGCCGCTCTCGACGGCAACGCGCCTGCGGCGCAAGGTCGGCGGCCTCGTGGGCCTCCCCTTCCTGGAGCCGGCGGTCGAGCGGACCGCCGCGATCGTGGCCGCCATCGTCATCGCGGGCGCGGGTGGCGCCGTGGTTGCCGGCGTGGATCCCGTCTTCGGAGGCGAGGACAAGGGCGATAGCGACTCGAAGCCGGCCGAGGCCGGGGCTGGGCAGGATGGCGCGTCCGAGTCGGGCGCGGAGGATCGGTCGCGCGGGGCAAGCGGCGAGTCCGGTGAAGGCCGGCTCAGCCGTAGCGAGCAGGCGGCACGCCGACGGGAGGCGCGTCGTAACGGCCTGCGCGGAAATGGCGCTCCGGGCGCCGGCGGGGGCGCCCCACAGACAGGCGCCGGTGCGCCGAACGGCAGTGGGCCGCCCGCCTCCGGTGGCAGAGGAGACGGCCTGCCGGATGTACCGAACTTGCCCAACACGCCGAACCTGCCGAACCTGCCCGGTGTGCCCGAACTCCCGGACCTGCCGGGCGGCTTGCCGAACCTGCCCGATACCCCGAACCTGCCGAACCTGCCGAGCACTCCGAACCTACCGAGCACTCCGAACCTGCCCAGCACTCCGAACCTGCCGAGCACGCCGAACCTGCCGGGCGGCACACCATCCGTTCCCTCCGTTCCGCAGCTGCCACCCACCCCGCCGGTCCAGACTCCGCAGCTTCCCCAGGCCCCCGCGGTCACGCTGCCCTCGCTGCCCTAGGCCCCGCTGCCATGACGAACCTCCGCGCGGGGTAGTCTGGCGCCGATGGGCGCGAACCCGAGCCGGGCGGCGGGAGACGATCTCTTCCTCGAGTCGCTCATGGACACGAGCCTCTACTCGATGGGGGCCTACTTCTCCGACGAGCATCCCGACCTCGTGGCCGATGTGATCGCCGAGAGCGAGGCCATCGAGCGAGCCGGCCTGCGCGAGTACGCGGCCGACAACGACATGACCGTGGAAGCCTGCTACGAAACGCTGCTGACCGGGCTGGCCGTGCGCTACTACAACTCGGTGGCCGGGTAGCTCAAGCGCAGCATACGTCGCCGCGCCAGGCATCGCGTTCGCAGCCTACACACCGGCATTTCCTGCCTTGGCGGCACAGCTCCAGAAGTGGATGAACTCGTGTCCCGGACTCGCGGCCAATCCCACACTTGCGTTTACGCAATATCACGCGATTTGAAATTCCCGCAATTTGCGGGTTTCCACATTTCGTCCCCCCACCCCGACCTCCAGTTTTGAGCTTAGTCTCGAAGCAACGTCGGCCGACAGTTCCCCAGGACAGTGGCGGATAGAAAGCGTACAAGCGAAGGCAGTGCTACCAGTGGCGTCGTAATCGACCGCCGCAGCGGCATGCCTCTGGTTGCGCTGATCATCACCGTGATCTCCTTCGCGCTCCTGGTTTCGTCTGCGTCGGCGCAGGTCGCTCCCGGCGAGACGGACCTCGGGGGTGACGTGCTTACTCCACCGGAGGGCCCAGCACCCGCTACAGAGCCGGAGTGGCTCGCTCCCGAGGAGTCGCCGGTACCCGAACCCGCCCCCGTGCCGACGTCGGAGTTGATACCGCCACCCATGCCGGTGCCGACGCCGGAGCCCACCCCCGTGCCAGCGCTAGAACGGATTCCGGTCCCGGCATCAGAGCCGGCGCCCGACCCGCCGCCCCCCACACCGGAGCCGGCGGTCGACCCGCCGACAGTGGAGCCCGCACCGACTCTCAACGTGGAGCCGACGCCCGAGCCCGCTCCGGCCCCTGAGCCGGGTCCGGTGTTCCCGGAGCCGGCGCCTGCGCCTTTGCCTGATCCGGTTGCGGAGCCTGTTCCGGTTCCGACGCCCGCGCCTTTGCCCGACCCGGTGGCGGAGGAGCCCGTGCCGGTTCCGGCGCCCGCGCCTTTGCCCGACCCCTTTGCGGAGCCCGCGCCGGTTCCGGTGCCGGTGCCTGAGCTGAGCCCGGTGTTCCCGGAGCCGACGCCCGCGCCTTTGCCCGACCCGTGGCGGAGCCGGTCGCCTGAGCCGAGCCCGGTGTTCCCGGAGCCGGCGCCTGCGTCTTTGCCTGATCCGGTTGCGGAGCCTGTTCCGGTTCCTGAGCCGAGCCCGGTGTTCCCGGAGCCGGCGCTCGACCCGCCGACAGTGGAGCCCGCACCGACTCTCAACGTGGAGCCGACGCCCGAGCCCGCTCCGGCGCCTGAGCCGGGCCCGGTGTTCCCGGAGCCGGCGCCTGCGCCTTTGCCTGATCCGGTTGCGGAGCCTGTTCCGGTTCCGGCCTGAGCCGAGCCCGGTGTTCCCGGAGCCGGCGCTCGACCCGCCGACAGTGGAGCCCGCACCGACTCTCAACGTGGAGCCGACGCCCGAGCCCGCTCCGACGCCTGAGCCGAGCCCGGTGTTCCCGGAGCCGGCGCCTGCGCCTTTGCCTGATCCGGTTGCGGAGCCTGTTCCGGTTCCGGTGCCTGAGCCGAGCCCGCTCCGGTCCGGTGTCCCGGAGCCGGCGCCTGCGCCGCCTGATCCGGTCGCGGAGCCTGTTCCGGTTCCGGTGCCTGAGCCGAGCCCGGCGATCCCGGAGCCGGCGCCCGCGCCTACACCCGCGCCGGTCGCCGAGCCTGCTCCGGTTCCGGTGCCTGAGCCGAGCCCGGCGATTCCGGAGCCGGCGCCTGCGCCTACACCCGCGCCGGTCGCCGAGCCCGCTCCGGTGCATGAGCCGGCGACCCGCGCCGGTCGCCGAGCCCGCGCCGGCGCTGACCTCGGCGGCGACGCCGACGCCGACCCGGGGCCGACGCCCGAGCCCACGCAAGCGCCGACGGCTGAGCCGACGCCCGCGCCGGTCGCCGGCCCCGCATCGGGCACAACTCTGGCGTCCACGCCCGCGTCGACACCCGAGCCCCGCACGGCCGCCGGCACGCTCCCCGAGCCGGTTCCCAACCACGCCTCAGCAGGCCCCGTAACGCCGGCGCAGGCGGCGTTGCGTGAGGCGCTCAGGCTGATGGACGAGGCTCCCGGGCTGAAGACCGCCTTGGCCATCCTGGCGGGCGAGGATCGGGCGCCCTCTGGCGTGTCGCCCTCGAGGCCGGATTCCGACCCTGGGGCCAACGATCCGTCACCGGCTCCTTCTCCCTCGCCGCCTCCGCTGACTGGCGGTGCGGCGTCGGGCGCAGCGGGAGCTGCGTCGTCCGGCGGGGGATCCGCTCTTTACGCCCTTCTGTTCGTGGCTGCCGCGTTCGCCGCCGGACTCTGGAGCAGGTTGCAACTGCCTCCGGTGCGGTGGCGTTCCGTGGCGATCGTCGCTCTGAACGAACGACCCGGCTGACGCCTTTCAGGCCAGTCAGTCCTACCCGCGTGCCGTAGGCGCGCGGGTGCACCGTTCGACTCAGGAGTAGGACATGAAAAACAAATATTGCGTGGGGGTCACGCGGGCAGTGGCGGCGAGCGTCCTGGCTTGCCTTGCCCTGCTGTGCGTCCCGACCATGAGCGTCGCGGGCGCTCCCAGCGACTCCCGCCCGGAAGCGGATCGTGCGAGCGCACCGCTCGTCCGCGGAGCGGGCTACGGACAGCCGCAGGGCGCCCGGCGTGTGCGGGCGCTGCAGCGCAGGCTGCGGGCCCTCGGCAACCGGCCGGGACCGGTTGACGGTCTATACGGACCGCTAACGGAGGCAGCGGTTGAGGGCCTCCAGCGCGACAGCGGGCTCTCGGTCGACGGAATCGTCGGACCTCGGACCCGTCGCGTGCTGAACGCCGAGAGCCCGCCGCTCGCGCCGGGCGCAGGGTACGGACAGCCCGGGGGTTCACCGCGGGTGCGTGACGTCCAGCGACGGCTGCGTGCCCTCGGCCAGCGCCCGGGACCGGTTGACGGCCGGTACGGCCCCCGTACGCGGGCCGCGATTGAGCGCTTCCAGGACACGGCCGGGCAACCCTCCAGCGGCGTGGTGTCGCCTGCGACGGCGGTGGCCCTCGCGCGCGCCGATGGTGACCAGCCGGCCCATCGTGCAACCGACACGCGTCCGGCCAGCCGGGCCGCGGCCTCCGGTCCGGATGAGCGGGCCGGTCGAGCCGACGGCAGCAGGCCGGCCGGAGGGTCGGACCAGGGCGGGACACGAACCCTGGCTGCCCGGGATCGTGCTGAGGAAAGAGATGGAGCCGAATCGACATCTCCGCTGTTTTGGGCGTTGCTGGCGCTCGCGCTGGGGGCGATATGCGGCCTGCTTGCGGGCTGGCTCCTAGGAAGGCGTCGCAAGCCAGAGCCAAGCGGCGTGACGAGCGGTCCGGTGGAACCCGGGCCGATGCCGAACGGCGGCACGGAGGCGGCGAAGCCGACTGCTGGGTCAACGGTCCGGTCGAGCCCAGAGCCGAGCGGCCAGCGGAATGGGGTCGCTGCGCTCGGCTATGCGAGCGCCGGAGTGGCGGACGGACAGGAGCTCCGCGACCAGATAGCTGCCATCAATAGGGCCTGCGGTCAGCGTGGCCTGGCACTCGATGGGGTCATCACAGACTTCGTCCAGGGCAAGGACACGGCGCAAGAGCGACCCGGCTTGCAGTACGCCCTTCAGCGACTCGCGGCCGGGGAGGCGTCATGCCTGGTGGTTGCGGAAGTTGGGCGGCTGAGCCGCTCGGCCCCGGAGGTCGACCACATCGTCGAGTGGCTTCGGCGGCGAGACGCGCGCCTGGTGGCGGTCGGTGACGGGCTCGACACGGGCACGAGGACCGGCGGGAAGGCCGACACGCTCGTGTCGCTCCCCGGGCAAAACGGTTCGTCGTCGCACACCGGCCACCCCCATCCAGTGCCTGGTCAGCGACCGACCGGGAATGCGAACAACACCAGCAGTGGGCTGGCGCGACATGACGTCCCGGCGTTGAAGAAGCGCATACGGGCGATGCGCGCGAGCGGGATGACCCTGCAGGCGATCGCCAATTCGCTGAACGGCGAGAACGTGCCAACGCTTCGTGGGGGGACGATGTGGCGACCCTCTGGGGTGCAGGCGGCGGCCGGGTACACCCGGCCTGGTCCGCGGAGCCTCGGAGTCGCGTAACGGGGGAGAGCGGGACGCCGGCGGCTCCATCGAAGAATCCCGCGAGGGGTCGCTGCGATCTGCCTCCGGTGGCGGGCAAGGAGCTACCCGATGAGCGGCAGACCGATCGCGGTGGGGGGGTGGGAGATGAAGCGCGAGACATGGCTGCCGGCCACACCCGCCGCCGCTCGAGCCGCGCGTTTCATCGTTCGTGAGGCGGCCACCGAGGCCGGTCTCGAGGGCGAGTCCGCATGGGACCTGATGCTCGCCACGACCGAGGCGGTGACCAACGCCGTGCAGCACGGCAAGGCCTGGCCGAACGACTGCATCCTCCTCACAACCGAGCCATGCCCCGGTGGTCTGTGGGTGCAGGTCTGCGACCTCGGGACCTTCGACAGCGCGCTGGTGCCTGCCACGCTCGAGGCGACCTCTGGCCGCGGGATGCAGATCATCGCGGCGCTCGTCGACCGCCTCGAGGTGAGAAGCCGAGACGGGCGCACGCTCGTGCGATTCGAGAAGCGCCGAGCCCGGCGTCCCAGGCAGTCGAACGCGAGCTCGAGCAGGAGGCGCGCGCGGGCGGCGTGAAGGGGTCAAGAGGTACGGAGGACGGCGGGTAATCGGGCTGACTGGATTTGAACCAGCGACCTCTCCGACCCGAACGGAGCGCGCTACCAAGCTGCGCCACAGCCCGACGGGCCTAAGATAGCGCCCGGGCGCCAAGCGGCGCGCGGCCGAAGAGGCGGTTGCCATACTGAGCTTGCGTGAGCGCCTGCCGAGCGATGCTGACCGTCGGTCTTGTCCTTTCGATGCTGGCCGGATGCTCTTCGGACGACGGCGGCGGCGAGCGCGCCGAGCCTGCCTCGACCGCCACCTCCGGAGAATCGAGCGGCGATACGCGCACAGCGGCACAACGGCGCCCCGTGCGCCTGCTGCGCCTGGGAACGTTCGAGCAGCCCACCTATCTGACCGCGCCGCGCGGTGACCGCCGGCGCTTCGTCGTCCAGCGCGACGGCCAGATCGTGGTCGTGCGCGGGCGGCGGAAGCTGGGCACGCCATTCCTCGACATCTCCGATCGGGTCGCCGCGCCCGAGGGTGAGAGCGGAATGCTCTCGATGGCCTTCGCGCGCGATTACTCGGAGTCGGGGCGCTTCTACGTCTACTACACCGACAACGAGGGCTTCCTCCAGATCGACGAGTTCCGGCGTTCGGAGGGCAATCCCAACCGCGCCGACCCCGGCTCCCGCCGATCGGTGCTGCGAGTGCCCCACCCGCGCTTCAATCACAAGGGCGGCCAGCTGCAGATCGGGCCCGACGGCTACCTCTACGCCGGCTTCGGCGACGGCGGGGGCGGGGGCGACCCGGACGAGAACGCGCAGGACCTGGGCGAGCCGCTGGGCAAGCTCTTCCGGATCGACCCACGGCCGAACGGGGGCTACGACGTCCCCGCCGACAACCCGTTGCGCGGTCGTTCCGGCGCCCGCCCTGAGATCTACGCCTACGGCTTGCGCAACCCCTACCGCTTCTCCTTCGACCGGTCCAAGGGCAGCCTGACCATCGGCGATGTCGGTCAGGACGAGATCGAGGAGATCTCCTTCGTGGGTGGTCGTTCGGGCGGACGCCAGCCGCGCGGCGGCTACAACTTCGGCTGGGACGTCTTCGAGGGCCGCAGCGGCTACGAGGGCGGACGCGCTCCGGGCCACCTGCCACCCGTCATCACCCACTCCCACTCGGGGGACGGCTTCTGCTCGATCACCGGCGGTTATGTGATCCGCGACCGTTCGCTGCGGGGCACTCGCTTCTACGGGCGCTATGTGTACGGCGATTACTGCGAGGGCACGCTCCGCCTTTCCCGGCTGCACCGGCCACGGTCGGCTTCGAAGGCCACCGGGCTGGAGGTGTCGGACCTCGCCTCCTTCGGCGAGGACGGCCGCGGTCGGGTGTACGCCGTCTCGCTCGGAGGAGCGGTCTACCGCATCGGGCGCGGCTGACGGTCGTACACTCGGACCTCCTGACGAGGAGGGCGAGGTGCATTTCGAAGGTGTGATCCCGGCGGCGCTGACGCCGTTCGATGCGAACGACGAGGTGGACGTCGACGCGCTGGCCGTCACGGCCGGCGGCCTGCTCGACGACGGAGCCACAGGCTTGGTCGCCACCGGGACGATGGGCGAGGCCCAGAGCTTGAGCCGCTCGGAGCGCCGGCTCGTGATCGAGACGCTGGTGGGGGCCGTGGACGGCCGGGTGACGGTGACCGCCGGGGTGTCGAGCGAGACGCCCTCGACCTCGATCGCGTATGCCGAAGATGCCGCCGCGGCGGGTGCCGGAGCACTGATGCTGCTGCCCTCGCTCGGCTACTCGGGCGACGCCCGCGAGATCGAGGCCTTCTACCGCGCGGTGGCGGAGTCGACCGACCTACCGATCATGGCCTACAACAACCCCAAGGCCAGCGGAACCGACATGCCGCCCGTGCTCGTGGCCCGCCTGGCCGCGATCGATGGGGTCGTTGCGATCAAGGAGTGCTCGGGCGACGCTCGCCGGCTGGCCGAGCTGCTCAACATCACCGATGGCTTCGAGGTGCTGGTGGGTGGCGACGACTGGGCGCTCGAGGGGTTCTGCGCCGGTGCCACCGGCTGGGTCTCCGGCGTGGCCAACATCGCCCCGTGTGAGTGCGCCGATCTGCTGCGCCTGTGCCGCGAGGGCAGCCTCGACGACGCCCGCGCGATCTACGCCCGCATTCTGCCGCTGGCCCGGCTCGACATGCGGCCCAAGCTGGTTCAGTACTTCAAGGCGGCCATGGACCTGACCGGGCGCCGCGGCGGGCCCTGCCGCCCGCCCCGGCTGGAGTTGAACGAGAGCGAGCAACGTGAGGTGAAGGAGGCGGTGGCCGCGCTCGGGGCCGGCGTGGCCGCGTGAGAGCACGGCAAGTCCTCTCTGCCGTCGACTCGCATACCGAGGGGATGCCCACCCGGGTGGTCACCGGCGGTGTGGGGCCGATTCCCGGCGACTCGATGCTGGACCGAAAGCTTCACTTCGAGCGGCACATGGACGGAATGCGGCTGATGCTGATGCGCGAGCCCCGCGGTCACGGCGCGATGTCGGGGGCCATCCTGCAGCCGCCCCTGCTCGAGGAGGCCGATTGGGGCGTGGTCTTCATCGAGGTGTCCGGCTGCCTGCCGATGTGCGGCCACGGGACCATCGGCGTGGCGACCGTCTTGGTGGAGACGGGCATGGTGGACGTGACCGAGCCGGAGACGGTGGTGCGCCTCGACACTCCTGCCGGGCTCGTGGAGGCGCGGGTGGCGGTGGAGGACGGGCGGGCGCGTTCGGTGGCGCTACGCAACGTGCCCTCGTTCCTGCTGGCGCGAGACGGCAAGATCGAGCTCGAAGGCCAGGTGCTCAGTTACGACATGGCCTTCGGCGGCAACTTCTACGCGATCCTGCCCGCTGAAGTGGCCGGCCTGGAGGTCGACCCGGCGCGGGCGAGCGAGCTGGTCGAGCGGGGCCTCGAGGTGATGGCGGCGGTCAACGCGGCGGACCGTCCGGAGCACCCCGCGGATTCGCGCATCTCCGGCTGCAAGCACGTGATCTTCACGGCGCCCGGCGAGGACGGGCCCCAGTCCCAGCGCAGTGCCACGTCCATCCACCCGGGCTGGCTCGATCGCTCGCCCTGTGGCACCGGCACCTCGGCCAAGCTGGCCGCGCTGCACGCACGCGGCGAGCTCGGCGTCGGCGAGGAGTTCGTCAACCGATCGGTGATCGGCACCCGCTTCGCGGGGCGGATAGTCGAGGAGACCGAGGTCGGGGGGCTGCCGGCGGTGGTGCCCGAGATCAGCGGCCGGGCCTGGATCACCGGCATTGGTGAGTACGTCCTCGACCCCGACGACCCCTTCCCGGAGGGCTTCGCGCTCTGAGGAGCTTCGACGTTGCCGTACTCGGCGCGGGCATCGTCGGCTGCGCCACGGCGTGGGAGCTCGCCCGGCGCGGAGTGAGCGTCTGCCTGATCGAGCGCGAGCCCGAACCGGCCAGTGCCACCACCGGCTTGGGCGAGGGCAACGTGCTGTGCTGCGACAAGCAGCCCGGCCCGGAGCTCGACCTGGCCAGGGCCGGCCTGACGCTCTACGACGAGATCGAAGCGCTGCTCGGCGCCGAAGCAGGCATTCGGCGCAAGGGCGCGCTGGTGGTCCACGGCGAGCGGGCGAGCTGGGAGGCCGAGCGCCGACGCGTGACCGGCATGGGGGCTGCTGGAGTGAGCTGCGACCTGCGCGGCCCTGGCGACGTGCGCGAGGCCGAGCCTGAGTTGCGCGGTGAGATCCTCGGCGCCTCCTGGTTCCCCGACGACCTACAGTGCGCGCCGCGCGCAATCGCGCGAGCGCTGGCGCGTGAGGCCCGGCGCCAGGGCGCGACGGTACTGAGCGGTTGCACCGCAGAGCACATCGAGGTGAGTGCCGGGCGCGTACAGGGCGTCGCCGGACGCTCTCCGGTGAGCGCCGACTGCGTGGTGCTGTCCGCGGGCCCGTGGAGCTCCGCGCTCGCGGCCACGGCCGGGCTGCGGCTGCCGCTCGAGCCGCGCAAGGGCCAGCTTGTGCGCCTCGAGCGCCGGCCGGCTTTCCTGGCCCGAAAGGTGATCGACGGCAGCTACATGGCCGCCGTGGCGAGCTCCGACGAGGGGCTGGTGGTGAGTCCCGTGATCGAGACGACGCTCGAAGGCCACGTGCTCGTGGGCTCCAGCCGCGAACGGCGCGGCTTCGACCTCTCGGTCGACCCGGCCGTGAGCGCGGCCCTGATCCAGCGGGCATCCCTCCTCGCGCCCGGCCTCGCCGAGCTGGAGATCGACTCCGCCTGGGCCGGGCTGCGCCCCTGGCTACCCGGCGGCCTGCCGGCCATCGGGCCCTCGGCGGCCGCCGAGGGGCTCTGGGTGGCCACCGGCCACGAGGGAGCCGGAGTCGCGCATGGTCCGATAACCGGCCGGCTGGTGGCTCAGGGCATCTGCCGCGAACCGCCCGCGCTCGACCTGGCCCCCTTCGATCCTGACCGCTTCAGTCGAGGTTGACCCAGACGGTCTTGTTCTCGAGGTAGGCCTCGAGGCCCTCGCGACCGTGCTCGCGGCCGACGCCCGAGGACTTGAAGCCTCCAAAAGGGGCCGACGGGTCGCCCTCGCTCCAGGTGTTGATCCAGATATCACCGGCGCGAAGCAGCGCGGCCAGCTTGTGCGCCTTGCGCAGATCGCGCGTCCAGACGCCGGCGGCGAGGCCGTACTCCGTGTCGTTGGCGCGCGCCGCCACCTCCTCCAGCGAGTCGTATGGGAGGGCGACCAGCACCGGGCCGAAGATCTCCTCGCGCGCAATGGTCAGGTCGTCGCTGGTGGCGCTGAAGAGCGTCGGCTCGACGAAGTAGCCGTCGCCTTCGCGCTTGCCCCCGCCGGTCACGAGCTCCGCCCCCTCGGACTTGCCGGACTCGATGTAGCCGCGCACGCGCTCCTCCTGCTCGGCGGAGATCAGCGGGCCCATCTGGGTGCCGGGCTCGAGGCCCGGTCCCAGCCGCGCCTTCCCCGCCGCCTCCACCAGGCCGCCGATCACCTCGTCGTACTGATCGGCGTGGACGAACAGCCGCGAGCCGGCGTTGCAGGCCTGACCCGTGTTGTAGTAGATCGCCTGGTAGGCGCCCTTGACCGCTACGTCGAGGTCGGCGTCGGGCAGGATGATGTTCGGCGACTTGCCGCCCAGCTCGAGCGTCACCCGCTTGAGCGCCCCGCCCGCCTTGGCGCCGATGTCACGCCCCACGACGGTCGAGCCGGTGAAGGCGATCTTGTCGACGTCGGGGTGGTCGACCAGCGCGGCGCCGGTCTCCCCATCGCCGGCGATCACGTTCAACACGCCCTCGGGCAGCCCGGCCTCGAGCGCCAGCTCGCCCAGCCGCAGGCCGGTGATCGGGGTCTGCTCGGCGGGCTTGAGAACCACCGTGCAGCCGGCGGCCAGGGCCGGGCCGAGCTTCCACGCCGCCATCAGGATCGGGAAGTTCCAGGGGATGATCTGCGCGCAGACACCCACCGGCTCCTTGCGCGTATAGCAATGCATGTTCGCCGTGGCCACGGGCAGCACGTCGCCGGCGATCCTGGTCGGCCAGCCCGCGAAGTAGCGCAGGTGCTCGGCCGCGAGCGCCACATCCACCCGCCTCGCGATCCTGACCGGCTTGCCGTTGTCGAGCGACTCGAGCTCGGCCAGCTCGTCCGCGTTTTGCTCGATCGCGTCGGCGAAGGCCAGCATCGAGCGCGTGCGCTGCGCGGCCGGCACGCCGCTCCAGCGGCCGTCCTCAAAGGCCTCCCGGGCGGCTCGCACTGCGCGATCCACGTCCGCGGCGCCGGCGTGTGCGACCTCGGCGATGACCCGCCCGGTGGCCGGGTCGACCGTCTCGAACGTGCGGCCCTCGCCGGCGTCGAAGCGCTCGCCGCCGATCAGTAGGCGGTGGGGACCGGCGGCGTAGGAGCGGGCCGGCTCGGAGAGGGCGTCGGGGAGAGCGGTAGAGGTGGTCATTACGCCGATGCTACGAGAAGCGCAGCTCCACGCCGCCGAGACCGTCGATCTCGAGGCGCACCACGTCGCCGGGCTCCGCCGCGTGGGGTGGGGCGAGCACGCCGGTGATGATGCGCTGCCCGGCCTCGAGCTGCTCCCCGGCGTCCGCCAGGCGCGCGGCCACGACCTCGACCATCTCCTCCAGGCGAGCGCCCGCCTCCTGGGCCGGGATCTCGTGCTGCGCGCTCACCGTTCACGAGGATTCGCGCCGCGCCCGGGGAGCCGGTCTCGGCTCGCGGGCCGAAGGCCACGCCGCGGTGGAAGATGTTCCCGGCCAGAATCGTCTCGACGTCCTGCGAGAGATCGGGCGGATCGGTCAGCTCGAGGGCGGGCATAAGGGCGACGATCGAGCGAGCATCGGCGCCCAGCTCAACCGCGACCTCGGATTCCACGACCACCTCTCCGTCGTTGCCCAGCGACCACGTCGCCCCGTCCTCGATCAGGCCGTCGCCGATCAAGAAGCCGGCGAGCGGAGCGTCGATTCCGAGCTTCTCCTGGAGCGCGGGCACGTTGAAGCCGATCTTCCAGCCGACCGGCTCGGCGCCCTGGGCAACGATCTCCCGCCGCCGGGTGAGCAGCGCCCTGGTTCCGCGCTCGATGTTCATGGCGTCATCACGATCTTCAGAGCCTCCCGGCGGTCGTAGACGGCATAGGCCTCCTCAGCGTCGGCCAGGGACATGTGGTGAGTCACAAGGGGGGAAGGGTCCAGCAGGCCCGCTGCCATCATCGCCAGCACCCGGTCCACGTGCCCGATCACGTTCGCTTGTCCGGTCCTCAGGGTCAGGCCCTTGATCCAGATGATCCCCATGTGCACGTCTATTCGCTCCGCGTAGACGCCGATCGCCGCAACCGTGCCCCCCTTTCGGGTCAGGCGTACGGCCAGCTCCAGCGCGTCGGCGTGACCGACCGCGTCGATGGCGGCGTCCACTCCCCTCCCGTCGGTGGCGCGTTTGATCGCGGCGCGCGCATCTTCCTCGGCCAGGTGAACCGGTTCGGCTCCGAACCGTTGCGCCATCCCCAGTCGCTCCTCGATTGTGTCGATGGCGACGATCTTCGCCGCGCCCGCTGCCTTCGCCGCCTGGACGGCGCACAAGCCCACCGGCCCGAGTCCGAGCACGGCCGCGCAGTCGCCGGGCCGGATGCCGGCTTGGTCGACCGCGTGCCAGCCGGTGCCCATCACGTCGCCCGCGAACAGCGCCACGTCCTCGGACATGCCCTCGGGCACGCTGCGCAGCGTGAGGTTGGCGTGGGGCACCAGCACCTGCTCCGCCTGCGCGCCCTGGAGCGAGCCGAGCGTTCTGCCGTGTCCGAACACACGGCCCTCGTCGCACTGGTGGAAATCGCCGCGGCGACAGAAGAAGCAGCTGCCGCACGCGGAGCAGTAACAGCCGAGTACACGGTCGCCCTCGGCGATCTCGGTCACACCTTCGCCGGCCGCGGCCACGGTGCCCACGAACTCGTGCCCGAGCGTGAAGCCGGGTTCGATGGCCACCCGGCCGTGGTAGATGTGCAGATCCGAGCCACAGACGCCGGTGGCCTCCACGCGCACCACCGCGTCGTCGCGCTCCAGCAGCTCGGGCTCGGGCCGCTCCTCGACTCGAACCTCGCCGGGAGCCTGGAAGGTGACCGCCTGCACAGATCGCGCAGGCTACCCTGCCCGCCCTTGAGCGAGAGCTTCTACCGAGTGGAGGGCGAGCACGTGGTGCCCACCGAGCTCACGCGCGGGCCCTGGGACCCCGGTGCTCAGCACGCCGGCCCGCCGTCCGCGCTCATAGCCCGCGCTCTCGAGAGCTGCGAGCCGCGGGAGGGAATGCAGATCGGCCGAGTGACCGTCGAGATCCTGCGGCCGGTGCCGCTCGAGCCGCTGCGCGTGAGCGCGCAGGTCGTGCGCCCGGGCCGGAGTGTCGAGCTGCTGGAGGCTTCGCTGAGCGCTGCGGGCGGCGAGTTGATGCGCGCGCGAGGGTGGCGCCTCGAGACAGGTGCGTATGGCCAGGCGAGCGAGGCGCCGTCGGCCGGCCCCGCCGAGGGCGAGGAGCGCGACTTCTTCCCGACCGGCCAGGACGTCGGCTACCACACCGCGATGGAATACCGCTTCGTGACTGGCTCGTTCCGGGAGCCCGGTCCGGCGACGGTCTGGATGCGCATGCGTGTACCGCTCGTGGCCGGCGAGGCGCCCAGCGCTCTCGAGCGGGTGATGGTCGCCGCCGACTCGGGCAACGGGGTGAGCGCGGCACTCGACTGGCGCGAGCACCTCTTCATCAACACCGACCTGAGCGTGCACCTGCTGCGCCCGCCGGAGGGCGAATGGGTGTGCCTCGAGGCGCGCACGCTGATTGGCTCTCTGGGCATGGCCGACACCGCGCTGTGGGACGAGCGCGGCCGGATCGGGCGGGCGGTTCAGACGCTGCTCGTGAGGCCGCGCGCCAGCACCGCGTCGAGGTCGGCGTAGACGCGGTCGAGGTCGAACCCGTCCGGATCCAGCAGGCGCTGGTACGGGATACTCAGCAAATGGCCGGCACCTCCAAGGCAGTGCTCATCACGGGTTGTTCGACCGGCATCGGCCGAGCGACCGCCGAGCATCTGGCCCGCTCAGGTCACAGCGTCTACGCCACGGCTCGCCGGCTGGAGTCGATCGAGGACCTCAAGAACGCGGGCTGCAAGACGCTCGCCCTCGACGTCAACGACGAGGCATCGATGAGCGCCGCGGTGTCTGCGGTGGAAGAAGCCGAAGGCGCCGTCGGGGCCCTTGTGAACAACGCCGGCTACAGCCAGAGCGGCGCGCTGGAGACGATCGGCCTGGATGATGTTCGCCGCCAGTTCGAGACCAACGTGTTCGGCCTGCTGCGGATGTGCCAGCTGGTGCTGCCCGGGATGCGGCGTCAGGGCGGCGGCCGGATCGTCAACGTGAGCTCGATGGGAGGCAAGCTCACCTTTCCGGGCGGGGGCGTCTACCACGCCACCAAGTACGCGGTGGAGGCGATGTCCGACGCCATGCGCTTCGAGGTCCAGGGCTTCGGGATCGACGTGGTGGTGATCGAGCCCGGCCTCATCAAGACCAACTTCGCCGAGACCGCGGTGGGTTCGGTTTCGCACGAGGACGGCCCGTACGCCGAGTTCAACACCGCCGTATCCGCGGCTACCGCGGGTGCCTACGAAGGCCCGCTGGGCAGGCTCGGCGGGGGTCCGGAGGCGGTGGCCAAGGCGATCGAGAAGGCCCTAACCGCCAAGCGCCCGCGGGCGCGATACCCCGTAACCGCTTCGGCGCGAGTTCTCATGACACAGCGCAAGTTGCTCCCGGATCGCGCCTGGGATGCGGTGGTGGCCAGCTCATTTCCACGACCGGGGCGTAGCTAGGATCACCGCGTGCCCTACTTCAAGGATGCGGACGAGGTGTACGCCTACATCGGCAAGCTCTTCGAGGATCTGGCCGAGGACGACGAGATGGCGCCCAAGTTCAGCAAGGCGAACACGATCGTCCAATACCGGTATCGCGAGCCCGAGTCGCAGATCACCGTCAAGCTGCTCGACGGCGAGGACGGCCAGGTGGATTGCGGGCAGACGACGATGGAGCCCGAGGTCGTGATGACCATGGATGCGGACACCGCCCACCGCTTCTGGCTCGGAAACGTCAACGTGACGGTGGCGCTGGCGCGAGGCCAGATGAAGGCCAAGGGCCCCGTGGCCAAGATCCTCAAGCTCGTACCGCTCGTGAAGCCCGTGTTCCCGCGCTATCGCCGTCTGCTCGAGGAGGACGGGCGCAGGGACCTGCTCGAGGCCAAGTGAACGCAGGCTCGGCGCTCGACCGCCTGCCGCTGCGCGGCTTCAAGGACTTCTACCAGTACGCCTCAACCACTCGGGTCATAGCCGGGCGCGACCTCCTGGAGTCCACGGGCTTCGAGTTCCTCAAGGAGGGTGCGGGCCGCGTGTTCATCGTCACCGACGAGACCATTCGCGGCACCGGCCTCGTTGACAAGGTCGAGGCGGGCGTGGCCGAGGGCGGCCTGGAGGTTGCCGGCGTCTTCGACGGCGTGCCCCAGGACTCGTCGACCGTGGTCTGCGAGCTCTGCGCCGCAGCAGCCAAGGAGGCCGGCGCGGATTCCTTCCTGGCCGTGGGGGGCGGCTCGGTGATGGACACTGCCAAGGTGGCCGACGCGGTGTTCACCCACGGGGGCAGCGCGCGCGAGCAGGAGGGCTTCTTTCTCATGCCACGCGAGGCCGACGGCAGGGGCCGTCCGCTCGACATAGCGCCCCTGGCCTGCATACCCACCACCGCGGGCACCGGCAGCGAGGTTTCGATGGCGGCCGTGATCAAGGATCACGAGAACAAGGTCAAGCTCGAGATCGCCGACTTCCCGCTGTTCCCCCGGCTGGCCATTCTCGACCCCGACAGCACCCGTACGCTGCCCGCCTCCGTGGCGGCGGCAACGGGAATGGACGCCATGACCCACGCGATCGAGGGGTACGTCTCGGCGGACTGGAGCGCCCACGGCGACGCTCGCTCGCTGCACGCGCTGCGCATGATCCGAGACAACCTCGAACGCGCCGTCGAGCACGGCGAGGCCGACGAGGAGGCGCGCGGCAACATGCTGATCGCGGCCAACCTCGCGATCACCCTCTCGCTGGGCTCGGTGCACGCGATGTCCCACCCGGTGGGAGCTCACTTCGGCGTGCCGCACGGTGTGGCCAACGCGATTCACCTGCCCCACGTGATTCGGCACAACGCGGCCGGCGGCGCGGACATCGCTGACCGCTATCGCGACATCGGGGAGCTCTTCGACATCCACGACCCCGAGATCGGCGACGCGCTTGCCGAGCACATCACCAAGCTGATTCGCCGCCTCGGGCTGCCCACGCGTCTCTCGGAGGCCGGCGTGCCCGAGTCGGGCATCCCGGCTCTCGTGGAGGGAGCGATGGGAGACGGCACCACGCTGCTCAACCCGCGTGAGATGGACGAGGAGGACTACGCGGAGCTGTACCGCAGCGCCCTGTAACTGGTGACCATCTCGTCGAGGGTGCGCCGGGCGGTGTACTTCGGCCGCCATCCGAGCAGCTTCTTCGCGCGCGCGGTCTTCATCAGCACCGGCTTGCGGACCGAGTGCAGCCATGCGATCGAGTCGGGCACCAACGGCAACCGGGTGGCGATCTCTGCCGTGGCCTCCACGGCCAGCTTGGGTACCGGCACCGAGTACCAGCCCAGAGCGGCGGCGAGATCGGACATCGTCAGGGTCCCGCCCGCGGCGAGGTTGTAGGGCCCGGGCTCTCCGAGGCCGCGCACTCCGGCCACGAAGGCACGCGCCACATCGTCCTCGTGTACCAGCTGGAAGCGGGCGCCCGGATCGGGGATCACCGGCTTGAGCACGGGCAGCGAGTCGAGCAGCCGAGCCACGCTGTCGGGCATCGCCGCACCGAGGCGAAGGTAGGGGATCTCCTGCAGCATCGTTTGGGCCTCGGGACCGGCGACGATGCAGGGCCGAAAGGCGTAGGCCACCGTGCCCGGATGCTTGAGCAGAACCTCCCCAAGCACGCCCTCGACCTCGGCCTTCTGCTGCGAGTAGGGGTGCTCGGGCGAGCCACGGGGCGGCACCTGCTCGGTCAGCCAGTCGGGATTGTCCTCGTGGAAGCCGTAGGCGGCCACGCTCGATGCGTAACAGATGCGCTTGGCCCCGGCCTTGGCCGACTCTTCGAAGACCCGCCTCGAGCCGGCGACGTTGAGCTCGTGCGTGGCGTCGCTCGCGCTCAGGATCGCGAAGGCGAGGTGCACGACCACGTCGGCGTTCTCAACCAGCCGGCGCACGCTCGCTGTGTCGGTCACGTCGCCCTGGCGGTATTCGGTCTTGCGCCAGCCGCGGTCGGCGGGATCGAACGGCCGACGGGCCATGGCGACGATGTTCTTCACGGCCCGCGAGCGCTCCAGGGCGTCCATGATGCCCAGGCCCAGGTCGCCCGTCGGGCCGGTCACGGCCACCGTCAGAGCGGCGCTCGGCATGTGGACGTTCTACCCGATGCGCCGACGGCGCTGCGTCGCGGCGATCTCGCAGCCGCTCAGCAGGTCGAGCGGATCGGCGTCGATGGTGTCCCGGCCGTCCCCGCAGCGCACGCGATCGCGCCTGCCGTCGCGTGACCGCACGACGTCATCGCCGGGACCGGTGTCGATCGAGTCGGGCGCGCCGCCGCCGTTGACCCGGTCGGCGAACGTTCCGGTGCGAATGCGGTCGCGGCCGCCGCCGCCGCTGACCTCGATGGCTCCGCCGTCGGCCGTGACCACATCGGCGCCGGGCCCGCCCAGAATCGTCGCGTCGTCCTGCTCGGAGCTGATGCGGTCCGCACCCGAGCCCGCGTCGACGAAGTCACCGCCGAGGCTCGCGTAGATGCGGTCGGCGCCGGAGCCTCCGAACAGCTGATCGGCCCCGGCCTGGCCGAAGAGCGTGTCGGCGCCCGTGCCCCCCAGCGCCACATCCGCGCCCGCACCCGCGTAAACCACGTCGAAGCCCGTCCCGGCGTCGATGCGATCGTCCCCCGTCCCGCCGATGGCCAGGTCCACGCCGTCGCCGGCCTCGATCTGGTCGTTGCCGCTGCCGGCTTCGAGGTAGTCGCCCGAGGCGTCGCCAACGAGCCGGTCCTCTCCGCCCTCGCCGTAGATCTGATCGGCGGAAGGGGTGCCTAGCAGCTGCTCGGCGGCCTCGGTGCCTATCAGCGTGTCGGCCAGCGCGACGGCGCTGGTGGCACCCAGGGCGGCAATCGTGGTGGCGAGTATGCAGGCGCTTCGTCTCACTGCATTAGGAACAAGGCACGGGACGCCGGGTTGCGGCGGTCACTCGGCAGGAAGCACGTCGTCATAGCCCGGGTCGCCCGGGAGAAGCACCTCGGCCGACCCGCCCCGCACCACGACCCGGGGTTGAATCGGCACCACCTCACGGTTTCGCGCCTTGTCCAGTGCGGCATCCACCGACTCGAAGGTCGCGAGCGCCTCCAGGTGCTTGACCGTCGGAAACACCAGCATCAGCTCGTCGCGGCGATGCGCATCGAGCGCGGCCGCGGGGCGCAGCCAGTCCGCGTCCACGCATTCGCCGCCGTCCGGCGTGGCCTCGGCCCCGGCCGGAGCCTCGGCCACGAAGAACCACGTGTCGAAGCGCACCTTCACCTCCTCGGGCGTGATCCAGCGCGACCACGGCACGATCTCGGCAGCGGCCGGCAGCGCGATCCCTGCCTCTTCGGCCAGCTCGCGCACCGCCGCCGCCGCCAGGTCGGCGTCGTCGGCGTGCAGGGCCCCACCCGGAAACACCCAGGCTCCGCCCATGAAGTGCTGCTGTGGGTTGCGCTGCACGAGCAGCACCTCCGGTCCGTCCGGGCTGTCGCGCAGGAGCACGAGCGTCGCGGCTTGCCGCGCGGGGGTGACCTCACCCTCGTTCAACTCCTCGCCGGGAGGCGGCCGGTCGACCTTCACGGCCGCAGCCTAGCGCTACTGTATGCGCCGTTCATGAGCGAGACGCTTACCACTCAGCTGTGGATCTGCACCTCCTGCGGCTTCATCTACGACCCCGCAGAGGGCGATCCCGACGGCGGAATCCCTTCCGGAACCGCGTTCGAGGACATCCCGGACGACTGGTTCTGTCCCGTCTGTGGCGCTCGTAAGAAGGATTTCGAGAAGTACGAGGGGTAGTGCGCCCGCGCGCAGCGGTCCGGCCTGCGCGACGTCCAAACGGCAGCAACCAAGGGTGGACGGGCGGTGTTGTCGGCTTTGTCACGCTGCCGTAACGCGGTTTCCCCCCACTGTCCTGCGGGAGGGCAGGCCGTTCGGCGGGAGTGCTCCTTTCATGGGATCGCAGCACTCTGCCGCCGCCTGGGACGGGTTGGTAGCCCGAGCCGTTAGCCGCGCACATGACCGTCGGTCCGTTGTGGTTGCTCCGCTCGCCCCATGCGTCCGCGCAAGACGAGCGCCCAGGCAAGGGAGCCGAAGGCCGCCGTCGATGCCAGCGTCCGGACGATGTCCCAGGCGACCCAGGGGGTCACGAAGTCGTCGCGCACAGCGGCTAGATTCTCGATGCTGGCGGGGTCACCCGCGTTTTTCAGGTCATCGTTGAGCGGGATGTGGACTGCGAAGGTGACGACGACCATCACCGCGTAGAGGGCGAGGGCGGCGACGATCCAGCCTGCGGTCTTGGCCGAGCCGGAGCGACGCGCCTGAAAGAGGGCGACCGCGGCGAGCGCCGGAGCTCCGAGGAAGGTCAAAAAGAAGGCCGGGTTCTCGATCTTGTCGATCATCTGTCGCATCGCATCGACAAGCGTGCGGTCGTCGGCCGCGGTCAGGGCCGGCATGACGGCGATCGCGGAGAAGTAGAAGAGCCCCGCCACCAGGCCCATAGCGATCACGGCGGCGCCCAGCACGATGTCCGCGTTGCGGTCGGGGCCCGTCGGGTCGTCCACGGTGGCGCGGTTCTCCAGCTCTTGTTGTGCGTAGTCCCCGTCCATCCGTTCTCGGTCTCCGTTGGCGGGTTTCCGGGTTGCTGGTGCTGCTGGCCATGTAGGCCTCCTGCCCGCGTGGGGCTGTTGTGGTGTCTGGATCCGGATGACGTCAAGCGGCCTTCGGTGGCCCTCGGGTTCCAGATGCCGGTGGCGGCCGCGTCGCGTGCGTAGTCGCTGAAGTCCCGCGGCTCGCGGCCGAGGGCGCGCTGAACGCCGTCGGCCAGGCGGGCGTTGCGGCCGTCGAGGACCTCACCGAAGATGAAGGTCAGCATCTCGACGACCTCGCTCGGAACGCCCTGCTCGGCAGCGGCGGCGGCGAAGTCCTCGATCGAGATCGGTACGTAGCGGACCTCGCGGCCCACCGCCCGGGAGATTTCAATGACCGCCTCCGCGAACGTGAGGAGCCGGGGCCCGGTGAGCTCGTAGAGCTCGCCGACGTGCCGATCGTCGGTCAGCGCCGCGACCGCGACGTCGGCGATGTCGTCGGCGTCGACGAACGGCTCGGGCACCTCTCCGGCCGGAAGCGCAACCTCGCCTGCCTGGACCTGTTCCTGCCAGTAGTCCTCGCTGAAGTTCTGGGCGAACCAGGTCGAGCGCAAGACCGTCAGCTCGGCGCCGGAGGCGCGCACGGCCCGCTCCGCACGCTCGGCCTCTTCCTCGCCGCGCCCGGACAACAGAACGAGACGCGGAACGCCGCTCTCCACGGCCAGGTCGGCGAACAAGCCCAGCGTCTCCGCGGCGCCCGGAAGCGCGTCCCAGTAATGGGAGACGTAGGCCGATCCGACCCCTTCCAAAACCTGGGCCCAGGTCGACCGGTCCTCCCAATCGAAACGAGGCTCGCCCGATCGCGAACCGATGCGAACAGGCAGGCCGCGCGCGGTGAGGCGCTCGACCACTCGGCGGCCGGTCTTGCCGGTGCCGCCGAGTACCAGCGTGGGACTTTGTCGCCTCTGTCGTCGTTCATGGGTCCTCCAGTGGTTGATCGCGGGTAGGTAGGAAGTTGCCTGGACCGATTCGGACGGTCTATGGCTCGAGAGCGCCGATTCACGCTCGGACGTCCAGCGGCTGTGGTGCCGATCGCGGTTGACCGCGACGCCTCGCGAGCCAGGCCAGCGGCGCGAGGACGATGCGCTGCAGCCAGCGGGGCGGGAACGCTCCCTGTACCTCGTCCTCGAACTCCTGGGTGAACAGGGCGAGGTCGAGAGGCCTCGGGATGCCGCCCAGCATCGTCCGGCCCTGCTCGGCGAGGCCGACAGCGGTCTCGAAGAGCTGCTCCATCTTCAGTGCCGGGCGCACCTCGACGCGGACGAGCGCGTTCTCGTCGCCGACATTCGCGAAGTCGTGCTTCTGGCCAGGGGGGACGATGACCACCTCGCCGGGCCCCGCGACGACCCGCTTGCGTCCCATGTTGAAGCGCATGATGCCCTCGACTACCTCGAAGCGCTCCTCCTGCTTGGGGTGAATGTGCTGGCCACCCGGGACCCGCCGATTCGCGGGAAGCTCGAGGTCGATCGCGAGCAGCTCGCCGCCCGTGTTCGCCGATGTCTGGCGGAACGTGATGCGCTCTCCGCTGGCCGGGTTCTCGAGTGTCTGTCCTGTGTGCGCCATCGTCACTCCGATCTGGTGGTCAAATGCAATACGTCCAGTCTTCAGCGTTGCTACAGGACTGTCTATGACTAAATCGCGTAGATATATGCTCAATCGTCCATCCTGCTGGACGAGACGGGTCACGACATGCATACTTGGTGGCATGGAAGCGCCCGACCCCTTCCCGCCGGCCGATCCCCTCGGCGAGGCACTGCACTTCCTTCGGATGAACGGCGCGTACTACTGCCGCTCCGAGCTCACCGCACCATGGGGACTCACGCTGCCGCCGATGCCGGGGTACCTCTGGTTCCACGTGGTGACCTCGGGCCGGATGTGGCTCGAGACCGGGGAGGAGGAGCAGGGATGGATTCAGCTCGGAGACCTCGCGCTCGTGCCACACGGGGAGGGCCACGTCCTGCGCAGCGAACCGGGAGCTCCCGCGCCGGGGATTCTCGACCTCGACCGTGAGCCCGTCAGCGATCGCTACGAGATCCTTCGTTACGGCGACGGTGGCGCGCCCAGCGGCCTGATCTGCGGGGCCGTGCGCTTCGAGCACCCGGCCGCCGGCAACCTCATCGAGATCCTGCCGCCGACGATCCACATCGAGGCGTCCAGCTCGCCCAGGCTGGAGGGGATGCAGAGCATGCTGCGACTGATGGCCTCCGAAGCCGGCGAGCTCCGGCCCGGCGGCGAGGCCGTGATCACGCGCCTCGGGGACATCATCGTGATCCAGGCAATCCGAGCCTGGATCGAGAGCGATCCGGCCGCGCAGACGGGCTGGCTGGGAGCCCTCCAGGACCCCCAGATCGGCCGCGCCATCTCAAACATTCATCGCGACCCCGCTCGGAGCTGGACCGTCGCCTCGCTGGCCCACGAGCTGGCGATGTCGCGCTCGGCGTTCGCCGCCCGCTTCACCGAGCTCGTCGGCGAGCCGGTGATGAGCTACGTCGCACGCTGGCGCATGCATGTCGCCGTAGCTGCGCTGAAGGAGGAGGGCACCACGGTCGGCCAGCTCGCCGACCGGCTCGGCTACCGGTCCGAGGCCGCGTTCAGCCGCGCCTTCAAGCGCGTCATCGGCGTCTCGCCGGGCGCGATTAGGAGAAGCGCCGGCGATCAGGACCGCGCGTTTGTCGCCGCCGCGGGCTGAGACTGCGAAGAGCGACCTAGGTGAGCGCCAATCACGCTCGGCTGTGGAACCGCGGCTAGTACGTCACACGGAAGTTGCCGATCAGGGTGATCGTGTTGCCGTCCGGGTCGGAGGTCGCGGACAGCTCGACCCCTTTGTTGACGGGCTGGATCTCGGTGGTATTCACGCCGCGCGTTGCGAGCTCTTTCCTGGTGGCGGTCAGTTCGTCCACGGCGAGGTTCAGCAGCCCGGACCCTGCGCGGTCGGTGTCGACGGTGACCTGCACCCAGCCGCCGCCGGTCACTTGCCACTCCAGCAAGCTCGGCATCGGCCGATTGTCGGCGGGGCGCCCGAAGAGCGCCTCGTACCACGCGTCCGCCCGTTCGAGGCCGGAGACAGGCACCACGGCCAAAACGTGTTCTATGGTCATCATTCTCACTCTCGTTCTAGTTGACGATCTGCCTCGGTTCGATGCGTGACCCGTCCGCCACGGAACCGGGGGCGGTCAGAGAAAGAGACCCACCGACCACCCAGAACTAATCGCCGCCTTGCGACGCGGTGCGACGGTGTTTACAAGCGGAACCCACACGCCGGATAGCAGCGGTGTCCGGGGGTGCTACGTGATCGAGTTTCTTGCACAGGGGAACGCGAACCGGCAGGCGGCGGCCCATCTGGGGTAAGGCCGAGCGAGACCGGGTGCGCCCCAATCCGCTGCGATGTCGCGCTTGCGGGCACACCGACGCAGGTTTAGGGTGAGCGGAGCCATAGCGGCCGTGGGCTCGCTACCGGCCGCTCGACGAGAGGAGTCGATCGTGCGTCGCTCTGCGGGTCTGGCCGTGCTGGTGTCGGTGTTGGTGGGTGCGACGCCAGGCTGGGCGGCCGATCCAGCCTTGGACGGCGAGGTGCTGTCCCAGCACATTGCCTACACGGGTCCGGTGAGCGGGATCTGCACAGTCGATCCGGTGAGCGCCACCGAGAGCTACGACTTCGAGTTCGCGGGGACGGCGGGCGGCCCGTTCCCAGGGACGTTCCAAGCGTCGGTGCAGGTCACGATCGAGGAGGAGGCGACCGTCTTCAGCCTCCCGCCGTTCCCGGATGGTTTTCCCAGCGGGCAGTCAGCGGACGATTTCCTGGCGGCTGGACCGTTGGTGGTGGTGGATTCGCAGTTCACGATCCTCTCCACCCAGGGCCAGGTCGAGGGCTCCACCACGCTGTCCGGGGTGGCGTTCGATGCCGAGCACGGGGGCGTCTGCGAGGAGCTGGCGGGGGGTGGTGACCCGCAGTTCAACGCGTTCGGCCCCTATAAGGATGTCCGCGCCTGGGACGGCGAGTATGAGGCGACGATCTCAACCACGGCCGGCGACTTTAGTGATGGCGGTTTCGCCGATTTGCAGGGACGCCAAGGGGCGCTTTGCAGCGGCACCCCGCCGAACACGGCGGGCATGTGCCCGCCGGCGACGTTGCTGGTGAACGTCAATGATTTCGGCGCGCGATTCGAGTCGACCCGGGACGTCGACGCGGACGGGATCATCGACGCCGACGATAACTGCGCCTCCACCTTCAACCCCAGCCAACAGAACACGGACGGCGCGGGGGACGGCGGCGACGCCTGCGACCCGGACGACGACAACGACGGCGTCGCAGACGGAAACGACGCCTGCCCGACCACCGCAGCCACAACCGCGAACGGCTGCCCCACCACCGACGGCGGTGGGGGTGGGGGTGGGGGCGGCACGACCAATCCACCCCCCAAGAAGTGCGTCGTGCCGAAGCTCAAGGGCAAGAAGCTCGCCAAGGCAAAGCAGCTACTCAGCAAGGCCCACTGCGCCATCGGCAAGGTCACGAAGAAAAAGAGGAAGAAGGCCAAGAAGGGCAAGGTGCTCTCTTCCAAGCCCGGCGCCGGCAACACAGGCCCGGATGGCATGAAGGTCAAGCTCGTCGTCGGAAAATAGCCTTCGCTCTCGTCGCTGAGCGATAGTGCCGGCACGGAGCCCCGCAGTTTGAGGCACTAGAGACGCGGGTGCGGGTACACCTTCCGTGCCGAGACCATCCGCGGCCGGCGAACAACGCCGTCAGCGGACGGCGCGCGTCAGACCGAGTAGCGGAGCACTGTCGTACCGCCCTCGTCAACCGATTTGATCGGCTTTAGCTTGACCGGCTCACCACCCGCGCGCTCGAACAGGCGGACACCGTCACCAACCAAGACCGGGGCAACGTGGATGATGATCTCGTCGAGGAGTTCGTTCTCCAAGCATTGCCGCGCGATGTTCGCGCCGAGGACGACAACATCATCCTCGCCAGCGGCCTCCTTGGCCACCGTCACCGCCTCCTCGATGTCGACGTCCAAGAAACGCCCGGTGACGCCCTTGACGACAGGCGGTTCGGGCGGCGGGTCGTGTCGCAACACGAAGAACGGTCCTCGGAACGCGCCGCCATAGAATCCTGGTTGCAAGCGGTCCTCTACGTCCTGCGTTCGGCGGCCGACCAGGAGCGCTCCGGTGGACGCGACGACCGTGTCGACGGTCTCACCCGATCCGGCGTCCAGCCCGAACGCCCAGCTCATGTCGTCGTTCGGTCCGGCGATGAAGCCGTCGAGGCTCATCATCGTGTGCCAGAGCAGCTTGCCCATTCCAAGCTCCCTTCTAGGTCGCGTACGTTGTGGCCGAGATCGCGAGCGGAACTCATCATGCCCTGGTCCGCCGACGCGTCGTTTTCGTTTGTCAGGTAGACCGTCCGACGAAGTCGAACTCATCGGTCGCTCCCGGTTCCGCGTGACGGCAGCACTTGCCGCTAACCCTCATTCAGCGTGCCGCATCCCCATGAGAGCATGAGCCTCAACTCGAGCCTTCCTTGGCGCCCCAAGCGTTTCACGGGGGCGCTTGTGTAAATGCGTCAAGCGGCGGCCTGAAGCCTGCCCGCTGAGGTGGCCGCGTCGATGGCCTCGCCGGTGATCTCGACGAGCCGCGACAGGTCGCTTTCCGAGATGGACAACGGCGGCATCAGCACCACGACATCGCCCAGCGGACGGATGATCGCTCCGCGCCGGCGGGCCTCGAGGGTCACACGGTGGCCGATCCGCTCGGGCAGGGGATGCTCGACCAGCTCGATTCCCGTCATCGTCCCCACCCGGCGTACCTCGCGCACCGCGGGATGGGCGGCGATCGGCTCGAGCCGATCGCCGAGCAGCTCCAGCTTGGGCTGCAGCCGGGCGAGCGTCTCCTCCTCGCGAAACACGTCCAGGGAGGCGATCGCCGCGGCGCAGGCCAGCGGGTTACCGGTGTAGGTGTGGCCGTGGAAGAACGTGCGGAACTCCTCGTGCTCGCCCAGGAAGCCCTCGTAGATCCGTTCGGTGGCGAGCGTTGCGGCCAGCGGCAGGTAACCCCCGCTGATCCCCTTGGCCAGGCACATCAGGTCGGGCGCCACCTGCTCGTGCTCGCAGGCAAACATGCGCCCGGTACGCCCGAAGCCGGTGGCCACCTCGTCGAGGATCAGCAGGGTGTCGTGGCGGTCGCACAGCTCGCGCACCGAGCGCAGATATCCCTCGGGGTGAACGAGCATCCCGGCGGCGCCCTGCACTAGGGGCTCCATGATCACCGCCGCCACTTCGCCGCGGTGGGCGGCCAGCAGGCGCTCCAGGTCTGCGACGTCGCCCGGCTGAGCCTTCAGCGTCTCGAACAGGAGCGGGTGGTAGATCGAGTGGAAGAGGTCGATTCCCCCCACCGACACCGAGCCGATCGTGTCACCGTGGTAGGCCATGCGCAGGGCCACGAACTTCGTCCGCTTGGGTTCGCCGCCCTGGCTCCAGAACTGAAAAGCCATCTTGAGCGCGACCTCGGTCGCGGTCGACCCGGAGTCCGAATAGAAGACCCGGGCCATGTCCGGGGCGCAATCTCCACCAGCCGCCTGGCCAGCTCGATGCCCGGCCGGTGGGACAGGCCGAGCATCGTCGAGTGAGACACGCGCGCGAGCTGCGCGCGCACGGCGGCGTCGATACGCGGGTGCCCGTGGCCGTGAACGTTGCACCAGAGCGAGGACACACCGTCGATGTAACGGCGCCCCTCGACGTCGATCAAGTCCGTGCCCTCGGCGCGATCGACGATCACCGGCGCCTCGCCGGCCCACCCGCGCTGCTGGGTGAAGGGATGCCACAGAAAGCTGCGGTCGGCGCTGCTGAGATCCATGTTGGCGAAGCTACCCGCGGCCTCGGATGTACGATGGCGCTGCCATGAGGAACGGACTCCGCGCCGCCGTCGCGGCCGCGCTCATCGCTCTGATGGCTTCGGCCGGCGCACAGGCTCAGGGAACGAAGCGATGGAAGCGCTGCGACTTCACCGACCCGGCGGTCTGCCTTTATCCGTGGCCCAACGACTACTTCGCCAAGAAGAGCAAGGGCACGGCCACCGGCCTCAGGCTGAACCTGAATCGGAAGTCGATGCCGGCCAATAAGGACGGCGTGAGGATCGACCCGACCGACCAGAACCGGGCCGACGGCTTCAGTCCCGGCTCCATGATGGTCACGAAGGTTCCCGGCCTCGACAGTCCCGAGGCGGCAGCGCGGTCGAAGCTTCCCGCGATCGGCGACCTGAGCCTGAGCCTCGCGAAACGCTCACCGGTGGTGGTGATCAACGCCGCCACCGGCAAGCGCCAGCTGGTGTGGGCCGAGGTCGACTCGAACCCAAGCAAGCCCGAGGACCGCGTGCTCATCATCCGGCCGGGCAAGAACTTCGACGAGGGCCAGCGCTACATAGTCGCGCTGCGCTTCCTGAGGGGCGCGGGCGGCAAGAGGCTGCGGGCGCAGCGCAACTTCCGCCTTTACCGCGACCGCACGTTCACGAGCAAGCGGCGGATCGAGCGCAGGCGACGGCACTTCGAGGCCCTCTTCCGCACGCTCAAGGAGGCCGGTGTCCGGCGCAGGAGCCTCTACCTGGCCTGGGACTTCACGGTCGCGAGCCGACGGAGCCTCGCCGGCCGGGCGCTCCACATTCGCGACCAGGCTTTCCGCGCCCTCGGCGATACCAGCCTGGCCGATCTCAAGGTGCAGGGCAGCTCACCCGCATTCACCGTCGACTTGGTGAAGGACAACACACCCGCCGAGGACGACCGGATCGCGCGGCGGGTCGAGGGCACGATCACCGCCCCGTGCTATCTGACCAACGGGTGCGCGCCCGGCGGCAGGTTCGTGCTCGACTCAGCGGGCCGGCCCACCCAACAGGGGACCACGACCTACAGGTACTTCTGCGGCATCCCCCGAGTGGCGCTCGACCCCGTGGGGGCGCCGAAGGCCCGCGCGGCCCTGTACGGCCACGGTCTGCTGGGCAGTCCCTCCGAGGTCGCCGCCGGCAACGTCAAGTCGATGTCCAACGAGCACAACGTGCTGTTCTGCGCCACCGCGTGGGCCGGCTTCGCGTCCGAGGACGTGGCGCACATTGCCGGCACCGTGATCCCCGACTTCTCGAAGTTCGACACGGTCGCCGACCGCATGCAGCAGGGCTTCCTGCAGCAGCTCCTGCTCGGGCGTGCGCTGATCCATCCCCAGGGCTTCTCCTCGCATCCGGCCTTCCAGAAGGGCGGCCAGAGCGTGATCGACACCACCCGGCTGTTCTTCGACGCCAACAGTCAGGGCGGCATCATGGGCGGCGCGCTCACCGCGCTGGCGCCCGACTACGACCACGCCGTTCTGGGCGTACCGGGCATGAACTACTCGACCCTGCTGCAGCGCAGCGTCGACTACGACCTCTACGGCTCGCTGATCAACCCCGCGTATCCACGGGAGATCGAGCGCCAGCTCATGTTCTCGGTGGTCCAGCTGCTCTGGGACCGCGGCGAGTCGAACGGCTACGCCCACCACGTGACCAACCGGCCGCTGCCCAACACCCCGGCGCACGAGGTGCTGATGCACGTGGCCTTCGGCGACCACCAGGTGGCCGACTTCACCACCTCGATCATGGCTCGCACCTTCGGCGCTCGCGTCCGTCAGCCGGCGCTGGCCCCGGGGCGCACGCTCTTCGCGAATCCGTGGTACGGCATCCCCGCCGTTCCGTCCTTCCCCTACGACGGCTCGGCGGTCGTTTGGTGGGACGCGGGCGCGCCCGCTTCGCCGCTGGAGAACGTGCCCAATCGCGCGGGCGAGGACCCGCACGGCGCGCCGCGCAGCGAGGTGTCCGCGCGGGTGCAGAAGTCGGAGTTCCTGAAGGTCGACGGCAGGGTGGTCGAGGTCTGCGGCGCGGCGCCCTGCTTCGCGCGGGGCTACACCGGGCCGTGAACTAACCTGCGCGGGGCCATGCCGCCTCTTCCGCTGCTCGTCTTCGTGGTCGGGACGGGCTCGCTCGGCGCGGAGATCGCGGCCGTGCGGCTGCTCGCTCCCTACTTCGGCGCCTCCACGATTGTTTGGGCCAACACGATCGGCATCGTCCTGGTGGCGCTCTCGATCGGTTACTGGCTGGGCGGGCGGCTGGCGGATCGCAACCCGCACATGCGCGGCCTGTGTCTGCTCACGCTCGCGGCCGCCGGCCTGCTCGCGCTGGTGCCCTTCGTGGCCGACCCGATGCTCGACATCGCGGTCCAGGCGCTCGACGAGATCTCGGCCGGCGCCTTCCTGGGCTCTCTGTTCGGGGTGCTCGTTCTGGTGGCCGTGCCGGTGCTGCTGCTGGGTGCGGTCTCGCCCTACGCGATTCGGCTGGCGGTGTCGACGGTGGAGGAGGCCGGAACCGTCGCCGGGCGTCTCTACGCCCTGTCGACGGCGGGCTCGCTCGCCGGCACGCTGCTCTCCGCGCTGCTCCTCATACCGCTGGTCGGGACCAGGCGCACGTTCCTGGTCTTCGCGCTGGCCATCGCCGTGATGGCGGTATGGGGGCTGTGGCCGGCACGCCGCTACGCGCTGGCGCCCGCGGCCATCGCCGCCCTGATGGCCGTTCCGGTGGGAACGCTCAAGGCCGAGGCCGACTCGGGACGGGTGATCTACGAGACTGAGACCGAGTACCAGTACGCGCGCGTGGTCGAGCAGGACGACGGCGAGCGCTGGCTGGAGCTCAACGAGGGACAGGCCCAACACTCGATCTACAACAAGGACACCGTGCTCACGGGCGACGTGTGGGACGGCCATCTCGTACTGGGCTTCTCGGCCTACGACGAGGCCCCCAAACGGGTGGCGATCCTCGGCAATGCGGCGGGAACCACGGCTCGGGCCTACGAGGAGTTCTTTCCCCGCACGCGTGTGGACGGCGTGGAGATCGACAGCGAGCTGTCGCAGATCGGGCGCCGGTTCTTCGACATGAACAACCCCCGCCTGCACCTCTACCACGAGGACGCCCGGCCCTACCTGCGCCGCACCGACGCCCGTTACGACCAGATCTCCGTCGACGCCTACCGCCAGCCCTACATCCCCTTCTACCTGACCACCGTCGAGTTCTTCGAGACGGTGCGCGACCGACTGCGCCCGGGCGGGGTGCTGATCGTCAACGCCGGCCATCCCGAAGGTCAGGACGATCTCGAAAAGGTGCTGACCGCGACGATCTCCGAGGTCTTCTCGCATGTGCTGCGCGACCCGATCGAGGACACCAACACGCTGATCGTGGCGAGCGCCTCACCTCTGTCGGCCGATCGCGTGCGGGACGCCGTGCCCGGCCTGCCGGCGGGCCTGCGCCCGACCGCCCGGCTTGCCGCGGGTCGCCTCGAAGAGCCGCTGCGCGGCGGCGATGTCTACACCGACGACAAGGCGCCGGTGGAGTGGCTGATCGACAAGTCGATCGTGGACTACGCGGCCGAGGATTGACCGCCGGCGCCGCGCCCGACGTCGCGGTCGTGGGCGGCGGGATCGTGGGCTGCGCCGCGGCTGCCTTCCTGGCCGAGGCCGGTGCACGCGTCGAGCTCTTCGAGCGCGACAAGCTCGCCGGCGCGGCGTCGGGCCGCAACTCGGGCTCGATTCAGCATCCCTTCGATCCGGTGCTGGCCGAGCTTCATTTCGAGACGCTGCGCCACCTCGCCGAGCTCGACGGCTTCCAGCTCCCCTCCCCGCCGGCCGGTGTGCTGCTGCTCACCAGCGAGCCAAACGCGCTCGACGCTCCGGCCGCCGCGATCGCGCGCGACCAGCCCGAGCTCGAGCCGCGATCGCTCGATCCGCAGGGCGTGCGCGAGCTGGAGCCGGCGATCGGAGAGCAGCTGTGGGGCTGTCGGCTCGAGACGGGCTACCCGGTCCGTCCGGCGGTCGTGACGCTGGCCTTTGCCGAGCGCGCTCGCCGGGCCGGGGCGACCCTGCGTGACGGCGCCAGGGCGCGGCTTTGGCTCGAGCACGGCAGGCTCCGCGGCGTGGAGGCGGGAGGCGAGCGGCGTGCCGCCGGTGCGGTGCTGGTGTGCGCCGGTCCCTGGACACCGGAGGTCGTCGACCCCTCGCGTGCCTGGCGGCCGATCGTGCCCGTCTGGGGCGTGGTGCTCGACGTGAAGGTCGACGATCCGCCGCGTCACGTGGTCGAGCAGGCGGGTGTCGAGGACGTGGCGGCCGGCGCCGGATCCGACGCCCCGGATTCGCTGTTCAGCCTGGTCGCCGCCGAAGCCGCGGTGTCCGTGGGCTCGACCTTCCTCGCCGAGGAGCCGGACCCCGTGGCCTGGATCCCCGAGCTTCGCCGGCGCGCGCAGCGCTTCGTGCCTGCGCTGGCGCAGGCTCGGATCGAAGGGGCGCGCGCCTGCGCGCGACCCGTGTCGTTCGACGGGCGCCCGCTGGTGGGGCCGCTGACGACCGAGGGCCTCTGGGTGGCCGCGGGACACGGGCCGTGGGGCATCTCCACCGGGCCGGCGACGGGGCGCCTGGCGGCCGACGTCGTGCTGGGGCGCGCGCGGGTTCCGGCCGAGTTGGCCGCCGCCCGCTTCTAGAGGCTTGGTGTGTGGGTTCGGTGCGCCGCGCCTTGGTTGCGCTGCGCGAGCCGCCGTGCGTCGGAGCCGGGCGTCCTAACTGCAGCAACAAGGCGCGGGGATCGGCCGGGACTGGCACTCCGGTCGCGGCGCTGTAACACAAGCCCGTCGGGGAGACGAATCGGGCCGCCGCGTTGGGCACTGTCCTGCCTAGGCGTCTCAGGGACGGTCAATCCAGGACAGTGGCGCGAAACCGCGTTACGGCAACGTGACAAAGCCGACAACACGGCCGCGTCCACCCTTGGTTGCTGCCGTTAGAAGAGCCCGGCGCCCGGCAGCCGGCGGCTCGCGCAGCGCCGCGCGGGTCCACGACCGACAAGCACACATCAGCCCACTAATCGAACAGCGCTGACGCCTCGGTGACTGCGCATCGTGGGAGCATTCCGCGCAGATGGACGATCAACTTGAACATTTCGGCCACGTTGTCCGTCCTGGCCGTCTCGACTGATCGGCGCACCGGATGGGTAAGCGATCTGAGAGGAGGCAAAGATGAGCCTGAGGAAGTACGAGCTCGGCAGCTACGAGGACATGTGTGCCGCGCATCGCTGGGAGGTGCCGGAGCGCTACAACATCGCCCACGACGTGTGCGACAAGCACGAGCGCGAGCGCCCCGCGATGGTGTGGGAGGACTGGGAGGGCAACGAGCGGCGGGTCAGCTTCGGCGAGCTGCAGGATCTGTCCAACCGCTTCGCCAACGTGCTCGAGGCGGCGGGTGTCGAACGCGAGGACCGCGTGGCCACGCTGCTGCCCTCGCTGCCCGAGACCGCGGCGGTGTTCATCGGCACCTACAAGCGCGGAGCGATCCTGCTTTCGATGTCGGTGCTCTACGGCGACGAGGGCATCGAGCACCGGCTGCGCGACTCCCAGGCCAGGGCGGTGGTGACCGACGCGGCCAACCGCCACCGGATCCCCGATGGACTGGCCGAGAAGGTCTTCGTTGTCGGCGGCGCCGCCGAGGCGGGCGACATCGACTTCGACGAGGCGATGGCTGGCGCCGGCGACAGCTACGACATGGCGGACACCTCCGCCGACGACCCGGCCCAGCTCTACTACTCGTCGGGCACCACGGGAAGGGCGAAGGGCATCCTGCACGCCCACCGCTACCTACTGGCCCACGAGGAGTTCGAGTTCTGCCACGACGTCCGCGACGGCGAGCTGTTCCACGGCTCGGGCGAATGGGCCTGGGCCGCGGGCATCTGCCCGCTGCTGGGTCCCTGGCGCTACGGCGCGGTGGCGCTCGTCCAGGCGCGCAAGGGTGGGTATGACCCCGAGGAGCACCTGCGCTTTCTCTCCAAGCACGGCGTGCAGAACATGTTCACCACGCCCACCGCGCTGAGGGCCATGACCGGCGTGGAGGATGCGGGCGAGCGTTACCCGCTCGATCAGCTACGCATCACCTGCTCGGCCGGCGAGCCACTCAACCCCGAGGTGATCCGCTGGTTTCGCGAGCAGTTCGGTGTGACCGTGCTCGACTACTACGGCCTCACCGAGAGCTACCCGCTGTGCGGCAACTTCCCCACCGTCGACGTGCGCGAGGGGTCGATGGGCAAGCCCATGCCGGGCTGGGAGGTGGCCATCCTCGACGAGGACGAGCAGCCACTGCCGGTGGGCGAGCGAGGCGAGATCTGCCTGCGCGCTCGCTCGAATCCTCACTATCCGCTGCGCTACTGGAATCGCGACGAGGACACCGAGGCCGACTTCGGCGGGGACTGGTTTCACACCAAGGACGCCGCCGAGCTCGACGAGGACGGGTACGTCTGGTACGCCGGGCGCGCGGACGACGTGATCATCTCCGCCGGCTATCGGATCGGCCCCTTCGAGGTCGAGTCGGCGTGCGTGGAGCATCCGGCGGTCAAGGAGGCGGCCGCGGTGGCCTCACCGGACCCGCGCCGCGGCGACCTGGTCAAGGCCTTCATCGTGCTGTCCGCAGGGCATGAGCCCTCCGACGAGCTCGCGGACGAGATCAAGAAGCACGTGCGCGAGCGCCACTCGGCCTACGCCTACCCGCGCGAGATCGAGTTCGTGGACGACCTGCCCAAGACGCTCACGGGCAAGATCCGCCGCGTCGAGTTGCGCGAGCAGGAGCGCGAGCGAAAGCGGGCGAAGGCAGAAGCGGGGACCTGACCCGGGTCTCATACTCGAGACCGATGCGCTCATCCCCGCGATAGGGGACGATCGATTGCATGCGCCGGCCGTCCCGCCGACTTCTCGGGCGAATCGCGGACGTGACCATCCCCTGGGGGGTGGGCCTGTTCCTGGTTCTAGTCGTCCTGGAGGAGGGCAAGCACAACGATTCCTCGGCCCTCATCCTTCTCGGGATCGCCCTGGGCGTCGCCCAGGGCGCTGCCCTGTGGTGGCGGCGCAGCCACCCCGAACTCGTGATGGCGGTGACCCTGGCCGGAGGATTGGGGATCCTGCTGCTCGCCCCCGAGGTGGTGCTGCCGGTGGCGGGGCTGTTCGCGATCGGCTCGCTGGCGGCCGCGCGCCCGCCGCGGGTGTCGCTCATCGGCCTCGCGGCGCTCATCGCCCTGGTGGCGTGCAACTTCTTCACCACCACCGTCGAGGACACCGTTTTCACGATGGGCCTGGCGGTGGGGGCCTGGGCGCTGGGCGAGGCGGCACGCAACCGCCGCGCGGCCATCGAGGAGGAAGCCCGCCGCGCGGTGGGCGACGAGAGGGCGCACATCGCCCGAGAGCTGCACGACGTGATCGCTCACAGCGTCTCCGTGATCGTGGTTCAGGCCGCGGCAGCCGACGACGTCTTCGACGAACGCCCCGATCAGGCCCGCGCTGCGCTGCGCTCGATCGAGCGCTCTGGGCGCGAGGCCATGGCCGAGCTGCGCCGCCTGCTGGGCGCGGTGCGCCCTGAAGCCGAGGCGCAGCCCACCGGACCGCAGCCCGGGCTCGACCGCGTGGAGGAGCTGGCCGAGCCGCTGAGGGCCGGCGGCCTGACCGTCAGCGTAAGCCGCGAGGGGGACCCCGGGGCGCTGCCCGCCGGCGTGGATCTCTCCGCCTACCGAATCGTCCAGGAGGCGCTCACCAACACGCTTCGTCACGCTCGCGCCACCCAGGCCGAGGTGACCCTGCGCTACGACGCCGACGCCGTTGAGCTCGAAGTGCGCGACGACGGGCACGGTGTTTCGGCAGATGAGCCGAGCGCCTCCGGACAGGGGGTGGTGGGCATGCGCGAGCGCGCGGCACTTCTGGGGGGCACGCTCGAGGCCGGGCCGCTGCCTCAGGGGGGCTTCCGGGTCCATGCGCGACTGCCCGTGGAGGACGGCGGGTGAGCATTCGGGTGGTGATCGCCGACGACCAGGCGCTCGTTCGCGGCGGCTTTCGGATGATCCTCGACGCCCGAGAGGACATGGAGGTGGTCGGCGAGGCCGCCGATGGAGGCGAGGCGGTGGATCTGGTCGAGCGCCTGAACCCCGACGTTGTGCTCATGGACGTGCGAATGCCGGGGGTCGACGGCATCGAAGCCACCGGCCGCATCGTGGCTTCCGGCAGCTCCGCGCGAATCATCATCCTCACCACCCACGACCTCGACGAGTACGTCTTCGCCGCCCTGCGGGCCGGGGCCAGCGGCTTCCTGCTCAAGGATGTCCGGCCCGCGGAGCTGGTGGATGGAATTCGCGTGATCGCCCGCGGCGACGCCCTGCTGGCCGCGAGCGTGACCCGGCGTCTGCTCGACCGCGTCGCTCACACCCTGCCCGACCGCTCGGCCGCCGTGGCGGACGTGGACGAGCTCACCGCCCGCGAGGCCGAGGTGCTGCGGCTCGTGGCCCTGGCGCTGTCCAACGCCGAGATCGCCAAGCGCCTGGTACTGACCGAGGCCACGGTCAAGACCCACGTCTCGTCCATTCTCAGGAAGCTCGACCTGCGGGACCGCATCCAGGCCGTGGTGTTCGCCTACGACATCGGGCTCGTGCACCCGCGCTCATCCTGAAGTCGTAGGCGAAGTCCATACGAGAGGCCGATGTGCGCCGATCGGCTGCGCCTTAGCTTGAGCATCCATGGCGGCGATCGAGGCAATGGGCCTGAGCAAGCGTTACGGGTCGGTGCAGGCAGTGGCCGATCTGTCCTTTGGCGTTGAGGCCGGCCGGGTCACCGGCTTCATCGGCCCCAATGGCGCGGGCAAGAGCACCACGCTGCGCATGCTGCTCGGCCTGGTCCGGCCCGACTCGGGGTCGGCCAGCGTCGACGGGCACGTGGGCGCGGTTCTCGAGGACATGAGCTATCACCCCGGCCGCAGCGGACGCAATCACCTGAGGGTGGTTGCTGTGGCGGGCGGTCACGGCACAGCACGGGTGGACGATCTGCTCGAGCGAGTCGGCCTCTCCGGCGCCGCCAACCAGCGCGTCAAGGGCTATTCGACGGGAATGCGCCAGCGCCTCGGCATCGCGGCGGCGCTCGTGGGCGACCCCGAGATCCTGATCCTCGACGAGCCGGCCAACGGCCTCGACCCGCCCGGGATCCGCTGGATCCGCGATCTTCTGCGCGCCGAAGCCGAGCGGGGACGCGCGGTGCTCGTGTCGAGCCACCTGCTCTCCGAGCTGGCCCAGAGCGTCGATGACGTGCTGGTGATAGCCGACGGCGAGCTGCGCGCCGGCGGCCCCGTCGAGCACGTGCTCGGAGGGGCCAACGGCACCGCTACCCGAGTGCGCTCGCGCGTTCCCGCCGCGCTCGTCGCGGCGCTACGCGAGCGCGGCCACGCCTTCGAGACCGAGCCCTCGGGCGGGTTGATCGTGCCCGGGGCCACGCCCGAGGAAGTGGGGCTCATCGCGGCCGAACACCGCATCGCATTGGTGGAGCTCGGTGCGGCGGCGCGCTCGCTCGAAGACGCCTTCCTCGAGCTCACCGAGGTCGCGTCGTGAGGTCGCTTCTACACGCCGAGCTGCTCAAGCTGCGGACCACGCGAACCTTTGCCGCCCTCGCCGGCGCGGCGGTGGGCACGTCCCTGCTGCTCACCGTGCTGGTGAGCGTGCTCACGGAGCCCACGGAGAAATCCGTGCTGATCGACGTGTTCGCCTCGGACACCAGCGGCCTCTTCATCTTCTTGCTCGCGGTGGTGGGAATCAGCGGCGAGTGGCGACACCGGACCATCGCCGGGTCCTTGCTTGCCGCGCCGAGCCGTCTGCGTTTCCTTGCCGCCAAGACGCTGGCCTTTGCGGGGGCGGGGCTACTGCTGTCTCTGTCGATCTACCTCGTCGTGTCGATCGTCGCCTTCGTGATCCTCACCGTGCGCGATCTGCCGCTGCCCCAGCTGGGCGACCTGGTCGAGCTGGCCGTGCGCGGCGCCGGGGTGGCCGCGCTCGGGGCGGCGTTGGGCGTATGCCTGGGCGCCCTCGTGCGTAATCAGGTCGTGGCCATCGTCGGGGTGCTCCTGCTCGCCTTCCTGCTCGAGCCGTTGCTCTTGGGGCTGGCCCCGGATGTCGGGCGCTTCGGTCCCTTGGTGGCCCTGCCCACCGCGGCCGCCGACCTTTCGCCCGCCGATACCGGCCTGGGCGACGTGACGCTCGTCGCGCCGGGGTTCGCCGTCTTGCTGATGCTGGCCTGGATCGGCGTCACCTTCGCGGCCGGCGTGGCGCTGCTGCGCCGGCGGGACGTCGAGTAACGACGCGCTCGATGGCGGCCTGAATCGTCACACCGGGAGCAGCGGGATGTCCCATCGGAAGGCCGCGTACACGAACGCGCCGATGGCCACCGCGGCCGCCAATCCGGCCAGCACTCGCTGGGTGGTGCTGGTTTCCTCCGCGCGGTCGGCCAGCTTGTCGCCCCACACGATCGCTTTCTCCAGCAGGCGCTCTGCGCGGTCGAACTCGAGCGCCAGGAAGCCCAGTCCCAGCAGGATCACCAGGAAGCCGGGGCCGGGCACCCCCGGTCCCGAGAGGACGATCCCCACCAGCACGAGCAGGAAGCCGAACACCACCACTCCGGCGCGTGCGATGGGGTGGCGCTCCTTATGGCGCTCCTTGCGTTCCTGGAGCTTGACCAGCAGCTCGGGCTTGTCGTCCTGCGGCTTGCCCGACTCCTCGGTCACGCTGCTCACCGTAGCCAGTCGTCGATCGGCAGCGCCTCCCCCGCCCGGGCCAGGTCACCCGCTGAGGTCTGCGCCAGGCCGCTGACCGCCACGCCACTCAGGCGCTGAACTGTCTCGCGGTTGGACTGCTCGATCGGCTCGGGCTCGCGCGGCCACGGAGTCATGACCACACCGGCCACGCTCAGTCCGCCCGCCCGCGCGGCCTCCACCGTGAGCAGCGTGTGGTTGATGGTTCCGAGCCCGGTTCGGGCCGCCACCACCACGGGAAGCCCGAGGTCGACGGCGAGATCGCGCACCAGATAGCCGGCGGTCAGCGGCACCATCAGGCCGCCCACTCCCTCGGCCACGAGCAGCCGCTCACCCGCGCTTCGCGCCACCGAAAGCAGCCGGGGCGGGTCGATCGTCTCGCCGGCCAGCTCGGCCGCGTAGTGGGGGGACAGCGCCGGCGCGTAGCGGTAGGGCGCGACCTGCTCGGGTGTCTGGGCGCCCCCCGCCGCCGCGGCCAACAGCTGGTGGTCGGGCGGCCACTCGCCAGGGTCTTCCTCGAGTCCGGTGATTGCCGGCTTGAAGGCGGCTACCTGCTCCCCGCGGGCCACCAACGCCGCGCAGATCGCGGCCGCGACGACCGACTTGCCGGCCCCGGTGTCCGTCCCGGTGACGAACAGGCCGCGCAACGACGCGTCAGGCCGCGTCGGCCAGCCCGTCGAAGACGCGCGGGGGTCGGGCGTCCTCGTCGCCGGCGGCCAGGTGAAGATCGGCCGCCTCGCGCGCTGCCGCCGGGACGCTCGCGGCCAGCACGGCGGCGGCCTCCCGAAGCTCGGTCTTCGTGTGCGATGCCATGACCGCCAGACGCAGTCGCGACGTCCCGGCGGGCACCGTGGGCGGGCGAATCGCAGGGGCGAAGATCCCGTGCTCCAGCGCGCGCTCGCTCGCGGCCACCGCCGCATCGGCTTCGCCGACGATCAGCGGCACGATCGGGCTTTGACCGTCGGGAACCGTAATCCCGGACTCGGCCAGGGCTTCGCGGAGGACGCGCGAGTTGCGCTGCAGCTTCTCCACCCGGCGCGGCTGCTCGCGAAGCAGTTCGAGCGCGGCGATCGCGGCGGCCACCGACGGAGGCGGCAGCGCCGTGGAGAAGATCAACGTCCGGGCCGTGTTGATGAGGAGCTTTGCCATCCCCTCGCCGCAGAGCACGTAGGCGCCGTACGAGCCGAGCGCCTTGCCCAGCGTGCCGACGATCACGTCGACCTCGTCTGCGAGCTCGAGCTCGGCCACGAGCCCGCGCCCGCCGGGACCGACGCACCCCGTGCCGTGGGCCTCGTCGACCATCACGCGGGCGTCATAGCGCTGCGCGAGGTCGACGATGTCGCGCAGTGGCGCGACATCGCCGTCCATCGAGAACACGCTGTCGGTCACGATCAGGGCGCCCCGCCCTTCGGCCTGGCGCAGCCCCCACTCGAGATGGCCGACGTCGCAGTGGTCATACACGAAGGTCTCCGCACGCGAGAGCCGGCAGCCGTCGATGATCGAGGCGTGGTTGAGGGCGTCGGAGAAGACGACATCTCCCTCCTGCGCGATGGCCGATACCACGCCGGAGTTGGCCAGATACCCCGAGCCGAACAGCAGGCAGGCCTCGGCGCCCTTGAAGGCGGCCAGCGCCTCCTCGAGGCGGCGGTGAATCGTCATGTTGCCCGAGATCAGCCGCGAGGCGCCCGAGCCGGCGCCGTAGCGCATGGCCGCCTCGGCCGCCGCCTCGCGCACGCGCGGATGGTCGGCCAGGCCGAGATAGTTGTTGGAGCACAGAAGCAGCACGGGGCGGCCGTCGAGCAGCACGCGTGGCCCCTGCGGACCGGACACGCAGCGCAGCCGGCGGTAGAGGCCGCGGTCGCGGATTTCCTCGAGCCGCTCGTGGATGTCGCTGCTCACGCCGCCTCCGGCTTGACGTGAACCAACTCGGGGAAGGCGTTGGGTGCGCCGTCCGGGCGCTCGGGCACCGAACTCTTCTTGCGGTGGCGCAGCTGGGTGGCGGGGTTCCAGAAGTTGGCCTCGCCCTGCGAGTCGATCAGCTCATCCACCGGTGTGCGCGGCGTGTCGCCGTCGAGCCAGCCCGAGCGGTTGTCGGGGCGCGGGTTGGCGCCGTTGTCCTCCTGGCGCGCCACGTTGAGGCCGAGCTCCTCGAATACCGCTCGATCGGCCTCGGGCTCCGAGCCCAGCGTGGTGAGGAAGTTGCCCATCATCACGCCGTTGAGGCCGGCCTTGACCGCCAGCCGGGCGAACTCGCCCTGACCGAGGTTCTCGTTGCGGCCGCCGCAGAGGCGAAACAGCGCCCCGGGAATCACGAGGCGGAAGATCGCCACCCACTGCACGACCTCCCAGGGGTCCATCAGCTCACGGTCCCCGAACTTCGTGCCCGGGCGTGGATTGAGCAGGTTTATCGGCACGCTCGTGGGGTCGAGCGCCGACAGCTCGAACGCCATCTCCACGCGCTGCTCGGGCGACTCGCCGAGGTTGAGGATGCCGCCCACGCAGGTCTCGAGTCCGGCCTCGCGCACGGCGTCGATGGTGCGGATCCGGCCCTCATAGCGGACGGTCGTGGAGACCTCGGGGTAGTAGCTCTCGGCGGTCTCGACGTTGTGGTGCACGCGCTGGATGCCGGCGTCCTTCAGCGCCTGGGCGCGTGCCACCGACATGTGCCCGATGGAGGCACAACGCTTGAGATTGGTGTGCTCGGCCACCAAGCGGGCGCCGTCCACGATGTGCTGGAAGTCGCGCTTGGAGAGCCCCTGGCCCTGGGTGACCATGCAGAACCGGTGTGCGCCCGCGGCTTCGGCGGCCCGGGCGTGCTCGAGAATCTGCTCCGCGGTCATCATCGCGTGCATCGGGGTGTCGGCCTCCGCGAAGCGCGACTGCGCGCAGAAGCCGCAGTCCTCCGCACAGCCGCCCGACTTCGCGTTCACGAGCGAGCACATGTCGGTGGAGTCGCCGAAGCGCTCCTGGCGCACCTGCCAGGCCCGTTCGACCAACGCCTCGATTTCGGCGTGGTCGACTATCTGCCCGAGCCGGAGCGCCTCGTCTGGAGAGATGAGCGACGGCACCGCAGGCCACGGTAGGCCGGACCCCGGACGGAGCGGGACGCCTACCTGCCGCGCCAGATCGGCTTGCGTTTCTCGGCGAAGGCGCGCACGCCCTCGCGGAAGTCCTCTGATGCGAAGCACGATTCGCGCAGCTCGATCAGCTCCTGTTCGAGCCTCGGGGGGCAGCGGGCGGGCCCGCAGAGCGCGGAGCACGCGCTTGTTGCCCTCGAGCGAGAGCGGCGCGTTGGCGGCGATCGTGGCGGCCAGGGCCAGGACGCGCTCGGCCAGATCGCCCGCGTCCAGCACGGCGCTGACGAGGCCCATGCGCAAGGCGCGCTCGGCCTCGACGTTCTCGCCCACGAAGAAGAGCTCGGCGGTGTTCGCGGGTCCGCACACGTCCACGAACTTGGCCAGCCCGGTGTGGGAGTAGATGAGCCCGAGCTTGGCCGGCGGCATGCCGAACTTGGCTGCGCGCGCGGCCAGGCGGATGTCGCACGTGAGCGCGAGCTCGAGACCGCCGCCGATCGCATGACCGTTGATCTCGGCCACCACCGGATAGCGATAGGCCTCGAGCGCCTCGATCGCGTCATTGAAGGGATGGGCCACGAGCCGCTGCGCCGACTCCTCCATGGGCTGCTCGAGGTTGCCGATGTCGTATCCGGCCGAGAAAACCGACCCCGAGCCGCGGATTATCAGGCAGCGCGCGTCGAGGCTGCGCGCATGGGTGGCCAGGGCGTCAAGAATCTCGTGGTCGAGCGCCCCGCGGCGCTCGGGATTGGCAATCGTCAGCCGGGCGACGCCCTCGGCCGGCTCATCCAGCTGGAGCTTCCCGGACACCTACTCCAGGACGACCAGGGTGTCGCCCTCTGATACCGATTGGCCCTCCTGGCAGGGGATCTCCTTCACCTTGCCGTCGTCCTCGGCCTCCACGGGCATTTCCATCTTCATCGATTCGAGGATCACGACCGTGTCGCCCTCGTTGATCTGCTGCCCGACCTCACACTCGATCTTCCAGACCGTTCCGGTGATATGAGCTTCGACGTCCGGCAAGTCCTCGTTCCTCCTTGGTCGGTCTGGGCTGGGCGCGTGGGCCACTGTACTGCGGCGGGCGGCGCGTAACGAAGGGCACTGGACCGGGGTAGAAGGGCCGAACGTGAAGGAGCAGGTCTACAAGGACCCGAGGCCGGCCGAGCACTTCGAGCGCTACCACCGGCGCACGCGCACCAAACGGCCCAATTGGATGTACGAGGCGGTGCGCATGGTGCTCACGCCGTACCTGTTGTTCGTCTATCGCGCTCGCTGCATCGACTCGGACAACGTGCCCGCGGACGGCCCGGCGATCATCGCGCCGAATCATTTCTCCTACCTCGACCACTTCTTCGTGGCCGTGTACATGCGTCGCAAGGTGCACTTCATGGCCAAGTCGCAACTCTTCAGTGGCCTGATGCAGGTGATCTACCACAACGGCGGAGTCTTCCCGGTGCGGCGCGGGCATGCGGACGAGGAGGCGTTCGTCACCGCTCACGCCATCCTCAAGCGCGGCGGCATCATCGTCATGTACGCGGAGGCCGGCCGCTCGCGCACGGGAGAGCTGGGAAAGCCGCGCCATGGGATCGGGCGCCTCGCGCTCGAGTCCGGGGCGCCCGTGCTGCCGACCGCGATAGCCGGCACCGAGCGAGTGCGCAACTGGAAGCGGCTTCAGTTCCCCAAGGTGACGGTGCAGTTCGGTGAGCCATTGCGCTTCGAGCGCGTCGAGGATCCGACTCGCGCGCAGGCCCAGGCCGCCTCGGAGATCGTCTTCGACCGGGTGAAGGTGATCCACGGGCGCCTGCGCAGCACGGGGCGCCGCGGGGCGGTGCGCGCTGCGCGGGAGGCACGCGCCGGCCGGGCGCCGGGGCGCCGCCAACTGCAGCAATAAGGGCAGCACGGATCGTCGAGGAGTCACATTCGACATGACATAGCTGTCGAATTGTTCCCCTCACCCTTCGAGCCGCCCTTTATTGCCGCCGTAAGCGCTTCGAAGCCCTGCCACCCTTGCCCAGGTGCGCGGCCTCCTGCTCATCCTGCTCGTCCTCGTGCTCGCCGCCGGCGGGGCCCTTGCCGTGATCGCCCTGCTGGCGCGCGACGACAACCCACCCGCCTACGGCCCCGTGACCCTCGACCCCGACGAGCCCGATCCGTTCGCCTGGGAATCCGGGCGCGAGGAGGATTTCGTCGAGCGCGCCGCGGCCGGCCACAGCCACGTGCTGTACGAGAAGAGCCCGGGCGGCGTGTTCGCCAGCGCCCGGCGCGTCGAGCGCTGGCGCCCGCAGATCGAGCAGGCGGCGGCGGAAGCGGGCGTGGACGCCGACGTGCTGGAGGCGATGGTCTTGCTGGAGAGCGCGGGCTACCCCGACGCGCGCGCCGGCGACCTCGAGGGCGCGGTTGGCCTCACGCAGATCCTCGCCGAGACCGCCACGAGCTTCCTGGGCATGAAGGTGGACCTCGCGGCCAGCGAACGGCTCACGCGGCAGATCCGCAGGCGCGGCGCAAGCCCGGTGCTGCTCGCCCGGCGGCGGAAGGTCGACGAGCGCTTCGATCCGGATAAGGCGCTGGCGGCGGCGGGGCGCTATCTCGGCACGGCCGAGCAGCGCTTCGGCCGCGAGGACCTGGCGGTGGCGTCGTACCACATGGGCATCGGCAACCTCGAGAACGTGCTGGCCGCGTACGGCGAGCGGGACGCGAGCTGGGCCCAGATCTACTTCGACGCCACGCCGCGCAGGCACCCCCGCACCTACCGGTTGCTCGCGGGCTTCGGCGACGACTCCGCCACCTATCTCTGGAGGGTCTACGCGGCGCGCGAGATCATGCGCCTGTACCGCGAGGACCAGGCCGAGCTGCGCCGGCTCAACGCTCTGCAGACGGCCAAGGCCTCAGCCGAGGAGGTGCTGCACCCGCGTGAGCGCACGGCGATCTTCGAGACCCCCGAGGAGCTCGACGAGGGCTACCTGGCCGGGGAGCTGCGGCCTTTCGGCGGCATCCCCGGCCTGCGCGCCGACCCTCAGATGGGCGAGCTGGCCCGGCGACTCGACTCCGAGCGGCGCTTGTTTCGCGGCCTGCGCCCGGAGGCCTATGCGCTGGCGGCCTACCTGTCCGCGGGTGTGCGCGACGTCGGGGCCACCAAGGCCTCGCTGATCGCCACCAGCAGCGTGCGCGACCTCTCCTACCAGCGCGTGCTCGCCCGCCGCAACGCCTATGCCACGCGCGAGTACTCGCTGCACACCACGGGCTTCGCCTTCGACATCCGACGCAAGTACGCGGGCCGCTCGCAGGCGGTTGCCTTCGAGTACATGCTCGATCGGCTGCAGTCGCTCAACCTGATCGCCTGGGTGCGCGAGCCGGGCTCGATCCACATCACAGCCTCGAGCGAGGCGGGCCGGCTCGTCCCGTTGCTCGACGAGGATCAGTAGACCGCGTCGAGCTTCTGCCACGCCTCCCAGTCGTGGCCGGGGATGATCAGGGCGTCGGGCGTCTCGGTGGCGTACTGGCGGATCTCGCGCAGCGAGCGCCGGAACACGTGGTCGTCCTCGGTGCGGTACGGCAGGTGGGTGTCGTCGAGGGTGCGGCGCAGGTACATGGCGTCGCCCGCCACCAGCACCTCGCCCCGCGCGGTGCGCAGCAGCACCGACATATGGCCGAGGGTGTGCCCCGGGGTGTAGACGGTGCGCACCGAGCCATCGCCGAACAGGTCGAACGAGCGCGCGAAGCCGGCGAACGAAGATGCGTCCGGACCCTCGAACTCGAGCAGCCGGTAGTCGAAGGCGTGATCGAACTGGCGGGTCACGTATCCGTGCGTCTGACCCTGACTCGTCGCCGCATCCCACTCGGCCCGGCTGACCACGAACGTCGCGCCCGGGAACTCGGAGATCCCGCTGGCATGGTCCACGTGCAGGTGGGTCATTACCACCGCCTGGACCGCCGACGCTTCGAGTCCGCGCTCACGGAGCTGCGCCGGCAGGGCCTGGCCCGAGTCCATCTCCAGGTCACGAAAGGCAAGCAGCGTCACGCGCCCGAAGTTCTCACTGGGCTTGACGGCCACGGACGGATGCAGGCCGGTGTCGATCAGCACGAGTCCGACCCCGGGGTGCTCCACCAAGAAAGCGGGGATGGGAATGGGCGTCCAGCCGTCCTCGCCCACGCCGAGCCCGAGGGCGCGCCGCCAGGCGAGTCGCCCCGACTCGCGCAGCAGGGCCGCGGTCGGCGACCGTGCCCGGCCGCCCAGCAGGGGATGAAGCTTGACGGTGGCGCCCTCCTTGCCGCCGGGCAGCGGCAGCTCGGCGGGTCGGGGCTCGGCCGCGGCGGTCATGAGTGCGAGACCATTATCGCCTCCCACCATGTGATCTGCTGGCGTTCGTTGGCGATGCCAGCGTCGAGTGCGATCCGCGGTCCCTCCGGCACCGAGCGGGGCATGGTCTCGCGGATACGCTCGTATTCGGCCAGCTTGCTCCGGTGAGCCTCCAATTGGGCGGGGGCGAGCTCGGCCGGATCGGCGCCGAAGAAGAGCTTGAGTAGCGCCGGTGCCCGCAGTTCGGGCACGGCGGCGGTGGGCTCGGCGCGCCATTCGGCGAGCGCCTCGCGGCCGCTGGCCGTGATGGTGTAGGTCTTGCGCCGGCGGCCGCCCTGCTCGCGTTCTTCGGTCACGTAACCGCCCTTGGCCAGGCGCTCGGGCTCGCTGTAGAGCTGGGCGTGGTGCAGGGTCCAGAAGTTCCCGATCGAGCCCGCAACCATCTGCTTGAGCGCATACGGCGTTGCTTCGCCGGACCACTCGAGGAGGCCCAGGACGATGTACGAGGTTGGTGTCAGTTGCATTAGTCCATAATGGACGGTACAGTCTTGCCCATGGCCACGGCAATATCGCACACGCACAAGTCGGACTACAGCCTGGGTTTCCAGAGCCTCGAGGAGGAGACGGCCGTGAAAGCCGTTCCGGTGAGCGGCGACGTACCGCCCTGGCTGACCGGCGCGCTGGTGCGCGTGACCCCGGCCAAGTTCGAGGCCGGCGCGCGCCGGGCGGACCACTGGTTCGACGGCCTGGCCATGCTCAACCGCTTCGGTTTCGCCGATGGCGCGGTGTCCTACGGCAGTCGCTTCATTCGCAGCGGCGCCTACCACGAAGCCGAGCAGGGCCGCCTGACCGCCGGCTTCGGCACCGATCCGTGTCGCTCGCTGTTCAAGCGCGTGCAGTCGGTCTTCTCTCCCGAGTTCACCGACAACCCCAACGTGAACCTGGCTCAGATCGGCGAGCGCTACATCGCGATGACCGAGACCCCGCTGCCGGTCGAGTTCGACGTCGATTCGCTCGAGACACTCGGGCACCTCGAATACACCGACTCGCTCAAGGGGCACGTGACCACAGCGCACCCCCACCACGATCTCGAGCGCAACGAGCTCGTGAACTACTTCGCCCGCTTCTCGCGCGTGAGCGAGTACGTGCTCTACGGCCTGCCGGCCGAAAGCGCGCAGCGGCGGGTGATCGCGCGCCTCCCCGTGGAGCGACCCGCCTACATGCACTCCTTCGGCATGAGCGCACGGCACCTGATCTTGAGCGAGTACCCGCTGCGCGTGAACCCCCTCAAGCTCGCCCTCTCGGGCAAGCCCTTCATCCAGAACTACGTCTGGGATGCCCAGCAGCCGGCGATCTTCCAGGTCCTCGACCGCGAGACCGGGGCGTTACGCGGCAGCTTCGAGACCGACGCCTTCTTCTGCTTTCACCACGTCAACGCGTTCGAGCGTGACGGCGGGCGCGAGCTCGTGGTCGACCTGATCGCCTACGAGGATCCGTCGGTAATCGACAATCTCTATCTGGGTGAGCACGGCCCGCGGGGCGGGTTGCCGGCCACCGAGCTGCGGCGCTACCGCATCGACCTCGAGGGTGGCGGCGTTCGCTGGGAGAAGCTCGCCGAGGGTTCGCTTGAGCTCCCGCGCATCGACTACGGGCGCCGCAACACGCGCGAGTACACCTACGCCTACTGCGCCGGCATGGGCGACTCGGACTGGATCGATCGGCTGGTCAAGGTCGACGTGAGCAGCGGCTCGAGCTCGGTGTGGTCGGCGCCCGCGTGCTTTCCGGGTGAGCCGATCTTCGTGCGCGATCCCAGCGCCGAGGCCGAGGACGCCGGAGTGGTGCTGTCGGTGGTGCTCGATGCGGAGGCCGGGCGCTCCTTCCTGCTCGTGCTCGACGCGGACAGCTTCGAGGAGGTCGCGCGTGCCGAGGCGCCGCACCACATCCCCTTCGGCTTCCACGGCCAGTACATCCGAGGCGCGGCATGACCGAGGTCACGCTCAGGGCCGCGGATTCCGACAGGGACCGGGTGGTCGAGCGGCTGCGCAGCGCGGCCGCGGAGGGCAGGCTCAACGCCGACGAGCTCGAGGCGCGCCTCGAGACCGCGCTCGCGGCACCCACCTACGCCGAGCTCGACACCGTGGTGGCCGACCTGCCCGAGCAGCCCGCTGCCGCGCGCCAGGTCGGGCATCGTCCCGGGCTGGGAGCGTTCCTGGCCACCTCGATTCTGCTGCTGGCGATCTGGGCGCTCACGGGCATGGGCTACTTCTGGCCCGTCTGGCCCATCCTGGGTTGGGGTCTGTTCGTGGTGCCCGGCGCGCTTACCGGGGGTAGGGTGCGCGGATGCCGTCGCGGCTCTTTCACCCCGGGCTCCTCGACGGGCAGGTGGCGATCGTCAGCGGAGGCGGATCGGGTCTAGGCCGCGCCAGCGCACTCGAGCTGGCCGGGCTGGGCGCCCAGGTGGTGATCTGCGGGCGCCGCCGCGAGCCGCTCGACGAGACGGTCGCTCTCGCTGAAGGGGAGCGGGTGGAGGCGAACGAGTGCGACATCCGCGAGGAGGAGCAGGTCGCCGCGCTCGTCGACGGAGTCCTCGAGCGCCACGGTCGCATCGATCTGCTCGTTAACAACGCCGGTGGGCAGTTCCTAACTCCGGCCGAGGACATCACGCCGAAGGGCTTTCGCACCGTGATGCGCCTCAACGTCGAAGGCACGTGGCTGATGACCCACGCCGTTGCCACGCGGGCAATGATGGGCGGTCCCGACGGTGAGCCGCGTGGGGGCAAGATCGTGAACGTCACGCTCTCGCCGCACCACGGGCTGCCCGGAATGGCGCACTCCTCGGCCGCACGCGCGGCTGTGGAGAACCTCACGCGCGTGCTCTCGATCGAGTGGGCGCGCTTCGGCATCCGGCTGACCGCGGTGGCCGCGGGCCACTTCGCCACGGAGACGCTGCGGACCAAGTACCCCAAGCCGATCGTCGAGGCGGTGGCGGACACCGTGCCGCTGGGCCGACTGGGCACCGAGGAGGAGTTCGGGTGGCTCGTGGCCTACCTGGCCGGCCCGGGCGGCGACTATTTCTCGGGTGCGATTCTCACTCTCGACGGCGCGCGCGACAACTGGTTCGGCGCCTGGCCACCGGGTGGCGGAGAGCCACCGGCCGAGGAGCGCAGGCCCAGGCCGTGAAGATCCCGGAGCTGCGCACCGAGCGGCTGCTCATGCGAGGCTGGAGCGACGAGGACCTGGACGAGCTGGCCTCGATCTATGCCGACGTGGAGACGGTGCGCTGGGTCGGTTCGCCGGAGGGGAAAAACCGCGAGGAGACCTGGCGCCACATGGCCTACCTGGTCGGGCACTGGGAGCTCAGGGGCTTCGGGTTGTGGGCGGTGGAGGAGCTCGAGAGCGGCGCCCTTGTGGGCCAGATCGGCCTTCTCTTCCCCGAGGGCTGGCCCGACCTGGAGGTGGGTTGGGTGGTGGCCCGGCCACACTGGGGCAAGGGCTACGCACCCGAGGCCGGGCGCGCCTCGATGAAGTGGGCTCAAGACGAACTGGGCGCGGACCACGTGGTCAGCCTCATCGCCGACGACAACGAGCGCTCGGCGCGCGTGGCCGAGAAGCTCGGCATGGCCGTCGAGGGTCGCGCGCTGATTCTCGGTGAGTACGACGTGCGCGTGTTCGGCCGCGACCTGGGTAGCCATAGGGCATGACCGATAGCCAACAGGACCGAGTGCCCGACCCCGTGGAGCAAGCCGACGCCGCTCTGGAGCGCGAAGCGGAGAGCGAGGCGGCGGCGGAGGCCGGGGCCATCGGCGGCCCCGCTCCCGACTACGCCGGTGACGAGGAGAGTCGCCCCCTCGAGGAGAGCGGCGAAGGTGTGGCCGAAGGCTTCGAGGAGTCCGAGCGCGAGCTGATCGAGTCGGCGGGGCACGGCGACCCGCGCTTTGTACCGGAGCCTGCCGAGCCTGAGATCGAGTCCGACCTCTCCACCGCCGAGTACGGCGAGGCCGACGAGGAGGAGCCGCCCGACCTCTAGTCAGTCATCTAGCGCTGGAACAGCGTCGAGAGCACGACCTCGGTGACCGTGCGGCTGATGCCCTCGGTGGCCCGGATGCGCTCCAGTGCCGACTCGAGATCCTGGGTGTCCTCGGCCATCACGTGCAGCAGCGCGCTGGCCTCCCCCGCCACGGTGTGGGCGGACACCACGCCCGCCTCGCCCACCACGGCCCGCTTGATCGCCTCCCCGGGCATGTGGCCCTCGCAGTAGAGGTCCACGAAGGCTTCGGCATGCCAGCCGTAGGCGCGCGGATCCACCACGGCGGAGTAGCCCAGGATCACGCCGTCGCGCTCGAGGCGGTCGACCCGGCGCTTGACCGCCGGCGCCGTGAGGTGGACCGCCTCTCCGATGTCCTTGAACGAACGGCGGGCGTTCTCGCGCAGCAGCGCAACGATTCTCCGGTCCACAGCGTCCATATTGCGGTGAATTGTCGCACTCCTGCAACAAACAGGTGTTGATGGATCCCGCAAAAGCGGCGATCATTTACCTGAGAACATCGAACGAGGAGCTCCATGGCCACGCAGCAGCTCGCGCCGGGCGCAATAGCGCACCCCGTCCACGAGAACGACCGCATGCCGGTGCACGGCATCGACCACGTCGAGTTCTACGTGGGCAACGCCGCCCAGGCCGCCTTCTACTTCACGCGTGCGTTCGGATTCACAGAGACCGCCTACTCCGGACTCGAGACCGGCCACCGAGCCCGCCGCTCTCACGTCCTCGAGCAGGGACGCATCCGTCTGGTGCTCACCGGCACCCTCGAGGGGGCCGATGAGATCGCCGATCACCACGCACGCCACGGGGACGGGGTGCACAAGATCGCGCTCAGCGTGCCCGACGCGGCGGCCGCGTACGAACACGCCGTGGCCCACGGCGCCAGGGGCGTGGACAAGCCGCGCTGGGAGGAGGACGAGCAGGGGCGCGTGCAGCTCTCCTCGATCGCGACCTACGGCGACACGTTGCACCTCTTCGTCCAGCGCGAGGGCTACCGGGGCGCGTTCCTACCCGGCTACGAGAAGCGCGACGACGCCCCTCGTGACCCGGAGGCGATGCTGCTCATGGCCGTCGACCACATCGTCGGCAACGTCGAGCTCGGCCACATGCAGGAGTGGGTGAGCTACTACGAGCGGGTCTTCGGAATGACCGAGATGATCCACTTCTCCGACGAGGCCATCTCCACCGAGTACTCGGCGCTCATGTCCAAGGTGGTCACCGACGGCTCCGGGCGCCTCAAGTTCCCGATCAACGAGCCGGCCGAGGGCAAGCGCAAGTCCCAGATCGACGAATACCTCGACTTCTACAAAGGGGCAGGCGCGCAGCACATCGCGATGGCCACGCGCGACATCGTGGCCTGCGTCAGCCGGCTGCGTGAGCGCGGCGTCCAGTTCCTCGACATCCCCGAGGAGTACTACGACGACGTACCCGCCCGGATCGGCGAGATCAAGGAGGACGTCGAGGACCTGAAGCGTTTCGGCATCCTGATCGACCGCGACGACGAGGGCTACCTGCTGCAGATCTTCACCAAGCCGATCGGCGACCGCCCGACCGTGTTCTTCGAGATCATCGAGCGACACGGCGCGCGCGGCTTCGGCGAGGGCAACTTCAAGGCTCTGTTCGAGGCCATCGAGCGCGAGCAGGACCGGAGGGGGAACCTCTAGTCATGCGCTACGCGACTCTCGGAGAGATCCCCGGCAAGCGCCACGTGCAGGTCCGGCGCAACGGCGACGGCTCGCCGCTGCTCGTGGAGGAGGTGATGGGCTACGAGGGCTTCTCAGGCAACGAGTCGATCCTCCTGCACCTCCAGTCGCCCTGCCGCCTTGACGCGGTGGGCGACTTCACGGCGATCGAGCGCGAGGAGTGGGTGCCGGAGGCTCACGTCCATCGCCTGGCCGACGCGAATCCGGTGGAGGCGGGCGGCGACCCGGTCAACGGCCGGCGCCTGCTCATGTGGAACGGCGACATCGAGGTCTCGGTGGCCAAGCCCACCGACGTCTTCGACGGCTTCTATCGAAACGGCGAGGGCGACGAGGTGATCTACGTCCACCGTGGCCGCGGGACCCTGCGCACCGTGTTCGGACGAGTTCCCTTCCGTGAGCGCGACTACGTGGTCATCCCGCGCGGGACCACCCACAGCTTCGAGCTGCCCGAGCACGAGGAGCAGTTCTGGCTCTGCTTTCACACGCCGGGCGAGATCGAGACCCCCAACCGCTACCGCAACCGCTACGGCCAGCTACTCGAGCACGCGCCCTTCTCGCAGCGCGACTTCCATCCGCCGGCGGAGCTCGAGACCTACGACGAGGGTGGCGAGTTCCCGGTCACCGTACGAGTGCGCGACGGCTACCAGGAGTACGTGCTCGACCGCCACCCGTTCGATGTCGTGGGATGGGACGGCTACGTGTTCCCATACACCTTCAACGCCGACGACTTCGAGCCGCGGGCGGGGCGCTTCCACCTGCCGCCACCGGCCCACCAGACCTTCCAGGGCCCGAACTTCGTCATCTGCACGTTCGCTCCGCGGATGCTGGACTGGGACCCCGAGGCGGTCACGCTGCCCTACCACCACTCGAACATCCAGTCCGAGGAGGTCATGTTCTACGCCGCGGGCGACTACGCCGCGCGCAAGGGCGTCGACGTCGGCTGCCTCACCCTGCATCCGTCCGGCCTGCCGCACGGCCCGCAGCCGGGCGCGGTGGAGAAGGCGCTGGGCAATACGCACACCGACGAGCTCGCGGTGATGTGGGACACCTTCCGCCCGCTCAAGCTGGCGACTCTCTGGCAGGAGGTCGACCAGCCCGAGTACGCGCTGAGCTGGAACCCGGACAAGGAGCCGGCTGCGCCGGCTCGTTAGATCGCAGCCGGGGGCTCGCGCCCCCGGACCCTCGCTGATTCCTGGCCGGTGGGCCTTTTAGGTCGTCATCCCGCCGAACTGCCCGCCGGTCACGTTCAAGACCTGACCGTGCACATAGTTGGCCCACGGTGAGCACAGGAAGAACACCGGGCCGGCGGCCTCCTCGGGCGTCGCCGGACGGCCGATGGGGATGATCATCGCCGCCATCTGGCGCATCTGCTCCGGGATCCCGAGCGGGATCTCCTTGCCCTCCATCTCGATCGAGGCGCCCTCCTCCTTGGCGGCGGTCAGGCGCGTCTCGACGAACCCGAAGGCCACGGCGTTGATGTTGACCTTGAACTGGCCCCACTCCTTGGCCAGCGTCTTGGTCAGGCCGACCACGCCGGCCTTGGCCGCCGAGTAGTTGACCTGGCCGGCGTTGCCCATCGTGCCCGAGATCGAGCTGACGTTGACGATCTTGCGAAAGACCTCGCGGCCCTCGTCGCGCTCGGCTTTGGCGGGCTCGCGCAGGTGGGGAGCCGCCGCGCGGATCATCCGGAAGGGCACGACGGTGTGGATCTCGAGCATGGCCTGGAACTGCTCGTCGGTCATCTTGTGCGCGACGCCATCCCAGGTGTAGCCGGCGTTGTTGACGATGATGTCGAGTTGCCCGAACTCGTCCACGGCCTTCTGCACGAGGGCGTCGCACACACCGCTCTGGGTGAGGTCGCCGCCGAAGACGGCGGTCTCGCCCGAGATCTCCGTGGCCGCCTGCTCGGCCACATCGGCGTCCAGGTCGTTGATCAGGACGCGCGCGCCGTGCTCGGCCAACAGGTCGGCGGTGGCGCGTCCGATGCCGCGCGCCGAGCCGGTGACGATCGCGGCCTTTCCATCGAGGACTCCCACTTGTTTCTCCTTGGTTCAGTCAGTCAGATCGAGGGGGTGCTATTCCACCAGACTCCGGGTAGGTTCGATGAGATGTCTCCGATGGGGCTGAACGCCGTGCGCTACGGCATTCCGCTGGCCCTGTTCCTCGCCGGCTGCGTGGTGGCGGCCGTATCCGGCCGCGTGGGCATGGCGGTGGGGGCGATGTTCATCAGCGCCGCCACGGCGGTCCTGCTCCTTAACGTCCTCTACCGGATCGGCGTCGAAGGAGACAAGGATCGCGACCGAGAGGAAGAGGCTCGTCGCTACTTCGACGAGCACGGCCGCTGGCCAAACTGAGCGGCGCGAGAACCAAGGCTCGCACGCCCTAGATGATTGATCTGGGTTCATGCGCCGCTCCTGTATTGCGCTGCGCGAGCGGCGCTGCGCGGGGGCCGGCGTCTTTACGACAGCAACCAGGCGCGGGGATCGGCCGGGACTGTCACTCCTGTCGCGGCGCTGTAACACACGCCCGTCGGCAAGATGATCCGGTCGCCGCCTTGGAGTTGTCCTGCCCTGGTGTCGCAGGACGACACGAATCCAGGACAGTGGCGCGAAACCGCGTTATAGCAACGTGACAAAGCCGACAGCACGGCCGCGGCCACCCCTGTTTGCTGCCGTTAGAAAACGCAGGCCCCGGCAGCCGGCGGCTCGCGCAGCGCCGGGGCGTCCACAAACGACAAACCCAGATCAGCCCCTAAAGGCCGAGCTGCCTGCCCAGGATCTCCTTCATGACCTCGTCCGTGCCGCCGCCGATCGGCCCGAGGCGGGTGTCGCGCAGCACCCGGGCGATCTCCTCGTCACCGTCGAGGATGCGATAGGCGGCATCGGCCACCTCGAACGCCGACCGCTGGGACAGCAGCTTCGCCTCGGTCACCTCGCGGATGGCCTCCCCTCCGGCCGCGAACAGGCCCAGCGCGTGGTAGGTCAGGCAGCGCGAGGCCTCCAGCTTGACTGCCATCTCCGCCACCTGGTGGCGGTACCGCGAGTTCCCCCGCGCGCTCTCCGCCACTCGCTCGAGCACCGCGGCCATGGAGGCTACGGCGCCCAGCGCCATGATCAGGCGCTCCCAGCCGAAGTTGGCCATGATGAGGTAGAAGCCCTTGCTCTCCTGACCGAGCAGGTTCTCCTCGGGCACGAACACCTCAGAGAAAGCGAGCTCGGCCGTGTCCGAGGCGTGCCAACCGAGCTTCTCGAGCTTTCTCGATACCTCGAAACCCTCGAACTCTCGCTCGATTATCAGGAACGACAGGCCCCGATGGCCGCCCTCCTCGGTGGTCTTGACGGCCGTGACGACGAAGTCCGCGCGTACGCCGTTCGTGATGAAGGTCTTCGACCCGTTGACCAGGTACCCGCCGTCGACCCGGCGAGCGAAGGTCCTCAGCCCAGCCACGTCTGAGCCGGCGCCGGGCTCGGTGATCCCGAGCGCGGCGATTCTCTCGCCGCGGATCGCGGGCGCCAGGAAGCGCTGCTTCTGGTCGTCAGTTCCGAAGTTCCAGATCGGCGGCGTGGCGATCCCGATGTGCGCGCCGATCCCGGCGGCCAGCCCGCCCGAGCCGCAGCGCGAGAGCTCTTCGGTGAGAACGGCGTCGTCGAGATGGTCGCCGCCTCGACCACCGAGCTCGCGGGGGTACTTCAGCCCGAGCAGGCCCTGCTCGGCCATGCGCGAGAAGACCGCGCTGGGGAACCAGCGCGCGTCCTCCCACGCGCGGGCATGCGGGCGTAGCTCGTTCGCCACAAAGCTGCGGATCTCCTCGCGCAGCAGTTCATGGGCGTCGGTGAATGGCGGAAGCGGGCGGCGTGGCATGGCCTCGGGCAGCCCGCGTTCGCGTAGTGCGTTCACAGGCGTTTTCGGAGCATGCCGAACACGCCACGGGCGACCTTGCGACCCATCGCCTTGCCCTCGCGCGAGGTCAAGAACTCTCCGAGCGCGCCGGCCCCGCCACCCGTGGCTGTGGCCGCCTCCTTGCGCCGCCGCTTGCTGATGCGCCGGGCGTCCTCGGCCGGCGTCGAGCCTTTTCGGCTCGGCGGGTCGGCCTGCGCCTGCTCCATGCGCCCCGCCAGCTTCTCGCGAGCGCTCTCGGCCTCCGATCGCGTCCCGTACTTGGCGAACAGCGGCGAGGCTTTCGCGGCGGCGTCCACATCATCGGCCGTCCCGATCCGCGAGGCAGGCGCCCGCATGCGGGTATGCACCACCGGCGTGGGAATGCCGTCCTCGGACAGCAGGGTCACCGCCGCCTCGCCTATTCCCATCGAGGTGAGCAGCTCCTCGATGTCGTAGAAGTCGGAGGTGGGGTAGGTCGACGCTGCGGCCTTGAGCGCCTTGGCGTCGTCGGGGGTAAAGGCCCTCAGCGCATGCTGAATGCGGTTGCCGAGCTGGCCCAGCACCTCGCCCGGAACGTCATCGGGCACCTGGGTGACGAAGAACACGCCGACGCCCTTCGATCGGATCAGCCGCACGGTCTGGACGACCGAGTCGAGGAAGCCTCCGGTCGCCTCGTGGAAGAGCAGGTGCGCCTCGTCGAAGAAGAACACCAGCTTGGGCTGGTCGAGATCGCCGGCCTCGGGCAGCTCCTCGAACAGTTCCGCCAGCAGCCACATGAGGACGGTCGAGAACAGCTTGGGCTTGTCCTGCACGGCCGGCAGCTCCAGGCAGGAGATGACGCCGCGGCCGTCTGGAGTGGTGCGGATCAGGTCCGCTATGTCGAACTGGGGCTCGCCGAAGAACTCCGTGCCGCCACCGGTCTCGAGCCCGATGAGCGCCCTCAAGAGCACCCCCACCGTCGACGAGGCAAGCCCGCCGATGCCCTCCAGCTCCTCCTTGCCGCTGTCCGACTCGAGAAAGGTGAGCAGGGCGCGCAGGTCGGAGAGGTCGAGCAGGGGCAGGCCCTTTTGGTCGGCGTAGTGAAAGACGAGCTCGAGGCTCTGCTCCTGGGTCTCGTTGGACTCGAGCACCTTGGCCAGCAGCCGGGGGCCGAAGTCGGACACGGTCGCCCTCACCGGCACGCCGGGACCTATCCCGCCAAGCGACAGGTACTCGACCGGGAAGGCAGTCGGCTCGAAGTCGAGCCCGAGCTCCCGCATGCGCTTCTCGGCCGGTCCCCCCGCCGCACCGGGTGCGCCCACGCCCGACAGGTCGCCCTTCACGTCGGCGGCGAACACCGCCACGCCCGCCGTCGAGAGCTGTTCGGCGATGGTCTGGAGGGTGATCGTCTTGCCCGTACCGGTGGCGCCGGCGATCAGGCCATGACGGTTCATCGTGCGCAGCGGCAGCGCCACCACGGCTTCGGCGGAAAGCGCTCCCTCGTGCAGACCACGGCCGAGATCGATCGCGTCCCCTTCCACCGCGTAGGCGGTGGCGATCGTCTGGCCGAACTCGCCCATGTCCGGACCTTATCCGCAGCGCCACTTGTGCAAATGCGCCAAAACTGGTGCCGGCGCTGATCCGAATCGCCCCTGTCTGCGCCATACCCCACAGAACAGACTGCGTCCGGGACAGTCTGTCTATCTCTTGAGCGCCGCCCCGAAAGGGGCGCGGGAGGCGCGACATCGGGGACCGGCGCCGCACCTCACGCCTGGGGAGCGGCGCCCTCCTCGAAGACGTCGAGCGGCAGGGCCGCCGACACCAGCGCGTTGGGCGCGTCCACCAGCTCGCTCACACGCAGCTCCGCGGCCACGCTCATCACCACGTACGCCGCCTCCTTCGAGAGTCCGTGCTCATGCTGCAGCCAGCCCAGCAGCTCGATCAGGGCGCGCCGGGTGGCCAGGTTGAGGTCGAGGTCGCCCTGCGAGCCGTCGTCGGCCAGCGGGATGCCCGTGGTGGCGAACATGGCCCGCGGCGGGCGCGGCGGGGCCTCGTAACTGGGAAACGTCGGCCGCCAGCCTTCGCGGCGCAGGCCCACCCGCATCGTCGCCGAGCCGCCCGTCTCGATCGCCGAGATGCAGACCTCGCCGTCGCCCTGGGCGAAGTGCAGGTCACCCACCGACAGCAACGCACCCGGGACGTGCACGGGCAGCCACAGCCGCGCGCCCGGCCCCAGGTCGCGGATGTCCATGTTCCCGCCGTTCTCACGCGGCGGGTAGGTGCGCAGCCCCTCGGCGGCCGCCGGCGGCCAGGCGTGGTCTGCGAGCGGCGGATGAGGGGTGCCCATGGCGGCCTCCCGCTCGCGGGCCCGCTCGAACAGCTCCCGCGACGGTGCCACTCCGATCGTGCCGGCGTGGACGCAGGCCGGCACGGCCACGCCGGGCAGCCGCTCTGAGCGGGCCAGGCCGTCGGCCAGCTTCCAGCGGACGAGAAAGGCCTCGGTGAACAGGTCCCCGAGAAACCCCGATCCGGGCCAGATGGCCGTCCACCCGAAGCCGTCGGTCTCGTAGCCCAGGATTTCGACCTCGAGCACGTCTCCGGGGAGGGCGCCGCGCACCTCGAGCGGGCCGGTGAGCGGATGCGCGATCGGCGGGGTGTCGAACAGATCGCTGTCCGTGGACTCGGGCGTGAGCTGGCGGTCTCGCGAGTCACGGATCTCGAACGTCACCTCGTCGCCGGGATCGCAGGCGGCCACCGGCTCCAGTTCGGGCCACCAGCGGTTGTGTCCGCCCGCCGCGCCGCGATGCAGCGGAGTGGAGCGGTCGATCTGTATGCGCGTTGTCACGCCGCCGACGAGGGACCTACAAGCCGTAAGAGCGCCCGATCACGTCGAGCATCACCTCGTCGGTGCCCGCGCCGATCCGGTTGAGGCGCATGTCGCGCCAGGCGCGCTCGATTCCGTACTCCTTCATGTAGCCGGCACCGCCGTGGATCTGCAGGCATTCGTCAGTCACCTCGCAGGCCATGCGGGCGGTGTAGAGCTTGGCCATCGAGATCTCGCGGACGGGGTACTCGCCGTTGTTGAAGCGCCAGGCGGTGGTGTAGACCATCTGGCGGCCCGCCTCGATCTTGGTGGCCATGTCGGCGAACTTGTGCCGGATGGCCTGGAACTTGCCGATGGGCCGGCCGAACGCGTTGCGCTCGGTGGCGTACTGCAGGGTCTTGTCGAAGCACTTCTGAGCTCCGGCCACGCATCCGGCCGCGCCGATCAGCCGCTCCCCCTGAAGCTCCCACATGATGTGGTAGAAGCCCTTGCCCTCCTGACCCAGGACCGCCTCCGCGGGCACACGCACGTCCTGGAAGGCCAGCAGCGCCGTGTCCGACGAGTGCATGCCGAGCTTCTCGAGACGCTTTTCGCGGATCACCCCGGGGGCGTCCATGTCCACCAGGAAGAGCGTGAAGCCGTCATAGCCCGCGTCCGCGTCGGTCTTGGTCACGAGCAAGATGAAGTCTGCCCGGTGGCCGTTGGTGATGTAGGTCTTCGAGCCGTTGATCACCCACTCGTCGCCGTCACGCACGGCGCGAGTCTTGATGCCCGAGACGTCCGAGCCGGCGTCGGGCTCGGTGATGCCCAGACAGGAGATCTTCTCGCCACGAATGGAGGGCACGAGGTATTCCTGCTTCTGCTCCTCGGTGCCGAACAGCAACACCGGTGGGGTGGCCATGTCGGTGTGAACCGCCACTCCCATGGCCAGGCCGCCCGAGTTGCAGTGCGTCATCTCCTCGGCCAAAACGAGGTTCGAGAAGTAGTCGCCGCCCTGGCCGCCGTACTGCTCGGGAAACGAGAGACCGAGGAAGCCGAGCTCGCCCATGCGCCGGAAGACCGAATCCGGGAAGGTCGTCTCCTCCCACTCCTCGGCGTGGGGCGCCAGCTCCTTGGTCACGAACGCGCGGATCGAGTCGCGCAGCTGGTCGTGCTCCTCGGTGAAGATGAAGTGCTTGCGTCGGGCGGCGTGGTCGGGCTTGTGCAGCGTCTCGGCGGTGGCCATGCAAGCAAGCTAACCGAGCCGCCGGAAAAAGTAAACAGTGACACTTCCTACTTTCTGCCGTGTCACCGCCGCGTAAGCCACTGTCGGTAGCTTGCCGACGATGAGCGAGCGCGAGTTCGATGTGGTGATACTCGGAGCCGGCCCGGCGGGAGAGGTGTGTGCCGGCAGGCTGGGTGAGGCGGGCCTCGAGGTGGCCATCGTGGAGCCGCACCTGATCGGCGGCGAATGCTCCTTCTATGCCTGCATGCCGTCGAAGGCGCTGCTGCGTCCCGGCGAGCTGCTGGCCGAGGTGCGCCGCATCCCGGGCGTGACCGAGGCGGTAACCGGCGAACTCGATGTCCAGGCGGTTCTCAAGCGTCGCGACGAGATCATCCACGGGCTCGACGACTCCCACATGGACCCCTGGCTGGAGGAGCGCGGGATAGCGATCGTTCGGCAGCCGGGCCGCCTCGACGGCGAGCGCCGGGTGCAGGCGGGCGACGACACTCTCGTGGCGCGCAAGGCGGTGGTGGTGGCCACCGGCACCGACGCTCTCATCCCGCCGATCGACGGCCTGCGCGACGCCGAGCCCTGGACAAACCGCGAAGCCACCACGGCCGAGCAGGTGCCCGAGCGCCTGGTGATCCTTGGCGGAGGCGTGGTGGGGGTGGAGATGGCGCAGGCCTATCGCTCCCTCGGCTCCCAGGTCACCCTCATCGAGGCGGCCGATCGCCTCCTGTCGCGCGAGGAGCCCTTCGCCAGCGAAGACGTGGAGCAGGCGCTGCGCGAGGCGGGGGTGGACGTGCAGACGAACGTGAAGGCGGTTGGCGTTCAGGCCACCGGCGGGGAGGTCGAGGTCGAGTTGGAGACCGGCGGGCCGGCGCGCGGGGACCGGCTGCTCGTGGCGATCGGGCGCCGGCCCAACACGACCGACATCGGAATCGAGAGCATCGGCCTCGAGCCCGGCAAGCCGATCGAGGTCGACGACTCGATGCGCGCGAACGACTGGCTCTACGCCATCGGCGACGTGAACGGCCGGGCACTCCTCACCCACATGGGCAAGTACCAGGCGCGAGTGGCGGCGGACGTGATCCTCGGTGAGAATGCCTCCTGCCTGCTCGTCGACGGCCAGCAGTCGCCGCGCGTGGTGTTCACCGATCCGCAGGTGGCGGCGGTGGGCTACACGCTGGCCGCCGCGAAGGAGGCCGGGCTGAACGTGCGCGCCGCCGACGTGGCGACCCAGGGCAACGCCGGGGCGACCTTCTACGGGCGCAACAGCTCGGCCGGCACATCGCGGCTCGTGGTGGATGAGGACCGCGGGGTCATCGTCGGCGCCACCTTCACCGGCCCCGAGGTGGCCGAATTCCTGCACGCGGCCACCGTGGCCGTGGTCGGCGAGGTCCCGCTCGCGCGCCTCTTCCACGCGATTCCGTCGTTCCCCACGCGAAGCGAGGTCTGGCTCTATCTGCTCGAGGAGCTGGGCATCGCCGGGCCCTGCTACCGGATCTAACGAGCCGCTGAGGTCGAGGCCGTCCTGCGAGGGCTTGTTCCCGCCGGCCGGTAGCCTGGCACCGCATGAACGTCATCGTTGCCGGCGGGCACGGTCAGATCGCACTCAAGCTGCTGGGTCTGCTGGCCGAGCGCGGCGATCGCGCCCGGGGCCTCATCCGTAACCCAGACCACTCCGCAGACCTCGAGGCCGTCGGCGCCGAGGCCGTGCTGTGCGACATGGAGGCGGAGGACGACCTCGCACCGTTCGTCGAGGGCGCCGATGCGGTGGTATTCGCCGCTGGCGCCGGACCGGGCAGCGGGACGGAGCGCAAGCGGACCGTCGACCTCGGCGGAGCGGTCAAGCTGATCGATGCGGCCAAGGCCGCCGGGATCCGGCGCTACGTGATGCTCAGCGCGATCGGCTCGGGACGGCCGGACCGCTGGTCGGAGCAGATGCGGCCCTACTACGAGGCCAAGACCGAGGCCGACGAGCGTGTCGCGGCCAGCGGCCTCGACCACACCATCGTCCGTCCGGGCGGACTCACCGACGACGCCGGTACGGGCCGAGTCAGCGTCGGCGACGATCTCGGCAGCGGCCGCGTGCCGCGCGACGACGTCGCGGCCACCCTGGCCGCGGTTCTGGCGACCGACTCGACCATCGGCCTCGCGTTCGACCTGCTCGAGGGCGACACGCCGGTGGACGAGGCGGTTCGCTCGCTCTGAGGGCGCCGCTCGACACGGACTCCGAGCGCGCGCGAGCGGTGCTGGCGCGCGCCCGGCGCGTGCCGCCGGGCCGGGTCACGACCTACGGCGACCTTAGTCCCGAGGCTCCGCGGTACGCGGGCGCCGTGCTCCACGCCTGCCACGATCCGGAGGTGCCGTGGCAGCGCATCGTGCGCGCCGACGGGTCGCTCGCCAAGGGGCCGCGTCAGCGCCGGCTGCTCGAGGCCGAGGGCGTGCCCTTTCGCGGCGAGCGCGTGGACATGCGCTCCGCGTGGTTCGAGGTCTGAGTGCTCCCCGCCGTAAGTACCGCCGGAACTCACGACGGGCAGCACTGAGGGCTCAGCTCGTCTGGACGATCAGCACGTCGCAGGATGCGCGATGGGAGACGGTGTTCGGAATGCTCCCGAGCACGCGCCGGTGCATTCCCTTGTTTCCCACCACGATGAGGTCGGCGCCGACCTCCTGGGCCACCTCGAGGATGGCCTGACCCGGCTCGGCGGTCGACGTGTGCTGTTGAACCTCAAAGTCCGCTGCGTCCAGCCGCTCAAGCGCTCGCTCGAGCACGATGTCGGACTGGAAGTCCGGCCCGGCAGCGGGCGCCGCGCCGCCCCCCACCACCGGCGCGGGGCTCGGATCGTGGGCGGTGACCACGTGCAGGGCCGCGTCGTTCGACCGGGCCAGCTCGAGCGCCCGGGCGAAGGCGACGTCAGCCGAATCCGACCAGTTGGTGCCGACGACGATCGTCTCGAACACGATGCCCGCTCAGGCGGTCTGGACGATCAGTACGTCGCAGGGCGCGCGGTGAGAGACCTTGTTGGGGACGCTTCCGAGTACGCGCCGGGCTCCCTGCATACCTCGGCTGCCGAGCACGATCAGGTCCGCGTCGGTCTCGGCCGCGATTGCGATGATGGCGTCGGCGGGATCCCCCTTCAGCGCATGGAGTTCGATTTCCACTTCCTCACCGCGCGCCCGGCCCTCGGCGCGATCCAGCACGGCTTGTACCTCGAAGTCCGGCCCCACCGACCACTCGGCCGCCTCGGTTGCCGGTGCCCCGCCGGTCAGTCGCGCCGGGGTGGGTGCGTAGGCGCTGACCACATGCAGGCGAGCCCCCGTGAGCCGGGCCATATCGAACGCGCGGGTGAGTGCCCGGTCGGCGGTCTCCGAGCCGTCTGTGCCGACGACGATCGAGCTGAACATAGAGGCCCTCCAGGGTCGCGAGGCTCCCGACCGTAGTACAAATCGGCCCCCGTGGCCTACGAGACGATCCTCTACGACGTGCGCGACGACGGTGTGGCGACCGTCACCCTCGACACGCCCGACAACCGCAACGCGCTGACCAATCGGCTGCTGGCCGAGCTGACCGAGGCCTTCGAGGCGGCAGGCGCCGACGAGCGGGTGCGATGCGTCGTGCTCACCTCCTCGCACGAGAAGGTCTTCTCGGCCGGCGGCTCGCTCGACGGGTTCGCAGCCGAGGCGCCGATCGTGCACAAGCACTTCGCCACGGAGGCCTTTCCCCGCCTCTTCACGACGATCATGAGCCTGGGCAAGCCGACGCTGTGCGCGGCCAACGGCCACGTGCTGGCGGGAGCGCTCGGCCTCGCCCTCTGCTGCGACCTGATCGTGGCCAAGGACAGCGCTCGCTTCGGTACGCCGGAGATCAACGTGGGCGTCTTCCCCTTCATGATCATGGCTCTCATCTACCGCAACGTTCCACGCAAGAAGACCAACGAACTGCTGCTGCTGGGGGAGCAGATCTCGGCCGAGGAGGCACGGGAGGCGGGAATCGTGAACCGGGTGGCGCCGGCCGGGGAGTTCGACGCCCTCGTGCAGGAATGGGCGTCGAGCCTCGCCGCCAAGTCGCCCGTGCTCATGCGGCTGGGCAAGGAGGCCATGTATCGCCAGCTCGACATGCCCTTCGAGGACGCGCTTGACTTCCTGCGCTCACAGCTCGCGATCGCTTTCACCACAGACGACATCCAGGAGGGCGTGAAGGCCTTCTTCGAGAAGCGCGAGCCGGAGTGGTCAGGGAAATGAACGTGGACGGCCCGGCCAACGTCTCGCTCATCTGCCTCTGCTGTCGAACCTCCGACCGCACCCCGGGGGCGGCGCTCGGCGCCCAGACGCTGGCCCCGCTGATCGGCAAGCGCCTGGGGATCGAGCCACGCACCATCGGCAGCCGTGCCGAGCCGCGCGAGACCACGTACGAGGAGGACCTGACCGAGTCGCGCGGCTGCCTCCTCGAGGCCGGCGGGCAGGTTGAGGACGCGCTGGGAGGCGGGCGCGTGCCCGTGATGGCCGCGCCCGACTGCTCGATCTCGGTCACCACGCTCCCGGCCGCCCTGCGTCACCGCCCGGAGGCCAAGGTGCTGTGGCTCGACGCCCACGGCGACTACAACACTCCGGCCACCACCGGGAGCGGCTACCTCGGCGGCATGTGCCTCGCCGGCGCATGTGGGGAATGGGACGCCGGCCTGGGCGAAACGATCGAACCGGGGCAGGTGGTGCTGGCCGGGATTCGCGATCTCGACTCCGGCGAACGTGAGCTGCTCGAGCGCAGCCCGGCCACCGTGATCGGTGCGAGCGCCGTGGAGACGCTGGTGGCCGTGAAGAACGCGCTCGACTCCGCGCCGATCTTCATCCATCTCGATCTCGATGTGCTCGACCCGGCGGAGTTCCCGGCCGCTGTACCCGCGCCGGGCGGCCTCTCCTCGGACAAGCTGTACGACCTGATGGAGGCGGTGGCCGAGGACTCGGAGCTCGTGGGCCTCGAGATCACGGCCTTCGAGGCACCGGACGACGAGGACGAGCGGGCCGACATGGCCGAGACCGCGATGCGTGTGCTCGATCCGTTGCTCGATCGCCTGTCGCGCCCATGACCGATCGCGCGGCCGCCGACCAGCTGGTCGCCCGGCCGTCGCTGCGCTCCCTGGTTGATGACCTGCACGAGCGCCGGGAGGAGGCCCGCGCGGGCGGAGGCGAGGAGCGGATCGCCCGCCAGCACGAGCAGGGCAAGCTCACCGCGCGCGAACGGCTCGCGCTGCTGATGGACGAGGGAACGTTCGTGGAGCTCGGCATCCACGGGCGCCCGCATTTCTCGCAGCGTGCGATGGAGGGCAGGCAGGCACCGGCGGACGGGGTGATCACCGGCTACGGCAAGGTCGACGGGCGCCCCGTGGCCGTGGCGGCCTACGACTTCACGGTCATGGCGGGTTCGATGGGCATGACCGGGGAGCTCAAGGTCACCCGCCTGCGCGACCTCGCACTGGGCAAGCGCATACCGATGGTGTGGCTGCTCGACTCTGCCGGGGCGCGCATTCAGGAGGCGGCCGGCTCCCTGTTCGCCGGCTCGGGCCACCTCTTTCGCGAGGAGGTGATCGCCAGTGGGGTGATCCCGCAGGTGGCCGCGCTGATGGGCCCCTGCGCGGCGGGCACGGCTTACATCCCCGGCCTCGCCGACTTCGTGCCGATGGTCAAGGGGAGGGGCTCGATGGCGCTGGCCGGCCCCCACCTGACGAAGGCGGTGACCGGCGAGGACGTGACCCAGGAGGAGCTCGGCGGGTCGCGCGTGCACACGCGCGTATCCGGGGTGGGCGACCTCGAGGTGGATTCCGACGAGGATTGCATCGCGGCGATCCGCGCCTATCTCTCCTTCTTTCCCTCCAGCTGTGAGGAGGCGCCACCGCACGGCGAAACAGCCGATCCTGTCGAGCGGGGCGAGGACGATCTGCTCGACATCCTGCCCGACTCGCCGCGCCAGCCCTACGACATGTACGAGGTGATCCGGCGCATCGTCGACGACGGCGAGTGGTTCGACCTCAAGCCGCGCTGGGCGCGCACGATCATCACCTGCCTGGCGCGCATGGGGGGCAGGCCGGTGGGCATAGTGGCCAACCAGCCCCGGCACCTTGGCGGCATCCTCGAGAACGACTCGGCGGACAAGGCGGCGCGATTCATCAACCTGTGCGACGCCTACGGCATCCCGCTGCTGTTCCTGATGGACGTGCCCGGCTTCATGGTTGGCACGAAGGTCGAGCAGGCCGGCATCATCCGCCACGGCGCCAAGATGCTTTACGCGGTCTCGCGCGCCACCGTCCCGAAGGTCACGGTGATCCTGCGGAAAGCCTACGGCGCCGGCTACTACGTGATGTGCGGCAAGGCGTACGAGCCCGACCTGATCGTGGCCTGGCCCAGCGCCGAGATCTCGGTGATGGGACCCGAGGGCGCGGTGAACATCATCTTCCGCAAGCAGATCGAGGCCAGCGACGATCCGGATGCCGCGCGGGCCGAGATGATCGAGGGGGTCCGCAGGACGATCGACCCCTACATCGCCGCCGGCAACGCGATGATCGACGACATCATCGACCCGCGCGAGACGCGGCCGACCGTCATCAGGGCGCTGGAGATGTCACAGACAAAGAGGGTGGAGCGACCATGGAAGAAGCACGGGGTCATGCCCGTCTAGCGACGAGCCGGCGGAACTTCCTCGTCGGGGCGGCGGCCACCGGCGCGGGAGCGCTCCTGCCGGCCGAGCTGTCGTCGGCCGGCGGGCGCAGGCTCGCGCCGGCGGCGCAAGGTGGACGTGGCCGTGGTGGGGGCCGGGCTGGCCGGGCTGACCGCCGCCCAGCGGCTGTCGCGCGCGCGCGTCGAGGTTTGCCTGCTCGAGGCCCGCGATCGCGTGGGCGGTCGCCTGCTCAACCATCGCGTAGAGCCAGGCGTGATCGCCGAGCTCGGCGGCCAATACGTCGGACCCACCCAGGATCGTCTGCTCGCCCTCGCCGATTCGCTCGGCGTCGACACGTTCCCGACCTACAACGAGGGCGACAACGTCCTCGTGCTCAGCGGCCGGCGCTCGCGCTACCCGGCCACCCCGGTCTCTCGCCCGATCCCGAGTTCCAGGAGGCAATTCTCACCGCCATCGCCAAGCTCGACCCGATGGCCGCCGAGGTGCCCGTCGACGCGCCCTGGAAGGCGCCCCGGGCCGAGGAGTGGGACGCGATCACCCTCGAGACGTGGAAACAGCAGAACCTGACCACGCAGGGCTCGAAGAAGCTCTTCGACATCGCCTGCGAGGGAGTCTGGGGCGCCGAGCCGCGGCAGATGTCCCTGCTCTATGCGCTGGCGTACATCGCCGGCGCCGGAAACGAGACCACGCCCGGCAGCTTCGTCCGGCTGGTCACGACGCCGGGCGGCGCACAGGAGTCGCGCTTCGTGGGCGGATCGCAGCGGATAGCGCAGCTGTTGGCCCGCCGCCTCGGCGAGCGGGTGGTGCTGAGGTCGCCGGTGCGCAGCATCGAGCAGGGCCGGGGACGCGTGATCGTGACGAGTGACCGCGTCGGTCGTGGAGGCCGATCAGGTGGTGGTCGCGCTGCCGCCTGCGGTTGCCCGGCGCATCGACTTCACTCCCGCCCTGCCGCGGGCCAAGCGCAAGCTGCTGGAGAGCCTCGTGCCTGGGCGCCTCATCAAGTGGCAGGCGGTCTACGACGAGCCCTTCTGGCGTGACCAGGGCCTGAGCGGCCAAGCGGTCTCCGAGGTCGGGCCGGCCAACACCACCTTCGACAACACCCCGCCTTCGGGCTCGCCCGGGATCCTGTTCGGCTTCGTGGGCGGGACCGAGGCGCGGCGCTTTGCGAAGCTGTCGCGCAGGGATCGCCGCGAGGCGGTCTTGGGCAACTTCGTCGAGCTCTTCGGCGCCGCCGCGGCCGACCCTCGCGCCTCCTTCGACCTGAACTGGACCAGCGAGGCGTGGACGCGCGGTTGCCCCGTCGGCCACGCCGGGAAAGGCGTTCTCTCGCGCTACGGGCCGGCGCTGCGAAAGCGCACCGGCCGTATCCATTGGGCGGGCACCGAGACGGCCGACTATTGGAACGGCTACATGGATGGCGCCGTTCGCTCGGGCAGGCGAGCCACCACGAAGGCGCTCGAGGGCCTGGGGCGCAGCGGTTAAGCCGAGCCTCCAATTGCCGACTACCCGGCCATGAGGCTCTTCGGCACGGCCGGCGTGATATTCCTGGTTCTGCTCGCTCCTTCCGCGGCATCGGCTCAGGAGGATCGTGTGGTGCCGGTCGTAAGCGGCTTTTCGCTCTCCGACCACGTGTTCACCGTCGGCCCTGCTCCAACGCCGCGGTCCGCCCAGCAGCCCACCGGGCGCCCTGAGGGCACGACGATGCGCTACACGCTCTCGGAGGACGCCTCCGTCTTCCTCAGCATTCAACGGTGGCGTCTCGGATTACTTCGCGGAGGGCGTTGCCAGCCCGTCACCCGACCGAAAGGGCACCGGCTGCGCAGGCGACACCCGGGGCGCCGCTGCATCGCGCTCAAGCCCATCGCAATATTCACCCGCAGCGGGGTGGCCGGAGCCAACTCCTTCTTCTTCTCCGGTCGGGTCGGCACCCACGCGCTACGGCCCGGGCGCTTCGATGTCGGGATGGACGCCATCGATGCGGCCGGCAACAGCTCGTCCTCTCCCACATTGTCGTTCCGGGTCGTTCAGCGCGGCTCGACTTAACCCGTCGAATCGGTCAAAGTGGGCAGTAGGACTTCCTACTCTCCGCCTGCGAGGACCATGAGCCGCTTCGAGGACCCCTGCATCATCACCTGCTCGATCTCGGGCGCGGTGGCCAACCGCGACCAGTGTCCGGCCATCCCGTACACGCCGGAGGAGTACGCGCACGAGGCGCGCCGGGCGGTGGACGAGGGCGCAGCGATGATTCACATCCACGCGCGAACGCCGGACGGGATTCCGAGCTTCGAGATCGAGGATTTCCGGGCTATCACCGAGGCCATTCGCGCCGCCGTGGACGACGTGATCGTCAACTACTCGACCGGGGCGATCGGCGTGCCCAACGAGAAGCGGATCGCCTACCTGCGCGAGCTGCGGCCCGACGTGGCGGCGCTGAACATGAGCTCGATGAACTACGCGAAGTACTCGGCCAAGCGCAAGGAGTTCGTGTTCAAGGCCGTGTTCGAGAACTCATTCGACACGATCATCGAGTTCCTCGAGGCGATGAACGAGCTGGGCATCCGCCCCGAGCACGAGTGCTTCGACTCGGGCCACGTGGCCAACCTCGATCCGCTGATCGACATGGGCCTCCTGTCGGCGCCGCTGCAGATCTCCTGCGTGATGGGCGTCAACGGCGGCATCCGCCCCACCCCGCAGAACCTGGCTCACATGGCCGGTCAGATCCCCGGTGGCGCCGAGGGATCCAACAACTGGGGAGTGATAGGTATCGGGCGGGCCCAGTGGCGGCTGGTGGCCGCCGCGGCGGCACTCGGCGGCAACGTGCGGGTGGGGCTCGAGGACAACTTCTATCTGCCCGATGGCGAGATGGCAGGCTCGAACGGCCAACTGATCGCCCGCGCGCGGCGCCTGGTGGAGGACGTCGGGCGGCGGGCGGCGACCGTCGACGAGGCGCGCGGGCTGCTCGGGGCCGCGCGGCGGGTGTCCGTGTGAGCGGAGCACTGGAGGGCGTCAGGGTCCTTGATCTGTCCCGCCTGCTGCCGGGCGGCTTCTGCTCGCTGCTGCTGGCCGACTTCGGCGCCGAGGTTCTCAAGGTCGAGGACACCGGCATGGGCGACTACGTGCGCTGGTCGCCGCCCTACCACGAGGGTGCCGAGGACTCGGCGAAATCGGCACTCTTTCTCTCACTCAACCGGGGCAAGCGCTCGATACGGCTCAACCTCAAGGAGGAGGCCGGCCGCGAGGTGCTGCTGCAGCTGGCGCGTGAGTACGACGTGGTGCTCGAGTCTTTTCGACCCGGGGTGATGGAGCGCCTGGGCGTGGGATGGGAACGCCTGCGCGAGGTGAACCCGCGGCTCGTCTATTGCGCGATCAGCGGATACGGCCGGGACGGCCCCTACACGGCTCGCTCCGGGCACGACATGAACTACCTCGGTCTCAACGGCCTGCTCGGGCTGACGGGCGACGCCGGCGGGCCCCCGGTGCAATCCGCGGGGCAGATCGCGGACCTCGGCGGTGGGGGGTTGATGGCCGCCTTCGGCATCCTGGCCGCCCTGCGCGAGCGCGAGCAGAGCGGGGAGGGTCAGCTGGTGGACGTGTCCATGTTCGACGGCTCGCTCTCCTGGCTGGCCATGGTGGCGGCCAAGTACCTGTGCGACGGCGTCGTGCCCGGCCGGGGCGACAACGAGCTGGCCGGGCGACTGATCTGCTACCGGCCCTATGCGTGCAGCGACGGCTGGGTCACCCTGGGAGCGCTGGAGCCCAAGTTCTGGCAGGAGTGGTGCCGGGGCGTCGGGCGCGAGGACCTGATCGAGAAGCAGTTCGAGCGTCCCGGCTCCGACGCCCACGCCGAGGTTGAGCGCATCTTCGGTGAGCGCACGCGTGACGAGTGGCATGAGTTCGCGGCTGCGCACGACTGCTGCCTCGAGCCGGTGCTGGCCCTGGACGAGGCCCTCGACTCGGATCTCGTGCGGGCCCGCGAGATGGTGGTGCAGATCGACCAGCCGGGCACCGGCGGGGTGGGCCTGCTGGGCGTGCCGGTCAAGCTGTCGCGAACGCCGGGCGCGCCGGCCGGGCCGGGTCCGGCGCTGGGGGAGCACACCGACGAGGTGCTGGCGGGGCTGGGTTACTCGCCGGGCGAGCTGGCCTCGCTACGCGACGCGGGTGCGGTGGCATGAGCCAGAACGGGCTGTTGAAGATGAAGGAGCTGGCCGAGGCCAGCGGGGTGAGCGCGGGAACCATCAAGCACTACCTGCGCGAGGGCCTTCTGGGAGAGCGGGCCGGGATCGTCAAGACCTCGCGCAACATGGCCTACTACCCGCCTGAGCTGGTCGAGCGAATTCGCCTGATCAAACAGCTGCAGGAGGAGCGCTTCATGCCCCTGAAGGTGATCAAGGCGATGCTCGACGAGGATCCCGAGCGCGCCCGGACACTGGTGGAGCTCGAGGACCGGATCCTCGCGCGTGCGCAGGCGGGGGAGCGCAAACGGGTGTCGGCGGCGGAGCTGCGGCGGCGCTGCAACATCCCGCAGGAGGTGCTCGATCGCCTGGCCGAGCTCGAGGTTCTCACCCCGAACTCACGCGGCTACGGTCCGCGCGACGTTGAGATCGTCGAGGCGATCAGCCGCTTCCGGGCCGGCGGCTACGACGAGCGGATCGGCTTCACCGTCTACGACACGCTGCGCTACAAGCACGCGCTCGAGGAGCTCGTGAAGGAGGAGGTCCAGGTGCTGATGGATCGCCTGGCCGGGGAGCTCGAGCCCGATCGCGCGGCCGATCTGATTGCCGCCGGCTCGGAGCCGCTGAACGAGTTGATGGCGGCGCTGCATCAGAAGGCCCTGGTGGGCGAGTTGCGCCGCCAGCGCGCAGCGCGCTCTCAGCCGTAGGTGATGACGCTGCGGATGCCGTCCTGGCGCTCCATCGCCTCGAAGGCGTCGTTGACCTCGTCGAGCTTCAGTCGCCTGGTGACCAGCGACTCCAGGTCGAGGCCCCCGGACAGTTAGAGGTCCACCAGCTCGGGCACGCGATCGCGGCCCTTCGCCCCGCCGTAGGAAGCGCCGGCGATGCGGCGGCCGGTGATCAGCAAGCGCGGCACCACCTCCAGCACCTCGCCCTTGCCGGCCACGCCGGCGATCGTGCACAGACCCGACGTCCTGGACAACGAGCGGCTTGGCGAACTCCTCGAGCACGGCGGCGCGGATCTGCACGGGCGCGGACCCTACCGCTGCCGAACTGGTCTCAGCCACGGGCGCCGGCCCGCGTAGCCGATGGTGCGCTCGCGCGACACGGCGCCGGCTCGGACGATCTCGAAGCTCGGGTGAGCGACCTCCGTGGGCACGTAGCGCACGCGCTTGACGCCTACTCCATCCGGGCCGGCGCGAACGTCGAGGGTCACGACCATGCCGTCCTGGCTCTCCGCCGGGCAGCAGTTCACGGTCTGGTTGGAGAGCAGGTTGCCCTCGCCGAAAACCACGGGCTTGCCGTTCACGCGCCGGATCGGCTGGACCACGTGCACGTGCTGGCCGATAACCGCTGTCACGTCGGGCGAGGCGGTCAGCCGGCGCGCCACCATGCGCTGGAACTCGGAGGGCTCGTGCTGGTATTCGATCCCCCAGTGCAGGCTCACGAGCACCACGTCGGCGCCGTTGCGCCGGGCGCGGCGGGCGTCGGCGAGCATCCGCTTCGGCTCGGCCATGTTGAGCCGCCAATCCTCCTCCGGAGGCGTCAGCCCGGGGATGAGGTCCGTGTAGGCCAGCAGCGCGACCTCGACTCCTTTGGCCTTCAAGATCGCTGCCCGCGGCGCCGTGGGCGAGGAGTTGGTGCCGGAGTGCGCCACGCCCACGCGGTCGAGGCGCTTGAGAGTGAAGTCGATCCCCTCGATTCCGGCGTCGAGGGAGTGGTTGGACGCGGTGCTGCAGGCGTCCCAACCCGTCCAGGCGATCGCGCCGGCCAGGCCCTGCGGCGCCTTGAAAACGGGCTCGCCCGACGGCACGCCGGACGTGAGCGGTTGCTCGAGGTGGCAGATGCCGAGGTCGGCCTTTTGCACGATCTCCTTCACCTGACTGAGCATCGGGCGGAACTGGTAGTTCTCGCCGTTGCCGTTCAGCAGGGCCTGGGCGGCGACCGGGCCGTGAATGAGCAGGTCGCCGCTCACCGCGATCTTCAGGCGAACCTCGCGCTCGGGCAGGTCGGCGGGCTCTGATTGCTCGGCTCCGTTGTCGGTGCCTTCGCTCTCGCTCCCGTTGCTCTCTCCGTTGCCCTCGGCAAGGGCTCCGACGGCTACACCAGCTATGAGAGCAGGCACGGCCACTGCCACGAGGCGGCGCCGCCAAAACGTACGTTGGCGTGCGTCCACCGGCTCGCTACCGGACCGGCTTCACGCGCGGCCGCCGCCCGGCCGTCGAGACCGTGCGGTTCCACGACAACGATCCCGGTCGTGCCGGCAGCACTCGGTAGTCGGGGTGGCGCACGTAGGTGGGCACGTAACGGACCCGGCGCGCTCGCACGCGACCGTCCTCGGCCACGAAGTCGAGCAGCGCGATCAGCCCGTCCTGCGATTCCGCCGGGCAGCAGGCCGCGGTCTGGTTGGAGACCAGGTTGCCCTCGCCGAATACCACCGGCTTGCCGTTGAGCCAGCGGATCGGCTGGACCACGTGCACATGCTGCCCCACGATGGCGGCTATGTCCGGAGACTTGGTGAGGCGCCGGGCCAAGGACAGCTGAGAGGGGCTGATCTCGTGCACGTACTCGTCTCCCCAGTGCAGGTTCACGATCGCCGCGTCCGCGCCGCGGCGACGGGCCCTTCTCGCCTCGGCCAGGATCGCGCCGGCGTCGGCGAAGTTGACCGTCCACGGGTTGGGGGTGACCTGGCCGTTGCTCACGGCCGTGTATGAGAGGAAGGCGATCCTGGCGCCCTTCACGGTCACGATGGTCGGTCGCCTGCGCTCGGCCGGAGAGCGCGCGCTGCCGGTGTGCCGCAGCCCGGCCCGGTCGAGCGCTTCGAGGGTGGTGCGCACGCCGAAGCTGCCGGCATCGAGCGAGTGGTTCGAGGCCGTGCTGCACGCATCCCAGCCCACCTCTCGGATCGAGCGGGCCAGGCCGGGAGGCGTGCGGAAGGATGGATAGCCCTGCACGGGCCCGGGCACGAGCGGGGTCTCGACGTGGCAGAGGGCCAAGTCGGCGCCGGCGATCCGCGCGCGGATCGAGCCGAACATGGGGGCGAAGTCATAGCGCTGCCCGTTCCCGTCCGCCAACGCCTGGGCCGCCACGGGCGTGTGGACGAGGAAATCGCCGGAGGCGGCGACGGTGAAGCGCTCGGGCGGGGTCCCGACCCCCTGGGACCACGCGAGCGCAAAGGCGACGAGAGCGACCTTCATGCCTGGGGCCCGAGCGTGGCAGATTTGTTACACGCGCGCGGTCCGCTGTCGTTTACGACGAGCAATGATGGAAGCATGGGCGGCGAGGGGAATATCGGACATGACATAGCTGTCAAATATTCCCCTCGGCATCCAGACCTCCTCATTGCCGAGCTCGCTGACAGGCAGCATGCAGTGGTGTCGCACACCCAGCTGACCGGGTTCGGCCTGGGCCGAGGAGCTATCCAGCACCGCTTGGAGCGCAGGCGGCTGCATCCGATCCACCACGGGGTGTACAGCGTCGGGCGGCGACGCCTGACCCGCTCGGGTGCGTGGATGGCCGCGGTCTTGGCCTGTGGCTTGGGCGCGGTGCTCAGCCACCGCTCCGCGGCAGTGCTCTGGGGTCTGCGGCGAGGCGACCCGGTTCGCACCGAAGTGACCGTGCCGCGCCGGCTCGGCCGGCGCAAGGGCATCCGCACCCATCGCGCGATTCTTGAGCCCGACGAGATGACAGAAGTCGACGGCCTACCGATCACCACCCCGGCTCGCACCCTCCTAGACCTGGCCGCGGTCGTCGATCGACACGAGGTGCAGCGAGCCATGGAGCAGGCAGAATCGCTTCGGCTTGCCGACCACACACCCCTGGCTGCTCTCGTCGCGCGCTACCGCGGACGCCGGGGGACCGCGGTGCTGAAGGAGATCCTCCGCGCGGAACGTCGCGTGGCCGGCATCACCCGCAGCGAGCTCGAGGACCGCTTCCTGCGCTTCCTCGCCGACCGGGAGCTCCCGGCGCCGCGCACCAACGTCTGGCTGCAGATCGGAGAAGACTGGGTCGAAGGGGACTGCGTCTGGTCCGATCACAGGGTCGTGGTCGAGCTGGACTCCTGGTCCCACCACAGCAGCAAGGGCGCTTTTCGCCGAGACCGCACGCGCGACCGGCGTCTCAAGGTGGCGGGCTGGGAGCCGATTCGGGTCACGTCCTGGGATCTCGACGAAGATCCGGAGCGCCTCGAGCAGGACCTGCTCGCCCTCACCAGCGCACGTCGTGCCACTCCATGACCCCGTAACCCTGCTCGAGCTCCACGCCGCCGGGCAGGACGCCGCGAAAGGACCCGAAGGGCTGGCGGTAGTCGCTTCGCACGAGCAGCCGGTTCGTGTGATCCTCACGCGCCGACCACTCCGTGAAGCGCAGCTTGCCAACCCGCGAGAGGTCGGCGGCGAAGTCCACCGGCCCGACCTCCTCAGGCGAGCCGTCGATCCAGAGCGTGCGCTCGCTGTCGACGGCGGAATCGTGCACGCCATCGACCAGGTTCCAGGCCACGGCGCGGCCATCACGGGCCCGCCCTATGCCGGCCGACCAGTGCCACGAGGTGCGCCGCGCGTGATAGCCCGCGGACTCGTCGATGAACCCGAAGGGACCGTCGACCGAAAACGTCAGGCCGGCCACCTTTACCCGCCCTCTCACCGCGATCCCGGCCTGCTTGCGCGTCCAGATGTACGAGCGGCCATGGGGCGAGACCACTTCGACGCCGTGACCCTCGTCGAAAGCAAGATCGATCTCACCGCGCACCCGAGCGCCTTCAAAGAGCGACCCGTCCGGCAGCGCCACCGCCCACCAGCGCTGCGACATCCCCGCCACGCGCGCGTGGCCCACGCAGAGCATGAGCTCCGGCGAATACACCGCCAGGTAGCGCCAGCGCTTGAGCGGGCGGCGATTGCGCACAAGGGGCATGCGTCCCGGCGGCAGCGGCAGATCGAGAAGCCGCACCTCGGGGCCCCGGACTGGAAGGTTCGGCATGCGGGCGCAGTACACTCCAGACTGACTGGTCAGTCAATGAAGTGGGGAGGAGTAGCGCTCTGCGCGCCGCGGCAGTCCAGCTCGAATGCACCACCGATGTCGAGCGCAACCTCGATGAGGCCGAGCGGCTGATCCGGGCTGCCGCCGACGACGGCGCCGATCTCGTCGTTCTGCCCGAGCGCCTCGACATCCGCGGCGCGCCCGAACAGTACGCCGCCAAGTCGCAAGTGCTCGACGGCCGTATCGCCGGCTGGGCCGGCGGGCTTGGCCGAGAGCTCGGCATCGACCTGGTGGCCGGCTCGATCGCGGAGCGGCGTGAGGGCCACGAGCGCGTGGCCAACACGTGCCTGCACGCGGGGCCAGACGGCGAGATCAAGGCGGTCTATCGCAAGATCCACATGTTCGACGTGGAGGTGGGTGGCGTCGAGTACCGCGAGTCCCAGTACTCCGAGCCGGCCGAGGAGCTCGTCGTGTCGGAGACAGCGGACGGGGTCGGGCTCGGCCTGACCATCTGCTACGACCTCCGCTTCCCCGAGCTCTACCGGATCCTCACGCTGCGCGGGGCGCGCATCATCACCGTGCCGGCCAACTTCACGCGCATCACTGGCGAGGCGCACTGGGAGGTGCTGTTGCGGGCACGGGCAATCGAGAACCAGGTGTTCGTGGTCGCGCCGGGACAGGGCCGCGGCACCGGGCCGGAGGCCGACAGCTACGGCAACTCGATGATCGTCGACCCGTGGGGCGAGGTGCTCGCCCGGGCCGGCGGCGAGGGCGCCTGCTTCGTCGCCGCCGAGCTCGACCTTGCCCGCCAGGACGAGATCCGGGAGAAGCTGCCGAGCCTGGCCAACCGGGTGCCCGCGTCCTACCGCTGGCCTGAGGAGGTGCACGCCTCGTGACGACCGCAAAGACCCCCGCGGTCGACAAGCGCCGGCTCATCCTCGACGCCGCCGTCCGGGTGTTCGCCACTCGCGGCTTTCACCACTGCCGAGTCTCCGACGTGGCCGACGAGGCCGGCGTGGCCTACGGGCTCGTCTACCACTACTTCAGCTCCAAGGAGGAGATCCTCAACACGCTCTTCCTCGAGCGCTGGCAGATCATGCTCGACGCGATCGCCGAGATCGACCGGCGCGATGTTCCCGCCCGCGACAAGCTCTACGGGGTCGCCGGGTTCATCATCGATTCCTACCGCCACGACCCCGACCTGATGAAGGTCATCATCGTGGAGGTCACGCGGGCGGCGAACTCGTTCGGTGCCCTCCACCTCGCCCGCATCCGCGAGGCCTACGAGGGCATTGCCAACATCGTCGAGTCGGCGCGCGACGAGGGCTCCTTCAAGTCGGGCATTCCCTCCGAGTTCGCGGCGATGTGCTTCTACGGCGCGATCGAGCAGCTGCTGACCGGCTGGATCTTCGAGGTGCTGCCGCGGACTGACGAGGAGTACGAGCGGGCCAAGGGTTTGGTCGTAGAAGCCATATGTGGAGGCCTCGAGTCCGCTGAGAACGGCGCGTCTGGTTGAATCCCGGCCCGGGATGAACAACGACCTCACCAAGCGGCTCCTGTGGACCGGCCTACTGGCCGGGGTGGGCGCGCTGTCCTCCATCGTGGCCAGCAGGCTGGCCACCGTAGTCTGGCAGCGGGTATTCAAGGAAGACCCGCCCGTCGATTGATGGTGGACGAGCCCGAAAACGTGCCGGCGGCCGAGGCCGGCCCCGTGAACCAGGGCGCCACCGGATCGCGCCCGATGGGGGAGAGCCCGCTCAGCGTGCAGAGCGACAGCGACCCCTTCGCCGAGCGTCCCGAGGCGTTCGTCGGTGGGGCGTTCGCGGGTGGGTTTGCGCTCGCCCTGATCCTGAGAAGGTTGACGCGATGAGCTTTGACGGCAGCGGGCGCAAGCCGACCGCCGACAAGAACCTCGGCGAGATCGTCACGGAGGTCTCCGAGAAGGCCTCGCTGCTCGTCCGCCAAGAGGTCGAGCTCGCCAAGGCCGAGGTCACCGACAAGGTCACGAAGCTCGGCAAGGGCGCGGCGGTGGCCGCGGCCGCCGGCGTGTTCCTGGTCTTCGGAATCACCATGTTCTTTCACTTCGCGGCTTGGATCATCGATGACCTCTTCGACTGGAACAGCGTCTGGCCGGGTTTCCTGATCGTGACCATCTTCCTGTTCCTCTGCGCCGCGCTCGCCGGCTTCCTGGCCTACCGCTTCTTCAAGAAGGGATCCCCGCCCATTCCGCAGATGGCCATCGACGAAGCCAAGGCAACCCGCGCGCAGTTCGAGACGCAGAACATCGAGCGCGACCAGGTCGGCCGCTCGCTCGAGGCGGGCGAACAGCTGAAGACGAGCTGATGGCCGGCCCAGCCCCCCCAACTCCGGAAATGATCCGCGCCTCCATCGAGGAGACGCGGAAAGAGCTCGGCTTCTCGGTCAACGACCTGCGCTCGAAGGTGGCGGAGCTGACCGACTGGCGCCGCCAGCTCGTCGAGCACCGCCAGCAGGCGCTCATCGGAGCGGCCGTGGCCGGCTTCGTGATCGGCGGCGGGGTGGCCGCCACGTTCTCGCTTCTCTCCGGACGCCGCGGACGCTGAAGCGGGCGCGTGTAGTACTTCGGCCGCTGGCCTCCGCCGACGGCCCCGAGTTCACCGCCCTGATGGCGGCGAGCCGGTCGCTGCACCGGCCCTGGTCGACCCCGCCGACGGACCTCGACTCCTTCGCGTCGCTCGCCGCTCGCGCTGAACAGGACGACTACGACCTCCAGCTCGTCTGCCTCAAGGACGGCGGGGCGATCGCGGGCTATTTCGCCCTGAGCCAGATCTTCCGCGGCGCCTTTCACAACGCCTATCTGGGATACGACGGCAGCGCTCCCTACGCCGGCAAGGGCTACATGCGGGAGGGCCTCGACCTGATGTTGCGCCATGCCTTTCGCACTCAGCGCCTGCACCGTGTGGAAGCGAACATCCAGCCCGGCAACGCGACCTCGCGCGCGCTGGTGGAGGGCGCCGGCTTTCGCCTCGAGGGCTTCTCGCCCCGCTACCTGAAGATCGGAGGCCGGTGGCGCGACCACGAGCGCTGGGCGCTCACCGTCGAGGACTGGCAGACGCGGCCTCGGTTCGGGCGCGGGTCGCGCTTTCGTTGAGCGGGTTGCCGGTCGAGCCGTAGTTGCGGCGGTGGAGAATCGCCGCCACTCCGCCTGCCGGGATCGGGAGCCAGAACGAGACAAGCCGATAGGCCAGCGTGGCCACGACGGCCTCGCCGGCGGGTACGCCGGCCAGCGCGAGCGTTCCCGTGAGGCCGGCTTCCACGAAGCCGAGGCCGCCCGGGGTGAGCGGCAGCGTGCCCAGGAACTGCGCGGCACAGAAGGCGAGCAAGACCGTGGACGGGCGCGGATCAGCGTGGACCGCGGTGAGCGCGGCCAGGAGCGTCAGGTAGTCGAGCACCCAGCGCCCGGCGGCGAACAGCAGAGCCTCCCACCAGCGCCGGCCGAGCACCCTCATGACCTCGTCGCGCTCGCGGATAAGACGACTGGGCACGCCCGTGAGCGGGGGGCGCTTGCGCAGGACCCGGTTTCGCACGGCCTGCACGAACTGTCCCGCCGCAATGAGCGGGCGGTCGTAGACGATCGCGACGGCTCCGACGGCGAACACGGCCAGGAAGACGAACCCGCCGACCACGGCGGCGCGCCCCAGCCCGGGATTCACAGGTGCGCCGAAAAGCAGGGCCGGCAGTGTCAGCACCGGAAGGGCGAGCAGGATGCCGAACACGAGCACCGACGACGCCGTCATGCCCGACGCCGCGCTCGCGGTGGGCACGCCGCCCCGCACCAGCATTGAGTACTGCATGGCTCCGGCCGCCGCCACACCGCCGGGCACGATCCGCCCAAACGCGTTCGACGCCAGCTGGGAGGTGGCGATCGGCTTGAGGTGGTCGGCCCTCACCGCGATCTTCTGCACCATCCACATGCAGGCGTAGCTGCCCACCTGCAGGCCGACCATGGCCAGATACCAGAGCGGGTTGAAGTCGTCGAGCCGGTCGAAGGCGCCGAAGACCTCGGCCAGCGCCGGAGCGAGCAGGTACAGCGAGACCCCGGTGATGCCCAGCAGCAGCCCCCGCTTTGCCAGCACCCCGACTGTCATGGGCGAAGGTTAGGGGCTCGCCGGAGCCGGACCCGCCGGCGGGGTCCCCGGGGGCGGTGTGGGGGGTGGCGGCGCGGGCGGGGGGTCGTGCGGCTCGGGCTTGATCGAGAGGGTGCGCAGGTCGACGTACTCGCGCACCAAGATCTGGATCGACGCTGCCACCGGGATCGCGACCAGCGCACCCAGCACGCCCAGCAGCGATGCGCCGAACAGAACGGCGACGATCGTCACGAAGGGCTGCACCTTGACGGTGCGCTTCTGGATCTGCGGCTGGAGCAGATGGTTCTCCAATTGCTGGTAGACGATCGCCCACACCGCCCAGATGATCGTGGCCACCGGGAAGTTCTCGAACAGCGTCACGATGCCGATCAGGAGTGCGGCTATGGTGGCGCCGACCAGGGGGATCAACGAGAAGAGCCCCGCGATCACGGCCAGAGGCGCGGCGAACGGCACGCCCAGGATGAGCAGGACGATGTAGGTGACCGTCCCCGCGATCACCGCGATGGCCAGCGCACCGGCCACGTAGCCGCCCACGGCTTGGCCCATGTTGTCGAGGGAGCGGCGCAGGCGTTGTCTCTGCTCGGGTGGTCGCAGCCGGATCGCCGCGTCGGTCCAGCGCCGGCCGTTGCTGAGCATGAAGGCCGCCAGCACCAGGATGGTGATGAGGGCAAAGGCGGAGCTGATCACTCCGAAGCCCACGTCTCGTAGCGTTCCCGCGGCGCCGCCCAGGCGCTCAGGCAGCTTCTCTGCCTCCTTCTCGAGCTGCCCGGTGAGGTCGTAGTCCTTGTTGAGCTTGCGAAGCCGCTCGTTGTCCTGCACGAACCTCGTCACGTCGTTGGCGTACGCGGGCACGTTCTGCCCGAACCGGTTGCCCTCGGTCACCAGCGGCGGGGCAATCAGGGAGATGAGGGCCATCGGTATGGCCAGCAACACGAGGTAGACGATCGTGATTGCCAGACCCCGCCTCATGCGCGCGGCGAGGAGGTTGACCGGTCCCGAGAGCGCCAGCGCGAGGAACAGGGCGATCAACAGCCAGGAGATCGGCGTCCGGAGGCGATACAGCAGGTAGAGCGCGATCACCACGCAGACGACCGTCAGCACGACGCGGAGGATTCCCCTAACGGAAGGCACCAGAGCGCTATTCGCCCTGGCGCCTGCGGCTCCTACTCCACGAAGCGCTTGGGCAGTCCGCCGATGCCGAGCAGCCCTGGGCCGGTGTGCGTGGCCAGCACGGGCCCGAGCTCGCTCACGATCGAAGGCTCGCAGCCGAAGACCTCGCGACCGCGCGCGATCAGCGCATCGCACTGATCAGGCGCGTGGATGTGCTGCGCCGACCAGGCATCGGCCCCGGAGTCGTGGCGCTGGCGGGCGTAGTCCAGCAGGCGCTCGAACGCACGGCCCGAGGTGCGTACGCGCTCCACGGGGGTCATCTCGTTCTCCACGGTGAGGATGGGTTTGACCTTCAGCGTGGAGCCGATCCAGGCGCTGGCGGCGCCGATGCGGCCGCCGCGGCGCAGGAACTCGAGCGTGTCGATGGCGAACCACAGCTTGAACTCGGCGCGCGCCTCGGCCACCCACGCGGCCGTCTCGGTAGCGCTCTTGCCCTCCGCGGCCGCCTTGGCCGCGGCCAGCACCATGAAGCCCAGTCCACCGGCGGCCGTGGTCGAGTCCACCACCTCGATGCGCTCACCACCGCGGCCGTCGCGTTCGAGCGCATGCTTTGCCTGGCGCGCGGCTTCGGGCGTGCCCGACAGCCCGCCGGAGATATGAATCGAAACGATCTCGCGGCCGTCGGCCAGGAGTGGCTCGTATGCGGCCGTGAAGTCGCCCACCGACGGCTGCGAGGTTGTCGGTAGCCGCTCGGCGGCGCGCAGTTCCTCGAAGAAGGCGTCGTAGTCGCCGATTTCGACCTCCGGCACGATCCGGTCGCCGCCGAAGACGACATACAGCGGCACGATCGTGATCGCGTGGCGCTCGATCAGCTCCGGAGGCAGATAGGACGTGCTGTCGGTGACCACCGCGACTCCGCTCATGAGCGGGCCAGCCTACTGAGGCGGGCACTCCTGGCTAACCTGCTCGGCGTTGGCCTCGGTCCTCGTCACCGGCGCGACGGGCTTCATCGGCTCACACGTCGCCCAGCTTCTGGTCGAGCGTGGCCACGACGTCACGCTCGGCGTGCAGGACGGCTCGCCGGACACCGCGATCGCCGATCTGGACTGCCGGCGACTCAAGCTCGAGCTGGGTGACCGCCGGACGGTTCGCCGCGCCGTGCAGGGCGCCGAGCAGGTCTTTCATTGCGCCGGGCTGACCTCGGTTCGCCCCGAGGACGGCGAGCGACTGTTCGCGGTCAACGTGACCGGCGTGAAGCTCGTGATGGAGGAGTGTCTGCGGGCGGACGTGCAGCGCGTGGTCTACACCTCGAGCGCAGCAGCCGTCGGGCCCGCCGCCCACGGCAAGACGGCCGACGAGGGCCAGCTGTTCACGGCAGGCCCGCTCGCCATTCCCTACGTGGACTCGGTTCATGAGGGCGAGCTCGAGGCGCTGCGCGTGGCCGCGCGGGGCCTGCCGCTGGTGTGCGTGAACCCGGGTGTGTGCTTTGGCCCCGGCGACTACCTGCTCAGCTCCACGAGGCTCGTGCGCTCCTTCCTGCTGGGGCGGGTACCGGTGCACGTGGACGGCGCCGCTTCGATCGTCGACGTGCGCGACGTGGCCGCCGGGCACCTGCTGGCCGCCGAGCGCGGCGAGAACGGCGAGCGCTACATCCTCAGCGCGCGCAACTTCACCTACGACCGTCTCTTCGCCGACCTGGGCCGGCTGTCGGGGGTCGAGCCGCCGGTCAAGATTCCTGCTGCCGCCGCTCGTGTCGCGGTGCAGGTCCTCGGGGCGAGCGGACGCTCATGGCCGCTGATCCAGGCCGACGTGCGCGCGGCCGGCCAGTGGTGGACTTACCGCTCGACCAAGGCCCGGCGCGAGCTGAGCTGGGAGTCGCGTCCTCACGAGGAGACGCTGGAGGCCACGGTGGCCTGGCACCTGGAGCGCGAGCACGACCGGATCGCCCGCACGCGCGGCTCACAGGCTATGACCCGAAGGCTGGCCGCGGCGGCGGTGGGCGCGGGCGACCTCGCCGGCGGGCTGCTCGGCCGCCTGCCTCGCCTGCGTCCCTAGCATGAGCGGCGATGGCCACCCTCTACCGGTGCAAGGCGCCCTCGGACCACGTTTGCCGTTGCGGGAAGGTGGCGCGCCGGCTCCAAGCGATGCAGGTCGACTACGACGAGGTGCGGGTTCCGTTCCTAAAGCGCGACCGGCCGGAGGTGCAGGAGTTGACCGGCCAGCGCTGGGTACCTGTGCTCGTGCACGGTGACGAGGTGGTCAGCGACTCGCATCGCATCCTCGAGTACCTGAACTGGCTACAGACGCAGGAGGTCGCATGAGACAGCTAACCGGCGGAGGAGGGAGCGGGCGCAGTGGGCGCGCCGGTCGCGCAGCCCAGAACATCAAGCGCCTCTGGCCTCTGGTGTTGATGGCCTGGGAGCGCTGGCAGGCGCTGTCCCCGGAGGAGAAAGAGCGCTACAAGCGCCAGGCTCGCGACTACAGCGAGCGCGGGCGGAAGGCGCTCGACGAGCGCCGGCGCCGCCGCTAGTACACCCGTCCGGACTAGTTCTGTTCGAGCCGGTTCTCCAGCGCCATCGGGCGCTGCACCGGCTCGGGCTGGGGCTCGGGTTCGAAGGGCTCATCGGGCGGCTCGGCTCCGAGCAGCTCCGCGAGCTCGCCGGACTCGAACATCTCCATAACGATGTCCGAGCCGCCCACCAGCTCGCCGTCCACGAACAGCTGGGGTATGGTCGGCCAGCCGGACAGCCCCGAGAGCTCCTCGCGGATGCGCGGGTCGGGCAGGATGTCGAGTGCCGCGTACTGGACGCCCAGTGCGTTGAGCGCTCCCGCCGTGCGCGCGGAGAAGCCGCAGGCCGGCTGGTTGGGGATGCCCTTCATGAAGAGCATCACCTTGTTCTCCTTGATGGCGTTCTCGATGAAGGCGCGGATTTCGTCGTTCGTCATGGCGTGGCTCCGGGTTTTTCGGGGCTGGAGGTCTTGATGGACAGAGCGTGGATGGCGCCGCCGATCTCGTCGCCGAAGACGTCATAGACCAGCTTGTGCTGCTGAATCCGAGACAGGCCCTCGAACCGGTCCGAGACGATCTCGGCACGGAAATGGTCACCGCCGCCGGTCAGGTCCTCGACGCTCACCTGAGCGCCGGGCAGCGCGCTCGCGATGCGTTCCTCGAGTTCGGCCGACTGAGGCATCGTTGTTCAGGGTATCGACGTCTCGACCGATACAATTCAGGCAGATGGTGAATCTGACGGACATCGCAGCCGAGAAGGTCCACGCCTTCATGGATGGCCAGACCGCCGATTCGGCGATCGGGCTGCGTGTCGGTGTCAAGGGCGGGGGCTGTTCGGGCTTTCAGTACGCCCTCGCGCTCGACGAGCAGCGCGACGACGACCACGTGTTCGACGCCTCCGGCGTCCGCGTGTTGGTCGATCCGGCGAGCCTGCAGTACGTGGAGGGCTCAACCGTCGACTACACCGAGAACTTCATGGGCTCGGGGTTCGAGGTGTCGAACCCCAACGTTGTCGCCTCCTGCGGCTGCGGCTCCTCCTTCCGTGTTGCGGAAGAAGAGCCGAGTTGCGGCGCCTCCGTCTAGGCGGCCCAGCCACGCCAAGCCCCGCCACCACCGGGCCCATGCCCGCGATGAGCAGCGCCGGCCGCGGGCCGACGGCGGTCACGAGGATTCCCCCGGCGCCAGGGCGGCCAGCTCCAAATTGTCCGCGCGCTCGGTCCAGTCGCCTCAGCTCAGCGCCTGCTCTCCCGCTGCAAGCGAATCCTTCATTTCGGTGCGTCCTTGGCTCGATTGCTGTGCAGGTAGACCACACGGTCGCCCGCCTGCACGTGGGCGGCACGAGGGTCGTCGAAGCGCATCAGTTCGTCGCTGCGAATCACGCCTACCGCGAGGCCATCGGGTTTCAACGCCCGGGTCGGGCCGGCCTCGGCTTCGCCGACAACGTGCTCGGCAATGTCGAGTCCTTCGCCCACGGACATCAGGTCCTCGAGCACCTCGGTGACCCTCGGCTCGTCGACGGCATGGCCGAGCAGACGGCCGGCCGCGCTTGCGGTGGTGATCACCGAGCTCGCGCCGCTTTGCTGAAGCAGGTGGACGTTCTCCTCCTCGCGAACCGCCGCAACGATGCTCGCGCGGGGGTTGAGCTCACGCGCGGTGAGGGTGGCAAGAACCGCGGTGTCGTCGCGGTCGACCGCCACGACGATCGCGCGGGCCGTGTCGATCCCCGCCTCGGCCAGCGTGTCGGTGGAGGTGACGCTGCCCGCGACTGCCGCCAAGCCCTGAGAGGTGGCCTTCGAGCGGGCGTCGGGGCGCTCGTCGATCACGACGATCTCCGACTGCTTGCAGCCTTTGTCGCGCAGCGTCCTCACGGCGCTCTGGCCCTTGGTGCCGAAGCCGCAGATGATCACATGGTCTTTCAGGGTCTTCCTCCACCGGTTGCGACGGTAGGCCTCGCGGCTACGCTCGGCAAGGATCTCGAGCGTCGTTCCCACCAGGATGATCAAGAAGAGCACACGGGCGGGCGTCACGAGCACGGTCGTAACAAACCGGGCGGTGTCGGTTACCGGCCGGATGTCGCCATAGCCCGTGGTCGTGATGGTGACCGTCGAGTAGTAGAACGCGTCGAGCAGACTCACCGAGCCGCCCTCCGGATCCACATAGCCGCTGCGGCCGAGGTAGGTCAGCAGGGCGACGAAGACGACGAGACCAAGCGCGATGGCCAGCCGGACGGCGATGTGGCGCAGGGGGCCCCGCTGGCCGCCCGGTAGGTCGACCGACACCGCTTCGTCGCGCCTGGCCACGACGCCAGCCTACGCCGGGGCGTTGTCCAGTGAGCTCCACAGGAACAGGCACGCCAGCGTGCGGTAGGGGCGCCACGGCTTCCCGACCTTCTCGAGGCGCTTGGCGTCGGGGAGCTTGCGCATTCGGTACTCCACCTGCACCGCTCGGCGGATGCCCAGATCGCCCACCGGCAGGATGTCCGGGCGCCCTAGGTGGAACATCAGGAACATGTCGGCCGTCCACTGGCCGAGGCCCTTGATCGCCGTCAGCTGGGCGGTGACCTCCTCGTCGGTTAGCTCGGGAAGGCGCTCGAGCTCGAGCGAGCCGTCCTCTACGTGGGCGGCGAGGTCGCGCAGGTAGGAGATCTTCCCGTAGGAGAGGCCCGCGGCCCGGATCCGCTCGGGGTCGACGTCGAGCAGCTGCTGCGGGGTGGGGGCGTGGCCGTCGAAGAGGTCGGTCATGCGGCCGTAGATCGTGCGGGCCGCCTTGGTCGAGAGCTGCTGGCCGACGATCGAGCGCAGCAGTGCTCCGTAGGCGTCGCCCGGGCGCTCGCGCTTGAGGTCGCGCCGCACGGCCACCGCGTGCTCGTCCACGAGGCGGGCCATCACCGGGTCCGCTTCGCGCAGCGCGGCCACGACTTTCGGAGAGGCCTTGACCGGCATCAGGCCGCGGCCGGTGTGTGAAAAGCCTCCTCGAGACGCCCGAGCTCCGTCGAGGGCGCTTCGCCGAAGAGCCATTCGCGGGCGATGAGGTGCCAGTTGGCAGTGGCCTCGAGCTGGCCAAGCACGCCGAGCACGAGTGCCTCCATCCGGCGGGCCAGCATGGCCTGCGGCGGCATGGTCTCGCGACGCATCAGCTGCCAGTGGCGCGAGCGTGGATCGCCGAAGTCGATCAATACCTGGGCCACGAGCGGCCGGTCGATCGTCACCTCACGGTCCTCGATGTACCAGCTGCACACGTCATGGAAATGCTCGTAGACCGCCTCGGGGGTGACCTCGGCATCCGCCGGGTCGAAGAAGCCCATGGAGCCGAGCTGGCTGTGCAGTCCCTCTACATCGCCGTCCATACCCAGGCGAACGGCCTCGATCTCGTTCTCCAGATCCTCGCGAGACACGCGCTTGGTCATTCCGAAGTCGATGAAGGCCACGCGGCCGTCGGGCATCAACCGGTAGTTGCCCGGGTGGGGGTCGCCCGAGAAATGACCGTTGCGGTAGAGCGAGCCGAAGAAGAAGCGAAACACGATCTCGCCGAAGCGGTCGCGCGTGGCCACGTCCATCTCGCGCACTTCCTCGTAGCCCTTGGCTTCGACCCACTCGGACACCAGCACATGCTCGCTGCACAGCTCGGTGATCACGTTGGGCACGTAAATGAAGGGGTGGTGACGCCACATCCGCGCGAACGCGCGCTGCTGCTGGGCCTCGTGCTCGTAGTCGAGCTCATCGGTCAGGCGCTCGCGGATCTCGGCGGTCATGGCCTTCGAGTCCATCCCGGGAGCAATCCGCTTGGCCACACGCATGATCAGCCCCAGGTTCTGCAGGTCGGCGCGAACCGCCTGTCCCACGCCGGGATACTGCACCTTCACGGCCACCTCGCGGCCGTCGTGGAGGCGAGCGCGGTAGACCTGACCGATCGACGCGGCGGCCACGGCGTCCTCGTCGAACTCCGCGAAGACATCCGCCAGCTTCTCACCCAGGTCGCCTTCCATCACCTTGCGCATCTGGTCGAAGGACACGCGCGGCGCGGCATCGCGAAGCTCGGCCAGCTTGGCCTGGATGCGCTCCTGGAACTCGGGCGGAAAGGCTCCGGTGTCGATGAACGAAGCGACCTGGCCGACCTTCATGGCCGCGCCCTTCATCTGCCCGAGCACGTCGAAGATCTGCTCCGCTGCCTCCATCTGGCGCCGGGCGGCGGCGTCGGAGCGCGCCTCGTCGCCGCGGGTGAGGTTGGCCGCCTTGGTCGCGTAGCCGCGCGCGGTCTGGCCGCCGGCGAGGCGCCCGACCCGGGCGGCGCGCCGCCAGCGTCCTGTGGGGAGGTCCTCGGCCACTGCCTGAGGGTACGCATAGGCTTGACGCCACGATGAGACTGATCAGCCACACCACACCCGAAGGGCCACGCGCGGGAGTGCTCGTCGACGGACGCGTCCACGCGCTCGACGACAGTGTTCTGACCCTGCTTGAGCGCGGGCTTCCCGGCCGGCTGGAGGCCGCCGGCGAGGGCGTGCCGCTGGAGCAGGTCGAGCTGCTGGCACCCATCGAACGGCCGGCGAAGATCATCTGCATCGGCCTCAACTACCGCGCACACGCCAAGGAGGCGGGCTTGGAGGCGCCCCAGACCCCAACCTTCTTCGCCAAGTTCGCCAACGCACTGCGCGCGCCGGGCGCCACCGTGGAGCTGCCGCGCTTCAGCGAGAAGGTCGACTACGAGGCCGAAGTCGCCTTCGTGATCGGCGACCGCTGCAAGCACGTGGCGGCCGACGAGGCGATGGACCACATCGCCGGCTACACCCTCCTCAACGACCTGTCGGCGCGCGACTTCCAGTTCAAGACGCCGCAGTGGATGCCGGGCAAGGTCTTCGACGGCTCCGCGCCCTGTGGCCCCGCGCTCGTGACTCCCGACGAGGCGGGCCCGCACGACGCCATCGAGATCGACCTGCGACTCAACGGGGAGGTCATGCAGAGCAGCTCGACGGCCGATCTGGTGCACTCGATCCCCGAGCTGGTGGCCTACCTGTCGATGCTCATGACACTCGAGCCCGGAGATCTGGTGGCCACCGGCACGCCGGAGGGCGTGGGGAGCATGCGCGATCCGCGGGTCTGGCTCAAGCCCGGTGACCACGTGGCGATCAGCTCGCCGCAGCTGGGCGTGCTGGAAACCACCCTCGCCTAGAGGCTCGATCTGGGGTCGCCGTCCGCGGACCCGCCCGGCGCTGCGCGAGTTTGCCGCTGCAGGGTGCCGGCGTGCGAAAGGCAGGCAACCAAAGGTGGACGCGGCCGCCTTGTGAGCTTTGTCACGTTGCCGTAACGCGGTTTCGCGGTCCTGTCCTGGATTGGTGTCGTGCTGCGACACCAGGGCAGGACAGCTCCCCAAGCGGCGGCCGGATTCGTCTCCCCGACGCACCGCGGATCGCGCAGCGCAAACGAAAGGCGCAGCGGCGCATCGAACCCACCCCACGCCACCGGCCTACAGGTGAAAACGCCGGTGGTGCGGCTGCCGCGCGTCGTGCGCCGAGCGCACCAGCAGCCAGGTGAGCACCGTGCCGGCCAGCAGTACGGCTGAGAGCAGCCAGGCGGTGTCCGCTATGCCGGCCGCGAACGCCCCTTCGAAGGATGCGCCCGCGAGGCGATCCTCCACCTGCACGTGCTGGAACACCGCCCCGGCGCCGGCCAGCAGGACGGCGCCGGCCAGGCAGCGGACCATCGCGAGCGCACCGGAGGCGACTCCCGCCTTCTCGGCCGGCAGGGCAGCCATCGCGGCCGCCGACATGGGGGCGTAGACAAAGCCCAGCGCCAAGCCGAAGAGGAGCAGGCCGGGGGCCACGTCGTAGTAGTTGGACGAGCCGTCGAGGCGGGTGAGAAAGAGCATTCCGGCCGTGGCGCAGGCCATTCCGGCGGTCATCACCACTCTGGCGCTCACCCGCGCGACCAGACGAGCGACGATGGGCGAGAGAAAGGCCATGGGCACGGTCACCGGGAGCATCAGCACTCCCGCGCGGGCCGTCGAGAACCCGAGCGCCAGGTCGAGGTACTGCGGCAGCAGGAACATCACAGTCCAGTAGCTGCCCACGAGTGCGAACGCGGCCGCGCTCGCGCCGAGGTATGGGCCGTTGCGAAACAGCGAGAGGTCGATGATCGGCTCGGACTCCCGCTGCTCGACCATCACGAAAACGGCGAGCAGCACCAGCGCGGCGGCCAAAGAGCCGAGTGTGCCCAGCGAGACCCAGCCCCAGCTCTTGCCCTGAACGAGCCCGAGCACCAGAAGCGTCAGCCCGGCGCTCAGCGCGAGCACGCCGGCCACGTCGATGCGCCGGCCGGCGCTCTCGTCGCGCGACTCGGGCATGTAGGCGAGGAGCAGGGCCAGGGAGATCACCGCGAGCGGAACGTTCAGGAGAAACAGCCAGCGCCAGCTGGCGATCTCCACCACCACGCCGCCCACGAGCGGCCCGACCGCCAGGGCGACGCTCGACACGGCGGCCCAGATGCCGATGGCTCGCGGACGCTGCTCGGCAGAGAAGGCCAGCGTCGCGATCGCCAGCGACAGGGCCAGCATCGCGGCCGCCCCCACGCCCTGGACGGCGCGGCCGGCCACCAGAACGGCGATCGAATCGGCCTGCGCGCTCACTACCGACCCGAGCGAGAAGACGATCAACCCCGCGCAGAACACGAGGCGGCGGCCAACCAGATCGCCGATCCGGCCCAGGGTCGTCACGAGCGCCGCGAGCGCGAGCAGATAGATGTTCTGCGCCCACTGGATCCCGGAGCCCGAGGCCCCCAGGTCGATCCGGATCGAGGGCAGCGCCAGCGCGATCGCGGTCGAGTCCAGCATCAGCATGAAGAGGCCGACCGAGGAGCCGGCCAGGATCCACCAACGCGCTCATTAATCAGCCATCTAGAGGATCTCGACCTTACGCCCGAGCGCGTCGCCCAGCAGGTCGGCGTTGCGCCGGGCCGCCCAGATGGGCACGCTCGAGTCGAGGGCGAGGTCCACCTCGGTATCGAGCGCCACCGTTCCGTTGCGGGTGGCGATGCTCACCTGACGGATGGCGCCGTCGCGGCTGCGTTCGAACTGCTCGGCCAGCCGGATGATCCCGCTGAGTAGGCGCAGGCGGTGATCGTCTCCCTCCTGGGCGAGGTCACCGAGCTCCGAGGCGTCGGGCTCGCCCTTGCGGTGGTAGCGCGCGATCAGCCCTATGAGCACCAGTTCGCGCGGGCTGAACCCGGGCAGGCCGGCATTGAGGATCAGGTAGTGGGAGTGGTGGTGGTGATCGTCGTAGTCGATCGCCACGCCGATGTCGTGGAGCTGGCAGGCGGCCCAGAGCAGCTCGCGCTCCTCGGCCCCGAGCTCGTGTAGGCCGACCTCGGCGAGACCGTCGAACACGGCCAGCGAGAGCGCAGCCACCCGGCTCACGTGGCCTGGGTCGCTGGTGAAGCGGTGCCCCAGGTTCTCCACCGACTCGCGCCGGACGTCGTCGAAGAGCCCGTCCGGCCCACAGACGCGCTCGAAGAAGATCCCCTCGCGCAGCCCGGCCTCGCTCACCTCGATGCGGTCGAAGCCGCCGGTGTCGAGCGCCGCCGCCAGCACCAGCGCCCCGCCGAGGATCACGTCGCCCCGGTCGGGCTTGATGCCGCCAACCTCTCCGCGCTTGTCCGCCGGCTTGGAGGCCAGCAGCTCGATCAGCTCCTCGAGCTCTTCGCGTTCGAGTTCGAATCCCTGGACGTCGAGCGAAGGGAGGTCGGCGCGTTTCATCGCCGCCGCCGCAAGATTGCGGATGGTGCCGCCGATACCGACTATCCGTCCGCCTCCCGCCCACCACTCGAGCGCCTCGAGGTCGTCGGCCACCTTCTTGCGCAGCGCCTTCATCGCCTTCTTCGGTGCCTTCTTCCCGGGTAGATATTCCTCGCTCACCCGCACCGAGCCGAGCCGTAGCGACGCCGAAGCGGAAAGCTGCCGGTCTTCGATACGCAGCGCCTGGATGCTGCCGCCGCCCATGTCGAGCCCGAATCCGTGCTCGATGGTCGTGGAGTTGGCTATCGCCAGATAGCCGTAGCGGGCCTCCTCCTGTCCGCTGATCACGCGCGGGTCGAGATCGGTTTGATCCCTGATGTCCTGCAGCAGCGGTTCCCCGTTTCGGGCGTCGCGGATCGCGCTCGTGGCCACCGTCTCCACCTGGTCGATTTCCAGGCTGTGGCAGAACGAGTCGAAGACCGCGGCGGTGTGCAGGGCGCGATCGATCCGCTCGGGTCTCAGCTCGCCGGTCTCGGCCAGTCCGGCGCTGATGCGCACAGCCTCGCGGATCTCGTCCACCAGGCTCCACCACGGCGTACCCGGCTCGTGTCCGTAAACCACGAGCCGCCAGGAGTTCGAGCCCAAATCGGCCACGGCAACCTTCTGCATGACGCGAACTATCGCCCAATCGCCGTGCGCCGGCGTAAAGGGCTGTGGCTCCGCTGCCGATGGCCTCGCCATGAACGCCATCGCCCACGCTTCCGCCATGCCCGCCAACGGCCCTCAGCTGGACAACCGCCGTGTGCTCGCCGGGATCATCGATCTCATGGTCGTGCTTGCGGGCGCGCTTGTGATCGGCTACGCCGCGGGACTCACCGGTGCGGAGTACGGGAAAGCGGGCCTCGCGATTGCGGCCGTGATCGCCGCCTGGGCGCTCTACTACTACTTCGCCTGCGAATCGGGCGGCGGGCAGACGCTCGGTAAGAGGGTGATGAAGATCCGAGTCGTCGGGCTCGACGGCGAACCCGCTGGAATGGGCGACATCGCGGTGCGCACCGTCCTGCGCCTGATCGACGGGCTGTTCCTGTACCTGGTCGGACTGATCGTCATGCTGGTCACGGGGGAGCGCCGCGGGCGCCTGGGCGACCTGGCGGCCGGGACGATGATCGTGTCCGCCGACCCCGCGAAGGCGCCGTTGACCGCCGTTGCCGAGGTTGCCGCGATCCCGACCCCCATCGTGCTGCCCACCCGCGAGCCCGAGCCTGAACCCGAGCCCGCTCCCGTCCCGGTTCCCGTGCGGGTGGCCGAGGCCGAGGACGAGGAAGAGCCGGTGGTCGTAAAATCGCTGCAGTCGGTTTCCGCGATCGACCTGGTCATGGAGGAGGAGGAGCCGAAGGGCTCTGCCTAGACTCGTCCCTTCATGGGCGAGTTGGGGACAACGCAGGCGCCGCTGAGGGTCGCGATCGTCGGCTCGGGCCCGTCCGGGTTCTACGCGGCCGGGCACCTGCTCAAGTCGAAGTCGCATCCCGACCTGGTTGCTCAGGTCGACGTTTTCGACCGCCTGCCCACCCCCTGGGGTCTGGTGCGGGGGGGCGTGGCCCCGGACCATCCGAATATCAAGGCCGTGAGCAGGGTGTACGAGAAGACCGCGGCCCACCCCGAGTTTCGCTTCTTCGGCAACGTCGACTACGGCACCGATCTGACCCACGACGAGCTGCTCGAGCGCTATCACGCGGTGATCTACGCGGTGGGCGCGCAGACCGACCGGCGGATGGGGATTCCGGGCGAGGACCTTCCGGGCAGCTGGGCGGCCACCGAGTTCGTGGCTTGGTACAACGGCCACCCCGACTTTCGCGATCTCGAGTTCGACCTGTCGGGTGAGCGCGCGGTGGTGATCGGCAACGGCAACGTGGCCGCCGACGTGGCGCGCATGCTGGCGCTCAGCCGCGAGGAGCTGGCCGCCACCGATGTGGCCGATCACGCCCTCGACGTGCTGGCCGAATCGAAGATCAGGGAGATCGTGGTGCTCGGGCGCCGCGGGCCCGCCCAGGCCGCCTTCACCACTCCGGAGCTGCTCGAGCTGGGCGAGATGACCGAGGCCGACGTGTTCGTCGACGCTCGCGACGCGGAGGTCGACCCGCTCAGCCGCAGCTGGCTGGAGAGTGAGGAGGCCAGCAATACGAGGCGCAAGAACGTCGACATCCTGTCCGGCTACGCAGCTCGCGAGCCCGTGGGCAAGCACCGGCGCATCGTGCTGCGCTTCCTCGTCTCGCCGCTCGAGATCCTCGGCGCCGAGCGCGTGGAGGGCATCCGCATCTGCCGCAACGAGCTGCGCGACCAGGGTGGCTCGCTGCGGGCCTGCTCGACCGAGACGACCGAGGAGCTCGACTGCGGGATCGTGTTCCGCTCGATCGGCTACCGGGGCATCCCCCTTCCCGGGCTGCCCTTCGACGAGCGCGGTGCGGTGATCCCCAACCAGGGCGGGCGGATCACCGGCGAGGACGGCACGCCGGTGGCGGGCGAGTACGCCGTCGGCTGGATCAAGCGTGGCCCTACCGGGATCATCGGAACCAACAAGCGCGACGCCCAGGAGACGGTCGACGCGCTGCTCGCCGACCTCGACGCGGGCGCACTCAACCAGCCGCCCGACCCCGACCGCGACTCGCTGGAGACTCTGCTCGCGGAGCGCAAGCCCGAGCACGTGACCTACACCGGCTGGGAGGCGATCGACGCGGCCGAGCAGGCCGCCGGCGAGCCGCACGGGCGCCCGCGGGTGAAGCTGACCAGCTTCGACGAACTGCTGGACGCCGCCCGCGAGGGCGAGCCCGCCGCGCGAAGCGGCTAATCATCTAGGGCTGCTGAACCTCGTCGCGCTCGGGCTTGGCGGCCTTGGGCTTGGGGCCGTCGAGGTGGGGCGCTCCGGCGATCTGGTCCTGGAAACGCTGATAGCGCGCCGTGTGCTTGCCGTAGCGCTTCTCGGCCCGGGCGAGCTTCTTGCTGCCCGGCTTGTAGCGCCGGTTGGCCCATGGAGAGCCGGGCTTGGCCAGCCGGATGGCGCCTATCACGCCGACGAGCGGGAAGAGCATGCCCGCGATTCCCATGAAGACCTTGCCCTTGAGGATGGCCACCGCGGAGATAGCCAGCACGACCAGGACCGTGACGATGATCACCGGCACGCCGTCATCCGTGCCCACGGGCAGGAAGCCCAGCAGCACTAGGCCGGCCACGATGGTCGCGACCAGCACCGCGTCGACCGAACGCCGCCCCTCCTCGGACCAGTACACATCTTCCAGGTGCAGCCATAGGGCGTATTCGTCCAACGTCAGCCCGGCGCCGATGCCGAACACGCCGGCGAAGATCTCGAGCCACGGGCTCCCCGGTGAGAGCGCGAGCACGAAGCCCCCGATCAGCATCATCACGATTCCGAAGACGAGGTGGTGCACGTGCAGTCCGCCCTCGGTTTCGATGCTTCCCGGCCACCACGTGACCTTGGGGCTGCGCATGAGCCGCGCGCTGGTGCGGATGAAGAGAAACGAGAGCAGCATCGTCCCCAGCAGGATCAGCCCGGACCGCGCTCCGTCGTCGGAGAGGAAGGTCTGGCCTCCTTCGAGCTCGATCACGAATTGGGCGAGCCAGCTCATAGTGGTTACCCTAAGCGCGGGCTCGCATGAACCGCAACCAACGCGTCTCAAGCCGGGCGCGAGGGGTGGCCAGCGTGGTGCTCGTTGTTCTGGGAGCGGCGCTGCTGCTCGCCGGGAGCGTCACCTACTACCTCCGCACCCAGGTCCTTGAACCGGAGGCCTTCGCCGATCGCGCGGTGGCCGCTCTCGAGGATGACGGTGTGCGTCGGGTGGTGGGGCGCGAGATCGTCGTCAACCTGATCGATCGCGGATCGACCGACCTGGTGGCGGCGCGCCCGCTGCTCGAGACAGTGGTCGATGCCGTGATTCAGACGCCGCCTTTCAGAACCATCTTTCGCAAGGCGGCGGTGGAGACCAACCGCGTCTTCTTCGTGCGCGACAAGAAGAACGCGCTGTTCGACATAGCCGACGCCACCCAGCTCGTGCGTTTCGGGCTCAAATCGGTGTCGCCCGAGCTCGCGTCGCAGCTGCCCAAGGACATCGAGGGCGACCTGCTCGCGCTTCGCCGCCGCGAGTTCGCCGGCCAAACGCTGGCCGTGGCCGATGCCGTGCGCCCGCTGGGAATCGTGTTGCCGCTGCTCGGGCTGCTGGTGTTGATCGTGGCGATCGCCATTGCGCCCGACCGCCGCGTGGCGGTGCTGCGCTCGGGGATAGCCATCGGAGCCTCTGCCGCTCTGCTGGCCGCTGCTCTGCTGGTCCTGCGCGCCCGGACCCTGGCCGGTGTGGTGGGTGAGGACGAGCTGACCGACGCCGACGTCCGGGGCGCTGTGGGCGGCCTGCTCGACGCCTTTCTGGCCGACCTCGTTGCCGGCGCTTTTCTCCTGGCGCTCGCCGGGTTCGTTGTAGGTGCGGCCGCGGCCGCGCTGGATCCCGAGGACGTCGAGCAGCCGGTCACGCGCTTGCGCCGCCGGATCGCGGGCCCCACGCGCACCCGCTGGGGGCGTGCTCTTCGAGGCGTCGGGGCGCTGCTCCTGGGCGTGCTCGTGGTGCTCAGTCCGATGCTGGCGCTCGAGCTCGCGGCGATCGTCGCCGGCGCGTTTCTCATCTTCTATGGCGCCAGCGAGCTACTGGCCATGATCCAACCCGCTTCAGCCGCTGCGCCGGGGGGCGAGCGCTCGCGCCGTCGCGCGTTCGCTGTGGCGGCCACCGCCGGCGGCTTGTGTGTGGCCGTGCTGGTCGCACTCGTGCTCGTGTTCACCGCCGACGACGGGGAGCAGGGTGCCCTGGCCAGTACGGTGCCGACCCGGTCGGGCGCTTGCAACGGCGCGGTGGCCCTGTGTGAGCTGCGTCTTAACGAGGCCGTATTCGCCGGCACGCACAATTCGTTCTCCGCCGCGGACAGTCCGGGCTGGTACATCGCCAACCAGAGACGGACCATCAAGCGCCAGCTGCTGGACGGCATCCGGTTGTTCCTCATCGATGCCCATTGGGGAGTCGAGGACGACCAGGGCAAGGTGCGGACCGACTTCGCTGCCGAGGGCCGGTCGCGCAACCGCGTGGCGAAGGCCCTTCCGCCCAACGTGCTCAAGGCCGCGGAGCGGCTCGTCGGGCGCCTGGGCGCCGGCGAGGGCGCCGGGGAGCCCGAACTGTGGCTGTGCCACACGGTGTGCGAGATCGGCGCCACCAAGATGGTCAATTCGCTGACCGAGATCCGCGAGTTTCTCGAGGCCAACCGCGGCGAGGTCGTGATCCTGTTCATCGAGCCCTACGCGCCGCCGGCGGACATCGCCAAGGTCTTCGAGAGCGCCGGGCTCGATCGCTACCTGGCCGAGCTCAAGCACGACGAGCCGCTGCCCACGCTGGGCTCGCTCGTACGGCGCAACAAGCGCGTGGTCGTACTGAGCGAGAAGGACGCCGACGGCACGGTTCCCTGGTACCTCGACGGGTTCACCTTCGTGCAGGACACGCCCCTCGGCGCCAAGAAGCCTGACCAGCTCAGTTGCCGCCGGGAACGCGGGGACGCGGACAGCCCGTTCCTGATGCTCAACCACTGGGCCGACTACTTCCCGCCGAAATTGTCGGCCAACCGTCCCTTCCAGACCAGGCGCTTCTTGCTCGAGCGCGCGCACCGCTGCGCGCGCGAGCGCGGGCTCCCGGTCAGCCTGATCGCCGTCGACGGCTACGACCAGGGTAAGTTCCTGCCCGCGGTCGACGAGCTCAACGGCGAGCGCGTGCGGGCACTTCGGCGGCGCCAGTTCGCGGGCGGGTAGGCTGGCCCCGCCATCATGAGGATCCTCTACGGAGTCAACGGCGAAGGTATGGGCCACGCCACGCGCTCGCACGTGGTGATCGACCATCTGCTCGAAAGCCACGACGTTCGGGTGGTCGCGTCGGGAGCGGCGTTGCGTCACCTCGGTGCGGTGCTCCCGCGCGTTGACGAGATCTTCGGCCCCACGTTCGCGATGGGGGACGGTCAGATAAAGCGCTGGGCTACGGTCGTCCAGAACGTTCGCCTGGCGCGCCACGGGATCCCCGAGACGATCCACCACTGGATGGCCATGGTCGACGAGTGGAAGCCGGACGTGGTGATCAGCGACTTCGAGCCGCTCTCGGGCATCTATGCCCGCTGGACGCGCACGCCGCTGGTGGCGGTCGACAACATCAACATGATCGACCGCTGTCGCCACGACAAGGAGATCATCGGGCAGCAGCGCGACGACTACCTCGTTGCTCGCGCCGTAACGCGAGAGATGGTTCCCGGCGCCACCCGCTACGTCGTGCTCACGTTCTTTCACCCGCCGCTGGCGCGCCGTGGCACCACGCTCGTCCCGCCGATCGTCAGACCGGAGATCGAACGGGCCAAGCCAGAGGAGGGGGACCACCTGGTGGTGTATTCCAGCGGCGCCAAGCGGCAGATCGAAGCGCTGCGCGCGAGTGGGGTACGGTGCCTCGTCTATGGCATGCGCGGCGGTCCGGACGAGCCCGTGGTCGACGGGAACATCGAGTTTCGGCCTCCCTCCAACGACGGTTTCGTTGAGGCGCTGCGCACCGCCCGGGGCGTGGTCGCCGGAGGCGGCTTCTCGCTAATGAGCGAAGCCGTGTTCCTGGGCAAGCCACTGCTGTCGGTACCCCTGAAGGGCCAGTTCGAGCAGCTGATGAACGGCCGCTACCTGGAGCGTCTCGGCTACGGCATGTGCGTGGAGCGCACCACCAAGGCGGCGCTCAGCGAGTTCATGGAGCGGATGCCCGAGTTCGAACAGGCTCTGGCCGGCTACGAGCAAGTAGGAAACGAGGACACATTGCGGACCATCGAAGATCAGGCGACCGAGGTGGCCGAGGCGGCGCCGCGTGAGCTGCGCCGCGAGCGGCGGACCGCGCGCCGGCCCACGCCGCGGCGGCGCTCGACCACGGAGGGCATGCCGTGACCGCCCGCCTACTCGGCCTCGGCGGCCTCGGCGCCTTGGGGCTGGCCTACTACAACGGCCAGGTGCCCAAGTCCCAGCTCTACGGCAAGACCATCTTTCGCAATCGCGACGCGGGCAAGCGCATCGCGCTGACCTACGACGACGGCCCCAATCCGGCCTATACACCCGAGCTGCTGGCGCTGCTGGCACGACATGGAGCGCACGCCACCTTCTTCCAGATCGGCAAGTGGGTCGAGCGCGAGCCGGCGCTGGCGAAGGAGGTTCGCGACGCGGGCCACGCCGTCGGCAACCACACCTTCAACCATCCGACGCTGGCGCTGTGCTCGACCGACCGCGTGAAGGAGGAGCTGCGCCTCTGCCACGAGGCCAGTCAGGCGGCCGACATCGAGTATTCGAAGGTGGACGGCGCGTCGCTCATGCGCTGCCCGTGGGGGCGCCGCCGTCCAGGCACGCTGCGCGCGGTGAAGAGCGCCGGCTACATGCCCGTCCAGTGGTCGATCACGGGCTGGGACTGGGCGGAGCGAAAGACCGCCGACGACATCGCCGGCCGTTGCCTCAAGGCCCGCGAGGGCGACGTGATCCTGTTGCACGATGGCGTGCACACCGAGCCGCGCGCCGATCGCTCGAAATCTGTCTATGCCACGCGTCAGGTGCTGGAGCAGCTGGGCGCGGAGGGCTACGAGTTCGTGACGATTCCGGAGCTGGTCAAGCCGGCGTCCTGAACGAGGCTCGCCGCTCGCTCGCCGTCCAATGCGTCGAGCACCCGTTCAAGCGACCCGGCGATGCAGGTGAAGATCGGCGTTTCCGACTCCGTGTAGGCACTCGACTCGGTCGCCCTCAGTTCCTGCACGAGGTCGAGGAACTCGGCCGGGTCGTCGGCGTCGAAGGCGACCACGAACTCCTGATCGTCGAGACCGAACGAGTAGGCGGTGTTGGTCTCGATGCCGGTGAAGCGGCGCGCCACCCCGATGTGCTCCTGCATGATCCGCATGCGCTCCTCGCTCGGTAGCTGGTACCAGTCGCGGCGCTTCCACATTGGGTAGACGATGAAGTACTTCGAGTCCGCCCCGGCCCGCGGCTCCAGCGGCTTGTCCGGCTCGTCGGAATAGGGCGACTCCTTCGTCATCGCCAGATAGGAATGCGGCACGTCGGCGAAGCGCATCAGCCCTGCCTGGTTGAGCAGCACGTGGAGCTCGTGGATCGGTTCGAGCGTGGGAGAGATCGCCCGGATCATCAGGTCGCAGTCGCCCCGGGTGCCCACCAGCGAATAGGCGCGCAGGTAGTGGTCCGCGCCGAATTCCCGGCACGCGGCCGCAAATTCGCGCTTGTCCTCGGCCCGCTCCTCGGGTGATCGCCGGCGCCACGCCGGATCGACCTTCAGGAAGGTGTATTTCACGTAGTTGCGCGCTTCGCTCACATTGGGGAGTTTGCCGTACCCGCTCAAGCGGCCCTTCCGGTTAGCATGATGTCCGTGCGTATAGCGCTGGTCTCGCCTTATTCGTACACGTACCCAGGCGGAGTCGGGCGACATGTGGAAGCTCTCGCGGAAGAGCTACTGACCCAGGGCCACCAGGTCCGGCTGCTTGTCCCCTACGACCCCGACGACCGCCTGACACGTGTCCTGCATCGCGGCGCCCCGCCGGAGCAGCGCCCCCTGCCCGATCACGTGATCCCGCTGGGACGCACGCTCGGCATGCCGCTGAACGGGGCGGTTTCGAACCTCTCGCTGTTCCCCGAAGCGGTTTCCACGCTGAGCAGGGAATTGCGCAACGGCAGCTTCGACGTGGTTCACATCCACGAGCCCAACGCGGCCGCCGCCGGCTGGTACGCCACCGAGATGGCCGGCCCTCCCACGGTCGCGACCTTCCACACCTACTCGCGCAGTTGGGTGGCCGGCACGATGGCCGCCAACGTTTTCGGCGCCCGTCGCCTCTACTCGAAGCTCAATGCCCGCATTGCCGTCTCGGAGGCCGCCGAGTGGACCGCCCGCCGCTTCTACGGTGGCCGGTACCGCATCGTGCCCAACGGAGTCGACCTCGACGCCGCGCGCCCAGGCAGCAATCGTCCCAACGAGCAACTCCAGCTGCTGTTCGTCGGTCGCGCCGAGGAGCGCAAGGGCCTGCCGGTGTTGCTCCGCTCCTTCGAGGCGCTGCGCGGCGCGGGCGTGGACGCACGCCTCACCATCGCCGGAGCCACCCGCGAGGAGGTGGCGCCCCTCCTACTCGACGCGGAGGGGGTCGACGTGGTGGGCCGGGTGTCCGACGAGCAGAAGTGGCGGCTGTTGGGTGCGGCCGATCTGCTCTGCGCGCCCTCGCTGGGCGGCGAGAGCTTTGGCATGGTGCTCACCGAGGCCTTTGCCTCGAGCACTCCCGTCGTGGCCTCCCGGATCGCCGGCTATCGCAACGTGGTGCGCGACCGCCAGGACGGCCTGCTCGTGCCGGCCGGCGACGCCGTGGAGCTGGGAGAGGCCTTGCGCGACCTGGCGCTCGATCCCGACCGCCGGGCTCGCATGGCGAGCTGCGCCCGCGAGCGCGCCGAGCGCTTCGCCTGGCCGCAGGTGGCCCGCGAGGTCACGGAGGTGTACGAGGAAGCCTTGACCCAACCGCAGCCCGAGGGTCGCGCAGCCCGCTTCGCGGTGGCGGTGGGCGCCAAGCCGGCCGAGCCGGGGCCGCGAATCCCTCCGCGCCGGCTGCCATCGCTCGAGCCGACCGACGCGGCCCGAGGGCGCCCGCGTGCGATGCGCACGCTGCGGCGCGGGCTTGTGGCGGCCGGCGTCGTGGGCGGCACGGCGCTCGCTGCGCTGGCGTTGCAGCGAATAGGCATCGAATCGATCGGCCGGGCGGTTGTGGCCGCCACCCCGATCTGGGTGCTCGTGGCCTTCGCCCTGATGTGCGCCTCCATGCTGCTGCGCGCCGAGGCGTGGCACGCGATTCTGCGAGCCGCCCTCCCGGGCATCCGGGTGCGCCGGCGCGACACCGCCCGGGCAACCATGGTGGGCGTGCTGATGTCAGCCACCCTGCCCGCCCGCCTCGGCGAGCCCAGCCGGGCGCTGATCCTGGCGCGGCGTCTGGGCCGCATGCGCGAGCGCTTCCCGGTCGTGCTCGGCACGATGGTCTCCCAGACCTTGCTCAACCTCCTGGCGCTGGCCCTCCTGGGCGGCGTGATGTTCGCCACCGTGGGCATCTTCCGCGGCGGCGAGGACGCGCTCGTGATCGCCACGATCGCGCCGCTGGTGGTGATCGGGTTGGTGGTAGCCGCGCCGTGGCTGCTGCGGCGTGGCAAGCCGTCGCGTTTCCAGCGTGTCCAGCAGGCGGCCGTCGTGGCGCGGCGGGCCCTGCTGCAGGTGCGCTCGGGCCTCGAAGTGTTCCGGCGGCCGCGGCTCGGCGGCTGGGCGGCGATCACCCAGCTCAGCGCCTGGGCGCTCCAGTGGCTCGCCTGCTACCTGCTGCTCGTGGCCCTCGGGCTCGACGAGCGGGCCGGCCTGGGAGCCGCCGCGGCGGTTCTCTTCGCGGTCAACGTCACGGCCGCGCTGCCCGCCACGCCGTCGAACCTGGGCGTGTTCCAGGCCGCATGCGTGGCCGTGCTCTCGGCCTACGGAGTCGGCAAGACGGACGCCTTGGCCTACGGGATCATCCTGCAGGCGGTGGAGATCGCCACCGCGGTCGGCATGGGCATGCCCGCGCTGGTGCGCGAGGGGATGACCTGGAAGGACCTGCGCCTGCGGGCGATGCATGCCTCCCCGGTGCAGCTGGGGAGCGGTCGCGGGGACGCGGCCGAGGCCGAGGCTTAGGGCCCCGAGTCAGAGCCCGTCGCCAACGCCAAGGACCACAACCTTCACACATTCGTGTCAAGGTTCGGTACCATGGTTCGGACGTTGGCTTCCCGGCATGACTACATCGAGGCTGCAAACGGGCGCGTTGTCGTCTTCGACGGCGGCATGGGCGCCACGCTCGAGCAGCTCGACCTGACCCAGGAGGACTACGGGGGCCTGCCCGGCAAGTGCCACGAGGCGCTCGTGCTCAATCGCCCGGACGTGATTCAGGGCGTGCACGAGTCGATGCTCGACGCGGGCGCCGAGGCGCTGCAGACCGACACCTTCCAGGCCAGCCGCATCAAGCTCGACGAGTGGGGCTTGGGCGAGCACACGCCCGAGATCAACCGCCGAGCGGCGGAGATCGCGCGCGCGGCGGCCGGCGAGGACCGTTTCGTGGCCGGCTCGATCGGACCCACGGGCCACCTGCCGGCCTCTGACGACCCCACGCTGGGCAAGATCACCTTCCGCGAGCTGGCCGAGGTTTTCACCGAACAGGCTCGCGGCCTGGTTGAGGGGGGCGCCGACCTCATCGTCATCGAGACCGCGCAGGACATCCTCGAGGTCAAGGCCGCTGTCTTCGGCGCCCGCGAGGCGTTCAAGCTCACCGGCCGGACGCTGCCTATCCAGACGAGCGTCTCGCTGCTGCCCAACGGCGGCAAGATGCTGCTGGGCACCGACATCCAGGCCGTGCTCACCACGCTCGTGTCGCTCGACGTCGACGTGATTGGGCTCAACTGCTCCACCGGGCCCGAGGACATGCGCGACGCCATCCGCTACCTGGGCGAGTTCAGCCCGCTGCCGGTGCACTGCATCCCCAACGCCGGCCTTCCCCTGCAGGGACCGAACGGCGAGACGATCTTCCCCGAGGAGCCGGACTCGCTGGCCGGCACGCTGCAGGAGTTCGTGGAGCGCTACGGCGTCGGCATCGTCGGCGGCTGCTGCGGGACCACGCCCGACCACATCCGCGCGATCGTCGACCGCGTGGGTGGTCGCGAGGTGGCCGAGCGGCCCGGATCGCGCGAGGCGCTCGTGTCCTCCATGATGACCGCCACCTCGCTGGTGCAGGAGCCGCGCCCGACGCTCGTGGGCGAGAGGGTGAACTCGCAGGGTTCCCGCAAGGCCAAGGAGCTGCTGCTGGCCGACGACTACGACGGCATCATGCGCGTGGCCGAGGACCAGGTCGAAGGTGGAGCGCACGTGCTCGACGTGTGCGTTGCGCTGACCGAGCGCCAGGACGAGGACGTCCAGATGCGCGAGGTGGTCAAGCGCATCTCGCTCTCCCAGCCGGCGCCAATTCAGATCGACTCCACTGAGCCGGAAGTGATCCAGGCCGCGCTCGAGGCCATCCCGGGCCGGGCGATCGTCAACTCGGTCAACCTGGAGGCGGGTCGCGACAAGCTCGACATCGTCGCCCCGCTGGCCAAGGCGCACGGCGCGGCGCTGATCGCCCTCACGATCGACGAGGTCGGCATGGCCAAGACCGCCGAGCGCAAGCTGGAGGTGGCCAAGCGGATCGTCGGGCTGGCCTGCGACGAGCACGGGCTCGACCGCGAGGCGCTCATCTTCGACGCCCTGACCTTCACGCTCACCACCGGCGACGAGGAGTGGCGGCCGTCCGCGGTGGCCACCATCGAGGGCATAGAGCTGATCAAGTCCGAGCTGCCGGGCGTGAAGACCTCGCTCGGGGTGTCCAACGTCTCCTTCGGCGTGTCGCCGGGCGCGCGCGCCGTGCTCAACTCGGTCTTCCTCCATCACTGCGTCGAGGCTGGCCTCGACCTGGCGATGGTCAACCCCAACCACATCACGCCCTACGGCGAGATCAGCGACAACGAGCGCGAGCTGGCCGACGACCTCGTGTTCAACCGCCGCGAGGACGCGCTGGAGCGCTTCATCGCCCACTTCGAGGAGAAGGGCGAGGAGGACCTGGACGACGCGGGCACCGACCCCACCGAGGGCATGGAGCCCGAGGAGGCGCTGCACTTCCACATCCTGCGCCGCAAGAAGGAGGGCGTGGAGGACTGGATCGACCGCTCCGTCGAGAAGATCGGCGCGGTGCCGACGCTCAACGGCGTGCTGCTGCCGGCCATGAAGGAGGTGGGCGACAAGTTCGGCGCCGGTGAGCTGATCCTGCCCTTCGTGCTTCAGTCGGCCGAGGTGATGAAGCGCGCCGTGGCGCAGCTCGAGAACTACCTCGAGCGCATGGAAGGGCATACAAAGGGCAAGGTCGTGATCGCCACCGTGTTCGGCGACGTCCACGACATCGGCAAGTCGCTGGTGAACACGATCCTCACCAACAACGGCTACACGGTGATCGACCTCGGCAAGCAGGTGCCGGTGGACACCATCATCAACGCGGCGATCGAGAACGAGGCCGACGCGATCGGGCTTTCGGCGCTGCTCGTGTCCACCTCGAAACAGATGCCCACCTGCGTGCAGGAGCTGCACCAGCGCGGGCTCGAGTTCCCGGTTCTGGTGGGCGGCGCAGCCATCAACCGCGACTTCGGCCGCCGGATCCTCTATCCGAAGGGCAAGGACTCCGACGAGATCTACGAGCCCGGCGTCTACTACTGCAAGGACGCGTTCGCCGGGCTCGCCACCGTGGACCAGCTCGTGGACGAGGAGACGCGCCAAGCGCTGGTGGAGCGCTTCCGATCCGAGGCCAAGGAGCTGCGCGAGAAGCCGGTCGTGGTCGACGACGGCCCGCCGGTCACCGATTCCTCGGCGCGCTCGGCCGCCCGCACCGATAACCCGATTCCCGAGCCGCCCTACTGGGGCGTGCGTGAGCCGGAGGTCGACCTCGACGACGTATATCCCCACCTCGATCGACACGTGCTGTTCAAGCTGCACTGGGGCGGTCGCGGGGTGAAGGGCGAGGAGTGGGAGCGGCTCGTGCACGGCGACGGCGAGGAGGAGGGCTTCGCCCCGCGCCTCGAGCGCATGTGGCGCGAGCAGGACTATCTGCATCCGCGGGCCAAGCTCGGCTACTTCCCCTGCAACTCGGACGGCAACGAGATCGTGGTCTTCGATCCCGCCGATCCCGAGCGTGAGCTGGAGCGCCTGAGCTTCCCGCGCCAGCCCAAGCACGACCGCATCTGCCTGGCCGACTTCTTCCGGCCGCTCAGCTCCGGCGAGCGCGACGTGGTTGCGCTTCAGGGAGTGACGGTGGGGCCCGAGGTGACCGACCTGATGGCCCAGCTCGAGCGCGACGGCGAGTTCGCCGAGCAGCTCTACACCCACGGGCTGGGGGTCCAGACGGCCGAAGGCTTGGCCGAATGGCTGCACTCCGAGGCGCGCCGCGGCTTTGGCATCGAGCTCGACGAGGGCAGGCGCTACTCGTGGGGGTATCCGGCCTGCCCCGACCAATCCGAGCACGAGAAGGTGTGGCGCCTGCTCGGCCTCGAGTCGATCGGCATGTCGCTCTCCGACGGCTTCGCGGTGATGCCGGAGCAGTCGACGGTGGCGATCATCGCCCACCACCCCCAGGCGGTCTACTTCGGCATGAAGTCGGGCTTCATCCCCAAGCAGAAGGCACCCGACGAGGTGATCGCCGGAACCGAGCGCGGCAGCGAGGTGCCCTCGGCAGACGAAGTGCCTGCGTAGCTCCGGATCGGGATAGGGTGCACGCGGAGGCGCCTCGACAAGGAGGAGCCGCATGCATCGCAGGATCGTCCTGTTCGTCGCCCTCGTGGCGGCGCTCGCGCTTGCCGCGCCCGCCGGCGCGTCGGCCAAGAGCCCGACCGACCTGGCGCCGAGTGTGGCCGAGGCGCAAGAGGCCACCACCGCCTGCGGTCCGGGCGGCGTGGGCGACCAGCTCGTGCCCGACTCGGGCCGCTGGTTCAACTTCACCGCCGCCTGCGCGAAACACGACGCTTGCTATGCCGCTCGGCAGGGCCAGCTCAAATGCGACAAGTGGTTCCGAAACGACATGTACGCCCACTGCGCCACGCGGCCGTGGTACCAGCGCGGGCTGTGTCGCAGCACGGCCAACGTCTACTACGACGCGGTGCGGCGCTTCGGACATTTGTTCTACGGCTGAGCCGCAAGGGTAATCGCGACTGCCCGGACGCCGACACTTAAGACATGCGGGCAGGGGCTCGACACATCCGGCATCTCCTTCGCAACCGCGGAGCGCGGTTGACCATGCTGGTCCTCGCGGCGACCTGCTCGCTCCCGGCCGCCGCCCAGGCCTCTGACCTTTCATCCGTCCAGCCCTCGGCCGCCGGAGTAACGGCTCAGCTGGGACAGACCGCCACGGCCGCCGGCGCGGTGGCCCTCGATACCACGGCGCAGGCGCAAGTCGCCGTCCAGCAGACCGCGGCCGAGGTAGTGGCCCCCGCGCGGCCTGTGGTCGAGCGGGCCGCCCAGACGGTGTCCAAAGCCTCGACGCCTGCGCAGTCCGTGGTCGACACCGCCGTTCGCAGCGTCGAGACAGCAGTGGCCCCCGCGCGGCCGGCCGCTCCCGCGCGGCCGGCTGCCCCTTCCCCCGGCGATCCCGGAGACGGCGTTCGAGCCCTGAGCAGGGCGCCCTCCGGGCCCAGCGGGCAGAAGTCCGCGCCGCAGCGCAACGACTCCGCCGCGTACCGCCGGCCCTTCCGAGCGCGTACCGTTGGCCGAGCGTCGAGCGGGTCACCGCGTCGTGCCGAGCCGCGCCGACGCACCACCGCCACGCCCGGCTTCGGTCAGCCGACGGCGGCACCAGCGCGACCCTCGAACTCCCTGCCGGCGCCGGATCGGCGGCATCGGCCTCTTCCACCAGCTTCAGCATCGGCGCCTTCGCGCTGCTCGCCGCGGCGCTCATGTTGGCCGGACCGGCCCTGGCGCGCCGCATCAGGGTCGACGGAGCTTTCTTCCGCCCGGTCCTCTTCGTGTCCGTACTCGAGCGCCCTGGTTAGCCGTTCCCGGTTGACCCACGAGCCGGAACGTCTTCCGGCTCACCGCTGACTCAAGTACGAACCAAGGAGAAGTGACATGAATCGCAGCGCTATAGCGCTGGGTGCAAGCGCGCTCGTCCTGGCCCTCTCGGCAGGACCGGCGAACGCCTTGCCCGCAGTGAACCAGCAGGTCAACGACTCGGCCCTGACCGCACAGGTCGGATCGGTGGATGTGAACGCCCCGGTCCGGGTGGCCAGTGACGGCGACAACGGGTCGCCGGCCACGTCCGGCGGCGGCACTCAATCGACGAACGACTCGATCGGCACGGGGCAGGTCGGATCGGTGCGAGTGAACGCTCCGGTCCGGGTGCTCAGCGACGGTGACAACACCGCGCCGGGCGCATCCGGAGGCGGCTCCCAGGCGGCCGACGATTCGATCGGGACCGCGCAGATCGGATCGGCGGATGTGAACGCTCCGGTGCGGGTGGCCAGCGATGGCGACAACGGTTCGCGGAGCGGCTCGAGCGGCGCGGACCAGACGACTCGCGACTCGGCCGTGACGGCCCAGGCCGGATCGATCGACGCTCACGCACCCGCGCGGGTGGTGAGTGACGGTGACGACGGCGGTGCCGGTACCGGCACGTCGGGAGGACCGCAGAGCGTCGACGACTCCGTCTTCACGGTTCAGATCGGGGCGCTGGAGCTGTTTGCCCCGGCCCGGGTGGCCAGCGACGGCGACAGCTCTCGCGCGACCGAGAGCGGCGCCCCCCAGTCGGCCGCGGACTCCGTCGGCACCGTGCAGGTGAGCTCGCTCTCGCCCGACGCACCGGTTCGCGTCCTGAGCGACGGAAACGACGCTTCCAGCGGCAGTGGCGCCGGAAGCGGTACCAGCGGCCAGACCACCCAGGACTCGATCGGCACGGTCCAGATCGGAGCGGGCGGGACGGCCACAACCGCGGGTGTGCCGAGCGAGCAGGACGGAGGCGACGATGTCCTGCCGTCCAGTTCGGGGACGTCCCCGACCGGCGGTTCGTTCGGCTCCGGGGAGCCGTCGGGATCGGACGAGCCGACGGGCTCGCGAGAGGCGCTGCGTGACACCGCACCTGCGCTCGAGCTGGCCGACGACACGGATCCGAACGGATCGGCGTTGACCAACGCCCGGGCCTTCGAGCCCGCCGCGGCCGCCTCACAGGCGGATTCGCTGCCCTTCACGGGCAGCAGCCTGGCCTTTCTCGGCTTCGGGCTGGCGCTGTTCGCGGCCGGCTTCGCCGTGAGGTTCGCGATTGTGCCCAGGGGCGCACTCGCGTGAGACGGCGCTGAGCGACCGGCAGATGAGCGGTGTGGAGGCGCCGGCGGCCAGATGGCCGCCGGTGCCCCACACCGCCTTCCCCCCTCTACCTGGAGGCGAAACGCGGTACCTGAATCTTCGACACAGGGATAAAGACCAGGGCTGGATGCCTTCGTACCTTGGGATCACACCTCGGACGAAAGGCATCTCGCACCCATGGATTTCGTACTGGCAACCGCCGACGACCTGGTTCAGGCGGTCGACGGCAAGCTCGGCGAAACGGTCCCGACGAACACCATGTTCGTGTTCGTCGCCGCCGTTCTCGTGCTCTTCATGCAGGCCGGCTTCGCCATGCTCGAGATTGGATTCTCGCGCGCCAAGAACGCCGGAACGGGGGTCGCCAAGATCCTCACCAACCTTTCGATCGCGGCCATCTGTTATTGGGCCGTAGGCTTTGCTTTTGCCTTTGGTAGCGCCGACGTGCTCGGCATCTCGGACGCGATCATCGGCTCCAACGGCTTCTTCCTGCAGTTCTCCGGCAACGGCGCCGAGGCCTTCCCGGTCATGGGCTTCTCCGACGCCACCGTCGAGGTCAAGTGGCTGTTCCAGTTCGCTTTCTGTGCGGTCTCCCTGGCGATCGTCTGGGGTTCGACCCTGGAGCGCATCAAGTACAGCGCCTACGTGATCTACGCGATCGTCTTCGCCGCGATCATCTACCCGATCGGCTCGCACTGGGTCTTCGGCGGCGGCTGGCTGCAGAACGGCGACACGGCCCTGATGCCCACCGGCATGCAGGACTTCGCCGGCTCCACTGCGGTGCACCTGATCGGCGCCACGGGCGCGTTTGCGGCGCTGTTGCTGCTCGGCGCGCGCCGCGGTAAGTACGGGCCCGACGGCAAGCCGCGGGCCATTCCCGGCCACTCCATGCCACTCGTCGGCCTGGGCACGATCATCCTGTTCGTCGGATGGTTCGGCTTCAACCCGGGCTCGACGCTCAACATCGGCGACACTCGCCTGGCCGAGGTCGGGATAGTCACCCTGCTGGGCTGCGCGGGCGGCATCATCGGCGCGTTCGTCGCGACACAGATCAAGCAGAAGACGATCGACATCGGAATGGTGGCCAACGGCGCCATCGCCGGACTCGTTGCCATCACCGCGCCGTCGGGCTACGTCGAGATCTGGGCGGGTCCGCCCATCGGCTTCGTGGCCGGCCTGATCGTGGTGTTCGGCGTGATCTGGATCGACAAGAAGATCGACGACCCGGTCGGCGCCACCTCGGCGCACGGCCTGGCCGGTATTTGGGGCACGCTGGCCTGCGGCATCTTCACGGCGCCGCGGCTGGCGCAGTACAACGCCTTCGGCAACCCCGAGGGAGGCCTGCTCTATTCCGGCTCCTTCGAGCAGCTGATCGCGCAGGCCGTGGGCGTGCTCGTGGCGTTCACGTTCGTGTTCGCGATGAGCTACGCGACGTTCGCCGCCATCAAGGCGACGATCGGCCTGCGGGTGTCCGAGGAGGCCGAGGAGGCCGGGCTGGACATCGTCGAGCACGGCATGTACGGATACCCCGAGCAGTTCATCCCGCAGTCTGACTTCGGGGGCCCGACGGGTGGGCCGCCGGAAGGTCCGGCGCAGGCTCCGCGCGGTAGCACCGTGCCGCGGCCCGGGGAGGTGACGGCATGAAGATGGTCGTCGCCTACATCCGCCACGAGGCCTTCGAGCCGATCCGCACGGATCTGCTCGAGGCCGGCTTCCCGAGCCTCTCGATCACCGAGGTCAAGGGCTCGGGCCGCCAGAAGGGGATCACCGAGCACTACCGCGGAGCGGCGCTCGCAGTACATCTGCGCCCGAAGCTCAAGCTCGAGTGCGTGGTCGAATCCAAGGACGTGGGGTTGATCAAGGAGACCATCCTGCGCCACGCCCGCACCGGCTCGGTCGGCGACGGGAAGATGTTCGTGCTCCCCGTAGAGGATGCCGTGCGCATTCGCACCGGTGAGGACGGCGAGCTGGTGCTGCAGGCCCACGATGGAGAGGTCTCGGTCAATGGCGGAGGCGGCTGACGCCGCACCGCAGCGAGTAGCCACGCCGCGCGGCGCCCACCTGGAGATGGTGGGCGCCGTGCTGGCGGGCGACGGGCTCGAGCGAGTGGCGGAGATCGCTTCGGCCCACGCCGGAGCGCCGGTGGCGGTGGTGGTGCCGCGGCTCGGCGTGCCGCTCGAGGCCTGGGCCCGTTACGAGCGCTACGTGAGCGTCCGCCTCGGAGGCGGGCGCCCGCAGTGCCCGGCGGAGGTGACGGCCGAGGTGCCCATCTCCTCCGGGGGACGCGAGCTCGGCGCCGTGCTGTTGCTGGGGCAAGGCGGGGCCGACGCCGGCGAGTACCTCCACATGGCGGCCATCGCCGCGCTCACTGAGGTAGCCGTTGTCGAGGCTCGCGACGAGACCGAGCAGAACCTGCGCGGATCGCTGGTGGAAGAGCTGCTCAACCGATCGGACCTCGACGAGGCGGACCTTGCGCGCCGCGCGGCCCGGCTGGGCTGCGACCTCTCGGCCGGGTTCGTCGGCCTGTGCGCCAACACGAACGGGCGCGGCCCGGGACGACTTATCGCCGCGCTGTCAGCCGAGCTGCCCGGAGTGCTCGCCCACGCGGCGGAGGGGGGAAAGGTGTACGCGCTGCTTCCGGGTCCGGCCGATCCGGCCCGCCGCACCGCGGCTCGGCTCGGGCGCCAGGCCGAGATCGGGTTGTCGTCCTACCGCAGCGGGGCGGCCGACGCCCGCCGCGCGCTCGACGAGGCCGAGCTCGTACTCGGGGTGACTGCGGCCGGTGGCGGCCCTCCAGGAGCCGAGATCGGGGAGGGCACCTACCGTCTGCTCTTTCGCGTGCTGGCCAGCCACCCGGACGAGGTGCGCAGCTTCTACGAGGACACGGTGGCGCCGATCGTGCGCTACGACGAGCAGTACGCCTCGGACCTGGTGGGCACCCTCGACTCCTACCTGGCCCACAACTGCAGCATGAACGCCACCGCCCAGGCCATACACGCTCACCGCCACACAGTCGGCTACCGCCTCGAGCGGGTCAAGGAGCTGACCGCGCTCGACCCCCTGAGAAGCGAAGATCGCGAGCGGCTCGGCCTGGGCCTGAAGGCCTATCGCATCATCTCGCCGTCGCTGCCGCGCTGACCGACGCGAGGCGCCGAAGCAGCAACTGCACCAGCGGGCCGTAGGTCGCGGCCAGAGCGGGCTCGAGCGGCCCGGGCGCCTCCAGCTCGATCGTGATGAGCGAGCCGCTGTCGTAGGGCTCCACGCGATGGATCATTCGCACTCCTGCGGGCACGACCCAGGTCCATTCCTTCCCCGCCTGCTTGGCCACGATCGCGGCCGGCACGGGAAACAAGCCGAGCAGCCGAACCGCGCCGCGCGCGCCCTTACGCACCTCGGGCGCGCCCAGCCCCCAGGCGCCCCGGATGTGCGGCGCCCACTCGCTCCAGCGCGCCGGTTGAGCCAGCAGGGCCCAGACGGCGTCAGGCCGCGCCGGCGATCGCGCTCGGTACGCCCTCATCGCGCTCATCCTCAGCCGCGGCAAGCCGCAGCGCCTCACCCGCGGGCGTCGGTTCGACATCGAAGAGCTCGTTGCCGGCCCGATCGGTCACGACGGTCTCCATCGCCAAGCTCTCGATCAGGGGCTGGGCCACGCCGGCGTCGACCGGCGTGACCAGCCCGATCCAGAGGGAGGAGAGCTTCGCGCTGAGCAGCGGCACCGGCACCTGAGGGGCGCGCCTGATGCCCAGCACGTCGGCCATCATCTGGATCAACTCGCTGTAGGTCACCACGTCCGGGCCCGCGATCTGCACCTCCCTGCCCGCCGTCTCCGGGCGCTCGCCAGCCTGGGCGAGGTAGGCGAGGACGTCGTCGATGGCGATGGGCTGGGTGCGGTTGCGCAGCCAGGCGGGGGCGATCATGGCCGGCAGGCGCTTCACCAGGTGGCGCAGGATCTGGTAGCCCGCGCTGTGTGCGCCGATGACCATGCCGGCACGGAAGTAGGTGAGGGGCGGGCCCTCCCGGCCGAGGAGGGCCGCCGTCTCGGCGCGGCTGCGCAGGTGCTCGGAGGTGGGCCGCTCGCCCAGGCCGCCGAGGTACACGACCCGGCCCACACCGTCCTCGCGCGCCATCGCCGCGAAATTCGACGCGGCGTTTCTCTCGCGTTCCGCGAACCCGGCGCGGCCGCTCCCACGTCCCATCGAATGGACGAGGTAGTACGCCACGTCGGCTTGCGCGCCGGCGCCGCGCAGGCTGTCTCGGTCGAGCACGTCGCCTTCGTGAAGCTCGAGCCCGGCCTGCTCCAGCTCGCGGGCGCGCTCGCGGGAGCGGACCAGGCAGCGCACATCGTGGCCGCGCCCGGCCAGATCGCGGGCCAGGCGCCCGCCCACGAAGCCGGTCGCGCCGGTGACGAGCGCCCTCACGCCGTGACCAGCTCGCGGGCCTTCAGGTCCCAGGCCACCACCGCGCTCACGTCCAGCGGCGGGGGCAGTTCGGGCGCCTGGCCGAACAGCGCACGCTCTGTGAAGCGGGTGTCGAGGTGCGGCGGGCGTACGTCGATCACGGCAAGACCGTAGCGGCGGCTATCGCGCCGCAGCGCGGCGAGATAGGCCGAGAAGCAAGCGGCGACGAGAGTGCGCGAGCCATCGATGTTCACGTTGGGAGTACGAGCAGCCGCGCCCGTAGGCTCACCCGGTGCAGACGCTCACCCGCGCCGAGCTCACGGCCGCGCTCGCGGCGCGCCAGCTTCTGCTCGAACGCCGGCGCATGACACCCGCCGACGCCATCCGCCTGCTGACCCCGCTGCAGGGCCAGCATCCGCCCGCGCCCTACGTCGCGCTTGCCGCCCGCCTCGAGGGCTTCAGCCGCGACGAGCTGGAGGCGGCGATCAGCGCCCGCAGCGTGGTGAAGACGACGATCATGCGCCTGACCCTCCACCTGGCGGCGGCCGGCGACTATCCGGCCTTCGCTCAGCTGACGCGCCAGGCGCGGATGCGCAGCTGGCGCAAGCAATACCCGCACCTCGACGAGGGGAAGGTGGCCGCCGAGCTCGGCCGATGGCTGGGCGAGCCGCGCACGAACGCCGAGATCCGCGAGCGGGTGACCAGCCGCTACGAGGGCGTGGGCGACGATCCCTGGACGCCGGTGATCTTCGCCCGCACGCTCCTGGCGCTGGTTCAGCTGGCGCCCGGCGGCTTCTGGCAGGACCAGCGCCGCCCGGCGTTCGTGGTCGACCCGCGTCCACGGCCCGAGCCCGCAGACGCCGCGGCGCTCGTACTGAGCCGCTACCTGGCCGCCTTCGGCCCGGCCAGCCGTCGTGACGTGGCGGCCTGGGCCGGCGTGGCGCAGCGCGACTTCGCCGAAGCCTTCACCCGGCTCGCGACGGTTTCCTACCGCGACGAGAACGGAACGGAGCTCTTCGACCTGCCGGGCGCTCCGCTGCCGCCCGCATCCACGCGGCTGCCCGTGCGGCTGCTGGCCCACTGGGACCAGCCGCTGCTCGCCTACGCCGAGCGTGAGCGGATTCTGCCGCTCGAGGTGCAGCCGCTCAAGGTCACGCTCAGCGGCGACCCGACTGTCACGGTCGACGGCCGCGTGGCCGCGAGCTGGGGTCTCGAGCGCGAGGGCGACGCCGTCCGGCTGACCGTGACCCCGCACGTGGACATCCGCCGGTCAGCGCTCGCCGAGATCCGCTCCGAGGCTGAGCGCACGGCCCGGTTCTGCGAGCCGGACGCGCGCAGCTATGAGGTGGGCGGGCTCTAGCGGCGCTGTGTGAGCGGCCGTGTGGTGGGCGCCGGCGTTCCTAAACGGCGGCAACCAGGGGTGGACGGGCCGTGTCGTCGGCTTTGTCACGTTGCCGTAACGCGGTTTCGCGCCACTGTCCTGCCTGGGTGTTGCAGTGCGACATCGAGACAGGACAGCTGCCCGAGCAGGGCCGGATTCGTCTGCCCGACGGGCTTGTGTTACAGCGCCGCGACAGGAGTGACGGCGCCCACCGGCTAGCCGAGCGTGCGCGCGCCTAGTCCCACTCCGGCGCCCAGGCCACGTTGACCTCGCGCCGGTCCTTCGGCAGAGCATCGATTCGAGCGTGCTCCTCGGGCGATAGCTCGAAGTCGAAAACGTCGAGGTTCTCGCGCCGGCGCTCGGGACTGGATGCCTTTGGCACCGCGGACACCCGCGGCTGCTCGATCAGCCAGCGCAGCGCCACCTGCGCCGCGGTCTTGCCGTGGGCCTCGGCGACCTCGCGTATCACCGGCTCATCGCCGACCTTGCCCTTGGCGAGCGGCCGGTAGGCGGTGAGCTCGACGTTGTGCTCCTCGCAGACCTCGAGCACTGCTTCCGCGGACAGAAAGGGGTGGTACTCGACCTGGTTCACGATCACCGGAGCGAGGCCGAGCGCCTCCCGGAACATCGCCGATGGAAAATTGGACACGCCGATCTCACGAGTCCAGCCCGCCTCGCGCAGCTCGCTCATCGCTGCCAGCGTGTGTTCCAGGGGCACGTCGCGACTGGGCCAGTGGATCAGCAGCAGGTCGACATGCTCGAGCTCGAGCCGGCGCAGCGAGCGCTCCAGCGAAGCTCGCAGCCGCTCGGGCTCGAGCGCGTCGGTCCACACCTTCGTGGTCACCCAGACGTCCGAGCGATCGATGCCGGCAGCGTGCAGGCCGCGACCCACATCCTCCTCGTTGTCGTACATCGCGGCGGTGTCGATGTGGCGGTAGCCCGCGGCGAGAGCGTCGGCCACGCCCTCCTCGCATTCGCGTCCGTTCAGGCGCCAGGTACCGAAGCCAAGCTGGGGGATCACAGGCTCTCGAGCACGGCCTCGAGCACGCGGTCGGAGCCGAAGCGCACCACGTCGTCAGCCACCAATCCGGTCTCCGCCTCCGCGGACGCGATGGCCTCACGCGCCGCGTCCTCGCTTTCGAGCTCCGAGGTGTTGAGCGCGATCGCGGCCACGCGGGTCGGGCGCACGTGGCGCGCCACCCCCTCGTAGGCGTCGATCAGCTCGGGTAGGGGCGGGATCGGCAGGTCGGGGTAGTTGCGGATCGCCGTGGACCCCGCCTTGTGCACGAGCACGAGCCGGTCGGGCGCCGAACCGTGCAGCAGTCCCAGCGTGACCCCGGAGTACGCCGGGTGAAAGAGAGCGCCCTGGCCCTCCACGAAGAGCAGGTCGCCGCGCTCGGAGCCCTCGTGAACGAGGCGCTCGGCCGCGCCCGACACGTAGTCGGAGATCACGTGGTCCACGGCTATGCCCCAGCCGGCAATGGCCACCCCCGTCTGGCCCGTGGGCACGAATACCGAGGGCAGGCCGCGCTCGCGCGCCACGCGGTCGAGCTCGAGCGTCACCACCTTCTTGCCGATCACGGTGTCCGAGCCCACGCTGTGCACCACCCGCACGTCGTCCGGGCGGCTGTAGGGCCCCTCGGGCACGCTCAGATCGCTGGGCGCGGCGCGCAGGTCGCGCAGCTCGATCCCGCTCCGTTCAGCCGCGCTGCGCAGCTCGGCATCGTCGGAGAGCTGGGTGTGCAGGCCGGCCTCGATGTGCAGGCCGGCGGCGATGGCCTCCAACAGGATGGCCCGCCAGGACTCGTCGAACTTGCCGCCAGTGGGCGCAACACCGATGAGCAGAGCGTCGGCGCCGCGATCGATCGCCTCCCCCAAGGAGGCCACGATCGGCACGGGCCGAAGGCAGAACGGCACCACCTCTTCGGCCGTCCGGCCGGCCTGAGTCGAGTCGATCACCGCCACGACCTCGCGCGTTCCGTAACGGACGACGCCGTGAGCCGTCTTGCCGTTGTGCTTGGCGAACAGCCCCTCGGCGAGGATGGCGATTTGCTCGCTCATTCGACCGGCTCGACCCCGAGGCCGGGTCCGTGCGAGGGCAGCACGCGTCCCTCCTCGAGCTCCAGCCCGATGAACGGCTCATCGGCGAGCAACAGGTGCCCGTCGAGGTCCACCCAGTCGGCCAGCGAGGCGATCTGAGCCGCAGGTGCGATTCCAAGCTGGGACTCGATCATGCAGCCGAGCATCACGGTGAGCCCAAGCGCCCGAGCCGTGTGGGCCATCCGCACAGCCTCGCGAAGACCCCCGGACTTGGCCAGCTTGATGTTGATTCCATCGGCATAACCAGCGACCTTCGAGACGTCCCTCGAGTCGTGGCAGCCCTCGTCGACGATGATCGCCGGCCGCGGCTCGAGTTCCCGCAGAGCGCGAAAGGATTCCAGGTCGCCGGCCGGGAACGGCTGCTCGACCAGTTCCACATCGAGCTCGATCAGCGCGGGCATCAGCTCGCGGGCCGATTCGAGCGTCCAGCCCTCGTTGGCGTCCACGCGCAACGGCGCCTCCGATTGCGTGCGCACCGCGTACAGGCGAGCCAGGTCCTCCGCCCCGCCGACCTTGACCTTCAGCGCGCGGAACCCGCCGGCCCGGCGCACCCGGTCGACCGTGCCCTCGACCGAATCGATCCCGATCGTGTACGAGGTGGGCGGAGCCTGCTCGCGCGATAGGCCGAGCAGGCGCCAAACGGGCACGCCGAGGCGCCGGCCGATCCAGTCGTGCAGCGCGGCATCGAGAGCGGAGCGCCCGGCGGCGTCGCCCTCGCGCGGGAGACCGGCCTCGAGATCGAACGGATCCCGTGGCGGCTCGAGGGCCTCCAGGAAGGCCAGCGCGGACTCCTCGCTCTCGCCGCGGTAGTAGATCGGAGCGGCCTCGCCGCGTCCCACCACACCCTCGGCCTCGACCTCGACCCGGACAACGCCCTGCTCGGTGCGCGATCCGCGCGCGATGCCGAAGGTCTCAGCCAGGCGCAGGTTGGCGATGGATGGGCGCAGCTCCACGGCGCGCAAAACTACAGCGATGAAGGCCGGCCTCTGCGATTCCTGTAGCCACCAGAAGCTGATCCGCAACACGCGCGGCAGCACCTTCTCGATGTGCGGGCGCTCCAAGACCGATGAGCGCTACCCCAAGTATCCGCGCCTGCCGGTGGAGCGTTGTGCCGGTTGGGAGAAGCGCGGCTAGTACACCCGTCCGGAAGTTCGGCCGGTTTCGGCGGCGTCTGGACGCGCCTGGCGGCGTCCGGCGGACTCGCCGATGCTCTGGCATCGACTCCGTCCACCGGACTTGCCAGCCACGCCCAGCCGCTCGCCGATTCCCGACCGAACTTTCCGGCCGTGCGTACTAGCGCGAACCCTCGACGACGGTGTGGCCATCGTCACCGATCCGCACCTCGGGGGGCGCACTGGAAACCGTGCCCGTAAAGGTGCCGCGCGGGGGCCCTCCGCCGTCGGCGCCAACCGCCCTCGCATTGCCGTTGAGACCCGCGGCCACCAGGTAGCTGATGCGGTACGGGCCGGCCTTGACGGCCGTCACCGACCAGCGAAAGCTCTTCTCGTCGCCCGGCTCGAGCCGCCCGCAGGCCCAGGTGTTCACGTAGGCCGTATCGCAGCCGAGCGGCGTGGCGTCCTTGGCGTCGGCCAGGCCGCCGATCTCGCGCGGCAGGCCGTTGACCACGAACTGGGGCCGTTCGTTGTCGGCGAGCGCCTCGTCGTCCTTGCGGAATTCGAAGCCGTTGACCGTCACGGCGACGTTGGGGATCGCAACCTCGCCGGCGTTGCGAACGGTGATAACGAGGTTCGAGCTCTGCGCGAGGCTCTGCTTCTTCGGGAAGCTGGCGCGCGAGACCTCGACCTCGAAATCGCCCTCGGGCTCGTCCTCGTCCTGGCGCTCGCCGCCGCCGCAACCGGCGAGCAGAGCGAGGCCGGTCAGGATGAGCGCTGCCTGCGTCCCCCTCACCTCCAAGGCCTTCAAAGCCGGGCGAACATACCACCGAGTTTCGCTTGGCGCGCATGATCGCGTGAGCTGTGGAGAGTCTCTGGCGGACGCTATGGACATGGCATAGGCTTCGCTTTCGAGGACGTGATGCGGGGAGATGCGCTGTTTCCCCGGGGAGGAGATATTGCTTAGTGGTCCGGGCTACAGCTGATCGGGTCTTCCTGCCGACGAAGAACCTGCTTGAGCAGGTCGGCGACATGATGATCCTCACGGGCAAGACGCTCGTCAGCGCGCTCCGCCCGCCCTACCCCTACGGCACAGAGTTCGTGCAGCAGTTTCTTTTCATGCTGCGCCTGTGCTGGCTGCCCCTGACGATCTCAACGATCGCGTTCGGATACGGCGCACCCGGCCTGCAGGCGGGCAACTTCCTGGTCCTGTTCGGCGCCATCGACCGCCTGGGCGGCTTCTTCGTGCTCGCCTCCATCCGCGAGTTCGCGCCGTTCGTCACCGCGATCATCCTGGCCGGCGTGGGCGGCACCGCGATCACCGCCGACCTGGGCGCACGCAAGATTCGCGAGGAGCTCGACGCGCTGCAGGTGCTGGGCGTCGACCCGATCAAGAACCTGGTCGTGCCGCGCTTCCTGGCCCTGATGGTGGTCACCGGGCTGTTCAACATCTACGCGCTGATCTTCGGAATCTTCGGCGGCGTGCTGGCCACGCTCACCTTCGACGCGCCGCTCGGACCCTTCTTTGCGACTCTGCTCAACAACGCATCTACGACGGACCTGTGGGGATCTGTCGTTAAGACCACCCTGTTCGGGGCCATCATCGCGATCGTCTCCTGTTACAAGGGGATGACCGCCTCGGGCGGGGCCGAGGGGGTGGGCCGAGCCGTCAACCAAGGCGTGGTCATCGAGTTCCTCGGCATCTTCGCCTTCAACTACGTGTTCACCCAAACCCTGCTCGCCACCCACCCCGAGATCTCGGTGATCAAGTGACGAACGCTCGCACGCGCCGCGTGCTCGCCATCCAGACTCATGGGACGCACCTGGCTCTCCGTACCCAAGGACTGGATCGCCTCCTTCGGCGACATCGCCAAGTTCTCGGCGCGCGTGGTGGCGGACGTGTTCACCGGCCGCGTGTTCCACTTCTTCGGCGAGGCGCTGCGCCAGGCCGGCATCCTCATCCTGGGCTCGGCGCTGGTCATCTGGGGCCTCGCCTTCATCCTCGGCCTGCAATGCGGCATCGAGGGGGCGTACTTCAACCGCTCGGTCGGGGCGCCCGCCTACGCGGGCGTGTTCAGCGCCTGGTGCGACCTGCGCGAGATCATGCCCTACGCCTTCGGCTACATGATGTCGGCCAAGGTGGGCACCGGCCTGGTGGCCGAGATCGGCGCCATGCGCATCTCGGATGAGATCGACGCCCTCGAGGTGATGGGCATCAACTCACTCGTGTTCCTGTGCGCCACGAGGCTACTGGCCGCCTGGCTCGTGCTGCCGTTCCTGTACATCGCCGCCGTGGGCGCCGGCTTCTTCGCGAGCTACCTGGCGGTGGTGCAGCAGATCGGGGAGGTCAGCTCCGGGGGGTTCTTCCTGATCTTCTGGATGTTCCAGAATCCACCCGACCTGATCTACAGCCTGATCAAGGGCATGGCCATGGCCACCGTGATCGTGCTCGTGGGGTGCTACTACGGCTACACGGCGGGTGGCGGACCGGTGGGAGTCGGCACGGCGACGGCGAAATCGATGGTGCTCAACACGGTGATGGTCCACATCATCGGGATGGTGGGAACGCAGATCTTCTGGGGGTCGAACCCCCGAGCACCGATAGGCGGATAGGGAGAAGTACGACTTGGAACGCACGGAAGAAGAAGGAGAGCGCCCGCTCGACCCCAAGGACTGGGAGGAGAACCGCGGCGAGCATCAACAGGCGCCGCATACGCCGACCCCTGAAGAGCAGATCCCGGACAACATCCGCGACCAGACGCGCGAGGGCGAGGACCCCTACCTGTGGCACGGCGGGCGCACGCGCGACCACGGCACCGACGACGCGGTCGAGTTCATCGACGTGCACAAGTCCTTCGGGCGAAACACGATCCTCAACGGCCTCAACCTGGGCCTGCCCGACAACCAGATCTCGATGATCCTCGGCCCCTCGGGGACCGGCAAGTCGGTCTGCATCAAGCACATGGTCGGGCTGCTCTACCCCGACGAGGGCGACGTCCTGGTGCACGGCGAGTCCGTGCCCAACATGCCCGACGAGGAGCTGTTCGAGATGCGCAAGAAGTTCGGCGTGCTCTTCCAGGACGGCGCCCTCTTCGGCTCGATGAACGTGTACGACAACACCGCATTCCCGCTGCGCCAGCACACCGACAAGGGCGAAGACGAGATCAGCGAGATCGTCCTGCGCCGGCTGGGTGAGGTGGGCCTGAGCGGAGCGCTCGACAAGATGCCGAACGAGCTGTCGGGCGGGATGCGAAAGCGGGCGGGGTTCGCCCGAGCGCTCGTGCTCGATCCCGGAATCGTGCTCTTCGACGAGCCGGACTCCGGCCTCGATCCGGTGCGCACGGCCCTGCTGTGCGAGCTCATCATGGAAGTGCACCAGGAGAACGGCGGCGCGTACTGCGTGATCACCCACGACATCATGTCCGCGCGCCGGGTGGCGGACTACATCGCCATCCTCTGGAAGGGCAGGATCGTGGAGTCGGGCCCCGCGAGCGAGCTCTTCAACTCCGACAACCAGTTCGTGAGGCAGTTCCTCTCAGGGGAGGCACAGGGGCCGCTTGGGATGGAATGAGGTAGGGCCCGGCGAGCCGCTAGACGGCGAGCGGGGATCGACCATCGCACGGGTGCTTGCGGTGGCGGCGCTGGTCGTTGCCGTTGCGCTGGTCGCGCTGGCCATGTTCGGCCAGGGCGAGACCTACAGGGTCAAGGCCGTGTTCGAGAATGCCGGGCAGCTGGTGCCCGGCAACCAGGTGCGCGTGAGCGGCCAGCCGATCGGCACGGTCACCGAGATCGAGCTGGACGAGAGCGCCCAGGCCGTGATCTCCATGGAGATCCGGGCGGACCTGGCTCCGCTGCACGAGGGCACGAAGGCCGCCATTCGCGCCACCTCCCTGTCGGGGATCGCCAACCGCTACGTGTCTCTGGCGCCCGGCCCCAACAACGCGAAGGAGATAGCCGACGGTGGCCTGATCGGGGCGGATGACACCAGCGCGGCGGTCGATCTGGACGTTCTGTTCAACACCCTGGACGGCAAGACCCGACAGGGCTTGCGCAACCTCATTCGCGGCTCGGCGACCCAGTACGACGCTCGCGGTCCCGAGGCCGCCGAGAGCGTCAAGTACTTCGCTCCGTTCCTGTCCAGCACCACCCGCCTGACCGCGGAGCTGGCCCTCGACCAGGGTGTGCTGGAGCGCTTCGTAAAGGATGGGGCCACCACCGTGTCGGCGCTCGCGGAGCGCCGCGACGATCTCGCCGGACTGGTCACCAACACGAACCGCGCGTTCGGCGCCATCGCCTCGGAGAGCTCGTCGCTTCAGCGCACGCTCGAGTTGCTGCCAGACACATTCCGCAAGGCCAACACCACCTTCGTCAACCTGCGGGCGACGCTCGACGACCTGGAGCTGCTGGTGGAGGAGTCGAAGCCGGCCACCAGGGACCTCGCACCGTTCCTGCGCCGGCTGCGTCCGCTCGTGGCGGAGGCTCGGCCGACGATCGCCGACCTGCGCACGCTGATCCGTCAGCCCGGGGCCAACAACGACCTGATCGAGCTGACCGCCAAGCAGCCCCGTCTGGCGCAGCTCACCGGCTCGGTCTTCCCGCGGGCCATCCGAGCGCTCGACCGCTCCCAACCGGTGGTCGAATACGCGCGGCTCTATACGCCGGACCTCGCGGGCTGGTTCACCAAGTTCGGACAGGTGGCCGGCTACTACGACGCGAACGGCCACTACGCGCGCGTGATGCCGGTATTCGGCCCGACTCGCCAGAACGGCGGCGCTCTCGAGGCAGTGCCGCCCACCCAGCGGCTCGCGGGCTTCGAGACCGGGAGCTTCAGCCGTTGTCCGGGCGGTGCGGTGCAGCCCCCGCCCGACGGCTCGGCTCCCGTCGCCGCCCCCGGCTGTGACCCCACCGACACCCCGCCCGGCCCGTGAGGAGGCTCGTCTACATCGGTCTGCTGGTGGCGATCTTGCCCTGGATCGTCATCGGAATCGTGCGCGAGGCGCGCGACAACGACACGACGGAGCACTACTACGTGCGGGCGATCTTCGACAACGCCTCCACGCTGGTGCCCGGCGAGGACGTGAAGATCGCCGGCGCGCCCGTCGGTGTGGTGAGCGAGATGGACGTGACCGAAGAGAATCAGGCGGCGGTCACGCTGCGCATCGACGACGAGGCGTTCACACCCTTCAAGCAGGACGCCAAATGCATCATCCGCCTCCAGGGTCTGATCGGTGAGCGCTTCGTCGAGTGCGAGCCGGGCTCGACGAGCTCCACGGCCCTGGGGACGATCGAAGAGGGCGACGGCGAGGGCGCGCGCTTCCTACCGGTGGACAACACGAGCTCGCCGGTCGACCTGGACCTGATCAACGACACGCTGCGCCTGCCCTATCGCGAGCGTTTCGCGATCCTCCTCAACGAGCTCGGCGTGGGTCTGGCCGGCCGCGGGAAGGAGCTCAACGAGGTCATCCATAGGGCCAACCCCGCCCTGCGCGAGACCGACGAGGTGCTTTTGATCCTGGCCCGCCAGAACCGCGTGCTGGCGCGCCTGGCCAGGAACTCCGATCGCGCACTGGGGCCGCTGGCTCGAGAGCGTGAGCGCTTCGCGAGCTTCATCGTCCAGGCCAACAACACGGGAGAGGCCACCGCCGAGCGGCGCACGGACATCCGACGGGGGATCAACCGGCTGCCGGCCTTCCTGCGCGAGCTCCGGCTGCTGATGGTCGACCTCGAGGGCCTCACCGACCAGGGCACCCCGCTCCTGGACGACCTGGGTGTCGCCGCGCCCGCCCTCGGCCGCCTGATCAAGGCGCAGGGAACGCTCGCCGACGCCTCGCGCGAGTCGTTCCCCAGCCTGGGCGACGCGCTCGAGCGAGGTCGCCCCGCTCTCATCGAGGCGCGCCCGCTGATTCGCGACCTGGGCCGGCTCGGCGAGGAGCTCGCGCCCACCTCGGTGAACCTCGACGAGCTGACCCGCAGCCTGGATGAGACCGGCGCGATCGAGCGCATCAACGACTTCCTCTACTACGTCGCCCTCACAACGAACGGGTTCGACTCGCTGGGTCACTACCTGCGCACGGGGCTCGTGACCAACGCCTGCACGGAGTATTCGCTGCTCCCCTCCCCTGGCGGGGAGTGCGATTCAAACTTCAACAGCGCCTCGGGTGCCTCGTCGGCGTCGGTGTCCGCGGCGCTCGAGCCGCGCAACGCCTCCGAGCCCGAGGGTCAGGAGGGCGGGAGCGTCCCCGCCACCGGGCCCCTGCTGGAGGGCCTGCTGAGTGACGGCGGCGATCCGGGGCTCCAGCGCGAGCGCAAGGCGAACCTCGAGCTCCTGCGCAAGCAGGCGCGGGGCGGCTCGCCGGGACTCGGACGCGCCGAGGAGCCGCTGCTCGACTACCTGCTCGGGGGGGAGGAACAGTGAGGCGGCGTTCAGGTTCGGCCCTGAGCGCGAGCCCGGTGCTGGTGGGCGCCGTGACCGTCCTCGTGACGATCGTGGCCGTGTTCCTCTCCTACAACGCCAACTCCGGGCTTCCGTTCGTGCCCACCTACGATCTCAAGGCCAACCTCCCGAACGCGGCGCAGCTCGTGGAGGGCTTCGAGGTTCGCATCGGAGGCGCTCGCGTGGGCGTGATCTCCGAGATAGAGCCCAAGCAGAGCGAGGACGGGAGCACCTACGCGCAGGTGACGATGAAGCTCGACAAGGAGATCGAGCCTCTGCCGGCGGACTCCGTGCTGCTCGTGCGCCCGCGCTCGGCCCTCGGCCTCAAGTACATCGAGCTCGAGCCCGGCAGCGCTCGCGCCGAGGACGACGGGCTCGAGCCCGGCACGGTGATGTCCGTTCGCCAGGCCCGCACGCCCGTTGAGCTCGACGAGGTCTTCAACATGTTCGACACTCCCGCCCGGGTCGGCTCGCGCAACTCGCTCGACGGCTACGGCGGAGGCTTCGCCGGCCGGGGCCAGGACCTCAACACGGCAATCGAGGCCTTCGTGCCGCTGCTGCGCGATCTCGAACCCGTTATGCGCAACCTGTCGGCGCCCGACACGCGGCTCGACCGCTTCTTCGCCGAGCTGGGCGACGCCGCGGCGGAGGCGGCCCCGGTGGCGGAGGAGCAGGCCTCGCTGTTCGTGAACCTGGACATCTCGTTCACCGCCCTGGCCTCGATCGCGCGGCCCTTCCTGCAGGAGACGATCAGCGAAGCGCCCACGGCCGAGGAGGTGGCGATCCGCGACTTCCCGCGCCAGCGGCCCTACCTGCGCAACCAGACGGCCCTGTTCGCCGAGTTACGCCCCGGCGTCGCCACCCTGCCGCGCTCCGCGCCAATCCTGGCCGACGCCTTCGAGGCCGGTACCGACGTGCTGCCGCGCACCGAGCGCCTCAACGAGGACCTCGCCGACGTGTTCGAGGCCCTGGCCGACTTCTCAGAGGACCCACTCGTTCGCCAGGGCGTCGACCAGCTCACGCGGCTGGCCTCGTCGCTGCGGCCGACGCTGCGTTTCCTCACACCGGCCCAGACCGTTTGCAACTACGCCACGCTGTGGTTCCGCAACGCCGCCAGCCTCCTCTCCGACGGAGACCCCAACGGCACATGGCAGCGCTTCCAAGTCGTGGCCGCGCCGTCCGAGCGCAGCTCGGGCGTCTACGGGCCCAACAACGAGGGCTTCCCCTCGAGCGGGCCCGCGGACGGCCCGCAGCGCGAGAACCATCTCCACCTCAACCCGTATCCGAACACGGCGGCGCCTGGCCAGGAGCGGGAGTGCGAGGCCGGCAACGAGGAATGGAAGGCCGGGCAGACGGTGATCGGCAACACTCCCGGCAACCAGGGCACGGGCACCAGCGGGCAGCGCGGTGCCTCGGTCACGAGCGCGGGAGCGACCCCATGAGGACCTCGCGTTTCCGGGGCCGGCTGAGCGCCTTCGGTGTTGGGCTGATCGCCCTGGTGGTTATCGCGATCGCCACCTTCCTGGCCTTCTCGAAGGACATTCCCTTCACGCAGCCCTACCAGCTCAAGGCCCGGTTCGAGAACGCCCCGCCGATCCAGAAGAACCAGGCGGTCCGGATCGCCGGCGTGGACGTGGGCCGTGTTTCCGGAGTCGAGGCGGTGGGCGGCGACTCGCCCGCCGTGACGGTGACCATGAAGCTCGACAAGGACGCCCTGCCCATTCACGAGGACGCCCGGGTCAAGGTGCGCCCGCGCATCTTCTTCGAGGGCAATCTGTTCTTCGACCTGCGGCCGGGCACCCCTGGCGCGGGAGAGCTCGAGAGCGGCGCCACCATCCCGGCGTCCCAGACCTCGGCGCCGGTGCAGATCGATCAGGTACTGGGCGTGCTGACCACCGATACGCGCGAGGATCTGCGCAGGCTCCTCGTGGGCTACGGCGGCGCGCTCAACGGGGAGCCTCAACCGGGCGAGGACGACGACCAGGATCCCGACACGCAGGGCGAGACCGCGGGCCAGGCGCTCAACGACTCGCTCGAATACTCGGCCGACGCCCTGCGCGGCGGCGCTCTGGTCAACGACGCGATCCTCGGGACCGAGGCGCGAGATCTCTCCAAGCTGGTGGCCGGTCAGCAGCGCGTCTTCGCCGCTCTGTCCACCAACGAGAGGCAGCTCAAGGATCTGGTCACGAACTTCAACCTGACCATGAGCGCGCTCGCGGCCGAGGAAGCCAACCTGCGCCAGACGATCCGCCTGCTGCCCCAGGTCCTTGACGCCGCCAACCCCACGCTCGACGCGCTGAACGCGGCCTTTCCCTCCACGCGCGCATGGGCGCTGGAGATGATTCCCGGAGTCCGTGAGACCCCGGCCACGATCGAGGCCGGGCTGCCCTGGATCCGCCAGACCCGCGCGCTGTTCTCGCCCGACGAGCTCCAGGGTCTGGTGAATGACCTCCAGCCTGCCGTTCGCGACTTCGCCGAGTTCACCGACGGCCAGGTCGACCTGCTGCCGGTGCTCGACCGCTTCGACCGCTGCCAGCTGCAGGTGGTCCTGCCCACCGGCGAGACCCGCATCGAGGACGGCTCGTTGTCCACCGGCCTGCGCAACTACCAGGAGTTCTTCCAGTCGATGGTGGGACTCACGGGCGAGTCCCAAGGCTTCGACGGCAACGGTTCCTACACGCGCGTCAACTCGGCCGGCGGGGGCTACCGGGTACAGAGTCCGCCCGTGGGCAGCTTCACCGAGGGGCTGTTCGGCTCGGCCAGCGCTCCGCCGCTGGGCACGCGGCCGGCTCGCGGGCCCAAGGCTCCCTACCGCTCCAGCGAGCCCTGCCACAAGCAGCAGCGTCCGGATCTGAACGCCGCGAGGATCGGATCGGGCCCGTGAGACGCCAGATCCGCAAGCAGCTGCCGGTGTTCGTGGCCATCCTCTGCCTGTTCGTCGGGGCAGCCGTGATCGGCGGCTACATCCTCTCCCACCAGCGCTTCTACCTGCCGGCATGGGTGCCCGTTCTCGGGACCTCGTTCTACGAGGTCGAGGCCGAGCTCTCCACCGCGCAGGCGGTGGTACCCGGTCAGGGTCAGACGGTGAACATCGCGGGGGTCAAGGTCGGTGAGGTGGGCTCGGTGGAGCTCGAGGAGGGGCGCGCCGTGGTGAGCATGCAGATCAAGGACGAGTACCGGCCGATCTATCGCGACGCCACCATCCTGCTGCGTCCCAAGACCGGCCTCAAGGACATGTTCCTCTCGCTCGATCCCGGCACCGAGGAGTCCGGCGACCTGCCCGAGGGCGGGCGCGTGCGCCAGGCCAACACCCTGCCGGACGTGAACGCCGACGAGGTGCTGGCCCAGCTGGACGGCGACACCCGCACCTACCTGCGCATCCTTCTCAATGAAGGCGGAACGGCCTTCGACGACGAGGCCACCGGCGCGTCCGAGCTCTACGACCAGAGCGCCGAGCAGGACCTGCGCGAGGTGTTCAAGCGCTTCGAGCCCACGGCCCGCGACGGTGAGCGCTTCACCCGCCTGCTGGCCAAGCGCCGAGGCAACCTCAGGCGCGTGATCCACAACTTCCAGGAGCTCTCCACCGCTCTCGCCCGGCGCGACGACCAGCTCGCTTCGCTGGTGGACTCGGCCAACGCCAACTTCGAGTCCTTCGCCGCCGAGGAAGCGGCTTTGCGCGAGGCGCTGCGGGAGTTCCCGCCCGCGCTCTCGCAAACGGAGACCACCCTGACGAAGGCGGAGGCGCTGGCCTCCGAGCTCGGGCCGGCGCTCGAGCGCCTACGTCCCTTCGCCCGCGAGCTGGCGCCCGCACTGCAGCGGACGCAGCCCTTCTTCCGCGAAACCACGCCGATAGTCCGCGACCAGATCCGCCCCTTCGCCCGCGACGTCCGCCCGACGGTGCGTGACCTGCGCAGCGCCACCAAGGACCTGGCCGTGGTCACGCCGCGCCTCAACCGCAGCTTCAAGGTGCTGAACAAGTTCTTCAACACGCTGGCCTACAACCCGCCCGGCCGGACGGAGCCGTACCTGTTCTGGAGCGCCTGGGGGGCACACGCCGGCGCCACGCTGTGGTCGCTGCAGGACGCGCACGGGCCCGCGCGGCGCAGTCTCGTGCTGGTCGGCTGCACCACCTACAACTCGCTCGAGAACATCGTGCTCGGCAACCCGCAGCTCGGAGTGCCCACCCAGCTGCTCAACCTGCCGTCCGAGCGTGAGGTCTGCACCGGCCCGCTCAACCCACCGGACAACCTCCCGCCGTGATCAAGCAGACGCCCAGTCTCGGCCGGATCCTCGCCATGGTGGCCTTCGCGCTGTCCTGCGTCGGCATCCTCATGTTCCTGTGGCTCAGCTTTGGCGGCTCCGTGCCGCTGAAGCCCGAGGGCTACCGCGTGGAGGTCCAGTTCCCGGAAGCCACCCAGCTCGCGCAGGAGGCCGACGTGCGCATCTCCGGCGTGAAGGTGGGCCGGGTCAAGACCAAGCAGCCCAACGAGACCACGGGCCTGACCGACACGATCATCGAGATCGACGCACGCTACGCGCCGATTCCCAAGGACACCCGGGCGATCCTGCGCCAGAAGACGCTGTTGGGCGAGACCTACGTGGAGCTGACCCCCGGCACCGCGGCGGGCGCCCAGGGCATGCTGCGCGACGGCGGCCAGCTGCCGGCAGGGCAGGTGGCCGAGACCGTCGAGCTCGACGAGGTGCTGCGCACCTTCGACCCCGAGACGCGCCGGCGCTTCTCAGTCTGGCTCGACCAGCAGGGCCAGGCGGTGCAGGGCCAGGCCCAGGAGATCAACACATCTCTGGCGCTGCTCACGCCGTTCGCCGAGGAGACCGACGACGTCCTGAGGGTGCTGCGGGTGCAGGGAGATGCCACCCGCCGCCTCGTGCGCGACACCGGCGTGGTCTTCGAGGCCCTCACCGAGCGCAAGGGCCAGTTCCGCGAGCTGATCTCGAACTCGAACCGGGTCTGGGAGGCCGTGGCCAGCCGCGACGCCGAGCTGGCCGACACCTTCCGCGTGTTCCCCACGTTCCTGCGCGAGAGCCGCATCACCACCGAGCGGACCACCCGCTTCGCGCTCGAGGCCGACCCGCTGGTCGACCAGCTGCGTCCGGCGGCCCGCGAACTCTCACCCATCCTGATCGACCTCGATCGCCTGGCGCCGGATCTACGTGGCTTCTTCCGGGACCTCGACCCGCTGGTGCGCGTGTCGCGACGCGGACTGCCGGCGACCGAACAGGCGCTCGACAACACGCGCCCGCTCCTTGCTCGCCTCGACCCGTTCCTGCGCCAGCTCACCCCCGTGGTGGACTACCTCGGGCTCTACCGGCGCGAGATCGCCGCGTTCCTTGCCAACGACTCCGCCGCGACGCAGATCGTGGGCACCGGGTTCTCGTCGAATGACCCGATCCATCTGCTGCGCGTGATGAACCCGCTCAACCCCGAGACGATGACCGGGTACGCCAACCGACTGAGCACCAGCCGCTCCAACCCCTACACCGAGCCGGGCGCGTACGACCGCCTGGCGGAGGGCCGGCCCCTGCCCGTGTTCGGCAGCTATCTGTGCACCGCCAACGCCACGCCTACTCCGCCGCCCCCCAACGCCTACCTGTCCGCGCAGCTGGCCAGCGAGATTCAGAAGTTCGTGTTCGGCATCGGCACGGAAAACGCGGGCCGGGCGCCGCCCTGCGTGGAGCAGGCGCCGCTGGGCAACATCATCGGCCAGCCGGGGCGCTTCCCTGCTTTGCAGCCGCTTCCGTAGGCGAAAGCTTCTCCTAAGCTCACTCGCGTGAGAGATGGCAACGTCCTGGCGCGGATCGTCGGCGCCATTACGCGCCGGCCGCTGGCGGTGCTCGGCCTGACCGCAGTGGTGGCGCTGGCCGGGGCCGCGCTGGCCCTGCGACTCGAGCCGAGTGCCTCGATCGACACCCTCGTCGACCGCGGCTCGGAGAGCTTCAAGGAAACCGAGCGCTTCAAGCAGGACTTCGGAGATGAGGCGGTGCTGGTTCTCGTGCAGGGCGAGCTCTCGCGAACGGTGCTGACCGAGGACCTCGGACGGCTCCTGCGCCTCGAGGGTTGCCTGTCGGGGAACGTGCCGGACACCGAGCAAGGCCTCGGCATGCTGCCGCCGGTCTGCCGCGAGATCGCGGAGCTGGACCCCGCGAAGGTCGTATTCGGGCCAGCGACGTTCGTGAACACGGCGGTCAACCGGATCGGCTCGGAGTTCACGCGCCGCGACCGCCAGAACCGCCGTCAGGCGCGCCAGGCGGCCGCGGCGGCGCGCCGGCTCTCGCAGAGCCGGGGTGATCCGCCTGCTCAGCAGGAGCGTCTGGCCGAGGCCGCCAGCTCGGCCGTGAGGACTCAGTTCACCCAGCAGATCCTGCAGCTGGCGCTGCGTTACGGCATCTCCGGCGTGCCCCGGATCGACGATCCCAGCTTCGTGTCGAGCCTCGTCTTCGCCTCGGGCGAGGTCGGGGTGCCGAAGTCGCGCTTTGCCTACCTGTTCCCATCCAAGAACGCGGCGATGATCACGATCCGAATGCGCCCCGATCTCTCCGACGCCGAGCGCCGGCGAGCGATCGGGCTGTTCCGGGAGGCGACGGGGGAGAAGCTGTTTCGCCCCCGACAAGGTGCCCGTTACATCGTCACCGGCCTTCCGGTGGTGGTCGAGGGACTGGCCGACGCCGTGCAGAACGCGATCCTCGTGCTGCTCGGCGCAGCGCTGGTGTTGATGGCGGCCACGCTGGCGCTGGTATTCAGGTCGCGCCTGCGTCTGTTGCCGCTGGGCCTCGCGCTCGCGGCGGCGGCGATGACCTTCGGGGCGCTGTCGCTCGCCGGCGGCACGCTGACGATGGCCTCGATCGCGGTCCTGCCCGTGTTGATCGGGCTGGCGGTGGACTACGCGATTCAGTTTCAGGCCCGCTTCGACGAGGCCGTGGAGAAGGGAGGGACCGCGAGCGCGCGGCGCGCGCGAGCCCAGGATCTCTCCGGGCCCGCGGCTCACGCCGCCCGCGCGGGCGGGCCGACGATCATCAGCGCCGGGGTGGCCACGGCGGTGGGTTTCCTCGTGCTGTTGCTGTCGCCCGTGCCGATGGTGCGCGGCTTCGGCGGCCTGCTCGTGCTCGGCATCGGCCTGGCTCTGCTGTGCGCCGTCGGGGCCGGCTTCGCGGCGCTCGTGCGCTTCGGCGGAGGCCCATCGCGAGTCCGGGGACGGCCGAGCTGGTTGGACCACGCCCGCCTGCGCTCGGCCAGAGAACGGCTCGCCGACCGCTCCTGGAGAACACTGGGGGTAGCGCTGACCCGTCCGCGCCGAGTGCTCGCGGTCGGCCTGGTCGTGGCCGTGGCGGGGCTCGTTCTCGATACCCAGAGCGAAGTCGTGTCCGATGTGCGCGAGCTCGTGCCGCAGGACCTACAGGCGCTGCGGGACGTGAACGAGCTCCAGGCCGAAACCGGCGTGGCGGGTGAGATCGACGTGACCGTGAGGGCCGACGACATCACCGACCCGAAGGTGGTGGCCTGGATGACCCGCTTCCAGGCCGGGGTACTGCGCGCGAACGGCTATCGCCCCGGCAAGCGCTGCACCCAGGAGCAGGATCCGCCCGAGCTGTGCCCCGCGCTCTCGCTCCCCGACCTGTTCAGCGGCTCGGCCGCCGGCCAGGCCGACGCCGGCCGGCTGCTCGACGCGGTTCCGCCGTACTTCTCGCAGGGAGTCGTGACCGAGGACCGCACCACGGCCAACCTGGCCTTCGGCGTCAGGCTGATGCCACTCGACCGTCAGAAGCGTGTGGTCGACGACATCGAGGCCCGGCTCGACCCGCCCGCCGGAGTGAGCGCGAGCGTGGTGGGCCTGCCTGTGCTGGCCGCCGAGGCCAATGCCGCGCTGTCCTCACCGTGGCGACGCGGGCTCACGCTGCTGGCCGCGCTGGCCGGGGTCTTCCTTGTTCTGCTGCTCGTGCGCAGATCGGTCCGAGAGGCGGCGGTGCCGCTCATTCCCATCGCCCTGGCCACGGGATGGTCGGCCGGCGTGCTTTTTCTGCTCGGACTGCTGCCCGGCTCGCTCGAGGTGGACCTCAACCCGATGTCGGTAACCCTCGGAGCGCTGGTGATCGCCATCTCCACCGAGTTCAGCGTGCTGCTGTCCTCGCGCTACCGCCAGGAACGCGAGGCCGGCGCCGGTCCGGCCCGGGCAATCGAGCTGGCCTACGCCTCGACCGGTGCGGCGGTGCTGGCGTCCGGGGCCACGGCCATCGCCGGCTTCGCCGCGCTGATCGTGTCCGACATCCGCATGCTGCGCGACTTCGGCATCGTGACCGTGGTGGACCTGTCGGTATCGCTGCTGGGCGTGATGATCGTGCTGCCGGCGGCGTTGATGTGGGCCGAGCAGCACGGCGCCTTCCGGCTTCGTGACCTGGATCCTCGACGGCACCTGCGAGAGCTGCGCCCGACCGAGGTGGATGCCTCGTGAGCGACAACGACCGTTTCGACGATCTCTCGATCGGCGAGCGGCTGGCCGAGCGAGACCGCACCCACCCCGAGCCCACGCGGCGGCCCGAGCTCCCGCGCGCGGGCAACAAGTACGCCTGGCTGGTCGGCTTCCTCATGTTGATGGTGCTCGCCGTGCTGCTCTTCGTCCAGACGCTTCCCAACCAGGGCGAGGGGCTGAAGGGACCCACCAAGGGATCGAAGCTCAAGGCCTTCGCCGCGCCCTCGGCGCTCGGCAACGTGGAGGGCGACGCCAACGTCTGCCAGCGCAAGCCCTGCCCGGACCAGGCCGGGGGCCAGCCCGCATGCAGCCTGGTCTCGGAGGAGGTGGTCAACCTGTGCACGCTGCGCGACAAGCCGCTCGTGCTCACGGTGATCTTCGATCGCGGGGCCGACTGCTATCCCCAGGTCGATCGCACCGAGCGCGTCAGGCGGGACTTCAAGGACGTGAACTTCGCCACCGTGTTCTTCACGGGCAAGGAGCGGGGGGAGGTGCGCGGGCTGGTGGAGGCGCGCGGCTGGCGCCAGCCGGTGGGGATCGACCGTGACGGGGCGGTGGCCAACCTCTACGGAGTGGGCGGCTGCCCGACCACGATCTTCGCCCGGGCGGGCGGCACGGTGGTGGACACGAAGCTCGGCAACCTGACCGAGGACGACCTACGGCGCAGGACAGCCGCACTGTGATCGATCTCGCCCTCGCGGAGGGATGGGTCGAGCCCGAGCTCGCCCGGGAGTTCCCGGAGTTGCGCCTGATCTACGCGCCGCTGTCCGCGCGCCCCCGTGGCAGCACGCCCGAGGTGCGGGAGCGCCTGCGCGGGCTGGCCGACCGCTACACCGGCGCCAAGGTCGTGCACATGCGCCAGGACACGGTTCCGTGGGCCTACCGCGTGTTCTCGCGCCAGGTCGGAATCGATCCCGACACCGACCGAACGCCGGTGGAGGCGCTGGCCGTCGAGCGCCTGCGACACGGGGGGCTCCAGAGCGAGAACCTCGTGGACGATGCGCTCACGATCGCGATCGCCGAGACCGGCGTGCCGGTGTTCGCTCTCGACGCCGACAAGCTCGACGGTCAACTCGGGCTGCGTCTGGCGCGCGAGGGGGAGTGGCTCTCCGAGCGGCGAGCCGTGGCCGCGGGCCAGCTCGTGGTGGCCGACGAGAGGTGTCCCGTGGCTCTGGTCATGGGCGAGGTGTCGGCCCGAGCCGGGGTCACTGCCGACACGCGGCGCATGGTCGTGTGCGCCCTGCGGGTGAAGGGCGTGGCGCCGATCGTGGCGGAAGAGGCACTGTGGATCGTCGGCGAGACCTTGGGGGATTCGGCCTAGCCGGGGTATTCTTGAGTCGTGCCGGGGATCGTGCTTCAGCCGCCTGTGCCGCCGCCCGCACCGGCTGGGCCGCGGACGCTTCCCGACGAGCGCGCCGCCCGTCGAACGCTGCTCGACCAGGTGGCCCGCCTCGAGGAGGAGCTGTCTCAGCTGTTCTGCTCGCTCTGGCCTCGCAAGGACTTTGACTGCACAGTCCAGGGACGCGGCGGCCCGCGGCTGCTCTCGCTGGGTGAGCTGGAGGAGATGCGCGACGAGCTGGCGGCGAAGGTCCAGCACGTCCGCCGCGCTCTCTCCGACCGCACCTACGCCGAAGAGCAGAATCGCTGCCTCATCGAGGAGATGCTGCTCGAGCCCGACGCTCACCGCTGGGTACGCGTCTCCAACGAGGACATCGGCGAGCCCGGCTGCAAGCACTGGCATGTGCGCCCGCGCTGGAGCTTCCTTGGGATGCTGATGGGCTGGTGGCGGGTGGTCATCAGCTCCGGTTGTCCATTAGCCGGAAGCACTGGGCTAGCCCAGTGCGCACGGATCCGATAAAGACCCCACATGGGTAGGCGCAGCCGCAAGCGCGGCGACCTGACCACGCGGGCCGAACGCGACGTCGCGCGCCGCTCCCCGACAGAGCCGCCCCCGGCCGGGGCGGACGTCCGCCTCGGATCGCCCGCGCGCGCCCTGGGGCAGCTTTCCGCTATCCGAGCTGGTGATCCTGGCGGGCATCGTCGTGATCTTCTGGGGCCTGCTCGGCGGTGGCGGCCAGGGCAACGAGCGGGTGGCCGCCGGTCTTGTGCTGGCCTCGCTCGGGGGCGGCGAGCTGGCGCTGCGCGAGCACCTGGCCGGCTTTCGCTCGCATTCCGCGCTGCTGGCCGGCGTGGCGGCCTTCGTGGTGGTTACGGCGGTGGCCCTCGGGCTCGGTCCGGTGCAGGTCTGGATACTGCTCGCGCTCGGGTTGGTGGTCTTCGGCGCCACCCTCTACGCCATGCAGGAGCTCTTCAAGCGACGCTCGGGAGGTCTACAGTGGCGGCGGTGAACGAGCGCAGGCTGCGTATATCTGGGCTCCACCATGTGACCGTGATCTGTAAGGACGTGGAGCGCTCGGTCGACTTCTACCGCAACCTGCTGGGGCTGCGTCTCGTCAAGCAGACGGTCAACGAGGACGACCGCGGCGCGCGCCACCTGTTCTTCGGTGACGAGGAGGGACGGCCCGGCACTCTCATCACCTGTCTCGAGTACTCAGAGCTCGACGAGGGCACGGTCGGGCGCGGGTCGACCCACCACTTCGCTCTCACGGTCGACTCCGAGGAGGAGCTCGACGGCTGGCACGACTACCTGAGCTCGCGCGGCCATCCCGTGACCGACGTGATGGATCGCACCTACTTCAAGTCGCTCTACCTGCGCGATCCCGACGGGCACATCATCGAGCTGGCCACCGCCGGCCCGGGACTGACCGCCGACGAGACGCTGGAGGAGCTGGGCCGCAAGCCGGTAGAAGGCTGACGCACAGCGGCCGGGGCAAAGGCCCCGGCCGCCGCAGCGTTGGTATGTGGCCCCGTTAGGCCGGTGACAAAGCGCGCTCGCGTGCCGCCAGGGGCGCCCGTGGGGGCGGCTGGGGCACGCGCACCTGTGTGGCGTGCGCGATGACTTCGGTTCCCGTCGGGGCATTCTTGGCGGCCAACATCGTGGCCAGCGCCTCGCGCTGGCGCACGGTGAGCGTTCCGACCTGCTTGTTCTCCGGCACGCCCAGTGACACCAGCAGTCGTCTGCAGCGGGTCCTTCCCCAGCGCTTTTGGCTCATCAGCAGGTCGCTTATCGACATGCTGTTCGCCTGCCAGGGACTATCCAGGATTACTTCCCCTGCCGACAGCTGCCCCGCGGCGACCTCACGCTTCATCTGAGCCCGCGCCAAGCGTACGCGGTTGGCGTACTCCAGCGCCTGCAGATGCTGCTCTTGACCAGCGTCGACCGTGGCAGAATTGCCCATCAGACCTCCCCGCACCTGTGGTGCGCATCTACGAATGCAGTTCCCCGCGACCTGAGGACAGACTGGAACTTTGTCAGCGAGAGGCGGGGCCAGTGCCAACGGTCGGGGACCCGACCCGCCGTCGACGCCGTGCTCCTCCCGGTCCGGTCCTGTGCCGTCCAGAGGCCGGAGGACATCAAAGCCCGCCGGCGCGCGAGCGTCAACCGACAACCGGGCCGCACATTCGCTAAGAGCGGGCTTTTCGTGTTCCAGGACGGTTTGTCCAAATCGAACAAGGCTTTCGCGGCTCAGCCGGGTATGTTCAAGGCGCTCATGCGCTCCACGAAGATCGTCGCCACCATCGGTCCCGCCTCGCGGGTGCCCGAGGTTCTCGTCCGCATGATCGAGGCCGGCATGGACGTCGCTCGGCTGAACTTCGCCCACGGCGATCGCGACCAGCACGTCGAGACCGTCGCGCTGATCCGCGATGCGGCAAGCCGCGCGGGGCGCGACGTTGCGATCCTCGGCGACCTGCCCGGACCCAAGCTGCGTATCGGACCTGTGGCCGGAGGTGTCGCCGAGCTGGCGCGCGAGAGTCGCGTGGTGCTGACCGCCGACCAGTCCGACGGCACCTCACAGCGGCTGCCGGTGGCCTGGCAGGGCTTCGCCGAGCTCGTGGACGAGGGCGACGTCTGTTATCTGGCCGACGGCGCCGTGCGCCTACGAGTGCAGCAGGTGCACGACGGCGACGTGGTCACGAGGGTGGAGGTGGGGGGGAGCGTCGCGTCCCGCCAGGGGCTCAACCTGCCGAACGTCACGGTGTCGCTGCCGGCGGTGAGCGCGGACGACATCGCCCTGATCGACGTCGGCCTCGAGCTGAAGGTCGACTTCTTCGCTCTGTCGTTCGTGCGCCGCCGCGAGGACCTGGAACCCGTGCACCGTCACCTCAGTGAGCGCGGGGCCGAGGTGCCACTGATCGCCAAGATCGAGAAGCCGCAGGCGGCGGCCAACGCGGAGGAGATCATCGACGCCGCCGACGGCATCATGATCGCCCGCGGCGACCTCGGCATCGAGCTGCCCATCGAGGAGGTGCCGCTGGTGCAAAAGCGTCTCCTGGCCATGTCCGGGCGACGGGCCAAGCCGACGATCACCGCCACGCAGATGTTGGAGTCGATGGTGCACTCGACGCGTCCCACCCGCGCCGAGGTGGGCGACGTGGCCAACGCGATATTCGACGGTACGGACGCCGTGATGCTCTCCCAGGAGACCGCGGTGGGAAGGCATCCGGTGCTGGCCGTGGAGATGATGGCCTCCATAGCCACCACCGTGGAGCGCGAGCTGCCCTACGGCCGCTGGCTCGCCGAGCGCGGTCCGCAGGCCAACAACCAGTACCACGCGATCGCCTTCGGCGCGGTCGGCGCCGTGTACCAGCTCGGCCTCAAGTGCATCGTGTCGCCCACCAACACGGGCGCCACCGCGATGCTGATCTCCGCCTACCGCCCCAAGGCGCCCGTGCTGGCCCTGTCGCCACGCGCGGACGTGGTGCGCCGCTGCCGCCTGCTCTGGGGCGTGCACCCGGTGCACCACGACGAGCCAATGGACACGCTCGGGCTGATCGAGGCCTGCGCCGACGCCGCCTGCGCGGCGGGTCTGGCCAAGAAGGGCGACAAGATCGGCATAACGGCGGGCCTGCCCGCCGGCACCTCGGGCGGGACCAACCTGTTCAAGGTCCACACCGTCGAGTAGGTAAGCAGCCGACCAGCCAGGAATCAGCGGGGGTCCGGGGGCGTGAGCCCCCGGCTGCTTTTCCTTCGCTCGCGAAAGGCACGAGCCTTCTCGATGTTCCCGCAGTCCTCCATCCGGCACCAGCGACCGGAGCGGTTCTTCGAGCGGTCGTAGAAGGCCCAGAAGCAGGGGTCACGGGGACAGGCCTTCAGGCGCTCCCACTGCCCGTTCTCGACCGACGCGGCCACGATGGCCATCAGGCGGGCAAGCGCACCGTCGACGCCGCCTCCCTCGGGTCCCAGGCGCGGGTCGGCGCCGCCGGCAAAGTGCATCCGGAGGCCGGCCCGCGCGGCGGCCTTCTCCAGGCGCTCGAGCTTGTCCGGGTCGCCCGGCATTCCGTTGTGGGCCATCAGCACCGCTCGAAGGCCCTCTCGCACGTCGAGGGCACGACGCAGCTCGGCGGCGCCGGCCGGCTCGTCCGCGCCCATCAGCTCGCGCTCGGCCAGCCAGTCGCGGAGGGCGCCGGGGCTCGCGAGCTCGTCCTCGCCGTTCTCCAGATCGATGCTGTTGATGAAGCGCTGTACGAGATAGAGCGGCTGAGGGGCGGTCTTCTCTGGTGTCGAGTCTCCCGGAGCCATAACTAGCTATACATGATAGCCGGTGTTATGATTCTGGCTAACCGGGAAAGCTGGTTATCAGGAGGTAGACACACATGAACCCCATCAACATCAGGTTTTCGACCGAGGCAGATCGCACCGCGGTGCTCGAATTGGCCGAGCTCGACGGGAAGGCCGCTCCGCAGGGCGAGGTGCTGCTCGCCGAGTCCGGCGGCCGGCTGGTGGCGGTGGTCGGCCTTGTCGACGGAGTTTCGGCGGCCGACCCCTTCACGCTCAGCGCCGAGGCGCTCGAGCTGCTGAAGCTGCGCGCCGAGCAGGAGCGTGAGCGCCGGTACGGGCGCGGCCCGCTGCTAGGCCGGCTCATGCTGATCCGCCAGCGCGCCGGCTTGATCGCGTGACACAGACCTCAGCCGTCGAGCGGCTCGAGGCCCCTGCCTTCCACCCGCTCGAACACAAGCGAGCTCTGCACCCGCCCGACGTCGCTTCGCTCGATGAGGCCCCAAACCAGATCGCGCATCTGATTCATGTCGCGCACCGCCACGTGGACGATGAAGTCGGTGGTGCCGGTAAGCGCCATCACCCGGATGGTCTCCGGCAGGTTCGCCAGGTCCGCGAGCAGCTTCTCGGTCGCGGCGCGCTGTTCGCCGCCCTGGCGGATGGAGAGAATCGCCTCCATCGGCCGGCCCATCGCAGCGGGATCGATCTCGGCATGGAATCCGGTCACCACCCCGCGCGCCTGCAGCTCGCGCACCCGCTCCAGACAGGTGGAGGGAGCGACCCCGACCTTGCCCGCCAGGGCTTTGTTGGTCTGCCGAGCATCCTTCTGGAGCTCCAGCAGGAGCGCCCGGTCGATCGAATCGAGTTCGCTGGAAGCACCGATAGGCCGCTTCATATTCGATGAGAGGTTTGTTCCTCCATACGGCAGGTAGCGTACTGGGGCGTATGCCAGAATCGGCCCCAGCCACCGATTCGAGCGCCGGCGGGCCTGGCGGCTACGGCGTTGGGCTGCGCGCGATCGCACCACTTATCCCCGCCGTTCTTGCGTTCGGCGTCTCGTTCGGCGTCCTGGCCCAAGCCGCGGGCGTCGGGCCCACCGCATCGATAGTCATGTCGCTCACGACCTTCGCGGGTTCGGCTCAGTTCGCCATCGTCTCCGTGCTCGGGGCCGGCGGCACGGCGGTGGCCGCCATCGCCGCGGCAGTGCTGCTCAACGCGCGCTACGGGCCGATGGCGCTATCGGCGGCGAGCGTCTTCAGGGGTGGCAAGCTACGCCGCTTCCTCGAGGCGCAGCTGCTGGTGGACGAGAGTTGGGCGCTCGCTCAGCGCGACGGCCACTTCGACCGCCGCGTGATGATCGGCGCCGGGCTCGCGCTCTACTTCGGCTGGAGCACGGGTACCGCGATCGGCGTCCTGGCCGGCGACTCGCTCGGCGATCCCGCCATGCTAGGTCTCGATGCCGCGTTCCCCGCGCTCTTCCTCGCGTTGCTCTCACCGCTGCTCCGTAACCGCGACGCGCTTGCCGCCGCCCTCATCGGCGCCGGCATCGCGCTCGCCCTCACGCCGATCATGCCGGCGGGTATACCCGTGATCGCGGCCACCGCCGCGTGCCTCGTCGGCCTGCGCCGACCGGCGGCCGACTCGCATCCCTCCCCTGCGCGGTCGCCGGCGGTGCAGTCTTCCTCGACGGGCAGCGGAGGGCCCCGTCCATGAGCGCCGCCTGGACAGCGGTCATCGTCGTGGGGCTGGCCACGGTGGCGCTCAAAGCCGCCGGGCCCGTTCTGGCAGGGGGTCGTGAGCTGCCGCCAAGCAGCGGACGGGTGGTGAACCTGCTCGCTCCGGCCCTGCTCGCTGCCCTGGTGGCGACCCAGGCCTTCGCCTCCGAGGAGTCGCTGGTGATCGACGAGCGTGGAGCGGGCCTGGCGGTGGCCGGGGTGGCGATACTCCTCCGCGCTCCCCTGTTGGTGGTCGTGGCGGCAGCCGCGGTGACCGCGGCGTCCCTGAGAGCGATTGCGTGAGCCTTCGCGGCTGGGCCCTCTTCGCGGGCATGTCGCTCGCTTGGGGGGTGCCGTACCTGTTCATCAAGATCGCGGTGGACGACGGACTGACCCCTGGCTTCGTGGCCTGGTCGCGGGTCGCGCTCGCGACCCTGGTGTTGTTGCCGCTGGCGCTCAAGACCGGGGCGCTGCGCCGCCTCCCGCTTCGCTGGCTGGTGGCCTTCGCGATCACCGAGATCTGCATTCCCTTCCCGCTGATCGGCTTCGGCGAGACGCGTGTGTCCTCCTCGCTGGCCGCGATCCTGATTGCCTCGCTCCCGCTCATGGTGGCGTTCTTGGCGCTGCGCTTCGACCACTCCGAGCGGCCCACCCGCGCGCGGCTGCTGGGAATGCTCATCGGGCTGAGCGGTGTGGCCGCGCTGGTGGGCATCGACATCGGCGGAACCACTCCCGAGCTCGTCGGGGCCGCGGCCATCCTGCTGGCCACGCTCGGCTACGCCTGCGGCCCGTTGATCGTCAAGCGCCGCCTGAGCGACGCCGATCCGCTCGGACCGGTCACTGCGGCGATGGGGATTGCCACGATCATCCTGCTGCCGTTCGGCATCGGCGACTTTCCCACCGAGGCACCCTCAGGCGACGCGATCCTCTCCGTGGTGGTGCTCGGCCTCGTGTGCTCGGCGCTGGCCTTCCTGATCTTCTTTCGCCTCATCGCCGAGGTCGGCCCCGGCCGCGCGACCGTGATCACCTACGTGAACCCGGTCGTGGCGCTCGCCCTCGGCGTGGCCGTGCTGGGAGAGAGCGTGACCACGGGCGCCGTCGCCGGGCTGCTGCTCATCCTGGCCGGCTCCTGGCTCGCCACCGATGGGCGTGTGCCCCCCGGCCTGGCGGCGCTGAAAGCTCGGATTCGGCGGCGCGAGCTTCACGAGCCCGCGCGCTAGCCGAGCCCGCAGCAGGTTTCTACGGCTGGTCCACCTCGTCGGCGCCGGCCTCCGGCTTTGCCGCCGGCGGGGCGCCATTGGGCGGCGCCATTCGCTCCACCTCGCCCTTGACCTTCTCGAAGATCGAAAGTGCCCGGTCGAGGTGCTCGCGCTCGTGGCTGGCCATCACCGAGGTGCGCAGCAGTGCGCCGCCGCGCTGCACGGCCGGGTACAGGGCCACGTTCACGTAGACGCCGGCGTCATAGAGCGCCTTCCAGAGCAGCACGGCCTTCCAGTCGTCGCCCACCAGCACGGGCACGATAGGTGTGATCAGCTCGCTGCCGTCGGGAAGGCTGTTGGGCTCCATCACCTGGTAGCCGAGCTCGCCCAGCCCGTCGTGGAAGTAGCGCGCGTTGTCGAGCACCTTGGCCATCAGCTCGGGACCCTCGGCGGAGCGAATGATGCGCAGTGCCCCCAGCGCGGCGCCGACCGCCGCCGGCACCGCCGCGGCGGTGAACATGAAGGAGCGCGACTGCACGCGCAGGAAGTCGATCACGTCGGCCGGACCGGCGATGAAGCCGCCGCACGACGCCAGCGACTTGGAGAACGTCCCCATGCGCAGGTCGATCTCGTCCTCGCAGCCGAACAGCTCCGCCGCCCCGGCGCCGCGTTCGCCGACCACGCCTACTCCGTGTGCCTCGTCCACCATCAGGCGCGCGCCGTGGGCGCGGCACAACGCCGCCACGTCAGGCAGCGGCGCCAGGTCGCCCTCCATCGAGAAGATGCCGTCCACCACCACCAGCACTCCGCCCCCGTCCGACTCGGCGCGCGAGAGCATGGTCTCCAGCTTGTCGAGGCGGTTGTGGCGGTAGGGGCGCACCCGTGCCCGCGACAGCGATACGGCGTCGAGTATCGACGCGTGGTCGCCCGAGTCGCAGATGACCGTGTCGCCCGGATCGAGCAGCGTCCCGATCGCGCCCGTGTTCGCGAGGTAGCCGGTGGTGTAGACCAGGGCGTCCTCCGTGCCCATCCAGTCGGCCAGCTCGCGCTCGAGCTGCAGATGGAGATCGAGCGTTCCGTTGAGGAAGCGTGATCCGGTCAGGCCGGTTCCGTACTTCTCCAGGGCGGCCCGGGCGGCGTCCTTCACCCGCTCGTCGCCGGTCAGTCCGAGGTAATTGTTGGAGCCGAGCATGATCCGCCGGCTGCCCTCCATCTCGACCACCGGACCAGCCGGTCCCTCGAGCACGCGGAAGTAGGGCATCAGGTCGTGATCGCGCGCCGCCTGGAGCTGCTCGAGGCGCTCGTGACTGCGTGCCTTCTCGAAGAGATCTATGGCGGTAGGCATGTAGGGTGGCGCGCCGTGTCGGTGCAGATCAAGCCGGTCGGTTCGCGTGAGGACAGGCGCGCGTTCGTCGACCTTCCGTTCCGGCTGCATGGTACCGGTACGCCCTGGATACCTCCGCTCAAACTCGAGCGCCACCTCTTTCTCAGCCCTCGCCTCAACGCGTTTTTCACTCATGGAGAGGCACAGCTGTTCCTGGCCCGCCGCGAGAACCGCGTCGTGGGGCGCATCAGCGCGCACATCGACACCCACTTCAATGCCTTTCACGACAACGCCTGGGGGATGTTCGGCTTTCTCGACGTAGAGGAGGACCGCGAGGCGCTCGGCGCTCTGCTGGACGCCGCGGCGGGCTGGCTGCGCGAGCGCGGGCGCGAGCGGATGGTGGGCCCGATGGACTTCACGATGAACGACGAGAGCGGTGTGCTCATCGAGGGCTTCGAGCACGCGCCGATGATCCGCCAGCCCTGGAACCCGCCCTACTACTCGAAGCTGTGCGAGGAGGCCGGTCTGGAGAAGGCCGTGGACCTGTTCATGTGGGCACTCGACATCTCGGGGCGCGACAAGGTGATGTCGATCATCTGGGACCTGGCCGAGCAGCTCGAGCCAAAGCACGGGATAACGATCCGCAAGATGAGCCGGCGCGGCCTGCGCCGAGACCTCGACGCATTCGCCGAGATCTACAACGAGGCCTGGTCGCGCAACTGGGGCTTCGTGCCCTACTCGGATGCCGACCTCGACGCCTACGCGCAGGAGCTCCAGCTGGTGTTCGACCGCGACTGGTTCATGGTGGCCGAGAACCAGGAAGGCAATACCGTGGCCGTGGCCATCACCGTGCCCGACATGAACGAGGTGCTGGTGCGCATGAAGGGGCGGCTGCTGCCGCTCGGCTGGTGGCACTACCTCAACCGGCGCCGCATCGTCGAGCACTGCCGGGTGGGCTTTCTGGGCGTGAAGCCGGCCTGGCAGCACACCGGCGTGGCCGCCGGCCTGTACGCCGAGCACTTCGACATGGCCGAGGTGTCGCGAATCCACGGCGGTGAGATGGGCTGGATTCTCGAGACCAACAAGGCCATGAACCGCGCCATGAAGGCCATGGGCGGCGAGATCGTGAAGAAGTACCGCATTTACGAACACATCTTGTGAACGCTGACCGGTGGTGATGCGCAGAGGGGATACACTCGCTCGCGTGTCCGAGCCTCACGCCCTTCCGGATCCTGAACATGTCGAAGCGGATGTGCGCCCGCTGCCGGTGCTGGCCGAGCCGCGTCCGATCGAGCGCGCCCGCGAAGTGTCGCTGCCCGCGGCCGTGGCGGCGGCCACGGGCGGCTTTCTGCTCGGCGTGGCCACGTTCCTGCTCGTGAAGGTGCTGCGCCGCCCCCGGCCCGCCCGAGTGCGCCTGGGCTCCGCACGCAAGCGAGGAAAGAAGGTGGACGTGGCCGCCTCACGCTCTTTCCTCGTCGACGTGCATCTGCTCAAAGACCGTTAGATCTGCTGGCTGCGGCCAGGCGGACGATCGTCCTTCGGCGCTGATCGCGTCTCAGTGCAGGGCGGCCGCGTCCAGGTGGTCGAGCAGGCCCACCGCGCGCGGCGCACGGCCGGCCTCCAGCAGCACGGCGCCGCCGGGCCAGTAGGGGTGGGGCGCACCGGCGCGGTGCAGCAGCAGGGGCTCGTAGACCCAGGCACCGCAGTTGAGGATGTGTGGGGTGCCGTCGGGGCCGCGCCAGCGCCGCAGATCGTCCCCGGCGAGCGGTCCGAGCCGGTGGACGTGCCCGAAGATCACCGAGTCGGCGTCCACGCCCAGGCGATGGACGACCCGCGCGAGCGCGGGAATGCTCGCGCGCTTCATCTGAACGCCGAGCAGCGCCGCGCTGAGAGGAGCGAGGCTGTGGCCGAGCACGCCGCGCGGCACGCCGGGCATCGAGACGGCGCGCAGGAACTCGGCAATGTCGTCGACCAGGGCGGCCAGAGGCCGCGGCAGCCAGCGGGTGAGCAGCGCCTCCAAGCGCGTGAGCGAAGGACCGCCGGGCTGCTCGTACTCGACCGGCACGGCGTCGTCGCGCGGCACACGGCCCAGCATCCCTCGCGCGAGCCCGTAGGCCACCTCGGGCAGGAGGTGACGGTCGAGATAGTGGCCGTGAGAGGCCCAGATCCGCTCTCCAAGCCAGACACCGGGATAGCGGACCTGCACCCGCGCCGGTGCCAGCCACGACGCGATCCGCGCGAGCAGGGGTGTGGCGTCGAGCGGCAGCGAGGCGTCCACGGCCGGCGACATGCCGCGCTCCCGGAGGAACGGCCGCACCAGCGCCGCATCGTGGTTGCCCGGCACGACGATCACCTCGCGCTCGCTTCCCAGCCGCGCTCCCAGCGCCCGGAGCACCGGCTCGGCCGCTTGCATCGCCTGCGCCGAGCGTCCCTCCAGCAACTCGACCACATCGCCCAACAGCACCAGCCGCTCGGTGCCGTCGAGCGCCTCGAGCAGCGCGTCGAGCGGTTCGGAGCGAGTCAGCACGGCGCGCTGCAGGCGGGCGCCGAGGTGGAGATCGGAGATGACCAGCGTGCGCACGGCGTCCATCTTGTCCGCCGCACCGGAGGCATACACTCGCCGAGGTGGCGGTGACAGCGGCGAGAAGGGCAACCCACATGGTCGAGTGCGACGTCGTGCCGGTGGGCCCCTACCGCCTGCCCGGCGGGGGGCGCGACGGAGTACTCCAGCGCCGCGAGGGGGCGCTCCTGCGTGCCGTCGAGGCCGAGGGCGAGACCGCGGTGGTGCGTGCCTGGGTCGCCGGAGGCGCCGTTCGCTTTCGCGCCGAGGCGCCCACGCACGATTCGGCCGCGGCGGCCATCGAGCGCATGCGCTTCGCGCTAGGCACCGACCACGACCTGCGCGCCTTCCACCGGCGGTTCGTGCGCGATCCGCTGGTGGGCCCGGTGATCAGGCGCCGTCCCTGGCTGCGCCCGCGGCGGCGACCCGAGCCCTTCGAGGCGCTGGCCTGGGCGGTGTGCGAGCAGCTCATCGACTCCCGGCGCGCGTCCGGGATCGAGCGCTCCATCGTGCGCCGGCTGGGCGCCCGAACAGCCTGCGGCGCCTACCGCCTGCCGCCCACCGCGGCGCGACTGGCCGCGGCCGCGCCGGCCGAGCTCGACGCTTGCGGGCTCGCGCCCAAGCGCTCGATCGCGCTCCGCAGGGCGGCCCGAGAGGTTGCCTCGGGCCGGGCGGACCTGCGCGAGCACGAGAGCTCTTGGCGGCGCCTGCTGGCCATCCCCAACATCGGCAACTGGACGATCGAGATGCTCGCCTTCGAGGGGCAGGGCCGCGACGACAAGATCCCGGCGCTCGACCTGGCCTACGTGAAGCTCGTGGGGCGCCTCGCGCACGGCGGCAGGCGGGCGACCGAGGAGGAGGTGCGCGCCTACTTCGCCCCCTACGAGGAGTACGCCGCGCTCGCCGGGATCTATGCGTTGGGCCGCCGCTACCTTTAGGGAATGGCCGAGAAAGTCGAGAAGTCAGACCAAGAGTGGCGCGAGGAGCTGGCGCCCGAGCGCTTCCAGGTGCTGCGCCAGCAGGGCACCGAGCCGCCCTTCACCGGCGCGTACACCTACTCCAAAGCCGACGGCATGTACCGCTGCGGTGCGTGCGGCAACGAGCTGTTCAGCTCGGAGTCGAAGTACGACTCGGGTAGCGGCTGGCCGAGCTTCACCGAGCCCGCCGTGGCCGACGCGGTCGAGCTGCACGAGGACAAGTCCCTCGGCATGGTGCGCACCGAGGTCACCTGCGCACGCTGCGGAAGCCACCTGGGGCACGTGTTCCCCGATGGGCCTGGGCCCACGGGGGAGCGCTTCTGCATCAACTCGCTTGCGCTGGACCTGGAGAAAACGGGTTCGGAGTAGGCCGGGGCTTCGCGAGGCGCCGGCTGCCTGCCTCTGGCGTCTTATGGCAGCAACCGAGGGTGGACGTGGCCGTGTGGTGGGCTTGTCACGTTGCTGTAACGCGGTTTGGCCGCACTGTCCTGGATCGGTGTCGTACTGCGACACCAAAGCAGGACAGCTCGCAACGACAAGCCCCCGGCCGTGGCTGCTGTCGTTACAGACGCTGGCCCGGCACACGGCAGCTCGCGCCGCGCCGGCCCTAGCCCGGCTCAGGCACCTCAAACCCAGGTCCCAGCAGCGCCTCGGGCGGAACGCCGAGCGCCCGCAGGAGCTCGCTGATCGGACGCCCTGCCCCGGGGCTGTCGATCGATACTTCCTCGTTAGGTGCTTGCAGCGTCATGTCCAGCGATACCTGCCCGCCCTCGATCCCGCCGGCGCCCTGGCGCTGGCCTTCGGGGACCGTGAAGCTGGTCTGCGCGGAAACCCGCCGCCAGATGTCATCTTCACCGATCCAGGCCTCGAACTGGACCGGCCCGATCGCCTTTTCGGCCTGATCAAGCGTCCCCGGCGGCATCGCGGTCGAGTCGGGGGACATCCGGTTGAAATCCGCGAGCATGGCGGGGATGTCGAGCTCGCCCGTGACCTTGGTGGTCTCGGTTCCGGCTATCTCCTCGCCCTCGCCGGTCTCCGCACCCTTCATCCAGTCGAGCGGCTTGACTCCGGCGTCGGCGAAGGTCTCCTGTCCGCCGCCGGTGTTCAGCGACTCCTTCGCTCGGCTCCACAGCTCCTCCCCGACCTCGTAGGTCTCGCCGCCGAACTCGATCCAGGCGTTCTCGGGCAGCAGCACCAGTCCACCCTCGAGATTTATGCCCTGACCGGACGCCGAGAAATCGAGGTCGGCGTCGGGCATCTTCGTGGGCCCGCGCGAGCGAAACGGCCCACTCAGCTCGAGCCGAAACGTGCCGTCCGAGCCCTCCTGCCCCTCGAGCTTCAGCTCCATCTCCACGTCGATGTCGCCCGAATCGACGTCGGTGGAGAATCCGCGCTTGAGCAGCTCGTCGGCGCCCTCGGCGCCGGCGCCCTCATCGCCGCCGCAGCCGGCGGCCGCCAAAGCCAGGGCGAGCGTGAGCACGAGGAGGCCTCTCATAGCCCGGATCCTGGGAGAAGCTCGTTGTCGTATGAGGCCTGCGGATCGGCCGGGTTCTCGAGCAGCTGGTTGTCCTCCATCCAGGCTGCGAAAGCGTCCCATTCGCGTGGGCTCTGCCAACCGAATGGCTTGCCCGCGGGTGGGAAGAAGAGTGGCAGCGTCACCTCCACCACAGCCCGCTGCAACTCGGGATCGAGGTCGGGGTTGGCCTCCAGGAGCCCGTCGATGGCAGCGTCGGGATCGGCCCGCAGGTCGCGAGTGCCCCGGGAGACGGCGCCGATGAAGGCCCGGATCTTGGACGCGTCGCGCTCCAGCGCGTCCTCGTTGGCCACCAGCACCAGCTCGTTGTAGGTCGGCACGCCGGCGTCCTCCACCCGGATGATCCGTGGCTTCTTGCCCCGCAGGCGCAACTCGGTCCCCTCGTAGTTCCAGAAGGCGCCCAGTGCGGCGTCGATCTTGCCGGTGATCAGCGCCGGGGAGAAGGCAAAGCCGACGTTTCGCTCCCTCACGCTGTTCGCGGGGACACCCGCATCGGCCAGGATCGTTTGCAGGTAGGCCGACTGGTAGTCGATCCCCGCGGTGCCCACCGTCTTGCCCCTCAGGTCGGCCGGACCGCGGATCTTTGCCTCGGGGAGAGAGATGATCGAGGTCAGCGGCTTCTGGACGATGGCGCCGATGCTCACCACGTTCACGCCGAGGTCGCGGGCCCGCAGCACCTCGGGCTCGTAGGAGATGGCCAGGTCGACGCGGCCGGCCGCGACCTGCTTGATGGGCGCGGCCGGATCGGGCGGCTGGCGAATCGCCACGTCGAGTCCCGCCTGCTCGAAGTACCCGGCCTCCTGCGCGGCGTAGATGCCGGCGTGGTCGGCGTTGGGGAAGTAGTCGAGCATCAGCTCCACGCGCTTTGAGCCCGTGGGCTCGAGGGCGTCCTCCTTCTCGCCGCAGCCGGCGAGCGCCAGTGTGAGCGCCGGCAGCAGCGCCGCCAGGCAGGCGAGCCTCCTCATACCAGCCCCTCCTTGCGGTTCCAGGGGCACGCCACCCGCTCGGCCAGCGCGACCAGCGCGAACAGCCCCACCGCCATGAGCGTCAACAGCACGATGCCCGCGTAGACGCGCGGGGTCTGCAACTGGTTGTTGCCGAGCAGCACGAGCCGGCCCAGCCCCTCGTCGGCGCCCGCCCACTCGCCGAACACGGCGCCGATCACCGACACCGTCGCGGCCACCTTCAGCCCGCTGAACAGGGAGGGCAGCGAGGCCGGCAGCTCGACCGAGCGCAGCGTGCGCAAGCGCGAGGAGCCCATGCTGCGCATCAGCTTCAGCAGCTCGGGCGGAGTGGAACGCAGCCCGTCGAGCAGGTTGACCGTGATCGGGAAGAAGCAGATGAGCGCGACGATGGCCAGCTTGGGCCCGATGCCGTAGTCGAAGGCCAGCACGAAGATCGGAGCCAGCACCACCACGGGGATCGCCTGGGAACCCACGAGCAGGGGATAGGCGGCGTCACGAAGCGGACGCACCAGGTGCATCGCCACAGCGAACCCAACGCCCGCGGCGAGGGAGATGGCTAGGCCGAGGAGGACCTCCACGAGCGTGACCCCGGCGTTGTCGATCAGCAGGGACCAGTCGTCGCGCAGGGCGCCCCACGTCTCGACCGGCGAGGCGAGCGTCAGGTCGTCGACCGACTCGAGCGAGGCCACGCCCTGCCAGGCGAGCCCGAACAGGAGGAGCAGCAGAAGGGCAAGAAGGACTCGGGTCACCGGCGCAGCACCTCCATGGCGTTGGCCTTGACCCGGGCCAGCATCGGATCGGCGAGCGATCGCGGCCGCGGCAGGTCGATGTCGAACTCGGCCACGGGACGGCCGGGCCGCGAGGAGAGCACGACGATCCGATCGGCCAGAAAGGCGGCCTCCTCGACGTCGTGCGTCACCAGCAGGACGGTGCGGGGCTCCAGTGCCAGCGTTCCCGCCAGCCATTCCTGAAGATCGGTGCGCGTGATGGCGTCGAGCGCCCCGAAGGGCTCGTCGAGCAGCAGCACCGGGCGGCCCGGCAGCAGCGTGCGCAGGAACGCGATGCGCTGGCGCATGCCGCCCGAGAGCGCGGCCGGCCGTGAGCGCTCGAACTCGCTGAGGCCGAAGCGCTCGAACAGGGGCTGCGCGGCGCGGCGGGCCTCGGCCCGGCCCACCCCTTGGCACTCGAGCGCCAGAGCCGCGTTGCCCAGTGCATCGCGCCACGGGAGAAGGAGGTCGCGCTGGGGCATGTAGGCGCAGGAGGCGCGCCGCTGTTCGGCCCGCGTCGCGCCGAGCACGCGCACCGTGCCCTCGTCGGGCTCCTGGAGGCCGGCCACCAGCTCGAGCAGAGTCGACTTCCCGCAGCCGGATGGCCCGACCACGGCGAGGATCTCGTGGGTGTCCACCCGCAGGTCAACGCCGCCGAGGGCGGTCACATCGGCAAAGCGCCGGGTGACGTTCTGAAACGAAAGAGGCTCCGTTGCGGGAGCCTGGGCCTCGATCTGCATTGCTCCCTCCGCGGGCATTACCCCACAGGTTCGAAGGGTCAGCGCCAGGCGAATGTCTTCGGAGGCGCTATCTCAGCCCGCCTTTCCCGCGAGCCCCCCTGATATTTGTGCGACGCAGTCTATCTTGGACGCGTGGCCAAGCCGAATCTCTACGGCGGAATGCCCGAAGTGCACGGCCCGCCGGGCCTGGCGCCCCGGCTGCTCGAGTTCGCCGACGAGCTGCGCGGGGAGGGCGTGGCCGTGGGGACTTCCGAGCTGCTCGACGCCTTCGGCGCATTGGATGCGGTCAGTTGGACCTCGCGCGAGGATTTCCGCGAGGCGCTCGCGGCCACACTGGCCAAGTCCCAGGAGGACCGCCGCGTGCTGGACGTGCTCTTCGACCGTTTCTTCTTTCGCGCCGTCGAGCGCGAGGCCGTCGACCGCGGCCTGCGTGAGGAGCGCTTCCGCGGAGGGGAGGGGATCGATCTCGACGCCTTGCGCGAGCGCATCCGGGAGGCGATTCGCGCTGGTTCGGACGGCGAGATGCGCGACCTGGCCCGACTCGCCATAGCCGCCTTCGGGCGCCAGGGCGAGGGCTCGGGCGTGATCGGAGTGGACGTTCAGCGCATTCGCCGCACGCTCGGCCTCAAGGGAGAGCGCCCCGGCGCCGAGCTGCCCGATCCCGATTCGGTGCCGCGCGAGCGCCTTTCCGATTTCGAGGCGCACGTGCGGCGCGAGCTCGAGCGGCAGATGATCGAGCGCACACAGGCGCTGCCGCCGGCCAAGCCGCTGCGCGAGTTCGACCGCGCCCTGCCCTCCAATCCTGCCCAGGACCTCTCGCAGGTGCACCGGGTGGTGGCCCAGCTAAAGAAGCGCCTCGCCTCGCAGGGACGCGAGCACCGCGGCCGCAGGCGCTCGTGGCAGGTCGATATGCGGCGCACTATGCGCGCCTCGCTGCAAACCGGCGGCGTACCGCTCGAGCTGAAATACCGCCCGCGCCGGCCCAAGCGACCCGAGCTCTACATCCTGTGCGACGTCTCCACCAGCGTCACCAGCGCCAGCGTCTTCTTCCTGTCGGTACTGCACGCGCTGCACGACCAGTTCCGCAAGCTGCGCTCGTTCGTGTTCGTCGAGAGGATCTCGGAAGTCACCGACGTGTTCGAGCGCGAGCGCTCGTTCGAGGTGGTCTCACGACGCATCGCCACCGACGCCGGGGTGGCCGACGTGTCGGGCTACACCGACTACGGGCGCGTGTGGCTTGAGTTCCTGGACAAGGTGGTGGACGACCTCGATCCCCGATCGACGGTGATCGTGCTGGGCGACGCGCGCACCAACGGCCGCGAGCCCCATGCGCCCGTGTTCGCCCAGGTCGCCGAGCGCGCCGGGCGCACCTTCTGGATCAATCCCGAGCCGAGGCTGTACTGGAACTACGGCGACTCGGTGATGTCGACATATGAGCCGCACTGCGACGGCGTGTTCGAATGCTGGACGACCAAGCAGCTGGAGGCGTTTGTGAACGCGGTGGCGGACATCAAGATCGGCTGACCGCGCCGCCGCGCACGTAGTCGACGGCGAACAGCGGAGTCGGCGCCGGCTCGGCGGGCGCGCCGGCCTTGTCCGGGAAGTCGAACACCGCGACCATCATCTGCATGGGGTAGTCCGGAGCCTGGTGAACGGTCTTCGTGGGTTGGCCGTCGACAAAGAGGTCGACCCGCCCAGGCTGCCAGTCCGCGGCGTAGACGTGGAACTCGGAAACGTCGATCGCCCGTCGCGGGGCGTCGAACTCGTCGGTGATCGCCGGGTCGCGGAAGGGGTGCAGGCCCGACCCGACCGCGGCGCTCGGGCCGCCCTCGTGCTCCAACGCCTCCCCGAAGACCTCGAAGACGCAGATCTCGGCTGAGCGCGTGGGATCCTCCTCCAACCCGACCATCCACACCGACGCCATCGATCGGGCGCTGAGGTCCATGCGCGCCCGTACCTCGAGCCGGCCGTAGTGCGGGGTCCAGCCCCACCGGGTGGGCTGGGACTCACGCACTTCGAGGCCGTCGCGGAACGGCTGCTGCCCGACCGTGCTGCCGACCGGTCCGGAGAACACCCCGCTCTGGATGCCGGACACGCGCAGAGGCGGATCGTGATCGCCCGCGCACCACAGTCCCTGCTCGGGCGGAATGGTCAGCCGCAGCTCGGATTCGGCCACGGTGTAGCTCGCGGCGCTGGCCGCGCGTGAGCTCCACATCGGCAGGTAGTGCGGAACCCATACCTCGGTGTCGAGGTCGGGGCCGTCGAAATGATCCGAGAAGCTCTCGTCGCTCACGCCGTGCGCTGGGCACCCAGCAGGCTGCTGTCCAGCTTGACGCCCACCCGCTCGGCCACGAGGTCGAGATCGGTGCGGTGCTTGACGATGATCGACATCGTCTTCTCGAGCACGCCGGAGTCGATGTCCTCGGCGCCCAGCAGCAGCAGGGCACGGGCCCAGTCGATCGACTCGGCGATCGAGGGCGGCTTCTTGAGATCAAGCGCGCGCACCATGTGGATCACCTCGACCAGCTTGCGGGCCACCTTCTCGTCGAGCTCGGGCGCGTGCAGGTGGACGATCTCGAGCTCTCGCTCGACGCTGGGATAGTCGAGCCACAGGTAGAGACAGCGGCGCTTGAGCGCCTCGGTCAGCTCGCGCGAGTTGTTGGAGGTGAGCACCACCAGCGGGTGCGTACGCGCCTCGACCACCCCAAGCTCGGGGATCGAGATCTGGAAGTCCGAGAGCACCTCGAGCAGCATGGCCTCGAACTCCTGGTCGGTCTTGTCGATCTCGTCGATCAGCAGCACCACCGGCTCATCGGTGGCGATGGCCCTGAGCAGCGGTCGCGAGAGCAGAAAGTCCTCGCCGAAGATGTCGCCCTTCACCTCCTGCCAGCCGGTGTCGCGCGCTTCGGTCTGGATACGCAGCAGCTGCTTGCGGTAGTTCCACTCGTACAGCGCCTTGGCTTCGTCGAGGCCCTCGTAGCACTGGAGGCGAATGAGCGAGCGGCCCGTGGCCCGCGAGAGTGCTTTGGCCAGCTCGGTCTTGCCCACCCCGGCTGGACCCTCCACCAACACCGGCTTGCCCAGTTGCCCGGCGAGAAAGGCCACCAGCGCGGCCCGCTCGTCGGCCAGGTAGCCCACGTCGCGCAGCCGGGTCTTGGCCTCCTCGATCGTCTCGAAACCGCTCATCCGAGCTCCCAAGGATACTTTCGCCTCCTTGTACGGCTCGGTGCTCCTCGCGATGTCGGACTTCCTCGACCCCGGCTCGGGCCCCGACCAGAGCGGAGACTTCCGCGTCTCGCCGTCGTTCTTCCTGGTGCTGCTGTTGGCGGGCTTTCTGGTGGGCATCTTCGGGCACATCGTCAAATCGAAGACTCTGGTGGCTCTGGGCATCGGGCTGGTCTTCTCGGCCACGGTGGCGCTGCCGGTGCTCGTGGCGCTGTCGAACTGAACCCTCGCCGAGGCTCAGCGCGGCGCTTCGGTGAACCCCTCGCGCCAGCTCGCCCAGTGCGGCCTCCAGCCCAACTCGCGCTTTACCTTGGCGTTCGAGGCGCCGCCCAGCGTCGTGCTCATCGTCGCGACGAAGCTGCCCGCGATCAGCCTCGCCAGCCACAGTGGCACCCGGCGCGGTGGCTTGGCCCCGATGGCCTGCGCGTAGATCGGCAGCCACTCGCGCATCTGCGCCGGATCGTCGTCCACGACGTTGTACACACCGGGCGCGCCCCGCTCCACCGCCGCCACGGTGGCCGCCGCGGCATCGTCCACGTGGATGAACGAGAACACCCCGCTCCCCGGGCCCACCACCGGGAAGCGGCGCCGGCGGACGTCCTGCGCCGTGGCCCCCTCGTCCGCGAAGTAGGTGCCGGGCCCGTAGAACCAGCCGTAGCGCAGCACGAGGCCGTCCATGCCGCCCGCCTCCAGCACGGAACGCTCCATGTTCGCGATCACGCCGGTGGCCTGACCGAAGGGGGCCGGCGCCTCGAGAAACAGCGGGTCTTCCTCCTCGTGCAGCCGTCCCGGCCCTGGCGCATAGCTGAAGGCGATGCTCTGACAGACGAAGCGCCTGGCTCCCGCTGCGCGAGCGCCCTCGATCAGGTTGCGCGTTCCCTCGCTGCGAACGCGATTCGTGGCGTCGTAGAGGTCCTTCCTGCGAGGTTCGAAGCGCTCCGGCAGCGCGGTCAGCTCGTGAACGACGACATCGGGGGCGGCTTCAGCCATCACCGCGTGCAGGGCGTCGCCGTCGAACACGTCGACGGTGACGGCATCGGCGCCGAGCGCGCGGATGGCCTCGGCGCGCTCGGGAGAGCGGGTCGAGCCGGTGACTTCGTGCCCGGCGGCGAGCAGGCGCGGCACCAGCGGCCGGCCGATGGCTCCGCTCGCGCCGGCTACGAAGACCCTCATGTCGCACCCGTCTCCTGGCGCGGGCGCAGCATCCAGCCGAGCAGCAGGGTCGTGAGCACCAGCGACACCAGGTTCGCCGGTCCCAGCCACGAGGGGTCGGCCTCGCCCACGTCGATCAGGTGGTTGACCGAATGGAGCGTGTACTGGATGAAGGCGAAGACGAGCACCGGAATGCGCCAGGACTCGCGGCGCAGCGCCACGAGCGCAACGGCGCCCAGGGCGAGATACCAGCTGGCCAAGTCACCCATGTAGTGGTCGTTGCGTGGCCCGTAGGGGCCGATCGACTCGTGGAAGAAGCCGGGCGTCAGCCAGAGCAGGAGGCCGAGCACGAGCTGCCCGAGGGCAAAGGCGAGCAGGAGCCATCTCATGGGCTCCTCTTACCATTTTCGCCGACGCGCCAACGAGTCGGCTCGAGAGGCGTCCCGCCCGCATTCGTTCTCATCCCTGCCGTCGGGCTCCGGGTCAGAGGTGATGCAGGTACTCGGCGATCTCCCAATCCGAGACCCAGGCGCGGTGGCGCTCGATCTCGAAGCGCTTGACCGCGAGGAACGTCTTGACGATCTGCGGGCCGAGCGCCCGGCGCAGGACCGTGTCGGCCTCGAGCGCCTCGAGGGCTGCATCCAGCGAGGCGGGCAGGGCCGGGCCGATCAGCTCGCGGTCCGCGCGGTACGCGTCACCGTCGACGGGCCGCGGCGGGGTCAGGCCCTCCCGCACGCCGTCCGCACCGGCGGCCAGCACTGCGGCGATCGCCAGATACGGGTTCGCGGCGCCGTCGGCGACCCGGATCTCGATGCGCGTGGCGCCGCCCCGCTCCGGCGGGATGCGGATGAACGTTGTCCGGTTGTCCCAGCCCCAGTTCGCGTGCGTGGGCGCCAGCGAGTCAGGCCGGATGCGCCGGTAGGCGTTGATGGTGGGGTTGAGGAACGCCATCAGCCCCGAGGCGTGGGCGAGCACGCCGGCCGTGAACGCGCGCAACTCGGCGCTGACGCCGTCCTCCTCCCCCGGCGCGTCGAACGCGTTGCGCTCGTCCCGGTTCAGTGACACGTGGAGATGGGTGCCCGAGCCACCCTGGTCGTTGAACGGCTTGCCCATGAACGTGGCCACGAGGCCGTGCTGCGCCGCGATGTCCTTGACGGCCGACTTCAGACGGAACGCTCCATCGGCGGCCCGCAGCGCATCGGTGTGGCGCAGGTTGATCTCGTACTGGCTGTTCATGAACTCGTGGTTGAAAGCGAAGACCTTCAACCCGATGTGCTCCAGCGCCTCGGTCATCCCCCGCACGATGCCGTCGGGGTCCGCGTGAGGCCCGACCGTGTAGACCATGCTCAGCTGGTCGACGCGGCGCCGGATGCCGTGCGTTGCGGCCGGATCGCGCTGGACCAGGTAGAACTCGAGTTCGGGACCGACGATCGGGTCGAAACCGATCGCCCTCAGGTCCTCCACGGCCTGGCGCACGGTCCCGCGCGGGTCCGGGATGGGCTTTCCTCCCGCGGCCGGCTCGAGATTCGCCAAGCAGCACGCCACCCCTGGCTCCCAGGGCAGCGTCGTCATGGTCGACATGTCGGGACGGGCGATGAAGTCCGGATAGCCCTCGTCGCCGCCGACCACGGGCGTGTGGCGCAGGTCGGTGCCCATCACCGCCGCGCAGAAGCACAGACCCTTCTCGATGACGTCGTCGAACTGCGCGATCGGTACTTCCTTGCCCCGGGGGACGCCGTGGAGATCGGGGTAGAGCACGCGGATCGACGTCACCGGCGTGCCGGTCGGGTCTTCGGTGGTGAGTTCCCCGCCAGTGGAGCCGGAGCCGGGTTGCACCTGGAAGTGGCTAGGCAAGGCGGATGCTCCCGGCGCCGTGCATGCGCAGGTGATCCAGCGCGGTGCCGCTCGCGTCGCTCAGGCGCAGCCGCTCGACGAGCGGTGCGTAGCGCCCTCCGGCCAGGCCGTCCGCCAGCAGCGCCGCGCCCTCCGCTGCCGTTTTGGCGCGCGTGCCCAGCCCGGTGGCGGCCCGGACGGTTGCCACACCGGCGAGCCGTTCGGTCAGCGCGTCGAGCAGGCCGGGAGCGCCCGCCAGGCGCCCGGCGACGAGGATCTCGCGCGGCGCGGGAACCGAGACCGTCAGGGCGAGCGCGGCCTTCGCCGCGCCCTCCTCGAGCGCGAGCCATCCGTCGCGCTGGCGGGGATCGCCGCGCAGCGCCTCGAGGGCCCCGGGCGCTGAAAGGTCCAGGTCCCCGCGCGGGTCAAGCGCCCCGCCGCTGAAGACGGTCTCCTTGGAGAGTCCCGCGCCCAGCAGGTAGGCCGCCTCCGCGTCGAGCGCCCCGCATGAGCGAGCCCCGATCGGGGCGCAGGAGCCGCCGAGCCCGTCGACGATCTGCCCGCGGTCGATCGCGAGCGCGGCGCTGAACGCGCCACCGAGCTCGAGCATGATGAACGAGGTCTGCTCATAGGCCAGGCCAAGCCGAGCGGCCTGATCTTCGATGCACACGGCCGCGCTGGCGACCTTGTCGGCGGTGCCGAGGTCGATGCGATTCCACTTGCGGTGGTCCGGGACGGTGGGCAGGTGGATCGCTCCTGGGCCGAAGACCAGTGGCAGCCCGGCGCCGATGAGCGCGCGGATCATCGCGCGCATGCCGCCGATGCCGGCGCGCGCGCCCGCCTGATCGCTGCGCAGGAGCAGCATGAGGCCCAGCTCGCGATCGCCGACCTGCTCGCCCGGCACGAGCGGCAGTCCGTACCCGGCCGGACCGAGGACGAGGTCGAAGGGGCGGTGGGCCACGAGCGCATCGACCAGCGGTGCCGGGTCGAGCGCCAGATCGGCCGACCGGAAGCTCCGGTCGAGCAGCACCTCGCCGCCGTCGAGCGCGCACACATCGATGGAGACGGTCCCGGGGTCGATGCCCGCCACCCGCGGACCGGGCGACGACCTAGACGATTTCTTTGGCCACGGCGTAGACGCCATCGGCATTGAGCACGAGGTCGCTGCGCTCGAAGAGCCGGCCCACGCAGGCCTTGTGCGTCTTCATCTTCTTCCCGCCGATCCCCAGCGCTCCGAGAACGAGCTTTCCCTCCCGCTCGGCCAGATCATCCCCGGCCTCGATTCCCTCGATCCCGAGCGGCTCGGCCGCGTTGTAGTCGGCAAGCACCTCGATCGTCGGATTCGTGCTCCATGCCTCATTGCGCAGCACCTCTAGCCCGGCCGGCCCCGCAGCCAGCACGATGTTCGCGTCCTCCAGCGCGGCCTCCATCTCCGCCCGGTCGGCCGGCTCGCGAGCGTCGATGCCGAGCTCCTCGGCGGCCGCCAGCCCGCGCGGCCGCCGGTAGGAGTCGGTGCCGAGCACGTCGCCCGGGATGGAAGTCGCGAGCACCTCGCAGCCCTCCTGTTCCAGAAGCGCCGCGGAACGCAGTCCCACGGGGCCGAGGCCCAAGATCACCGCGCGCTGGCCGTTCAGATCGCGATCCTTGGCGATCATCGCGATGGCGGTGGCCGCCGTCGTATTGCAGCCGTCGGAGTCGAGCATCGCCGACACGCGAAACGGGCCGAAGTACGTGGCCTGCACCTCGTCGAGGATCTTCTCGCCGGCGCCCACGTCCGAGCCCCCGACCCACACGGCCAAGGAGGAGTCGCCGGGAGCGCGCGTGAAGAACGCTCCCTGGACGAGATCTCGCACGGCCTCCGGGGTCACGCTCCCGTGGCTGAGCAGGACGTCTATGCCCGCGTCGTGAGCCACGATGGCGTCGAAGGGGCTCGGATGTGGATCGGTGTCGAGCTGTAGGAGGACCTTCTTCACGGCGTGGGCACGCGGCCCGATGCGCGGCTAGTCCTCGGTGCCCCCGGCGAACGGGTGGCGCGCCTCGGCCGCTTGCTCGGCCACGGTGCTCGCGGCGGGCTCGCCGGCCATCGCGCGCGCGATCGACTCCTTGGTCGCCTGGTAGTTCCAGTCGAAGACCTTCTTGTCGTCCTCGGCCAGCCAGTGGATGAAGACGCCGACGATGATGCAGAGGTCGTCGGCCTCCGCCTCCGAGATCACACCGTCGCGCACCGAGTCGACGACGGCTCGTGCCACCGCCGCCTGGGCGGGCCCGAACATCTGCCCGACCTGCTTCTCACCCTTGATCGTCACCTTGTTGGCCATGATCGTGTCGGGCTTGGCCGGCAGGTTCGGCGCGACCACGGCGAGCAGGTTCGTGTGGCCTTCCTTCTGGTTCAGGAGAGCGCCGGCGAACGCGTCGCCGACTGGCCCGTCCTTGGATCCGATCAACAGATCGATGTGAGCGACCTCGTTGCCGTCACCCACCAATGACTCTCCGACGGACAGGGTCCTGGCCATGTGTGCGCTCCTCTTTCTCGGGTCTGCGTGAGGGGGCGCGAGTCTAGCGCGGCGTAGCGGTCCGGCGCAGAGCGGGCCGCCGTCCTCGCGTGGGTATGCTCCGGCGCGCGGATGCCTGAGCACGCAGCGACCTGTGGCGGCTGCGGATGTGGATGTGACGACATCGAGGTCGCGATTGCCGCCGGAGCGCTCGAGGGCGCGACCGGCACCTGCCCATTGGGCGACGCGTGGCTTGCCGAGCGGACGGCCGAGGCCCCTCCGCCGGCCCGCGTTGACGGCCGCGAGGTGGACCTCGCAGACGCCGTCGAGGCGGCGGCCGCGATCCTCGGCGAGGCCCGGCTGCCGCTGGTCTGTGGCCTCGGGGAGACCGACTGTGAGAGCCAGCGCGCGGCCGTGGCCCTGGCCGAGGCGCTCGGCGCCGTGATCGACCCCTCGGACGGCGCCGCCGCGGCCTCGCAGGCCCTAGGGGTCAGCACTGCAACATTCGGCGACGTCCGCGACCGGGCCGATCTCGTCGTCGCCTGGCGCGCCGACCCGGTCTTGTCCAATCCGCGGCTGCTTCCGCGCCTGCGGCTCGATCGCGCGGCGCGGGCGGCCGAGCGCACGCTGGTGGTCGTCGATGGGCAGCCCAGCGCGACGGCCGCGGAGGCCGACGAGTTCATCGAGGTGGCACCCGAGCTCGACTTCGAGGCGCTATGGGCTCTGCGAGCGCTGGCGCGCGAGGTCCCGCTCGAGCGCGATCTCGCGGCACGGTTGCCGCTCGACGCCCTCGAGCAGCTCGCCGCCCGTCTGCGCGCAAGCAGCTACGGCGTGGTGCTGCACGGTCCCGCCGGGTACGCGAACTCGCTGGCGCTGCTCGCCCTCGTGCGCGACCTGGCACGCGTCGCCCACGTGGTCGCGCTGCCGCTGCGGCGGGAGGGCAATGCGCGCGGAGCCGAGGACGTGCTGGCGTGGCAGACCGGGTACCCGGCAGCCGTGAGCTTCGCGCGAGGTCATCCGCGGGCGCGGCCCGGGGAGTTCAGTGCCGCCGGCCTGCTGGAGCGCGGCGAGCCGGACGCCGCGCTGATCGTGAGCTTCGATGCTTTGCGCCAGCTCCCGCCGCGCGCGGCAGACAACCTTCGCCGGATCCCCATGGTGGTCGTCGACCCGCGCGCCACCGAGACCGCCTCGGCGGCCCGCGTCGCGTTCGCCACGGCCGCCGCCGGAGTACAGCGTGAGGCCACCGCCCATCGGATGGACGGCGTGCCCCTGACGCTGCGCGCGCCGCTCGCATCCGAACGCGTCGGGGACGGCGACGTGCTCGCCGCGATCCAGGCACGCATCGCCGGGGACGAGGGGGGCTAGCCAGCGATGCTGCGCATCGCGCAGGGGTGCGTCTACGACCCGGCCAACGGGATCGATGGAGAGGTGCGCGACGTCTGCCTGGACGGCGGCAAGGTGGTCGACGAGCTGCCGTCGCACGCCCCGCGCATCGACGCAAACGGCATGGTCGTGATGCCGGGCGGGGTGGACATCCACTCCCACATCGCCGGTCCGGCGGTCAACGCCGCGCGCAAGCTCGCCCCGGAGGAGCACCGGGCCGATGTGATCGATCGCACCGCGCTCACGCGTTCGGGCACCGGCGGGACGGTGCCCTCGACCTTCGCGACGGGTTACCGCTACGCGCTCCTTGGCTACACGACAGTCGTCGACGCGGCCACACCGCCGCTCGCCGCGCGCCACACGCTCGCGGAGCTGCGGGACACACCGATTGTCGACGCCGCCTTCCTCGTGCTGATGGGCAACAACCTGCCGCTGTTCAAGCTCATTCGCGAAGGCGGCCCCGTGACCGAGGCCGTGGCCTGGTTCCTGGAGGCGACCGGCGGCTACGGCGTGAAGCTGGTCAACCCGGGCGGCGTCGAAATGTGGAAGCACGGCAACGGCAATGTCACGGCCCTGGACGACGAGGTGGAGGGGTTGGGCGTCACGCCGCGCCGCGTGCTGGAGGCGATCGCCGGCTCCGTCGACGAGCTCGGCCTGCCGCACCCCGTCCACGTCCACTGCAACAACCTCGGGGTCGCGGGGAACTGGCGCACCACGCTCGACACGCTCGACGCCCTGCAGGGCCGGCGGGCGCACCTCGCTCACCTGCAGTTCCACGCCTACGGCGGGACGCCCGGCAAGCGGCCGCGCTCACGCGCGCCGGAGCTGGCCGAGCACCTCGACGCGCACCCCGAGCACAGCGCCGACATCGGCCAGGTGATGTTCGGGCCGGCGACTACGATGACCGCCGACGCGCCCGTCTCCGCGGTGCTGCGCGAGGTCACCGGCGGCAAGTGGGTGAACGCCGATCTCGAGGCTGAGACGGGCTGCGGCATCGTGCCCTTCGAGTACCGCGAACGCAACTACGTTCACGCGCTGCAGTGGGGGATCGGCCTGGAGCTGTTCCTGCTCAGCCGCGACCCATGGCGGGTCGTGCTCTCGACCGACCACCCCAACGGCGGCTCGTTCCTGAGCTACCCGCGGCTGATCCGCCTGCTGATGGACCGCGAGTTCCGAAACGAGCAGATCGGGCGCGTCAACCAGAAGGCGATAGGGCGCACCGTGCTTCGCGACGACCTCGAGCGTGAGTACACGCTTGGCGAGATTGCGATCATCACCCGTGCCGGGCCCGCCCGGCTGCTCGGGCTGGCCGACAAGGGCCATCTCGGGGTAGGTGCTGACGCCGACGTGACGGTCTACACCGAGCGCGAGGACATCGAGGAGATGTTCGCCACGCCGCGCTACGTCATCAAGAGCGGACGCGTGATCGTCGAAGAGGGCGAGCTGCGCGAGACGCCGGCCGGGGAGCTCCTCCGGGTGGCGGCCGATCATGACGAGGCGATCGCGCGCACCCTGCGGCCGCTCTTCGATGAGCTCTACACCGTCCAGTTCGCGAACTACCCGGTCCGCGAGCCGTGGCTCCTGGAGCCCGCCCGCCGGATCGCCGCCCGGCGCAACGGGAACGGGCCATGAGGCTGAACGGCACCGAGGTCGTCGACACTTTCGCGGAGGCGTTCCCGATGTGGGGAGCGCGGATCGTCATCACCGCCGAAAGCCCCGCGTGGGCACACGAGTCCGCCCGCTCGCTGACCGGCTTCGCCACGTCGGTGATCGGCTGCAAGTGCGAGGCCGCCATCGAGCGCGAGCTCGATCCCGACGAGACCCCCGACGGGCGGCCCGGCACCAGCGCGCTGCTGTTCGCCAACGATCGCGAGGGCCTGGGGAAGCGGCTGGTGGAGCGCGTCGGCCAGAGCGTGCTCACATGTCCCACGACGGCCTGCTTCAACGGGCTCGACGGTGAGGAGACGGTCGACGTCGGCGGCCAGCTGCGCTTCTTCGGCGACGGCTACCAGGCCAGCAAGATGCTCGACGGCCGCCGCTACTGGCGTGTCCCGGTGATGGAGGGCGAGTTCCTTGTCGAAGAGCGCTTCGCCGTTGTCGAGGGGGTGGCCGGCGGCAACATCATCGTCCTCGGTCGCGACGTTGCCGAGGCGCTGCGCGCGACGGAGGAGGCGGTGGGGGCGATGCGGGCGGTTCGAGACGTGATCCTGCCCTTCCCCGGCGGCATCGCCCGCAGCGGCAGCAAGGTCGGCTCCCGCTACAGCAGCCTGATCGCGTCGACCAACGAGGTGCTGTGCCCCACGCTGCGGGTGCAGGTCCCGGACAGCCATGTGCCGCCGGACATCGGCTCGGTATTCGAGATCATCATCGACGGCCTGACCTTCGACGCCGTGCGCGAAGCGATGGCGCGTGGCCTCGAGGCCGCCGCCGCGGCGGGCGCCCGCCAGGTGACGGCCGGCAACTACGGGGGCAATCTGGGACCGCACCACATCCAGCTGCGCGGGCTCGTGCCCGGCTTGAGGGACTGATGCCGCTCACCCTCAGCCTCCGGGAGCAGCCGACGGTGCCGCTCGAGGCCGAGGTCCTGAGCCCGGACCGCCTCGCCGGTCTTCGCCGCGCTGAGGTTGAGGCGCTCCCCGTCTGGCATGGCAACCGGCGGGCGCAGCTGGCGGACTTCTTCACCGTCTCAGGCGACGGCGACGAGGAAGTGCGGGTCGAGGGCAACCTGCGGAGCGTCAAGTTCATCGGGGCGGGCATGACGGCCGGCCGACTAACAGTCACGGGCGACGCGGGAATGCACACCGGCGCGGAGATGCGCGGAGGCGAGCTGGTCGTGGAAGGGGACGTCGGAGACTTCGCGGGCACGGGCATGCGCGGCGGCCGGCTCGTCGTGGGGGGCTCCGCCGGGCACCAGCTCGGCGGTGCGTTGCCGGGCGAGCGAGCAGGGATGCGCGGCGGCGAGATCCTCGTTCAGGGCCACGCCGGCGACCAGGTCGGCGCCGGCCTGCGGCGCGGCCTGATCGCCGTCGCGGGGCGGGTGGGCGAGGCCGCGGGGCTGCGCATGCTGGCCGGCACGATCGTCGCTCTCGGCCCGCTCGGCGCCGCACCGGGGGCCGGCATGCGGCGGGGCACGATCGTGGCCATGTCGGAGGTGACGCTGCTGCCCACCTTCACCTTCGCGTGCTCGTACCGGCCGCCCTTCCTGCGTCTGTACCTGCGCCATCTGCGCGGGCTGGGCCTATCGCTGGCCGACGAGCAGGTCGAGGGTCGCTACGCGCGCTGGAGCGGCGACGGCCTCGAGCTGCGGCGCGGCGAGATCCTGATCTTCGAAGCCGGCGCCTGACCGCTGTGGGGCGCCAGTGAGCGACCGGCGGCTGCGCGTCGCGGTCCTGGGCTCAACCGGTGGCTGGCACGCCGGTCGGCTGAAACGGGCTCTGGCGGCGCGCGGCCACGAGTGCGGGTTCGCGCCGGTGACGCGGATGGTGGGCCGCATCGAGGGTGGCATCGGCGTGCACTCGCGCGAGCTGGCGCTCGACGGCTGCGACGTGGTGCTCGTGCGCGGCATCCCGCGCGGCTCGCTCGAGCAGGTGGTCTTCCGGGTCGACGTGCTGCACGCGCTTGCCGCCGCCGGCGTGCGCACGGTCAACAGCGCGCACGCGATCGAGCGGACCGTCGACAAGTTCCTCGCCTCGGCCCTACTGGCGCGCGCCGGCCTGCCCACCCCGCGCACGATCAGCTGCGAGCGGCCCGGCGACGCCCTGGAGGCGTTCGCCGAGCTCGGCGGCGACGTGATCGTCAAGCCGCTGTTCGGCTCGATGGGGGTCGGCATGGTGCGCGTGGACGATCCAGACGTCGCGCAGCGGGTGTTCCGCGCGCTGGAGCTCGAACGGGCCGTGTACTACCTGCAGGAAACGCTGCCGCACGCGGGCCGCGACGTGCGAGCGCTCGTCGTCGGCGAGCAGGTGGTGGCCTCGATCGAGCGGAGTGGCGGGGGCTGGCGCACGAACCTCGCGCGCGGTGGGCGCGCGCGTCAGGCACGGCTCGACGCGCAACAGGGGCGCCTGTGTGTGGCGGCCGCGGCCGCCCTTGGCACCGACTACGCCGGCGTCGACCTCCTGCGCACACGCGACGGGCGCGACTACGTGCTCGAGGTCAACGGCATCCCCGGCTGGCAGGGCGTAGAGCGAGCGACGGGGGTCGACGTGGCCGCCGCGCTCGCAGCGCACTTGGAGACGGTCGTCGGGTGACGTCCACCGCGCTCACCCGAGCGCGCGCAACTCGTCGGGTCCGATCGCACTGCTGTGCAGGGCGGTGGCCACGAGCGCGCCGGCCGCCCCGGCTTTGGCCAGGGCGCGCAGGTCGGCGACGTCGCGCACGCCGCCGCCGGCCAGCAGCTCGAGCTCGGGAAAGCGGGCGCAGAGCTCGCGTACCAGCGCGACATCCGGACCCGCGCCGCTGCCAACGCGCGCGAGGTCGAGCACGATCACCTCCCTCACGCCTGAGCGCACCAGCCGGTCCAGCGCCTCGGCCGCTCCGAGCCGGGCCAGCTCGGCGTCCGGCGAGAGCACCCGCCCCGCCCGGACGTCGAGGCTGAGCACGAGCGGGGCGTTCGGGAGCTCCGCCCGCAGCCGATCGAGCGCGGACTGGTCTGGGAGCGTCTCGGTGCCGATCACTACGCGCGCCGCGCCCAGCTCGAGCAGCAGCCGGACCGCTGCGACCTCGTCGACGCCGGCATCGACCATCACTCGCGCCTCGTGCCCGAGAGCGGCGAGGACCTTGCTCTGTGCCGGTCCGCCGGCGATCGCGTCGAGATCGGCGACATAGAGCTCGTCGAGTCCGAGCGCCCCGTGGACGGCGCGCGTGATCTGGATTGGGTCGGACCCCGCGGCGATCTCGCTACGCAGAGGGCGATAGCGTTCGCGCTCCCCGCGCACGGCGTGCACGGCGGCTCCGCTCTTGAGATCGATGACCGGGATCACTCGCATTGGTGGGCGCCTCCGCAAATACACTCGCGTTCGGCGGCTGCGAACCTTCGCCCGGTGCCGGTACGCCGCGACCGCCTGCGGTTCTCGCTCGGTGTCGAGCCGAAGATCGTATTTCCGTCGGAGACCACTAGCCGGAGAGGGTCGCTCATGGGCGGCGTGATCGGCCTCGACGTCGGCGGGGCCAACACCAAGGCGGTGTGGCGGAACGGGGGCGAGCGGCGCACCGTCTCGCGACCCTTCGAGGTCTGGCGCGACCGCGAGGCGCTCGCGGCCGTGCTTCGCGAGGTCGTCGCGGGCGTGGCGCCGGAGCCCGTGGAGGCGGTGGCGCTGACCACGACCGCGGAGCTCTCGGACGCGTTTCGCACCAAGCGCGAGGGCGTGGGATTCGTGCTCGACGCCGCGGAGGCGGCGTTCGGCGGCCCGCTGCTGCTCGCCTTCACGACGGCCGGGGAGGTCGTCCCCTTCCCGGAGGCGCGGGCGCGCGCAAACGAAGTCGCGGCCGCCAACTGGATGGCGAGCGCGCTCGCGGTGGCTGCGCTGTACCCCGACGCCTTGATGCTCGACATCGGCAGCACGACCGCGGACGTCGTTCCGATCGCCGCCGGTCGGGTGGCCGCCACCGGTCGCACCGACCTCGACCGGCTGTATGGCCGGCGAGCTCGTTTACACCGGCGCGCTACGCACCAACCTCGCGGCGATCGCGCCGCGGGTGCCGGTGCGCGACGGCTCTTGCCCGGTCGCCTCGGAGCTGTTCGCGATCAGCGCCGACATGCATCTGATCCTCGGCCACCTCGCGCCCGGCGCGTACAGCTGCGCCACCCCGGACGGGCGTCCCGCGACCGTCGAGTTCGCGCGCGAGCGCGTGGCTCGGCTCGTGTGCGCCGACGCCGAGCAGATGGCCTCGGAGGAGATCGATGCGATCGCCGCGTTCCTGCACGCGGAGCAGGTGCGCCAGGTCGAGGCGGCGGTTCGCCGGGTGAGCGGCCGCTTCGAGGGCAACCCGCCCGTGGTCCCGTTGGGCGCGGGGGCGTTCCTGGCGCGCGAGGCTGCCGAGCGCCTGGGGCGCGCTGTCGCCGAGCTGCCGTGGAGCGCGGCCGAGCGCGACGCGGCGCCCGCTGCCGCGCTCGCCGAACTCCTGGCCGGGCGGCTGCATTCGCGGTGCTGACCGTCGTCAAGGTCGGCGGCGGGCTCGCCCGCGAAGCGGGCGACGGCGCGCTGCGGACGCTGTGCCGAGCGATCGGCGACGCCGGCGCCCGCCACCCGCTGCTCGTCGTGCCGGGCGGCGCGGCTTTCGCGGACGCCGTCCGCGAGCACGACAGCCGCTTCGCCCTGCGGGCGGCGACGGCCCACCGCATGGCCATCCTCGCGATGGATCAGTTCGGCTGGCTCCTCTCCGACCTGATCCCCGGTGCGGTTCGGTGCACGGACCTCGAGGCAGCCCAGACCGCCGCCGCGCGCGGGGGGACGCCGATCCTCCTGCCGGCGGCACTGCTCGCGGGGGACCCGCTGCCCGCCTCTTGGGCGGTCACGTCCGACTCGATCGCCGCCTGGGTGGCCGGTGCCGGGCATGCCGCGCGCCTGGCACTCCTCAAGCCGGTCGCCGGCCTCTACCGCGACTGGCCGGCGGACGGCGAGCCGCTCGCCCGCCTGAGCGTGGGCGAGCTCGCCGACCTGCGCGCGGCGGGGCGAGCCGCGGGAGTCGACCAGCACCTGCCGGAGGCGCTGCGCGCTGCCGGCGTCGAGGCGTGGGTGCTCGACGGCCGCGAGCCCGCTCGGCTCGTGACGCTGCTCGAGCACGGCAGCACCGAGGGCACGCTCGTGACGCCGCGAGCCGCGACGCCATAGCGTTCGAGACGACCGAGAGGGACACGGCCTACACCAGGGAGCAAGTCCGGGAAGCCGTGGAGCGGGCGGGAGATGAACACTGGCAGGGGCTTACGCTTCGCACATCGCGAGCAGCCGCCCGATTCGCGCGGCGTCGAGCGGCGCCGTGCGCCGGCCCTCGCGGCAGGCCGCCGAGCGCACGCCGGCTATGTCGGCGCCGGTCGCCCGGACCGCTCCCACGTCTTCGGCGCGCAGGGCTCCGGCGAGCGCCATCTCGAGCCCCCCGGCATGCCCCTCGGCCACCAGCGCCGTGAGTGCGTCCGGAGCGAGCCATTCGAACAGCCCGCGGCCGTCCTTGACCGCGGTGTCGAGCAAGCAGCCGCCGACGCACGCGCGGCGCGCGGCGGCGACCACTGCCCCGGGCGCCAGCGGCCCGCCGGACACCCGCCCGGCGTCGGCATAGGCACCAGCGATGACAACCGCCCGGCCGTCCACGGCCTCGCGCACCGCCCGCAGAAGGGCCACGGCCTGATCCGTGGTGGACGTCCCCCACAGCCCGACCTTCACGTAGGCGGCACCTGAGCGCGCGGCGCCCAGCGCGGCGAGCGCGGCGGTGCCGGGCAGGTTGGGCAGGTCGCCGATGGCGGCGCTCACCGGGCGTTCGGACGGCACGACCTCCCGGACGCGCTCGATCACTCCGGGGGCGGGGGCGCCCAGCGAGCCCTCGGCGGGGTTCTTGACGTCGACGATGTCCACACCCGCCTCCACTGCGACGCGCGCCTCATCAGCATCGGTGACGCTCACCAACAGCCTCATCCGGCCTCCACGCGCGCGCCAACGTTGTCGAAGCTCACGACCTCCACGTGCCCGTCGCCGGCCAGCTCGGCATCCATGCGGCGGGCCACCTCGCCCCCAGCCTGCTCGTCTCCGACGATCCCATAGACGGCCGGTCCCCACGAGCTCTGCCCTGCGCCGGCCGCCCCGAGGCGGAGCAGTGCTTCGACCAGGTCGCCCGCTTGCGGGTGGAAGACACCTCCCTGAACCGAAGCAAACGACTCGCCGACGAGCCGCTGGACACGCGTGAGCGCGGTGCCGAACTCGTCGAGATCGCCCTCAACAAGCCCGGGGAGCAGCGAGGTCAGCACCACCTGCGCGATGAGCGCGGCGCGGTCGGGGTCGGGGCGCAGCTCCCCGAACGCCTCCTCCTCCGCCCGGCCCGAAAGTCCCGGCTCCGCGTGCGGAATCACGAGCACGCAGCGCCATTCGGCGGGCATCGCGTGGCGGGCCAGCAGCGGGGCGGGCCGCTCTACACGCTGACGCCTGCCGCCCTCCACAACCAGTCCGCCGAGGACGAATGTCCACAGGCCGACCGCGGAGCGCGCGCCGCGCCCGGCCGCGCCAGCGATCCTCTCCGGCTCCGGTGTCTGCCCCGCCAGGGCGGCCAGGGCCGCGGTGACCGCGAGCGCGAGCTTGGTCCCGGAGCCGAGGCCGACATGCGGCGGGATCGCTTCTACCACGCGGACGTGCACGCCGCCGGGGAGCCCGAGCGCCTCTCGGGCGCGGCGGGCGACGGCAAGCGCGCGCTCGGCATCCGGGCCCTCGGCGCCGACGTCTTCGCTGGTGCTCGCCTCGACGACCGCGGCCGGGCGGCTGAGGGCCACCCCGAGACCGCCGAAGCGCCGGGCGCCGCCGCCGGCGGCGTCGAGCATCCCCATGTGCAGGCGCGCGGGCGCCTCGACGCGGACTGACGTCATCTGTTGCCCACGGCGGCGCGCACGTGTCGCCGCACGAGCTCCATTGCCTCGCGTTCCCGCGGCCCCGCCGTCTTGTCGACCAGCACCTGGAGACGCTCCACCTCCGCCCGGATCTCCGCAGCCGCCAGCATGCGCGCGCGAGAGGCGAGGATCGATGCCTCGAGCACCGCGTGGCGGGCCCGGTTGAAGCCGAGGAACTCGCGACCGGTCCCACCGCCCACGACGTGCGTGGTGACCCGTGCACGTGGCCCGCTGTCGTCGATTGCTTCGACGGTGACCTCACGCCACGAGCAGGCGTCCGCCAGCACGGCGCCGTCGATCGCCGCAGTGGGCCTGGTGAGCGGTCGCGGGTCGCCGAGGGCGGCCTGCGTGAACAGGAGGATGTCGTCGGTGAGGTTGACGACAGCCGCTCCCGTCGCCCGCAGATTGCGCAGCGTTCGCGTCGAGGCGTACGGCTTGATGACGATGGTCTCGTCTTCCCACTCAACGCCCATCGCGGCGCAGTTGACGGATCCGTCAGGGTTGATGGTCGTGGTGACCGTCTCGATGATCGCGGCCCCGGGCAGGCGCTCGCTCATCCCCGGAAAGACCGCTCGAGCACGCCGATGTCCACACCCCCGGCATGAAAGCTGCGCCCGCTCTCCACGCTCACCAGGCGAACCTCGGCCGGGCTGAAGAGCAGCGGGTCGATCTTGTAGAAGTCCCAGTCCGCCCGCTCGAGCACGTCGCCAAACGGCTCGCCGTGGTCCTCCGAGGCGGAGGCCGGCAGGCGCGGCACGACCGCCTCGAGCTCCTCGTCGGGGGCATCGACGGTCAACTCGACCTGGCCGCCGTAGAGCACCGCGTCGTTCGTGCGACCGATCGCCTCGGGGTCCTTCTTGGCAACCGGCGGCAGCGGGCAGCTCCCGAAGCCGCTCACCACGCGCCCGACGTCGAAGTCGAGCTCGTGCAGCTTGTGCAGGGCGGTCTCGACCACGCGCGCGGCCACCTGAACGCTGCCGGCCAGGCTGGCGGTCGGAGCGAACAGCAGCGTCAGCTGCGCAGCAGGCACGCCTGCCCGCTCGGCCACATAGTCGCCGACCTCCTCCGGCGGAGCGTCACGCGTCTCGAGGCACAGCACCGCGCTCTGCGCGCTCTCGTCAACGTCGAGATCGTCGTAGAGGTCCTCCGCCCGGATCAGCGCCCGGCCCGGTCCACTAGCCATCGCGAAGTAACCCTCAGGGTCCAGGCGCCAGCCGGCGTACTGCGACGCGAGGCAGGCCAGCGCCGGGCGATCGGTGACGACCGTTAGCCCGGGCAGCCAGCGGCCCTCCAACACGAGCGGTGCGAAGGACACCCACCCCAGGCCTCCCATGCAGATCTGCGCGAACTGCCGGCCTGCCTCGAGACCGCCGGGAACGCCGCTGCCGCAGTCGATCAGCCGCGTGCCGCCCGGCAGCGTGGTCACCGCTACGCGCAGCGCGTCGGCCTCGTCGGCGAGGCGGTCAGCGAGCTCCTGGGCGCGATCGTTGAGCGAGAGCGTCACGGTCCGGCCTGAGCATAAGCCTCTCGCTCACCAAGCTCGCCTCGCAGTGCGGCGGCGCGTGTCTCGAGGTCAGCGAGAACCGCATCCGGGGACTCCTGAATCGAGACGAGGCTGCAGACGGGGTGACCGGCGGCGATCCGCTCCCCAGGGTGAGGCACGTCGCGTATGCCGCGCGCCGGCCAGCCGTGGGTGTCCCCGACGTCCACGTCCCGGGTGGCGAAGAGGATCACCTTGCCGGCCGCCCGGCGCGGGATGGGAGCGGGAGCGACCGGAGGCAGACGCCCGGCGCAACCCTCCAGGTGGGGGGTGAAGACGCCCACCTCGTGTGCCGCCTCGACGCATTCGAGCGATCCCGTCGGACGGGGATTGACCTCGACGACCCAGGCGCGCTCGCCGTCCCACACGAGGTCGACGCCGAACAGCCCGCGCAGCTCGAACGCCGAAGCCAGATGCGTGCATGTGGCCTGCGCCGCCACCGCCAGCGCGCGCCGCTCCACCTCCTCGAGCCGCGGTGGCACGACGTTTCCGCACCACGCGTACGCACGCGCGCCGAGCCCGCGGTGCCCGATCAGCTGCTCGCTGACGCCGAGCAGGACGGCCGAGCGCCCGTCGGCCACGACCGCGGCCGAGCACGCGAGTCCCGAGATGTGCTCCTGCACGATGTCGTCCCGGCCCAGCACGCCCCCGCGCCACTCGCGAACGCCGCGTCCGCCGCCGCCGCGCACCGGCTTGCGCAGCCAGCGGCGGGAACGCTCCGCCTCGCGCGGTGCGTCGCGAGCGCCGAATGTCCACGGGTAGGCGAGGCCGGCCGCGCGCAGGGAGGCGCCCAGCACAGCCGGGTCGCGCACGCGCTCGATCGTCTCGCGCGGGCACCCGAGAAGTCTCCTGCCGGATGCCAGCCGGGCGACGAGATCTGGCCGGTTCTCGAGTCCGGCCCCGTAGATCACGCTCGGCGCGGGAATCTTCTCCGCCGCATCCACCAGTGCCGCCATCCCGCCACGTCCGCCGAGGTCGCGCAGCACGGAGACGCTCGGGCAAAGCCGCTGCAGGTCGAGATCGCCGAAGCGGTCGAGCGCCACGACGTCGTGCCCAGCCCGCACGGCCAACTCGGCGAGCATGCGCGCGCTGACGGAGACCAGCAGGATCGGCTCATCCACCTGGCTCAGAGCATGCCCTCCAGCAGCGCCACGAAGAGCACGGCGGTCACGAGATCGGCCGTGGTCCCGGGGTTGAGCGCGTTGCCGTGCTCGCGTAGCGAGGCGTCGAATTCGGCCAACGCGGTCCAGCCTCCGGCATTTCGCACGCCGCCCGCGGCGAGCACTCGCCGCGCTCCCGCCGAAACTCGACCCGCCGCTTCGGCGCCGCGCTTGCGGGCGATCAGCGTGTCGGGCACGGCGGCGAGCAGGCACAGGGCCACCTCGACGATTGCGTCGCGCGGGCGCAGCCCGTCGCCCAGCGAATCGGCGAGGGCGGGCAGCCCGAGTTCGAAGGTCACTGCGTGGTGGGTGACGTACTCGCTTGCGATTGTGTCGCGCTGAGCCGCCGCCGCCATGGCCTCGCGCAGCGTCACGCGGGGCTCCTCGCGCACGTCGTGCTCGACCGGCTCGTCGAGGCCGCCGGGACCCGCCACGCGGATCGCGGCGTAGGCGTCTCGGGCGTCCTCGAGGGTCAGCGCGCGCAGCACGCCGGCGAGGCGCTCGCGGAGCGGTTCGCCGCCCGTTTCGAGCGCCGCGCGCGCGAGCGGCGCGAGCAGCAGCGCGATGCCGAGGTTGGTGTTGGCGCCGGCGGCGTCGCGCGAGGCGCGCACGGCGGCGAGCACCGTCGCGCCGACTGAGCGCTCGCCCGCGCGGCCGAGCTCGAGGCCGAGGGCGATGCCACTGCGCAGCATGTCCTCGTAGGAGGTGTCGTCGAAGTCGTGGCTCGGAGTGACGTTGCCGGGCTTCTCGGCGCTTGTCTCCAGCACACAGGCCAGCTGCGCGGCACGCACGACGCCGGTGCGTGCCATCTGCTTGACCCGCGTCTGCCCCATGCGTATAGCTTGGCGGGTTGACTCAAAACGAGGATATGGCGCAGCCGGGCAGGGCCAGGCTCGACGGGGCGCGGGCCGTGGTCACTGGCGCGAGCAGCGGCATCGGCGCCGCCATCGCCGGGGCCTTCGGTGAAGCGGGCGCAACGGTTCTGCTGGCGCACCGGGACAGCGAACGGGAGGCGGCGGCGGTCGCTGAGCCGATCAATGCCCTGGTCGCGCAGGCCGACCTGACCACGCGCGGCGCCTGCGAGGCGCTGGTTGCAGAGGCCCGGGAACGGCTCGGCGGAATCGACGTGTGGGTCAACAACGCCGGCGCGGACGTGCTGACAGGCGAGGCAGCCGACTGGGACTGGGAGCGAAAGCTCGACCTCCTGCTGGCGGTCGACCTCAAAGGGACCGTCGCGTGCTCGTACGCGGCCGGCGCCGTGATGCGCGACCAGCCCGGCGGTGGGACCATCGTGAACATGAGCTGGGACCACGTGGCCGCTGGAATGGCCGGCGAGAACCCCGAGCTGTTCAGCGCCGTCAAGGGCGGCGTGCTGGCCTTCAGCAAGAGCCTGGCGCGCAGTCTCGCGCCCCGGGTCCGCGTGAACGTGCTGTGCCCGGGCTGGATCGAGACCGCGTTCGCGCGGGAAGTCGACCGTGACTTCCACCGCTCGGTCGCGGAGTCCACGCCCCTCGCCCGCTGGGGCAAGCCGGAGGACGTCGCCGCGGCCGCGCTCTGGCTCGCGTCACCCGAGGCGGGGTTCGTCACCGGGCAGGCCATCAACATCAACGGCGGCGTTGTGATGTAGTGACCCCGAAGGAGGCGATCGCAATGGTCGAGACCAAGGAAAAGCCGTACACCGACGAGGAGGTCGAGGCCAAGATCGAGGAGAACGGCCTCGAAGGCTGGTACCTCGATGGCGGCTGGCTGCGGCGCAAGTACAACACCGATGGCTGGCCGACGACGCTCATGCTCGTCAACACCATCGGCTACCTGTCCGAGGCGGCCTACCATCACCCCGACCTGGCGGTGACCTGGGGCAAGCTGTGGGTGAAGCTGCAGACCCACTCGAGCGGCGGCATCACCGACAAGGACTTCGCGCTGGCGCGCGCAGATCGAGGACCACGTGCTGTGGCGGCCTGAGCCGGACGGCGCGCTCGAGGGGACGCCGAACAAGTTCGTCCGTAGCAAGTAGAGCGCCGAATCCGGACACGCCCGTGGCCGAGCGGCTCCTGTTCGTGACCGGCAAGCTCGCCGCGGCGGCGCTGCGTGACACGCTGGGCCGAACCGAGCTTCCGTTCGACTACGAGGTCGCGGTGATGAAGATCACGGTGGCCGCGCTGATGACCACCACCTGGATCGCGGGTCGGCTCGATCCCCCCGAGGGGGTCACGAAGATCATGATCCCCGGCCTCTGCGAGGGTGAGACCGACGTGCTGGCCGAGCGCTTCGGAATCCCGGTCGAGAAGGGCCCGGGCGACCTCAAGCGGCTGCCGAGCTGGTTCGGGCAGGCTGACGCGCGCGCCAGATACGGCCCACGCGATATCCGCGTGTTCGCGGAGATCAACCACGTCCCGAGGCTGAGCCGCGACCGCATCCTCGACGTCGCGGGCTACTACCGCGATGCCGGCGCCGACGTCATCGACCTGGGCCTGTCGCTCGAGCGCCGCTGGCTTGAGGAGGGCCCGGACGTGATCGCCGAGCTGCGCGAGCGCGGCTTCGTCCTGAGCATCGACACGATGGACCCGGACGAGATCCTGATGGCCGACGAGGCGGGCGTCGACTACGTCCTCAGCCTCAACGGCTCGAACCGCGAGCTCGCCGAGCGCCTGCGCTCGACGCCCGTGCTCATCCCCGACACGCCCGAGGACCTCGACAGCCTCGAGGCCACGATCGCCCACCTCGAGCGCCTCGGTAAGCCGTACCTCGTCGACCCGATCATCGAGCCGATCGGCACGGGATTCGCGGCCAGCCTCGGGCGCTACCTCGAGGTGCGCCGGCGCCATCCCGACGTGGAGATGTTCATGGGGATCGGCAACATCACCGAGCTGACCGAGGCCGACAGCACGGGGGTGGCCGCGATGCTCATCGGCTTCTGCCAGGAGCTCGGGATCCGCAACGTGCTGACCACCGAGGTCATCGAATGGGCGCGCGGCGCCGTGAAGGAGGCGGTGCTGGCGGCGCAGCTTATGCACTTCGCCCAGGAGCAGGGGACGCCGCCGAAGCACGTGGACGGGAGGCTGCTCACGGTGAAGGACGAGGACCTTCGCCCTTACGCGGAGTCCGAGCTGCGCGAGCTGCATGCCCAGGTCACCGACCCGAACTTCCGCATCTTCGCGGACAGCGACTGGATCTATGTCTTCAACGCCGAGCTGTTCGTGAAGGGCACCGACTTCAACGAGATCTTCGATCAGCTCGGGGTCGACGAGCCGACGCACGCCTTCTACCTCGGCAAGGAGCTGATGAAGGCCACGATCGCGCGCGCCCTGCGCAAGAACTACCGTCAGGAGTCGCCCCTCGACTGGGGTTACATGACGTTCGAGGAGCCTCGCCGGGAGCGCGTGCGGCTGACCGCGCGGCTCGAGAGAAAGTAGTAGTCTCGCGGCCCTGAATCCGACCCAAAGCGAGGAGCCCCGTGCCAAAAGGTCCCAAGAAGCACGAGATGCCGGAGTTGGACAGGCAAAATGGGGCGACGCTCGGTCGAATGCTCGGGCGGGGAGGCGTCGGGGATGCCGAGGAGGTATCCGGCGGCAAGATGCGCGCCACGATCCGGATACCGGAGGACGAGTTGGTGTATGAGCCCGGCACCCTCTTCGTGCCCCATGGGGGCGTGCTCGAGCTGACGCTCATCAACGACGACAAGAACACCCACTGCGCGGTCCTGCCGAGCAATGGCGACACCCAGTTCCTCTGGCTGGTTAACCATTCGAAGGGCACGGCCACGCTCGAGCTCGACGGACCGGGGTACTACTGGTACGGCTCCACGACCGGCAACGACGAGGGCCGGGGCCTCACCGGCGCGATCGTCGTGGGCGGGGACGTACCGGAAGAGGCTCGCCTCGACCGCCCGCCCCAACCCCAACCGTAGACCGCCCTCCACGGACCATCGGAAGGAGACTCGATGGCAACTGAAGACTACGTAGACGCAGGAACTGCCATCCCCTACGCAACGCTGAGCACCTCGGTCGGCAAAGCGCCGCCGGTCACCAAGGGCCTCACTTACGAGCGGATCCTCAACGCTCGTGATGAACCGCATAACTGGCTGACCTACTACGGCGCCTACAACGGGCAGCGCTACAGCCCGCTCGATCAGATCAACGCGAGCAACGTCGGGCAAATCACTCCGCAGTGGGTGTTCCAGGCCGGCAACACCGGCCTGCGCTCGGGCGCGACGACCTACGCGTGGGAGGCCGCGCCGATCATCGTGGACGGGGTCATGTTTGTCTCCGGCTGGGACGGCCAGCTGTGGGCTCTCGACGCGACGAACGGGCAGGAGCTGTGGCGCTACAGGCACGCGTCCCCGTTCGACGTGTCGCTGTGCTGCGGCAACGTCAACCGCGGGGTCGCCGTCGCCGAGGGAAAGGTCTTCATGACCACCCTGAACGCCCACGTGATCGCGCTCGACGCCGAGACCGGCAAGAAGATCTGGGACAAGCCCTTCGGCGATGTGCGGGCCGGCGAGAGCGCCACCGTCGCTCCCCTGGTCGTGAAGGACATGGTCATCGTCGGGAGCTCCGGCGGCGAGTTCGGGGTGCGCGGCCACACCGACGCGTTCAATCGCGAGACCGGCGAGCACGTGTGGCGGTGCTACATGATCCCGAAGCCCGGGGAGCCGGGCTCCGAGACCTGGCCCGCAGAGGGCGAGGCCTGGCAGCGCGGCGGCGCGAACTGCTGGATCACGCCCAGCTACGACCCGGACCTGAACCTCCTGTACTACGGGACCGGCAATCCGTGTCCCGACTTCGACGGAGGGGTCCGCGAGGGCGACAACCTGTTCACCGATTCCGGTGTCGCCGTGGACGCCGACAGCGGCGAGATCAAGGCGCACTTCCAGTACACCCCGCACGACCTGTGGGACTACGACTCCGTGATGGAGCACCTCCTGTTCGACCTCGATGGGCAGAAGCTGGCGGCCCACTTCGACAAGAACGGGTTCCTCTACATCCTGGACCGCACGACCATGGACACGGTCAGGGTGGTGCCGTTCGTCGATCGCATCGACTGGGGAGAGGTCGACGAGAAGGGCAACGTGACGCCGAAGGTCTACCCCGACAAGGAGGGCGACCCGGTCCACTTCTGGCCGGGGCCGGCCGGCGCCAAGGAATGGACGCACGCGTGCTACAGCCCCGATACCGAGCTCCTGTACGTCCCGGTGCAGGACGTGGGCGCGACGGCCACGCGGCGGCGCAGGGAGTTCAAGGAGAGCATCCCGTATTGGGGCGCCGGCGTCGCCGTGGACGCCGACGACCAGTCCGGGTACGTGAGCGCCTACGACCCGCGCACGGGCCAGGAGCGCTGGCGCTGGACCAGCCCGAAGGACCTGTGCATGTGCTCGTCGCTGCTGGCCACCGGCGGCGGCCTCGTGTTCGGGGGCGAGCCCAGCGGGGAGTTCAACGCGTGGAACGCCGAGAGCGGTGACCTGCTGTGGCAGTTCCAGTGCGGGAGCGGGCACCACTCGAGCCCGTCGACCTACAGCGTCGACGGACGCCAGTACATCGTCGCGCCGAGCGGCTGGGGCGGTTGGGCCGAGGGCTTCCTGCCCAAGATGCTCGGGTCGGGCCACGGCAGCGCGCTGTTCGCGTTCGCGCTGCCGGAGTAACCGCGGTACCTGAAGATGCGAGGCCGGCCGCCCAGGCGGCCGGCCTCACTCTTTCCGGATGGGGCGCCCGCGTCAGTCGGACTCGACCGGCGCGCCGCCGTACACGATGTAGCTGATCACCCAGTACGCGACGTAGAGGCCCAGCAGGAGATAACCGTGCCATCGCTTGAGCTCGCCGCGATGGAGGATGAGCGCGGCGACGGCGGTGATGGCGACGAGCGCCGGCAGGTGCCACTTGAGCACGTTCGAGGCGACCGTGATGCTCCCGCCGGCGATCACGATGATGCCGAGCTTCCCCGTGACCGTGAAGATGAGGCTCCCGATGACGTTGCCGACCCCGATCTCCGGCACACCCCTGCGGATCGGCTCCACAGTCAGAAAGAGGTCTTCAATCGTCAGCATGGCGGTGATGATGGTCGCGCCGAACAGGGTGCCCTCGAGGCCGTACTCCTCGAGGATTCCCTCGGTTCCGGAGCTCACGGTCGCGGCGCCGATGACGATCCCGCCAAGCGCGAGGACCGCCATCCCAAGGCTTGGCCAGCCGGGATGCCTGAGCCCCGTGCCGAACGGCATCATGGCGGCGACGGCTTCTTGCCGCTCCGGCTCCGGCGTTTGTTCCTCGGCCTCCCACTCCGCCGCCTCGTCGAGCACCTCCAGGTTGCGGAAGGTAGGCGTCTCCCTCCTGACCTCCCGGACGGTGACGTAGGCGACGAACAGTACGAACAGGCCGACCAGCACCACACCCTCGGCGACGCTGATCGGCTCGGCCAGCGCGAAGACGAGCATTATCAGCGGCGCAGCGGCGAAGATGAAGATGTAGTCGCGTGGGACGTTGAACTTGGTCGGCGTGAGGATCGCGCCGAGCGCGAGCACCACTCCGCTGAACGCAACCGCGGTCCCCAGCACTAGGCCGAGCGCGACGCCGTCGAGGTCCTCGAGCTCAAGCGCGACGCCCAGGACGATGTCGTCGAACTCGATCCCCGTGAACACGATCGCGAGCAGGAAGAGGGAGATCTTGAGACCGCTGGCTGCCCCGACCAATGAGTCGATCAGCCGTTCGGCGCTGTACACCAACAGCGCCGCTCCAGAGATGAAGACGAATATCGACTCCAAGCTGGACGCCTCCTCTCACGCACGCCGCACGGCGGGGTGCTCCCCTCGTGGCTCGGGTTCGGCCGTTTGAGTCACTTGCAGCGCTCCCCGTCGAGCGGCCCGCGCGACACGCCGGGCACGTCCCTGGGCGCGTCCATCAGCCGTCGGCGCGGCGGACCGCGCGCAGGGCGGGCCCCGTGTCGGACGCGGACTCGTCGAGCTCCGCGGACAGGGCTTCACTCTCGAAACGGGCGAGCGCCTCCTCGCACGAGGCGACGGCCGCGGCGGCCTCCTCGCCCCCGGGCGCGTCGAAGTAGTCGCGCGCGCGGATCGCGGCGAGCCACTTCTGGTGGCGGGCAAGGTCGACGTCGGACTCCTCGAGCTCGGTGTAGGTCGTCCGGCCGCGGCGGCGCTCCATGTCGAGCTCCTCGCGGAACTGCTGTGTGCTCTCGACCAGCTCGCGGTACTCATCGGCTCGCTCGCGCTGTATTGCGTCGATGACCCTCGCCTCCTGCTCTGCGTCCGTCAGCTCGATGCGAAGCATCTCGGCGCGGCCGCCCTCCGCGCGCAAGCGGGTCACGACCCGCATCGTGAACCGCGTGGTCTTCGGCGTCGCCGGGAGCACGCATACCGATTGCTGCAGGTAATGAGCGCCAAGCCGGCGCAGGTTCCGCCACGCGTAGACGCGCAGCGTCGACGAGCCGCCGCCCGGGGTGGAGACCGTGATCAGCAACCAATGGCGTGCCAAGGGGGGCCATGATTCCAGAGGCGCATTCGAGTTGGGGAATGCGACGTATCATCCGTTTCATGGCGAGCGCAACGCCGGCGTCGCGTCCCGCCGATGGGGCGCCGGCCGTCCCGGTCCACGCAGAGCCGCTCGCGGCGCTGTGGAAGCGGACCGGCAGTCGCCCGGGCGGGCTGACGCGCGAGGAGGTCGAGCAGCGGCGCGGCACAGCGGCGGTGCGGACCGAGGGCAGCCGGACCATGGCGGTTCTCGGGGAGGTGGTCGAGGCGGTCGTGGAGCCCCTCCAGCTGCTGCTGGTCGCGGTCGGCGTGCTCTCGGCGATCTTCGGGGAGCTGCGCGACGCGATCGCGATCTTCGTGATAATCGCGCTGGTCAGCGCCGTCGAGGCGATCTCCGAGGTGCGGGCGGGGCGCGCGCTTCGGGAGCTGCGCGACCTCAGCGCCCCCAACGCGCTCGTCCGGCGTGCGGGCACCGTGGCCGCAATCCCGGTCGACGCGCTCGTCATCGGCGACGTGCTGCTCGTCGAGGCCGGCAGCGTCGTGGCCGCCGACACCCGCGTCGTCGAGGCCGACGGCCTGGCCACCGACGAGTCGCGGCTGACGGGCGAGGCTGTGGCGGCCGCCAAGGGACCCGACCCGGTCGCAGCCGACGCGCCGCTCGCCGAGCGGTCCTCGGTGCTGCACGCCGGCAGCGCCGTCGTGTCCGGAGCCGGCGAGGGTCTCGTGGTCGCAGTGGGCCCGGACACCGAGATCGGGCGTCTTGGGCGGCTCGTCGCGGAGGCCAGGGAGCCGCCCACGCCGCTTCAACGCGCGATGGGCGAGCTGGCGCGTGCGGCGCTCATCGTGGCGGTTACGGCGTGCGTGGTCGTGCCGCTCGTCGGCGTGCTCCGCGGCCAGCCCGCACGCGAGATGCTGCTCGACGGGCTGACGCTCGCGTTCGCCACGATCCCCGAGGAGCTGCCGATCCTCGTCACCGTGCTGGTGGCGATCGGCGGCCTGCGCCTCGCGCAGCAGGGCGTTCTGCTGCGGCGGCTGCGCGCCGCCGAGGCCGTCGGCGCGATGACCGTGCTGCTCGCCGACAAGACCGGGACGCTGACCGAGAACCGCCTGCTGATCGAGCGCATCGACGGCGACCGCGAGCATGTGCTGACCGTCGCCGCCGCGGCGCACGGAACGGCGGCGGCACAGGACCCGGTCGATCGCGCCCTGGTGGAGGCGGCCGGCGAGCGCGCGTCGAGCGAGCGGCCGGCGCGGAATCCGTTCGACCCGGTGCGCCGGCGCGAGAGCGCGGTGTGGTGCGAGGCCGACGGCGCGTGGGTGGCTGTAAAGGGTGCGCCGGAGGCCGTGCTCGAGGCGTGTGCGATGTCGGAGGCGGACCGGGCATCCGTCCTCGAGCGCGTCGGGCGGCTCGCGGACGACGGGCTGCGGGTCATCGCCGTGGCGGAGCGTCGCGTCGCCGCGGTTCCGAGCGGTGCCGCCGACGCCGAGACGGACCTCGCATTCGTCGGACTGGCCGCCTTCCGCGATCCGTTGCGCCCCGGGGTTGCCGATGCCGTGGCCGAGCTCGCCCATGCGGGCGTGCGCACGATCGTCGTCAGCGGCGACCACCCCGAAACGGTCGCCGCGACCGCGCGCGAGGCCGGGGTCAACGCTCCCAACGTCATGCACGGCGGCGCGCCGCTCGACGCGCTCGACGACGACGAGCTCGCGGAGCGGCTGCGCGGCGAGGCCGTCATCGCCCGTGCCACGCCCGAGGACAAGCTGCGGCTCGTGCGGATCCTCCAGGACAGAGGAGAGGCCGTCGCCGTGACCGGCGACGGCGTCAACGACGCGCCCGCCCTCGCCGCGGCGAACGTCGGGATCGCGATGGGCGCCCGCGGGACCGATCTCGCCCGCGAGGCGTCCGACCTCGTGCTCGTCGACGACGCCTACCCGACGATCGTCGGCGCCGTAGAGGGCGGTCGCGGCCTGGCCTCCCAGCTCCGGCGCGCGGTCGCGTTCTACCTTGGCGCCAAGATCGCGCTCGTCGTGGTGGTCGCCGTGCCACTGGCGCTGGGGCTCCCCGCCCCGTTCCACCCGGTGCACATCGTCATCCTGGAGCTGTTCATGGACGTCGGCGCGTCGGTGGCCTTCGTCTCCGAGCCGCCGGCGCGGGGCGCGATGGACCGTCCCCCGCGCGACCCGGCGCGCCGGTTCCTCGACGACACGCAGCTCACCGCCATCGCGCTCGCGGCCGTGGCGCTCACCGCCGCCGTCCTTCCGACATTCCTCCTCGTCCAAGCGCGCTGGGGTACCGACATGGCGATCGCGGCCGCCGTGGCCGGCTGGCTCGTCGCGAACGTGGCAATCGCTTGGACGCTGCGCGCCCGGCCGGGGCTGCCTTGGCGGAGCAACGTCGCGTTCCCCGCGTGGGCGCTGATCGCCGTCGTCAGCGCGGTGATGCTGTCGTTCACGGCTGCGGGGGCCACGCTCGGCGTCGACCCGCTCACCCCCGGGGCGGCCGCCATCACCCTCGGCGTCGCGACGGGCGGGGTCGCCCTTGCCGCCGCAGGACGGGTGGCGCTGTCGCTCGCCGGGCGTCTCTGATCTGCTGAGTGCGCCACCGCCCGGCGGCCGTTTTGGTGGGGGCCCTCGCGTACCGGTAAAGACTGCCCTGGCGGCAACAAGTCAGCCGCTCGAATCGTTCGGTAGAGTGCAGCGCTCTTGACCCCGAGGAGGGAAGCGGCGCATGAAGTGGACCAAGCCTAAGTTCGAGATCATCGATCTCTGCACCGAGGTCACCCTCTACCTGTACAACCGGTAGTCAATCGCCCTTTGGGGGCGTGGCCATTCGGGCTACGCCCCGGTGGTGCCGCACGTGCGAGTTCGAATTCTGGGCTCGGCAGCCGGTGGGGGATTTCCGCAGTGGAACTGCCATTGCGAAACGTGTGAGGCCGCGCGCGTCGGGGAACGCGCGCGCCCTCGTACGCAGTCGTCACTGGCGATTCGTGGGGATGAGGGGGCCTGGTTCCTCGTAAATGCCTCCCCGGACGCGCGCCAGCAGCTTGAGGCACTCCCGCCCCAGGAGTACGGCGTCCGGGTTCCGCCGTTCGCCGGCGTGCTCCTGACTGATGCCGAGATCGATCACACGGCAGGGCTCCTGCTGTTGCGGGAGTCGCAGGCGCCGGTGCGGATATTCGGCGCCCGGGAGGTCGAACACGCGCTGAGGAGCGGCTTTCCCGTACTGGAGGTGCTGGAGCACTACTGTGGGGCCGAGTGGCAGACGCTCGAGCCGGATCGGGCGAGACGGCTCGAAGGGTCGAGCCTCGAGCTCGAGCCGTTCGAAACGGGCGGCGACGCGCCGCGCTACCTGGACGGGTCCGACGTGCAGCTCCAGGCGAGTGGGTTCGTCTTCCGCGACAGCGCGAGTGGCGGCACGGTGACGTACGCCCCCGGGCTCGCCCGCCTGGACGACGGCGTGCTCGGCCGGCTCGCCGCATCTGACGTCGTGCTGGTGGACGGAACCTTCTGGCGCGACGACGAGCTCGAGCGACTTGGCATCTCGACGCGCAGCGCGCGCGACATGGGACACCTGCCGCTCTCCGGCCCCGACGGGACGCTCGCGGCGCTCGAGCGGCTGAAGCGACCACGCAAGGTGCTCGTCCACATCAACAACACGAACCCGATCCTGCTCGAGGACTCCCCCGAGCGGGAGGCGGTCCACCGCGCGGGCGTCGAGGTTGCCTACGATGGCCTCGACATCGAGCTATGACCGAGACTGCCACGAGATCGACGGAGGAGCGCGCGCCTTGGCCGCCCAAGGAGTTCGTCGCCCAGCTGCGAGCGCAGGGGACGCGCTACCACAACCTGCACCCGTTCCACAGGCGAATGGACGCGGGAGAGCTCACGCGCAAGGAGCTGCGGCGCTGGGTTGCGAACCGGTTCTACTATCAGAAGTGCATCCCGCTGAAGGACGCGGCGATCCTCTCGAACTGTCCAGAGATCGAGGTCCGGCGCGAATGGATAGGGCGCATCATCGACCACGACGGCACGACCGACGGGACAGGCGGGATCGAGTCGTGGCTGCGGCTCGGAGAGTCGCTCGGCGTGTCGCGAGAAGAACTGGTGTCGGAGCAGGACGTCCTCCCTGCGGTGCGCTATGCCGTTGATGCCTACGTGAACTTCGCGCGCCAGAAGCCGTGGATCGAGGCGGTTGCCTCATCGCTCACCGAGCTCTTCGGGCCGGCCGCGATCCGTGTGCGGCTCGACGCACTGGAGAGGCATTACGACTGGATCGACGCCGCCGGGCTCGACTACTTCCGCACACGGCTTGTGCAGGCGCCACGCGATGCGCAGTACGCGCTCGAGCTGACCGTCGAGCGCTGCCGAACGCGCGAGCGGCAGGAGGCCGCCGTCGCGGCGCTCCGCTTCAAGACGGAGATGCTGTGGGCGCAGCTGGAGGCCATCGAGCGCGGCGACACGCAGCCGCCGGGGCCCGTCGAATGACCTGCCCTCGCCTTGTCACGGGCGCGCGGCTCCAGTACGACGAGGTGCGCGAGGAGCATTTGCTGCTCGTCCCCGAGGGTGCCGTGCGGCTCAACCCGACCGCGGTGGCGGTGCTCGAGCTGTGCGACGGCGAGCGCTCCGTCGACGAGATCGTCAGCACCCTCTCGGCTCAATACGACGGCGCGGACGTGCGCGACGACGTTCAGGGGCTGGTCGAAGGCCTGAGCCAGAGAGGACTCGTGGTCGATGCAGCAGTCTAGGCCGGCCACGCTGATCGCCGAGCTCTCCTACCAGTGTCCGCTGCACTGCCCGTATTGCTCGAACCCGCTCGAGATCGGCGCACGAGAAGTACCGCCGCGCAGCTCGAGACCGAGCACTGGACCCGCACCTTCCGGGAGGCGCGCGCGCTCGGCGTCCTGCAACTCGCCCTCACGGGCGGTGAGCCGATGCTGCGCCGCGACCTCGCCGAGCTCTGCTCCGGCGCGCGTGACGCCGGTCTCTACTCGTCACTGATCACTGCCGGGGTCAACCTCACGCGCGAGCGCGCCGAGGCGCTGAAGTCGGCCGGGCTCGACCACGTCCAGATCTCCATTCAGAGCCCGGACGCGGCGGAGAACGACCGCATCGCCGGCAACAGGTCGTTCGAGAAGAAGATCGCGGCCTCGCACGTCGTCAAGGAGCTGGATTTCCCGCTGACGATCAACTGCGTGCTGCATAGGCAGAACCTCGATCGGATTGAGGAGATCCTCGCTCTCGCACTCGATCTCGGGGCGCAGCGGCTCGAGCTGGCCAACACGCAGTACTACGGCTGGGCGGTCCCAAACCAGGAGGCGCTAATGCCATCTTGGGAGCAGCTGCAGCGCGCAGAGGAGGCGGTCCAGCGCTTCCGTGAGCGCGTGGGCCCCAAGGTCGACGTCCTCTGGGTGCTCCCGGACTTCTATGAGGACCTGCCGAAGCCATGCATGGGCGGGTGGGGCCGGACGGCGATTGTGGTCGCTCCGAACGGCGATGTGTTGCCCTGCCAGGCGGCGTCGACGATCCCGGGGCTCGAGTTCGCCAACGTCCGCGAGCATCCGCTGGAGTGGATCTGGAACGAGTCCGACGCGTTCGCGCGCTTCCGGGGCACCGACTGGATGCAGGAGCCGTGCCGCACTTGCCCGCTCGGGCGACAGGAGGTCGACTTCGGTGGCTGCCGCTGCCAGGCGCTCCGGCTCACCGGCGAGGCGGCCGCCACGGACCCGGTGTGCCGGTACTCGCCGCATCACGATCGCGTCGTGTCCGCACGCAAGTCGGCGCATACCGACGAGTTCGTCTATCGCGCGATTAAGCGGCCGGTGCGCGCCTGACGGCTCGTTCGGCCGCCATGTGCGGCTGGATGAGGCCGACGGCCACCAGCCGATGGTGACACGCATCGGCGATGTGCTCGCGAGTCTCTGCCGGGAGGGCATCGCCCCAGGCCTCGGCGGCCTCGGCGGCGTGCGCCAGCAGATCGTCAAGGAGCTCTCGGGAGGGCTGGGCCTCCATCAGGCAGCGCAGGCCGAAGCCGATGTGCCAGCGCTCGTCGAGCTCGACGCGCTCGACGCCCTCGCGCACCCCCGGCAGGGCGTCGTCGGCCAAGTACTCGCGCAGCGCGTGATGTGCGGCGTCGAAGATGGTCCCCTCGAGCACCATGTGGTAGAGGGCGACCCCCTCGCCCAGTCCCACGCGGCCCGCCGCGAGCTCCGCGGCCATCGCGGGCAGCCGCACCTCGAAGAGCTCGAGCACCGCAGGCGGGACGTAGGCCCGGGCCGCTTCGCGCCGCTCGGCGGGGGTGTCTCCGGGCAACCCGAGTACCTCGGCGGCGATCCGGTCGAACATCAGCGCATGGCGGTCCTCGTCGCGGCGCTGCAGGAAGAAGACCCAGGCCATCAGGCTCTCGTGGGATGCCAAGGTCGCCTCCCTGGCCACTTCGGCGAACGGCGTGATGTGCTCGGAGACCGCGTCCTCAGCCACGCGGAAGCCGGCGAGAAGAGTCATGAGGCTACGGCGACGCTCAGCCGGGAGCTCCGGCCAGGCTCGCGCGTCCTCGGTGAGGTCGATGGTCGCCGGATTCCACTGCAGGCGGGCCACGACCTTGGAGAAGAAGCTGGGCCAGAAGGTGCGCCTTGGGAGGACGAAGTGCCCGCCCAGCGTACTCTCCCAGAACGGCTGGTCAGCCATGGTGGCAAGGTACCAGGCGGTCGCCTGCACGCTGCCGGCGGACGGCGGTCACAAGCAGGCCGGCACCGGTCGCGAACGTGGCGACCGCTCCAAGCGCAAGCCCGGCGCGGGGGCCGGCGAGCTCGGACACCCAGCCGACGATCGGGCCGCCCACGCACGTGGAGCCGAGGTATACGACGCTCCAGAGCGCCATCACCCGGCCGCGCATCGCGGTCGGCGCGGCGAGCTGGAGCAGTGAGTTCGTCGTGGCGGTGAAGGAGATGGCAGCGGCTCCCATCAGCACCAGTGCCGCGAGCGCAAGGCCCAGCGTGGGCGCCGCGGCTATGGCGGCCAGGAGGGCGCCGAAGGCCAGCGCGATCGCGCCGAGTCCGGTGAGCGACGGGCTGCCGCGTCCGGCCGTGGTCACCGCGCCGAGGATCGCACCGGCGCCCATAGCTCCGGCGAGCGCACCGTAGGTCCCGGCCCCGCCGTGGAATGCGTAGCGAGCCATCAGCGGGAGCACGACCTGGAAGTTGAAGGCCAGCGTGCCGACGACGGCCATGGCCATCAGGGGCACGCGAAGGGCGGGATTGGACCGCACCTGGCTCAGTCCCTCGCGCAGCTGCCCGGGGTGCCGGCCGGCGAGCGCCCCGCGCTGCAGCGCGGAGGGGTCCACCGCCAGTAGGGCGCCCACGGCCACAAGGAAGGCCACACAGCTGACGGCAAAGCATGGCGCGATGCCGGCGCCCGCGATCAGCCCGCCCGCCACGGCAGGTCCGACGAGCCTGGCGGTCGACACGACCGCCGAGTTCAGCGAGACCGCCGCGGCTACCTGATCGCGGCCCACCACCTCCATCACAAACGATTGCCGGACGGGGGTGTCGACCGCATGGCCGAGCCCGCGCGCTAGCACCAGCGCGTAGACCATCCACAGCTCCACCGCGCCCGTCGCCGTCAACACGAGCAGGGTCAGCGCGGGAGCGACCATCCAGCCCTGTGCTGCAAGCAGGATGCGGCGCTTGGAGATGCGGTCCGCCCACACGCCCGCCCAAGGGCCCAGCACCAGCATCGGCGCGAACTGGAGCGCGGTGGTCAAGCCGAGCGAGACGCCGCTGCCGGTCAGGCTCAGAACGAGCCAGATCTCGGCGACCGCCTGGACCCACGAACCGCAGCGGGCGAACACCTGGCCGACGAAAAAGCGCCGGTAGTTCGGGATCGACAGGGGCGCGAAGGCGCGGCGGATGTGGCTCCTCATTCGCCTGCGTCCTCCAGCAATCGCTCGAGCAGCTCGCTTTACCCGGGTACCTCCGGCGGACGTCTTCGTCCTCCGACCCTGGCGCGAGGCCACTATCGAGTCAGATACAGGCGCGGCGGCCCGTTCGAGGTCGGCAGCCGATCGCCGTTCCCACTTCGAGCACGTTGGGGTCGAGCGCCATCGAGAATCGGCATGGCTGAAGCCTATTGCCGGGGCTGGGCGCGGCTCTGGCCAACGGCCACCACTCCCACGCCAATGCACACGAGCAGTGGAAGACCGACGAAGAGCTCGGGGCTCGCGCTCTGTACCTCGACCAGCACCAGTCCAAGGCCGGATACGGCCCCCGCCGCGACGGCCGCCGATCCCAGTAGCGGCGCGGGACGACGACGACGTGCGGCGATCACGGCGCCCACCAGCGGGGCCACCAGCGCGGCTAGGCCGAGCGCCAACAGGGCCGGCGGCAAGGCCGGCGAGTCGCAGAGCGCGGCCCCCAGCGACCCGTCCGGGGGTGGGTCGCCGGCATCGGTCCCTTCGCATCCCCAGCCGATGAAGATCAGGTAGATGGCCGACACGACGAGGCCGGCCAGCCCCAGCATGACACCAGCCAGGATCGCTGCCGCTCGCATGCGCAAACAAGCGTAGTTCGACCGACCGAGGCCGGGCGGAGGGTATTCTGCGTTCTCCGCCCACCCCGGTTCGTTCAGGAGGCCCCGTTGGCCGATCTCATCGAGGTTCCGTCCGGTCTCGAGGGCGTCATCGCCTTCGATACGACGATCGCCGAACCCGACAGGGAGGGCGGCGCGCTGCGGTACCGCGGCGTGGATATCGAGGAGCTCGTGGGCAGCGTTCCCTTCGAAAAGGTCTGGGGGCTGCTGGTGGACGGGAGCTTCGACCCGGGCATGCCTCCGGCCCAGCCTCACCCACTCGCCGTGCGCACCGGTGACGCCCGCACCGACCTTCAGGCCGCTCTGGCGATGCTCGCCCCCGAATGGGGCCTGCGGCCGTTGATCGACATCTCCGACGAGCAGGCCCGTCAGGACCTTGCGCGCGTATCGGTTATGGCGCTCTCGTTCGTCGCCCAGTCCGCGCGCGGCGTCGGGCGGCCTCCGGTCTCCCAGCTCGAGATCGACAAGGCGCGGTCGATTCCCGAGCGTTTCCTGCTGCGCTGGCGGGGCGAGGCCGACCCCAATCACGTGAAGGCGATCGACGCCTACTGGATCTCCGCGGCGGAGCACGGCATGAACGCATCAACCTTCACCGTTCGCGTTGTGGCCTCCACCGGCGCCGACGTTGCCGCCGCCCTGTCCGCCGGCGTGGGGGGGCTGTCCGGTCCGCTGCACGGCGGCGCACCCAGCCGCGTGCTCCACATGCTCGACGGGGTCGAGGCCACTGGTGACGCCGAGCGCTGGGTAAAGGACGCACTGGATTCCGGGCAGCGCCTCATGGGCTTCGGCCACCGCGTCTACCGCGCGGAGGACCCGCGCGCCCGGGTGCTGCGTAATACCGCCCGCGAGATCGCCGCTCCGCGACTGGAGATCGCGGAGAAGCTGGAGGCGGCCGCGCTGGCCGAGCTCCAGGCGCGCAAGCCCGACCGGGTCCTGGCCACCAACGTGGAGTTCTGGTCCGCGGTGGTACTCGACTACGCCGATGTCACGCCCGACCTGTTCACGCCCATGTTCTCGTGCGCTCGCGTGGCCGGCTGGGCCGCCCACATCCTCGAGCAAAAGCGCGAGGGCAGGCTCATCAGGCCCAGCGCCCGGTATATAGGCCCCAGCCCACGGGGAGCCGCCTCGGTGAACGGAGCGGCACCCGGCTGATGGAGGCCGGAGTGCCCGGCGGCGCGGCAGCCCTGCCCGCGCGCACCAAGACGCTCGTACTTGTAGCGGCCATCCTCGGAACCACGGTGGTGACCGTGGACTCCACGGTGGTCAACGTGGCCCTGCCCGCGATAGAGGACGACCTCGGCGGCGGGCTGGCCGGCCAGCAGTGGACCTCGAACGCCTACCTGGTCACGCTCGGCTCGCTTCTGCTGATCGGAGGCTCGCTGGGCGACATCTTCGGCGAGCGCCGTGTGTTCGCGCTCGGGGTGGTCGCCTTCGGCGTGACCTCGCTGGCCTGCGCGCTGGCGCCCACGATCGAGACCCTCGTGCTGGCGCGGGCGCTTCAGGGCGTGGCCGGGGCGGCGCTGACACCCGCCGCGCTGGCGGTGATCGTGACCAACTTCGAGCCCAGCGAGCGCGGCAAGGCGGTGGGTGCCTGGACCGCCTGGGGCGGCATCGGAACGGTGCTCGGCCCGCTGATCGGCGGCCAGCTGGTGGACAGCGCCTCGTGGCGCTGGATATTCGCCATCAACGTGCCGATCGTGATCGTCACGCTGATCCTCATCCTGCGCGTCGTGCCCGAGGGAAGGGAGCGCGATCCCGACGCTCGAGTGGACGTGGTCGGAGCCGCGCTCTGTGCCCTCGGCCTGGCCGGGATGACGTTCGGGCTGATCGAGCAGCCGCTGCACGGATGGACCGACCCGCTGGTGGCGCTGCCCATCCTGGTCGGCGCCCTTCTGTTCGCGGGCTTCATCGCGTGGGAGGCGAGAACGTCTCACCCGATGCTGCCGCTGGGCCTCTTCCGGCGCCACAACTTCGCGTTCGGGAACATCGAGACGTTCGCCATGTACGGCGGCCTGGGGCTGCTGTTCTTCTTCCTGGTGCTGTTCCTTCAGCAGGTGGCCGGGTTCAGCGCGCTCGAGGCTGGCTCCGCGTCGGTGCCGGTGACGCTGGTGATGTTCCTGCTCTCGATGCGTTTCGGCGCCCTGGCCGACCGCTACGGACCCCGCTTCTTCATGGGCGTGGGACCGCTGATCGCGGCCGCGGGGATGGCTTGGTTGATGCGCCTCGACGCCGACGTCGACTATCTCGTGGACCTGCTGCCCGGGCTCCTGGTGTTCTCGGTGGGGCTGTCTATGACGGTGGCGCCCCTGACCGCGACCGTGTTGGCCGACGCCGACGACTCGAACGCGGGAATCGCCTCCGGAGTGAACAACGCGATCGCCCGAGTGGCCGGCCTCGTTACGATCGCGGCGGTGGGCGCCGTCGTGGCGGCCTCGTTCGGCTCGCGCCTCGACAGCGAGCTGGGCGATTTGGCCGCGGAGCGCCCCCAAGTGGCGGCCGCGGTCGACCGGGCCAAGACTCAGCCGTTGGCCACGGTCGAGGTCCAGGGTGTTCCCGAGGATGTGCAGGCGTCGGTCAGAGAGGCCGGCACGGACGCATCGGTGCGCGCCTTCCGCGTGGGCATCGGAATCGCGACCGTGCTGGTGGCGCTGGGTGGCGTGCTGGGGCTGCTGGGCGTCCGCAACCCGCGCCGCCGCGTGGAGGCCAGCGACTGCCCCGGCGGGCAGCTGGTGGGGCAACCGCGCGACGGAGCCCGCCAGTCTCCGTGCGACTGGGACGCGGGCGTGGTGGCCGAGGTCAGCCGCCCGGCCGCCGCTGCGCCGGGTAGGGAATCGTGATGTCCAGGCCGCCGCGCCCGCCCAGGCCGACCAGAATCAGCTGGGTGTCGCCGTTGGCGTAGCGGACCTGGCAGCGGGTGGAGCTGCCCAGGCGGATGGCGCGCCCGCAGCTCACCGCAGCGGTGTCGTCGTACCCGGCGTTGGCGAACTGGCTCTCCAGGAGGTGCTCCGCCCGTGCTTGGGCCACCGGTGGGGGCGGCGCCGGTGCAGGAGCCGGCTGGTCGCGGGTCAGCAGCAGCGCGGCGCCGGCGATGAGGGCGGCGGCGACCGCCACCACGGCCATCGCCACCGGACCCGGCCGGGGGAGCCGCCGCCGCTCGCGCTCTTCGAAGAAGGCAAAGCCGCAGCTCCCACAGCGCGCCGCTTGGGGCGGCGTTTCGGCCCCGCAGTGAGGGCAGCTGGTGGCGAGCATGGATATAGAGTGGCGCAATGAATCTCGACCGTCGCGAGTTCCTCGGTGGCGCTGCCGGCGGCGCGCTGGCGCTGACGCTGCCGGGCGAAGCGCTCTCCGACGCTCTGGCCGCCCCCTCGGCGCTCTCCGACCGGGCCGCCCGAGCGCTGCGCTCGGCGGTCAAGGGGCGGGTGATCTTTCCGCGCTCGCCCGGCTACTCCCGCGCGCGGCTGGTCTACAACCTGCGCTACGACGGCGCGCGGCCCGAGGCCGTGGTCCAGGTGGAGAACACCGCGGACGTTGCCGCGGTCGTCAAGTGGGCCAACCGCTTCGACGTTCGGATCGTGGCGCGCTCCGGCGGTCATAGCTACGCGGGCTACTCGACTCTGAGCAACGGCGTGGTGGTGGACCTTTCCAAGCTTGGCGGCGTCCGCGTGTCCAACGGCAAGGCGAGGGTCGGCGCCGGCGTGCAGCTGATCGACCTTCAGCGTTCGCTCACCAAGCGCGGGCTGTCGGTGCCATCGGGATCGTGCCCCTCGGTGGGAGTCGCCGGCCTCACGTTGGGCGGCGGGCATGGCCTGGCCGGGCGCCGCTTCGGGCTCACCACCGACAACCTCAGCGCCGCCACGATCGTCACCGCCGACGGCCGCGTGAGGCAGGTGGATGCCAACACGAACGAGGATCTGTATTGGGCCTGCCGTGGCGGCGGGGGCGGCAACTTCGGCATCGTCACCTCGTTCACGCTGCAGACCCACCGCGCGCCCGGCGCGGCCTGGTTCCTGATCTCCTGGCCCTGGGCCCAGGCCGAGCAGGCGCTCGCCGCCTGGCAGCGCTTCGCCCCCCACGCGCCGCCCGCGCTCACCTCGATCTTCAGCCTCGGCACCACCGGCGGCTCGGGCTCGCCGCGTGTGACCGCGCTGGGCCAGTTCTTCGGCTCGGCGTCGGCGCTGCGCAACCTGATCCGGCCGCTGAGCCGGGTGGGAGGCGCCAGCGTGAGCGTCGGCAGCTCGAGCTACTTCTCCCTGGTTCTGCGCTGGGCCGGTTGCCTGGACGAGGGGTATCGGGCCTGCCACACCACGGGCACCAGCCCCGGCGGCACGATGCCGCGCGCCAGCTTCTTCGCCAAGTCCGACTACTTCGATGAGCCGCTGCCCGCTCGCGGGCGCCGGACCATGATCGACTGGATCGAGCGCCGCCAGCGCACGCCGGGAGCGGGATCGGGCGCCCTGCTGCTGGACGCCTACGGCGGCGCCTACAACCGGCCGGCCGCCGACGCCACCGCGTTCGTTCACCGAGACATGCTCTTCTCCCTGCAGTACGGGGCCTACTTCACGGGCAGTGCCGGACCGAGCAAGCGCTGGATCAACGGCGTCTGGAGGGCCCTGCGGCCCTACGCGTCGGGGCAGGCCTACCAGAACTACATCGACCCGCAGCTCACCAGTTGGCAGCGTGCCTACTACGCGGGCAACCTGCCCCGCCTGCGCGAGATCAAGAAGCAGGTCGACCCGGACTTCAAGTTCCGCTTTCGCCAGGCGATTCCGCCGGCCGCTTGAGCTCCTCGGAGTCGCCCTCGCCGCCCAGGCGAAGCTGCTCGTTCGGCTGCGGTCGGTAGGGCTCGAACTCCGGCGGCGGCAGCGGCTCGGTCGGCGCGGTCAGCGGCTCCGTGGGCTCGGCCAGCCGTTCGGTCGGGGGGTCGGGACGGGGCGGCCGCGGGACCGGCGCCTTGCGCGGCTCGGGTGGAATGTCGTCGGGCGGGCGTTTGGCCCGCTCGCGGGCGCCGGCGGCCACCAGGATGGCCGCGCAACCCAGCGCGAGCAGGTTCTGGCCCAGCGGCCGGTCGAACAGGCGCACGACGATCAGGGCCGCGGCCCAGATGCCGGCCGCGGCTATGACCGTGCCGTCGCCGAAGGGGAGGTGGAAGCGCTTGCCGAGCGCGCGGGCGCGCAGCAGGGCCAGCACGGCCAGCGCCACGAGGATCTCGGCAACCTCCACGAAGGAGAACGGGCCGAAGGTGCTCACGGCCAGCAGCAGCGCTCCCACCGCGGCGGCCTTCTGCTCGCTGTTCAGCGCCCGGAAGGTCTCGGCCAGCTCAGACATCATCGAGCGCCCGCCGTCCCGCGAAGCCGGCCTCGGGCTCGTGCCAGAAGGCGATCTCGTCCTCGCCCTCCTGCCAACACAGGTAGATCTCCGTGCTGTCGCGCAGGGCGGGAAAGTCCACGAGGCCGCGATCGAGGTCGCGCAGGACTATCTCGCGGTCGCGCAGCCAGATCATCGCGTCGCGCAGCTCGAGAAAGCCCTCCGACACCGTTCGCCCCGGCTGCCCGCCCCCGTTCGAGCCGCTGGCCGCCGCCAGCGCCGCGCGCGCCTCCGCGTCGCCGAGCCGGTCGCGCGCCGAGCGCATGCGCCCGATCAGCTCGGTCAGGGGCTCCAGCAGCGCCGAGGCCTCCTCGAGGGTGTAGTGACGGGAGTGCTGCATCAGCCCCCCTCGGCGCCGGCGAGCGCACGGGTCGTCTCGAGTCGCCGCCGCACCAGCTCCCGGGTGCGTTCCTCGATCGCCGGGTCCTCGGCGACCCTCGCCGCCTCCTCGAAGGCCTCCACGGCGCGCGGCAGGCGCTCGGGGCGGCCGCTCTTGAGAAGGTTGTCCCCGCGCAGCAGCAGAGTGCGGATGCGGTCCTGCGCCTCGCTCACGCCGGAGCGGGAGCAGCCTCGCGCAGCCTGCGCTCCAGCAGCTCGGCGTCGGCGTCGGAGACCGTCCGCAGCTGGCCCTGGAAGGCGAGCTGCCAATGCTCGGCGGGCCACTTGCGCACGTGTTCGAGCTCGAGCGCCACATCCTCCGCGGGCACGAAGGATTGCTCGTCGAGTGTCAGCTCGGGCTCGGTCTCGAATCGCCAGGGATACGGGTCGACCTTGCCCGGCTTGCCCGGCCAGATCTCCTCGCGGTCCTCATACATCTCTCCGGTAACCCGCACGATGCCGCCGAAGGCCTGGATCCCGGTCAAGTAGAAAACGATCCGGTCTCCCGGCTCGATCCCCTCCGCCATCCTGCGCCGTCCCTCCTTGGCCCCGATCACGCGGAAGCCGTGCTCGCGGGTGGCGCGGAAGTTGTCGAGAGATCCGGTGAGCACCCAGGTCTTGGCCATCGCCCCAACAGCCTACTGCGAGCGCACGGCTACTCTTCCCGGCTGCCATGGCCGACGACCTCACACGTCGCAGCCTGATTCAGGCGGGGGGCGCCGGCGCCGCCGGCCTGACGCTGCTCGGGGCTGCGGGCTGCGACAAGGAGGACGAGGCCGCCGGCTTCAAGCGCCAGCCCGCCCCACCCAACGCGATGAACGTGGTGGTGGTTGTGATGGACAGTCTGCGGGCCGACCACGTCTATGGCCCCCGGGCGCGTACGCCAACGATGAACAAGGTGGCCAAGCAGGCGCTGCGCTTCGAGCGGGCCTATCCCGAGGGGATGCCGACCATTCCCGCCCGCCGGGCGATCATGTCCGGCCGGCGCACGTTTCCCTTCCGCGGCTGGCATCCCTACCGCGATCTCCCTCCCCAGCCCGGCTGGGAGCCTGTGGACAGCGACGGCAAGATGTGGGCGGAGGTCCTGCGCGAGCAGGGCTGGACCACCGGCTACATCACCGACAACCCGCACATCCTGCTCGGTGTGCACAAGCGCTTTCGCGGGAAGTTCGACCGCGTGGAGCTGGTGGACGGCCAGGTGCCACTGCGAAGGAAGCCGAAGCGCGGGGTCTCCAAGCGCGAGATCAACCACAACCTTCCGCCGATCCTGCGCGGGTCCCGCGCCGAGCCGCGCATGGCCGCCTACCTGGCGGCCAACCCGCGCGACCGCAAGGAGGAGGACTTCCTCTCCGCCCGGGTCTTTCGCAACGGCATGAACTGGGTCGAATGGGCGCGCACGCGCCAGCCTTTCGCGCTCACGATCGACTGCTTCGATGCCCACGAGCCCTGGGACGCCCCGCGTCGCATCAAGGACATCTACGGGAAGGCCAGCGCCGGGCTCGAGCCGATCCAGCCCTTCCCGACACCGTCCGCGAAATACCGCGAGCTGGGCCTGGACGCCCGGATCCTGCGGCGCATGCGCCAGCTCTACGCCGCCGAGATAACGCTGGTCGACACCTGGCTGGGACGCTTCCTGGACCGGCTGGCCAATCTGGGGCTGGCCGAGAACACGCTGGTGGTGCTGCTCAGCGACCACGGCGTGCTGCTCGGCGAGTACGGCTGGGTGGGCAAGCGCTACGACGAGATCCACGAGGAGCTCTCGCACGTGCCCTTCCTGATCCGCCATCCCGCGGGCAAGGCCAAGGGCAAGGCCAGTCCCTACTTCGCCTCCACCCACGACGTCGGCCCGACGGTGCTCTCGGTGCTGGGCCAGGAGGTCCCCGGCAGGATGGACGGGGTCGATCTCTCGCCGCTGCTCGACGGCCGGCGCCCGGCCAAGAAGCGTCCCTACCGGACCGCCGCCTACAACGACCACGTGGCTGCGGCGGACGGCCGCTGGCTGTTGATCTCCGACAACCAGGGCAAAGACAAGCGTCTCTACGCGCTCTCCAACGAGCGGGTTGACGTGGCTGCTCGCCACCCCGAGGTGGTGCGCCGGCTGTGGGGTTACGTGCTGCGCGACGCCGGGCCCAAGGGCCTGCCGAAGTTCTAGAGGCTGGATGTGGGTTCGGCGGTTCGCGGGTTCGCCCGGCGCGGCGCGAGTCGCCGGCTGCCGGGGCCCGCGTTTCTACGGCAGCAAGCAAGGGGTGGATGCGGGCCGTGCTGTTGGCCTTTGTCACGCTGCTGTAACGCGGTCGCTAGACCACTGATCGAGTGTCAAGTTATGCACCTCATAGGTGCACAATCCGACACTCGGCCGAGTGCAGGCGCGACGGCGCGGTCGGCGCACCCGTCGGTGTTACAACGCCGCGACAGGAGTGACAGCTCCGGCAGATCCCAGCCTTGGTTGCTGTAGTCAGACGCCGGTCCCGGCAAGCGGCGGCTCGCGCAGCGCAACCCCGGGCGCCCGCGTCGCACCGAACCCACAGACACTGGTCCTAGTCGATCGGTATGTCTTCGATCTCGGGCTCTGGCGGGCCCTCGTCGAGGCGTTCCAGGTACCAGTCGATCAGCGCGCGCAGCGTCAGCAGGAACTCGCGGATCACGTTGGTCACCTGGTCCTGCAGCTCGCGTGGCGCGGCCCGGCGGACCCCGTCCAGCAGCACGAAGAGCGCGGCGGGGTCAGGTCTGGGCGACTCGGTCATCCGTCCATCCTTTTCTCGAAGGAGATCTCGAGCGTTCCGTCCTCGAAGTGGGCGCCGCTGGTCGAATAGGCCGCGAGCGCGGGCGGCAGCATCACCGTCCGCTTCTGTGAGCCCACTCGCACTACCACTTCGAGACCGATCTTCTTGAGCGACAGGTCGCCCTTGGCTGCGAGCGGCACCTTCACGCGGAGCTTGGCCCGGCCGTTGTCGGTAACCAACTGTTGACCGATCTCGCTGTGCAGCACCGCACCGGGATCGAGCTCGCCGAAGACCTCACCGGCCAGGCGGTCGAGCATTTCGGGGCCGACTACCTCGCGCTCCAGATAGGGCGCGGTGAGCACCGGCACCGGGTCGAAGGCCGAGCGCGCCAGCTCGAGCTGACGGCGCTGGGTCTCGCTCCAGTCCGCGAAGTAGCCCTCGGCCGGCAGCAGGCGGTTCACCACCACCGCGTCGGTCAGGTAGCCGTAGAGGTTGAGGTAGGTGAACGTGCGCATCGCCTCCTTTACCACCATCCGGTCCGGATTCATCACCAGGCGTACGGTGGTCCGCGAGCCGTCGCGGAGGATGCTGTTCATGGCCACGAGGTTGCGCGCCAGGCGCTCGAGATCGTCGAACACGCCGTCGGCCGGCAGCGGCACGTCGAAAAGCGATCGGGCCCACGGGGCGAACTTGCGCTGCGAGGGCAGGATGCGCTCGAGCCACCAGGTCACCACGTCGGGAAACGAGAGCAGGCGCAGCGTCTCACCGGTGGGGGCGCAGTCGACGATCACGCAGTCGAACTCGTCCTCGTCGTGGTGGCGCTTGATCCACAGCAGCGAGAAGAGCTCGTCCATGCCCGGCGGAACGGTCAACTCCTCGGCGGCGATCCGATCCACGCCGCGCTCTTCAAGCAAGGATCCCAGCCAGTTCTGCACCGAGTTCCAGTGGCGCTCCATCTCCTCCTGAGCCTGCACCTCCTGGCCGAACAGGTTGGGCGCGACCAGGGTGGGATCGGGTCCGAGCGGGGACTCGAGCGAGTCGGACAGCGAATGGGCGGGATCGGTGGACAGCACGACCGTGCGCAGCCCGGCGGCGGCGCAGCGCCGCGCGCTCGCCGCGGCCACGCTCGTCTTGCCCACGCCGCCCTTGCCGGTGTAGAGGATGGTGCGCGGCGCCATGGAGGCGCAGAGCCTAATGCCCGTACGTGCGTTAGCCCGGCACGTTCGCGACTTCGACCTCGGCCGACGCGCGGTCCTTCTTGCCGAACCCGGTGCGCAGCTCCTTGGCCGCGAGCTGGATCCGGAACAGGCCCGGGCCGCGGGGGCGCCAGACGAAGCTCCCGCTTCCGCGCCTGACCGTGGCCAGCCTCGAGAAAACGACCCTGCTGCCGCGCAGCACCTTGACCTCGACGACCGAGAGCTTGGACACCGTGAAGCGCAGCGAGACCGGCTCGTCTTCGGTGCCGGCGCTCGGCCCGGTGTAGTCGAGCTTCGGCGGGTCGCGCTGGTAGCTCAGATAGCGCGCCGCGAGGTCGCAATAGAGCTCGCCCAGGCGCCGCGTGCACATCGATGCCAGCAGCTCACGCAGCAGCTCGTGGTACTCGCGAGTCGACTCGGCGCCGCCGTAGTAGTAGCGCGACCAGTCGCCCACATCCGAGAAGGGCATCTCCTCACGGGCCTCCGGCTCAGCCACGCGAAAAAGCTCGGTAGCGCGCGTCTCCCCGGCGAGTTTGCCGAAATCGTGGAGGCCGATCAGCGACTGCAGGAACGCGTTGAAGATGTAGAGCCGCGGCGCGAATGAGTACTGCAGGTAGTGGACTCCCCCGCCGGGCCCTGTCGTGCGCACGCCGGTCGGCGGCGGCGTCTCGAATGCGCCCAGCGCCTTGCGGGCGACCGCGAGGTAGTGCGGCTCGCCGAGGAGCTTGGCGGCGCGAGCGAGAGCCTGGACGCCCGTGGCTTGGGCCATCCCGCTCATCCAGGGCGGCGATCCGCCACCGAACGCGAACGCGTACTCCCAGGCGATGAAGCGACGTGAGCGGCGCACGGCCAGCCCCTCCATCTCGTCGAGCAGCCGGCGCAGGCCCGCCCTGTCGCAGGTCGACTCACCGCGCTCGCACTCCCCGTGCATGAGGTTGGCCTTCTTGAAGGTCGAGAGCGGATGGAGCTGAAGGCCCTCGCCCGGGAAGTACTGGTAGAGGATCTCGCTGCCGCGAAAGCTCACCTGATCGCCGGATGCGGGGTAGGGCAGCGAACGCCAGTACCGGCGGTTTCGCTCGAGCTGCACGAAGGCGGCCGGCATCCGCGTCCGGCTCAGGCGCCCACCGAGGGCCAGCGCCTCGACCGAATCGATCACGTAGCCGAGCTGCTGGCGGCGGGCGCCGGCCAAGCCGCGGTATGTGCGCAGGGATCTGCCGTACCAGCGCCGCCAGCGCCGCGCATTCGCGCTGTCGAGCTTGCGGCTGCGCAGCGCCCGCAGCACAGCGCGCCGGTCCGCCCTGGAGCTGGAGGCTGCTCGGGCGTGGGCCCGCGCCGTCGTGGCCAGGGCGGGTTCGGGCAGCCCCAGCGCGATCTCCGCCTTCGAAGGCACCGAGGGGTCGTTCACCCGTACTGCGCGGTCACCCTTGACCAGGATCACCTCCGCCGCGTGCGCCGGGACGCCGGCGAGCAGCGTGACCGCGAGCGCGACAAGGAGGGTCAGGTTGATTTTCCGCATTGGAGTAACAACTAAGAGGATGGCGAAGGGTTGCGGTCGGCCGCGCGGGATGCAGGCTTGCGCCCACTATCCTGCGCCGCGTGCGCAGCCTCGCCGCCCTCCTCGCTCTCGCCGTGTTGGCACTGGTGGGATGTGGCGGCGGGGAGGACGCAGAGAGCGTTGAGGACATCCTCGACCAGGCCTTCCGGCAGGAGATCAAGAGCGCCGACCTGAAAGTCGAGGCCGAGCTCGACCTCAGTGGCGGAGCGTCCGCGGGGCGTCCGGTCCGGATCGATGCGAGCGGCCCATTTCGCCTGAACGAAAACAAGTTGCCCTCGGCCGACATCGACCTGCGCCTGGGCTCCGAGGGCGCCGGCCAGACGATCCAAACCGGCTTCCTGTCCACCGGCGACCGCGCATTCGTCAAGTTCCAGGACGTCTTCTACGAGCAGCCCCCGGCCGAGGTGCGAAGGGCCAACCGGTCCATCGCTCGCAATGACAACAAGCGCGGTTCGCTGCGAGCGCTGGGAATCAACCCGCGCTCCTGGCTGGCCCGGGCCACCGACGAGGGCCAGGAGGAGATCGGCGGCGTGCAGACGCGCCACGTTTCGGGCACGCTCGCCGTCGAGGCGGTCATGCGCAACCTCAACCGGTTCGTCCGCAGCTCAGGCTCTGCGATCGGCGGCGCGACGGGCCAAGCCGTTCCCGAACCGCTCAGTGCCGAGGACATAGAGCGAGTCGGCGAGGTGGTCCGCGACCCGAGCTTCGACATCTACGTGGGGGAGGAGGACGACATCATCCGCCGCGTGTCGGCCCGGGTCGAGTTCGAAGTGCCCGAGGAGAGTCGCCAGGATTTGGGTGGCCTGGAAGGGGGCTCGCTCACGTTCTCGGTGGAGATGAGCGACGTGAACGGCGATCAGGAGATCGAGGCGCCGGCCAACGCGCGGCCACTCTCGGACCTGACCGAGTCCCTGGGCGGCGGAGCGCTCGACGGCCTCGGTGCCACCGGCGGCGGCGAGGAGGCCACCCCGGTCGTGCCCGCCGACCCCGATCCGCCCAACGCGGGGGCCGGCGGAGACGGGTCCGGAGGCACCGCAGCGCCCGGAGACTCACCCGAAGCGGAGGCCTTCCGCGAGTACTCCGAATGTCTGGACGGAGAGGGCCCGGAGGACACCGAGGCCCTGCAGAGGTGCGCCGACCTCCTGCAGCCCTGAGGGTCGCCGGCTGCCGAGTTCGGCGCCTCTCACGGCAGCAACCAGGGGGCGGGATCTGCCGGAGCCGTCACTCCGGTCGCGGCGCTGTAACACAAGCCCGCCGAGCGGGCGAATCCGGCTGCCGCATTGCGCACTGTCCTGGCTAGACCGTCTCAGGGACGGTCAATCCAGGACGGCGGCCCGAAACCGCGTTACGGCAACGTGACAAGGCCAGACGGCCGCGAACGACGAACCCGAATCGCTCCTCTACGCGGCGGTCTTGCGCAGGTCGCGCTCCGGGTCGATCCCCCAGCGCGCCGCCACCTCGGCGTGCTCGGGACCGACCTGCCAGCGATCGGCTCCGTCTTCCCCCTCGTGGTCGGGAGTGGCTCCCTTGAGCAGCATCGAGCCCGTGTTGTCTCCGAGCGCACGGATCTCGACCACCTCCTCGGGGGTGAGCGGCGAGTGGAGGGGCACCCGGGCCAGCTCCGCGCGCTTGCGCTCGATCGGCTTGGCGTGCGCGCCGGCTTCCTGGATCAGCGTGGGGGCCACGCAGTGCACCGGGGCATGCGCCAGGTTCCAGCTGCAGGCCAGCTGCAGCGGGGTCAGGCCGTGGCGCTCGGCGATCGGACGCACCACCTCCAGCTTCTTTCGCCCGGCCTCGACCCAGCCCGCGGGGCGAAACCGGCGGTGGTCGCCGGAGGCGAATTCGTGCCCGGCGAGGACGTCGTCATGGAACAGGCCGCCGTAGTCGACCACGCGGGTGATCAACTGCACCTGATGACGCGCGGCCGCGTCGAGCACCAGCTCCCCGGGCCACGGCTCGAAGGGGTTGAGGATCACCATCGCCCAGTCGATCAGCTCGCCGTAGCGCTCGAAGCAGCCGACCAGGTCCAGCGTGAAGCCGTTCGCCGGTCCGGGCGCCACGCCCAGCGCGCCGGCGAGCCCGTCGTCGCGAACCGCGCGGAGCGCTTCCCAGGCCTCCGGCGACTCAAAGCCGCGCCGGTCCGGGTTGTGCAGCAGCAGCAGGTCGAAGGAGTCGACGCCACAGCGCGCCAGGCTGCGCTCGGTAGCCATGCGGACGTAGTCGCCGTAGCTCTCCGGGCCGCGCAGGCGAGGATCGGTAAAACGCGGGAATCCGCGCGGGCCGTCGCGCTCGCCTTCGTAGAAATCGTGGCCGATCGCACCCACCAGCGTGAAGTCCGAGGCCGGGACGCCGGCCAGCGCGCGACCGAGCAGCGAGTCGGCCTCGCCGGCGCCGTAGGCGTCGGCCGTGATCAGCGTGCTGATCCCATCGCCCGGTCGCAGCAGCGCCTCGAGGCGCTCGTCGGAAAGCGCTTCGCCGAAATGCATGAAGCGCCCGCCGCTCCACGTTCCCATTGCAACGTGACCAAGCATCCCACCACTCTAGGCTCCGAGAAGTGACCGGTGCCGACCTCATGGTCCTCGGCGGGCTGCTCGTGGCGGTCGTCTTCTTCCTGTGGCTCGATCTGCACTTCTTCGCGCGCGGGCGCGAGCCGAGCTTCAAGGAGGCGGCCTGGTGGTCGGTTGGATGGCTGGCGCTGTCCCTGCTCGCGGCCGTGCCCGTGTACCTGCACGGGGGCAGTGAGGACGCGGTCCTCTACACCACGGTCTATCTGATCGAGCGTTCGCTCTCGCTCGACAACCTGTTCGTCTTCCTGATCCTGTTCGCCTACTTCGGCGTGCCCTACGCGCGTCGCCCGCGGCTGCTCTTCTGGGGCATCGTGGCCGCGCTGGCCATGCGGGGCGTCTTCATCCTCGCGGGCACGGAGCTCATCCACCATTTCCACGTCGTCATCTACGTCCTCGGCGCCGCTCTGGTAGTGCTGGCATATCGGATCTGGAAGGGCGTGGCCGAGAACGTCGATCCGGACAAGAACCTGATGGTTCGGCTGGTCAGGAGGGTGTTCCCGGTCACGAGCGACTTCCGCGAGGGGCACTGGTTCGTCAGGGAGGACGGAAAGCTTTACTCGACGCCGCTGTTTCTGTGCTTCGCGGCGATCGTCTTCGCCGACATCGCCTTCGCCATCGACTCGATCCCCGCCGCCTTCGCCATAACGCGCGATCCGTTGCTCATCTGGATGGGCAACGTGTTTGCCCTGCTGGGGATGCGGGCGCTGTTCGTGCTCGTGGAGAGCCTGATCGCCCGCTTTCGCTACCTCGACGAGACGATCGCCATCGTGCTCGGTCTGGTCGGCGTGAAGCTGTTGATCGAGGGCGTCGTGAAGGTGAGCCCACTGGTGAGCCTCGGCGTGATCGCCGTGGCCTTCACGGTCGGGATCCTGCTGTCCATTCGCGCCGACCGCCGCGATCCCAAGGCCGCGGAGAAGCGCGAGCAGCGCATGGCGGACATGAAGCAGGGCATGGACGACGACGGCGGCGACAAGGACGAGGACGAGGACGAGGACGAGGACGACGGCCAGGGTGACGGCGCCGAGCGTCGAGTTAGTCGCGCCAGCGGCGCTTAAGTCGACGTTCGGTGCAGAGGCGGGCTATCGCGCCCGCGTCCGGCCCGCGAACTGGCGCTCGAGCGCCGCCAGGCGCTCGTCCCACTGGGCGCCCACTTCGGCCATCCAGGCCATCGCCTCGGACATGGGCGCCGGCGTCGGATGAAAGAGCACCTCGCGGCCCGACCGGCGCGCGGCAACAAGACCCGCCGCCGAGAGGGTGCTCAGGTGCTTTTGCACCGCCTGACGGCTCACAGGGAGGTCGCGGGCCAGGTCGGTGGCGCTCGCCTCGCCGCCCGTCCCCAAGCGGGCGAGCAGGCGCCGGCGGGTGGGATCGCCCAAGGCGAGGAACACAGCGTCGGCCGAGTCCATCAGCGTGCGCTCAACTCCGGCGTCTGAAGCGGCGGCGCGGACACCACGAACTCCACGCCACGCAGATCGAGCATGGCCAGCGGCCGCGACTCCACCACTCGCAGGATCGTTTCGTCGCCCGCCTCCTCGAGGCCTATCTCAACTCGCGTGGCGTCCTCCTCGGGGCGCGACCACCAGAACACGAGCCGCCGCGACTCCGCCACTTCCTCGACGAAGCCCGTCCTCTCCCCGGCGCGCACCTCCCCTGCGGGGCACAGCTCGATCGAGGCGTCATCGCCCAGCCAGGCCGGCTCGGCCAGGGACTCCCAGACCTCTTCGGGCGAGGCGGGGAGGGTGATTTCGCGGTTCAGCTCCATGACATGACCTCCAAACCCATGTGCAACCCAACGGTTGCGCTACGATGTGCAACTCAAAGGTTGCAAGATACACGACAGGAGAGACCGGATGCAGATCGGCCGCGCCCAATCCTCACTCGTACCGATGGTCCTCGAACAGACCTCCCGCGGCGAGCGCTCGTTCGACATCTACTCGCGCCTGCTCAACGAGCGGATCGTCTTCATCGGCCAGCAGATCGACGACGACATAGCCAATCTCGTGGTAGCCCAGCTCATTCACCTCGAATCCGACGACCCGGACAAGGACATCTCCGTGTACGTGAACTCGCCGGGCGGCTCGCTGCACGCGGGCCTGGCCATCTACGACGCGATGCAGTACGTACGCCCGGACGTTCAGACGCTCTGCTACGGAATGGCCATGTCAGCCGGCTCGCTCATCCTCACCGGCGGCGCGGAGGGCAAGCGGCTGAGCCTGCCCAACGCGCGCATACTGATTCACCAGCCCTCGGCAGGTTTCCAGGGCCAGTCGACCGACATCGAGATCCACGCACGCGAGATCCTCGAGATGCGCCGCCTGCTGGAGCAGATCTACGTGCGTCACACCGGACAGAGCGCCGAACAGGTCCATGAAGACATGGATCGCGACCGCTTCTTCAGCGCCGAGGGCGCTCTCGAGTACGGACTGGTCGACCGCATCATCACCGAGCGCGAGATCAAGCACCGGCCGTCGGGCTTTGCTTCGTAGGCCAGTCTTGCTCAAGGCCCGCCCGGGGTCCGCCGATGGGTTATTGGATCCGGTCTCATGCTCAAGCCCCTGCCCGAAGAAGAGAGCCTTCGTGCCGAATTGGCCCGCGCCTGCGGGGCGCTTGCTCACATGCAGGAGGTGGGCCGGCTGGGCACGTGGACTCGCGACGAGACCACCGGAGCCGTCGAGTGGTCGGACGGCCTGATCAAGCTTCTCGGCCTCGGGCCGGAGATCGAACCGAGCCTGGAGGCCTGGCTCGACATGGTGCATCCGGACGACCGTCCCCGGGTGCTAGCCACGATCGTTGCCGGTCTCGCGCAGGGCCGGGGCTACGAGTACGAATGCCGGATCCGCGTGGGCGGCGAGGAGCGGCTCCTCCACGTGGACGCGCGCGTAGCGCGAAACGCCGACAGCCGTGCGCTGCGGGTCGACGGGATCATCCAGGACGTGACCGACTGGCAGCGCAGCGAGGCGGCCCGGGCCCAGAGCGAGGCGGTTCAAACGGCGGTAATTGACGCCGCGCTCGACACGGTGATCGTGATCAACGCGCATGGACTCGTGGTCGAGTGGAACAAGGCGGCGCAGAGGACCTTCGGCTGGACTCGCGCCGAGGCGGTCGGCCAAGAGCTGGCGACTCTGATCATCCCCAGCGCGTACCGCGCCGCTCACCGCCGCGCGGTGGCGGCGCACGGAACCGCCGAGTCGAAGGTTCTCGGCCGGCGCCTCGAGCTCACGGCTCTGCGCCGGGACGGCACCGAGTTCCCGGTCGAGCTGACGATCGTCCCCGTGCTTGGCGAACGGCCGCTCTTCGCCGGCTACCTGCGCGACATCACCGAGCGCAAGCGGGCCGACGAGGCCCGGCGCGCGGCCGAGAGCCGCTGGCGTGCCCTGGTCGAGCAGATCCCTGCGGTCACGTACCTCGGGCGCTTCGACGAAACAGCGTCGATGATCTACATCAGCCCTCAGATCGAGCGCCTCACTGGCTTTGCGCCCGAGGCGTGGACCGACGACGCCGGTTTCTGGCTCTCGCGCGTGCACCCCGAGGACGTCGAGCGTGCCGCCCAGGAGTCGAAGTCCCGCTATCGCGAGCAGCGTGGCTTCTCCGCCACCTACCGGCTACGCCGGGCCGACGAGGCCTGGATCTGGATCGAGGAGCAGAGCACCATCCTCCACGGCGAGGACGGCGAGCCCCGTTATCTCCAAGGGGTGATGGTCGATGTGACCGAGCGCCGCCGCCGCGAGGAGGAGCTGAGGGGCGCGCAGCACCTCGAGAGCATCGGACAGCTCGCCGGTGGAGTGGCGCACGATTTCAACAACCTGCTGGGAATCATCCAGGGCTACTCCGAGCTCTTGGAGAGCACGGTTCCCGAGGGCTCGCGCTCCGACGTGCACGAGATTCGCCGAGCAGCCGAGCGCGCGGCCGACCTCACGCGCCAGCTCCTGCTGTTCGGGCGCCGGGAGCCCGCCGAGGCCGGCGTGGCGAACGTCAGCGACGTGATCGCCGACCTGCGCAACATGCTGCAGCGCACGCTCGGCGAGCACGTGGACTTCCGCGCGGATCTGGCGCCCGGGCGCTGCCTGGTGGGGATGCCCGCCGGGCAGCTGGAGCAGATCCTCGTGAACCTGATCGTCAATGCTCGCGACGCGATGCCTGGTGGCGGCCGGCTGGTGCTCTCGACCGAGTTTGTGCACGATCGCCTGCGCCTGCGGGTGACCGATACCGGCACCGGGATGACCGACGACGTCGCGGCGCGCGCCTTCGATCCCTTCTTCACGACGAAGGAAAAGGGCCGCGGCACCGGACTGGGGCTGGCGACGGTCTACGGGATCGTGCAGGGCGCCGGCGGACGGGTGAGCCTGGACACCCTTCCCTCCCGCGGAACGACGGTCGAGATCGACCTGCCGCTGAGCGACGAGGAACCGTCGCCCGAGGCCGACCCGCCGGCGCTGGCCGAGGCCGGCCGCGGAGAGACCGTGCTCGTGGTGGAGGACGAGAAGGCGGTGCGTGAGCTGACGGGGCGCATCCTCGCCGAGAACGGCTATCGCGTGATAGATGCCGCCGACGGCTACCGTGCGCGGATCCTGTGCGACCAATTTCAAGGGGAGATCGACCTGCTGCTCTCCGACGTTGTGATGCCGGGCATGTCGGGACGCCAGGTGGCCGAGCAGCTGCGCTCCCTACGACCCTCCCTCAAGGTGCTCTACATGTCGGGGCACGCCGGGGACGTGCTCGACCATCATGGCTTCGCGGGGGAGGAGCTGCAGCTCCTGGAGAAGCCCTTCGACAGCAACCGCCTGCTGGCCGGCGTACGCGCCGCGCTTGCCTGACCGACGCGCGGCGCCTTCACCGGTTACGGCGGCAGGGCTGACCGAGCACCTGCGGGCCCTTGACGAGATCGCGCGGCGCCACGATGGCGACCGGACGGCGGGCACGCCCGGATACGAAGCCTCGGTGCGACGCCCGCGCGACCCCTGCTACCACCTGCCCTGCGACGCACTCGAGAACGTGGACCGGCGCGTGCTCGTGCGCATGGCCCGCGCCACGGTCACCGCGCTAAAGGGTCTAAGCGAAGTAGAAGACCAGCCCTAGCACCGCATACAGGGCCAGCAGCTGCACGCCCTCGAACCAGTTCGACTCGCCGTCCTGGGTCACCAGGTTGGCGATCAACACCGCAAACAGCAGCCCCCCCAGCTCGTAGCCGTTGAACACCAGCGCCATCGGGTTGGGGCCCACGACGAACGAGGCCAAAACGAGGATCGGGGCCACGAACAGGGCGATCTGGGCGCTCGATCCGATCGCGATGTTCACCGCCAGGTCCATCTTGTCCTTGGCCGCCACGAGCACCGCGACCCAGTGCTCGGCGGCGTTCCCGACGATCGCCACCACAAACACGCCCACGAAGAACTGCGAGAGCCCGATCTCGTCGGCCGCTTCGGAGATGGATCCCACCAGAATCTCTGACATCACACCCACGGCCAGGGCCGAAAGCGCGAGGAAGACCCCCGCCTTCTTGATCGACCAGTGGTGACTCTCCTCGTCCTCGGCCTCCTCCTCGAAGGGGTTGAACACCGCGCGGTGGGTCTTGAGCGAGAACACCAGCCCGGCGACATAGGTCACGAGCAGCACGATCGCCACTCCGAACGAGAGCTGCTCCAGCTCCGATCCGAAGTTCACGCGGTCCTCGCCCACGCCGGGCAGGCCGCCCCCGTGGATGAGCTGGAAGATCGCGGGGAAGATCAGGGCAGCGAGCGCCAGAGTGAGCATCGCCGACTGTGCGTGGGCGGCCGTCTGGCTGAAGGTCTGCTTGTCGCGCGGAAGGCCGCCCACCAGGAAGGCTGCTCCCATCACCAGGAGCACGTTGCCGATGATGGAGCCCACGATCGAGGCCTTCACGACTTCCTGTAGGCCTTCCAGCAGGGCGAAGAAGGCGATGATCAGCTCCGGCGCGTTGCCGAAGGTCACGTTGAGCAGTCCGCCGATGCCCGGGCCGGTCTTGGCGGCGATCGCCTCGGTGGCCTCGCCCATCACCGCCGCACAGGGAATCACCGCCAGTGCCGCCGCGCCGAAGATGAGCACGGGGTTGTCGACATGCGCCAGCTCGAGCGCGATCGCGATCGGAATGAAGACGCCGAGAAAGAAGACGGGGCGCATGGCGGAGCCTAGGCTCTCCGCTGCGCGGCCCGCGAAGCGCTAGTCGTCACCCTCGGCGGTGAAGCCCGCCTCTTCTGGATCGGGCTCCACCTCGTCGTCGTCGATCTCCTCGGGCGTCGCCCGCATGCGTCCGTCACCGCCGTGGTAATGGGCCTGGAAGCTCTCGAGCAGCTCGTCGCGGCGAGACTCGTCGACCGGAACATCGTCGGAGATCAGCACCCAGTCGGCTCCTTCGAACTCCTCCATGTTGAAGATCTCGCCGTCGATCGCCGAGGAATCGTCGATCACGACCATGATCTCGGTCTGCGGATTGAGGTAGCAGCCTGGACGAACCAAGAGCTCGTCGAGGTCGATGCGGCGTGCGTCAGCCATCTTGAACGCAGCCTATACCCGGAATGGGCCCGAAAGTCACCCCCCCGCCGCCCGAAGCTGGCGATCGACCTCCGCCTCCACGTCCAGCGGCTCCTTGCCCTGACGCACTCGGCGCTCGTTGCGCGCGAGCACGAGCTGGCGAACCTCCTCGCGCAGTGCCGGGTCGGCGCTGGGGACCGCGCGAGTCAATGAGGCGATCTCGGCGTCCACGTCGAGCGGCGCCTCGCCGCGGGCCTCGCGGCGGGCCGATTTGGCCTCGACCATCTGGCGGATCTCCTCGCGTGCCTCGGCACTGCTCGCGGAGGGCTGTTCCGGCTCTCGGCGCATGTCGAGCCCGCCCTCGCGGCCGAGTCCGCGGTAGATCCGGCCGCTGCCCCAGTAGGAGGCGGCGGCCACCAGCACGGCGACTATCGAGACGACGATGATGATCGTTCCGAAGTCCATCGATTCCTGTTGTAACCTATCTGGAGTGATTGACTGACTAATCAATCGGGTCGCCGAGGCGGCGCCCCGGAATGGAGCACCCGTGGTCGATTTCAGCCTGACCGACGAGCAGAAGGACATCCGAGAGCTCGCCCACGACTTTGCGGCGAAGGAGATTCGCCCGAAGGCCGCGGAGTACGACAGGGACTCCACCTTCCCGCGCGAGATCCTCGAGCAGGCCTGGGAGGTGGGGCTGATGAACTCCCACGTCCCGGAGGAGTACGGCGGGCCGGAGCTGGATTACCTCTCCGGCTGCCTCATCGAGGAAGAGGTCGGGTGGGGCTGCTCGGGCATGGGCACATCGATCATGTGCAACGGGCTCGCGCTCGCCCCCGTGGTGATCGGTGGCTCGGAGGAGATCAAGAAGCGCTACCTGGGGATGCTGACCGAGCAGTTCACGCTGGCCTCCTTCTGCCTGACCGAGCCCGACGCGGGATCGGACGTGTCGAGCATGCGCACCACCGCGGTCAAGAAGGGCGACAAGTACGTCCTCAACGGCACCAAGAGCTTCATAACAAACGGCTCGCACGCCTCCTGGTACACGGTCTATGCCAAGACCGACAAGGAGGCCGGCCACCGCGGCATATCCGCGTTCGTGGTTCCGCGCGACGCCGACGGGGTGAGCGTGGACAAGAAGGAAGACAAGCTCGGCCAGCGTGCCTCGGACACGGCGATGATCTCCTTCAGCGACGTCGAGATCCCGGCCGACCACCTCCTGGGCGAGGAGAACAAGGGCTTCAAGCTGGCCATGATGACCCTCGACCGCACCCGGCCCGGCGTGGCGGCGATGGCCACCGGCATCGGTCAGGCGGCCTTCGAGCACGCCCGCGACTACGCCAAGGAGCGCGTCCAGTTCGGCGTGCCCATCGCAATGCACCAGGCGATCCAGTTCATGATCGCCGACATGGCCACCAAGGTTGAGGCCTCACGCCTGCTGACCTGGAAGTCGGCCGCACTGCTCGACCGCGGCGAGCGCAACACGCTGGCGTCCTCGCACGCCAAGCGCTTCTCCGCGGACTCCGCGATGGAGATCGCCGTGGACGCCGTGCAGGTCTACGGCGGCTACGGCTTCATCAAGGAGTACCCGGTCGAGAAGCTCATGCGCGACGCCAAGATCATGCAGCTCTACGAGGGCACGTCGCAGATCCAGCGGCTGGTGATCGCCCGCGAGGTGCTTATGCCGCGCCGGGTCGAGGAGCCTGCCGCGGCCGCCTAGAGGCCAAGGCGGCGGAGGTGACGCCAGGCAACGCCGAACTGCTGGCACCGATCTACGAGCACTGGGGCCGCGGCGACTGGCGACCTCGTTTCGAGATCTATCACCCGGACATGGAGTGGGGGTGGTCCGACGAGTTCCCCGGGCTCGGGGGCGTTCAGAAGGACGCGAGAAATCCGAATCCCCGCCTTCTCGCCTGGCTCAGCGAATGGGAGGACTGGCGCGCCCAGGCCGAGGAATATCTCGAGCTCGGTGATCACGTCGTGGTGCTCGCCCGGTACCACGGCCGGGGCAGGGGCAGCGGCGTGCAGATCCACCAGGAGGGCGCCCACGTCTTCGAGCTGCGTGAGGGGAAGATCGTGCGGCTGGAGATCTTCGCGAACCGGGAGAAGGCGATCGAATCCGTGAGTCGGGTGCGATCGGAGCGGCTGGATCGCATCGGCTAGGGCCGCGCGCCGCTTTGGCCTAGGTCCCGGCGACGCGGTTCGGCGGGCGCGTCCGCATCGCCCGTCCGCAGAGCCTCGCTGACGCTCGTTCGCTCGCTCGCAAGCGGCTCGCTCTGACATGCTCTGCGGCCGACGCGGACGCACCCGCCTTCGCGGGAGGTAACGCGGGCTTGAGCTCTCACGCGGAAGCGGGAGCGGAAAGAGGGCTCGCCCACGACGCCGCTGCCTCCCTCGCAAGCGAGGCGGCGAAACGAGTTGTCAGCTACTGATGTTGGTGTCCAGCGACGTACCGCACGGAGCTAGGGTCGATCGTCCGCGTCGATGCCCAAGCGGGCCGACGGCGGCGGTTCGTCGAACTCGTCGTGGCGGCGGAACCAGAACGACCCCGGCGCCCGCGGCCAGCCCTCGGGCAAGTCCTCGTCGTCGCCCTGCCCGCCATAGGGCGTCAAGGACCACAAGCTCCAGAGGCTGCCGATCCATTGGACCATCGCTCCGTGCTGCAGGAAGTAGGTGCGGTAGACGTCGTTGCCGTCGCGCAGGAAGACGTTGAAGCCGAACCACTCGTCGACCCCGAAGTCAGCCGAGAAGCGCTCGCTGCGGATCGTGTACCAGGGCACGTCCGTCCAACCCATGCGCTCGGCGTAGCGGCGGAGGTTCGCCTGAGGTGCCGACGATGCCATCGCGAAGGTGATGTCGCGAGCATGCAGGAGGCCGAGCTCGGGGATGCCGTCGGCGACGGACGAGCAGCCAACGCACCCGGCGTCGGGCCAACCGTCGACACCCTCCTCGAAGAAGAACCGGTAGAGGATCAGCTGGCTGCGCCCGTCGAACAGCTCGGGCAGTGACCGCCGCCCGTCAGGACCCTCGAACGCGTAGTCGTGCTCCACCCGCACCATCGGCATGCGCTTCCGTGCGGCGGCGAGGTCGTGCATCGCGGCGGCGACGTTCCGCTCGCGCTCGAGGAGGGCCGTCAGAGCCGCGTCCCACTCGGTCTGGCTGACAACAGGGGGACGAGCAGGGTTCGCCTCGGTTGTCTCCATGCCGGTCGTCTACCCCAACTCTGGCGGGACCCAAACGATCCAGGACCTCGCTGGGCGGTGAGCGCGAGTTCGAGCTGCATCTGCTCTGAGCTAGGCTGGGCCTCCACGTTGCGCGTGGTCGGTGACCGCGCCAGCGTGACTCATCGCTTCGGCACCAGGATCTGCGCTAGCGCGCCGCTCGAGAAGCGCTCCTCTTCGACGACGTCCAGCTTCAGGTGCTCTCCCAGCTCCGCGAATGGGCTGCGGCCCGCGCCGATTGCAATCGGAACCGTCGTCAGCTGGTATTCGTCGACGAGGCCCAGGCGGGTCAGCGATTTGGCGAAGTCGGGGCCGCCGTGGACCAGGACCGTTCCTTCGTCGTCCCGAGCCTTCAGGTCCGCGATCTCCGCGCTCAGGTCCCCGCCGAAGATCTCGACTGGTCCCCATTCCGCCTTCTCCAGGGTATGGGAGAAGACGGCCTTCGGCTTCTCGTTCATCGCGGTTGCGATCGGGCCCTCGGACGCGGCCCAGTGCGGGCCCATGATCTCGTAGCTGCGGCGGCCCATCGCGTGAACGCCGGCCTCCTCGAGGGCGCGGCGGTTCCACTCACTCGAGTCGTCGCCGAACCACTCGAACATCCATTCATGGGTCCCGTCGGTGCTGGTGGCAAAACCGTCGAGAGACATGATCATCTTGAGAATCACTTTTCTATCGCTCATGGCGATGTAGATCTATCCGATCGCGTGAATTCATCGCTCGGACGCGGCGAGGTCCGCGACGGCGATTCCGACGTGGCCAAACGCCCCGCCGAGGCTACCGTTGCGGGCATGCTCGAATCGAGCAGGCGGAAGCGATCGTGTAACGGGCGGTAAAGCCGTCGCTACCTAAAGTGCTGCTTTGCGCGAGTTGCGGAATGGCGCGGCGGGCCCCAGCCAGGTCTACGGCGCGGCCCGCCACTGGGCCCGCCACTCCGGTGCCTCGAACGGCTCAGCGAAGTAGATCGTCTCGCGTTCGATTTGATCACCCCGGAACTGGTGAATGCTCACCCCGAAGTTCCAGGGTCCGTCGTCGTAGCGGACCTTGAGCTCCACGACCCAGACATCGTCCTGTCCTCTGATCTCCCCCAGCTCGAAGCTCGTGGAGACGGGATAGTCGCTCCTCCACTCGCGGAAGTTCTCAACCCCCTCGAAGCGCTCCCCGGACTGCGGGAACTCAAGGACGGCATCGTCGTGGTAGATCCCGTGAGCCGCCGCGGGAGCTCGTCGGCTGAGAGCAAAGTGCTCCTCGAGCATCGCCCTGACTTTCGTCTCGTCCATGCCCCGAAATATTGCCCGGTTAGCTGAGCGGAGGACTCTGCCCTGTGACGTGGTGCTCGCTCGTGCATCCAATGGATGCAGAATCGACCACAGACCTCGATCGCGACTGCCTATGCCGCGCCCGACCGGGCAGCCCCGGCCGGTTCCCGCGCGGTGCCCGGGCCGCGCTCGCGGCGGCCGCGGATGAACGCCGCGGCCACCACCACGGCCAGCGAGATCAGGCTCGGGATCAGGTAGGAGCGGGTGGCCTCGTCGTCCACGAAGGCCATCGAGGCGACGATGGCGACGATGGCCACGATCGAGAACCAGGTGAGCCATGGGTAGAGCCACATCTTCACCTTGAGCTTCTCGGGTGACTCCTGCTCAAGCCGGCGGCGCATGCGCAGCTGCGCCACGGCAATCAGCAGGTACACGAACAGCGCGATGGCCCCCGAGGAGTTGACCAGGAAGAGGAACACGGTTTCGGGCGAGAGCCAGGCGATGATCGTCGACAGGAAGCCGATAGCCGTGGTGAGCAGGATCGCCTTCACCGGGACGCCGCGCGCGTTGACCTCGAGCAGGCCCTTCGGGGCGTCGCCGCGCCGGGCCAGGGCGAACAGCATGCGCGAGCCCGTGTAGAGACCGGAGTTCAGGCACGACAGCACCGCCGTCACGATGATCGCGTTCATCACGTCCGCCGCGCCGGGAATGCCGATGCGGTCGAGTGCGCCGATGAACGGCGACTCGCCCACCGGAACCTGGGTCCAGGGCACGATGCAGACGAGCAGGAAGATCGACAGGACGTAGAAGAGCATGACCCGGTAGACGACCGAGCGCACGGCCTGCGCCACCGCCTCTTCGGGCTGCTCGGATTCGGCGGCCGCGATCGTCACGATCTCCGCTCCCACGAAGGCGAAGATCACGATCGCGATTCCGCTAAACAGGGTCAGCACACCCTCCGGCGCGAAGCCGCCGTCGGCCGTTAGGTTGGTCAGGCCGGGGGAGTCTCCGCCGCCGATGCCGAGCAGCCAGCCGGCGGCGATCAGGATGAAGACGATGATGGCCGCCACCTTGATGGAGGCAAACCAGAACTCGAACTCGCCGTAGGAGCGCACCGAGAAGAGGTTGGTGCCCGTGAGCAGCGCCATCAGGATCAGGCTCATGAGCCAGGTGGGTGCGTCGATCCAGCGCTGCAGGATCTCCGCGCCGGCGACCGCCTCGATGGCCAGCACGATCGACCAGAAGTACCAGTACAGCCAACCGGTCGTGAAGCCGGCCCAGCTCCCGATAGCGCTCCGCGTGTAGTCGGTGAACGAGCCCACGCTCGGGTTGGCCACGGCCATCTCGCCGAGCATCCGCATCACGAGGATCACGAGGATCCCGGCGAAGAGGTAAGACATCACCGCGCCGGGGCCGACGGTGCCGATCACGGCGCTCGAGCCGACGAACAAGCCGGCGCCGATGATGCCGCCCAGGGCGATCATCGTCATGTGGCGCGACTTGAGGCCGGCCTGTAGCTGACCCTCTCGATCGTCGGACGCGGAGCTTTCGGCGGCGGTCATTGGATCCCTATGCCCAAACACAGGCCACGCGAGTCCTGTCAGCATTCACGACTGTGAGCGGGTCCAAGAGCGAGCGCAGCCGCGAGGCGGTGCGCGAAGCCGTGGCGCAGGCGGGGGGACTGGAAGCCGCACCCGCGCCGCCTCGCTCGGCCACCCCGAAGGGGCAGGATCCGTTCACCGGCGAGCTGCGCCGGCGCGACGTGCTTCCGCTGCTCGTGCTGCACCTGATCTCCGACAACCCGAGCTACGGCAATCAGCTCATGGAGCGCATTGCCGCGATGACGGCCGGCGTGCTCTCGGTGAATCCCAACACCATGTATCCCCTGCTGCGCCGGCTCGAGAGCCGCGGCCTGATCCGCGGCGATTGGGAGCATCCGGAGCGGCGCACCCGCCGCTACTACTCGCTCACCGACGAGGGCCGGGAGGAATACGCCAGGCTCGTGGAGGAGGTTCGCCCATTCCTCGACTCGGTCAAGACCTCGATTGACGAAATCGTGCGTGAGGTCTACGGCGGGTGAGGACCGCGGGCGCCGGGACCGACGTGCCGCTGGCGCCGGCGGCGGCACTGGCGCTGTGGGCTGACGTCAGCCGCTGGCCGAGTTTCGTCGAGGGCTTCGCCCGCTTGGTCGAAAACGACCCGGGCTGGCCTGCCCCGGATGCTCGGCTGGTCTGGGAGTCGGTCCCCGCCGGTCGTGGCCGGGTGACGGAGAAAGTGGTCGAGTCATCTGAGGACCGGATCGCGACGATGGTCTTCGAGGAGCGGCTGGCCGGCCGGCAGGAGTTTCGCGTGGCGCCCGGCCCGCGTGGCGCGGCCGTCGAGCTGAGCCTGGAGTACACGCTCACCAAGTACGGCCCCCTCGGCGGCGTGGCCGACGCGCTCTTCATCCGCCGAGCGATCCGCGACTCGCTCCGGCGCACGCTGTTTCACTTCGGGGTCGAGGCGGAGGAGGAGGCGGGACTGCGCTAGCGCCGCCGCGACGCTGTACCCTCCCCGCCTTGTTCGTCTTCAAAGCCGCCGTCGTCGGCGCCGGCACCATGGGTGGAGAGATCGCCCAGGTGGTCGCCTCGGCCGGCATCCCTGTCGTCCTCAAGGACGTCAAGCAAGAGTTCGTCGACGTGGGGCTGACAAAGGCCCGCGACGTGACCGAGGCCCAGCTCGGCGCGCTCGTGGCCAAGGGCAAGTTCTCGGAGGAGGACTCGAAGCGCCAGCTCGAGGAGATCGCCGGGCGCATCACCGGTGCCGTCGACTACGGGGCCTTCGGCGATGTGGACTTCGTCGTCGAGGCGGTGCCCGAGCGCATGGACATCAAGCAGGCGGTGTTCTCCGAGCTGGACGAGGTCACTCCGGGGCACGCAATCCTCGCCTCCAACACCTCGTCGCTCTCGATCACGGAGATGAGCGAGGCCACCACACGGCCGGACAAGGTCTGTGGCTTTCACTTCTTCTATCCCGCCTCGATGATGCGCCTCATCGAGGTGATCGAAGGTGAGGAGACCTCGGACGAGACGATGCAGGCGGCCACGAACTTCGCGCAGGCGATACGCAAGACGGCCATCCGCTGTGGTGAGGTGCCGGGCTTCGTGGTCAACCGCATCCTCAACTCGGCGGCGTCCGAGGTATGGCGGCTGACTGAGGAGGAGGGCCTTGAGGTCGAGGAGGTCGACGAGGTCATAAGGGCCGCGGGCGCGGCGCCGATGGGCCCCTTCTTCCTCACTGACCTGCTGGGCCTCGACACCGTCCTACACGTGGCCGAGCACCTCCAGGCCTCCTACGGCGAGCGCTTCTTCGTCTCCGCCCGCATGAGGGAACTGGTTGAGGCGGGCAACCTGGGCCTTAAGACCGGCAGGGGCTTCTATGAGCACGGCTAGCGCCGAATCGCTGATGCTGGTCGAGCGCATGGGGCTGAAGACGCTGGTCGAGTCCTGCCTCGTGCTCGAGGAGGGAGTCGCGTCGGCCAAGGACATCGAGATCGGGATGATGATGGGCGCGGGAATCCTCCCGGGACCCTTCACCCGGGCCGACGATGCCGGACTCGACACCGTTCTCGAGCAGCTCGAGCGGGCCCACTCGGAGTGGGGGGCGTCCTACGAGCCGCCGGTGGTTCTGCGCCGCCTCGTCGCCCAGGGCCGCATCGGCAAGAAGTCGGGCCAAGGCTTCTTTGCCTACCCCCGACCCGACGACGGCGAGCAGCGGGACACGGTCCTGCTGGAGACTCGTGGCGACGTGGCCGTCGCGTGGCTCAACCGCCCGCCGGCCAACCCGCTCTCCCCGGAGGCAGTGCGCGACCTGATCTCGCTCTGGGAGGAGGTCGACGGCACCGTTCGCGCGCTGGTGATCGCCTCGTCGAACATCTTCACCTTCTGCGCCGGCGCGGACATCAAGGAGTTCACCACCATGACCGATGCCGCTGCAGGGGCCGAGCTCGTGCAGTCGGCGCATCGCTTCATGCGCTCCATGGAGGCGTCGCCGACGGTCACGATCGCCGCCGTGAACTCGATTGCCTTCGGTGGCGGCTGCGAGCTGGCCATGGCCTGCGACTTCCGGATCGCGGCCGAGTCGGCCAGCTTCGGACAGCCCGAGATCAACCTCGGGATCATCCCCGGCTTCGGCGGCACGCAGCGCCTGCCGCGGCTCGTGGGCGAGGCCAAGGCACTGGAGATGAACCTGTCCGGCGATCCGATCGACGCGTACGAGGCCCACCGAGTGGGACTGGCCAACCAGGTGGTGCCCGACCACGAGCTGTTCGACAGCGCGCTGGCCTGGGCGCGCCAGCTGGCCGAGAAGGCGCCGATTGCCGTGGAGGAGATCAAGAAGCGCTCGGCGCACGGAGACCTCGACGAGGGCCTCACATCCGAGACCGAGGGCTTCGTGCGGGCGTTTGGATCCGAGGACGCCCGCGAGGGCATCGGCGCCTTCCTGGGCAGGCGGCGCCCCAAGTTCCAGGGTCGCTAGGCGCTGCGCGAGAACCAGCTTGGCCGGCGCATCTGACCTACCACTAACCTGCGCCCGGTGCCGCCGAACCCCGCCGTCTCCGCGCGTACCGAACATCTTGCCGAGCTGCTTCGCGAGGCCAAGAGCGCGGTAGTGCTCACGGGAGCAGGAGTGTCGGTGCCCTCGGGCATCCCCGACTTCCGCACTCCAGGCTCGGGTCTGTGGGAGAACGTCGACCCTATGGAGGTCGCGCACATCGACGCCTGGCGCCACGACCCCGATCGCTTCTGGGGCTTCTACGGCGATCGCTTCGCCTCGCTGGTGGACAAGCAGCCGAACGAGGCGCACCTCGCGCTGGCCGAGCTCGAGCGCCGCGGCCTCGTCCGGGCGGTGATCACGCAGAACATCGACCGCCTCCACCGCTTGGCCGGCAGCCGGCGGCTGGTGGAGGTGCACGGGTCGATCGAGTGGAGCGTGTGCCTCGAATGTGGAGGCAAGCTGGCGATCGACCAGGTGATCGAGTTGCTGGGGTCCGGGGCGCCCGAGTGCGCGACCTGCGCCGCGCCGCTCAAGCCGGACGTCGTGCTGTTCGGTGAGCTGCTGCCCGAAGCGGCGCTGGCCGAGGCTCAGGCGCTGGCCTTCGAAGCCGACCTGATGCTCTGCGTCGGCTCGTCGCTCGAGGTCTATCCCGTCGCCGGCCTCCCCGCGATCACGCGGGGCGGCGGCGGGCGCCTGGCGCTCGTGACCCGAGGGCCGACTCCCTACGACGCCGACGCCGAGGTCAAGCTCGAGGGAGACGTGGTCGAGGAGCTTCGCGCCGTGCTGGCGGCGCTCTGACTTGAACGCCTCGGTGGTGGGTGTGCTGGCCGCGCTGATCGTGGCGCTGGCGGCGATCGGCCTCCTCACCGCCAAAGAGGAGGACGCCACCCGGCCCACAGCGACCGAGCCGGCCGAGCCGGCCGAGCCGAGGTTGTCGGTCGAGCGCGTGGCCCGGCGTGTCGAGCGTATTCGCGAGCTCCGCTTCGAGCGCCTGCCGCGCCTGCGCCGCGTGTCCGCCCAGCAGGCACGTGCGGCAGCGCTGACGGAGTTCGACCGCTACGTCCCGCGCTCGGAGCAGGAGGCAGGTGAGCGTCTGCTCAAGCTGCTCGGGCTGCTGCCGGCCGACGCGAGCCTGCGCGACACGCTGGCGCAGGCCACCGCCAGCGAGGTCGGGGGCTACTACGTGCCCCGCACCGGCACCCTGGCGCTGGTGCGAGACGCGGGCCTCGAGGGCGTGCTGGGCGAAGTGGCCCTGGCCCACGAGCTCGTTCACGCGCTAGAGGATCAGCACTTCGGGCTTGAGCCCGGCGCCGGCCAGCTATGGCGCGACCGGGTCACCGCGCGGACCGGCCTCACCGAGGGCACGGCCACGCTGGCGATGGTCGACTACCTGGCCCGGAGCCAAGGCGCCGACGAGCTTCCGGCCGAGCTGCGCGAGCGCGTGCTCGACCGGATCGGCGAACTGGCGATTCCCGCCGGTGGGGGGCTGCCGCGATACGTGCGCGAGAGCCTGGTGTTCCCCTACGCGGCAGGTGCCGCACTGGTGAACCGGATCCAGAGCGAGGGAGGCTGGGCCGCCGTCGACGAGGCCTACGGCGCGCGGCCGGTGCTCTCGACGGAGCAGCTCATGCACCCGGAGAAGTACGGCAGCGGGGACGACCCGGTAACCGTGCGCCTGCCGGATCTCGGCGGGCTGCTGCCCACGGGCGCCAGGCGGCTCACGCGCGGAGACCTGGGCGAGTTCGACACCGAGCAGTTCCTGCGCGAGGGCAACGGCTCGGAGCGCTCAGAGCAGGCGGCTGCCGGCTGGGGAGGCAGCGCGTTCGACCTGTGGGAGCTGCCTGAGGGCGGGGAGGTGCTGGTGGCGGCGTGGGTTTGGGATACGAAGCGGGATGCCCGGGAATTCGACGAGGCAGCCACTCGACGGCTCCGCGGGTTGGACGCGGCAGGAGCGATAAGGGGTAACTCGCAACGCCGAACCGTGCTCGCGCTTGCGCCGCAGCAGGCGCTTGCCAAGCGGATCGCCAGAGCGACTCAACCGCCGAGGCGGTGACGGCGCAGCGCGCCCTCCATGGCCCGGACGGCCCGCTCCAACTCCTCCCGCCGAGGCTCACCCTTGATTGCCGCATTGGCCGCCTCGCTCACCGGCTCACGCCACGCGGAGAGCTCAGCGCCCGGCAGCTCGGCCAGCAGCGCCTCGAGTGCCACGCGAGCCTGCAGGGCCGCCTCACGCGGCCGGCCGCTCTCCAGGTCGCCGCGGGCACGCAGGACGAGCTCCTCACCCACGAGGGCCGGCTCGCGCCCTCCCAGCAGCGCCGCGAAGCGCTCCTCGGGCGCCTCCATCGAACGCTTGACCCTGCGCGCGCCCGCGCGCGGCAGCTCGAAGGCCTCGCCGAAGCGTCCTTCGGCCACCGCCTCGCCGCGTCCGTAGCCGAGCCGTATGACGAGTGAGCGCTCTGCCGACACATCCGACGCGTAGGGATCGGCCGCGGCGGCCCGCTGGGCACGCAGCGCCTGGTTGACGATCGCGATTGCTCCCTGGAGCTCGGTGATAGCCGTGTCATGGTCACCGCGCATCGCTGCGAGCCACGCGGTCGCCGCCTCACGCGAGGCGAACGGGTCGGGACGCACCACCGTGGCACGTGACGTGGGCACCGGCTCGGGCTCGGCGTTCTCGACCGCCCGCACTCGCCGCCCGCTCAGCCGGCGCCGTTCCGGCGCGCCTAGCGTGGTCAGGACCAGGACGGCCCGCGACGGTCCCTCGGGCTCGACACGCACGAGGTAACGGCCGTCCGGGGGCCCCAGCAGGAAGCCGAACTCGAGCTGGACGAAGCCGAAGAGCGCTTGGTCGTGCGTGGCGCTACTCGCCCGCGTGGGCTTCGCTGGCGCGCTTGTCCGCGGGCAGCGCGTACTTGGAGGGCTTGGTGGGCACGACCGGGTTCTCGATCTCGCCGAGCCGAGCGAGCAGGTCGGACCACTGACCGGGCTTCAGCACGGCGAGTGCGGCCTTGCCGAGCTTGCGGTTGGCGCCGAACATGGGCTGGAACCCGACGTGGATGTGGTCGTCGTGGTCGGCCATGGCGAAGGTGGAACCGCCTATCTCGAAGAGCGAGATGATCTGCGCGGGCGCCATCGTGCCCTGAAGCAGCATGAGCCGCCGCACCGTCTGCTCCGTGATGCCGCCCGCCTCCTGGTGGCCCAGGATCGGGATGCCGTTGACCTTGGAGATGTCGACCGCGTTACCCGAGGAGTGATGGGACACGTTGCCCGAGCTGGTGAAGTAGCCGTGGCCGCACTTGAGGCTCGTGACGCTCGGGCGCATCCCGGACTCGGCCAGGTAGGCCAGTGTGGCCAGTACGCGGCGGTCGACCTGACCGGAGCGGATGTCGTCGCGGCCGCATTCATAGACCTCGATGCGCTCATCGGCCAGCACCCGCCGCTCGAGCTGAGGCTTGGGCAGGAGGAGGATCTGTCCGATGGACATCCCCTCGACATCGTCGCCGTGCAGCACGTTCTTTCCCGAGGCGCGGTAGATCGCGGTGGCCTCGAGCAGCTTCCAGCCGTCGAGGATCGGCTTGGGGTCGATCCGCGGGGCACCCTTGCCCGCCGGGCGGATCGCGAAGTCGACGTGGGGCGCCTGGCCCGCCACCGTCCGGCCGATGCGGCCGACGATCGTGCCCCCGATCACCCGCGAGCCGACCTTGAGGCGGCGCAGCGTGACCTTGTCGGGATCGAGGCCGTAGGGCCGCGAGAAGTAGTTCTTGTAGACCTCGTAGGTGCCGTTCTTGCGCGCCTTGCGATCGAGGATCTGCTCGAGGCCGCCGGCGTCGCGTGCGCCCTCCATGTCGGGGTGCGCGAACAGGCGCTGCTTGACCGGGACGCTGGCCTCCGGGGAGTCCTGGGAGTCCGGAGCCGGGCGCTCGGCGGCGGGCTCCGAGTCGGAGGCGTCGAGCTGACGGCCGGCCGACGCGGGCGCCGACGGCTTGGGGAGATCGGCGTCAACCGTTCCGTTGGCCTTGAGCGCGTGCGCGGCCGTGGATGTGTCCACCGCGTCCTGCTTGGGGACCGGGTAGTTGCGCGACACGACCCCGAGCCGCGAATAGGTGTAGCGGTTGCCGTACACGTCCTGGAGCACGACGTACCGACCCAGCTCCCTGCTCCTGCCGATCGCCTTGATCTCACCGTCGTTGACGGCCACCACTGGGGCGCCCGGGTCGGCGTAGATGTCGACCGAACGGCGCTCGTCGGCCGACTCGATCACGTTGGCCGCGTTCTCGCCCTGCTCGACGCGCTTGAGCACCTGCTGCTCGGCGAGGTCGTCGGCGTAACGGGCGCGCGCGTAGACCGGGAAGCGTCCCTCGGTGAGCCCGGTGAGCGAACCGATGAGGTCCGCCGGCACCCCCGCTATCAGTCGGGCACGGAGCAGGACCGAGTCCACGTACCAATCCGCGTGGTTGTAGGCCCAGATTGCCGCGCGCACGTCGTTCTCGTAGTTGGCGGCCTTGAGGTACCGAGCCGCCGCGAAGATGGCATCGACGGGGTTGTAGGGATCTTTGCGCCCATCCTTGTTGGCGTCGGTCCCGTAGGCCTTCCAGGTGGCGGGCATGAACTGCATCCATCCCAGCGCCCCCGCGCTGGACACGTTGAGGTTGCGTCCGTAGTCGGTCTCGATCTCGTTGATCGCCGCAAGGACCTCCCAGCGGATGCCGTACTCGATTCCGGCCGCCTGGTAGATCGGCAGCAAAAACGGGGGCACCCGGAACTTGCGGATGATGAAGTTGGGCACGCCCGCCGCGGTGGATGGACCGGGCAGGGCGTCGACGAAGCCGGGGTTGCCTGGTGTCGGGGTGCCGTCGGAATTGCGAAGCTCTGCGCCTCCGTCGTCATCGCCGTTCTTGTGCCGCCGCTTCCGGTGACCCTCACCCTTGGGTTCAGCTTCCGGCTCGGTGCTCAGCTCCTTCGGCTTGTCGCGCTGGCGGCGAATCTTCTGGCCGCTGTTGGTCTGGCCCTGGGGGGCGCCGCCGCCGGCGCTGGGCGGCCCCGGCTCAGGCGCCGGCGCCGGCTCGGGCTTGGGCGCCGGAGGCTCCGGCGTGGTCTGAGTCTGGGGTGGGGAGACCGGCTTGCCCGGAAGCTGGATGTCATCAACGGAGGTGCCCGGCGGAACGTCGACCTTGACGATCTCGCCGCTGGGCAGCTGCACGTCGACGGTCTGGGCCGCAGCGGGGAACGTAAACGCGGTGAACGCGGCCACGGCAAGCACTGCTGCCGCGAGCAGGATGCTGAGGAGCCGCTTGTTCATCCGTGCCGTACCAAGTCCTCCCTAAGGGCCCCCTGGGAGCAGCCCGCGTCAGCGCTCAGGCTATCAGGGGCACTTGCCACGGGGAGAACGCTAGCTGAGGGCTTTTTTCTGTGCAACGGAGGAGCCGGAGGTTCGAGCAAGGTCTGATTCCCGCACGCGCGGCGGACCGGCGTCGCGGACGTCTGTCCATCTATCGACCATGCGTCTGGATACCTTCACTCTGCCGCGTGCCGCCTCGGCGCCAACGTCCTGACGACTTCGCCGAGATAACCTTCAAGTTGAGGGTTAGGTAGGGAATTGGGCAGCCCGCGTGGGGCGAGGAGGGATATCGCATCGGCTACTCTGCTCGGCGTGACCGGCTCGGAGCAGGACGAGGGCTTCGTGGAGAAGCTGTCGCGCCAGGGTGAAGAGGCCCTGGGGAAGATCGCCGAGGAGCTGATCGCCAACCCGGTTGTCAACGGCGCCGTGGCACGGGCCTTCGAGGCGCGCGAGCGGGCGGTACAGGCCCAGGAGGCCGCGCTCGGCGCACTGAATCTGCCTTCGGCGGCGGACATCGAGCGAGTGACCCGCCGGCTGCGCTCGCTCTCCCAACGGCTCGAGGGCATCGAGGACGCGATCGATCGCCTCGAGGAACGCCTGGCCGGCGTGGCGGCGAAGGCGATGCCGGACGAGCGCCTGGGCCGTATCGACGGCCGCCTGGAGGAGATCAGCCGCGATCTGAGCCGCCTCCGGGAAGCGGTGGCGCCGAGTGAAGATCCGATCCCTCGCGCCCAAGAGCGCCTGACGGTCACCGAGTCATAGAGATCAACCGGGTGCGCGGCGCTCGAGGCTGTGGTAGCCCGCCTCGCCCACGCGCAGCCCGATCTGCTCGATCTGCTCGGGGGTGGCCCGCAGCGCGCCGTTCGCGCCCGCCACGTCTGTGACCCCCAGCACGCAGGCTGCCGGGATTCCCCGCCGTTCGGCCAGCGCGAGGATCGTTGCCGTCTCCATCTCCACCGCCTCCGCTCCATCCGCGACCCAGGCGGCGGCTCTTCCTTCGCGGGGGTCATAGAAGAGGTCCGTGCTGGCCACCGTCGCCGAGCGGGCCCCGGCGGCGGTCAGGCGGTCAAGCAGCTCCGGATCCGAATGCAGGCGGCCGCTGGCGCCGAGGGCCACGCTCGTGCCGTCGCTCGGCAGCACGGTCGCCACGGCAAGCAGATCGCCGAGCTCCAGATCGCCGGCAAGCGCGCCGCAGGTGCCGATGCGAACCAGGCGCCGGGCACCGAGGCCGATCAGCTCTTCGACCACGATGGCCGCGCTCGGACCGCCCATGCCGGTGGACTGGACGGTGAGCGGCGCGCCGTCGGCGGCCACGCCCGTGTACCCCCACAGACCACGGTGGTGGTTGAACATCTTCGGTCCCTCGAGAAGGTGCTGAGCCACCAGCAGCGCGCGGTGCGGATCGCCGGGCAAGAGCACGCGCTCGGCCAGCTCGGTAGCCGGCTTGAGGTGGTTAGGCCGAATCTCGTGCCGGAGCGCCATCGTGGCCAACGTTATTGCTCATAGACTTGTATCCGTGGCGAAAGGACCGTCCTCCCCATCTGAGCTGCGCGAAGCGGTGGAGCGCACCGTGCAGGTGACACTCGGCTCGGCCGAGCGTCAGCGCGAGCGCACTCAGGGAGCGCTCGACGATCTCGCCGGGACCGTCGACCAGCTGCGCAAGGAGGCCGGCGCGGGCATTGCTCGCCGGGGCAAGGCGGTCGTGGGCGCCCTCGAAGACCGGCGCCCCGCAACCTCCGAGGACATACGTGAGCTCAAGTCCGAGCTGCGCCGGATCTCGCGGCGCCTCGACGCGATCGAGAAGCGCCTGCCGGCCAAGCGGTCGGCCTCGGGCGCAGGGTCCTGATTACCGGCGTCGGCAGCCCGGCTTTCGTTTGGGCACGGATCTGCCGATAGAGGAACCTGGAGTGAAAGGAGTCCTCCACCGCTTGACCAGGCAGCGCCGGTCCCTAGCCTCGAGCCGAATGCGTCGCGCGCGCGTTTCGCTCCTCCCTGTTCTGGTCGCCCTGCTGGCTCCCGCCGGCGCCGCGGCGGCGCCCGGCGACCCTCACGTCATCTACACGGCGAACAACTACGCCGATGGCGCCGTCATCCTGCGGACGAATCCGGCGGGAGGCTCGCCCGTCGAGATCTCGCGCAACGGGCCACAGGGAAACCTGTTCGCTCGGCCCTACGACATCGCCGTCGAGGCCAGCGGCAATCTTCTCGTGGCCGACATGGGCGCGCTCTGTACGCCTTCGGAGCCCCGCTGTGCCAACGACGGGCGCATCATCCGCGTCGACCCGATCACGGGCCGCCAGTCACTGCTCGCCGGCGGCGGACCGCTGGTCGACCCGGCCGGCCTCGCGCTGGCTCCAAACGGCGACATCTACGTGGCTGACAACAACGGGGCCGACAACACCGGCGCCGTCTTTCGAATCAACCCGGCCACCGGTGCGAAGACGACGATCAGCGTAGGCGGGATGCTCGACCTGCCCTTCGGCATCCTCGTAGACCGAGACGGCAGCCTGGTGGTAAGCAACCGCGTCCTGTCCGGCAGCTGCGCCACCTCCCTTACCGGGAGGTTGGTGCGCATCCAGCCGGCCGACGGCTCTCAAGCCTTGATCTCCGAGGGTGGCCTCTTTCGCTACCCGCTTGGGGTGGCCCTGGACCGCGCCGGGCGGATCGTGTTTGCCAACGAGTGCGGCGACCCCGGGCTCGCGCGGGTTGTGTCAGCGCTCGCCCAGAGCGTGCTCACGACCAACAACCCCTCCGATGTCCTCGTGACGCCCGAGCGCCTGGCACTAAATCCCGCCGGCGACTTTCTGGTGAGTGACTGGAGCCTCGGCGACGGCGACGGGGGAATAGTCCGGGTCGACGCCCAGACCGGCGCGCAGAGGCTGGTGCGCGGCGGCGAGCTGTTCAACCATCCGCTTGGGATCGCTGCCGTGGTCAACCGGCCGCCGTCCGCGGCGCTGCGGGCTCCATCACCGGTCGCCGCCGGCAATCGGGTGGTCCTCGACGCCTCGGGCTCGCGTGACCCCGAGGGCCTGCGGCTCGCCTACGAATGGGACCTCAACGGCGACGGCGCGTTCGAGCTTGGCACCGGCGCCACACCAACCGTCGCCCGCGCCTGGAGACGAAACGCTCCGGTGACCGTGCGCGTGCGCGCGAATGATCCCCACGGCGGGCGAGCGGTCGCCAGGGCGGCCATCGCGGTCGACGGCAGCACGCCCCGGATCACCAGACTGGCCACCAGCGCCAAGGTGCTTGGCGTCGGCCGCCGAGGCCGCCGGGCCAAGAGGCTCCCACGGGTCGCGACGATCCGCTTTCGGCTGTCGGAGCCGGCGGCGGTGCGCCTCACCCTCGAGCGCGTTCGCTTCGGCGGGAGGAAAACGCCGCCACGGCAGCTCTCGAGGGCCGGACGGGCGGGGCTGAACCGGCTGACTGTTCGGGCCCGGGGCCTGCGCCCCGGGCGGTACAAGCTGCTGGTCGGGGCGAGCGACGCAGTCGGTCACGAGGCCGCCCCGCGCAAGCTCGAGCTGCGCGTGGTGAGCCTGCGGCCTCGATCGAAGGGCTAGCGGCGTGCGCCTGCCCTGCGCTGCGCGAGCCGCCGTGCGCCGGGGCCGGCGTTTTACACTACAGCAACCAGGGCCGGGATCTGCTGGAGCTGTCACTCCTGTCGCGGCGCTGTAACACCGCCGGGTGCGCCGACCGCGCCGTCGCGCCTGCGCTCTGCCGAGTGTCGGATTGTGCATCTATGAGGTGCATAACTTGCCACTCGATCAGTGGCCCAGCGACCGCGTTACAGCAGCGTGACAAAGGTCAACAGCACGGCCGCGTCCACCCCTTGGTTGCCGCCGTTAAGAAACGCAGGCCCCGGCAGCCGGCAACTCGCGCAGCGCCGGGCGGACCCGCGAACCGCCGAACCCACATCAAGCCTCTAGAAATGCACCCCGCGCAGCAGGTAGGCCATGGCCACCGCCTCGGTGGACATTTCGCCGTCGTCGTTCGCCTTATCGGCCGCCGGTAGCGCGGCGCCCTCCTGCGTCTTCTTGCCCTTGGCCGCCGAAGAGTCGGGGAAGAGGTGGTACGCCTGATTGAGAACGATGTCCACCGTCTTGGGCGACAGCGAGTAGAGCACCTCTCCGAAGGTGCCCAGCCGTGAGGCCATGCGCTTGGGGCGGTCGATCATCGCATCGCAGAGCATCTGCGCGGCTTCGTCCGGCGTGAGCGTCGGGAAAGCCTTGTAGATGTCGGTGGGAGCGATCATCGGCGTGCGCACGAGCGGCATGTAGATGGTGGTGAACTCGACGTTGTCGTCGTGGCACTCCGGCGCCGCGCAGCGGGAGAAGGCGTCGAGCGCCGCCTTCGACGCCACATACGCGGAGAAGCGCGGCGTGTTGGTCTGCACGCCGATCGACGACACGTTGATGATGTGTCCCCACTTGCGCTCGCGCATGCCGGGCATGAGAGCGAGGATCAGCTTGAGCGCGCCGAAGTAGTTGAGCCGCATCGTGCGCTCGTAGTCGTGGAAGCGGTCGTACGAGCGCGCCACCGAACGGCGGATCGAGCGGCCCGCGTTGTTCACCAGCACGTCCACGCCGCCATGCTGCTCGAGCACCTCCTGCGCCAGCCGGTCGATGTCGTCGAGCTCGGACAGGTCGCACGGATGCACGTGCGCGGTGCCGCCGGCCTCCTCGACCCGGCTCGCCACCTCCTCGAGCTTCTCGCGAGTGCGCGAGACCAGCAGCACCTCGCCGCCCGCCTCACCGATCTTGAGCGCGGTCTCGAGGCCGATCCCGCTCGAGGCCCCCGTGATCATGATCCGCCGGCCCTTGATCGCGTAGGCCAGCGAGCGGTCGCGGAAAAGGTCGGGATCGAGGTTGCGCTCCCAGTAGTCCCACAGCCGCGGCGCATAGGTAGACAGCGGCGGAACGGCGATGCCCGTGCCGGAGAGGGCCCGTTGCGAGTCGCGGGCGTCGAACTTGCAGCGGAAGTCGCGGTGCTCCATGGCCGCCGGCGGGATGCCCAGGTCGCCGTAGACCTGCCCGCGGATCTTCTTCACCGTGGGCAGCGCCATCACTCCCGCGCGCACCGGCTTGGGGATCGCGTTGGTCATGTTGGGGTCGATGCGCATCGCGAACTGGGGCGCGTGCGCGGCCTTGGCGAACTCGTTGAGGGTCTCGCCGACCTTCATTGGCTTCGGGTCGACGAGGTGGAAGGTGTCGCTGGGCAGCTCTTCGTCGGGCAGGTGGGCGATGTGGTCCATCGCCCTGGCCACGAAGTCGACCGGCACGAGGTTGGTCTCGCCGCCCTGCGGCCCGGCCAGCGGTACCCACTCGGGCAGCGCCCGGCGCAGCTTCTGGAGCAGCTTGAAGAAGTAGTACGGCCCGTCGATCTTGTCCATCTCGCCGGTCTCGGAGTGGCCCACGACGATGGCCGGGCGGAAGATCAGGACCTTCGCCTGCACGCCCTCGCGCACGAGCCGCTCGGACTCGTACTTCGTGCGGTGGTAGGCGTGGGGGAGGGCCTGCCCCTCATCGAACATGTCCTCCTGGAACACGCCCTTGTACTCGCCGGCCACGGCGATCGAGCTGGTGTGGTGAAAGCGCCCGACCTCGATCGAGTTGGCGAACTCGACCACGTGCCCCGTGCCCTCGATGTTCGCCCGCTCCATCGCGTCCTCGTCGGCGGTCATGTCGTAGACCGCGGCGAGGTGGAAGAAGTGGTCGATCGGCTCGGAGAAGCCCTCGATGCCCAGGGCCGGCTTGGACAGGTCGCCGGTCACCGAAACGATCCGCCCCTCTGGCGCGCCGAGGCGTTGGACGAGCGAGTCCAGCTTGCCGCGTGAGCCATCGCGGACCAGCACGTAGATGGTGCCGTCGCGCTTCAGGAGCTCGGCGACCAAGTGCCTGCCGATGAAGCCTGTTGCGCCGGTTACGAAGTAGTTCAACGCTCTTCCTCTCTCCTCCAGTCGGGCGATACTACCCGGGCGGTGGCAGAGACCTTCACCCTGAGAGAGGCGGCGGAGCGCGTGGCGGTTTCGCCTTCCACTCTCAAGCGCTGGGCCGACGCGGGCGTTATCCCCGAGTTGCGCCGCGGCGGCGCGTGGACGCCGGCCGCCGTGTCTCATGCGCGCATCGTCGCCAGGCTGCGCGAGCGCGGACACGGCCTCGACCAGATCCGCCGGGCCGGCAAGCAGGGGCGTCTGGCCTACTCCTACATCGAGGCTCTCTTCGGCGCGGACGGACGCGCGGAGCACACACTCAACGATGCTTCCGCCGAGACCGGTCTCGAGCCCGCGCTGATCGATCGCTTTTGGACGAGCATCGGGCTGCCGCTGGACGAGCTGGATTCGCTGAGCGACGATGATCTCGAGGCGCTGCGCTACGCCGCCTCGGTGCTGGGCTCGGGCTTTCCGCTCGTCGCCTTCCTGCAGCTGTGCCGGGTCTACGGCCAGGCGCTCTCCCGGATCGCCGACGCCGAGGTACGCCTCTTTCATCTCTACGTTCACGAGCCGCTCATGCGCGAAGGCGTGCCGGGCCTCCAGATGGCCGAGGAGATGGAGGGGTTGGCGCGAGATCTCCTTCCGATCGCCTCGCCGCTCATGGACTTCATGCACCGGCGTTTCCTCCAGCATTTCGTCGAGCAGGACGTGGTGGGTCACATGGAGACCGAGCTCGAGTCCTCTGACGACGCGGATCTCGGGCGGGTGCGCACGGCGATCGCCTTCGCGGACCTGGCCGGCTACACGCGCTTCACCGAGGAGGAGGGGGAGGAGGAGGCGCTCTCGTCGGTCGAGCGCTTCGTCGAGGGGGTGGGCAATACGCTGCCCGACGACGCCCGCGTGATCAAGACGATCGGCGACGAGGTGATGGTGGTGGGTCACGACATCGGCGCCCTGGTCGACTGGGCTGTGGGCTTCACCAGCCTGTTCGAGGAGCGCCCGGAGCCGCGCATAGGGATCCACTGGGGCACCACGCTCTACCGCGACGGGGACTACTTCGGGCGCGAGATCAACCTTGCTTCGCGAGTGGTGGCGCGCGCCCGCGGGGGCGAGGTGCTGGTGACCGACTCGGTGGTGGAGGCGGTCGGGAGCTCGCCGCACCTGCGCTTCGAGGGGATCGGCGAGGTGAAGCTCAAGGGCTTCGACGAGCCGCGCCAGCTCTGCCGGGCAACCCGAAAGGCGACTTGAGCGAGCGCCCGCTGGAGGCAGCGCGCGAGAGCGGGCTGGTCGTGGCCGGGGAGCCGCTGCTGGTGATGCTCTCGGGCGGGGGCGACTCGGTCTGCTTGCTCGACGTGGCGCTGCGCCTCGACGCGCGAGTCTCGGCCCTGCACGTGAACTACGGGCTGCGCGAGGGAGCGCACGAGGACGAGGCCTTCGTCAGCGCGCTCTGCGAGCGGCTCGGCGTGCCTCTGCACGCCGAACGCGCCCCTTTGGACGACGGCGGCAATCTCCAGGACCGGGCCCGGCAGGTCCGCTATGCGCTCGCCGAGCAGCACGCCGAAGCGTTCTACGCGGCCGGGCACACGGCATCCGACCAGGCCGAGACGGTGCTCTACCGGCTGGCGGTCTCGCCGGGCTCGCGAGCTCTGCACGGAATGCCGGCGCGGCGCGGGCGCCTGGTGAGGCCGCTGCTGGGCGTGACCCGCGACGAGGTCCGCGCCTACCTGCGCATGCGCGACCTCACGTGGCGCGAGGATCCCTCCAACGCCGACCGCCGCTTCGCGCGAGTGCGCGTGCGCCACGAGCTGATCGAAGCGATGCGCTCGGTCGGCCCGGCGCCGGAGCGCACGATCGCCGAGACGGCGCGCCAGCTGCGCGAGGAGGCCGAGGTTCTCGACGCCGCCGTGGCCGCAGCGCTCGAGGAGCTGGGTGGAGGGCCGGCGGTGGTGCTCGCCGCGCTGCGCGAACACCCGCCCGCGGTGCGGCGTCTGGTGCTGCGCCGCCTGGCCGGGGACCGCCCGGTGCCGGACTCCCTGCTCGATCTGGGCGAGCGGGGAACGAAGTCGATCGACCTCGGCGAGGGCCTTCGCGCCGTGGTCGAGTACGGAACGCTCCGTTTCACACGCGCGCGCGAGCCCAACGTCCCCGCGCCGGTCGAGCTGACCGTGCCCGGCCGAGTCGGGTTCGGCGACTGGGAGGTCGAGGCCGCGCTGGGCGTGCCCGGTGAGGCGTCGGTTCGGGCCGAGGCGCTGGCCCCCAGCGCGCTCGTGCGGGGATGGCGCGAGGGCGACCGCATGCGCCCCGTGGGCCTGGGCGGGACAAAGAGCCTGCAGGACCTGTTCACCGACCGCAAGGTCCCCCGCGAGCTGCGGCGCACGCTGCCGGTGGTGGAGGCGCGGGGCGAGATCGTATGGGTGGCCGGCGTGGCGGTGAGCGAGCGCTTCGCGGCGCCCGAAGGGCCCTACCAGCGTGGGCCTGAGCGCCCGCCTCAGCTAGAGGGCTGATGCGGGTCTGTCGTCTTGTGGACCGGCGCGGCGCTGCGCGAGTTGCCGGGTCCTGGGGTCTGCGTCTTCTAAGGGCAGCAATCAAGGGTGGACGCGGCCGCGTTGTGGGCTTTGTCACGTTGGCGTGACGCGGTTTCGATCTACTGTCCTGGATTGGTGTCGTACTGCGACACCAGGGCAGGACAGCTCCCACAGCGGCGGCCGGATTCGTCCGCCGAGGGGCTTGTGTTACAGCGCCGCGACAGGAGTGACGGTTCCGAGGACCCCACCCTGTTTGCTGTAGCCAAGACGCCGGCCCCGGCGTACGGCGGCTCGCGCAGCGCAACGAAGGCGCCGGGCGCCCCGAACCCACATCACGCCTCTAGGTGGTCCCGAACACCCGATCCCCGGCATCGCCGAGGCCGGGCCGGATGTAGGCGTTCTCGTCCAGCTCGCGGTCCACCGCCGCGGTCCAGATCGGGACCTCAGGGTGGTGCTCCTCGACGGCGGTGAGCCCTTCGGGCGCCACCACCAGACAGACCAGTGCGAGGCGCTCGGCGCCGGCGGCCTTGAGCCGGTCGAGCGCGTGGACCGCGCTCCCGCCGGTGGCCAGCATCGGGTCGACGACGTAGACGTAGGAGTCGGCCAGTCCCGGGGGCAGGCGCTCGTAGTAGTCCACCGGCCGGTGCTCCTGCTCGTCGCGATACACGCCGACGTGGCCCACCCGCGCGCCGGGCAGCAGGCGCAGAAACCCCTCGACCATTCCCAGGCCGGCGCGCAGCACCGGCACGATGGCGATCTCCGGCGGGAGGCGGCTGCCCGCCGCGGCCTCGAGCGGAGTCTCGATGTCGACCGTGCTCACCGGAAGCTCGCGAGCGGCCTCCACGGCGAGGATCGCCGAGGCCTCGAACAGGGCTTGGCGGAACTCGCTGTAGCCGGTGCGCTTGTCGCGCATCACCGTGAGCCGGTCGGCAAGTACGGGGTGGTCGACCACGACGAGGCGCTGGGGCATGGCGGGGGAAGATACGCTCGTCGCCCAATGCGCAACGTCGAGCTAAAGGCCCGCGATCCCGATCCGGCGCGCACGCTCGAGCGGGCGCTGGCGCTGGGAGCCGAGGACCGGGGCGAGATCTCGCAGCGCGACACGTATTTCGCGGGCGCGCGTGGGAGGCTCAAGTTGCGCGAGCAGGAGCCGGGCGAGGACGAGCTGATCGCCTATCACCGGCCCGACGACAAGCGAGCCGGCACGAGCGTGTACCACCGCGTGCCCGTGCCAGACGCCGTCGCTCTGCGCGAGGCGCTCGACGCCGCTCACGGGACCCTTGTGGTGGTGGACAAGCGCCGCCGGCTACTGCTCTGGGAGGGCGTGCGAATCCATCTCGACGAGGTGGATGGGCAGGGCTCCTTCCTCGAGCTGGAAGCCGTGGGCGCCGACGGATCGGACCTCTCGAGCGAGCATGAGAAGGTCGAGCGCTTGCGCGGCGAGCTGGCGGTAGACGACGCGAACCTCGTGGCCGAGAGCTACTCGGACCTCTTCCTCGACGCAGCCGAGCTCCTGCTGGGTGCCGCGGACGCCGCCATGCGCAATGCCCACGCTCCCTACTCGGGCTTTCCCGTGGGGGCCGCCGTGCGGGCGGCAGGGGGCGGGGTCTATGCGGGCGCGAACGTCGAGAACGCCGCCTATCCGCAGGGTCAGTGCGCAGAGGCATCTGCGATCGGCGCCCTGGTGGCCGCGGGCGAGCAGCGGATAAGCGAGGTGGCGGTGGTGGCCGAGAAGGAGGACTTCTGCCCGCCGTGCGGGGGATGTCGCCAGCGCCTGTCGGAGTTCGCCGGCCCGGACACCCCGGTCCACCTCGGGCGCCCGGGCGGCCCGCGGCGCACGCTCACCATGGCCGAGCTGCTGCCGCACGCCTTCGATCTCGAGGCTCCGAGGTGAGCTGGCGCGAAGCGGCGGCGGCACTCGAAGAGCACTCGGGCCTGCGCCCGCGGGTGGGCGTGGTGCTGGGCTCCGGCCTGGGCGCCGTGGCCGAGGCCGTGGAGGATCCGGTCGAGATCGGCTACGAGCAGCTGCCGGGCTTTCCCCGGCCGACCGTGGAGGGCCACGGCGGCCGTGCGGTCCTGGGAACCATCGGGGGTACGCCCGTGGCCGTGCTTCAGGGTCGTGCCCACCTCTACGAGGGCATCGACCCCGAGCTGGTGCAAACGCCGGTGCGCGCCCTCAAGGCGGCCGGCGCGGAGATCCTCCTGCTTACCAACGCGGCCGGCTCGCTACGGCCCGAGCTGGGTCCCGGGCGCCTGATGCTGATCGGCGACCACATCAACCTGAGCGGGATCAACGTGCTCACCGGCCCCAACGAGGATGAGCTGGGCGAGCGCTTCACCAGCCTGCGCGACGCCTACGACCCCGATCTGGGCGAGCGGCTGCTCGCCGCCGCGAAGGAGCTCGGCATCGAGCTGGACGAGGGCGTCTACCTGGCAGTGAGCGGCCCGAGCTTCGAGACCGCTGCCGAGATCCGGGCCTTTCGCACGCTGGGCGCGGATGCGGTGGGCATGTCGACCGTCCACGAGACGATCGTCGCCCGCCACTGCGGACTGCGCGTGGCCGGCGTGTCGGCCATCACCAACTTGGCGGAGGGGCTGGCGGAGGAGCCGCTCAGCCACGAGCAGACCCTGCGCGACGCAGCCCGCGCGGCGGCGGACCTGGCACCGCTGGTGACCCGTTTCGTCGAGGGCCTGCGGTGATCGCCAAGGTCGAGCTGCACGTCCACCTCGAGGGGACCGCTCCCCCGGACCTGATCCGGCGCCTGGCCGAGCGCAACGGCCTGCCCGTGCCGGGCGGGTTGTTCGCCGACGCGGAGCGCTTCGCCTACACCGACTTCCTCGACTTCCTCGACACCTACGACCGGGCCGCCAGCGTGGTTCGCACCACCGACGACTACCGCGACCTGACCTACGAGTACCTCGCCGGCTGCGCGCGCGAGGGCGCAATCTACGTGGAGCTGATTGTGTCACCCGACCACGCTCAGCTCGTGGGTCTGAGCGGCGAGCTCCACCTCGGCGCCATCGCCCGGGGCATCGACGAGGCGCGTAGCGACCACGGAATCGAGGCGCGGGTGCAGCTCGTTGCGGTGCGCAACTTCGGGGCGGAGCAGGCGGTGCACGTGGCGCGCTACGCGGCCACCCGCCCCCACCCGTACGTGGTGGGCTTCAACCTGGCGGGCGACGAGGCCCACTACCCCGCCGGCGACTTCGCGCAGGCGTTCGCGATCGCCGCGGAGGCGGGGCTGGGCTGCACTGTCCACGCCGGCGAGTGGGACGGTCCGCAGAGCGTGTGGGCGGCGCTCGACCTGCCCGTGACCCGCATCGGCCACGGGGTGCGAGCCATCGAGGACCCGGGCCTGGTCGAGGAGCTCTCTCGGCGCGAGATCGTGCTCGAATGCTGCCCCACCAGCAACGTCGCGCTCGGCCTGTACGAGAGCTACGAGGACCATCCGCTTCCGCGCTTGATGCGCGCGGGCGTGCGGGCCACGCTCGGATCAGACGATCCGCCCTACTTCGGTGCCAGCATCGGGGGCGAGTACGAGCTCTGCAGGAAGCACTTTGGATTCGATGACGAGCAGCTGCGCTCGATCAGTCGTACCGCCGTCGAGGCCGCGTTCTGCGATGAAACCCTCAAAGAACGCCTAATACAGAGGGTGTAGGCTCGCCAGGCTCCAGCCCCCCACGCCGAGGAGATTCACACAGTGAATAAGAAATTCCGGCTTTTCTTGATTGCTCTTTGCGCCGCGCTGGCGCTCGGAATCGCCGCCTGCGGCAGCGACGACGACGAAAGCAGCGACAGCGGCGGTGGAGGCGGCAGCGAGCAGGCCGACGCCATCAAGGCCGGCGTGGTCACGGACATCGGCGGTCTGAACGACCGCGGCTTCAACGAGGCGGCCAACAACGGCCGAAAGCGGGCGCAGAGCGAGCTCAACATCGACACGCGAGTTCTGATCTCCGATGCGAACGCCGACTACGTGCCCAACCTGAGCCAGCTCGCTCAGCAGCAGTACGACTCGGTCGTGTCGAACGGGTTCCTGATGGGGGAAGCCACGGCCACCGTCGCGTCCAAGTTCCCGGACACCAGCTTCGCGATCATCGACTTCTCCGCCACCGGCTTGAAGGGAAAGCCCAAGAACGTGGAGGGCTTGATCTTCAAGGAGCAGGAAGCCGGCTATCTGGTCGGCTACCTGGCCGGCCTGTGGGCAAAGGACAACAACGCCAAGGTGGTCTCCTCGGTCGGCGGCCAGAAGATCCCCCCGGTCGACCACTACATCGCCGGGTTCCAGGCCGGCGCGAAGAAGGCCTACCCGCAGGTGGAGACGCTCAACGGCTATTCCCAGGACTTCGTGGATCAGGCGAAGTGCAAGGAGATCGCGCTGGACCAGATCGCGCAGGGCTCGAAGGTGGTGTTCCAGGTGGCCGGCCAGTGCGGCCTCGGCGCGCTCGACGCGGCCAAGGAGAAGGGCGTGCAGGGCATCGGCGTCGACAACGACCAGTCCTTCCTCGGCGACCACATCCTGACCAGCGCGCTCAAGAAGGTCGACGAGGCCGTGTTCGAGGCGATCAAGCGCGTGCAGGACGGAACATTCAAGGGCGGCACCGACGTGGTCGCCACCGTCGAGAACGGCGGCGTCGGAATCGGCAAGATCAGCGCCGAGGGCGCGAAGTACCAGGACCAGATCACGGAGCTCCAGGATCAGATCGCCGCGGGCGAGGTCAAGGACATCCCGGACACCGTCAGTGGGCAGTAGTTTCCGTATTCGGTGAGCGCTGATACCCCGGCTCTTGAGCTAAGAGGAATAACGAAGAGGTTCGGCCCGGTCGTAGCCAACGACCGGGTCGACTTCGACCTGCGGCGCGGCGAGGTGCACGCGCTGCTGGGCGAGAACGGCGCGGGGAAGTCGACCCTCATGTCGATCCTCTACGGGCTCTACCACCCCGACGAGGGCCAGGTGCTCGTGGACGGGGAGCCGGTCAAGGTTGATTCGCCCTCGAAGGCCATCGACCTCGGCATCGGCATGGTGCACCAGCACTTCATGCTCGTGCCGGTGATGACCGTGACCGAGAACCTCGTGCTCGGCAACGAGCCACGCCGGGGCGGCGGGCTGCTCGACGTCCGGGAGGGGGCCAAGAAGGTCCGTGAGCTGTCCGAGCGCTACGGGCTGGCCGTGGACCCCGACGCGCTGATCGAGGACGTGACCGTCGGGACCCAGCAGCGAGTCGAGATCCTCAAGACGCTCTACCGCGACGCCCGCATCCTCGTGCTGGACGAGCCCACGGCGGTGCTCACCGCCCAGGAGGCGCACGAGCTATTCGAGGTGCTCAACGCGCTCAAGGCCGACGGCGTGGCCATCGTCTTCATCAGCCACAAGCTCGGGGAGGTGCTCGAGATCGCCGATCGGGTGACGGTGCTGCGGCGCGGCAAGAAGGTCGACACCGTGCCCGCCGAGGGTGCGACCGAGCAGAGCCTGGCGCGGTTGATGGTCGGACGCGAGGTGCTCCTCGAGGTGGAGAAGTCGGCGGCCAAGACCGGCGAGCCGGTGCTTGAGGTCGAGGACCTCAACGTGCTCGATGACCGCGAGCTCGAGGCGGTGCGCGGCGTGTCACTCGCCGTGCGCGGCGGCGAGATCGTGGCGCTCGCCGGAGTCGACGGCAACGGGCAGCACGAGCTGGTCGAAGCGATCGCGGGCCTGCGCCCCGTTCGCTCGGGCCGCATCAGTGTCGTCGGGCAGGACGTGACAGGGCTGGGTGTGCGCGAGACCTGCGACGCCGGGGTGGCGCACATCGCGGAGGACCGCCACCTGCGTGGGCTGGTGCTCGACTTCACATTGGCCGAGAACCTGGCGCTGCGCGAGTACTACAAGCCACCTCTGTCCAAGGGCGGTCTGCTCAAGATCGGCCACATCAACGCTCGCGCGCGCGACCTGCTGGAGGAGTACGACGTTCGCGGCGGCAGCCCGGGCTCCCTGGGGAGCTCGCTGTCGGGAGGCAACCAGCAGAAGGTCTGCATCGCCCGCGAGATCGCCAGCAACCCGAGCCTGTTGCTGGCTCACCAGCCCACCCGCGGGCTGGACGTGGGCGCGATCGAGTTCGTACACCGCCGGCTGCTGGCCGAGCGCGAGGCGGGCCGCGGGGTGCTGCTCGTGTCGCTGGAATCGGACGAGGTACGTTCGCTGGCCGACCGCATCCTCGTGATCTACGAGGGCGAGATAGTGGGCGAGTTCCCGCCCGATGCCTCCGAGGAAGAGCTTGGCGTGGCGATGACCGGCGGGTCGGGGCAGGCCGCCGCGTGAGTTCTGAGCCCGACGACGCTGCGGTAGGCGCGCAGACTCCGGCATCGCGGCTCGCCGCCTATGTGAGGGGCGGCGGCGTGATCGTTCCCGTGCTCACCGCGTCGCTGGCCTTCGTGCTGGGCGGCCTGGTGGTGTTCATTACGGGCAACGATCCGATCGCCACCTACGAGGCCATCTTCGAGGGCACGGGCCTGCAGTGGCTGTTCCCGTGGCCGATCGAGGACCGGGCGCTGGCCGCGATCAACCTCCAGCAGACGCTGATCGTCACGACTCCGCTGATCCTGACCGGACTCGCGGTGGCCTTCGCCTTCCGGGCAGGCCTGTTCAACATCGGCGGCCAGGGGCAGTTCATCATGGGGTCGATCGCGGCCGTCTGGGTCGGCTCCTCCTTCGCCGGGATGCCGAGCTTCCTGCACATCGTGCTGGCGATCCTGGCGGCCTGCCTGGCCGGGGCGGTCTGGGCAGGTATCGCGGGCGGGCTCAAGGCGACGGTGGGCGCCAACGAGGTGATCTCGACGATCATGCTCAACTACACGGCGATCTGGATCGGCCTGTGGCTGTTCGGGCAGGGCGGCCCGCTGCAGAACGACCAGGACAAGAGCCTGCCCGTGTCCAACGACGTGGTCGAGACGGTCCACCTACCGGTGTTCTGGGGCGACCCGGTGCTCCAGGGCCTTCACATCGGGCTGTTCATCGCGCTGGTGGCGGTCGGCGTGTTCTGGCTCATCCTCAACCGCTCGACCAAGGGCTACGAGGTGCGCGCCGTCGGCCTCAATCCCGAGGCCGCCCGCTACGCGGGCATGAGCGTGGCCAAGAGCTACGTGTTGGTGATGGCGGTGTGCGGCCTGTTCGCGGGCCTGGCCGGGGGACTCGACATCCTCGGATGGCAGTTCCGGCTGGCCACCAACGACATCGAGATCGGGACACTCGGCTTCTTCGGCATCGCGGTGGCGCTGCTCGGCCGCAACACGGCCGTGGGCACGCTGGCCGCGGCGCTCCTGTTCGGCGCCCTGATCAGCGGCACCTCCCAGCGCAATCTCGATCCGGAGGTCTTCCAGCCTGAGTTGGCTCAGTACCTCACGTACATCATCCAGGGGCTCGTGGTGCTCGTGGTCAGCGCGGATGTTCTGGTACTGGGCGCGCTGCGGCGCGGCCGCGGGCTGATCGGCGGGCGCAAACGTGAGGAGCCGGTGGCGTGAGCGGCGCGACTCACGCGGTCTCCCGCACGGCGGTGACCGGAAAGCACATGGGCTGGCTGGGAATCGGGCTGGGGGCGCTGGCGTGGTTCATCGCCCTTCCGCCGCTGCTCGTGCGGACGCCCGTGCCCTCGTTGCTGATCGCCGCGATGGCGGTTGGCGCGGGGGTGGTGGCCCTTCGCGACGAGGAGAAGCGCCTGGGCTATGGGGCGATCGTGGCCGGCGTCGTGGGAGCGATCGGGGCGGTGGTGGTCACCCGTTCGGGGGTCGGGAACCTCGAGGACGTGTTCGTCTGGTCGGCGCTGATCGCCGCGATGCTGCGCTTCGCCACCCCGCTCACGTTCGCCGCTCTCGGGGGCGTCCTGTCGGAGCGCAGCGGTGTGATCAACATCGGCCTCGAGGGCATGATGCTGACGGGAGCCTTCTTCGGCATCTTCGGCGCGGACCTCACGGGCTCGTGGCTGCTGGGCGCGGTCATCGGTATGGCGTCCGGTGCCGCGATGGGCTTGCTGCACGCCGTTCTGTCGATCAGCCTGCGTGCCGATCAGGTGGTGGGCGGCACGGCCATCAACCTGCTGGCGGTGGGCATCACCGGATATGTGTTCATCGCCCACTACGGGCCGCAGGGGACGCCGGGTGACGTGCCCCGGGTGCCCGAGGTCTCGCTGCCCGGCATCAAGGAGATCCCCTTCGTGGGCGACGCCATCGGCGAGGCGAGCCTGCTCACGTGGGTGGCCCTGATCCTGGTTCCGCTGCTGGCGCTGTATCTGTTCCGTACGCCGGGGGGATTGCGGCTGCGCTCGGTGGGCGAGAAGCCCCGCGCGGCCGACAGCGTGGGGGTGCCCGTCATGCGCACGCGCTACCTGGCCGTGGTGTCGTCCGGGATCCTGGCCGCCCTGGGCGGCGTCTATCTGTCTGTCGGCCTCGTCGGCACGTTCAACCCGTTCATGACCGACGGCCGCGGCTTCATCGCGCTCGCCGCGGTCATCTTCGGCAACTGGCGGCCCGGGGGCGCGCTCGCCGGCGCGCTCCTGTTTGGGTTCTCGAGCGCGGTGGCTCAGCGCCTACCGGCCTTCTCGGATTCGCTGGCCGTTCTCTTCCAGGCGCTGCCCTACGTGCTTACCCTCGTGGTGGTGGCGGGTGTCATCGGCCGTTCCCGACCCCCGGCCGCCATCGGCGTCCCCTACGTGAAGGAGTAAGGCGATGGTCGTTTCACGCCTCACTCTGGCCAGTCCCGCCGAGGAGGGGTCGTCGGCGCGCCTCAGCGACGAGGTCGAGCTCTACCAGCGCACCTACAACACGCTGCTGCGCTCCAGCGGCGAGACCGCGCTGCGCGTGCTCGAGTCCGCGCACCGCCAGATCAACTCGAGCCTGCACCCGCTCGCCGGCTCCGACGAGCCCGACCTCGGCGCCTTCATCTATGCGATCCGCCGCCTGCCCGACGGGATTTCCGGCGCGCGACTGGTGATCATGGGCCAGGAGGCCGAGGTCTTCGCCCGCAACGGCATCGTGATCGACGACTGGGAGGAGGCCGACGCCCCGGCGCGCCGGCGGCGCTGGCACGACGCCGGCGACGGCGCCCACGCGGTGCTGCTGGCCAGTGCCTCCGACGTGGACGACCTCATCCCCACACTGGTCGCCTTTCAGATCGAGTGGAACAAGCTGCGCGTGCGCCAGCGGGCCGCCGGCTGGCCGCCTGACTCCCAACCCTCGCCCGAGGAATGCGCTGACGCGTTGGGCGGGACGGGTGCGGACTGGGCACGACTGCGCGCCGCCTGGGGCGAGCGCTTCTTCTCGCGCCTGCAACTGATCGCGGAACGGAGTATGAGCATGCGCGTGCGCATGCTCGGCGGCACGCAGGTCGGCTACGCGCGCATGACGCGGCGCTGGTGGACCCCGGTGCACGATTCGCTGGCCGAGCAGGGCCTGGGTGGCGCTCCGATGTACTTCGTCAGCTCCAACACGCACAGCCTGGTCAACATCGTCACCGGAGCCGCGCGGGAGCGCGAGCAGGTGCTGGTCGACTTCGTCGAGTCGCTGCCCGAGAGCGACATCCTGCGCGAGGAGCTGACGGCCTTCCGCGAGGAGCGCTCGGAGGGATCGTGGGAGAACTTCCTCTATTTCGCGGCTCGCCTGTACTTCGACTCTCACGGTGAGGAGGGCCGCCAGGCGCGCCGGCGCTCCGAGCAGGAATGCGGCGTATCGCACCTGCCCAGCCGGACCGCACTCAGGGTGCCGGCGCAGATCATCCCGTTGGCCAAGCTGCTACCCGACCGCCTCGACCCACGCCTGGGAGAAGTGGACGGCGAGGCGCTGTCGGGCAGCGACGCCGTGGTGGTGAACATCGACTACCCGCTCGGCCTGGCCGCGTACAACATCCTGCGCGAGGTGGCGGTGGACGCGGCGATGCTGAAGGGCGTCTACGTGCTGGGCAAGGCGGCCACGCTCAACGCGGATGTGGGCGACGTGATGCTGTCGAGCGTCGTGCACGACGAGCACTCGGGCACGACCTACTGGCTCGACAACGCGTTCGGGGTCGACGACCTGGCCGGTGACCTGCGCTTCGGCAGCGGCCTCGACAACCAGCGCGCCGTGACCGTCAAGAGCACGTTCCTGCAGAACCGCGCCTACCTCGACTTCTACTACCGCGAGGCCTTCACCGTGGTCGAGATGGAGGCCGGGCCCTACTGCAACGCGATCTACGAGATCGCCGACGCCGATCGCCACCCCGTCGGCGAGGCGGTCAACTTCTCGAAGCTCCCGCTCGACTTCGGGATCATCCACTACGCCTCCGACACGCCGTACACGCAGGCCCGAACGCTCGGAGCCCGCGGCCTCAGCTATTACGGCATGGACTCGACGTACGCGTCGTCGCTGGCGATCCTGCGGCGGATACTGCGCCTGGAGGGCGCGCTGGACTGAGGCGTAAACCGGGCCCTCTGTCAACGTAGAACTGATCCGCGCACGCGCGGTCTCCAGGCCGGCACCGCGCGGCGGTACTCGTCGTACTGCGCTCCGTAGCGCCGGCTCAGCACCGGTTCCTCGTACAGCTTCACGAAGGCGGCGACCACGGCCAGGAAGATCAGTGCGTAGGGGAGCAGGATGGGCTGGCCGAGGAGCAGCGCTTGGCCTACGATCGTGGCCGCCACAGCCAAGTACATCGGGTTTCGCACGTGGCGGTAGAGCCCGCTTACAACGAGGGTCTCGGTTGGGGCCAGAGGGGCCGGCGTTCCGATGCCTTCCAGCGCGAAGCGCCCGAAGGCGCTCAGCAGAACGCCGGCTCCTAGCGCGATCAGCACCACGCCCAGAACCTGCAGGCCGAGCCATGGATCGGTCGACCGCCAGCCGGTGATCAGCCACGGCACGAGCCCGGCGACCGTGCCCGGCGCGACGACGAGAAAGACGAGGCTGCCGAGAGTCGCTGCCAGTCGTGACCTCATTGCGAGAAGCGATGTTACAGTGACAGCACATATGTCACATGACCCCAGCAAGCGCGACGGTCGTCTGCACGCCGCCCAGCGTGAGGCGCACCTCGAAGAGCTTCGGGACGGACCCCCCTTCGACGTGCTCGTGGTGGGTGGCGGCGTGGTCGGCACGGGGGTCGCTCTGGATGCCGCCGCCCGCGGGTTGCGCGTGGCCCTCGTCGAGCGCCGCGACCTGGCCTGGGGCACCAGCCGCTGGAGCTCGAAGCTCGTGCACGGAGGCCTTCGCTACCTGGCGCAGGGCGCGGTGGACGTGGCGCTCGAGTGTGCTCGCGAGCGCCAGGTCCTGCTGCGGCACACGGCGCCGCATCTCGTCCGCCCGATACCGCAGGTGATCCCACTCGGGAACGGGATGGACCAGCGGGCGGAGCGTCTTACGCGCGTTGGGCTCACCCTGGGAGACGTGCTACGACGCGGCTCGGGCACGCGTCGCCGCGATCTCCCGCGGGCCCGGCGCATCGGCATTCCCGAGCTGACCCGGCTCGCGCCCGGCGTGAATCGGGAGGGACTGCGCGGGGGCCTGATGGCGTGGGACGCACAGCTCGAGGACGATGCCCGGCTGGTGGTGGCGCTGGCGCGGACGGCGGCGCTCCACGGCGCCAAGGTCGTGACCCGCTGTGCCGCGGAGGAGGTCTCCGGGAGTGGCGCCCGGGTGCGCGACGAGCTGACCGGCGCCCGCTTCGACGTGCGCGCGCGCTCGGTGGTCAACGCCGCCGGCGTGTGGGCCGGCGAGCTGACCGGCGGCATCGAGCTGCGGCCCAGCCTCGGGACCCACCTGGTCGTTCGCCTCGAGAGCCTGGGCGGCCTGGCCGGCATGCTCAGCGTGCCCGTGGCTGGCGAGCGCGGGCGCTGGGTGTTCGCGATCGGGCAGCGCAACGGCCTCGCCCTCGTGGGCCTGACCGACATGGCCGTGTCCGGGCCGCTCCCCGACGTGCCGCAGCCTCTGGCGGAGGACATCCCCTTCCTGCTCGAGACGATCTCGGGCAGCGCTTGCGCGGCCGCTCGCGAGCGAGGATGTGGTCGGCTCCTTCGCCGGGTTGCGTCCGCTGGTCGACGGGGCATCCGGCGTTCCCAGCGCGGACCTGTCGAGGCGCCATGCCGTCGTCCGCGGCGAAGGCGGACTGGTCAGCGTCATCGGCGGCAAGCTCACCACCTACAGGCGGGTCGCGGAGCAAGCCGTCGACGCCGCCGTGGGAGCGGGCGGCCTGGAAGGGGGCCCGTGCCGCACGCGCAGCCTTCCGCTCGTGGGCGCGGCACCGCGCCAGGCGCTGGCGGCGATACCCGCTCCGGGTCGGCTCGTCGATCGCCACGGTGCGCAGGCGCCCGCCGTGCTGGCTCTGGCCGGGGGCGATCCCGCCCTGCTCGCTCCGGTGGCGCCGGGCCTCGATGTGCTGCTGGTGGAGGTCCTCCACGCGATGCACTCGGAGGGGGCGCTCAACGCCGACGACGTGCTCGATCGCCGCACGCGCATCGGTCTGGTGCCCGCCGACCGTGCTCGTGCGGAGGCCACGGTGCGCGAGCTGGTGGAGGCCGCCCCGCAGGCCGCGGCGGCATGACGGATCCCACCACCGACGCGATCCTCGACGCTGCTCGTGTTGCCGTGCGGCAATCCGGGATTCGGCGCACCACCCTGAGCGACATTGCGCGCCTGGCCGGGGTCAGCCGAATGACCGTCTACCGGCGCTACCCCGACCTGCCGGCGGTGATCCGCGACCTCATGACGCGCGAGTTCGGCGTCCTCATGGATGAGATCGACGCGAGGGTTGACGGGCCGGACGGGCGTTCGCGGCTGGTTACGCGCGCGGGAGCCGCTGTGCGCGCGTTGCGCGACCACCCTCTGCTGCGAAAGCTGCTCGAGGCGGACCCCGAGCTGCTGTTGCCCTACCTGCTGGGGCGCTTGGGGGAAACCCAGCGCCACGCCCTCGAGCTGATCGCCCGCGACGTGACCGAGGGCCAGGCGGACGGTTCGATCCGCGCGGGCGACGCGCGACTGCTCGCCTTCTCGGTTCTGCTCATAACGCAGTCCTTTCTGTTCTCGGCGGGCACCGCCGAAGAGGTCGAACAGGACGAGGTGCTCGACGAGCTGGCAACGCTGCTCGACGCCGCCCTGCGGCCCTGATTCATCGATCGACGCCCAGAGTCTCGGCGGACCTCGCCAACCACGGCCTCCGGATGGCGGGTGAGCCGGCGCCAGGTGTAGCGCAAGGAGCGAAAGCCGGCAGCCACCAGAGCGGCGTCGCGCTCCCGATCCCTCTCGAACGCCCGTGCGGTGTCGTGTGCCGCCGCACCGTCGAGCTCCACCACCACTCGCTGCTCCCGCCAGAGGCAGTCGACCTCGTACGGGCTGCCGGCCACACGCAGCGTCACGTTCGTCTCGGGCTTCGGTATTCCCGTCCGCCGGCACAACTCAAGGAACCGATGCTCGAGCTCGCTACGCACGACCGTCTGCGGGCGGTGGATCTCCAGAGCCGCGTCGAGCCTTGCCAACCGCCGGCGGCCATGTGCACGGGCCATGGCGGCGTCCACCGCTTGAAGGTCGAGCAGGCGCAGATAGTCCGCCTCGCGCAGGACCCGGGCGAGACCACGTGTTCCGAACACGTCGGCCAAGTCGACAGCTGTGCGCGCCACTGTGGTGATCGGTATGCCGCGGAGCGAGGTCACGTCATCTCGGTGGAGGCGGCGCGCTCGGTGGAGGCGGATGCCTGGGGACCCTGTGCGGGAGCGGCGAGCGGTGGTCACATGAATCTTCCCGCCATGAGGGTCCATCAAGGTCCACGCAGCAGCGGCATCCTGGTGACTCACCACCGCGCCGGGCCCGGCCGCCATGACGGCGGCCAGGAGCCAACCGTCTCGCCCTGGGTCAGGAACCCCGACCGCGAAAACGCCACGGTGCAGGCGATGGAGCCGACCGCGCGCTACGCGACGGTCGATCGCGCCGCCGCGGATGCCGAGCCGGACGAGCTGCGCGTGCGAGACGACGCCGTGCTGGCTCGCTGCGAGGCGCGCCAGCCTCACGTCGGGGTGTGGGCTGTTTCGACCCTCGTATGCGGCGTTTAGACAGCCCACACCCGAGCAAGCGCCGGAGCGAAGGTTTTCGCCCCCCCGCCTGGCGCTTCTAGGCGCCGACCGGGTGCCAGGCCGTCTTGAGCTCGGTCACGGCCTCGATCGCAGACAGCGGGTCCGCCGTCGCGGCGCCGTAGTTGGCACTCGCCGGTGCGTGCCTCACGCGCGTGACGCTCTCGGCGGCCAGCTTGTCGATCTCCGCCGCTAACGCGCTGTCGCCGGACACGTCGACCAGGGCGTTCAGGTCGTGATGTGCGGCCAGCGCCATGGCCAGCTCCTCGCGGCGCCCTGAGAGCAAATTGACCACGCCGCCCGGGACGTCTGACACCCCCAGCACCTCGGCCAGATCGAGCGCAGCCAGCGGCCGCTCCTCGGAGACCGCGGCCACCACGGTGTTGCCGGCGGCGAGCGCCGGTGCCAGCTCGGCGACCAGGCCCAGCAACTCGGGTTCGCTGGGGGCCACCAGGCCAACCACGCCGGTCGGCTCGGGCAGCGAGAAGGACAGGAACGGCGCGGCTACGGGATTGATGCCCCCGAGCACCGCCTGCAGCTTGTCGGTCCAGCCCGCGTAGTGCACGAGCACGTCGATCGAGGCGTCCAGCTCGGACCGGTCGACATCGAGCTCACCACCACGTGACTCGAGCGCCTCCGCCGAGCGGTAAAGGATCTGCCCCCGGTTATAGGCGGTGCGGGCCGCCCACGGCCCGGCGGCGGCGCGCGCCGCCTTGATCGCGTCGCGAACGTCCTTGCGTGAGCCGCGCGGCACGTTGTGGGCGCCCCGGCGGTCATAGCGCCCGGACTCCGAGCGCACGAACGCGCCGCCCAGGTAGAGCTTGTAGGTCTTGCGCACGCCGAGCCGAGCGGTCATGCCGTCTTCAGGTACGGCCGGAGCCCCGCCGGCCCGCCCTCGCGGCCGAAGCCGCTCTCCTTGTAGCCCCCGAACGCCGCGCTGGGATCGAAATGGTTGAAGGTGTTCTGCCACACCACTCCGGCCTGCAGCGCGCTCGCCACCTCGAAGGCCTTGGCCCCCTTGTCGGTCCAGATCCCGGCCGCCAGCCCGTACTTCGAGTTGTTGGCCTTCTCGATCGCCTCGGCCTGCGTGCGGAAGGTGAGCACGGAGACAACGGGCCCGAAGATCTCCTCGACCGCGATTCGGTGCGCCGGCGCGACCTCGGTGAAGATGGTGGGCGCGAACCAAAAGCCGCGCTCGGGCAGCTCGCAGGCCACCGTGCGCCGCAGCGCCCCCTCGCCCTCTCCGGCCGACACGAGCTCCTCGATGCGTGACAGCTGCTCACGCGAGTTGATCGCGCCAACGTCGGTGTTCTTGTCCAGCGGGTCGCCCACGCGTAGGCGCCCCATGCGCTCCCACAGCTTGCCGACCAGCTCGTCGGCCACGCTCTCCTGGATCAGCAGGCGCGACCCGGCGCAGCACACGTGGCCCTGGTTGAAGAAGATCCCGTTCACGATGCCCTCGACGGCCTGGTCGATCGCCGCGTCCTCGAAGACGATGTTGGCCGACTTGCCGCCCAGCTCGAGGGTGAGGGACACGTTGCGCCCCGCGAGCGCGCCCTGGATGTCCTTGCCCACCGCGGTCGAGCCGGTGAAGGCAACCTTGTCGATGTCCGGCTGTCGCACCAGCGACGCGCCGGCCGCGCCGTCGCCGGGCAGGATGGAAACCACGCCCGGCGGCAGCTCGGCCTCCTGAAGGATCTCGGCCAGCAGCAGCGCGGTCAGCGGGGTCGTCTCGGCCGGCTTGAGAATGGAGACGTTGCCGCACGCGAGCGCCGGCGCCAGCTTCCAGGCTGCCATCAGGAGCGGGAAGTTCCAGGGCACGATCTGCGCGGCCACACCGTGAGGCGCCGAGTCGCGACCACCCATTCCGTAGGTGAGCTTGTCGGCCCAGCCCGCGTAGTAGAAGAAGTGCGCGGCGGCCAGGGGAACGTCGATGTCGCGCGACTCGCGGATCGGCTTGCCGCCGTCCATCGACTCCGCCACGGCCAGCTCGCGCGTGCGTTCCTGGATCAACCGAGCCACGCGGAAGAGGTACTTGCCCCGCTCCAGGCCGGAGAGAGCGGCCCAGCCCGGCTGCGCCCGGCGCGCGCTCTGGACCGCGGCGTGAAGGTCGGCCTCACCGGCGAAGGCCACCTCGGTCAGGGGCTGCTCGCTGGCCGGGTTGACCGTGGGTACGCGGCGGCCGTCCGCCGGGTCGCGGAACTCGCCGTCGATGAACAGCCCGTAGGACTCGCGCAGGCGGACGTGGTCCGGCGACTCGGGTGCGGGCGCGTAGTCCCAGACGACCTTGGTGCGGGCCTCCTGCGTGCTCATTCCCTGGAGAAGTCCTCGGGCCGTGCGTAGCGCCCTGTTTGCGTCTTGGAGTACTGCATCAGCAGGTCGTTGAGCAGCGAGGAGGCGCCGATGCGAAAGCGATCGGGCGTGAGCCACTCGTCGCCCAGCGTCTCCTTGACCAGCACCAGCCGGTGCAGCGCGGCCTTGCTGTTCGACACTCCCCCGGCCGCCTTCATGCCCACCGCGCGCCCACTGCGCTCGGCGTAGTCGCGGATCGCCTCGAGCATGACCAGCGTCACGCCCGGCGTGGCCCCGCTGGCGGCCTTGCCGGTGGAGGTCTTGATGAAGTCTGCGCCGGCTTCCATCGCCAGGATCGAAGCGTGGCGCACATGGTCGTAGGAGCCGAGCTCCGCCGTTTCGAGGATCACCTTGAGGTGGGCGTCGCCGCACACCTCCTTCACCCGCACGATCTCCTCCATCACGCGTGTGTCCTCGCCGGCGAGGAAGGCCTGGCGAGAGATGACCATGTCGATCTCATCGGCCCCGGCGGCAACGGCCTCCTCGGTGTCGCGCAGCTTGACCTCGAGCGACGCCTGGCCGCTGGGGAAGGCGGTGGCCACCGAGGCCGCCTTGACCCCCGTGCCCTCGAGAGCGTCGCGCACGACGCCGATCAACGAGGGGTAGACGCAGACCGCGGCGCAGGACGGGATCTCGGCGATGGCCGGGGCGGGCACCACCGCCTTGGCGCAGAGATGGCGGACCTTGCCCGGCGTATCGGACCCCTCCAGTGTGGTGAGGTCGGTCATCGAGACCGCGAGGCGGATTCCCTGCTGCTTGGCGCTCGTCTTGATGGAGCGCTTGCCGAGCATGGCGGCGCGCTCCTCGATGCCGACGCGGTCGACGTGGGGGAGACGGCGGATCACCCCCTGAGTATGGCGCGTCGCGCTAGCGAGATAATCGCGGCGCAATGGCACGTGCGACCGTCATCGTCATGGACGCCTGTGGGGCGGGTGCGCTGCCCGATGCCGCGAGCTACGAGGGCGACGAAGGGGCCAACACGCTCGGGCACCTGGCCGAGCGCGTGGGGGGACTCGACCTTCCGACCCTCGGGCGCCTGGGGCTCGGCTCCATCCTCCCGCTGGAGGGGGTGCCGCCGGCGGCCGAGCCGGTGGTTCACGGCCGGCTGGCGCCGCTCGGCCCGGGCAAGGAGTCGACCACCGGGCACTGGGAGCTGATGGGCGCCGTGCCCAAGCAGGCCCTGCCCGGCTACCCCAACGGCTTCCCGCCCGAGGTTGTGTCGGCGCTGGAGGAGGCCACCGGGCAGACCTACTGCTGCAACAAGCCGTACTCCGGCACCGATGTGATCGATGACTACGGCAAGTACCACCTCGCGACCGGAGAGCTGATCCTCTACACCTCGGCGGACTCGGTGTTGCAGATCGCGGCCCACGTGGACGTTCTCGACGAGCCGGGGCTGTACGAGGTCTGCGAGAAGGCGCGCGACGTCATGGACGGCGACCACTGCGTGGGCAGGGTGATCGCGCGGCCCTTCGAGGGCGAGCCGGGCGACTTTCGCCGCCGCGAGGGCCGGCGCGACTACGCGGCTCCCCCACCCGGGCGCACCTACCTCGAGGAGATACAGGACGCCGGCCTGCCGGTGCACGGGGTGGGCAAGATCCGCGATCTGTTCGCCGGCGTGGGAATCGACGAGAAGCACGACGGCGCGACCAATGCCAAGGGGATCGCGGCCACCACCTCGCTGCTCGAGTCGCTCGAATCGGGGCTGATCTTCGTGAACCTCGTCGAGACAGATCAGCTCTTCGGCCACCGCCACGACGTTGAGGGCTTCCACCGCGCCCTGCAGGAGATCGACACTGCGGTGGCGCAGTGGCTGCAGTTGCTGGGCCCCAGCGACCTACTGGTGCTGACCGCCGACCACGGGGTCGATCCCAACGCCCCTCACACCGATCACACGCGCGAGTACGCGCCGTTGCTGGCGGTATTCCCGGGCGCCGAGGGCCGCCACGACGGCCCGCTGGCCGACGTGGGTGCGAGCGTGCTGCGCTGGCTCACGGGCCGCGACGCACCCGAACTGCCCGGCGAGCCGTTCTTGACTTGCCCGGGCTAGAGGAGTAGACCCGGGCGACCAAGGAGGCTCCCGTGTCGGACTCCGTAGGCGCACCGAAGCTGTTCATCAGCAGGTACTTCTAGCCGCCGTACGCCCTGATCTACGCTGGTCCAATGGACACAGTCTGCGTCTTCTGCGGCTCGAGCCCCGGCGCCCGGCCCGCCTACACCGAGGCCACGGAGGAGCTCGCCAAGCTGCTCGCGGCCGAGGGCATCGGCGTGGTCTACGGCGGCACCGGGGTCGGGCTCATGGGCAAGCTGGCCGACGCCGTTCTGGCTCACGGCGGGGAGATCACCGGCGTGATCCCGCGCGCGCTCGTGGACAGGGAGATCGGGCATCGCCAGGTGGAGGACATGCGAGTGGTCGATTCGATGCACGAACGCAAGGCGCTCATGGCCGAGCTCGCGGACGCCTTTGTGGCCCTTCCCGGTGGAATCGGCACACTCGAAGAGCTTGTCGAGGTCTTCACGTGGTCCCAGCTGGGCCTGCACCGAAAGCCCTGCGGCCTGCTCGACGTGGAGGGCTACTACCAGAGGCTGGCGGACTTTCTCGACCACGCCGTCCAGGAGCGCTTTCTGCTCGAGCGGCACCGTGCGACCTTGATGGCGGAGAGCGATCCCGGCGCGCTGCTCGAACGTCTGAGGGCCTACCGGCCCGACGCGGTCGAGCCGAAGTGGATCGACCGCGATGAGACCTGACGGGCGGCGGGTCTACACTCGCGCCTCATGCGGCCGGCCAGGAATCAGCGGATGATCCCGACCCCTGCGCAGCCGGCTGAGCCGGCTGCTTCGGGCCTTGGTGGCGTGAGCCCCCGACTGCCATGAGCGAGCACAGCGTCGGCGAGATCCTGGTTCAGCGCGACGAGCTCGAGCATCGTGTGCGCGAGCTGGCCGAGGAGATCTCGCGCGACTACGAGGGCAAGGACCTGCTGCTGGTCGGGGTGCTCAAGGGCGCGGTCTTCTTCCTCTCCGACCTGATGCGCCATCTCGACGTCAACTGCCAGGTGGACTTCATGGCCGTGTCCTCGTACGGGGCCTCGACCGATTCCTCCGGAGTGGTCCGCATCCTCAAGGACCTCGACGCGTCGATCGAGGGACGCGAGGTGCTGATCGTCGAGGACATCGTCGACTCCGGCCTCACGCTCTCGTACCTGTTTCGCATCCTGCGCGCCCGCGGGCCCGCCTCGCTTGAGGTCTGCGCGCTTCTCACCAAGCCTGCCCGGCGGGAGATCGAGATGCCGATTCGTTACGTCGGCTTCGAGATCCCCAATCGCTTCGCGATCGGCTACGGGCTGGACTTCGCCGAGCGCTACCGCAACCTGCCGTACGTCGCCGTACTTGAGGGCGACGCTGTAGCGGCCGAGTAGGGGGAAGAGAGCAATACCCCACTGCTACGCTCTCGTTTCACCCTCATAGCGCACATTTGAGACGAAATGTCGAGGGGTGCGTAGAGGACTGAACTAGGACTCTCGTGAGCCGATTCTTCAAGAGCGCCGCTTTTCCGATCCTGATCGTCGTCGTCCTGGCCTTCTTCGCCCAGAAGTTGATCAGCCCCGGCAACCGCGAGGAGGAGCCGACCTATTCCGAGTTCCTCACACAGGTCGAGGACGGGAAGGTCAAGGATGTAACGCTCAATACGAAGAACAACCGGATCGACGTCCAGCTCAACGGCCCCAAGGACTCCAAGTACCAGACGGCCTATCCGGACAACACCGAGCAGAACCTGGTCAACCAGCTGCGCGCCGAGGACATCCCCATCGATGTCAAGGCCAAGGGAGGGTCGGGCTGGCTCACCGCGCTGACCTACATCCTGCCCTTCGTCATCTTCCTGCTCTTCTGGCTGTTCATCATCAACCAGATGCAGGGCGGGGGCTCGAAGGTCATGTCCTTCGGCAAGTCGCGCGCGAAGCGAATGTCGGTCGACTCGCCCAAGATCACCTTCCGCGACGTGGCCGGAGTCGACGAGGCTGTGGAGGAGCTCCAAGAGATCAAGGAGTTCCTGGAGAACCCAAAGAAATTCCAGGCCCTCGGAGCGCGCATCCCCAAGGGCGTGCTGCTCTACGGACCCCCCGGTACCGGTAAGACGCTCCTGGCGCGCGCCGTAGCGGGCGAGGCCGGCGTTCCCTTCTTCTCGATTTCGGGCTCCGACTTCGTCGAGATGTTCGTGGGCGTGGGCGCCTCCCGCGTACGCGACCTGTTCGAGCAGGCCAAGCAGAACTCGCCCTGCATCATCTTCATGGACGAGATCGACGCCGTCGGGCGCCACCGCGGCGCCGGCCTCGGCGGCGGGCACGACGAGCGCGAGCAGACGCTCAACCAGCTGCTCGTGGAGATGGACGGCTTCGAGATGAAGGACAACATCATCCTCATCGCCGCCACCAACCGGCCCGACATCCTCGATCCCGCGCTGCTGCGCCCGGGTCGCTTCGACCGTCAGATCGTGGTCGACCGCCCCGACCGCAAGGGCCGCCAGAAGATTCTCGAGGTGCACACGCGAGGCAAGCCGCTGGCCAAGCACATCGACCTCGACGTGCTCGCCGGCCAGACACCGGGCTTCACCGGCGCCGACCTGCAGAACCTGGTCAACGAAGCCGCGCTGCTGGCCGCCCGCCAGGGCAAGCGCGAGATCGACCACCTCCAGCTGGAGGAGGGGATCATGCGTGTGATCGCCGGGCCGGAGAAGAAGACCCGGGTGATGAGCGAGAAGGAGCGCCGCATAACCGCGTATCACGAGATGGGTCACGCGCTCGTCGCGCACTATCTCCACAACACGGATCCCGTTCACAAGATCTCGGTGATCTCCCGCGGGCAGGCGCTCGGCTACACGATCTCACTGCCCACCGAGGACAAGTTCCTGACCACACGCGCCGAGCTCAACGACACCATGGCTATGACGCTCGGCGGGCGCGCCGCCGAGGAGATCGTCTTCTCCGAGGTGACCACCGGAGCCTCCAACGACCTCGAGAAGGTCACCGCCACGGCCAAGCAGATGGTCATGCGGTTCGGCATGTCCGAGAAGCTCGGCCCGCGCGTGTTCGGCCACGACCACGGCCAGCCCTTCCTGGGTCGCGAGTTCAGCTCGGAGCCCGACTACTCGGACGAAATCGCGCGCGAGATCGACGACGAGATCCGGCGCATGGTCGAGGAAGCCCACCAGTCCGCCCGCGGCATCCTCGAGCAGCATCGCGAGAAGCTCGACACGACCTCCGACATCCTGTTGCGGCGCGAGACCATCGAGCGCGAGCAGTTCATCGAGCTGCTCGAAGGCAAGGCGGAGCACGAGGTCTTCGGCCCCGACGACCGCGCCCTTCCGGCCCCGCCGCCTCCCGCGCCAGAAGCACCGGAGCGCCGACCCGAGCGCGCCCCGCAGCCGCTGCCCCGTCCCGGCTTGGCCGGGGGCACAGCGGAGATGCGCGGCGACTCCTCGCCCGAGACGACCTAGGGTTCTCCGGCCGCCGGAGCAAGTTCGTCCGGCACTCGCACCGCGCGGAGCTACCTGGCCGCTTGTAAGACTGACGCCAACGAAGGAGGACCGTGACGCGGAAGCTGATCTACTCGATGGGCGTGTCGCTGGATGGCTTCATTGCCGGACCCGGCGGCGAGATCGACTGGTCGGCGCCGGATGAGGAGCTGCACAGGTTCCACAACCGCCAGATGCGGGAGATCGGCACGCATCTGTGCGGACGGCGGCTCTACGAGGTGATGGTCTTCTGGGAGACCGCTGACCAGAACCCGTCGGCCGCGGAGCACGAGCTCGAGTTCGCCAGCATCTGGAAGAGCACGCCGAAGGTCGTGTTCTCGAAGACCCTCGACAAGGTCGAGGGCAATGCCAGGCTGGTCAGGGATGGCGTTGCCGAGGAGGTCGCCAGGCTGAAGGAGCAGCCGGGCAAGGATCTGGCCGTCGGTGGGGCCGGCCTGGCGTCAACCCTCATGAAGCTGGGCCTGGTGGATGAGTTCGGGCTCTTTCTCAGTCCGGTCGTGCTGGGTGGGGGCACGCCTTACTTCCCGGGGCTGGAGGCGAGGATCAACCTGGAGCTGGTGGAGACGCGGACGTTCGGCTCTCGGGTCGTCTACGTCCGCTACCGGCGGGTGTAGGCATGCGGCTCGGCTAGCGCGGGATCCCGAAGGCCCTGAGCGGGTATCTCTTCTGGTGGCCGAAGCGGGTTCCCGGAGGCGGCTTCTCCCAGGTCGTCGCGCGGCGCGCGTAGCCGAGCGCACGCGGTGGATACCACGCGATCGCCCGTCCCTGGCAGCTCTGCGCGTAGCCGGGCCGGTTGATCCACAGGTAGGCGTCGACCTTGGGATGGGATGTATCCGTGGTCGGAGGAGTCCCGAGGCCGCGCAGGCCGGGGTTGCACCAGATGTTGATCCGGCGGCCGCCGCTGCGATAGGAAACCGGCCCGCGGCCGTTCTGGGCCGTGTTGATCACGAACGGCTTGCCGCCGATGCGGCGGGAGATATCGAGTCCGTGGCGGATGTTGGCCGTGGTCCAGTCGTAGTGGGTCACGTTGAGCATGAAGCCGCGCACCTTCGCGATCCCGATCGCGCGCAGCTGCTTGGCGGTGCGCGCGGCCGACTCCCAATCGGAGGCGCCGGCCTCCAGGTAGACCGTGGCGTTGGGCAGCTTCGCCAGCGCATCGACTCCGTGAGCGAGCAGCCGCAGCCGGTCGTCGCGGCGGCTGGGGGTCAGGCAGTCGATCGTCCCGAGCGAGTCCGGCTCAAAGGCGATCACGACCCGGTCGTCCCCGATCACGCGCGCGAGATCGTCGTACCACCCTCGCGTCCGCGCGTCCTCCGCGGGTCCTCCCCCCGTATAGCTCGGACTGCACTGGGTCGCCTCCGCGCGGAGCACGGTGAAGATGGGTACGGTGCCCTGCTGCCGGGCGGAATCGATCAGGCGGCGCACCTTGACGGCGAAATTCGGGCGGGTGAAGCTACCCAGCCACAGGGCGCGCGGCTCCCGCGCGATCTTCCAGATTAGGTCCGCCTTGCGCGTCTGGCCCGTTCGCCGGTAGGCCTCCCACTGGAGCCAGGAGGGCGACTCCCGGTCCACGTAGAAGCTCAGGCCCTCGAGCGGATTCGGACTTTGGGCCGCGACGCGGGCTCCCGCGGTGGCCGAGGCCGGCAGGGCGATGAGCAGGAAAAGGCAGAGGCAGATGTAGCGAACGAGCACCCTAGGCAAGGTAACGAAGAGCCTCGAGAAGCACGCCGATCGGCCGGCCACATACGATCGACTGGTGCTGACCCCCGCCCGACTGCGGCGCAGTTGTCTCGAGCTGGCGGGGGCCGAGGAGCAGTTTCCTTTCGGCGAAGAGACCTCGGTGTTCAAGGTGGCGGGCAAGATCTTCGCGCTCAGCCCGCTGCGATCGCGGCCGCTCAGCGTGAGCCTCAAGTGCGAGCCCGAGATCGCCGAGCAGCTGCGAGCCGCTCATGCGGCGGTGCGCCCGGGGTACCACCTAAGCAAGCGCCACTGGAATACGGTCGCCATCGACGGCTCGCTGGAGGACCGCTTCGTTCTCGACATGATCGAGGACTCCTACGACCTCGTGGTGGCCGGGCTGCCTAAGCGAGTCCAGTCCGAGCTCGGCTGGCCGCCGGCTAACGGCCCAGCAGCGCCTCCATGACGCGAGGGTCGGCGAGCGAGTCGGCCTGCAGGGAGGCGCCCTCGATCGCCATGTCCGGGAAGTAGGGGACCGCGACCACGAACAGGCCGGCGGCCCGTGCGGAGGCCACGCCCGTTTCTGAGTCCTCGAGGGCCGCCCCTCGCTCCGGCGCCGCGCCCAGGCCGGCGCACGCGGCGAGGTAGAGGTCGGGCGCCGGCTTGGGCCGCTCGACGTCGCCGGCAGTCACGATCAGGTCGAAGTGGCCGTTGAGAAGGCCGGCCACCGAGAGCACCCGCTCGACGAACTCCCGCGACGAGTTGGAGGCGAGGCCCACCGGCACGCCCGCGTCGCGCACCGCATTCAGCAGCTCGAGCGCTCCCGGGCGCGGCGGAACGCCGGCCAGCGCCTCCTCCATGACCAGCTCGTGCAACTCGTCCATCATCTCCATCCCACGCCCCGGTCGTCCGAGCATCTCTTCGATCTTGGCCGCGGATGTTGCGACGGAGGTGCCCAGCAGCGCTCGCTTGTGCTCCATGGTGAACGAAGCGCCGTAGCGCTCGAACAGGGTCGACTCCGCCCTCGTCCAGACTTCCTCGGTATCCAGCAGCAGGCCGTCGTTGTCGAACACGATCGCGTCGAACACGGCGCGAGTCTATTCGGGCTTTCCTCCATCTCGGGACCCCAGCAGGAAGCTCACGAGGGCGTCCAGCTCGTCGTCGTCCATTCGCTCCGCGAAGTCGCTCGGCATGACGCTTGTCCCGCCCGGCGCGATGATCTTCGCCTTCAGCGACTCGGCCGTATGGCTCCCGAGGCGTTCGTCGAGGTTCGGCCCGATCGGCCCGTTGGAGCCTGCCGCCGCCAGCCGGTGGCAGCTGCCGCAGCCCATGCGGTTGAAGACCTCGAGGCCGGGGGTCGAGCTCGCGACAGACACGGGCTCCCGGCTCTCGCTCGAGGACAGCAGCATCACTGCGCCGAAGGCGACAGCCGCGCCCACCGCGGCCACCAGCAGCGGCAGCCGGGCCATCAGGCCTCGGCGGGCCGGCCCGCGCCGCGCGGACGCCCGATCAAGCGAGCGGCGAGGCCTGCGCCGAGACCGGCCAGGGCCGCCACGAGCAGCGCCAGCCCGACGTTCGGCCCGCCCCCGGAGCCTCCCGCGGACGCCGAGCTGCCGCCGATCCGTACCGGCGGAAACTCGTGGATGGCCCCGGCGAAGCCGTCGTTGACCCGGTAGCTCCAGGTACCGGCCGAGGGAAACACCACGCGCGCGCGGTACACGCCAGGCTCCCCGGTGGGCGAGGTCCGGAAGGTTCGCCGCTCGCCGCCCGAGCCGGCCACCATGAGGGTGGGCTCCAGCCCGTCCAGCGGCGTCTCGCTGCGACCGTGCTGCAGGATCGTCAACTCGGCGATCCAGGGATCGCCAGGCGCGATGCCCTCGGGCGTCGAGCTCAGCCCGACGGTGGCAAAGCCTCCCGCGAGGGCGCTTGAGGGCGCGATGGCCAGGATCAGGACGCACAGCAGAGTGGCTCTCATGACACGGGTACAACCGCCGCGCGCGTCCGGTTCCCGATACTTCCTTACGTGGCCCCTTTTCAGTTGATGGGCATCGTCAACGTCACGCCGGACTCCTTCTCGGACGGCGGCCGCTTCCTAGAGGCCGAGGCGGCTGTGACGCACGGCCTGCGCCTTGCCGGCGAGGGTGCCCACATCCTCGACATAGGCGGCGAGTCCACCCGGCCGGGCGCCGAGCCCGTCCCGGCGGAGGAGGAGCTGCGCCGCGTGCTGCCTGTGGTGGCCGCGCTTGCCGACGGCGGGCATCGGGTCTCGATCGACACCACGAAGCTCGAAGTTGCTCAGGCGGCACTTGAGGCGGGCGCGACGATCGTGAACGACGTCTCGGCCTTCCGCTTTTCCCCCGAGCTGGCCGGCCTGGTGGCCCACACAGGCGCCGGCTGCTGCCTGATGCACATGCTGGGCGAGCCGCGCACCATGCAGGCCGACCCGCGCTACGACGACGTGGTGAGCGATGTCCGGGCCTTTCTGGAGGAACGCCTCGCCTTTGCCGTCGCCGAGGGTGTGCCGGAAGAGAACGTGTGGCTCGACCCGGGGATCGGCTTCGGCAAGACCGTCGAGCACAACCTCGAGCTGCTGCGCCGCCTGGATGAGATCGCGGCGATCGGCCGGCCCGTGGTGATCGGCAGCTCGCGCAAGAGCTTCATCGGCAAGCTGACCGGCGATCGAGCGGAGGACGACCGCCTGCCCGGAACCATCGCCACCAGCGTGCTCGCCCTCAAGCGCGGCGCGCGCGTGTTTCGCGTGCATGACGTGGGTCCCGTGGCCGATGCCCTGAAGGTGGCCGCTGCTACGGTCGCGCCATGACCACCTGGGAGCCCGAGCCGGAGGACGAGTTCGGCGACGACCTCGACGACGACCCCCTGGACGACGACCGCCAGGCCGCCGCGCCCGCGGTGACGATCGAGATCAGCGGATTGTCGCTCTACACCCGGCACGGGGTATCCGACGCCGAGCGCGAACTGGGTCAGCGGCTGGTGTTCGATGTGGTCTTCGAGTTGGACGAGTGCGACGCCACCGTGACCGATCGGGTGGAGGACACGGTCGACTACGGCAAGGTCTGCGAGCAGATCGCCTTCGCCGCGCAGGAGCGCTCGTACAAGACGCTCGAACGTCTCTGCGCGGCGGTCGCGGACCGGATGATCGATCGCTTTGGCGCCGAGTCGGTGCGGGTCAAGGCGGCCAAGCCCGAGCCGCCGATCGCGCTGCCGGTGGACGAGGTCTCGGTCGAGGTCTGGAAGGAAGTCTGAAGGGCTACCTCGGCCTGGGCTCGAACGAAGGCGACCGCCTTGCGAACCTGCGCGCCGCCCGGGCGGCCCTGACTCAGCGCGGCATCGAGGCCGTAGCGTCGTCGAGTGTCTACGAGACCGCGCCGCAGGGCGAGGTCGGCGACCAGCCCGACTTTCTCAACGCCTGCCTGATGATCGAGACCTCGCTCGAGCCCGAGCGGCTGCTGGGAGCGTGCAAGGAGATCGAGCGCGAGCTGGGACGCTCCGCGCAGGGCGTGCGCCATGGTCCCCGCCCGATCGACGTGGACCTGCTCCTGCTGGGAGACACCGAGCTGGCCTCGGAGCGTCTGACCCTTCCTCACCCGGAGGTGACCAGCCGGCGCTTCGTGCTGGAGCCTCTGCTCGAGCTCGACCCGCAGCTCCGATTGCCCGACGGACGCGAGCTCGCCGGCTTTCTCGGCGCGGTGGGCGACCAGCGGGTAACCCCCCACGCGGGGGTTTCTTGGCGCTGAGCCTTGAGCGACCTCGCGCCGGTGGGAAGCTTTCTGGCGTGCGCGAGCTGGCGACATTCCGAGGTGACGACGACCCGCTCTTGGTAGCCGCCGCACTGGCCTGCCGCGCGTGCCTCTCGGGCGACGTCGAGCCCTCGCTGTCGATCGGCGAATTCGACGCCGAGGCGATCTGTCGCTGCCGGGCCTGCGGCTACACGCGCACGGTTTCGCTCACCTCCGAGCAAGCCCTGCGCCTGTCGCTTCAGCCTGCTTGATCGGCTGACCCGCTACAACACTCCCATGGCGACCCCCGCGCGCACCGACGCGCTGGACGTGATCGTCGAGCTTCTGCGCGAGCTCGACCGAGACCCGGGCTCCGGCGGTCCGGGCTTCTACGACAGTCTCTGCACCGCGCTGTGCAACCTGGCCGGCATGGAGCGGGCGGGGCTGCTGCTCTACGACGAGGCTCGCCAGTTGGTGGTGCCGGTGGGCAGCCACCGGATCGAGCCTGCCCTGCTGGAGAACATCTACGGAACGCTCGAGGAAACGCCGATCGCGCAGGTGGCACTGGCCGAGGACCGCGTGGTGGAGATCACCGGCGACCTCGCGCGCTGGATCCCCGAGCGCTACGCCACCTTCACCGGGGTGGAGACCCTCACGTGTACTCCGGTATCCGCAGGCGGCCGCTGGCTCGGCGTGATCTTCGCCGACCGCGGCGGGGAACGCTTCCAGATCTCCGACGCCGAGCGCCACGCCATGTGGACGCTCGGCAAGACCGCCGCCCTGGCGGCCAGCGTGCGGATCGCCACCGGGCAGCACGGCCGGGCGCGCCTGCTGCAGGCCCGGATCGAGCTCGCGCGCGAGATCCACGAGCGGGTGGTTCAGCGTCTCTTCGGAGTGTCCCTGGTGCTGGGCCTGGAGGGCACGCTGAGCGAAGAGGTACGCCAGCGCTGCGCCGATGAGATGCAGGCCGCGTTGCACGACCTGCGCGAGGCGCTGGCCAAGCCGCTCTCCCTTCCCAGCATCGATACCGGGGCGACCCTGCGTGAGGAGCTGGCCCGGCTGGGGCGCCACTACAAGGACCTGCCGCTGGAGCTCAGCTGGGAGGACGGCATCGAGGTGCCTCCCGACGTAGAGGCGTTGGCCCAGTCGGTGCTGGCCGAGGCGCTGCGCAACGCCGACAAGCACGCCGAGCCGTCCAGCGTGCGTGTGCACGTGGACCGCACCGACGGAACGTTCGTGCTTGAGGTGAGGAACGATGGAGCCCGGCCGCGACCGCGGGGAACGGCGGCGGGGATGGGACTTCGGCTGGCGGCTGTGGAGGCTTTGCAGCGCGGCGCACTGGTTGAGTTCGGCCCCGAAGGATCGGACTGGCGCGTGCGGCTCGTGGTGCCGGTTGAGGACGATTCCCAGCCATGAGCCCGGAGCGCAACCTGCGCGTGCTGGTGGTCGACGATCACGACGTCGTGCACTGGGGCTTTCGCCTTCTGCTGACCGAGCAGCCCTGGGTCGAGCGCTGCTTGACGGCGTCGAGCCAGGACGAGGCACTCGATCTGGCCCGCCGGTACGAGCCGCACGTGGCGCTGGTGGACCTGTTCCTGGGCGAGGAGTCGGGCGCCGAGCTGTGCGAGGCGATCAGGCGCCAGTCCCCACTAACCCGCGTGCTGCTGATATCCGGCGCCGGCTGGATCTCCCCCCAGGCAGCCAAGGCCGCGGGCGCATCGGGGTTCGTATCGAAGGATTGGTCGGCTCACGACGTGGCGATGGCCGTGCGCATGGTGGGCAAGGGCATGACGGTGTTCGCGCCTCGGGCCGAGCAGCCCGCCACGCCGCTCTCCGAGCGCGAGCGCGAGGTGCTGTCCCTGATGGCCTCGGGGGCCACCAACAAGGAGATCGCCGAGCGCCTCTACCTCTCGCCGCACACGGTCAAGGAGCACACGAGCGCTCTGTACCGAAAGCTCAACGTCCGCAACCGGGCGGAGGCGGTGCAGCGGGCCGAGCGGCTGGGCCTGACCAGCTAGCCCCGGACGTGCAGGGCGACCCCCCCGACCGGGGACCCGGCGGTAGCGCGCCGTCACTGCGGTCGCGACCACTGCACACAAGCCCGTCGGCGGGGCAGGCGCGAACGCTCGGTTGGGAGCTGTCCTGCCCTGGTGTCGCAGGACGACACCCATCCAGGACAGTGCCGCGAAACCGGGGTACAGCAACGTCACAAAGCCGACAACACGGCCGCGCGGCCCCTGCAGGCCCCCGGCGCGCCCGGCGACCCCCCCGACCGGGGGGTACCTACCTCGCGGCGGCTAACCAGAGCCCTCCGTCGGACAAGTTCTAGGTATGGATGGAAATCTGAACGCTGCGCGCTCGGGCGACCCGGGCGCTGCGCGCACGATCGCATTGCTGTTTCCCGGACAGGGCAGTCAGTCCGCGGACATGCGCGAAAACGTCGAGGCCCAGCGGCCCGACCTGCTCGCTCTCGCCGGCTCCGAGGTCTCCGAAGACCTCTTCGAGCGCGCGGCGGAGGGCACCCGCTGGGCCCAGCCCGCGATTTTCTGCGCGGCGCTGGCGGGCTACGAGATTCTCAAGGACCGCTTCGATGCCGCGCTGATGGCTGGGCATTCGCTGGGCGAGATCTCCGCTCTGGTGGCCGCCGGCGCGATAGAGGCCGAGGATGGCCTGCGCCTGGTGGCGGCCCGCGGACGGCTGATGCAAGAAGCGGCGGAGGAAACCGGCGACGGCGGCATGCTCGTCGTCCGTGCGCGTGAGCGCGCGCCGGTGGAGGAGGTGGCCGCGGCCACGGGTCTCGCCGTCGCCAACGACAACGCCCCGGACCAGATTGTGCTCTCCGGAGCCATCGCCTCGCTCGATGAGGCAGAGCGCCTCCTGGGCGAGCGCAGGGTGCGGGCCAAGCGTCTGCCCGTGGCCGGTGCCTTTCACTCGCCCTTGATGGAGCCGGCGGTCGAGCCCTTTCGCGAGCTCGTCGAGCAGACTCCCGTGAGCGAGCCGAGCGTTCCCGTCATGTCCTGCGTGACCGCCGCACCTTTTGAAGACGTGCGCGGTCAGCTCGTCGAAGCCATTACGCGTCCGGTGCTCTGGACCGACGTTCTGCGCGCGCTTCAAGCGCGCGACGCCACGCACTTCGTGGAGACCGGACCCGGGAAGGTGCTCACAGGCCTGGCGCAGAAGACGCTGGATGGTGTCGAGGCCGAAGCGCCGCTGGCACAACGTGATTTCTCTGCAAGGGAGGCTGCTCGTGCGTAGTGCTGTAGACAACCGGGTAGTTTCTGGAGGGCACGGAAGCCCTGCCGTCACGGACGACGGAACGCCGGCGGAGTCGGCGGCTGTCCCGGGCGCGAGGGCGGTCGTGCGCGACGCTGCCGCGCCCGACCCCTTAGCGGTGGCACAGGCGACCCGGCCGTCCTGGGGAGGTCGTCTATCGCGCGCGGCCGCCCTGGCGTCCGTGGCCATGGCCGTGCCGGACAACGTGGTGAGCAATGCCGCGGTGGCCGAGGAAGCCGGAGTGACCGAGCAGTGGATCGTCCACCGCACGGGGGTCCGTGAACGCCGGCATGTGAGCGAGGGCGAGCGCCTGAGCGACCTCGCGGTCGCCGCCGGCCGCGACGCGCTCGAGGAGGCCGGGGTTCGCCCGGATGAGGTGGACCTGGTACTGGTGGCCTGTCTCGCCGCCGACGAGCTCACTCCGAACTGTGCTCCGCTCGTGGCCCACGAACTGGGCGCCCACGGCGCCGGGGCGATGGACGTGGGGGCGGCCTGCACCGGCTACCTGTCCGCGCTGTCGCTGGCCACGGCTCAGGTAGAGAGCGGCCGCTGTGACAACGTTCTCGTGATAGGCGCCGATGTGATGAGCCGCTTCGTCGACAAGCGCGACCGCGGCACCGCCGCGCTGTTTGCCGACGGTGCCGGCGCCACGCTGGTCAGGCCCGCCGCCAAGGGAGGCGGGCAGGTCGGGCCGATCACCCTGAGAGCGGACGGACGCGGCGCTCCCACGATCCAGGCCTCGCACGAAGACCAGATCATCCATATGCAGGGCCACGACACCTTCAAGGCCGCCGTGCACCGGCTCTCAGAGTCCACGCAGGACGCCATCGACCAAGCCGGACTCGAGCTCGACGACATCGGGCTGTTCGTCTATCACCAGGCGAACGCGCGCATCCTCACTGCGGTCGGCGAGAAGCTCGGAATCGAGAGCGAGCGCGTGATCGACTGCATCGACCGCTACGGCAACACCTCGTCGGCCACGCTGCCTATCGCGCTGGCCGACGCGCGCGAGCGCGGACTGCTGGAGCCCGGGATGAACGTGGTGCTGGCCGCCTTCGGCGCCGGCTTCACCTGGGGTGCGGGGGTGATCCAGTGGGATCCGTGAGCGCCGAATCCAACGGCCGTCCGGACGGCTGCGCGCTCGTCACCGGCGGGTCGCGCGGCATCGGCGCCGCCATCGCCAAGGTTCTGGCCTCAGAAGGCTGGCCGGTGGGCGTGAACTACCGCAGCGACTCCGAATCCGCCGACGCCGTGGTGAAGGAGATCACCGACGCCGGCGGGCGCGCGGTCGCGGTTCAGGCCGACATCGGCGACCCCGAGGCCGCCGACACCATCTTCAAGACGCTCGAGGAGGAGTTCGGGCCCGTGCTCGTGCTCGTGAACAACGCGGGGATGCGCGCGGACGGGCTCTCACCGCAGATCGACGACGACGACTGGGCCAAGGTGATCGACACGAATCTGTCGGCCGCCTTTCGCCTCACTCGCCGCGCGCTGCGGCCGATGATCCGCAACCGCTACGGGCGGGTCGTGAACATTGCCTCGGTCGTGGGCGCCGAGCGCGCGAACCCGGGTCAGGCCAACTACGCGGCCTCCAAGGCCGGCCTGGTGGCGATGACCAAGACCGTGGCCGCCGAGGTGGCCCGTCGCGGCGTGACCGTCAACGCGGTGGCGCCCGGCCTGATCGAAACCGACATGACCGAAGACATCGGCGACGGGCTGCTTCAGCACGTTCCCGCCCGGCGGGCCGGCACACCGGACGAGGTTGCCGCCTGCGTGCGCTTCCTCGCCTCGGGCGAGGCCGGGTACGTGACGGGCGTTTGCCTGACCGTCGACGGTGGACTCACCGCTTAGAAATCGAGCTAGAGAAAGGAGAGCAGACATGGCAGCTACCGCCACCCGCGAAGAAATCGAACAGAGGGTGTTCCAGGCGCTCGAGGAGTTTGGCGCCGAGCCCGATCAGATCGGACCCGACGCCGAGTTCGAGAGCCTGGACGTCGATTCCCTCGACCTCGTCGAGCTGGCGCAGATAGTCGAGGACGACTACGGCGTACAGCTCAAGGGCGAGGACATGGAAGGCATTACCACCGTCCGTCAGGCCGTCGATCTGGTGATGTCGAAGCTCGGATGACGCGCAAGGTCGTAATCACCGGCGTCGGTGCCGTCACGCCCCTGGGCGTCGGCGCTCGCACGCTGCACGAGCGCTGGACTGCGGGGCAGTCCGGGATCGAGGACGGCTTCGGCCGTTCGAGCGAGTTCGAGCCAAAGGACCACCTCTCCATCAAGGAGGTGCGCCGCTCCGATCGCTACACCCAGTTCGCCCTTGCTGCGGCCAAGGAGGCACTCGAGGACGCGGGTTGGGAGGACGGTCCTCCGGGTGATCCCGAGCGCGCGGCTTGCGTGATCGGCACGGGTATCGGCGGTATCGGGACGCTCGAGCACCAGCACATCGTCATGCGCGATCAGGGCGCCGAGCGCATCTCGCCCCTCTCCATCCCGCTGCTGATGGCCAACGCCGCCTGCGGTGTGGTGGCCATGAAGCACGACCTGCGCGGCCAGTCCTTCGGCACGGTGTCCGCCTGCGCGGCGGGCGCGCACGCCATCGGCATGGCCGAGCGCCTGATCCGCCACGGGGACGCCGACTGCGTGGTCACCGGCGGCAGCGAGGCGGCCATCACACCGCTTGCCACGGCCGCCTTCGGGCGCATGGACGCGCTGTCGGACTCCGGCATCTCTCGCCCGTTCGACCTCAGGCGCGACGGATTCGTGATGGGCGAGGGCGCGGGCGTCCTCGTGCTGGAGGAAGAAGAGGCGGCCAAGGAGCGCGGCGCCCGCATTCTGGGCGTCCTGCGCGGCTACGCCTCCACCTCCGACGCCCACCACCTGACCGCTCCCGAGCCGAGCGGCCGGGGTGCGGCCAAGGCCATCGAGCTTGCCCTCAAAGACGCGGACCTGGGACCTGAAGACGTGGTCTACGTCAACGCGCACGGAACTTCGACCCCCCTCAACGATCGGGCCGAGACCCATGCCATCAAGAAGGCACTGGGCGAGGAGCGGGCCAAGACCGTTCCGGTGAGCTCGACGAAGTCCGCGATCGGTCACCTTCTCGGCGCCGCCGGCGCCGTGGAGTCGATCGCCACCCTGCTGGCGCTGCGCGATCGGATCGCGCCGCCGACGCTGAACTACGACGAGCAGGAAGAAGGACTCGATCTCGACTACGTGCCCCGTGAGGCGCGCCCGTTGGTAAACGGCGACACACCGGCCATCGGGATATCCAACGCATTCGGATTCGGCGGGCACAACGCAGTGCTCGTCTTGGAGGCAACATGAGCGCATTGGCCGAGAGGGCCAACGGCCAGGCCAAGGACGGACGCTTCGCCGTCCGCGACAAGGGGCCGCGCATGCTGGACGCGTACGGACGGCTGGAGGCCCTCTGCGATCCCGGTTCGCTGCACGTGATCCGCTCGACGGTCCTGCCTCGGCGTGAGTCGAAGCGAACCCGTCCCGGCGATGGCGTGATCGGCGCCGCGGGCACCGTGGGCGGCAGCCCCGTGTACGCCTATGCGCAGGATCAGTCCTTCGTGGGTGGCGCGCTGGGCGAGGCGCACGCGGACACGATCATCCGCGTGATGGAGATGGCCGAGCGCGCCGGCGCCCCGGTGGTGGGCTTCATCGCCTCGGGTGGCGCGCGGATGGACGACGGCATCGCGGCGCTGGGCGGCTACGGGCGGATCTTCCGCCAGAACGTGCGCCTGTCCGGCAAGGTTCCCCAGATCTCGGTGATCAGCGGGGTGTCCGCGGGCGGCGGCTCGTACTCGCCGGCGCTTACCGACTTCGTGGTGATGACCGAGGGCTCGGCGATGTTTCTCACCGGACCGGGCGTGGTACGCGAGGTCATGGGTGAAGAGATCGATTCCGACGGCCTGGGCGGCTCGCGCGTGCACTCCAAGAACGGCGTCTGCCAGTTCGAGGCCCATGACGATCTGGACGCGGTCAACCTTGTCCGCGAGCTGCTCTATTACCTGCCTCAGCGGGCGGGAGAGGCCCCGTCCCACGCCGGGCCGGCGGACGTGCCGGGTACCCCCCCGGACACGATCGTCCCGAGCGAGCAGCGGCAGGTGTACGACGTGCGCGGCGTGATCGCCGCCCTGGTGGACGGCGGGCACCTGCTCGAGGTCTCCTCGCGCTGGGCACGCAACATGGTCACCGCGTTCGCCCGCATCGACGGGCGGGCGGTCGGCGTGATCGCCAACCAGCCGTGGTATCTCGGTGGCGTGATCGACGCCGAGGCCGCGCAGAAGGCGGCCAAGTTCGTGCGCACCTGCAACTCGTTCGGCCTGCCGCTGGTGGTGCTGGTCGACACGCCGGGCTTCCTGCCGGGAACCAAGCAGGAGGGACTCGGCGTGATCCGCCATGGGGCCAAGCTCCTGCACGCCTTCTCGGAGGCCGTGGTCCCCAAGCTGACAGTGGTACTGCGCAAGGCGTACGGCGGCGCCTACATCTGCATGAACTCGAAGGACCTCGGCGCGGACCTGGCTCTGGCCTGGCCCGACGCCGAGATCGGGATCATGGGCCCCAAGCAGGCCGTCGGAGTCGTTCACAAGCGCGCTCTCGCCGAGTCGGACGACGTCGAGGCCGACCGCGACCGGCTCGCCGCCGAGTACGCGGACGAGCACGTGTCGGCCGAGGTCGCGGCGAGCACCGGCTTCATCGACGAGCTGGTTGAGCCGCGGGACACGCGCCGGCGCCTGGCCGCAGCCCTCGCGGCCCTCTCCGGCCCGGGCCGCTCCGGCAACGGTGGAGGCAACATCCCTCTATGAGGACCCCATGAAGACCTACGTAGCACTGGGCGATTCCTTCACCGCGGGGGTCAACGACGAGGGGCCACGCTGGGCCGACGAGGTCGCGCGCGCCCTCGGCCCGGACACCCGTTACGAGAACCTGGCCTGGGTCGGCGCAACCTCGAAGGACGTCGAGAACGAGCAGGTCGACCAGGCGCTCGAGCTGCGGCCGGACCTGGTCACCCTCGTTTGCGGGGCCAACGACGTGCTGCTGTCCACGCGCCCCGATCCGGCCGAGTACGCGCAGCGTCTGTCGCGCATGTTCGAGCGGCTGCGCCGTGAGGCGCCCGAGGCGGAGATCATGACCGCCACCTACCCCGACATCTCCCAGTTCCTCGACCTGCGCCCGCGCTCGCGCGCGCGGGTGGAGCAGGGAATGCTGCTGTTCAACGACGCCTGCCGGGAGGTGGCCGAGCGTCACGACGTGGCGCTGCTGGACGGCTTCGATCACCCCGCGGCCACCGACCGCGACACCTACGCCGACGACGGCTTCCACCCCTCCGAGGAGGGCCATCGCCGTGCCGCGATGGAGTTCCTGCGTGCCCTGCGCGCCCGCCTGCGGCTGCGCGAGCGCGCCAACCGGGCGTCCGCATGAGCACCGCGACCTTCGACAAGAGCTTCGATCAACTCGAGATCGGCGAGCGCTTTGCCACCGAGAGCCGGACGATCGGAGAATCCGACATCGCGAGTTTTGCCGCTCTCACCGGCGACCATCACCCGCAGCACACCGACGCCGAATGGGCCGACGAGAGCCGCTTCGGCGAGCGCATAGCGCACGGACTGCTGGTGCTCTCCTGCGCCGCGGGACTGGTGCCCTTCGACCCCGATCGCGTGGTGGCCCTGCGCAAGGTCGCGGACGCGGTGTTCAAGGCGCCGGTCAAGATCGGAGACAGCGTGCACGTGGAGGGTGAGGTGACCAAGACGCGCGAGCTCGACGACGAGCACGGCTTGGTCGAGTGCCGCTGGAAGGTGCTCAACCAGCACGGCAAGATGGTGCTGCGCGTGACCGTCGAAGTCGTGTGGCGCGCCCAGCCCGTTCTCATCTAGCTCGATGCTCCTCGAGGGCAAGCGCTTCCTGATCACGGGTGTCCTGACCAAGGGCTCGATCGCCTATTCGGTGGCCGAGCGGGCCCAGGAGGAGGGCGCCGAAATCGTGCTGACCGGCTTCGGGCGCACGCGCCGAATGACCGAGCGGTCGGCCGCGCGGCTGCCCTCGCCGCCGGACGTGCTGGAGCTCGACGTGAACAATCCGGACGACTTCGCGGCTCTGGCCTCCGACCTGAAGGAGCGCTGGGGCGGCATCGACGGTGCGCTGCACGCGATCGCCTTCGCTCCGGGGGACGCCCTTGGGGGCAACTTCATGAGCGCGCCCGCGGAGTCGGCCTCGATCGCCTTTCAGACGAGCGCGTACAGCTTCAAGGCGCTCGCTGAGTCCCTGCTGCCTCTTCTGAGCAGCAATGAAGGGGGCTCGCTCGTGGGCATGGACTTCGACGGGTCCGTTGCCTGGCCGGTCTATGACTGGATGGGCGTGGCCAAGGCGGCCTTGGAGTCGGTCTCGCGCTACCTCGCGCGGGATCTGGGACCGTCAGGCGTCCGCGTGAACCTCGTCTCCGCCGGCCCCGTGGACACCCCGGCCGCGGGCGGGATCCCCGGTTTCGACGACCTCGCTTCGATGTGGGGCGAGCAGGCCCCGCTGGGCTGGGACACGAGCGACGCGGCGGCTGTGGCCGACACGGTGCTCTTCCTGCTGTCCGACCTCTCACGCCGGGTCACGGGCGAGATCGTGCACGTGGACGGCGGCTTCCACGCCATGGGCGCCCCTCTGAAATAGTCGTCCCGTGCTCCTGGCCGTGGACGTCGGCAACACCCAGACCCACCTGGGCATGTTTCGCGACGACGAGTTGGTCGAGCACTGGCGCTTCGCCACGGCTCGCTTCGCCACCGCGGACGAGCTGGCGGCGATGATCTCCTCGCTGCTCCGGTTGCGCGACCTCGGTCTGGATGAAGCCGAAGCGGCGATCGTCTCCTCGGTCGTGCCCACGCTGGCCCGCGAATACGAGCACCTGATTGAACGCTACCTCGCCGGCCAGGGGACGCTTGTCGGCCCCTGGCTCAAGACTGGGATGCCGATTCGCATCGACACACCGCAGGAGCTCGGGGCCGATCGCCTGGTCAATGCCGTGGCCGCCTACGACCGCGTCGGCGGTGCCTGCATAGCGGTCGACTTCGGCACCGCGCTCAACTACGACGTCGTGTCGAGCTCCGGCGAGTACCTGGGCGGAGTGATCTCCCCCGGGATCGAGATCTCGCTGGAGGCGCTGGCCGCGCGGACGGCCCGATTGCCGCGGGTGGACATGGAGAAGCCCGCGCACGCGATCGGCAAGGGCACCAAGGAGGCCATCCAGGCCGGCGTGATCTACGGCTTCGCCGGTCAGGTGGATGGAGTCGTCGGCCGCCTGCGCGAAGAGCTCGGCGACGAGGCGACGGCGATAGCAACGGGTGGGTACGCCCAGGCGATCGTCCCCTTCTGCGATCAGGTGGACGAGGTCGACGACCTGCTGACCCTCACGGGTCTCAAGCTGATCTGGGAGCGCAATAGAGCCTGATTGCGCGGATCTGGCCGGGCGGCGCGAAGCGGGCGCGGACCGCGGGGATGGCTGGCCGGATTTGCCATCGGTCAGGTCTACGCCTTCTACTCCTGGCTGCTCTGGCCCGCCCTGATCCGCTCGGCGATGCGGCAGCTCGTCCGGCGCCAGAACTGGACGAAGACCGAGCGCGAGCCGCTGGCCGAGGCCCCACAGGGCACCCAGGCCCCCGTGGCCGAGCTTTCACGCCCGTAACCCACCTGTCGCACGCCGCGCGCCAAACTCGGCGTCATGCCGGACGCGCCTTACGTTGACCGCCACATAGGCGGCAAACGTAAGGTTCATGACCCAGACGAGGCGATTCTCGACCTAGCGAGACGCCAGCACGGCGTGCTCGCCCGCCGGCAGCTGCTCGAGCTCGGCGTTGGGCCCGATGCGATCGACTTTCGACTGCGACGCGGTCGACTCCTGCCCCTTCACCGCGCCGTTTACGCCGCGGGCCACGACGCGCTGACGAGAGAAGGGCGCTGGATGGCAGCGGTCCTGGCCGGCGGCCCGGGGGCGGTGCTGAGCCACCGGCCGGCCGCCGCGCTCTGGGGCGTCGCGACGCTCAGTGGACTCGACGTGACGGTGCCCAGGCAGCGCCGGCCGCCGGGCGGCATCGAGCTTCGCGTGACCTCGCTCCCGCCGGACGAGATCACGCAGCGCGGCGGCATACCCGTGACCACGATCACCAGAACTCTCCTCGACATGGCGACCACCCTCCGCCCGCGTCAGCTCGAGAGGGCGCTGAACGAAGCCGAGACGCAGCGGCTCCTGGACGATCTCTCGCTTCACGACCTCCTCACCCGCTACCCACGGCGTCCAGGCACCCCCGCCATTCGCGCCCTGCTCGCGGCCCGGGCCGCGGGCGCCACCGTCACCCGCAGCGAGTTGGAAGTGAGATTCCTCGAGTTCATCGACGAGCTCGGCCTTCCGAGCCCCCAAACCAACCAATGGATCGAGGGCTTCGAGGTCGACTGCGTCTGGCGCGAGCAGCGGCTGGCCGTTGAGCTCGACGGTCGCTCCTACCACGACACCCTGCAGGCGTACGAGCGCGACCGCGAGCGCGACCGGCTACTCCAGGCGGCCGGCTGGCGTCCGGTCAGGGTCACCTGGCGGCAGCTGGAGAGGTCACGCGCAGGGCTGGAGCGCGACCTGCGCCGAATGCATGAGGCGGTTCGGCCGTGGCCAGAAGCCACCTCGACCCGCCACGCGGTCATCCTTCAGCCGGCGGCGATCAGCGCCTCGGCCTCCGACTGACGCCGGCGGCCAGCGTGTCGAGGCCGTCGACGAGCGCGGGATCGGCGACGAAACCGAAGTAGAGGGCTCCCGCGAGGGAGACGACCGATACGCGCAGGGCATGCTTCTCGCCGATCTCGGCAAGCGAGTGCATCGATCGCACGGGCGCGTTCAGGACCGCCATCCGACCACGGGGTCCGGGAACGTTCGAGACGTTCACGGCAAAGCGGCGTGGGCTGTGCTCGAGCCGGTCGCACAGGCGCCCCAGTCCGGGTGAGAGTGCGCTGAGCCGCCGCATCAGCTCATCCATCTCCTTGGCGTCGTGCTCCGCCTTGCGCACTCCAGTGGCGGCATGCACCGCGCGCAGCCGGGCCACCGGGTCGGGCTCGTTCAGTGGTAGCCCGAGTGAGAAGAACGAGTCGCGGTTGCCGGTGTCATCACCCTCGTCGTGCAGGCTCACGGGCACCTTGACGCGCACGTCGCCCAGGCGGCCATGATGCTCTTCGATCCAGTGGCGCAGGCCGCCCGCCACAGAGGCCAGCACGGCGTCGTTGAGGGTGGCACCGGCGATCCGCCGGGCGGAGTCGTGCAGCGGACCGAGTGGCGCCTGGGTGAACGCCACCCGGCGGTCGCAACCGATCCGCCCGTCGAACGGAGAACCCGTCCGCGAGCGGGCGAACTCACGCCGGATGAACGCTCCCCAATGGGCCCGCCGGCGCGCGTCGTCCGCGTGGCGGGGGTGGGCGGGCGTGGTCGAGTCGCGGTGAGGCTCGATCTCGTGGCACAGCACGGTCCGCACGTAGCGCATCGTGGCGGTGCCGTCGGCGAGCGCGTGATGGATGCGCCATACGAGCGCCGTCGTGCCGCCTTCGATGCGCAGCACGTCGAGGCGCCAGAGGGGAAGGGCCCGGTCCAAGCGCTCCGCGAAGATCTGAGCCACCTCCCCAGGGAGCGAACCGGGCGCGAGCACACGTGGGAGCTCGACCACGTGGCGATTGATGTCGAAGCCTTGGTCTGGCACCCACGCGGGTCCGGCATCCGCGAAGCCCAGGCGTTGTTTCAAAGCGGGCGCGGCGTCCAGCCTGCCTTCCACGGCAGCGCGCAGCGCGTCGATGTCCGGCGCCGGCGACTCGAGCACGAGGACCTTGCACGTATGGCCGGCCACCGTCGGGCTCTCCAGATCGAGGATCGCGCGATCCTCGGACGAGAGCGGGACGGCGTTCACCGGGTGAGCGGTCGAAGTGCCTTCGAGGTTTCTGGCCATAACCCCTTGATCGGACATGACCACCGCCGTCTTGAGATACCACCCGATCCGTCTACCCTGAGCCCATGAAGCTCGTGCCCGCGTTGACCGACCCCTGGACCCTCGGCGGCGTACGCCTGGCCAACCGGGTGGTGCTGGCTCCGCTGGCCGGGATCGGCAACTGGTTCGTTCGCCTCCAGGCCAAGCGCTTCGGAGCGGGGCTCGTGGTGTCCGAGATGGTCTCCAGCTTCGGGCTGGCCTACGGCAACGAGCGCACGGTCAACGAGTTCCTGCGCATTCATCCCGACGAGCACCCGGTAAGCATCCAGCTGTTCGGGCACGATCCCGCCGTCATGCGCGAGGCCGCCGCGATGGCCGCCGACTCGGGCGCGGACCTGATCGACCTCAACATGGGTTGCCCAGTGAGGAAGGTGTGCAAGACGGGTGCCGGAGCGGCTCTGCTCGACGACCCTGCCAACGCGATAGCCATCGCCATCGCGGCCCGGGAGGGCAGCGGCCTGCCCGTGACCGTGAAGCTCCGGCCCGGAAAGGCTCCGGGTGACCGCGCCGGCCTCGATCTGGCCCGCCGCCTCGAGGCCGAGGCGTGTGTGGCCGGCATCTCCTTTCACCCCCGCCACGCCTCACAGCAGCACTCGGGTGGTCCCGACTACGCGCTGGCGCATGAGCTGGCGAGCGCGTTGACGGTCCCGGTGATTCTCTCCGGCGGGCTGTCGGATGACGAGTCGGTCCTGAGCGCCTACGAGCACAGCGGTGCCGCGGCGGTGATGCTCGCCCGCGGCTCGCTGGGAAATCCCTGGCGTTTCGGGCGGCTGCTCGGCACCTACCAGGGCGAGCCCACCCCGGACGAGGTCGTGGGCGAGCTGGAGTGGGTGATCGCCGCCGCCGAAGATCACCTCGGTCCCGAGCGCGCCGGGCGCTACCTGCGCAAGTTCTACCCCTGGTATGCCGACACCATGGGACTGACCAAGCGTCAGCGCCAAGCGCTTGTGAGCGCGCCGACCACCCGCGAGGCGCGTGAGGCGCTCGACGTCCTGAGCGCCCGCATCGGCGTGCTCGCAGCCTGACAGCCCGTTGCTACACTGCTCCGTCCCTCCGGCCGACTGCGGAGGGTTTTTCTATGGCACGCGAAACCGTTCTCACTCCTGAAGGCCTCGAGGAGCTCAAGACTCGAATCCACTACCTGCGCGGCGAGCGCAGGCGTGAGGTCGCTGAGCGCATCAAGGAGGCACGCGAGTTCGGAGACATCACCGAGAACTCCGAGTACGACGACGCCAAGAACGAGCAGGCCATGCTCGAGAAGCAGATCTCCGACCTCGAGGAGAAGCTGGCCAGCGCGCGCGTCATCCACGAGAAGGACGTGGATACCGACGTGGTCAGCGTCGGCGCCACGGTGCACATGAAGGACCAGAAGACCGAGAAGTCGACCAAGTTCAAGATCGTCGGCTCCGCCGAGGCCAACCCGTCGGAGCAGCGGCTTTCCAACGAGTCGCCGGTCGGGCGCGCACTGCTCGGGCACAAGCGCGGCGAGACCGTGACCGTGCCGGTGCCACGCGGACCCGCCCGCAAGCTCAAGATCACCAAGATCGAGCGATAGCGCCCGGGCACTAGTAGCGTCACGGCAATGGACGATCGCCGGGCGAAGCTCGAGCGCCTGCGAGAACAGGGGATCGACCCGTTCCCGCACGAGTTCGACGGCGTCGTGGCCATCTCGGATGTCCACTCCGCCCACGAGGGATTGGAGGCCGGTGAAGAGACCGATTCTGCCTACCGCATCGCCGGGCGGCTCGGCGGACGCCGCGGCCACGGAGGCGCGGCCTTCCTCGACGTGATCGACCGCTCGGGCAAGCTCCAGGTTCACGCCAAGCGCGACGTGCTGGGCGAGGAGGCCTTCGAGACGCTCACCCACCTCGATCTGGGCGATCTGGTGGGCGTGGACGGGACCGCATTCAAGTCCCGTCGCGGTGAGCTGAGCCTGAGAGCCACCGAGTGGGTGCTTCTCGCCAAGTCCCTGCGTGCCCCGCCCGACAAGTTCCACGGCCTCGAGGACGTCGAGACGCGCTACCGCCATCGCGAGGTCGACCTGCTGGCAAACGAGGAGACCCGGGAGCTGTTCATCCTTCGCTCGAAGGTTGTCCGCGCGGTGCGCCGCTGGCTGGACGAACGGGGGTTCCTCGAGGTGGAAACCCCGATCTTGCAGCCGCTTTACGGCGGTGCGCTCGCCCGCCCGTTCGTAACCCACCACAACGCGCTCGACAGGGAGTTCTTCCTGCGCATCGCGGACGAGCTCTACCTCAAGCGCCTGATCGTCGGCGGTCTCGAACGCGTCTACGAGATCGGCAAGGACTTCCGCAACGAGGGAATCTCGCACAAGCACAACCCGGAGTTCACGATGCTCGAGTGGTACGAGGCCTATGCGGACTACGAGGACATCGCCGCCCGCCTCGAGGAGCTGGTGGCCTACGTGGCGAGCGACGTCGGGTACGAGGGGCCGGTGGACTTCTCGCCCCCCTGGAAGCGCCTGACGTTGCGCCAGGCAATCCTTGACCAGACGGGAGTCGACATCACCGGTGACGACCTGCCCGGCGAGGGAGCCTGGGCCAAGCGCGTGGACGACCTGCTCTCAAAGCACGTTGAGCCCGAGCTCCAGAGTCCGACCTTCATCCTCGACTACCCCAAGGAGCTCTCCCCGTTCGCCAAGGACCATCGCTCCCAGCCGGGGCTCGTGGAGCGATTCGAGTGCTTTGCCGACGGGATGGAGTTCGCCAACGCGTTCACCGAGCTGAACGATCCTGACGAGCAGCGCGCCCGCTTCGAGCAGCAGGCGCGAGACGAGGCCGCCGGAGACGACGAGACCCAGCCCTACGACGAGGACTACGTCCGCGCGCTGGAGCACGGCATGCCCCCGACGGGGGGCATAGGAGTGGGCATCGACCGCCTGGTGATGATCCTCAGCGGCCGGCGCTCGATCCGCGAAGTGGTCCTTTTCCCCGCCATGCGCGACGACGAGCGGTAGGCGACCGGCCAGAAATCAGAATCAGCCGTCGACGGCCTGCTTCAGGGCGGTCTCGGCGGCGGTGATCTCCTCACCGCTCTGGGCCAGGTCCTCAACCGCCTGGTTGGCTTTCTGGGGGTTGTTCGACTTCGCCGCCTTGGCCACCGAGCGCAGGTCGCCGACGCCCTTCTCGAGCGCGGCCAGCAGCTTGTCGAACTCCTGCTTCGCGTCTTCCGGCGGGTCCAGGTCCGCCAGGTCGGAGCGGGTCTGCTCAGCCGTGTCGGCGATCTGGTTGAACTCGTTCGCGATCTTGGCGTTCGACCGCTCTCCCGCGTCGCCCGCTGCCGATCCGATATCGGTGTTGATCTTGCTGAGCTTTTCGACGGCCGCGTTGTAGTCCTCGCGGAACTGGTCGGAGTTGTCGCCCCCGCAGCCCACGGCGGGGACGACCGCCAAGAGGGCGAGAGCCGCGACCGTGGCGACGCGCATGGGCTTCATAGGCGGGCGAGGCTACCCCAAATTCCACCCTGAGAGCGGCATTTAGACCTTGTTACAGGCGCAAAACGCCGTGGGGCCCGTTGGTAGACTCGATCAACGGGCCGGCGGAACCCGTATCGACTTTCAGACGATTGGCCTATATGCCGATCAAGGGAAGAGACGGGTAGTCCCCCCGCCCTGATGTTCCCCGACAGATAGGCATGTGCAGTGTTTGAGCGCTTCACCGAACGGGCCCGGCAGGTGGTCGTCCTCGCCCAGGAGGAGGCCCGCATTCTCAAGCACAACTACATCGGCACCGAGCACATCCTGCTCGGACTGCTTCGCGAGGAGGAGGGCCTGGCGGCCCGCGTCCTCGAGTCGCTCGACATCACCGTCGAGCGCGTCCGCGCCCAGGTGGTGCGCATCGTCGGGTCGGGTGAGGAGGTCACCTCCGGGCAGATCCCATTCACGCCCAGGGCCAAGAAGGTGCTCGAGCTCGCCCTGCGCGAGGCTCTGAGCCTGGGCCACAACTACATCGGCACCGAGCACATCCTGCTCGGTCTCGTGCGCGAGAACGAGGGCGTTGCCGCTCGCATCCTGCTCGACTTCGACGCGGACTCCGAGAAGATCCGCAACGAGGTCATCCGCATGCTGTCCGGGCCCGGCGGCCGCCAAGGCCGCGCCGGCGCCGCTGCCGGAGCACAGGGCGAGGGCAAGAAGTCATCCAAGCTGCTCGACCAGTTTGGGCGCAACCTCACCAAGCTGGCCGCCGAGGGCAAGCTCGATCCCGTGGTCGGTCGCGAGACCGAGGTGGAGCGGATCATGCAGATTCTCTCCCGCCGCCAGAAGAACAACCCGGTGCTGATCGGTGAGCCCGGCGTGGGCAAGACTGCCGTCGTCGAGGGCCTGGCCCAGCGCATCACGAGCGGTGAGGTTCCCGAGCTGCTCAAGAACAAGCAGATCTACACGCTGGATCTCGCCGCCCTGGTCGCGGGCTCGAAGTACCGCGGCGAGTTCGAGGAGCGCCTGAAGAAGGTCATGAAGGAGATCCAGCAGCGCGGCGACATCATCCTGTTCATCGACGAGCTCCACAATCTCGTCGGTGCGGGCGCCGCGGAGGGCGCGATCGACGCCGCTTCGATCCTCAAGCCGGCTCTGGCGAGAGGCGAGCTGCAGACGATCGGGGCCACCACGCTCGACGAGTACCGCAAGTACCTCGAGCGCGACTCGGCGCTGGAGCGTCGCTTCCAGCAGATCCGCGTCGACCAGCCCTCCACGGACGAGACGGTGCAGATTCTCAAGGGACTGCGCCAGCGTTACGAGGACCATCACCGCGTCGGAATCACCGACGAGGCGCTGGAGGCGGCGGCCGAGCTGGCCGACCGCTACATCTCCGACCGCTTCCTGCCTGACAAGGCGATCGACCTCATCGACGAGGCCGCGTCACGCGCGCGCATCAAGTCGATGACCGCTCCGCCCGTGTACCGCGATCTCGAGGAGGAGATCGAGACCACACGGCGCGACAAGGAGGCGGCGATCGAGGCGCAGGAGTTCGAGAAGGCGGCGAACCTGCGTGACACCGAGCGCCAGCTGACCAACAAGAAGCGCGAGCTCGAGGAGCAGTGGCGCTCCGGCGAGTCCGGGGAGCGCCCGGAGATCGGCGAGGAGGAGATCGCCGACATCGTGTCCATGTGGACCGGCATCCCGGTGTTCAAGCTCACCGAGGCCGAGACTCAGAAGCTCATGCGCATGGAGGAGGAGCTCCACAAGCGGGTGATCGGCCAGCACGCGGCCATCGAGGCCGTGTCGAAGGCGATTCGCCGCTCACGCGCTGGGCTCAAGGACCCCAAGCGCCCAACCGGCTCGTTCATCTTCCTCGGGCCCAGCGGCGTGGGCAAGACCGAGCTGGGGCGCACCCTGGCCGAGTTCCTGTTCGGCGATGAGGACGCGATGGTCCGCATCGACATGTCCGAGTACATGGAGAAGCACTCCGTGTCGCGGCTGGTCGGCTCGCCGCCCGGCTACATCGGCTACGACGAGGGCGGCCAGCTGACGGAGGCCGTGCGGCGCAAGCCCTACAGCGTGCTCCTGCTCGATGAGATCGAGAAGGCGCACCCGGACGTGTTCAACATCCTGCTCCAGATCCTGGAGGACGGCCGGCTCACCGACGCACAGGGCCGCACCGTCGACTTCCGCAACTCGATCGTGATCATGACCTCGAACATCGGGGCCTCGGAGATCGCCAAGAACACGGGTATCGGGTTCACCGTCGGCGACGAGACGGGCTTGTCGTACGACGACATGAAGACCCGCATCATGGGCGAGCTCAAGAAGGTCTTCCGGCCCGAGTTCATCAACCGCATCGACGAGGTCATCGTCTTCCACAAGCTGACCAGGGAAGAGATCTCGACCATCGTCGAGCTGCTGCTCAAGCGGATCCGCGAGTCGCTGGCCGAGCGCGAGCTGTCGCTCAACCTCTCAGAGGGCGCATCCGACCTGCTGGTCGAGAAGGGCTGGGATCCCTCGATGGGCGCCCGCCCGCTGCGCCGGGCCATCCAGCGCTACATCGAGGACCCGCTGGCCGACGAGGTGCTCTCCCAGAGCATGCCGCCGGGCTCGACGGTCGAGGTGGATCGCCTGAGCGACGACGAGCGGGCTCAGCTGGCCGAGAACTCCGACGGCGACGTGCGCGAGATCAAGATCTCGATCATCAAGCCCAAGGAACGCAAGCGCGAGACCGTCACGGTGGGCGGCCAGGGCGACGCCCGCGAGGAGGGATCCTCCGAGGATCCCAACTCGGAGGGATCGCCCGACCTGCCGGACGAGCCGGAGGTGCTGCCGGACGTTCCGGATGCACCGCCGGCGCCGGAGGCCAAGGAAGAGGAATAAGCGCGTACCGCCAGGCCCCTAGCATGCAATCTGCATGCTAGGGTGAAGAGCGCATGAACAAGATCATTCAGATCCGGGACGTCCCGCCGGACGTACACCGCAGGCTGAAAACCAGGGCCGCGGAGCAGGGCCGCACGCTGTCGGAGCTGGTGCGCGAGCAGCTCGAGGAGGCCGCGGGGCGGCCGACCATGGCCGAGCTACTCGAGCGCCTGGCCCGCGACGAGCCCGCCGATCTGCCTGAACCGAGCGCGGTCGCGGTCCGGGCGGGTCGCGACGAGCGGTGATCGTCACCGACGCTTCGGCTCTTCTGGACCTACTGCTCCGCCGGCCCGCCGCAGCCGCGATCGAGGCCGAGATCAGGTCCGAGCTGGTACTGCACGCTCCGCATCTGGTGGAGACCGAGGTCCTTCATGGGCTGCGCCGCTGGGTGCACCGCGGGGACCTCTCGGCGGACCGGGCTCAGCGAGCGATCGAGGCTCTTGCGGCTCTGCCGCTTGTCCGCCACCCCCACGCGCCGCTCACGGCTGCGGTCTGGTCGCTTCGGGATCGCCTCAGCGCGTACGACGCGACCTACGCCGCGCTGGCGAAGGGGCTTGGGGCTCGCCTGCTGACCTGCGACAGCCGGTTGGCCCGTGGAGCGGCAGGCCTGGTCCCGGTGACAGATCTCGCTCGGTAGCTCTTCAGCGCGCTGCCAGTGAGTTGAAAGCGGGTCGCGAGACGCTTGCGTCGCAAGCCAACGATCCCCAGGAGGTCTCTCATGTCTCACGTCGCACGCATCCCGACGGTCGGCACCGGCGCTCCCAGCGTACGCAAGCCCGCTATCGACACGCTTGCCCTCGTCATCCCCTTGCTCGTGGTCATTGCGGTGGCAGTAGCGCTGGTCGCAACCGGCCCGGGGGCCAGCACAGAGAACACCGTCGCTTACGACGGCCCAGCCACGCACCCGCGCGGCCTGCCGCTGGTGCGCCCGGCCCCCACCCCTGGCTCCGTCCAGGTCGTGCCCGATAGGGACCTCGACTCGCCGGCGCAGCCCAGCCCGGGTCTTGCCGGCAAGGATGAGGCGGCAACGGCGGCCGCGATCGGGAACTCAGGCGCGCTTGCCTCGAGCTCCGGCAAGGATGAGGCGGCAACGGCGGCCGCGATCGGGAACTCAGGGTCGGTTCCCTCGAGCTCCGGCAAGGATGAGGCGGCCACGGCGGCCGCGATCGGCGCGCAGAACCGGTAGTAAGCGGCGCTGAGCCTCTCAGCCACGGGGCGGGGAACGGTCATCCCCGCCCCGTGCAAGCTGAGCTTGGGTGGAGGAGGATGGAACCGTGGACAGGGTGCTCAGTGCCTACCAGGTCGAGGAGCTGATCGGCCGTGGCGGGATGGGCGAGGTCTACCTCGCCCGCGACCCGCGCCTCGACCGGCCGGTCGCGCTCAAGGTTCTTAGGGCGGATCTCGCCGGCGATGAGCGCTTCCGCGAGCGCCTGTTGCGCGAGTCGCGCCTGGCGGCGGGTCTCGACCATCCCAACGTCGTGCCGATCTACGAGGCGGGCGAGGCGGAGGGTCGCCTCTTCATCGCCATGCGCTACGTGGACGGGACCGACCTGCGGGCGCTGCTTCGGCGCCACGGCGCGCTCGAGCCCGAACGCGCGCTGGCATTGGGCGGCCAGGTGGCGGGCGCGCTGGACGCCGCCCACGCGCGCGGGTTGGTTCACCGCGACGTCAAACCGAGCAACGTGCTCGTCGACGATCCCGGCGGACGCGACCACTGCTACCTGGCGGACTTCGGCCTTACCCAGAGCGCCTCCGACACCGGGCTCGCGGACGGCTCGCTGATGGGGACCCTCGACTACGTCGCCCCCGAGCAGATCCGCGGCGATCCGATCGACGGCCGCGCGGATCAGTACGCGCTTGCCTGCCTGCTCTTCGAATGCCTCACCGGCACCCTGCCCTTCCGGCGCGACTCGGAGGTGGCCACGATCTTCGCCCACCTGGAGGAGTCGCCTCCCGCGCCGAGCGATCACCGGCAAAGCCTGCCGCCCAACCTCGACGCGGTCCTGGCGCGCGCGATGTCCAAGGACTCCGCCGACCGCTACGAGAGCTGTGCGGCACTGGTGGCCGCAGCGCGAGCGGCGATCGGACTCGACGCGGAGCCGGCGCGCCGGACGCGCCTGGTCCTGGTCGTGGCGGGGCTCGCCACCCTCTTGGCCGCCGCGCTAGCGATCGTGCTGGTCACCGGCGGCGAGGATCGCGCGGCGGCGCGGGCGCCGGGCGCGCTCGTGCGGATCGATCCAGAAAGCGGGAAGGTGAGCACGCGCCATGAGATCGCCGACAGGCCGGCCGCTGTGGCCGCCGGCTCCGGCAGGGTCTGGGTTGGCTCCGAGTTGGATGGAGGCCTGTGGCGCGTCGATCCGCGTAGCGGCGGCGTGACACGTGTCGACACGATCGGCAACCCCTACGACCTGGCCTACCACGACGGCCTGATCTATGTGGCCGCGCTGGGACCCGACCAGCTCGAAGGCAACGTCGTCGCCTACGATGCCGCCTCCGGTAACCGGCAGGACGGCGTGGAGCTCCTGGCGTGCAGCATCACCGCGGGCTTACGCGAAGGCGTATGGACCTCAGGTTGTGGAAACGTCGAGCAGCTTGGCGGCGACCCGCGCAAGTTGCGGATCGTGCGCAGCCTGACGCTTCCTTTCAGAGAGCCGGTCACCAGCGGCTCGCAGCGCCAGTGCGAGTGCGACATGGCGAGCGGGGACGGCTCGATCTGGGTGGCCGGCGACGCCGTCGATTCCCGGGTATGGAGGATCGACGCGAAGAGCGGCCGAGTGCTCGACACGATCGAGTTGCCGTTCCCGATCGGCCGCGGCATCGCCGCCGGCGACGGCGCGCTGTGGGTGGCGGGGGCCCTGGATGACCTGGTCGCCCGGGTGGACGCGCGCACCGGTCGCGTGACCGACCGCATCGAGGTGGGCCGCGCGCCGACCGGGCTGGCCCTGAGCGACGGCAGGCTGTGGGTGGCCAACCAGGTCGACCGCACGGTGTCGCTCGTTGACGTCCGGCGCCGGAGGGTGGTCCGGACGATCGACGTGGGAGGGGAGCCCGTCGGGCTCGCCGCGGGTGCCGGTGGTGTGTGGGCGGCGATAGATGGCTGATTTGCGGCGCGTGCTCGTGGCCGCGGCGGCGGCGGCCTCCCTGACCGTCGCGGCGGCGGGTTGCGGCGACGAGCAGGAGCCGGTCCGCGTGGCCGTGCTCACCGAATGCGTCGGAGTCCTCGAAGCCTCCGAGGGCAGCATCCTGGCCGCCGGCCAGTTGCCCTTCGTCGAGCGCGGCGCCCGGCTGCGCGGCGACGGCCCCGCCGACGGGCTCGAGGACGCGAGCGTGGGCGGACGCTCCGTAGAGCTGCTGGCGGGCTGCGTCGAAATCGGTGCCCTCACACGCCTGATCGTCGAGGTGCGTCGCCTGATCGAGAAGGAGAGCGCGGACGTGATCATCGGCCCGGTGGGTGAAACCGATGGCGTCCTGATCCGCAGGCTGGCCGCGCGCTATCCAGACGTGACGTTCGTCCTCGGCTCCTCCGCGGCACAGGAGCCCACCCTGTCCGATCCGCAACCGAACGTCTTCCGCTTCGCCGCTGACGGAGCGCAGTCCGCCGCCGGTCTTGCCGCGTACGCCTATCGAGACCTGGGCTGGCGGAGAGCCGGGCTGGTAATGGATTTCGATTCCGCCAGCTGGGAGACGGCCGCCGGGTTCGTGGCCGAGTTCTGCGCGCTCGGCGGGACCGTCGTGTCGCGCGACGTGCTCCTGGCGGGCCTCGTGCCGGACGGGCGGGCGGCTGACCGCGCGCTTGCCGCCCGGCTCACGCGAGAGGTGGACGGAACCGTGCTGATCAACACCTTCAGCAACCCGGACGGGTTCCTGTCCGCTTATCGTCGACGGACGGCCTCGCTGTCGCGGCGACTGGTCGTCAACGGCCTCGGCTTCTCGCTCCCCGGCGGACTGTCCCCCGGCGGAGTCGATCTGAGCGGAGTGGTGTTCGGCCAAGACGTGCCACTGGACTCGGAGCGGCCCCAGTGGCGCCGCCATCGACGGGCATACGCCCGGGCCTTCCCCGAGCTTTCCCCCGCCTCGGCCGCCGCGCCGCTCGAGTTCCCCGTATACATGGGCGCTGAAGCCGTCGCCCGCGCGCTCGAGCGGGTCGACGGAGACCCTGGTCCACGTGGCCGCCGGCTGCGGGCGGCGCTGTCGAAGGTCAGCTTCGACGGCCCCGCCGGGCCGGTGCGGCTCGACCGCAACCGCCAAGCGATCGTTTCGGTGCACCTGCGTCGCATCGAGGGGCGCGGACAGGGGGCCCGCACGGTTCCATTCCGGGTGGAGCGCGACGTCGATCAGAGCTTCGCCGGGGCCTTCAACGCGAGGACGCCGCCGCCGTCGCTCGAGTCGCCCGAGTGCCGCCGGGGCCGCGTGCCGGCCTGGGCCGCCGGCTGAGCGCGGGCTACACCCCGCCGACCGTCCAGGTGAAGCGGGTGTCGCTGTCACGGGGCGCGAGACCTCCCGGGCGAACGCCGCGGCGCACGAGCAGGACCGAAACGGTCCCGGCGGTGGCCAGGGCCGTGCGAGTACGCCCCAGCCCTTCGCGTTGCCAGCGCTCCGTCAGGCCGATCACCACGAGGCCGGCGTCCGCCGCCGCGGACACCAGGGCCTCGGGCTCAGGCTCGACCAGCAAAGGCTCCGCCGGCACACCGAGCCCGTGCTGTACCGCGAGTGAGGCGTTTGCCAGCAAGCGGCTGGCGTCTCGACCCTCAGCGCCGGTGCTCGCGCCCGCCAGGCGCAGCGGCTCTCCGCTGTTGCGCGCGAGCCAGGCGCCGATCTCCACGGCGGTCCAGTCGTGCGCCGCGCCGGCGAAAGGGACGAGCACGGGACCGCTGAGCTCGCCGCTGCCTACAAGCACGCCCACGTCGCAGGGAGCACGTTTGAGCAGCGTCAGAAGGCGGCCGTCCTCCAGCAGCTGCTCCGGAGCGTCTGACAGCAGAAGGTCGACGTCCTGCTCGGCCGCCAGCCGAGCGAGATCGGCGCCCGGGGTGACTGAGGTGAACGCGGCGGCCCGAGCCCCGAGCCCGCCCTTCTCGAGCGCTTCGCGAATCTCGTGCAGGCGCCGGCTGGCGTGGGCCAGCTCGCGCCCGTCGCTCACGGTCTCGGCGAGCACGATCTCGCGTGGCGGCTGGCGGGCCAGCCTCTCTGCGAGCGCAATGAGCCCCTCCGGATCCGTGGCGCCGAGCGGAGCCACCAGCACCGTGCGAAGCCGGTCGGGCCCCGGGGGAGGTGGAGCCGGGCCCGTCGCCGCCTGTGGCGCGAGTGATTGGTCTTGCCGCAGGATCGCCCGCTCCAGCTCCTGCAGCGCGGGACCGGGCTCGATGCCGAGCTCGTCGACGAATGTGACTCTGGCCTCGCGGTAGGCCTTCAGCGCCTCCGCCTGCCGGCCCGCCCCGTAGAGCGCGCGCATCATCAACTCACGGGGGCGTTCGCGGAGCGGATGGGCGTGAACGAGCCCTTCGGCCTCCGCAAGCGCGTCGCCATGGCGGCCGCAGGCAAGATCGGCCTCGAGCGCGCGCTCCAGCACGAGCAGGCGCATCTCCTCGAGCCTCGCCGCTTCGTGCTCGAGGAAAGGCTGGTCCGCCAGGTCGGCGAGGGCCGCTCCACCCCACAACGCGAGCGCTTCGCGCAACAGGCCGGCGGCCTCCTCAAAACGCCCGTCGTGCAGTGCGACGCTGCCGGCACGTGCCAGCCGCTCGAACACGTGCAGGTCGAGCGCGTCCGGCTCGACGCGGGCCATGTAGCCGGCGCCTCGGGTCTCGATCGCATCCTGATCGATTGCCTTGCGAAGCTGCGAGACCGACCGCTGGACGAGATTCGCAGCGCTGGCCGGCGGCTCCTCGCCCCAGACGGCATCGATGATGCGCGACGCCGGTACCAGGCTGCCGGCCTGGGTAAGCAGCACCACGAGCACGCCACGCTGACGCGGCCCGCCCAGTTCGACGACGCGCTCGTCGACGAGCGCTACAACCGGTCCGAGCAGCCGATACCGAATAGCAGGCACGACGCGATTGTCCCGGCTCGACGCTCTGTGTGCCCGAAGACGACAAGTAGAGAGCCGCGCTACACGCTCAGTATTGCCCCTTCCAGGGCAAGCAGGTCGCGCTTTCGATCCAGCCCGCCTCCGTAGCCTGTAAGCGCGCCGTTCGCTCCGACTACGCGATGACAGGGGACGACGATCGCGATCGGATTGCGCGCGTTTGCGGCGCCCACGGCCCGCGCGCGTCCCGCCTTACCTATCCGTGCCGCGATCTCGCCGTAGCTGACCGTGGTCCCGTACGGGATCTCCAAAAGAGCGTTCCAGACCGCTCGATCGAACGGCGCGCCTTCGAGACGAAGCGGGAAGTCGAAGCGGGTGCGAGTGCCCGAGAAGTACTCCTCGAGCTGTCGGTGCTCGGCCGAGAAGCGCAGATCGTCGCGCTGCCATCCGTCTGGGACCTCGGCATCGCCTCCGAACGCGAGCCGCGTGAGGGCGTCGTCGTCGCCGGCAAGGAAGAGCGGGCCTACCGGCGACTGGTGGGTGCTGAATCTCATGGCGTAAGAACGCTCTGAGAGTAGTTCGCGTGAGATGGGTTTTTTCAAGCCCCAGGACAGCGATACGGCGAGGCGATACGGGCCACCAGCGCCTGGATGGGCGTCGTGCCCGGTCGTGGGCGATAGGTCAGCGGCAGGCGGCCGAGGTCGCCTTCGGCCTCCGGCTCTCCGGCGCTGAAGGCGTCGCCGGCATCGGTCGCGGGATCTTCGACGCGATCGGCGCTGGCCTCACCGCTGACCTTCACAACCACCTCGAGCTCGGGCGGATCGATGCTGTCGCCGAGCGCGATTCCCCTGACGCAGGTATCGCCGCCGCCGGCGAGGCTGGTGGCGTCTCGTACCGGAGCGTCGATCTCGTTCAGCAGCTCGCGGGTGCGCCCGCCGGGCTGTTCGCCGTCGAGCGCGCGGCGTGCGGCCTGGGCGTCGCCGGCCAGCACGACCACGCCGTCCTCACCGCCGACGGCGGCAAAGCCGCCCGGGCCCCCTGCGTCCTCGTTCACCAGCAGGCCGTCGCGCGCCCTGTACCCTGCCCGTTCTAGGCGCTTGGCGATCTCATCGTCGAACGGCTGGTCGGTGGCCAGAACCACCACGGTGTCGGGGCCGGAAACCGGCGTGGTAGCCGCGCTGCGTTACCCGGCTCTCGTCGATGGCCTCCATGAAGGTGCGGTCGAAGCGCGCGAGGTAGGGGAACGCGTTGCCGGCATAGGCGAACAGGCGAGCTTGGGCCTCGGAGCCGGTGTCACCCGGCGGTCGCGTGGGATCGGCATCCTCGGGAAGCCCGAGGCGCTCCTTGACAGCGCCAGATCGATCACGCTGAGGGCCCGGGCGTCGCCGGGCAGGCGGGACACGAGCTCCTCGTTGCCGCCGCCCTCACCGCAGCCGACCAACATGACGCCGAAGGCGAGAAGCGCGGAACGCCAGCTCACTCGCCACTTGGACGCGCGTGGCCCTGCTGCTTGACCGTCTCGACCTTGCCGGTGTTGGCGTTGATGCGCACCACGGCGAGCTCGCTGAAGGTCCCGGGCTGTTTGCCCGGACGGGACAGCGACACGACCCAGTACGGCCGCGAGCTGATCCCCTGCCGCAGCATGCGGATCTGCGTGCGCAGCGGCTTGAAGTCCACCTGCTCCTCGGCCTTCGCGATCGCCTGGTCCTTGTTCAGGCGGATCGACGACTTCTGGCACGTCTGCGCAGACACGAATGCCAGCACCAGCACCGCGATTATCACGCCGACCCGGACCCACGTGGGCCCGCCGCCCGTGAGCCGGGTGCCCCAGCGCCCAATGTCCGCTTGAGCGGTTGGACTCAGGGGTTGAGTGGATGGCTCAGGCGGTTGGACGGAACTCGTTCCCGATGTTCGTGAACAGCACGATCACCAGGACCACGATGACACAGAGAATCGAGATCGCGAGCATCGCGAGTTCGAAGCTCTTCTTGTGCGTCTGCAGGGGCGGGAATTCGATCTGCCTTCTGCTGCTTCCGTTATTGATCATATGTCCGTGTCTCCCACTCCTCCGGGCTGGGGCGCTGGCCCGCCCGTCGGACTCTTAGGTCCTCCGTATCCTGCGACTGCCGCAATCAGGCGACGGTTCTCGTACAGGACCCAGGCCACCAGCACCGCGACCGTCACGACGATGCCGAGCCAGGTGAGGATCATGTAAACGCTGTCCGCGCCGCTGCCGTCCTCGCCGTACGTCGAACCTGGCCCGAAGGTCATGAACCCGGCGCAGTCCTGGTAGTTGGCCTGCAGGATGAAGTCGGCGCCATCCTCGGCGAACTTCTCGCCACCCTCGGTGTGGGTGACGCAGTCGGGCGCGCTGTTGATGATCGCTGGCATCTAAATCACCGCCTCGTCTTTCGCCCTGGTCAGAACCGTCGTGGCCACCACGGGCGTGCCGTCCGGCTCCACGAGCATCTCCTCCGACACAGCCACCTCGGGCAGGTACAGGTTCGGCTCGTATTCGGCAACGTCGAGACCGATGAGCTCGACCTCCGGCGGCACGCGCAGGATGTTGAGCTTCTTCAAGAGCCAGGAGGACACGTAGCCCGACAGGAATCCGAGCGGCAGGAACGTGGCCATGCCGATCAACTGTCCGCCGATCGAGCTGTCCACGTTGTTTACCCCGGTCGGGTAGCCGGCGGCGAAGACGCCGACCCATAACAGGCCAAGGAAGCCCATTGCCCCGTGCACCGCAACGGCGCCGACGCAGTCGTCCACGCGCATCTTCTTCTCGATCCAGGTGCCGGCGTAGACGGCCATGGCCGCGCTCGCCATCGAGAGCAGGTAGGCGAGCGTCGGTGCATATACGTCGGCGCCGGCGGACACGCTGATGACTCCGGCCAGTCCGCCGGAAACAGTCCAGAACGGGTCCCCGCGCGAGGCGAAGTAGCCGCCCGTGAAGCCGCCGGCGAAACCGAAGGTGATCACCATCGTGATCGAGCCGAGCGTCGTGGGGCTGAGGTAGATGTTGGCCCAGCCCGGGAACGCGGTGGACGAGATCACGAGGCACGCCCCGTAGAAGGCGTAGAACCCCGTGAAGATCAGCATAAGCCCGAGCAGGGTCATGTGCAGGTTGTGTGGCCTGAACTGGCGTGCCAGACCCTCCCGGGTGTATTTCCCTATTCGTGGACCGAGGTTGAAGAGCACACCGAGTGTGAAGGCGCCCGCCACGCCGTGCACGACGCCGGATGCGATCGAGTCATGGAATCCGAACCGCAGCGTCAGCCAGCCGCCCGCGCTCCAGCCCCAGGCGGCGTCGAGGATCCACACGGCCGAGCCCAGGATGGAGGCGAGGATGAGGTACGCCGACAGCCGCGCCCGCTCGATGATCGCGCCCGACATGATCGATGCGGTCGTCCACGAGAAAAGCAGGAACGCGAGGAAGAAGATCAGGTTGATGTTGTTGGTCAGGTTCGGTCCAAAGGCGTCGGACCACGGGATGCCGCCCTGGCAGGCGGCGGCCGTGAAGTCGCTCGAGTTCGGGCCGATCGGCAGGCCGGGCTGATTGCAGTTGTAGACCCACCAGCCGAAGTAGTAGAACGTCGGCGTCACGACTGCGATCGTCAGGATGTTCTTCATCGCCGTGGCCATCGCGTTCTTCTTGCGTGCGATGCCCGTCTCGTACGACATGAAGCCCGCGTGGATCAGCCACATGAGTACGACCGTGAAGAAGTAGAACTGCTCGCCGAGGATTACGCTGTCGAGTCCCAGGCTCTCGGCGCTAGCCGCGTCCTCCAGTTTGGTGACCTGCGCAATCACCGTCTCGAGCATGCTTCCTCCCGGGCTATAGCTGCCGCTGACACTCTTCAATTCACGGACAGGATCTTGCGGGCGCGACGCTATCCCTGGCCGGAGTGTTCCCGCAACGTATGATGGGCACATCGTTGGAGGGCAACGAGTGTCACAACGGCACATATGGTCGGTCAGCGGGCGCGGTTAGGATGGCCGACCTACCGCAAGGGGGCTTGTTTGACGGTCTCACCGGTGGCGGGCGGCGGCGACGCTCTGGCCCGCGCTCAGCGCGAAAACGAGACGCTGTATGCCGTTATCAAGACGGTCTCGTCCTCGCTGGATCTGGATCGGGTCCTCGACGGGATCATGGAGATCGCGACCGACGCGACCGGCTGCAACGCCTGCTTCATCTACTTCCTCGACGGTGAACGCCTCGTGCTGCGCGCGGCGTCGCCGCGCTACTCGCACCTGGTCGGCCAGCTGGGCTGGGGCGTGGACGAGGGCCTCACTGGATGGGTCGCCCGCACCAAGACGCCCGAATTCATCCGCGACCACGCGCTCGACGACCCGCGGATGAAGTATGTGCCGGAGCTGGAGGAAGAGCGCTTTCAATCGATGGTGGCCGTACCGGTGATGGCGCGCGACGGTCACGTGCTCGGTGTGGTTGTCCTACACACACAGGCACCGCACGAGTTCGATGACGGAGTTCTCAACTTTCTCGTGCACACGGCCTCTCTCGCCGCGGGGGCGATCGAAAACGCCAAGCTCTACGAGGGCACGCGCCGGCGGGTGGAGGCGCTGACAACGCTCACGCAGTTGAGCCAGGCTCTCGCCGCCGTCACCCTGCGCGAGGATCTCTACGACACCGTCACGCGTGGCGCCCGCCGGCTGCTCGGCGCGGAGTCGTGCCAGATCTGGCGCATCGACCACGAGGCCGACGAGCTCAACCTGGTGGGCTCGGACCCGCCTGAATCCGGCTCACGGCCGGGACGCGCGGCGCAACTGCTCGACCTCATGCGCGGTGGGCGCACCCGCGCGGTCGAGGACGAGTTGCTGGTCGCGCCGCTGGCGGCCGGGGACGAGCAACTCGGGATCCTGTGCTGCATCGCGCGCGGCCGAGCGTTCGACGACGAGGACGCGGAGCTTCTGCGGGCGGTGGCGCATCAGACCGCGGTGGGGCTGAAGAAGGCCGAGCTGATCGAGCGGCTGACCGCGGAGAACATCGTGAAAGACATGTTCGAGGCGCTCGCGGCGGGCTCGGTCGAGGCCGCCGAGGCGAAGGCCGCGGAAGCGCGATGCGACCTCACACGCCCGCATGCGTTTCTCCACGCAGTGCGTGCGGCGTCCGCCGGCGAGGACGGGCCCGGCTGGCCGGATCTGGCTGCCCGCTTCGAAAGTCGCCTGCGCCGGCTGTACCCACGCGCGTTCTTCGACTCGCAGCACGACTGCGTCCGTGCCATCGCCCCGCTGCCCACCGGCGGTGCCGCTGCCGTTGAGCGGCTCCAAGAGAGATGCGAGGAGCTCGCGCGCGAGGAGGGCGTGGTGGTCGGCCTGAGCGAGGTGGACCGCGGCGCCTCCAGCGCGCGGCGGCGGATGCGCGAGGCCGCCGACGCGTCGCGCATCGGCCGCTCGCTGGTGGCGGACGGCGGCGCGGTCTCGTACGAGGGTCTCGGTGCCTACAAGTACCTGGTCCACCTGGCAATGGATGACTCCCCTCACGATCGCTACCGGCTCTCCGTCGAGGAGCTGCTCTCCTACGACCGCCAGCGTGGTGCGCGCCTGGTCGAGACACTCGAGCGCTTCCTGGCCGATCGCGGCAGGGTGGCCGCGAGCGCGAGGGCGCTCTACATCCACCCCAACACGGTGCGTCAGCGGCTCGAGCGGATCGAGCGGGTCACGGACCTGGACCTCAGCAAGGAGGATCTGCTCTCGCTCGAGCTGGCGCTCAAGCTGGCCCGCCTCCACGACGTCCGCGGGGACCGGGACTAGCAGCATGCGCCTGTTCCTCGCGGCGGTGCCTGCGCACCGCTATCCAGGCGCGGAAGACCAGGTAGCCGGGCACGTGCGTGAGCAGCACGAACAGGAACCACCAGACCTTGGGGGTGAAGTCGAGGTCCTCCTCCTGGCGCAGGTCCATGACGGTCAGGTAGAGCGCCACGGCCAGCACCAGCAGCATGATGGGCGGCGCGCTCTGCGTGAGGACGAACAACAGCATCGGCGCCACCCTACATGCGGAGTCGCCTGGTGACCATCAGGGCGAAGCTCTACGTCGCGATCCTGCTCTGCGTCCTCGGCCCGGTCATCACGATCGCGGTGGCCCTGCATGGCATGAACAGATTGGGGGACCGCTTCGACGAGGTGCAGGACCGCGCCGAGCGCCAGGCGCTGGCGCTCGACCTGAAGTTCGGCGTGACCGACTTCAACGGCTGGCAGACCGCGTACGGGTATGACAACGGCGCGTCGCGAGGGCGGTTCACGGCCTCGGTGCGCGAGTTCAGGCGCGATCTCGCCGAAGCGCGCCGGGTCTTGAGCGACGCGCAGGAGCGCCGCTACCTGCGCGAGCTGAGCGCCACGTTCGACCGATTCATGGGCCTCGACGACCTGGCCTTCGCTGCTCTGCAGAGCGGCGACGAGCGGCGCGTGAAGCAGATCTTCCTGGGGCCCGAGCTGAAGCTCTTCGACTCCATGGCCACTCGCGCGGATGACCTCGCCCGCTACGAGAGCCGCCGCGACAGCGCGACCGAGAAGGCGTTCGACGATGCCCGGGAGGATTCCCGCCGGGGCCTGATCGCCGTGGCGCTGGGCGCCACGCTCGTGATCATCCTGCTGCTAGTCACCGCGGCGGACATCGCCCGCACGGCGCTCGAGGGCGAGCGCCAAGAGTGACCGACGACGTCCTACTCACACTGAGCCTGCTCCTGATGGGCGCGCTGCTGGCGCGCTTCGTGGCCAGCCTGATCGCGATTCCGGAGATTCTGGTGCTGGTGGCGATCGGCGCCCTGTTCGGTCCGTTTGCGCTCGACGTAGTCGACGTGCCCTTCGACTCGCTCGGCGCTCAGCTCATGTTCACGCTGGGCGTCTCGCTGATCCTCTTCTACGGCGGGCTCAGCCTGTCCGTGCCCGTCCTGCGGAAGGTGTGGATGACGCTCGGCCTGCTTGCCGTGCCGGGCATGGTCTTGACGGCCGCAATCGTGGGCGTGACCGCCCACCTGGCCTTCGACCTTCCGTGGGACATGGCGCTTCTGGTGGGCGCGGTCCTGTCACCCACCGACCCCGCGATCCTGATCCCTCTCTTCGTCCGCTCGCGGCTGAGGCCGAAGGTCGCCCAGACCGTGATCGCCGAGTCGGCCTTCAACGACCCGACCGGCGCGGCGCTCGCGCTCACGCTTGCCGGCGTGGTGCTCACTGGAAGCGACTCGATCTCGGGCCCGGCGGGCGAGTTCCTGGTCGACCTCGGCATCAGCACCGTGCTCGGGATCGTGTCCGGAGTGGTGCTGGCCGCGGCGATCTCGAGCTCCCGCTCGGGCATCTGGCGCGAGAGCGCGGCGATCGCGGTGCTCACCGTGGTCACGATCAGCTTCTTCTCGCTCGACACCGCCGGCGGAAGCGGCTATCTGGGAGCGTTTCTGGCCGGGCTGATCGTCGGGAACTCCGAGCACCTGGGGCTGGGCCACGCGGATGAGCCCCACATGCAGGACGTGCGCCAGTTCGCCTTCAATCTGGCCGACATCGTCACGCTGATCGTGTTCATGGTGCTTGGCGCGAACATCCCGTTCGACACGCTGGCGGACAATCTGCTGCCCGCCCTGGCCGTGCTGGCCACGCTGATGCTGGTGGCGCGGCCGCTCACCGTGCTCGCGTGTGCCCTGCCCGTCCGCGCCGAGCGCTGGTCGCGCAACGAGCTGGCCTTCCTGTGCTGGACGCGGGAGACCGGAGTGGTCCCAGCCGCGCTGGTGGGAGTGCTGGCCGGTCTGGGCGTGCCGGACGGAGACGTGTTCGCCTCGGTGGTGGCCCTGGCGATCGTTCTCACCCTGCTCCTCCAAGCGCTGCCGGCCCGCTGGCTGGCGGGCCGCCTCGGCCTACTGGAGTCTTGAGCTAGTGGCCCACCCGGCAACGTCTGCCGGTTTCTGACGGCTGCAAATCTTCGCCTGACCACGTCCTCGGTCGCGGCCATAGCTCACTGCTATGGCCGCTCCCTGCGTCCTCGCCAGTCTCGATTTTCGCTCGTCAGAAGCCCGGCGACGTTACCGGGCGCACCACTAGAACAGCTGCAGGTAGCGGTCGACCTCCCACTGCGAGACCTGGTCGTGCCAGTCCTGGAATTCCTGGCGCTTTTCGTGAACGAAGTAGTCCACGTAGTCCTCGCGACCGGTGTTGCCGAGCGCCTTGCGCAGCACGTCGCACTTCTCGAGCTCGCGGGTGGCATCGAGCAGGTTGCCGGGCAATAGATCTATGCCCAGCTCGGCGCGGCGCTCGTCGTCGAGCTCGTGCAGGTTGAGCTCCGTGGTCGGCTCACCGGGGTCGAGCTCGCGCTCGATGCCGTCGAGGCCGGCGGCCAGCACCGCCGCTGCGCCCAGATACGGATTGCAGGAGCCGTCCACCGTGCGGTCCTCCACGCGGCCCGGGGCGGGAATGCGCAGCATCTGAGTCCGGTTGTTGTAGCCGTAGCTCACAAAGACAGGAGCCCAGCTCGAGCCGCTGCGCGTGCCCACCACCAGCCGCTTGTAGGAGCCCACGGTGGGCGCCGTGAGCGCGATGTAGGCCTTGGCGTGCGCCTTGAGGCCGCCGATGAACTTGTAGGCCAGCGGCGACAGGCCGAGGCCGCGCGGGTCGTCAGAGGGATCGGCCTCGAACACGTTTTCGCCGTCCTTCCACAGGCTCATGTGGAAATGGCAGCCGTTGCCTGTCAGGTGGCCGAAGGGCTTGGGCATGAACGTGGCGATCAGCCCACGCTCCTGAGCTAGCGACTCGACCATGTAGCGGAAGAAGATGGACCGATCGCAGGTGGTGAGCGCGTCGGCGAAGTCGAAGTTCTGCTCGAACTGGCCGTTGGCGTCCTCGTGATCGTTGGCGTAGTTGTTCCAGCCGAGCGCCGTGATGTATCGCGACACCTCGGACATGAAGTCGAGGTTGCGCGTGAGCGCGCGCATGTCGTAACAGGGCTGGTCGAGCGTGTCGAGCGGGTCGGCCAGCTCGATCGAGCCGTCGTCGAGCTTGCGCACCAGGAAGTACTCGAGCTCGGCGCCGATCATGAACTCGTATCCCATGGAAGCCGCGCGGTCGAGCACGCCGCGGAGGATCGTGCGGGGGCAGTAGGGCCAGGCCTCGCCCTCGACGGTCACGTCGCAGGCCAGGCGCGCGACGTTGGGCCGCCAGGGGAGCGGCGTGAGCGAGCGGACGTCGGGGATGGCGGCGATATCCGGATCGTTGGGCCGCTGGCCGATCGCGCCCGCCGCGAAGCCGGCGAAGCCGGCGCCGTCCTCCAACAGCCCGTCCAGATGGCGCGCCGGCACGAGCTTGGCGTTGGGCTTGCCGTGCATGTCGACGAACTGGGCAAACAGGAACTCCACGTCGTTGTCGCTGATGTAGCGCTCGACGTCCTCGCGGGAGCTGGGCGCGGTGAAGGGCTCGTTCATGGCGCCAAAGTACCCGTTCACCGCTGCGCGGCCAATGTGGAATCCGCACATAGCCCTCGCGCGAATTGTTCGCGGGCCTGCCATTGGGAGGCCCGCCCACCCCCACCTACACTCGGTTCATGTGCGGAATTGCCGGTCTGTTCAGCAAGTCGCCCGAGGTGAGCGACTCGCTCGGCCGCCATCTCGCCGAGATGCTGCTCCAGCTCGGTGATCGCGGTCCCGACAGCGCAGGCGTGGCCATCTACCGCGACCGCGTGGCGTCCGGCTGCACAAAGGTCACGCTTCACTCTGCCGATCCGCGCCAGGACTGGCGGGGAGTGCAGAGTGCTCTGGCCCAGGCGTTCGGCGCGGGCGAGGCGGAGGTGCGCGCGAGTCACGCGGTGATCGTGGTGGAGGCCGACGCCGAGGCGACCACCGGTTGGCTGCGCGAGCGCTATCCCGAGCTGCGCGTGATGAGCGCGGGCGAAGCGATCGAGATCTACAAAGAGGCCGGCCTGCCCAGCGATTTCGTCCAGCGGTTCGACCTCGCTTCCATGAGCGGGACGCATGCGCTCGGCCATACGCGCATGGCCACCGAGAGCAAGGTCACCACCGACGGCTCGCACCCCTTCTCCACCGGCCTCGATCTGTGCTTGGTGCACAACGGATCGCTCTCCAACCACAACCGCCTGCGCGAGCAACTGCGCGCCGAGGGCATCGAGTTCCAGACCCTCAACGACACCGAGGTGGCCGCCGGCTACCTGACCTGGAAGCTGCGTGAGGGCGCGTCGCTCGAGGCGGCGCTGGAGGGTTGCCTCGAGGACCTCGACGGCTTCTACACCTTTGCCGTGGGCACGGTCGACGGCTTCGCGGTGCTCCGCGACCCGATCGCGTGCAAGCCCGCCGTGATGGCTGAGACCGGCGAGTGGGTGGCGATGGCCTCGGAGTACCGGGCGATCGCCACGCTTCCCGGCGCCGACGACGCGCGCATGTGGGAGCCCGAGCCCGGCAAGGTGTACAGCTGGGACCGCGCGCCCGTGACATGACGATGGTGGACAGCGGGTCCGTGGTGACTGAGGTCGATCTCGCAGTCACCCCGCTGAGGGAGCTCAACGCGCGCCTGCACGACGAGCCGAGCGGCCGCTGGCGGGTGCTCAACCCGCGCGGCGCGCACGCGCTGGCCGTGGGCATCGACGCCCCGGTCGAGGTCGAGATCGAGGGCCATGTGGGCTACTACTGCGCGGGCATGAACAAGCAGGCGACGGTGCGCGTGAGCGGCAACGCCGGGGTCGGCCTGGCCGAGAACACCATGTCGGGCACCGTCGTGGTCGAGGGCAGCGCCAGCCAGTCGGCGGGCGCCACCGGGCGCGGCGGCCTGCTCGTGGTGCGTGGAAGCGCCGCCGCCCGCTGCGGGATCTCGATGAAGGGCATCGACATCGTGGTGCACGGCTCGGTGGGGCACATGAGCGCTTTCATGGCTCAGAAGGGTTGCCTCGTGGTCTGCGGTGACGCCGGCGACGCTCTTGGCGACTCGATCTACGAGTCGCACCTCTACGTGCGTGGCGCGGTGGCGTCCCTGGGCGCCGATTGCGTCGAGAAGGAGCTCCGCGAGCACCACGTTGCTGAGCTGCGAGGCCTGCTGGAACGCGCCGAAGCAGACTTCGATCCCTCCGAGTTTCGCCGCTACGGCTCGGCTCGCACGCTCTACAACTTCAATGTCGACAACGCCGGGGCCTACTGATGGCAGGGGCCGATACGCGTCGCTTCGGCGCGGGCCAGCCCGCGCCCTCGCGCACGGCGACCGCACCGCGCGAGGGCGCGATCTTCGACCGCCGCGCAATCGCCGAGATCCAGCGCGCGGCGAACGAGGGCATCTACGACATCCGCGGCTTCGGCGCCAAGCGGCCCGTCCCTCATTTCGACGACCTGCTCTTCCTGGGCGCGAGCGTCTCGCGCTATCCGCTCGAGGGATATCGCGAGCGCTGCGACACCGATGTCGTGCTGGGCTCACGCAACGCCGAGAAGCCGCTCCACCTGAAGATCCCGGTCACGATCGCGGGCATGAGCTTCGGCGCCCTCTCGGCCCCGGCCAAGGAGGCGCTGGGGCGCGGGGCCAGCGCGGTGGGCACGTGCACCACCACGGGTGACGGCGGCATGACGCCGGAGGAGCGCGGGCACTCCGAGCTGCTCGTGTACCAACTGCTGCCGTCGCGCTACGGGATGAATCCCGACGACCTGCGCAAGGCCGACGCGATCGAGATCGTGGTCGGCCAGGGCGCCAAGCCCGGCGGCGGCGGGATGCTGCTGGGCCAGAAGATCTCGGACCGGGTGGCGGAGATGCGTGATCTGCCCAAGGGCATCGACCAGCGCAGCGCCTGCCGCCATCCGGACTGGACAGGGCCCGACGACATGGAGATCAAGATCGGCGAGCTGCGCGAGATCACCGACTGGCAGAAGCCGATCTTCGTGAAGATCGGCGGCTCGCGGCCCTACTACGACGTGGCCTTGGCGGTGAAAGCGGGCGCGGACGTGGTCGTGCTCGACGGCATGCAGGGCGGCACCGCGGCCACCCAGGAGGTTTTCATCGAGCACGTCGGGATCCCCATTCTTTCGGCGATCCCGCCCGCCGTGGAATCACTCAAGGAGCTGGGCATGCACCGCAAGGTGCAGCTGGTGGTGTCCGGCGGGATCCGCTCTGGGGCCGACGTGGCCAAGGCGCTGGCGCTGGGCGCAGACGCCGTCTCGATCGGCGTGGCCGCGCTGATCGCGCTCGGCGACAACGCGCCCGAGCTGGCCGGCGAGTACGAGAAGCTCGGCACCGCGCCCGGCTTCTACGACGACTGGCACGAGGGCCGCGATCCAGCGGGCATCTCTACCCAGGACGACGAGCTCGCGGCCCGCTTCGACCCCGAGCTGGGCGGCCGGAGGCTCGCCAACTACCTGCGCACGATGACGCTGGAGACTCAGACGCTCGCGCGAGCGTGCGGCAAGTCCCACGTGCACAACCTCGAGCCCGAGGACCTCGTCGCGCTCACCATTGAGGCCGCCGCCATGGCCCGCGTGCCGCTGGCCGGAACGAGCTGGGTACCCGGCTTGTCCGACTAAACAAATTTGTATAAGATCGTCGCCTGGCGGAAGCCGCCGGCTGGCCGGCGGCGCCCCGATCGATTACACCTGTGTCTTACCTCCTCACCTGTCCCAACTGCGGCCCCCGCGAGGTAACCGATTTCGGCTTCGGGGGCGAGCTGAATCCGCGGCCCGGGCCCAACCCGAGCCGGCGCGAGCTGAACACCTACAACTACTTCCGCCGCAACGTGGCCGGCGTTCAGCGCGAATGGTGGAGCCACCGGTCCGGGTGCGGCGCCTGGTTTCTGGCCGAACGGGACACGCGCACCAACGAGGTGCTGTTGACCGAGTTGCCCCGCGCGGGCGAGCCGGACGGAACGGGAACGCTGTGAGCAGGCTGCCCCGGCGCGACGGCGAGCGCATCGACCGCGAGCGCGAGCTGCGCTTCAGCTTCGACGGCAAGGAGGTCACGGCGCTCGAGGGCGACACGATCGGCTCCGCGCTGTTTGCCTCCGGTCGGCGCACCTTCTCGCGCTCGTTCAAGTACCACCGCCCCCGGGGGCTGATGTGCTGCGCCGGCCAGTGCCCCAACTGCCTGGTTCAGGTGGATGACGCCCCCGGGGTCCGGGCCTGCACCGAGCCGGTGCGAGCCGGCATGAAGGTGCAGCACATGAACGCCACCCCGTCGCTCGACTTCGACGTGATGCGGGCCACCGACAAGTTCGGCGGGCCCTTCACCCCGCCGGGCTTCTACTACAAGACCTTCATCCGGCCGCGCCGCCTGTGGCCGCTGTACGAGAAGGTGCTGCGCCACGCCGCCGGCCTGGGCAGGCTGCGGAAGTCACAGCGCGAGCGCGAGTGGCGCACGGAGTACCGCCGCCGCCACGCAGACCTGCTGGTCGTGGGCGGGGGCGCCGCCGGCCTCTCCGCCGCGATCGCCGCGGCCGAGCTGGGCGCGGACGTGGTCCTCTGCGACGAGGGCGCCGAGCCCGGCGGCCGGCTGCTGGCCGAGGGCGGCCACATCCAGGCCCGCGAGTTGACCGCCCGCGCCCAGGAAGCCGGAGTGGAGGTGCTGTCGAAGGCGCCGGCGCTGGGTGCCTTCGACGGGCTTGTGCCGGTTTGGCAGGGCGACACGCTGCACCAGGTGCGGGCCCGGCACGTGCTCTACGCCACCGGCACTATCGAGCAGCCTCTCATCTTCAACGGCAACGACCTTCCCGGCGTGATGCTCTCGGGCGGCGCCCTCCGCCTGGCTGCGCTCTATGCGGTCAAGCCCGGCAGCCGGGCCGTTGTGGCCACCGTCTGCGACCGCGGCCTCGAGGCGGCGGTCGCCCTGCTCGAGCATGGCGTGGACATCGTCGCGGTGGCCGACATGCGCCCGACCGGCTCGTCCCCCGCGTTCAAGACCCTCGAGCGCCGAGGCATTCGAATCAAGCGCGGTTCGACGGTGCTCGAGGCGCGTGGGCGCGGGCACGTGAGCCAGGCCGTGCTGGGCGCTCCCGGCGCCGAGGGCGGCGCCGAGGTGGACTGCGACCTGCTGATCGTGTCCGGCGGCAGCGCTCCCGCCACGTCCCTGCTGGCCCAGTCCGGGGCGCGCACGTCCTACAACACCGAGCTCGGCATCTTCTCGCTCTCCCACGTCCCCGCCGGCGTGCACGCCGCCGGTGAGGTGTGCGGGCCCGTTTCGCTCGAGGACGCCGAGCTGTCGGGCCGCGTGTCCGGCGAGGAGGCCGCGCAAGCGCTCGGCTTCGGAGACGCCGAGTCGTTCTCCCGGGCCCAGGACGGGCGTAAGCGCATGGAGAGCGCCTGGAAGCGTCCGGGGGAGGTTGCCGTTCCGACGGCGGTGTCGGGCACGGACACGGGCAAGTGCTTCGCCTGCCTGTGCGAGGACGTGACCGCGAAGGACATTCACCTCTCGGTCGATGAGGGCTATGACTCGATCGAGCTCTCCAAGCGCTACACCACCGCGACCATGGGTCCCTGCCAGGGCCGGATGTGTCAGCTCACCGCCATCCGCCAGATGGCGCAGGAGACGGGCCAGAGCCTCGAGCAGGTGGGCACCACCACGGCCCGCCCTCCGTGGCACGCGGTTCCGATGGGCGCTTTGGCCGGCCGGCCATTCGAGCCCGCGAAGCGCTCGTCTATCCATGCCCGCCAGCGCGAGCAGGGCGCCAACGTGCTGTGGGCCGGCGACTGGCGCCGCGCGTACGACTACGGCGACGTGAAGGGCGAGGCGCTCGCGGTGCACAGGGCGGCCGGCCTCATTGACGTGTCCACGCTGGGCAAGCTGATCGTGCGCGGCCCCGGCGCGGGCGAGCTGCTCGACCGCCTCTATCCCAACCGCTTCTCCAACATGGAGCCGGGCCGCATCCGCTACGGCGTGATCGCCAGCGACGCGGGGCGGATCATGGACGACGGCACGGTCTGCCGCCTCGACGAGGAGTCCTACTACGTCACCACCACCTCGAGCGGTGCCGGGGCGGTCTACGACTGGTTCTCGTGGTGGCTGGCCGACTGGCGCCTCGACGTCCACCTGACCGACGTGACCCAGGGCCTGGGCGCGGTCAACCTCGCCGGCCCGCGCGCCCGGGAGATCATGGGCAAGCTGACCGACCTCGACTGCTCGAGCGAGGGCTTCAAGTACCTCGACGGCAAGCGGGCCGACGTGGCGGGCGTGCCCTGTCTGATCCTGCGGATCGGCTTCGTGGGCGAGGTGGGGTACGAGATCCACTTCCCCTCGGCCCACGGCGAGCACCTCTGGGACGCGCTGATGGAGGCGGGTGCCGGGCACGGGCTGAGGCCCTTCGGCCTCGAGCCCCAGCGGTTGCTGCGCCTCCAGAAGATGCACATCATCGTGGGCCAGGACACCGATTCGGAATCGCATCCGTTCAGCGCGGCGATGCCCTGGATCGTCAAGCTCGACAAGGACCAGGACTGGATCGGCAAGTCGGCACTCGAGCGTTTTTCGGAGGAGCCGCTCTCGACGTCGCTGGTGGGCTTGCAGCTGCAGAACGGCCACGTGCCTACCGAAGGCGCGGTCGTGCTGCCTGACGCAGAAAACGGCGGCGCGCTTGGCCAGGTCACGAGCGCCCGCTATTCGCATCAGCTGGGCAAGGTGATCGGGATGGCCTGGGTGCCGGCGGCGCTGGCCAGGGACGGAGCGCGCGTCACGATCTCCGACGAGGGCAAGCGCCTGCAGGCCGAGGTCGTGACCAAGCCCTTCTACGACCCGGACGGCGAGGTGCTGCGCTCTTGAGCCTCGAGTTTCTCTCGCCCTCCACCGGCGCGCTGGCGCGCAGTCCGATGGAGCGCCAGGCGCTGGCCGCCGGCGCTGAGCTGGAGCAGCGCGATGGCTGGACCGTCGCCGTGCGCTTCGAGGGCGAGGAGGCCGAGCGCGCGCGCTGTGCGACCAGCGTGGGCTTTGCCGATCTCTCGCACCTGGGCAAGATCGAGCTGCAGGCGGCGGACATCGACGCGGTCACCGGCGAGTCGCTGGAACTCGGTCGCGTAACCCCGTTCGAAGGCGGCTGGTGGTGCCCGTTCACACCCGAGCGCGCCCTTGCGATCGGCCAGGTGAACGGCGTACGCGAGCGCCTCGCCGAGGCCGGCAACGGGCTCGTGACTGTGATCGACGTAACCACCGCCTTCGGGGCGCTGGCCATCGAGGGCCCGCTCGCCCGCGAGCTATTTGCCCGCTTCACCGCGCTTGACTTGCGCGACGTCGTGACTCCGGTGGGCGCATTCCGCCCGGGCTCGGTGGCGCGCACGCCGGGAGCGATTTTGCGCGAGACCGAGGAGCGCTGGATCATGCTGTTCGGCTCGGCGCTGGGCCAGTACGTCTGGACGGTCGTGGCGGATGCCGCCACAAGCCTGGGCGGAGGACCGGTCGGCGTCGACGCCCTAGGACAGAATCGCTCCGGCGCGGGCCAGCCCGCGCCCTCGCGCACGGCCCCGGAGGTGGCGCCCAGTGCGTGACATCTTCCGCAAGCGGCGCATGTGGCGAAAGCGCGGCGAGCTCAAGGACTCCTACGACGTGGTGATCATCGGCGGCGGCTCACATGGCCTGGCCACCGCCTACTACCTCGCGCGCGACCACGGCATCACCGACGTGGCCATCCTCGAGAAGAGCTACATCGGCTCGGGCGCCGCGGGGCGCAACACCACGATCCTGCGCTCCAACTACAAGACCGTGGAGGGCGCGAAGTTCTACGACGCCTCGCTCAAGCTCTACGAAGGACTGGGCGCCGAGCTCAACTTCAACCTGCTGTTCTCCCAGAACGGCCACCTCACGCTGGCCCACACCGACCGCGCGATGTTCGTGATGGCCAACCGCGCCGAGGTAAACCGACTCAACGGGATCGACTCGCAGCTGATCTATCCCGAAGAGATCAAGAAGCTCGCGCCGGCGATGCAGGTCGACAACCCGGACACCGTGCACCCGATCATGGGCGCCCTCTACCACCCGCCGGGCGGGGTGATTCGCCACGACGCCGTGGTGTGGGGCCTCGCCCGCGGAGCCGACCAGGGCGGCGCGGAGATCCACCCCTATACCGAGGTCACGGGGATGGAGCGCACCAACGGGCGCGTGGACGCGGTCAACACCAATCGCGGGCGCATCAAGGCCGGCACCGTGCTCAACTGCACGGCGGGCTGGAGCTCGCTGATCTCCGATATGGCCGGGGTGCAGATGCCGATCACCACGCACATCCTCCAGGCCTGCGTGACCGAGCCGCTGAAGCCGCTGCTCGACGTGGTGATCGTCTCGTCGCAGATGCATGTGTACATCTCCCAGACCGACCGCGGCGAGTTCCTGATGGGAGCGGAGATCGAGCCCTGGACCACCTATCGCATGCAGGGCACGCTGAATTTCCTGCAGGAGGTCTCGCGCCACTCGCTGGAGCTGTTCCCGCAGCTCGAGCACGCGCGCATCCTGCGCTCCTGGGCCGGCCTGTGCGACCTCAGCCCCGACTACAGCCCCATCCTGGGGCAGACCGAGGTGGAGAACTTCCACGTCAGCTCGGGCTGGGGCACCTACGGCTTCAAGGCCGCGCCGATCGTGGGCAAGACCCTGGCCGAACTGACCGCAACCAAGCGCCAGCCCGACCTGATCCAGCCCTTTGCGCTCGAGCGCTTTTACGAGGACAAGCTTGTGTCGGAGCTGGCCGCGGCGGCGGTCAGCCACTGATCATGACCCTGAGCGCGAGAAATGATCGCTCCGGCGCGGGCCAGCCCGCGCCCTCGCGCACGACGGAGTTGGCCGCGGCGGCGGTCAGCCACTGATCATGACCCTGAGCGCGAGAAATGATCGCTCCGGCGCGGGCCAGCCCGCGCCCTCGCGCACGACGGAGTTGGCCGCGGCGGCGGTCAGCCACTAGCGATGGAGGAGAACGGATGAAGAGCAGCCTGGAGATCGCACAGGAGGCCGAGCTCCTCCCGATCGAGAGCATCGCCGAGCAGATGGGCCTGACGCCCGACGAGTTCGAGCCCTACGGCCGCTTCAAGGCCAAGGTCGATCTCGGCGTGCTCGATCGCATGAAGGATGGGCCCGACGCCAAGATCGTCTGCGTGGCGGGCGTTACCCCGACCAGGGCGGGCGAGGGCAAGACCACCACCGCGGTGTCGCTCACCGAGGGCCTGGGCGCGATCGGCAAGGAGCCGTTGCTGTGTCTGCGAGAGCCTTCGCTCGGGCCCGTCTTCGGCATCAAGGGCGGGGCCGCAGGCGGTGGCCTGGCGCAGGTCGTCCCCATGGAGGACCTCAACCTCCACTTCACCGGCGACATCCACGCCGTCGGGGCGGCCAACAACCTGCTCGCCGCGCTGCTCGACGCGTCGATCCTGCACGGCAATCCGCACAAGATCGACGCCCTGCGCGTGGGCTGGAAGCGCGCCCTGGACATGAACGACCGCGCCCTGCGCGAGATCACTCTCGGCCAGGGCGGCCGCGCCAACGGCTACCCGCGCGAGTCGGGCTTCGACATCACCGCCGCCTCCGAGGTGATGGCCATCCTGGCCGTCTCGCGCGACCTGCAGGACCTGCGCAGGCGTCTCGGCGCCATCACTGTCGCCTACTCCTTCGACGGCGGCAAGCCGGTCACGGCCGACGACCTGGGGGCGGCCGGCGCGATGACCGTCCTGCTCAAGGACGCGTTGAAGCCCAACCTGATCCAGACGCTCGAGGGCCAGCCCTGCTTGATGCACGCGGGCCCGTTCGCGAACATCGCGCACGGAAACTCCTCGCTGGTGGCCGACCTGATCGGTCAGAAGCTGGGCGACTATGTGATCACCGAGTCGGGCTTCGGCTCGGACATGGGCATGGAGAAGTTCTTCGACATCGTCTGCCGCAAGGGCGGGATCAGTCCCAGCGCGGTGGTGCTGGTGGCCACCGTGCGCGCGCTCAAGCACCACGCCGGGCTGGAAGACGACCCGCGCGCGGGACGGGCGGAGGGGCTCAAGGCGGTCGAGGTGGGGGCGGCGAACCTGCGCCGCCACCTCGGCATCGTCAAGACCTTCGGGCTCCCCTGCGTGGTCGCGGTCAACCGCCGGCCGGGCGATACCGACGATGAGGTGGCCCTCGTCAAGCGCTTGGCGCTCGAGGGCGGCGCGCACGGAGCGGAGATCAACGAGGCCTTCGAGCGCGGCGGAGAGGGCGCCGCGGCCCTGGGCGAGGCGGTGGTCGCGGCCTGCGACGCGCCCAACGAGTTCCAGTTGCTCTACGCCGACGACGACCCGATCGAGCTGAAGATCGAGAAGGTGGCCAAGAAGGTCTACGGTGCGAAGGAGGTCGTGTTCTACCTGGACGCCCAGCGCAAGATCCGCCAGTTCAACCAGGACGGGCTGGACAAGCTTCCGATCTGCATGGCCAAGACGCACCTGTCGCTCTCGTCCGACGCCACGCTGCTCAACGCGCCCGAGGATTTCGTGATGCCGGTGCGCGACATCCGGGCCTACACGGGCGCCGGCTGGCTCGTGCCGCTGGCCGGCGACATCCAGCAGATGCCCGGGCTGGGCAAGACTCCGGCCGCGTTCAACGTGGATATCGATTCCGACGGGCGAACGGTGGGCCTGTTCTGAGCGCCCCGGCGGATTCCGCGACGCCGCCAGGGAGGCGAAGCCTTCGCTGGTCGACATCGCCGAGGACGCCCTGCGGGCGTGGCTGGCCACGGGTCGTCATCGCCCCGGCGAGCGGCTTCCGCCCGAACAGGAGCTGTCGGTTCACCTGGGGATCTCGCGCGGGACGCTGCGCACGGCCCTGCGCCGTCTCGAGGAGAGCGGCGAGATCGTCCGCCGCCAGGGCAGCGGCACGTACGTCGGCCGGGCCACCTCGACGAGTCTCGACGAGGGGCTCGAGAAGCTCGTCTCCTACAGCGAGCTCGCGCGCCGGCGCGGGGTGAAGCTCGAGCTGGGCCAGCTCGATATCGAGGAGAAGCGGATCGGCCCCGAGCCGGCCGAGCTGTTCGGCCTCGATCCCGCCACCGCCGCCACGACGGTCACGCGAACGCTGCACATGGACGGCCAGCCCGGGGCCTGGATGCGCGACGTCATCCACCCGGACGTGGCGATGCCCTCCGCGGGGAAGCTGCGGCAGGCGCTCGAGCGCGGTGAGATGGTGCTCGACGTGATTCGCGGGCAGGGCGTGCCCGTGGCCTACACCCGTGCGCACATCTCTGCGCGCGTGCTCACCAAACGCGACCGTGTGGGCCGCGCGCTGGAGGTGAGCGAGACCGTGGCGGCGCTCGAGATCGATCACGTGACCTGCACGGCGGAGGGGGCGGCGGTCGAGCACTCGGTCGACATCTTTCTCCCCCGGAGCCTCGATCTGCACGTGATGCGCTGGCTGGAGGAGCTCCCGCCTGTGCCCGTAATCACCCGCAGTTCCGGCGTCGGCACCCGCTGACTGTCTATATACAAATTTGCTCAAAGCGGTGCTATAGTCGCCGCCCCGGGCGGCCCGCCCCGGAGGCCCCCAGCGACATTCGGAGGACAGCGAATGAGTGATGGCAGCGTGACGGCTCAGGCTGTGGCGTCCAACGGATTCGGTGGCACGGTCGACACGGTTCTGCAGAGCCCGCGCTCCGAGGTTCCGCCCGCGACGCTCGAAGAGGCGCGCAGCCAGCCCGGCCGGCGCGAGCGCATCGAGGAGATCACCCGCCGCATCCAGGCCGACGGCATCAAGTACGTCTTCTTCCAGCAGGTCTCGATCACCGGCCGCGTGATGGGCAAGGGGGTGGTCGCGGACTTCTTCCCGCAGGTCGCCGAGAAGGGTTACCAGCTCGTCTACGGCGCGACGGCGAACCTGTTCACCGACCGCGCCGGCGATTACATCGGCTTCGGCCCCGAGGAGTCCGAGCTGGCGGCGGTGGCCGACCTCGACACCTTCGCCGTCCTGCCCTGGGATTCGCGGGTAGCGCGCGTGTACTGCGACTGCTACGACACCGAAACGGGTGAGCTGCTCGACGCCGACCCGCGGCAGAACCTCAAGCGCGTGGTGGCGGAGTTCGAGAAGGAGCTCGGCTACAGCTTCCTGATCGGCATCGAGCCCGAGATGATGTGGCTCAAGCGCCCGGAGGACGGCGCCCTTCCCGAGGGTGTGACCAAGCCCTACTGCTACCACATCCACCAGTTCGAGGAGCTCCGTCCGGTGCTGCTCGACGTGATCGACTACGGGCAGAAGCTCGGCCTCGACATGAGCTACGGCGACCACGAGGACGCCCCGGGCCAGCTCGAGCTGAACTTCCGCTTCGACCGCCCGGTGAAGACGGCCGACAACATCACCACCTACCGCCAGATCTGCGCCGCGGTGGGGCGCAAGCACGGCCTGCTGCCCACCTTCATGCCCAAGCCGTTCACCGGCGTGTCGGCCAACGGCCACCACCACCACTTCACCCTCATGGACGAGGACGGCAACAACGTCTTCCACGACACCGACGGCCCGGCCGAGCTCTCGGACACCGCCCGCCATTTCCTGGGCGGGATGCTCGACCACTTCGGCGCGCTCATGTGCGTGGGCAACCCGACCGTCAACTCCTACTGCCGCATGTGGGACGCCGGCTTCTGGGCGCCGGTGTACAAGAACTGGGGCTGGCAGAACCGCACCTGCACCGTGCGCGTGGCCTCCGGCGGGCGCTTCGAGTACCGCGGCGTCGACTCCTCCTGCAACCCCTACCTCACGGTGGCCTCGCTGCTGGTGGCCGGCCTCGACGGCATCCGCAACGAGAGCGATCCCGGCGATCCCCAGAGCGGCAACACCTACGACCTGCTCCAGGCGGGCACCGAGATCGAGCGCGTGCCTGACAGCCTCGGCGCCGCCCTGGTGGCGCTCGAGGCCGACGAGGTCGTGCGCAGCGCGATGCCCGGCCGCCTATACGACGTCTTTCGCCACTACAAGAACGATGAGTGGGAGCGCTACCTGGCGGCCGTGACCGACTGGGAGCGCGACGAGTACCTGGAGGTGCTCCCCTAGGCCATGTGCGGAATCGCCGGGATCATCTACCGCGACGGAGGCGGCGAGCGCCACGTGGGCCGCGACATGACCGCGATGCTGCAGGCCATGAAGCATCGCGGGCCCGACTCCACGGGCTACGCCCTATACCGCCCCGAGGCGGACGGCTACGTGATGCACGTGAAGCTGGCCGAGGCCAACGGGCACGGCGGCGAGGACTTCGAGCTGGCCGGCCGGCTGCGTCGCCAGCGCGCCGAGATCGAGTCGCGGCTGGGGCAGGCGGGAGCCACCGTCAGCTCCATCGAAGGCACGAACGACCACGCGATGACCGTGCTGTTCGGCTTTGACGGCGACCTCAAGCGCCTGGCCGACTACGTCGAGGACATACGGGGCACGGAGGTCCTCTCGCTGGGCCGCTCGCTGGAGATCATCAAGGACCTCGGCGATGCGGAGACCGTGGCCTCCGACTACGAGCTCGACGGCTTCCTGGGCACTCACGCCATCGGGCACGCACGCATGGCCACCGAGTCCGACGTGGACATCGCCAACGCTCACCCCTACTGGGCCTACCCGTTCCCCGACGTGGCGGTCGTGCACAACGGCCAGCTGACCAACTATCACATGTGGAAGCGCCGCCTGGAGCGCGCCGGGCATCGCTTCCAGTCCGAATGCGACTCGGAGATCATCGCCGTCTACCTGGCCGAGCGCATGGCCCAGGGCGACTCGCTCGAGGACTCGATGCGGCGCAGCCTGAGCGAGCTCGACGGCGTGTTCACCTACATCTGCGTAACCGAGGACGCACTCGGCGTGGCCAAGGACGAGCTCGGCGCCAAGCCTCTCGTGCTCTACGAATCGGACGACATCGTGGCGCTCGCCTCGGAGGAGATCGCCATCCGCAAGGTGGTCGACCGCGAGATCGAGACGTATGACCCCTACGAGGGGGCGGTGATGGTGTGGAACCGGTAGCTCCGGGTAACGGCGAGATCACGACGACCCTCGATGCGCGCGGTCTGGTCGAGCTCGACGGCACCACGCCGAAGATCTCCGAGATCGACGGCGAGAGCGCCCAGTTCGACGCCAAGGAACTCTCCACGCGCAAGATCAACGCCGAGCTCAAGTGGCTGCTCTACGAGCAGGGTGTGAAGGACGTGACGGTGCTCAATCCGAGCGCACGCCACTCGCTCGGCGTCGGGTTGCTCACCCGCTGCCGGGTCACCTTCGAGGGCAGCCTGGGCTACTTCGGCTGCGGGCTCGGAGACGGGGCCGAGTTCCAGATCAACGGCCGCGTGGGCTGGTCGGTGGCCGAGAACATGATGTCGGGAAGCGTCGTGATCGAGTCGAACGCCGGCTCGCTGGCCGGCGCGGCGCTGCGCGGCGGCGACCTCGTGGTCAAGGGCCAGGTAGGCGCGCGGACGGGGATCGATCAGAAGGGCGGCACCATCATCGTGATGGGCACCGCCGGCTCGATGACCGGCTTCATGATGCAGCGCGGACGGCAGATCATCTGCGGTGACGTGGGGCCCGGCCTGGGCGACTCGATGTACGACGGCACGCTCTATGTGGCCGGCAAGGTGGCCGCGCTCGGGATCGACTGCGTCGAGGGCGAGTGGAGCGACGCCGACACCGAGCTCATCGAGCGCAAGTTCCGCATCTACGGCCTCGGTTCACCGCCGCAGTTCACGAAGTTCGTGTGCGGCAAGAAGCTCTACAACTACGACAGCCTCGAGCCGAGCGAGCGAAAGCTGGTGCTTTAGATGGCCGACGAGAACGCACCGTCCCAGAAGGCGGTCCTCGGGCGCTCGAAGATCTTCACGCCCGACGTGATCAACGACATCCACATGAAGTCGGAGCTCGGTCGTTACCGCATGCGCGGCTTCTCGATGTTCAAGAAGATCCCGCACTGGGACGAGCTGATCTTCCTGCCCGGCACGCTCACCCGCTTCGTGATCGAGGGCTACCGCGAGAAGTGCGTGACCAAGACGATCCTGGGCGCGCGCTTCGCCAAGAAGCCGATCGAGCTGGACATCCCCGTCTACATCACGGGCATGAGCTTCGGCGCGCTGTCGATCGAGGCCAAGATGGCGCTGGCCAAGGGCGCGTCGATGGCGGGAACGGCAACCTGTTCGGGAGAGGGCGGAATGATCCCGCCCGAGCGCGACCTGTCGACCAAGTGGTACTACCAGATCATTCAGAGCCGGTACGGCTTCAACCCGCACCACCTGATGCTGGCCGACGCCGTCGAGTTCTTCATCGGGCAGGGCTGCAAGGTCGGGCTGGGCGGCCATCTGATGGGTCAGAAGGTGACCGAGCAGGTGGCCGAGATGCGCTCCCTGCCCGCGGGCATCGACCAGCGCTCGCCCGCTCGTCACCCCGACTGGCTGGGCCCGGATGATTTGTCGTTAAAGGTCCAGGAAACGCGCGAGGCCACCAACTACGAGATCCCCATTCAGCTCAAGCTGGGCGCCGCACGCGTGTACGACGACGTGCGCATGGCGGCCAAGTGCGGGCCGGACATCATCTATCTCGACGGCGCCGAGGGCGGCACCGGCGCGGGGCCGCATACCGCCTCCGAGGAGACGGGCATCCCGCTGATGGCCGCGATCCCCGAGGCGCGCCGTGCCCTGGAGGACGTGGGCCTGGCCGACGAGATCGACCTCGTGGTGGCCGGCGGGATTCGCAATGGGGGAGACGTCGCCAAGTGCATCGCGCTCGGGGCGAAGGCGGTGGCGATCGGACACTCCTCGCTGATGGCGCTCAACTGCAACAAGGAGATCCCCGGCGTTACCGACTACATGGGCACCATGGGCGTGCCGGCGGGGGAGTGCTACCACTGCCACACCGGGCGTTGCCCGGTGGGCATCACCACCCAGGATCCCGAGCTGCGCAAGCGCCTCAACGTCGAGGAGGGCGCCAACCGGGTCTACAACTTCCTCCATACGCTCACGCTCGAGGTGCAGATGCTCGCGCGGGCCTGCGGGAAGACCAACATCCACTCGCTGGAGCCCGAGGACCTCGCGGCGCTGACCACCGAGGCCGCCGCCATGGCGCGGGTGCCGCTGGCCGGCACGGACTACATACCCGGCGTCTCCGAGTCGCGCGCGCTCGAGGAGATCAAGACGATGCTCGACCGCTACCTGGAGAACCCCGTCGACGAGCTGCCCGATCGCGAGGCCCCGGCGGTCAAGCGATGAGCGCAGAACCGCAGAAGATCCAGTCGATCGACGCCGAGTTCCTCTCGGGAGAGCGCTTCCCCTACCAGGAGGACATCTCGCTGGTCGAGGACATCGACCTCGAGGCGGCCACGCCGGGTCAGGACATCAATTGGCTCGAGGACATCGAGCTGCTGACCGAAGAGGGCTCGCCGGCGGTGTTCGACCGTTACTCGAACTCGTTTATCAAGATCTACTTCCCCATTCCCGAGGGACGCGAGAACGAGATCGCGCGCAAGGTGCTGATCGCCCACCTGCAGTCGGGCAACTCCTATGGCATCCGCCTCAAGGAGAAGCACTGCAAGTTCCCCCAGCCCGAGCTCGGACCCTGGGTCGAGGACTCGAGGACCGTAGGCGCGGACTGGAAGGCGCCCGTGCTCGAGGGCTGGGAACCGCCGCTTCACTAGCGACCCGATGCGCACCGCCAAGCACCTCGTGATCGGCGCCGGAGTCCACGGGCTCTCGACCGCCTGGCACCTCGCTGAGGCCGGCGAGGAGGTGCTGCTGGTCGAAAAGACGGGCGTGGCCGCGGGCGCCTCGGGGATCGCGTGCGGAGTCGTCCGCAACAACTACTTCCAGCCCGCGATGCAGGATCTGATGGCGGCCTGCGTGGAGATCTGGGAGTCCGACCCGCAAACCTTCGCCTACCACGGCTCGGGCTACATCGCGCTCGGCGATGGCGACCAGGAAGCCGACCTCACGGCTGTGCACGAGCGCCAGCAGCGGATCGGCTACGACTCCGAGCTGGTCCTGGGCGAGGCCGACGTGGCGGCGCACATGCGCTCGCTCTTTCCCGACTGGCGAGCCCCGGGTCTGAGCGTGTGCCTGCACGAACGCTCGGGCGGCTTTGCCTTCAACAAGGACTCGATGCACGGCCTGGCCGGCAAGGCCCGGGCGGCCGGCGCGCAGATCGAGGAGGGCGTGGAGGTGACTGGCTTCGAGCTCGACGGCTCGGGAGCGGTCACCCGCGTGCACACGAACGCCGAGCCGATCGACGTGGAGCAGGTGGTGGTGGCCGTCGGTCCGTGGGTCGCCGGCCTGTGGGAGATGCTCGACTTGCCGCGCCGCCTCGAGGTGGCCGGCACCGAGCGCGAGATGTGGACCTACTGGTACCTCCAGGAGGGCGAGATCGACGTGGATCCGTCGATGTTCACAACCGCCGACGGGTCGCTTCCGCCGGTGCTGCACGTGGACAGCCACGCCCCGCTGCACGACGACTCGGGGCGTCTCGTGACCGACGATCAGTGGGGCATCTACTTCAAGCAGGACAAGCACTCGGTGCAGGGCGGCGCCGAGCCGCTGCCGAAGGGACACGACTTCAAGGTTGATCCGTATCCCACGGGCACGGTCGAGCCCGGATTCCCGGACATGTGGTGCGCCGCGCTGTCGCATTGCATGGAGCGCTTCGAGGGCGCCCGACCCAAGTACCGCGCCACTCGTTCCGGCGGCGTCGGCGCCTTCACCGCGGACAACTTCCCGGTCTTCGACTACATGCGTCCGAACGTGTTCGTGGCCGCCGACTCCAACCACGGCTACAAGATGATCGCGGTGGGCCGCGAGGTGGCCCGCGTAGTTACCGGCGAGCACTCCTCGCTGCTGCATCCGTTCCGTTACGAGCGCTTTGCGACCGGCGACCTCCATCCGGTCTCGCACAGCCCGTACCCCTGGTCATAGGCGGAGCGGCTTCCCACGTCGTCATAGGCGGGGGGGGGTCAACGGCCTACGGAGGAAAGCAGCTTGGGGCTAACACGGGTTGTCGTCGGCCACCCACAGCAGGCATCGCGCGTCGCGCCGGAGCCGCCGGACCGCCCGCCGGTGCGTCCAGCGGCCTAGCCTGCGTCGGTCGGCGCCGAAGACGAGCAGACCGACTCGCTGCTCGTGGCAGACCTCCAGCGCCGTCGCGACCGGCTTGCGGTTGTGGAACGCCATCTGCGTCGTGCGTATCCCCCTGCCCCGCGCGTCGCTCGCGACGGCGTCGAGCTCGCCACGGTTGGCGTGCTCGGCGAACACGCGCGCCATCTGGTCGATGTACGCGAACGACCCGAGCGGGATGGCGTCGCAGATGTAGAGCTCGGCGCCCGACTCGCCGGCTGCGTCGACCGCCACCCGCACGGCCGCCGCCTCGAAGGGCACGTTGCACGTGAGCAGCATCACCGGCCCGGCGACCGAGGCGGCGGCGGGGCTTCCCGTCTCTCGGTCGGCGACGACGATGCCGCCGGCACTCACGGCTCGGGCTCGACCTTGGTCGACTTGAGCCGCCAGGTCGGCAGCTCGCCGGCGCCGTAGAACACGCGTCGCCGCACGATCGGACCGATGAGCCGAAACCAGGCGAAGGCGCTCGCGGGAAGCCCGATCGCCACGCCCTTGAGGCCCCAGAGCGCGAAGGTCGCGAACGAGATGCCGACAATGAAGACCAACCCGAAGGTGATGTAGAGGCGCATCTTCGCCTGCGAGCGACGGACGCCCATGAGACGCGTCTGGTCGAGCGTGCGCGTGTCGTAGGACTTGCCGCATGCGCACTGCACCTGGTCGCCGAGCTCGACCTGGTGAGTGCGGCCGCACTCGCAGCTCAGCGCAATCGGGATCTCCGGCATCCTGCGCCGAGTGTAGAGCGAATCGTGGGGACGAGCATCAGCTCGTCCCCACGATCAGGGGTTTCGTGCTCAGGCCGGCGCGGTGGGCGCCGCCGGCGCGGTCGTGTCCAGTGCCTCCTGCGACGGCTGCTCGTCGCTCGGGTCGCGGAAGCTGAACCGCTTGCCGTGCTGGTGCTGCGCCACGACATAGCCGATGATCCCGGCCGCGAGCGCGAGGGCGCCGACGATGATGATGCGCGGCACCCAGGCGGTCGGGTCGGTGAACTCGGTGTCCGCCGGGTCGAAGGCGTACCCCGTGTACTTGAGGAACGCGATTCCGAAGAGGATGAACAGCACGTTGAGCCCTGCGAAGACCCCCGCCAGCACCATCCAGAATCTTGAGAGCTTGAACGGACGTGGCCAATTCGGACGGTCGCGGCGAAGGAGCAGCACGCCGGTCAGTGCGAGCACGTGGGAGAGCATGTAGCCGGCGTTGCCCGCGGCGAGGATGAAGAAGATGCCCGGGAAGAACAGGATCAGCGCGATGTTCATGATCGCGTCGAGCGTCATCGCGCGGGCGGGTACGTGGTGCTTGTTCAGCACGCCCAGCTGCTTGATCGTCATTCCTTCCTCGGACAGGGCGTACAGCGCTCGCGAGCCGTCCATCGTCGCCGTGTTCATCGACAGGAGCAGACCCCCGCAGAGGCAGAGCGTGAGCACCGTCCCGATCCCGTCCCCGGCGATCGTGTGCATGACGTCGATGAGGTAGACCACGCCGGTGAGGTCGCCGACGATCACGTCGTAGCCGACCGTCCCCAGCACGGCGACCGGGAGCAGACACGCGAGAACGACGTTCATGCCGCCGGTCACCGCGAGCGCCTTGCGGGTGTCGTTCTTCGTGTCCTTGTACTCCGGCGCGAACGACGCGGCGGCCTCGGGCCCGTAGGTGGACCAGCCGAGGATGTACAGCCAGACCATGACGAGCGCGAACTCGTTGAACCAACCCGGCGTGTTTCCGAAGAACTCGACGGAGGCCGCGACGTAGTTCGACCCGACCTCGTGGTTGCTGACGTCGCCGGTGAGGAACGCGCCCACGGCGATGACGACGATTGGGATGACCATCATCGCCGCCACGACGTAGCTGAGCCCGACGGCCGGGCGCATGCCGCGGACGTTGAAGACGAAGCAGACGATGATCGCGCCGATGCCGATCAGCTTGGCCGCGGTCACCGTGGAGAGCGCGACCGGATCCCAAGTCCAGGTCGCGATGCCGGAGTCCGCGCTGGCGAACTCGCCGATCAGGAGCAGGCCGATGAAGCTTCCGTACACCGCGAGCACGCTCGACCACGCGAACCAGTAGCCGAACACGGCGATCGGCCCAGCAAGCGAGAAATGCTTGCGCCAGCCTTCACGGGCATAGACCGAGAGCCCGCCCGGCTTGTCGGGGAACATCGCCGCGGGCTCGCAGTAGATGTACGCCTGCAATGCGCCGATGACCGCGGAGATGATCCACAGCGTGAGCGCCCACGTTCCGCCCAGGTACACGATCGAGAAGGCGAGCCCGACCAGCAGGAACCCCGGGTTTGCCAGGCCGATGACGACCCCGTCGTACCACCTCATCGTCTTGAGAAGACGACGTTGGTCAACGACAACTTCAGCCATGCAGCCTCCCTCGGGATTCGGACGTCTCAGCGGACGTGCCGGGCGACCATACAAATTTGTTTGAAGGTTTGCAACGGGCCTACCGACGCGTCGAAGGAGCGATTACGGCGTGCCGCGGTCGATGAAGCTCGTCGGGTCGAGCCCCGCGATGACGCGGGTCACCGCATCCGGCTTGCGCTCGCGATCCTCGAGTCGCTCCTTGCGGGCGACCGCCTCGCGGACGAGGCGCCCGCCGGCGTAGCGGAAGGGCTCGGGAGGGAGCCGGCTGCTCGGGAGCCGGGCGAGCGCGGGCGGCAGGTCCGCGTTGCCGCCGTCCAGGGCCATCTCCGCGAGAACGCCGCCCGCGAGGCGCGACGGGCCGACGCCGTTGCCGGAGAATCCCGCGCACAGGAGGACCTGAGGGCTCCCGTCCAGTCGGCAGAAGAAGGGAAGCCCCGAGATCGAGTAGTCGATCGGGCCGCGCCAGCTCGCGGCGATCGCCGTGTCCGCCAGCTGCGGATACGCCCGACCGAACTGGCCTCGCACCTCGTCGAGTCGTGGAGACGGGCCGTGGAAGGAGGCGCCCATCCGTCCGCCGAGCGCGAGGGAGCCGCCGCCCTTGCCGAAGGCGATCCGGCCGTCGTCCGTGCGCCGGTAGTAGTTGATGAGCCGGCGAGAGTCCGAGACCGCGAGCCCGAGCGGCCACGACAGTTCCTCTCCACGCACGCCGAGCGGCTCGGTCGCGATCATGTCGCTCGCGACGACCACAAGCGACTTCGCCACCTCCGGAAGCTCTGCGGCCCACGCGTTCAGCGCGAGCACCACGCAGCCGGCCTTGATCGTCGCACGGGGTGTGACGACCTGCGGGCTCGAGCCTCGCACGAGAGCCGTCATCGGCGTCCTCTCGTGCACCCTGACGCCGGCCGACCGCGCGACCTCTGCGAGCCCGCGCGCCAGCAGCGCCGGCTGGATCGTCGCCGCCGCGGCCTCGCGAACGCCCGCGAGGTGCACGGGTGATCCGGAGAGCTCGGCGACCTCGTCGCGCTCCAGCCTTTCGAACGGACGGGCGCCGGCGCGCTCGATCGCCTCGAGCGTGGCCGACCATGCATCGAGCTGCGCTGTGTTCGTCGCGGCCCACAGCCATCCCGCCCGCCGGTACCAGGCGTCGATGCCGTGCTCCTCGCAGAAGCGGCCGATGTCCGCGACGGCCTCCTCCGAGCGGCGGCAGAGGTCGACCGCGGCATCCGCGCCGCACAGCTTCTGGAGCGACGGGAACTTCGACCACCACGTCATCGCGAACCCGCCGCTGCGGCCGCTGGCGCCACCGCCGCAGACGTCGCCGTCGATCAACACGACGTCCGTGCCGGGTGAGCGCCGCTTGAGCGCGAGCGCGGTCCAGAGACCGGTGAACCCTGCACCGACGATGCAAACGTCGGCGCGCGTGGAGACGTCGAGTGCCGGATGGGCGGGCGTATCCGGCAGCAGTCCCTGGAGCCAGTGCGACCGGATCGCGCCGGCCGGTCGCAGCGGCGCGTCGAACACGGAGCTTCTAGTCGCGCAGGACCCGGCGGTCGCCCTTGGGCGTGTCGTTCAGGTCGATGTTAAGGAGCTTCATCTCGGTGAACGTGTTCAGGAACCACTGCGAGAGCTCACGGCCGATGCCGCTCTTGCCGGTCCCGCCGAACGGCGCAAGCTGATCCCAGTAGTTCGTGCTCTCGTTGACGTTCACCGTTCCGTGCTGCAGGGCCTCCCCCACGCGGAACGCGGCCGCGAGGTCGCTCGTGTAGACGGATGCGTTCAGGCCCAGCTCGCTCGCGTTTGCGATCTCGATCGCCTCGTCGGCCGAGCCGATCTTGATGACCGGAGTGACGGGCCCGAACGTCTCGTTCTGCGCGATCTCCATGTCTGGGGTGACGCCGGTCAGGATCGTCGGTGGATAGAAGACGCCGTCGGGCTCGCCGAACTGAAACACCTCGGCACCATCGTTCCGGGCGCCCTCGACGTGCTGCGTCACTCGGGCGAGGGTGGCGTCGTTGCAGAGCGGCCCCATCTCCGTCGCCTCGTCCGTCGGATCGCCAACGCGAATCTGCGCCGTCCGTTGCTTCAGCTTCTCGACGAACTCGTCGTGCACGTCCTCGTGCACGAGGATCCGCTCCACGGAGGTGCACACCTGACCGGCGAGGTAGAAGGCTCCGAGTACGGCACCCTCCACGGCGGAATCGACGTCCGCGTCGGCGAGGACGATCTGCGGCCCGTCCCCTCCGAGCTCGAGCAACTGCTTCTTGAGCCCGGCCGCGCGACTGATCCGCTCGCCCGTTGCGGTCGAGCCGGTGAAGAAGATCGCGTCGACGCCCTCGTGCTCGACGAGCGCGGCCCCGGTCTCCCCATAACCCTGCACGAGGTTCACGACGCCAGGCGGGAAGCCCGCCTCCGCGAAGAGCCCCGCGAGCATCGCGCAGCTCGTGGCTGCGAACTCGGAGGGCTTCCAGACAACCGTGTTCCCAGAGGCGATCGCATGGGCGATCGCGATCGAGGCGATGTCCGTCGGGAAGTTGTACGGGGTGATCACCGCGACCACCCCGACGGGCCGGTGCGACATGAGCAGCCGTTTGTTGTTGGCGCGCTCCTGGGTCGAGGGCAAGGTCATCCCGCGATGGCGGAGCACCTCCTCGGCCGCCTTCTGGTACGCGGGCGCCGAGTACTCGTAGATCTCCTCGCGCGTCTCCGAGATCGTCTTCCCGGTCTCGAGCGTGATCATCTGGGAGAGCTCCTCGCCGTGAGCGACGACGACGCGGTGCATCTCCCGCACCAACTCGACGCGCTCGACGAGCGAAAGCCCGCCCCACACGGGCTGAGCGGCTCGCGCAGCGTGGACGGCTCGGTCCACGTCCGCCGGCGTGCACGTGTCGATGCGGCTGACGACGCGGTCCGACCACGCAGAGCGCACCTCCATCTCGGGGCCGCCGCCATTAACCCACTCACCACCGATGAGCGCCTTCGTTGGAAGCTCTCGCGTCACAGACACTGCGCCGCGAACCTAGCACGCGGCCGCGATCTCCGCGTACCCTCGACACGCGGGGCTGGATGCGATAGAACCCTGCACGTTGTACCTATTTGTTCGCTGCTGAAGCCCGAGGGAGAACCGCATGGCGCGCGACCCGAAGTACGACATTCTGTTCGAGCCGATCCAGATCGGCCCGAAGACCCTCAAGAACCGCTTCTACCAGGTGCCGCATTGCATCGGAGCAGGGTCGGAGAAGCCGGGCTTCCAGGCCTACCACCGCGGCGTGAAGGCCGAGGGCGGCTGGGCCGCCCTGTGCACCGAGTACTGCTCGATCCACCCCGAGTCCGACGACACCATGCGGGTCTCGGCCCGTATCTGGGACGACGACGACGTGCGCAACCTCGCGGTCATGTGCGACCGGCTGCACGAGTTCGACGCGCTCGCCGGCATCGAGCTCTGGTACGGCGGGCCGCACGCGCCCTGTATGGAGTCGCGCCACAACCCGCGCGGACCCTCTCAGATCCCCTCGGACTTCGAGGTCAACACCCATCCGCGCTACATGGACGAGGACGACATCGCCCTCGTTCAGCAGATGTATGTCGACGCCGCGGTGCGCGCACGGGAGGCCGGCTTCGACATCGTCTACGTCTACGGCGCTCACTCCTACCTGCCGCTGCAGTTCCTCTCGCCCTTCTACAACAAGCGCACCGATGGATACGGGGGCAGCTTCGAGAATCGCGCCCGCTTCTGGAAGGAGTGCCTGGAGCAGGTGCGCGAGGCCGTGGGCGACGACTGCGCGATCGCGTCGCGCTTCGCCGTGGACACCCTCTACGGACCGTCCGCGATCGAAATCGGCGAGGACGGGGTGCGGTTTGTGGAGTACGTCGACGACCTCGTGGACCTGTGGGATCTGACCGTTGGCGACATCGCCGAGTGGGGTCAGAACGCAGGCCCGTCGCGGTTCTTCGAGGAGAACCACGAGAAGCCCTTCACCGGCCAGATCAAGGCAGGCGATCACACCAACAAGCCGGTCGTGGGTGTGGGGCGGATCACCAACCCGGACACCATGGTGGCGATCATCAACTCCGGTCAGTTCGACATCATCGGCGCCGCGCGCCCCTCGATCTCCGACCCCTTCCTGCCCAAGAAGATCGAGGAGGGCCACCCGGACGACATCCGCGAGTGCATCGGCTGCAACCAGTGCATCTCGCGCTGGGAGATCGGCGGCCCGCCGATGATCTGCACCCAGAACGCCACGGCGGGCGAGGAGTACCGCCGCGGGTGGCACCCCGAGCGCTTCCATCCCGCCGCGAACCGCGACAAGGGTGTGCTCGTGGTCGGCGCCGGCCCGGCCGGCATGGAGTGCGCGATGGTGCTCGGCAAGCGCGACATGTCGGCCGTTCACCTCGTCGACGGCGACAAGGAGATCGGCGGCTGCGTGAACTGGATCTCGCAGCTCGGCCACTCGGACGGAAAAGAGAACCTGGCCCGCGGAACGGCACGGGGTCTCGGTGAGTGGAAGCGCATCGTCAACTACCGCCAGATCCAGCTCGACAAGCTGAAGAACGTCGATGTGCACCTCGGGTCGCAACTATCCGCCGAGGACGTCCTCGAGTACGGCGCCGAGATCGTGATCATCTCGACCGGCTCGCACTTTGCCACCAACGGACTCAATCCGGCCACCCACGACCCCATCGAGGGCGCCGACACTTCGCTCGACTGGCAGCTGACGCCGCGCGAGGTCGTCGAGGGAGACAAGCAGATCGGCCAGCGGGTGCTGGTGCTCGAGAACGAGGGCTACTACATGGGCGTCTCGATCGCGCAGAAGCTTGCCGGCGAGGGCAAGGACGTGACGATCCTGACCCAGCTCGGCGACGTCGCGGCCTACATGGAGTACACGCTCGAGGCGCCGATGCTCCACCGCGACCTTCACCGGCTCGGGGTGCACATCCACCCGTACACCATGCTCGAGAAGATCGAGCCCGGTGTCTGCCACGCCTACAACGTGTGGAAGACCGACCACAAGGAGCAGTTCGAGGTCGACACGGTGGTGCTCTGCACGCAGCGCCAGTCGAACGACGAGCTCTACCACGAGCTGCGCAGCGACAAGCAGCGGCTGGAGAGCGAGGGCATCGAGGGCGTTTACATGATCGGAGACGCCGCGGCCCCGCGGATGATCCCGGACGCGATCTTCGACGGCCACCGTCTGGCGCGCGAGATCGACAGCCCGAACCCGGCGATGCCGTTGCCGTTCATCCGCGAGCGGCGGCTGTGGGGCGACGTGACCAATGAGGACTACGACGGGCGGCTGCTGAACACCCCCGACGTGAGTCCCATGGCGAGTGTGGCCAAGTAGTCCATGAAGGTCGTCGTTTGCGTGAAGCAGGTGGCGGTGCTCGACGAGGAGTTCGAGATGCTCGACGGCGGTGCGGGGGTCGATCCCGACGCGGTCGAGTGGGAGCTGAACGAGTGGGACGAGTTCTCGCTCGAGGTCGCTCTGCAGCTTTCCGAGGCGCAGGGCGACGGTGAGGTCGTGGTCATCTCGATCGGGGACGAGGAGGCCGAGGAAGGGCTGCGTGCTTGCCTCGCCAAGGGCGCTGACCGCGCCCTCCGTGTGTGGGAGGACCAGCTCACGGGCTCCGACCCCCTGTCGGTGGCTCGCGTGCTGTCCGCCGCGGTCGAGCGGGAGTCGCCCGACCTGGTGCTGTGCGGGGTCCAGTCCAGCGACGCCGTCCACAGCGCGACCGGGGTGGCGCTCGCGGCGCATCTCGGGTTGCCGCGCGTGGCCGTGGTCAAGGCGATCGAGTTCGACGCCGGATCGGGCTCGGCCACCGTCGAGCGCGAGCTGGAGGGCGGCTTGGTCGAGCTGCTGCGCGTGAGTCTGCCGGCCCTGCTCACGATTCAGACCGGAATCAACGAGCCGCGCTACGCGAACCTGCGTGCGATCAAGCAGGCCAAGGAGAAGCCGCTCGAGGTCCTCGGTCTATCGGAGTTGGGGCTCGACGAGGACGCCGTCGCTGGCGGCGGCGGGCTCGCGCGTACGCTCCATGGCTCCGCCCGATTCGGGCGGTGGGGCGGAGATGCTCAACGGCTCGCCCTCTGCCGTGGCGGAGCGGATCGCGGAGATCGTGAAGGATCGGATGAGCGGATGAGCGGCATCCTCGTGCTTGCCGAGAGCCGGCGCGGCGAGCTTGCGTGAGGTCTCCCTGGAGCTGGTGGGCGCCGCGCTGGCCCTGAAGGAAGAGGCGGGCGGACCGGTGGCCGTGGCCATCATCGGAGCGGGGGCCACCGAGCACGCGGCGTCACTGGGCGCGGCGGGTGTGGACGAGGTGCTCACCGTCGATGCGCCCACCGAGGACTGCGAGGCGCACGTGCACGCGGATGCGCTCGCGGCGCTGATCGAGCAGGAGAGCCCGGCGGTCGTGCTTCTGGGCCACACGATCGACTCGCTCGGGTTCGGGCCGGCGGTAGCCGCCACGCTCGGGCTGGGCTTCGCCAGCGACGTGACCGCGCTCGGATGGGAAGACGGGCCGGTCGCCACACGCGGCGCCTACGGCGGCAAGGTGGAGGTCGAGCTGGATTTCCCGGGCAAGGAGACGACGTTGCTGATGCTCCGCGCGGGCGCGTTCGAGGCGGCCGAGACGTCGGGCGATGCGAGCGCGCGCTCGGTCGAGGCGCCCGTCGAGGCGCGCACGGAGCAGCTCGGCTTTCGCGAGGCCGACGCCGGCGACGTGGACATCACCAAGGCCGAGTTCCTGCTGTCGGTCGGCCGCGGCATCGAGGACAAGGACGCGCTCCCGCAGTTCGAGGAGCTGGCCGAGACCATGGGCGCCACGCTCAGCGTGTCGAGGCCGTTGGTCGACGCCGGCTGGGCGCCGAATGCCCGCCAGGTGGGTCAGTCGGGTAAGACGGTGAAGCCGAAGGTCTACCTCGCGCTGGGCATCTCCGGGGCCGTCCAGCATCTCGCCGGGATGCAGACCGCCGACACGATCATCGCGGTGAACACCGATCCCGAGGCGCCGATCTTCAGGGTCGCGCACTTTGGGGCTGTGGCCGACCTCTTCGACGTAGCGGACGAGCTGGCCGACCAGTTCGGCGGTTAGCCCCATGGGCGGCGCCGCTCCGTTCGCGGCGGAGAAGACCCGGGAGATCTTCTGGGACTTCGAGCCGGCGCTGGAGGTGCTGTGGTACGTCCTCGCCGGCTTCTCGATTCTGGTGTTCGCGTATGGGGTCGCACGCCCGATCGCGAAATACCGGCGCTCCCACGGCGGCGGCTGGCCCCCGCCTTCCGAGTTGCCGGGCCGGTTCCGCGAGGCGCTTCGGATCCTGCTGAGTCACATGTCCATAGGGCGGCGCGACCCCTACGCCGGCTGGGCACACCGCGGCATCTTCTACGGCTTCGTGGTGCTCTTCATCGGGACCGTCATCCTCGGGATCAACACCGACTTCACCGAGCCGGTGTTCGGCTGGCGCTTCTTCGACGGCGACTTCTATCTCGGGTACTCGATCGTGCTGGACGTGCTCGGCCTGGCCCTGCTGGCCGGCGTGGTGATGATGATGGTCCGGCGCGGGATCCAGCGGCCCAAGAAGCTCGACTACGCGCGTCCCGACCGCGCTGAGGAGACCCCGGAGCGGCGAATGTACCGCGTGGGGGACTGGACCTTCGTGGGCATTCTGCTCGTGCTGGTGGGGTCCGGCTACGTGTTGGAGGGCGCGCGCATCGCTATGGATCAGCCCGGCTACAACGAGTTCTCGCCCGCCGGCTGGCTGGTGGCTCAGGCCTTCGAGGGAATCGGCACGAGTGAGGGCGCACTACGGGTTGTGAGACACACGATCTGGTGGTCGCACGGGCTCCTGGCGCTCGCTTTCGTGGCGGCGATCCCCTATACGAAGGCCTCGCACATGCTGGCCAGCTTCGGCTCGCTGGTGGTGCGCGATCCGCAGGCCGGCAAGCGCCTGCGCGCGATCCCGCCCGAGCTGGCCTCCGAGCCCGCCGGCTACGGCGCGCTGGCCGACTTCAGCGGCGTGCACCTGCTCCAGTTGGACGCCTGCACGAAGTGCGGGAAGTGCCATGAGGCGTGCCCGGCGCTGGCCACCGGGCGGCCGCTGTCCCCGCGCGATGTCGTGCTCGAGCTGCGCGAGCAGGCCAACTCGGCCATGCGCGAGGTGGGGATCGGAGGCGTGCTGGGTGTGCTCATCAAGGGCCAGCAGCCCGGAAATGGCGCCTTCACAGGTCCGGTTGTGCGCGAGGACGGCGTGCACGCCGACACCGTGTGGTCCTGCATGCAGTGCAACGCCTGTGTCGAGGCCTGTCCGGTGGGGATCGAGCAGGCACCGATCATCAACCAGATGCGGCGTCGCCTGGTCGAGGAGGGCGAGCTGCCGGCGAACCTGCAGACGGCGCTGCAGACCATCCACAAGTCGGGTAACTCGTTCGGCGAGCGGGCCCGCAAGCGCGGGCGCTGGACCGAGGAGCTCGACTTCGAGGTCAAGGACGCGCGCAAGGAGTCCGTGGACGTGCTCTGGTTCGTGGGTGACTACGCGTCGTTCGACCCGCGCAGTCAGAAGGTCACGCGCGCGCTGGCACGTCTGTTCTCCGCTGCCGAGCTGGACTTCGGAATCCTCTACGACGGCGAGCGCAATTCCGGCAACGACGTTCGCCGCGCCGGCGAGGAAGGCCTGTTCGAGGCGCTCGCCGAGCAGAACGTGGCGGCCCTCGAGGAATGCGACTTCCAGCGCATCGTCACGAGCGACCCGCATTCGCTCAACACGCTGCGCAACGAATACCCGGAGCTGATTTCAGACGAGCTCGGCGGCGCCTGGAGCGTGCTGCATCACACCTCCCTGCTGCTCGAGCTGATCGAGGCCGGCCGGCTGCCGCTGGAGGGTGGGCTCGACTACCGGGTCACCTACCACGACCCCTGTTACCTCGGGCGCCACAACGGCGGCTACGACGCGCCGCGGGCGATCCTCGAGGCGCTCGGATGCACCCTGGTCGAGATGCCGCGCAACCGCGACAACTCCTTCTGCTGCGGGGCCGGCGGGGGGCGCATCTGGATCCCCGACGAGCCCGGCGTGGAGCGGCCGTCGGAGAACCGCATTCACGAGGCCGTGGCGCTGGGAGAGCTCGACTACTTCGTGGTCACCTGCCCCAAGGACGTGACCATGTACGAGGACGCGATCAAGACGTCGGGCAACGCCGAGCGGATCGAGCTACGCGAGCTGACCGAGCTGATCGAGGAAGCGACCTCCACGGCCACTCAGGAGCGCGGGCGGGACTTCTCCGTGTCGTAGATCGGGAACGCCGCGACGGTCGCGGGCGTGGTGCCGTCGCCCAGTGCCACCTCGACCTGCGTGCCCTCGCTGTTGAGGTCGCGGTCGATCGCCGCCATCGCGATCTGTCCGCCGAACGTGGGGCTTTCCGCCGGACTGCGGACAATGCCCACGTCGCGTCCCTCCTGAGTGACGGCCGCCCCGTACTCGGGCGTCTGATCGCCTTCGATCTTCAATGTGGTCAGCAATCGCGGCGTGCCCTCAGACGCGATCCGCTTGAGTGCGTCCTTGCCCACGAAGTCGCCGGGCTTGTCGAGCTTCACCATCTTGTCCAGCCGGACCTCGTAGGGGTCGGTCTTGTGCGGGAAGTAGTCGATGTCGGGAAACAACAGGCCCGACTCGATCCGCAGCGTCTCGATGGCCGACAGCCCGATCGGAAGTGCGCCGTGGGGGCGGCCGGCATCGAGCACGGCGTTCCAGAGGTCGGCAGCCTGCTCGGGCCGGCAGTAGAGCTCGTAGCCAAGCTCGCCCGAGTAGCCCGTACGGGAGACCAGGCAGGGGATGCCGCCGACGTTCACGTTCTCCGCGAACCTGAAGTAGCGCAGCTCGGCGAGGTCGAGTCCCTCGGTGATCGGAGCGAGGATCTCGCGCGACTTGGGGCCCTGCACCTGGAGGTGAGGCATGTCCGCGGTCACGTCCTCGACGTCAACGCTCAGCCCCCGGTCGGATCCGACCTGCCGGTACCAGTCGAGGTCAGAGTCGAAGCTCGTGATCGAGAAGCAGTGGTCGTCGGCCAGCTTGAAAATCGTGCCGTCCATGACCATCTGCCCGTCGTCGTCGCAGATGGCGCCATAGCGCACCTGGCCGACCTCGAGCGCAGACATGTCGTTGGTGAACAGCACGTCGGCCAGCGCCAGCGCGTCGGGGCCCTTCATGTCCCACTTGCGCAGCGGCGACTCGTCCCACACGTTGGATGCGTTGCGTGTGGCCTGGTGTTCGGCGATGGCGTCCCCGAAGTGGTCGGCCCAGGCCCACCCTTCCCAGTCGGTCCACTCGGCGCCGAGCTGATCCTGCACGTCGTAGAAAGCACTGCGCGTGAGCTCCGACATCCAACTCCCTTTCCCGTAGACGAATTTGTGCAGGCACCCTAGCCGAGGTGGGCCGACGGGGACAAGCCCATATGGTGGCTCTGTGAACAGCGGCTTCGTGCTCGGCCTGGGGGCGGCTCTGGCATGGGGCTTCGCCGACGTGAGCGTGACCTACTACGCACGCCAGATGGGCTTCCTGCGCGCCCTGCTGCTGATCCACGGCCTCAGCCTCGTCCCGCTCACGGCGCTCGCCCTCGTGCTCGGTGCGCCCCAGGGAACCTCGTGGACGCAGTGGGCCGCTGCCGCGGCGCTGGGCCCGCTGGCCGTGGCCGTTTACGCCGCCTTCTACCGAGCGCTGGAACTGGGTCCGATCTCGATCGTGAGCCCGATCACGTCCGCTTTCGGCGCGGTCGTGGTGCTGCTCGCCCTGCTGGTGGGCGAAGCCCTCACCGAGTTGCAAGCCTTGGGTTGCGTGCTCGTCCTGTCGTTCGTCGTCCTCGCGTCGGTGGAGAAGACGTCCGGGATTCAGTGGGGCAGCGAGGGAGTCAGGCTCTCCGTGCTGGTCTGCCTGTTGTTCGGCGCCTACCTCTTCCTGCTCGGCCTGCTCTCCGAGGATCTGGGGTGGCTTTTCCCGATCCTGCTGAGCCGCACCGTGGCGGTGGTGATCCTGGCCGGCATCGTGGCGGTGAGGCGAGAGGAGGAGGCGTGGAGCCTGAGCCGAGCCGCCATTCTGGGCTGCGCGGCCACGGGGGCGCTCGAGGCGAGCGGTTACCTGTTTTTCAACCGCGGCGCCGAGATAGGCGAGCTGGCGATCACGGGCGCCGCCGCCTCCGCCTATCCGGTGATCCCGATCGCCGTGGGGTTGTTCGCTCTGCGTGAGCGGGTTGCCTGGCACCAGCTCGTCGGAGTGGCGGGCGTGCTCGCGGGGATGGTCCTGCTGTCACTCGGTTAAGGGAGCTGAGGGAGGCCGGCGAGCCACGCGCTGCGGGCGCCGGTGTCGTCCCACAGCACGGGAAAGAACGACTCGTCGAGCGACAGGTCTCCGCGGCGGCGGTAGCGCGAGTAGATGAGGTCGGTCCGCGTGGTGGAGGCGACGCGGCCCCGTGCGCTCGCTCAGGACCTGAGCGGCGATCAGGTCGTCGGAGCGCCGGCCGTTGCAGATCTGGCGGGTGCGGTCCTCAGGGTCGCGGCCCTCTTCCAGTTGACCTCGTCGGGGGAGACCCGGTCGCGTAGTCGCCCTCGAATAGAGCGGCGAAGCGCTCGCGCAGGACCTCGATCGCACGGTCGGACAGAAGCCCGCTTCGATGGTCAGGAAGCCGTCGCGGGCGGAAGCTCTCGACCTGCTCGTCTGTGACCTCGTCGAAGCTGCTCGGTGCCGTCGCGGTGGTGCTCAGCACTCCGGAGCAAGTTAGCATCGCCCACTCGTGGGAAGCCTCGCCAATCAGCCGCTGGGAGAGTTCCTCGAGGCGGTCGCGGCCGGCACGCCGGCACCGGGTGGCGGCACCTCGGCGGCGGTGACCTGCGCGCTGGCTGCGGCGCTCGTGGAGATGGCGGCGCAGATCGCCGGAGCCGACGCCGCGCGCCCGCAGGCGGCGCGCGTGCGGGCCCTGGAGCTGGCCGAGGTGGAGCTCAGCTCTTACGCCCCCGTGCTCGAGGCGCGCGACGCTGATCAGCGGGCCGCGGCGCTGGCGGAGGCGAGCCGCTCGCCGCTTGAGGTGGCCGAGCTCGGGGCGGAGGTGGCGCAGCTCGGCGCGGAAGTGGCGCAGACGAGCAGTGCAGCGGTGCGTGGGGATGCGCTCGCGGGCGTGGTGTTGGCCGAGGCCGCGTCAACTGCAGCAGTAAGGCTGGTGGAGATCAATCTGGCCGAGTCCAGCACGGACGAGCTCGTTGAACGGGCCCGGGCGGCGGGCCGGCGCGCGGCGGAAATTCGACGCGGCTTACGTTGACCGTCTATATGGCGGCAAACGTAAGGTTCGTCGTCGCGCTGCTTGCGTCCGGGCTGACCCTCTTTGCTGCCGTTGCGCCGGCCTCGGCACGAAGGATCACGGTCAACCGCGGCGATGACCTTCAGGCGGCAATCGACAGTGCCCGCGGCGGGGACGAGATCGCCGTCCGCGCCCGCGCCACCTTCACCGGCCCCTTCACGTTGCCCGCCCACCCGGGTCGCCGCCCGGTCACCATCCGCTCCTCGCGTCTGAAGAAGCTGCTCCGCGGCCGGCGCGTGCGCGTCCGGGACGCTCGCTTCATGCCCCGCCTGCTCACACCGGGGCGCGGCCTTCCCGTGCTGGCCACCAGCCCGCGAGCCCGCGGCTGGAGGCTGGCCGGCCTGAACCTGGCCGTCGATGACCCGGCGGCCACCGTCTACGCCCTCGTGGCCTTCGGCGACGGTGGGAGCGCACAGGACTCGCCCGCCGAAGTGCCGCGCCGCCTCGTGCTCGACCGCTCGCTCGTCCACGGGACCCCGACCGGGGGCATCCAGCGCTGTGTCGCTCTCAACAGCGCCGCCACGACCATCCGCGACTCGCGACTGACCGACTGCCACGACCGCGGCTACGACACCCAGGCCATCGGCGGCTGGAACGGGCCGGGGCCGTTTCGCATCGAGAACAACCTGCTCGAGGGGGCCGGGGAGAACGTGATGTTCGGGGGCGCGGACCCGGCAATCCGGGGGCTCGTGCCGAGCAACATCGTGATCCGCCGCAATCTCATCCGAAAGCCCCTGGCGTGGCGTGGCCGTTGGACGGTCAAGAACCTGCTCGAGCTGAAGAGCGCTCGGCGGGTGCGGATCGAGGACAACGTGTTCGAGAACAACTGGGTCGACGCCCAGAACGGCGCGGCGATCCTGTTCACCGTGCGCAATCAGGACGGCAACGCACCGTGGTCGACCGTTCGCGACGTGCGCTTCACGGACAACGTCGTGCGCCGCGTCGGGCGCGGCATCAACCTGCTCGGCCACGACGACGGGCATCCCAGCGGCCCCACCCGAGACGTGCTGATCGAGGGCAACGTCTTCAAGGCGGTCGGCTATCGCGACTTTGGGGACGGCGTCTGGATGGTCAGCACCGATGTGGCCGGCCTGCGAGTGAAGCGCAATACCGTGCTCAACGAGGGCACCCTGATGGCGGCGTACGGCGCTCCGCACCGCGGCTTTCGGATGCTGCGGAACATCGCCCGAGCCGGCCCGTACGGCATCAAGGGCGACGGTCGCGCATCGGGCCTCGACACGCTGCGCGCCTACTTCCCGGGGGCGGTCGTCCGCGACAACGTGCTGGCCGGCGCGGAGCGCGAGGCCTATCCGCGGCGCAACCGCTTCCCGCGAACCTTGCGCGGCCTGCGTCGCTGGCAGCGCCTGGGTTTCGGCGCGGCCCGCTAGGGCCAGGATTGCCGTAGCGCGTCGACGATGTGCCGGGCGTGCGCCTCGCTCTCCTCGTGGTCGGCGTCGAAGTCGGCCAGGCTCACGCCGACCAGCCGGGGCGCGGCCAAGAGCGGCGTGATCAGGTCCACCAGTTCCTCCCAGCGCAGACCCTCGGGCTGGGGGTAGCTGACCGCGGGCAACTCGCCGGCGTCGAGTGCATCGACGTCGATGTGTAGCCACGAGGGGCGTTCGCCGGCTGCTTCGAGGATCGCGTGCGCCACCTCACCGGCCCCGCGTGAACGAACCTCGGGGGCCGTGATCTGCCCGACCGCCGGCGGCACCAGCGCGAGCTCGGCCGCGACGTCCGGTCCAAGGCTTGCCGGACGGTGGCCGATCAGCGCTACGTGCTCGGGCTCGACGATGGGGACCACACCGGCGAGGCCGGTGAGCCCGGGGGGTCCGCGGCCCAGCACCACGGCGAGGTCCATGTCGGCCGCCTCGCCCGTCGGAGAGGTCTCACCGTCGTGCGCGTCAGGGTGCCCGTCGATCATCCACAGCGCGAGCGGCCCAGCCGCCACCCGGGCGCCAGCGAGCGCTCCAGGGAGCAGGGTGCAATCGCCGCCGACCACGAATGGGTGCTCACCGCGACGCAGCGTGCTCGCGACCACGTCGCGCAGGGTTGCGGACACCGCCGCGACCTGGGCGGCGGCGATGATCCCGGTGGCAGGGTCGCGCTCGGGATCGCGTAGGGGAGGCACCACATCGCCGGCATCCATCAGGCCGAGGCGCTCAGCGAGGCCGGCCGCCCTCAGCGCCCGTGGAGCGCGTTCCTCGCCCAGGCCCTGGCCGGCTGAATCCAGCGGCGCCCCCAAGAGCATCCATTGAGGGGTCAGCTCGCAGCCACTCCCGCGGGCACAGGCTAGGCCCCGGCGCCTGCGGCCTGGAAGGCCACGGAGTCGCCCGGAGCCAGCGGCAGCTCGGGGTCGTGGGCAACCTGATCGCCGTTGAGCGCCGCCACCACGCGGCGGTCGAGGGTGATCCCGGCCGCCTCCGCAGCTCCTCCCAGCGTTGCGGCGCCGGCCGCCATCGGCTGGTGTCGGGTTCCGTTGGCCAGCGTCCCCAAGCAGCGCACACTGACCTCCGGAGCATCCCGAGCCCGAGCACGCTCGTACTCCTGCGGATCGTTGACATTCAGAAGCGAAAGCAGGTTGGGATCGCCCTGCGCCAGCGCGCGATCGGAGAGCAGATCGTGCTCGCTCAGCTCGTGCACACGGCAGCGCTCGAATAGGAATGCGGGCCGCAGGCGGTCGGCGCCGATCAGGTCCTCCACGTCGGAGAGCAGCTCGGTTCGGTACGCCGCGGCCAGCGGATGGCGAAAGCCCTGGGCCACGGGCAGGGCCACGTCGGCCTCCTCGCGCGCGAGGGCAGCGAGCACGGTGGTGACGAAGGCGGGATGCAGCAGCGGAACATCGGTGGAGGACACGTAGGCAGCCTGCGCCCGCCCGTCAAGAGCGCTCAGCCCGGCCGCCAGGCCCTCGAGCGGCCCGCGACCCTCACGGGCGTCCTCGGTCACCTCGACGCCGCTCGGCAGGGGCGGAAGCTCTTGCCCGGGAGCGCGGACCACAACCACCGGCCCCTCCACCACTCGGCCGATCAGGCCGCTGATGCGGTGCAGCAGGGTGGACCCGTGCCACTCGAGGTCGGCTTTCGCTTGCCCCATGCGGGTAGATCTGCCGCCGGCCAGGACGATGCCCGCGGTTTTCACGGCCGGATTGTACCTATTTGTACGCACTCGCCGGCTCATCTCGACAGGCAGGTCGTGGCCACGAACCGGCCCGGCGCGCCGCTGGGCTCGAGCGGAAAGGCCAGCTCGCCGTTGACCGCCCACAGCTCGGTGTAGCGGTCATTCACCGCCCAGGCCGGAGGCCAGCGGCTCACGTCAGCGTCGCGAAGAGCCGCCATCAGCGCTTCCGCCACCGCCTCGCTACCGCGCTCGCGGACGGGCCGGCGCTGGCGAAAGCGGACCACGCAGTGGTGCGAGGGCACGATCTCCCGCACCTCCGGATGGTCCAGCTGTGCTACGCGCTGCATCGTGCAGAACAATGACGTGCATGGAGCAAGTGGAGATCAAGACCCGACACAACGGCCCATACAAGGTCACCGGACCGGTGAGGCTCATCGATGCCGACGGCAACGAGTTCGACCTCTCGCAGGAGGGGGGCACTATTGCCCTGTGCCGCTGCGGCGGCTCGACGACGAAGCCGTTCTGCGACGGAACGCACTCGAAGATCGGCTTCGATGCGGCTGAGCGGGCCGTCCGTCAGGAAGACGCGAGCTAGGCGGCCGCCGCTCTCGATTCGGCGAAGGAGAGCAGCGTCCCCTCGGCCGGCGGGGGTTCCAGGGCAAGCTCGGGCGGCTCGTGCTCGGCAACCCACCCGGCAACCAGCCGCACCTCGTCGACCTCGTCCGCGGGCACCACTGTTCGTCCCGGGGGATGGTCGAGTGCGCATTCGGTGCGCTCCACCAGCTCGGAAGCCCCTGGGAGCGGCCCCCAGTCGACCAGCCGCCCGCGTACGAGCCAGAACGCGTCGAAGCGCTCCTTGACCGGGTGGCTCGCGAGCACGAGGCGTGGTGCCGAGTGCGTTGCGCGCAGCACGCCCTCCAGGCGCTCGATCACCCACTCGAGGCGCCCGCGCCGGCGCAGCAGAGCCGCGGCGCGCTCGTAGCGCGCATCGGCCGAGGCCTCGGCGATACGCCGGTCGATCTCCTCGATCAGCGCCTGGCCGGCGCCCGGGCGCTCGAAGTGCGACAGAGCCAGGTCGAGTTGACGCCGGTATGCGTTGGGATCGAGGTCCCCCAGGCAGGGAGACACGCAACGGCCCATCTGGCCGTAGGCGGACGGGTTCTCACGCAGCTTGAGCTTGCGCCCGCAGTGGCGCAGCCGGTAGAGCGACGTGAGCTGGTCGGCGAGCTCGCCGGCCAGGGCGCGCGAGCCCAGTGGGCCCACGTTGACCGCGTTCCCGGGAGCCGGCTCGGCGGCCACCTCGAGTATGGGATAGGGAATGTCGAGGCGACAGCGCAGGTAGCAGTATCGATCGGTGCGCTTGAGCTTGACGTTGCCCGCCGGCTTCCAGGACTTGATCAACCGGTTCTCCAGCACGAGCGCGCCGAGCTCGGAGTTCGTGGGCCGGTAGTCGACGATCTCGGCCTTCTCGGTCCAACCCGCCGGGGCGCAGAAATGGGCGCGGGCGCGGCTGCGCAGCGAGACCGACTTGCCCACATAGAGCGGCCGTCCGCGTTCGTTGCGGAAGATGTAGACCCCCGGGTCGTCGGGCAGCGTCGATAGATCGGGACGCTCGCTGGGGGGAATGCGCTCGTGGGGCTCGGTCTTGCGCGCCCGCCGGTGTGAGCGGAGCAGGTCGAGCGCGTCGCCCACCGTGGCCGTGTTCGCGCACAGCCGCGGAAACAGAGCGCAGAACACGCGCGCGCACGTGAGCGCGTCGGGCAGCGCGCGATGGACCTCCTCAACCTCGATGCCGAGCGAGTCCGCGAGCGTGGCCAGTCCGCGCTTGGGCGACAGCGGAGCCAGGCGCCTGGCCATCTGCACCGTGCATAGCGCGGGTGGAGCGGGCCAGTCGAGCTCGCAGCGCTCGAAGGCCTGGCGCAGCACGCGCGTGTCGAACCGCGCTGAATGGGCTACGAGTACGCGTCCGGACAGCAGATCACCGAGCTCCTCGAGCACCTCGCTGGGCGGCGGGGCGGCCTCCAGCATGGCCTGGGAGATGCCCGTGAAGCGCTGGATGCCGCGCGAGAGCGGGCGTTCCGTCCGCACCAGCGAGTCGAATGTGTCGTGCAGCTCCCCGCCGCCCACGAGCACGGCCCCCACCTCGGTCAGCTCGCAGAGGTCGCCGGCGAGCCCGTTGGTCTCCGTGTCGACCGCGAGGAATTCGGCGCGCGAGACTGGTTGGGCGAGCAAATGCACGAACGACCGATGCAACTCCTCAGGTCGGACGGAATGCAAACGTCCTAACTCGGCGGGGGCGAAGTCGTCCGCCGGCCTCCTTAGGTTCGACGCATGGCTCGCTCCGCCACCGTCTACAGCTGCCCGGCCTGCGGGCATGAGAGCCCCAAGTGGCACGGGCGCTGTCCTGGCTGCGGAGAGTGGAACTCGCTGGTGGAGGAGGCGCGTGTCGCCCCGGCGGCCCGCGTAGCCGGCGCGCCCGGCGGCGCCGGTGGGCGCACGGGCGCGAAAGCGCTGCGCCCGGTGGCCCTGCGCGATGTGGAGGCGCCGAAGGTTTCGCGGCTGGGCACCGGCATCGGCGAGTTCGACCGCGTTCTGGGCGGCGGCCTGGTGCCCGGCTCGCTCGTTCTCATCGGCGGCTCGCCGGGAATCGGCAAATCGACGCTCACCTCGGGCGCGCTCGGCAACCTCTGCGCGGCGGGGCACAAGGTGCTCTATGTGTCGGGCGAGGAGTCGGCGGCTCAGGTCAAGCTGCGCGCCGAGCGCCTGGGCCCGGGAGCGCTGAGCGTGCCGATAGTGACCGAGACCGATCTCGACGCTGTGCTGGCCACCCTCGTGTCCGAGCGCCCCGAGGTCTGCGTGATCGACTCGGTGCAGGTGCTCTACGACTCCGCGCTCAGCGGAGCTCCGGGCTCGGTCGGGCAGGTGCGCGAGGTGGCCGGCCGCGTGATGCGGGTGGCGAAGGAACACGGGATCGCCACGCTGCTCGTGGGTCACGTGACCAAGGAGGGCTCGCTTGCCGGCCCGCGCGTGCTCGAGCACCTGGTCGACTGCGTGCTCTCCTTCGAAGGCGAGCGGGAGCGCACCTATCGCACCCTGCGGGCCCTGAAGAACCGCTTCGGCTCCACCAACGAGGTGGGCGTGTTCGAGATGGCGGCCAGCGGGCTGGTCGAGGTCAAGGACGCAAGCGCCCGTTTCGTCAGCGAGGCGACGAAGGCGCCCGGATCGGTGGTGCTGTGCGCCATGGAGGGCTCGCGTCCGCTGCTCGTGGAGGTGCAGGCCCTGGTGGCGCCCAGCGAACTGGTGCCGCCACGGCGAGTGGCGAACGGAGTGGACCGAAACCGCCTGGCGCTCGTCCTAGCCGTGCTGGCCCGCCACGCCGGCGTGTCCCTGGGGGCCAGCGACGTGTTCGTGTCGGTTGCCGGGGGTGTGCGCGTGGACGAGCCGGGTGCCGACCTGGCGATCGCGCTTGCGCTGGCGTCCGCGGCAAAGGGCGCGGGTCTGGGCCAGGAACGCCGGCCCCTCGCCGCGTTCGGTGAGCTCGGCCTGACCGGCGAGCTGCGTCAGGTCGCCCACGCCGATCGCCGGCTCGCGGAGGCGCGCAAGTTCGGGCTGACCGAGGTGGTGCGCCCCACCGAGGGAGTGGACACGCTGCGCCGGGCGCTGCGCTCGGCGCCCCGGGCCGCGCCGGCGCAGGCCGCGTAGAGCGGGTCCGCCCGGCGCTGCGCGAGCTGCCGGATGGCGGGCCGGCACTTCGGAACGACAGCAACCAGGGGCCTGGGACCCGGCCGCGCGCCGCGCCGTCACTCCTGTCGCGGTCCCGTAACACGAGCCGTCGAGCGGCCCCGCCACGGCCGCTCGACGGGGAGCAATGGTCGATTTACCCCCTATACGGTGGTAAATCGACCACTGTGGCCTCCAAACCGCGTTACGGCCACGTGACAAGGCCCACAACACGCCCGCGTCCACCCTTGGGTTGCGGTCGTTCAGAGACGCTTGCCCCGGCGCCCGGCGGCTCGCGCAGTGCCCGGCGGCTCGCGCAGTGCCCGGCGGCTCGCGCCCCGCGGGGCGCCTCCCCCCGGCACCAGGCGGCTCCCCCATAGCCCGTCCCACCCGGCCTCTGTGACTCTCCTCCCAGAGCACGTCAGAGGCGCCCTCTAGCTTGGCGTCGCATGCGCGCGCGCCAGCGGCCGATCGTCCTCATCGCCCTGGCGCTGGTCGCGGGCGCGGCGCTCATCTGGATCGTTCGGGGCGCACTGGAGCCCGACCCCGGCGACCCCGTGGAGGCCTTTCTCTCCGACTGGGAGTCCGGACACGATCGCCGGGCTGCCGCGAAGACCGACGCGCCCCGGGCCGCGGGCGCCGCGCTCAAGGCGAATCGACTCGGCCTGGACGATGCCCGCCTCGACGCCCGGACGCTGGAGCTCTCCGAGAGCGGGGACCGCGCCGAGGCACGCGTGCGGCTGCGCTGGACGGTGCCTGGTATCGGGCCCTTCGCGTACGAGACCAGTGTCCCGGTGTTCAAGGACGGCGACGAGTGGAAAGTGCATTGGACTCCCACGCTGGTCCACCCCAAGCTCGAGCGCGATACACGGCTGGGCACGACGCGCTCGGCCTTCGAGCGCGCTCCCATCCTCGATCGCGATCGGGTGCCGATCGTGCGGCCTCGGCCCGTGATCCGCGTCGGGGCCGTGGTCAAGGACGTTTCCAACCCGCGCGCAACGGCCGACGGGCTCGCGCGCGTGCTGGACGTCGACCGCGGGCCGATCCTGCGACAGCTGCGGGCGGGTGGCCCGGAGCAGTTCGTGGAGGCGATCGTGCTGCGCCGCCCCGACTACGCGGCGGTGCAGGCCGAGGTCGAGGCCATTCCCGACGCAGCCGCCTTCGACGACACGGCGCCGCTGGCTCCCACCCGGCAGTTCGCCCGTGGGCTGCTCGGCACCGTTGCGCCCGTCACGGCCGAGCAGCTCGAGCGCCTCGGCAAGGGCTACGCGCCGGGTGACCAGGTCGGCCAAGCGGGGCTGCAGGCTCGCTACGAGCGCCGCCTGGCCGGTACGCCCACCCGTCGCGTGCTGATCCGGACGATCGATGGCGGCCGGCCGCTCGAGACGCTGTTCGAGCGCAAGGGGCGCGCCGGCCGAGCGCTTCAGACAACCCTCAGCACCCGCGTACAGGGGGCGGCGGAGAACGCGCTGGGCGATCGCGGCGACGCGGCCGCTCTCGTGGTGCTCAAAGCGTCGAGCGGGGACGTGCTGGCGGTGGCGGAGCGCCCGGTCGACTCGGGCTTTCACCGAGCGCTCGAAGGCCTCTACCCGCCGGGCTCGACCTTCAAGGTCGTGACCACGGCGGCACTGCTGCGCGGCGGGCTGGACATCGGCGAGACCGTGAATTGCCCGCCGACGATCAGCGTCGGCGGCCGCGCCTTTCGCAACTTCGAGGGCGGCGCGGCCGGCGCCGTGCCCTTCAGCCAGGACTTCGCGCAATCGTGCAACACGGCGTTCGTGAGCCTGGCCGGCCGGCTCGCGCCGGACGCGCTCACCCGCACCGCCCGCGACTTCGGCCTGGGCCGGCGTCTCGACCTGCCGCTCGGCGCCGCGACTGCCGAGGTACCCCCCGGGGAGGACGCCGTCGAACGGGCGGCGGCGATGATCGGCCAGCACGAGATCCTGGCCAGTCCGCTGGCGATGGCCGGCGTTGCCGGCACCGTGGCCGCCGGGCGCTGGCACGCGCCGCGGCTGGTGACCTCAGACCCCCGCAGCGCCGGACCGCCGCTTCCCGAAGGAGAGCGCGACACGCTCGCCGGCCTCATGCGATCGGTCGTGACCTCGGGTACGGGTCAGGCCCTCGCCGGCGTCGCCGGCAATCCCGCCGGCAAGAGCGGCACGGCCGAGTTCGGGGGCGGCGACCCGCCCCGGACCCACGCCTGGTTCATTGCGTTCCGTGGAGACATCGCGGTGGCCGTGCTGGTGGAGAACGGGCCCTCGGGCGGGGCGAGCGCCGCACCTCTGGCAGCCGCCTTTTTCAGCGCACTCGGCAGCTCGGTCTAGCACTGCCGTTTGGCTCTGTGAGCGGGGAAACCGCTGCGTAGCGCCGAAAACAATCCAAACTCAAACCATTTCACGTAGAATCAGGGGTCATGCCGTATGCCGGGGATGACGTTTCTGAACTCGAAGCCCGGCAGGAACCAAGGCTCGTTCGGGCTCTGGAGATGGTGGCCCCGGGCACGGCAGTGCGGGAGGGCCTCGACAATATTGTCCAGGGCCGGACCGGCGCTCTGATTTGCATCGGAGAGTCGGAGGAGCTGAACTTCCTGCTGTCGGGCGGCGTCAAGCTGGATGTGGACTACACGCCCGCGATGGTCTACCAGCTCGCGAAGATGGACGGTGCGATCGTCCTCGCATCCAACGGCACCAAGATTCTGTGGGCCAACGTGCAGCTGATGCCGGACCCGACCATCCTGTCGCTCGAGACCGGCACACGCCACCGCACGGGCGAGCGAGTCTCCAAGCAGACCGACGCGCTGGTGATCGCCATCTCCGCCAGCCGCAGCGTCGTGTCGCTCTACCTCGACGGTGCGAAGTACCTGCTCGAAGACATTCCCGTCGTTCTGGCCAAGGCCAACCAGGCGCTGGCCACGCTCGACAAGTACCGCAGCCGTCTCGACCAGGTGTCGACCCGCCTGACTGCCCTCGAGTTCGAAGGCGGCGTGACCCTGCACGACGTGCTCACGGTGCTCCAGCGCTCGGAGCTCGTTACCAGGATGGCGGTGGAGATCGAGCGCTACATCGTCGAGCTGGGCGCCGAGGGACGCCTCATCGAGATGCAGCTGGAGGAGACGATGGTCGGCGTGGCCGCGGATAAGTCCGCGCTCGTGCGCGACTACATCGTCGAGTCCTCGGAGGAGGGCTTCGCGATGGTGCTCGACTCGCTTGCCCGGCTGCCCCATCAGGACCTTCTGGACTTCGGTCGGCTCGCCGAGCTGCTCGGTCATGACCGGAAGCTGAATACCCTCGACCATCCCGCCTCGCCGCGCGGCTACCGCATCCTGGGACGCATCCCGCGTCTGCCCAAGATGGTGGTGCAGTTCATCGTGGGCGAGTTCAAGGGGCTGGACGAGATCCTGGCCGCGACCGACCCGGAGCTTGAATCCGTGGAGGGCGTGGGCGACATGCGGGCGAAGGACATTCGCGAGGGCCTTCGCCGCCTGCAGGAGATCAACCTCGTGGACCGCTACTTACAGACCTGATTTTGAGAACCACGGCGCCCAGTCGCGCCGCAAAGCGTAGGAGGGAACACCATTAGCGACGCAGTGTTGGAGTCAGAGCTTGTTGACGAAGATCTCGAGATCGACCGCGAGCCGATCATCTATGAGATTGGCGACCAGGTCGTCTATCCACATCATGGGGCTGGAAAGGTCCTCAAGAAGGAAATGAAGGAAGTACTGGGTGAGAAGCGCGAGTACCTCACCATCAAGATCCTTCATAACGATATGACCGTCATGGTCCCGTGCTGCAACGCCGACAAGGCCGGCCTGAGGCGCGTGATCGGGGAGGACGACGTCAAGAAGGTGTTGGCGATCCTCCGCGACGACGTGAGCCAAATGCCGAAGAACTGGAACCGGCGCTTCAAGCACAACCGCGAGAAGATCAAGACCGGCGACGTCTTCGAGCTGGCCGAGGTGGTTCGAAACCTCGCGATCCGCGAGCAGGAGAAGGGTCTGTCGACCGGGGAGAAGCAGATGTACACCCGGGCCAAGAAGATCCTGGCCTCGGAGCTGATGTACGTGCTCGACATGGAAGAGGACGAGGCCGAGGGTCATCTCGAGGACCTGATCGTCGACGCTCACACGGGTCGCAACGGCGCAGGCGCGACCGCCTGAGCGGAATCGATTCGCAGTTTCGGTGACCGTCGTCGGGATCGTTCCCGCCGGCGGCCGCGGCGAACGCCTTGGTGCCGAGCGGCCCAAGGCGTTCGCCGTTTGTGCCGGCCGGCCGCTGGTGGAGTGGAGCGTGGAGGTGCTGTCCGCGGTCTGCGACCGGGTGATCGTGGCCGCGCCGGCCGGGCACGTGAGGCCGGGATGGGTCGAGGGCGGGGCCTCACGCTCGGCCTCGGTGCGCAACGCTCTGGAGGCAGCGCCCGAGGCCCGCACCGTGGTGGTGCACGACGCGGCCCGGCCACTGGTGACGACCGAGCTGGTGGAGGCCTGCCTGGCTGCGCTGCTGGGGGTGGACGGGGCGATCGCGGCGGCGCCGGTGACCGACACGGTCAAGGAGGCCTACCCCGACGGCACCGTCCTGCGCACGCTCGACCGCTCGCGCCTGTGGGCGGTGCAAACCCCGCAGGTGTTCCGCGCCGAGTCGCTGCGCCGGGCGCTCGAAGTGGACGACGCGACCCTGGCCGCCGCCACCGACGACGCGTCGCTCGTGGAGGCCGCCGGGGGCTCGGTGCGGCTCGTGGATGCGCCGCCGGGGAACATCAAGGTCACCACCGCGAGTGACCTCGCGCGCGCGGAGACGGCGCTGTGCTGACCGACTACCACGTGCACCTGCGCCCCGACGATGACGACTCGCCGGCGGAGCGCTACTTCACCGCCGACAATGTCGAGCGTTACCGCGAGGCGGCCGCCGAGCGCGGGATCGAGGAGCTGGGAGCGTCCGAGCACATCCACCGCTTCGTGCAGTCGCTCGACGTCTGGACGCACCCCTGGTACCGGCACTGGGCCGGCGACGACGTGGACGAGTACGTCGACTTCCTGCGGTCGGCCGGCCTGAAGGCGGGAATCGAGGCCGACTTCCTGCCTGGTCGCGAGGACCGTCTCGCGAACCTCCTCGACGGGCGCGACTGGGATTACGTCATTGGCTCGGTCCACTTCCTGCGCGACGAGGCGGTCGACTTCCACGGCTACCCCGAGTGGGAGCCCTGGAACATCTGGCGCGGCGCCGACCCCGAGAAGGTGTGGGTGCGCTACTTCGAGACGCTCGGCGAAGCGGCCCGCTCCGGGATGTTCGACATCCTCGCCCACCCGGACCTGGTCAAGGTGTGGGGTAGCCGCGTGCCGGTCCCGGACGGTGACCTGCGGCGCTTCTACGAGCGGGCGATGGATGGGATCGCCGACTCGGACGTGGCGCTGGAGGTCTCGACCGCCGGCCTGCGAAAGCCCGTCAATGAGATCTATCCCGCGCCGGCCCTGCTCGAGATGTGCCTGGATGCCGGGCGCCCGGTGGCCCTCTCGAGCGATGCCCACCGCCCCGATCAGCTGGGCTACGAGTACGAGCAGGCGCTGGACCTGTTGGGCGGCCTGGGCGTGACGGAGATCGCAGTGTTCGACCGGCGTGAGCGCCGCATGGAGAAGCTGGGATGAGCCGCGCGGGCATCGGCTGGGACTCCCACCGCCTCGAGGAGGGGCGGCGGCTCGTGCTCGGCGGTGTGGAGATCGCCGGGGCCGACCGCGGGCTGGCGGGATTTTCGGACGCGGACGTGCTCACGCACGCGCTGATCGACGCCCTGCTCGGGGCCGCGGGGCTGGATGACATAGGCACTCATTTCCCGGATACCGACGAACGCTGGCGCGACGCCGACTCGATCGAGTTGCTCGGGGCGGCGCTGGGGCTCATCGGGGAGGCCGGCTTCGCGCCGAGCAACGTGGATATGACCGTGGCCTGCGAAACGCCCAGGCTCGCTCCCTATCGCGAGGACATGCGCTCCCGCCTGGCCGAGGCGCTGGGTCTCGACCTCGGTGCGGTGAACGTGAAGTTCACCACCGGAGAGCGAATGGGCTTCGTCGGTCGCGGCGAAGGCATCGCAGCCCTGGCGGTGGCAACCGTTTCCTGACTGGGCGGTGATGGTCCGGGCCTTCGCCGCGTAGCAACAGGCCGCCCCTCGCGCGGATAGCCTTCGCGCGCGCATGAATACCGACGACGACTCACTGGCATTCGCCGGCGCCGCTCACCAGGCCGAGATGATCCGGGGTGGCGAGGTGTCGTCGCGCGAGCTGGTCGAGCTCTACCTGGCGCGGATTGAGCGCTTCGAACCCGAGCTCAACGCCTTTCGCCGCGTGATGGGCGAGCGGGCCCTGATAGACGCCCGCCAGGCCGACGGGCGACGCGGCGCCGGCGACGATAGGCCGCTGCTCGGCGTTCCGATCGCGGTCAAGGACACGGAGGACGTGGGAGGAGAGCCGACAGGCTGGGGCACGGCCGTGCCCGCCGCCCCGGCCGCCCGCGACAACGAATTCATCACTCGCCTCCGCGCCGCGGGCGCAGTGATCATCGGCAAGACCAACCTGCCCGAGCTGGCCATCATGGGGGACACCGAGGGCCCTGCCTTCGGCGTGACCCGCAACCCTTGGGACACCGCCCGCAGCGCGGGCGGCTCGAGCGGTGGCAGCGCCGCCGCGGTGGCGGCGGGCCTGTGCGCCGCCGCCACGGCCTCCGACGGCGTCGGCTCGATCCGGATTCCTGCCGCCAACTGCGGCCTTGTCGGTCTCAAGCCCCAGCGCGACCGCATCTCGCTCGCTCCGGCCACCGAACACTGGTACGGGCTCAGCGTCGTCGGCTTCCACACCCGCACGGTGGCTGACACCGCGTTGTTGCTGGACGTCGCCGCCCAAGACGGGCGTTCCTACGCGGAGGCCGCGCGCGACGGACCGGGCCGGTTACGCATCGCGCTCTCACTCAAGCCACCGATGCCCGCGCTGGTGGACGCTCAGGTCAAGGACTCCGTCCGCGGGGTGGCCGATGCGCTGAGCGGCCTGGGGCACGAGGTGATCGAGCGCGATCCCAACTGGGGACGGGCCGCCGACACGGCCACGGTTCGCTACCTCGCTGGGATCGCGCAAGAGGCCGAGCGCGTCGAGCGCCCGGAGCGCCTCCAGCGGCGTACTCGCGGCTTCGCGCGGCTGGGCCGCGCGGCGCAGCCACTGTTGGGATGGGCCCGCCGCGCGGAGGCCCAGCACGCCGCTCGCCTCGGCGAGCTCTTTCGCGATGTCGACGTTCTGCTCACGCCCGTGAACGCGCGTCCCCCGGTGGAGGCCGGCCAGTGGGAGGGTCTCAGCGCGACACGGACCCTGCTGGAGATGGCGCTGGTCCACCCCTTCACCGGCGTCTGGAACGTGACCGGCCAGCCCGCGATCTCGGTCCCCGGGCCGTCGTCGCGCGAGGGCCTGCCGATCGGCGCGCAGCTGATCGGCCCACCCGACTCCGAGGGCCGCCTGCTGTCGCTGGCCGGCCGGCTGGAGGCCGAGCTCGGCTGGCCCGAGCGCCGGCCGCCCCTCTCCTAGGGGCGTGAGGTGGGTCGGTGCGCCGCGCGCCGGGCTTGCGCTGCGCGAGCCGCCGGTGCCGGGTGCCGGCGTCTTTACGGCAGCAACCGGGCGAGCTGTCCTGCCCTGGTGTCGCTGTACGACACCAATCCAGGACGGGACGCGAACCGCGTTACGGCAGCGTTACAAGCCGACAACGCCGCTTCCAGCCGCGTGCACGAGGCCACCCCACCCGCCACCCCTGCGGCCCGTGAGTGCCTCGGGATGCGGATCGGCGGCCCTCAATCGGGCGTGGCGTCCATAAGGATCGAGTCCGAGCGCCGTCCCAACGCCAGCACGGCGTCACGGCGGCGTCCAATCTCCCTGAAGCCGGCGCGCTCGTAGGCTCGCTTCGCGGCTTCGTTGAAGTCGTAGGTTTCGAGCATCACGTTGCGCAGGCCGATGACGTGAAAGGCCCAATCGAGCACCAGGCGAACAGCGTCGCTGCCGATGCCCTCGCCGCGCCGGCGTCCCATGAAGATGCCGAATTCCGCGCGCAGGAAGTTGTGGTCGATCTCCTCCAGACTGCACGCACCCACGAGCTCCCCGTCGTCGGCGGCATGAATGGCGAACGCGACCGCCGACGGCCGGGGCTCGCCTCCCGCTTCGGTCATCGTCTCGAACCACTTCTCCTCGGCCTCCACGTTGACCACGCCGCGGTGGGCAAGGCCGCGTCGCACCTCGGGGTCGTTGAACCAGGAAGCGAGGGCCGGGAGGTGCTCGCGCCGCAGCATGCCCAGCGCGGCACGCTCGCCCGTGACGATGAAGTCTCGGTCGGCCATCGCTGTCAAGCTTGGCAGCGATGCGCAAGGTCCGTATCCAAGACACCCTGAGCGGCGAGCTGCGGGTCCTCGATCCCCGCGAGCCGCCCCGGGTGGGGATCTACGTATGCGGGCCCACGGTGTACGGGCGGGTCCACGTGGGCAACGCTCGGCCCTACGTCGTGTTCAGCCTGCTCAAGCGTTTTCTGGAGCGCGAGGGCTACAACACGACCCTCGTCGAGAACGTCACCGACGTGAACGACAAGATCTACGACGCTGCGCGCGAGTGCGGCGCTTCGAGCGCGGAGCTCGCGCGCGAAATGACCGCCGCCTACGTTGCCGACACCGATGCACTGGGCCTCGGCCGCCCCGACCACGAGCCCAGGGCCACCGAGACCATCGGGCCCATCGTGGCCCTGATCGAGCGGCTCATCGAGGGTGACCACGCCTACGAGGCGAACGGCGACGTGCTCTTCCGCGTGAGCAGCTTCGACGCCTACGGCAAGCTCTCAAACCGCCCGCTCGAGGAGATGCAGCAGGGTGAGGGCGACGATGCCGCAGAGCACAAGGAGTCACCCCAGGACTTCGCGCTCTGGAAGGCACGCAAGGAGGGGGAGGACACGGCATGGGAGTCCCCCTGGGGCGAGGGGCGGCCGGGGTGGCACATCGAGTGCTCGGCAATGGCGGAGGAGATCCTGGGAGTCGACTTCGAGATCCACGGGGGCGGCTCGGACCTGGTGTTTCCCCACCACGAGAACGAGATCGCCCAGACCGAGGCCGCGCGCGGAAAGCCACTGGCGCGGATCTGGATGCACAACGGCATGGTCGAGATGGATGCCGAGAAGATGGCCAAGTCGGTGGGCAACACCCGATTGCTGCACGGCGCACTTGAGGAGTTCGGGCGCGAGGCTTTCGTCATGTGGATGGTCGGCTCGCACTACCGAAAGCCGGTCGCGTACACCGACGAGACGATGGAGGATGCGAGGCGCGCGGTGGCGCGGGTGCGGGAGGCGGTGCGCCGGCTCGATCCCGAGGCAGGGCCCGCGCCTGACCTCGACGCCCTGGCCGAGCGCTTCTTCGACGCGCTCGCGGATGACTTCAACACGCCCGCCGCGCGCACCGTGCTGTTCGAGTGGGTGGGCGAGGCCAATCGCCGGCTCGACGGCGGCGAGCGTCTGGGGGCCGGGAGGCTGGAGGAGATGCTCCACGCGCTCGGGCTCGAGAGCCTGCTCGCGCCCCAGCAGGAGGACGCCCCGGAGGAGATCGAGCGGATGGCCGCCGAGCGCGACGAGGCGCGAGCGTCGCGTGACTTCGAGCGTGCCGACCGCCTGCGCGACGAGATCGCGCGGCGCGGCTGGGAGATTCGCGACACGGCAGACGGCATGCGGATCGTGCGGGGGACTTGAGGGCCGATTGATCGTCTACGGGCGCAATCCGGTCCGCGAGGCGCTGCATGGCCGGCGCCGCGTACACCGCGTGTACGCCACCGAGCGTGCGGGACGGGAGGTCTGGCTGGGAGGGGTCGAGGTGGTGCCCGCCGAGGCGCACGAGATCGAGGAGCGCTGCGGCTCGCCCGACCACCAAGGCATCTGCGCCGAGGCGCAGGCCTACCCCTACGCGGACGCTGACCGGCTGCTCGAGGCGGATGACGCCCTCGTCGTGTGCCTCGACGAGGTGCAGGATCCCCAGAACCTCGGGGCGGTCTGCCGTGTGGCGGAGGCCGCGGGCTGCTCGGGCGTCGTGCTGCCCGAGCGTCGTTCGGCCGAGGTCACGGCGGTGGTGTGCAAGGCCTCCGCCGGAGCTGTCGAGCACCTGCAGGTGGCTCGGGTCCGCAACCTGGCCGACTGGCTCGCCGCCGCCAGGAAGCAAAACGCCTGGGTGTACGGCGCCGAGGCCGGCGCCCGCGTTCCCTACGACCGCCCCGACTACCGGGGCCGAGTGGTGGTGGTGCTCGGCTCGGAGGGCAAGGGTCTGCGGCCCCGTGTGGCCACTAAATGCGACCAGTTGGTGGCCCTTCCGAACGCCGGACGGGTCGGCTCGCTGAACGTGGCGACGGCGAGCGCCGCGCTGGTGTACGGAATCTTGCACTTCCGCAAGGGTCTTGACAGGGCTCCATAACTAGCCCATACTGGCCACATAATTCAGGCTGAAGTCGAGCTTTAGGCTCGCCCTTCAGGAACCTGGCGCCAGGGGAGGTAAGTGCGCCACCGAGCTTTCTAGGGCCCGCTTGTGGTCCGAGAGGAGCATTCGATGGCAACTTCCACGACCTCCCCCGCTTTACCCGTCCCTGCGCGCCGGCCTGGCGCACCGATGCGTCCAGTCGGGGTAAACACTCAAGGTCAGGTGGAGCTAGATGACCACTACCTGATCGCACTCGCGAAGCAGGGCCGCAAGGACGCCTACGACCGCATCGTCAAGCGCTACCACGGGTTCGTCCGCCTCAAGGCCTCGTCCTACTTCCTCATCGGAGGGGACTCCGATGATCTGATCCAGGAGGGCCTGGTCGGTCTCTACAAGGCTGTGCGCGACTACCGCTCGGACCGTGAGTCGAGCTTCCGGAACTTCGCCGAGCTGTGCATCACCCGTCAGATCATCACCGCGGTAAAGACGTCCACTCGCAACAAGCACACGCCGTTGAACGAGTACGTCTCTTTCTCGCAGACGCCGGCCGCCAGCGGCGGAGACGGAGACCCCACTCTCGACGAGCTGCTTCCCGGGCCCACTGCCCACGACCCGGTGAACCAGGTGATCTCGTCAGAGGAGCTGCATTGCCTCGTCACCTGCCTCTCGAGCGTGCTGTCCGAGCTCGAGAGCGCCGTGCTCTCGCTCTACCTCGACGGGCACAGCTACGAGGCCATCGCCGAGCGTCTCGAATGCGACACGAAGACGGTCGACAACGCCCTTCAGCGGGTCAAGCGCAAGGTTGGCGCCCACCTGTCCTCGCGCGAGGTACTTCTCTAGGAAGGCAAGCCGGAGGTCGGATTCGAACCGACGGCCTGCTGCTTACAAGGCAGCTGCTCTAGCCCCTGAGCTACTCCGGCCGTAAGGGCTCGAGTCTAGGGCCGGCTCGGCTCTTCGGCCGCACCCACCGCCGCGTGCTCGATGTTGCCGTGCCCATTGGACGACACCGGCACATCCTCGAGCGGCTCGAACTTGTCGTCGGCATTCAACCTGCGCTCGAGCTCCCCCAGGGTCAGGCCGAAGAGCAGGTGGCGCCAGGTGGCGGCCGAGAAGGCGCGCCGGTTGCCCCACAGGTCTTCGAGCTCGCCGCGCGCCGGGTGGTGGTCGTCCACGAGGCGGCCGAGTGGCCACAGGCCCGCGTGCTCGGCCAGACCGGCGGTCACGCCGGCGAGTGCCGCCGGTCCGGGGAACAGTGGCCGAAGCAATGAGTAGACCGCTCCAAAGGCGGCCCCGTTGGCCAGGTGGAGGGCCAGCCCGGCCGCCGGCCAGCCGCTGTCCCGGGTCACGAGCTTGCCCAGCAGCTCGACATCGTCGTAGCGGGTGTCGAAGAAGCGCTTGTCGATCGGCTGCTGTGCCGCCCAGACTGCTGCCGCCAACGCCCCCGCGAGCGCCCCGTTGGCTGTTCGCCGTAGCTCCATGCCCCCAGGCAGCGTAACGACCCATCCCCATCCGGGTAGCTAGAAGCGATGCCGGAGGTGGGGAAAAAGGGACTTCTGCGCCCGCGATCGCTCGACGTCTACCACGAGCGCACACGCAGACGCGGGGTCAACGCATTGGTCTATTGGCCTACGCGCCTGGTGCTCAGGACGTTGATCCTCCTCTACTTTCGGGTTCGCCGCCTGGGTGTGGAGCACGTGCCGAGCCCCGGTTCTACCCGCGGGGTGATCCTCGCGGCCAACCACCGCTCATTCCTCGACCCCTTCCTGATGGGTTGCGCCATCGGGCGCCCGATCTATTTCGTTGCCAAGCAGGAGCTGTTCAAGAACCCGATCGTGGGCTGGTTTCTCAACTGCCTGGGCGCCTTTCCGGTAAGGCGGGGCGGGGCCGATGAGGACTCGGTGGACACCGCCCTCGCCCTGCTCGAGCGCGGCCGTCCGGTGGTCATCTTTCCCGAGGGCACTCGGATAACCGCCGGCTCGCTGGGCCGGCCCAAGCGGGGGGTGGGCCGCCTTGCCCTTCAGAGCGGCGCCGCGGTCGTCCCTGTGGCCATCACCGGAAGCGAACACGCGCGAGACGGCTGGAAGATCAAGCCGGTGAAGGTCCACCTCCGGTTCGGACCGCCGCTGACCTACCCGCGCGTCGACGATCCTTCACCCTTTCTCGCCGGTGAGGTCACGGAGCGCATCTGGCCCTGCGTCGGCCTTCAGTGGGAGTGGCTTGGGGGTCTTCCGCCACTGCGTACCGCGGCCGTTGTCGGCGCGGGTTCCATGGGCACGGCGATGGCCAACGTCCTCGCGCGCGCCGGACTGGACGTACAGCTCGGCTGCCGCACGGCCTCTCAGGCCGAGCGCCTGCGCGAGTCGGGCGAGAACAGCGCCTACCTGGCCGGGAGTGCGACTCGCGGCGGCGGTCGAGCCCAAGGCGGTGACCGAGATCGAGTTCGCCGGCGTGGACCTCGTGGTGCTGACCGTGCCCTGCAACAGCCTTCCCGTCGCCGTGGGCGAGATCGGCGCGCGGATGAGCGACCGCAGCGCCGTGCTCGTGGCGTCCAAGGGCCTCGTACCGCCGCTCGGCACGACCCCGACCGCGTACGTGTCCGAGCGCGTGCCGGCCCGGGCCGTGGCCAGCCTCTCCGGTCCCGCTGATGCCCGCGAGGCGATCGTCGGCGGCGCCGTGGTGGTGGCCGCGACGACCAATTCCGATCTGCGCCGCCAGCTCAGCGAGGTGCTCGATGCGGGCGGCCTGACCGTCGAGGCCACCGATGACGTGACCGGGGCCGAGCTCGCGGCCTGCGCCAGGAACGCGGCGGCGCTGGGCTCGGCGGCCGCGGCGGGCCGTGGTCCCAGCCTGGCCGGCGCCGCCGCCGGGCGAATTTTCTCCGAGGTGCACGAACTGGCCTTGGCGAGTGGCGGACGCAGCGAGACCTTCGCCGGCCTGGCGGGCGCGGGCGACCTCGTGGCCACTGCTCTCGCCGCGAGCGACCGGCCGGTCGAGGCCACGATCCAGCAGAGCCCCGAGTCGCTGGCCACCGTGCCGCTCCTGGCCCAGCGCTTTGCTCGCGAGGGCATCGAGGCGCCCGTAACCAGCGGGTTGCAGCGGGTGCTGGACGGCGAGGCGTCCGCCGAGCAGTGGCTCGAGAGCGTGCGCAGTACGACCCCCAGGGCGAGGACTCGCGCGGCCTGACTCGGGCAGCCGTGCGTGGATAGGCTCCGCATGGGTGGAGAACGTCGCCGACAAGCAGCGCCTCGATCGCGACTTCACGGAGCTCTATCGGGCCCACCTGCGCGACGTCTATTCCTATGCCTACTACCGGATCGGCAACCACCACGACGCCGAGGACCTCACCGAGCAGACCTTCCTTCAGGCCTATCGGCATTTCGATCGTGCGCAGCGCGAATCGAACGGGCGGCCGCTGCGGCCATGGCTGATCCGGATCGCGCACAACCTCGCCGCGAACTACTATCGCGACCGCTCGCGCAAGCCGGTGACGCAGCTCGACGACGCGGCCATCCTGTCCGCTCCCCAGGGCACCGAGCAGTTGGTGGAGGACCGCGAGGAGGTGAAGGAGGTGCTTGCGGGAGTGTCGAAACTCCCCGAGGATCGCCGGGAGGCCCTGATCATGCGCTTCGCACTGGGTATGGACAATCGCGAGATCGCCCGCGCCCTCGGCCGCTCCGAAGGCGCGACCAAGGTGTTGCTGCACCGAGCAATCAAGCAACTCGAAGAGAGCCTGGAAGCGGATGACGAGTGACGCAGAGCGAGTAGAGCGCCTCCTGCGCCTGGCGCTGACGCCGGTGGAGCCGCCGGAGCGGCTGACCGATCGCCTAGAGCGCGGGCTGTCCGAGCTCACCGACGCCGCCGCCGATGAGCTGGCCGATTGGGAGCTGGCCGCCATGAGCGATCCGCGCAACTGGGCGCGCCCCGCCGCCGCGCTCGTGGTGGGAGGCGTCGCCGCCGGCGGCCTCGTGCTCGTGCGCGCCCGCCAGCAGCAGCGAAAGCGTCAGGACACCGGCCTGCGCGCGCTGGAGAAGAGCGCGCGCGGCGTGGCCCGGGACTTCCAGAGGCGCATGCGCCGCTAAACCCAACCCAGCCCGATTGCGTATCCCCTGGATGCGCCGTCGGAGGCAGCCACCAAAAGGCCGAGCGCCCCGGTCCTTCCAAGATGTGGCTCCTGATCCGAATGTCCGCAGCCGGCGTAAGAATGCCTCGTGGTCGTGTCGGATATCCGCAACCTCGCTGATGAGGAGGTCATGCAGCTTGTGGGGGACGGAAACCCCCGCGCCTTCGAGCTGCTCTACGACCGCCATGGCGGAGCGTCGTTTTCGCTCGCCTACCGGATGGTGGGAAACCGGGTGACGGCCGAGGACATCACCCAGGAGGCGTTCCTGTCCATCTGGCGCAGCCGCCTGCGCTACGACCGGGCCCGCGGCAGCGTTCGCACCTGGGTCCTGGGCATCGTTCACAACCGTTCCATCGACGCGCTGCGCCGCGGAAACGTGCACGACCGCCGCCGCGAGACCCTCGAAGGCGTGGAGGAGCGCCACGAGGCGCGCGAGCGCACCGAGGTCGAGGCCGCCCGCAACGAAGAGGCGCGCCAGGTGCGCACCGCGCTCGAGACCTTGCCCGACGAGCAGCGCCGCACGATCGAGTTGGCCTACTTCGCCGGGTTCAGCCACAGCCAGATCGCCGAATTGCTCGATGAGCCGATCGGCACCGTCAAGGGAAGGATGCGTCTGGGTCTGGACAAGCTGCGCCGTCAACTGTCCGAGGGCTACGCCGCGGGAGGCTTCGCATGAGCGCGCGCGACCACTCCCTGTACCAGGAAGAAGTCGGGGCCTTCCTGCTCGGCGCGCTGACCGACCTGGAGATCCAGGCCTTCGAGCGTCACATGACGCACTGCCCGACCTGCCGCGACGAGGTCGAGCGCCTGCGTCCGGCCGCCGACGCGCTGCCGCGGTCGGTCGAGCAGCTCGCGCCGCCGCCCAGCCTGAAGACCGCCCTGATGGAGGTGGTCGATCAGGAGGCCGAAGAGCGCACCGAGGAATCGGCCCGGCCCGCGCGTCCGAAGCGCCGGCGTTCCTTCCTGCCCTGGCTGCGCCCGGTCCTCGTGGCTGGTGCCCTGGCGCTCGGTGTCGTCGGCGGATTCGCCGTGGCCCGGCTGTCGGAGGAAGAGGGGGAGCGCACGATCTCCGCCAACGTCGACGAGACCCGCATCCCCGAGGCGAGTGGCCGGCTGCAACTGCAGGGCGACGGTGACGACGGAGCAATCCTGCGCGTGCAGGGCATGCCTTCGCTTGAGTCCAACCAGGTCTACCAGGCGTGGGTGGCGCGCGACGGGACCTTCGTTCCCCAGCCGACCTTCGAGGTGGGCGAGAGCGGAGGCGGCGCCGTGGCCATCCCCGACGATCTCTCCGACGCACAGTCGATACTCGTGACCCGCGAGCCGCGCGGAGGAGCCCGCGCGCCCGGCGAAGTGCCGATTCTCGCGGTCGGCCTCCAGTAACCACGCCAGCTAGCTTTCTCGGGGTGGAGGTCTGTTACCGCCATCCGAGCCGCGAGACGGGTGTCAGCTGTTCCAATTGCGGCCGTCCCATCTGTCCCGATTGCATGACCACCACATCGGTGGGGATGCGCTGCCCGGAGTGCGCCCGGCAGAAGACGCAGGTCCGCACAGTGCGCTCGGGGGCCGACGCTCCGGTGCTCACCTACATCCTGATCGGGATCTGCGTAGTCGCATACATCGGGGGCACGGCAGGCGGCGGCAGCTTCACCGGCAGCGGCCTCGGCGGGAGCACGCTGCTCACCGAGGGGGCTCTCTCGCGGGCCGCGATCGCCGACGGCGAATACTGGCGACTGCTCACGGCGGGCTTCCTGCACGCCGGCTTCTTCCACCTGCTCTTCAACATGTTCTCGCTCTACATCCTGGGCTCGATGCTCGAGCCGGCGATCGGGCGCGGGCGTTTCGCGCTGATCTACTTCGTTTCACTGCTGGCCGGATCGTTCGGAGCTCTGCTCGTCGAAACGAACCTCAATGCCCTGACGGTGGGTGCTTCCGGGGCCATCTTCGGCCTCATGTCCGCCGCGGTGATCGTGATGCGCAACCGCGGCATCAGTCCGATGGAGAGCGGCCTGGGCCTCTGGATCGGCCTCAACCTGCTGCTCACCTTCACGATCCCGAACATCTCGATAGGCGGTCACATCGGCGGGCTCATCGGCGGCGCCCTCGCAGCGCTGGTCCTGTTCGACCTGGGCGACGTGGCGCGCCTGCCCGCGGCGGCCCTGAACGCGATCTGCGTGGCGATAGGCGTCGCGGCCGTGGTGGGGTCGGTTCTCGTTGCTTCCTGAGCCCGGTACTAGCCGAGCTTCGCCACCGTCGCCGCCACCACGGCGTCCTCCCAGGCCATGCCCGTGCTCTTGAACAGGCGCGGGCGGCTCGGGTCGAGCGGCGGCTGGTCGCGGACAAGCTGGGCGAGCGTCACGAGGCTGTCTTCGGCGAGCGCGCCCGAGTCGATCGCGCCGATCACCTCGCCCGCCTCCCGCAGCGCCGACGCGCGTGACTCGACCACAACGGTGGCGCGGCGCACGAGCGCGTCGTCGACCTCGCGAGCGTTCGGCTCGTGGGACCCGATCGCCACCACCGTGGCGCCCTCGGCCACCAGATCGCCGTCGAAGAGCGGCTCGCGGGCGGTCGTGCAGCAGCAGATCAGGTCGGCGGCCGCGACCAGCTCATCCGCCGCGCCCTCGCGCCCGACCATGTCCACTCGCTCGATGGGGCGGGCGTCGCGCATGGCCTCCACGTGGGCGTGAGCCTGCGGACCGCGCCCGAACACCAGCAGCCGCCGCGCGTCAGGCGCGGCCAGCCGGCGGACTGCCAACGCCGATACCGCGGGGGTTCGCAGGTTGGTCAGGGCGATGCCGTCCACCAGCGCCACGGGCGCCAGCGTGTGGCCGTCGAAGACCACGCACAGCCCCTGGATTCGCGGCTCTCCTCCCACGCTCACCAGCTTCACCGCCGCGTGCCGGCCGACCGCCGACGGCATCACCAGCAGCTCTCCGCCGCCAAGCGCGAGCGCGCTGCGCGGCGGGTCGTTCTCGGGATCGAATCCAGCTCGCAGCGCCTCCTCGAGCGCGTCGGCGGCCGCGGCCGTATCCAGGCGCCGTTCGACGTCGGCCGCCGACAGGTAGGGCAGGCTCATCGCAGGACGAAACCCGTGCCGAGCGGGTCGCGCGGATCGAGCTCGAAGCGGTGCTCCCCGGTCCGGTAGGCCATCCCCTCGATCTCGGTGACCACGCCCTCGGAGCCGGTGCCGACCACCCGCGCCATGAAGGTGGTGTCGACGATCGAGTCGTGGCGCAGGACCTGTCCCGAGGCGAGCCTGCCCTCGTCGAAGAGCAACGCGCAGCGTGCCGACGTTCCCGACCCGCACGGCGACCGGTCGACCTCGCCGTCGGCGAAGACCGTGACGTTGCGCTGATGCAGGTCGTCGATGTCCTCGTGGAGGATCGTGCCGTAGATGCCCGAGAGTCGGGCATCGCCGGGGTGCCGGGCCGCCGGCGTGCCCTCGAGCGCCCGCTTGACCTCACGACCCGCCTCTATCAGGCGAGGCAGGTCATCGGCCCGCACGGTCAGGCCGAGGCGTTCGGCCGGCAGAGAGGCGTAGATGGCTCCGCCGTAGGCCACGTCCACGGCCACACCGCCGGCCTCGACGCCGCGGGCGATCACGAAAGCCGGCACGTTGCGAAATGCCACGGCCTCCACCCGCCCCGCTCGGCAGCGCACGCGGGCGACCACGCGGCCGGAGGGTACGTCGATCGTGACCTCCACCTCGCCGTCGTCGGGCGCCGCCACCAGCCCCGACTCGACCGCCCACACCCCGAGCGCGATGGTGCCGTGCCCACAGGCGGTGGAATAGCCGTCCTTGTGCCAGAAGAGAACACCGAGGTCGGCGCCGGAGTCGTCGGGCGCAACCAGAAAACAGCCGTACATGTCCGCGTGGCCGCGCGGCTCGTGGCACAGCATCCGGCGAATGCGCTCCACATCCTCTGAGCCCATGGCGTGCGTGCGGCGGTCCGGCACGGTGGCTCCCGGGATGTCCGGGACGCCCGCCGTGGCGATCCGAAACGGTTCCCCGGCGGTATGAAAGTCGCTGGTGGCGACCTGCATCTCAGGCCCGGGCGGGCGCAGCCAGATCGAGCTCGATGGAACGCCGGCTTACGGGCGCGGGCACAAGCTCGGGGTGCAGGAGGTGGCCGAGAAGCTCGATACCGTCCACGAGCCGCGGCCCCGGACGAGAGAAGTATGCGGCGGCGTCGACGGCGTAGACCCGAGCGTCGAGCAGCGCCAGGTGCCGGCGCCAGCGCATCGTCTCGGCCGCGGCCTGTTCGGCGTACAGCCCGCAGGGCATGGAGATCACGACCTGGGGCATTGCGGCTTCGAGCTCGGCCCACTCAGCCGTGCGCGACTTCTCGCCCTGCAGGCCCAGCACATCCTCGCCGCCGGCCAGGTCGATCATCTGCGGAACCCAATGGCCGCCGATGAACACCGGGTCGAGCCATTCCAGCGCCGCAACGCGCGGGCGGACGGCGCCCTCCACCGCGTCCTCCACGACAGCGATGCGCTCGGCCGCCTCCGCGGTGAGCCGCTCGCCGGCCTCCGGCACACCGGCCGCCTCGGCCAGGCGCGACACGTCGGCCAGCACCTCACCGATGGTGGACGGGTCGAGCGAGATCACCTGCGGCCGGCTGGGGAGGCGCTCGGCCGCCGCCTGAACGTCGTCGAAGGAGACGGCACAGACCTCGCAGACCGCCTGGGTGACGATGAGGTCGACGTAGAGCTCCTCGAGCAGCCCTTCATCGAGCTCGTAGAGGGCCTCGCCGCTGCCGGTGCGCTCGCGAACGGCGCGGTCGATGCCGGCGGCGTCGAGATCGTATGGAATGACGCTGCGGGTGAGGTGCGGGAGTTGTTCCGCTTCGGGCGGGTAGTCACACTCGTGGGTGACGGCGACGACCTGATCGCCCAGGCCGAGGGCGAACAGCATCTCGGTGGCGGAGGGGACAAGCGAAGCGATACGCATCGGAGACGAGGATGGCACGTGTGAGCGACGAGGAGATCAAGGAACGGCTGTCGGGCCTGGAGGGCTGGCAGCGCGACCGGGAGGCGATTCGGCGGGACAACGCTTGCCCCCAAGGTGGATCAGCTCGCTTGACCCCTTGCTAACCTCGGCCAGTCCGTTGATGAGCGACGACGACGAACCTCGAAGTATCACCCCCGCAGGGCAGCTCGAGCTGAGATGAGCGAGCTGCTTCTCCTGTTCGGAGTCGCCGTGCTGGTGGCAGCCAACGGGTTCTTCGTTGCGGCCGAATTCGCGCTCGTGCGCACCCGCGAGGGCAGGATCGAGCAGATGCGCGACGAGGGCCGGCGCGGCACTGGGCTCGTGCTCCGCCAGATCGACCGCATCGACGAATACCTCTCGGCCTGCCAGCTCGGCATCACGATGGCGTCGCTGGGCATCGGCTTCCTTGGCGAGCCGGCCATAGCCAGCCTGCTCGAGAGCGCGTTCGGCGACTCGGTCTCGCACGGCCTGTCGCTGGCGATCTCGATCACCATCGCCTACCTGATCACCACCGCTCTTCACATCACCGTGGGTGAGCAGGTGCCGAAGATCTTCGCGATCGTGCACGCCGAGAAGACCGCACTGCGAGTGGCGCGCCCTCTGCACTGGTTCCGGGTTGCCTTCAGCCCGCTGATCTGGCTGCTCAACACCGCCTCGAACGCGATCCTGCGCGTTGTCGGCGTGGACGCCAAGGCCGAGTTCGAGGAGGTCTCCTCCTCCGACGACCTCAAGCTGCTGATCGTCCGCAGCGCAAGCGGCGGCAAGATCGATCCGGGCGAGGCCGGGATGCTCTCGGGCGTCTTTCACCTTCACGAGCAGCAGGCCCGCCAGGTGATGACGCCGATTCCGGCCGTGGTCACCACGGACGTGTCGGAGAACGCCGAGACGGCGCTGCGCCGCTGCGTCGACTCCGGACACACGCGGCTGGTGGTGACCGAGGCAGACAACACGGACCGCATCCGGGGCATCGTGCACTCGAATTCGCTGGCCCGCCGGCTGATGGCAGAGGGGCCCGGCGCCTCGATCGCCGACAGCGTCAAGGACGCCCTTATCGTGCCCGAGACCAAGCCGCTCGACGACCTGCTGGCCGATCTTCAGCGCGAGCGCGCCTCGATGGCCGTGGTGGTCGACGAGTACGGCCGGACCGCCGGCATCGTGACGATCGAGGACATCATCGAAGAGGTCGTGGGCGAGATTGCCGACGAGACCGACCCCGCCGTGGCCGGCATACGCCGCCTGGCCAACGGCGACTGGTGGGTGCGCGGGCACGTACCGATCACCGACCTGTCCGACTACGGGCTCGAGCTACCGGTGGATTCCGAGTCCTACAACTCGGTGGGCGGGTTCGTGTTCGGGGAGTTGGGCCGCCTGCCCAAGCGCGGCGACATGGTGCGGGTCAACGGCTACTCGCTGCGGGTGGAGGCCGTGCGCGAGAATCGCGTGGAGGCGGTGCGCATCCGCGACCATTCGGGCGAGGAGGGGGAGGATGTCGATGCGCCTCCCGCCGAGCCGGCAGCCCCGACCGGGCGCACCTCACCGATGGCGATACCGCCGCGGCCCGTCGAGGCGGCAGCTTCCACACCGCGCCGGCGCGAGCGCGAAGAACCCGCCTCCTAGCGGCCGCCCGAGCGGGGTTCCGTCCGTGGGGCGGACTACGTTCGAGATGAAGGCTCCCCGGAGCCCTTGCGCAAAAAGGAGGTCTGCCCGGCAATGTGGTGCGTCAAGCTGAGTGACTCACAGCGCGATGCCTTGCGCTTGCTGATCAACGCCCAGCCCGAAGCGGGGGCGGCACTGGAGGGGGTACTCGAGGCCATGGAGCTGGCCCGCTGGGACGACCTTCCCGACGCCAGCCTGCCGTGGGAGCGGGTATCGGAGCTGGCCTGCGCTCAGGGCATCGGCGAGGCGGATGTGGTGTGGGACCTCACAGCTCAGCCCGCCGCGGCCCGGCGCCCTACCTAGACGGGGGTGTGGGTTCCCCCCGGTCTGCCGAGGCGCAGGCGCCGCGGATCGCCGCGCCCCGCCCGTCACTGCTGTTGCGGTGCTGTAACACCGGCCCGTGGGGCGGGCGTGCGCCGCCGCCCGGCCGGGAGCATTGTCGCTTTGCACCCCTATACGGGGGTAAATCGACCACTGTGGCCTCCAAACCGCGTTACGGCAGCGTGACAAGGCCGACAACCCGCCCGCGCCACCCTTGGTTGCCGCCGTTTAGAGACGCCGGTTGCCGGCAGGCGGCGGCTCGCGCAGCGCAGGCCATACGGGCCCCGCGAACCAGCGAAACCACATCAGGCCTCTAATAGTCGTAGAAGCCGTGGCCGGACTTGCGCCCGAGCTTGCCCTCGGCGATCAGCTCGCGTAGGCGCTGGGGCACCTCGGCGCCGATCGACTCCCCGATGGCCGCGGCCACGTCGAGTCCCACGAAATCGAGGAGGGCCAGTGGCCCCATCGGATGGCCGGCGCCGAGCTGCATGCAGGTGTCGATCGAATCCGGCCCGAGGCCATTTCGCTCGAGCAGCCGGACCGCGTCGAAGAGGTAGGGAAAAAGCAGCTTGTTGACCACGAAGCCGGCCGAGTCGGGCACCTCGACGGCGGTCTTGCCCAGTCGCTGACAAAGGTCGCGCAGGCGCGTTCGGGTGTCCTCGCTCGCGGCGTCGGGGAAGGAGAGCTCGACCAGCTCCATCTTGTGGACCGGGTTGAACACGTGCAGCGCGGCAAAGCGGTCGGGCCGCCCGCTGGCCGCCGCCAGCTCCGACACCGAGAGCGACGAAGTGGTTGTGGCCAGCACCGCGTCGTCGGAAAGCGCACCGGCCAGGCGGCCGTACAGCTCCCGCTTCGCGGCCGGATCCTCCGCGATGGCCTCGACAACCACGCTGCAGGCGCCCAGCTCGGAAAGCTCGGTCACCACCGTGGCCGCGTCCTGGACCCTCGCGCAGGCGCGATCGGCCGACGCCGCGCTGCGGGCCCAGAGCAGGACTTCGTGGGAGCTCGCAGCCGCCCGCGCCAGGCCGCAGGCGATCGCTCCACTGCCGGTTATTCCGAGGGTTTCAGGCATTGGTTGACTGGTCAGTCAATGGGTTACCCTAACGCTACATCGACTCGGAGGAAGTAGCCGAAATGCAAACAGGGAACGGGCGCGAGGTAGTGATCGTCGAGGCGGTGCGCACGCCGGTCGGGCGCGGGCACCCCGAGAAGGGCTACTACAAGGACACCCATCCCAACGAGCTGCTCGGCAAGACCTACACCGAGGTGATCGAGCGCGCCGGGATCGAGCCGTCCGAGGTCGAGGACGTGATCACGGGCTGCGTCCAGCAGTACGGCGAGCAGATGTTCAACGTTGGGCGCAACGCCTGGCTGCAGGCCGGGCTGCCGGTCGAGACGCCGGCCACCACGGTCGACCGCCAGTGCGGTTCCGCCCAGCAGGCGGTGAACTTCGCCGCCGCGCTGATCGCGTCGGGAGTCCACGACAGCGCGATCGGCTCCGGCGTCGAGCACATGGGACACATCCCCATGGGCGTGGGCTTCAAGTGGGTCGACGACGTCGGCTCGCCGTGGCCCCCGGAGATCCTCGAGCGCTACAACCTCGTGCCCCAGGGCATCTCGGCCGAGATGATCGCCGACAAGTGGGAGATCCCCCGCTCCGAGCTCGACGAGATCGGCGTCCGCTCGCACCAGCGCGCCCACCAGGCCACCGAGGAGGGCCGCTTCGAGCGCGAGATCGTGCCCTTCGCGGTCAACGGCGACACCTACGTGACCGACCAGGGCATCCGCCCCGACTCGAACATCGAGGCCCTCTCGCAGCTCAAGCCGGCCTTCAAGGAGGACGGCAAGATCACGGCGGGCAACTCGTCGCAGATCTCCGACGGCGCGGCCGCGGTGCTCCTGATGGAGCGGGGCAAGGCGGAGTCGCTCGGGCTCACGCCGCGGGCGAAGGTCCTCGACCAGACCACGGTCGGGGTGGATCCCGTGATGATGCTCACGGGCCCGATACCCGCCACCCACAAGCTGCTCGAGCGCAACGGCATGACGATCGACGACATCGACCTCTTCGAGGTCAACGAGGCCTTCGCCTCAGTCATCGCGGCTTGGCGACGCGAGCTCGAGCCCGACATGGACCGCGTGAACGTGAACGGCGGCGCGATCGCGCTCGGGCATCCGCTCGGGTCGACCGGTGCGCGGCTGATCACGACGCTCTTGCATGAGCTCGAGCGCTCCGACAAGGAGACCGGCCTCGTGACCATGTGCTGCGGCGGTGGGCTCGGCACCGGAACGCTGATCCAACGCGTGTAGCCCTCGGATTACCGGCCAGGACGGCGGGTACCAAGCCTGCGTGCCGCTTTCGCCTGAGGGCACTCTGCTGGACGGGCGCTATCGGGTGCTCAGGCACCTGGGGTCGGGGGGAATGGCCTCGGTGCTTCTGTGCCAGGACGAGCGTTTGGGCCGCCAGGTGGCGGTCAAGCGGCTGCACGCCGACAGCCCGGCGGACGTGGAGCAGCGCTTCGTGCGCGAGGCGCGGCTGGGGGCGTTGCTCAACCATCCGAACGTCGTCACGGTGTTCGACACGGCCACCGACAGCGAGGGTGTGCTGATCGTGATGGAGTACGTGGCCGGTGAGGCGCTCTCGCTCACGCTGAAGCGCGGCCCGCTTCGCTCCGAGCGCGTGAGCCTCATGGTGCGCGACCTCGGCGCGGCCCTCGACCACCTGCACGGGCACGGAGTCGTGCACCGCGACGTGAAGCCCGGCAACGTCCTGCTGCGCAAGGACGGGGTGACCAAGCTCGTGGACCTCGGGATCGCGACGGCGGCGGATCAGACGCGCATCACCCGCAGCGGGATGGTTCTCGGTACCGCGAGCTACATGGCGCCCGAGCAGCTCGAGGGCGGCGAGGCCGGACCCGCGACCGACATCTACGCCCTCAGCGTCGTGGCGTACGAGGCCCTCACGGGCCGGCGCGCGCGCTCCGGTCGCACGCCGATGGAGATAGCCCACCGAATCGCGACCGAGCCGCCGCCCGACCTGCGCGAGCGGCTACCCGGCGCGCCCGCGGCCGCCGCGCATCTGCTCGAACAGGGCATGGCCCGCGATCCGGCCGACCGGCCCGGTTCGGCCGGCGAGCTTTCCTCGCGGCTGGCCCGCGCCCTCGAGGAGCCGGCCACGGCCCAGGAACCGCCGACGGCCGTGACCCGAAGGCGAGCGCCGCCGCCAGACCCTTCGCGGCCCGTCGGGGCCATTGCACTCGCATTGGTGTCCCTTGCGCTGGCCGCCGCCGTTGCGATCGGCGTGGTCCTCTCCAGTGACGACGGTGACAACGGCTCGGAGAAGGCACAGCGGCCTGAGCAGCGGGCAGGCGAAGAAAGAGAAGAAGAAGAAGAAGGATGCGCCGGAACAGGCGGCGCCGGAGGAGCAGCGGACAGCGGTCGATCCCGCGCGCGGCGCCTCGCTCAACGACCAGGGCTTCGCGCTCATGCAACAGGGCGACTTCGCCGCGGCGGTGCCGTTGCTCGAAGAGGCCGTGGCCTCCTACCCCGAGGACAGCCAGGACATCGGCTACGCCTACGCCTTGTTCAACCTGGGCAAGTCGCTCAACCGCTCGGGGCGCCCCGACGAGGCGATCCCCGTCCTCGAAAGGCGGCTCGTGTTTCCCGACCAGCGCGAGACCGTGCAGCGCGAGCTCGACCTCGCTCGGGCCAAGTGCCGGCTAGCGCGCGCACGCGCAGGAGGTCGAGCACCCGTCGGGATTGCGCTGCGTGGCGCTCATCCAGATCGCCCTGGGACATGAGGATCCGGTAGACGACGGTTCCGTGCACGATGTCGGTGGCGAGCTCCAGGTCGAGGTCGTCGCGCAGCTCGCCGCGCTCGAGACCACGGCGAAGGACCTCGCCGATCGCCTCGCGAAGGGGCGTCGATCAGCTCTCGCTGAAACGCGGCGTGCAGCTCGGCGTCGCCGACGGACTCGGCGATCAGTGCGCGGCGCGATCCGGGGCAGGGGCCCGGCGGCCACGCGGTTGATCTGCGTGCGCTGGAAGGCCATGAAGTCGCCCTGCACCGAGCCTGTGTCTTCGGTGGGGAGCGCCGGCCGCAATTCGCCGACCGCCTCGATCACCAGCTCGAGCTTCGACGGCCAGCGCCGGTAGATGGTGGTCTTTCCGACCCCTGCCCGGGCCGCCACAGCCTCGATGGTGAGCGGCCGGTACCCGCCCTCGTCCAGCAGCGTGAGGGTTGCGTCGAGGATGGCCCGGTGGGCCTGCTCGCTGCGCGGCCGCCCACGTCCGCGGGCCGGCGCGCTGTTGGCGCCGGCCCGGGATTGGGTCGTGTGGTTTTCGGTGCTCACGCGGGCACGGCCTCCGCCGACACCGCGATCTTCTCGGCCCGCTCGCGCTCGCGGCCGGGGAGCACGGTCAGCGCGATCGCCGCTCCGGCGAGCGCCACTCCGGCCGCCACGACCAGCGTCGAGCCCATGGCCGAGCTGAAGGCCGTCTCGGCGGCGCGGCTGAGTGCCACACCGGCGTCGCCACCGAGTCGCTCGGCCACGGCGCTCGCGCCGCCGATCGAGCCCTCGGCCGCTACGCCGGCCTGGGCCGGCAGTCCGTCTACGGCGCCCTCCATGTCCGCACCGTAGCTGCTGGACAGGAGGCTTCCGAGGATCGCCACGCCCAACGTGCCGCCCACCATGCGAACGGTGTCGTTCATGGCCGAGCCGACTCCCGCGTGGGCGAGCGGCAGCGAGCTCATGATCGACTCCGTGGCCGGCGCCATCGTCGTGCCCATGCCCAGGCCCATGAGGACCAGCGACGCGGCGATCAGCCCGTAGCCCGTATCCGCGTCGGCGCCCGACATCAGCAGCATCGCCCCGGCCACGATCGTGAGGCCGGCGGCAACCACCACGCGGGTGCCGAGGCGCCCGGCGAGCTTGGCCGAGATCGGCCCGCCCAGCACCAGCCCGAGCGCCACCGGAGTGACCCTGAGGCCGGCCGACAGAGCGTCGTAGTCCTTTACCTCCTGGAGGTACATGGTCAGGAAGAAGATCACGCCGAAGAGCGAGAAGAACACCAGCGCAATCGACGCGCTGGCACCGCTGAAACGCCTTACGCGAAACAGCCGCATGTCGAGCATGGGAGAGCTGGTGCGAAGCTCCCAGGCCACGAAGGCCACCAGCGTCGCCAGCGCCACGCCGAAGCCGCCGAGCGTGACCGGATCGGTCCAGCCGCGCTCTCCACCGGCCTCGATGATCGCCCATGTGAGCGCGCCCAGGCCCGCCGTCGACAGCACGGCCCCCACGGGATCGAGCCGGGCCTGCCCGGGATCGCGAGACTCGGGCACGAGCGCGGGTGCCGCGGCCAGCGCGATGGCAACGATCGGGAGGTTGACCAGGAAGACCCAGCTCCAGTCGAGCTGCTCGATCAGGAAGCCGCCTGCCACCGGGCCTATCGCGATGCCGAGCCCGGCCACGGCGGCCCAGATCCCGATTGCCTTCGGGCGCTCCTCAGCGGGGAAGACGTTCGTGAGGATGGACAGCGTGGAGGGCATGATCAGCGCCCCGCCTACGCCCATGAGAGCCCGGCTGGCGATGAGCATGTCGGCATCGGTGGCGAGCGCCGAGAGCAGCGAACCACTGCCGAACACGACCAGGCCGGACACGAGCGCGCGGCGGCGCCCGAAGCGGTCGCCGAGGCTGCCCATCGTCAGCAGCAGGCCCGCGAACACCAGCGTGTAGGAGTCGACGATCCACTGGAGGTCGCTCGCCGAGGCGTCGAGATCACGCTCGATGGTCGGCAGGGCGACGTTGAGGATCGTGTTGTCGAGGGAGATGACCAGCAGGGAGAGGGACAGGACGACGAGCGTCCACCACCTGAGGTCGTATGCCTTGCCGCTTGTGGGTGCCATGAGAACTCGTCCTCCCTTGTAATAGATACGAAACCGTTACGTATCGAATAGATGAAGCACAGCTGAACGATTAACGCAACGGTTGCGTTTCTAAAGTTTTGGAAGGGTGCGCAGCGGAGAGGAATCTCGGCATGCGTGCTCTTCTGGCCAGACCGTCTGCGCCCCACGGACTCGAGCTCGGCGAGATCGACTCGCCCCGGCCCGGGTCCGACGAGGCGCTCGTCGCCGTTCGCGCCGTGTCGCTCAACCGCGGCGAGGCACGCCATCTGCCGCGACGGAAAGAGGGCACGGTGCACGGGTGGGACGTGGCCGGCGTCATCGAGCACGCCGCCGCCGACGGCGGCGGGCCGGCCAAGGGCAAACGCGTGGTCGGGCTCGTATCGGAGGGCGCATGGGCCGAGCAGGCGGCCGTGCCGACCGCTTGGCTGGCCGCGCTACCCGACGAGGTGAGCTTCGAGGACGCGGCGACGCTGCCGGTGGCGGGCATGACCGCTGTACGGGCGCTCGAGGTGGCGGGACCGCTGATGGGCCGGCGCGTGCTGGTAACCGGAGCGTCGGGCGGAGTGGGCCGCTTTGCCATCCAGCTGGCGCGCGACGGTGGGGCGCACGTCACGGGCGTTTCGAGCAGTCCCGAACGAGCCGGCGGGCTGGCGGACCTCGGAGCCGATGAGGTGATCTCCGAGCTGACCGCCGAGGGCGAGCCCTTCGACGTGATCCTCGAGTCGGTGGGCGGCGCCAGCCTGGCCGCCGCGCTGGCTCGCGTTGCCCCCTGGGGCACCATCGTGGCCTTCGGGAACTCGTCCGGCGACGAGACCACCTTCGACGTGAGCCCCTTCTACGCGCTGCCCGGCGCCCGCCTGATCGGCCTACGCGTATTCGACGAGCTCGATCGCCACGACTCCGGAGCGCGTGACCTGCGCCTGCTGGCCGAGAGGGTGGCCGCCGGGCGGCTCGACACGCAGATAGGCGTCACGCGCAGCTGGCGCGAGGCCGGACCGACGCTGGACGACCTGATCGAGCGCCGCGTACGCGGCAAGGCCGTGTTGACGATCGACTGAGCCAGCGGACTCCGCGGAGACCGGGAGACAGGCGCCGGTACATTAAGCCGCCATGGACCTCACTCTCTCGCCCTCCGAAGAGGCCTTTCGCGACGAGCTGCGCGGCTGGCTGGCCGAGAATCACCCTGGCGAGGAGCCCTCCGGCGAGGACGCGGCCTTCGACCACCGCCGCATCTGGCAGAAGGTGCTGTTCGATGCCGGCTACGCTGGGTTCTCGTGGCCCAAGGAGTACGGCGGCCGCGGCGCGACCATGATCGAGCAGGCCCTGTTTGGCGAGGAGATGGCGCGCGCCAAGGCGCCCGCGCCGGCCAACATCCTGGGGATGGTCATGGGCGGGCCGGTGGTGATCACCCACGGCAGCGACGAGCAGAAGGAGCGCTGGCTGCGTCCGATCCTCACCGGCGAGGAGATCTGGTGCCAGGGGTTCTCCGAGCCCGACTCCGGCTCCGACCTGGCCTCGCTCAAGACCAAGGCGGTCAAGTCCAACGGCGAGTGGGTGGTGACCGGCCAGAAGGTCTGGACCACCTTTGCCCACAAGGCCAAGTGGTGCATGCTGGTCGCGCGCACCGACTCCGACGTGCCCAAGCATCAGGGGCTCACCTACTTCATCTTGGACATGGAGCAGGAAGCGGTTCAGGTGCGTCCGCTGCACCAGATCACCAACCAGCCGGAGTTCAACGAGCTCTTCATCGAGGAGGCGCGGATACCGGACGAGAACGTCGTCGGCGGCGTGGGGAACGGCTGGGGCGTGGCAATCACCACGCTCATGAACGAGCGCGCCGGGCTGGGCGCCTCGGCGGCCGCCGGGGTCAAGATGGGTCTCGAGGAGCTCAAGGCGCTGGCCCGCGAGCGCGGGGTCGACGACGACCCGGTGATCCGCCAGAAGCTGGCCCAGCTCACGATCGAGGTGGAGCTGCTGCGCCTGAACTCCTGGCGCGGACTCACGATGATCATGAAGCGCGGCGTGCCCGGCCCCGAGGGCTCGCTGCCCAAGTGGCAGTGGGGCGAGATCAACCAGGCACTCACCGAGGTCGCCGTCGAGATCCTCGGCGAGGAGGGGACCTATTGGGACTCGCCCTGGACCTACCGCCTGCTGCGCTCGCGCGCGAATTCGATAGAGGGCGGCACCACCGAGATCCTCAAGAACATCATCGCCGAGCGCGTGCTCGGCCTTCCCAAGCTGCGCTAAAGGCGATACCTCCAGTGAACTTCGACTTCTCAGACGACCAGCACGCGATCAAGCGGACGGCCAAGGACCTGCTGGCCGATCGCTTCAAAATGGAGAACGTGCGCGAGCACGCCGAGGCCGGAACCCAGGACGACGCCGCCTGGAAGGAGCTGGGCGAGCTCGGCTGGCCCGGCATCTTCATCGACGAGGAGTACGGCGGCCAGGGGCTAGGGATCGTCGAGCTGGTGATCCTCATGGAGGAGCTCGGTTACGCGCTCGCGCCGGTGCCGTTTCTCTCCAACGCTGCCGCGGGGCTGGTGCTGCAGGCCGGCGGCTCGGAGGAGCAGAAGGCGCGCTGGCTTCCCGGAATCGCCTCGGGCGAGCTGCGCGGGACGGTCGGCCTCGTGACAGAGGGCGAGGCCAAGCTCGTGCCCGACGCCGACTCGGCCGACGTGATCGTTCTATGTGGACACGAGGGCCGCACGGTGATCGAGCGCTCGGCCGCCGAGGTCGAGCCTGTGAAGACGATGGACTCAACCCGCGCCTACGCCCGCGTGCGAGTCGGCGACGCGGGCGAGCCGCTCGAGCGAAACCACCTGCCCGGTTTGTCCTGCGCCGCTCTGGCCGTGGCCGCCGAGTTGACGGGGATCTCGCAGCGCGCGATGGAGATGGCCGTGGACTACGCACGTGACCGCAAGCAGTTCGGCCGCCCGATCGGCTCCTATCAGGCCGTCTCGCACCGCTGCGCGCAGATGCTGCTCGAGGTGGAGGGCTCGCGTTCGGCCAGCTACTACGGAGCCTGGACCGCTGACGCCGAGCCCGACACGCTGGCCCTCGCCGCCTCCATGGCCAAGGCCTATGCCTCGGACGCCGGCTGGCGGGTCTGTACCTCGTCGCTGCAGGTTCACGGTGGGATCGGCTTCACCTGGGAGCACGACCTGCACTTCTTCCTCAAGCGCGCGAAGGTGGACGGCGTGCTGTACGGCTCGGCGCGCGACCACCGCGACATCGTCGCCCAGCTGTCGAGCGCGAAGGAACCGGCTAGCGTCGCTTGAACATCGACGCCAGCGGCGAGAGGACGCCCAGGTCCTCGCGCTCAGGCGGCCGTTCCCAACGGACTTCCACCTGCGGTTGCGCCACCACGTGTCGCACGCTTACCGAGGTCAGGCGCTCCAGGCGCCGCGGCAGGTCGATGCCCAGCCAGCGCGACGCGCCGGTGGGCAGCGTGGAGACGATGATCTCGTCGAACTCCCGCGGATCCCAGATCTCCATGACCGCCACGATGGGGTCGCGATCGCCCATGTGGCCATCGACCTTCTCCAGTCCCGCCGCTCGCATTGCCTCTATCGCGTCCGTCAGCAATCCGACGGACTCCGGGCCGCTACGAGGCGTGAGCAACGTGAAGCGGCAGGCATCGCGATCCGCACGCTCGCGCAATGCGGCGAGCAGCTCCTCGGACGTTGCGGTCAGGTTCGCAACCACCAGGACGTGAAACTCCCAGGCCATCTCTCCTCCTCAGTCAGGTCCGCGGTAGCTCGGAAGGCCCTGCTCGTGCTTCTGGATCGGGCCGCGGCGCTCCGAGCCGAGCGCGATCTGGTCGAGCCGCGAGATCTCCCGTTCTCCCTCCACACGCGCGGGATGATCGTCCGGGAGGCCGGAGACCAGATTGCGGATGCGGTTGCGAAGCTGGAGGGCGAAGTGCGGCGTGGACGCGCCCATCAGCTGGCGAACGTCCTCCACGGTCGGCTCGCGCTCGGAGCGGTCGGCTCGCTCGAATTCGCTCACCGCACGAATCCTACGCTCACGCTCAGGGCGAGTTGGCCTGCACCGGGATCAGTTCCGTGATCTGGTCGATCTGGGCCTGCTGGCGCACCGAGATCACCGATTCGTCACCGAGGATCCAGGCTCGGTTGTACACCGCTTGGCCGGGGTCGTCCTCGTAGCCCGGCTGAACGCTGAGCAGATAGCTCTCGAGCGGCTCGGGGAGTACCTCCGCACGGTCGGTGAGAAGCAGCGGCGCGAACACGCCCCGGGTGGCGAGCGAGGCCGCGGCTGCCGCGTCCGCCGGCCGGATGGTGCTGGCGACCGCGAAGTTGTAGCCCGGCACCACGACGCCCCAGCCGAAGTTGCCCTTCTCGTAGCGAGCGAACGAGATCGCGTTCTCCACCGGGGTCGGTCCGTCGATCCGGTTGACCGAGCGGGCGAGCTTGCGCCGATCGAGCAGGTCGGCGACCTCCTTGCCGATGACGCGCTCGGTGCCCAGCAGATACACGTTGGGGCGCTCGTGAGCCTCCAGCGCCTTGATGATCGGGGCGGGCAACGACCCGGCCTTGACCGGGAGCGCGGCGTCGCCCGAGCGCGACGCCCAGGACGCGGCGGGCATCGCCCACTCCGGCCGCTCGCCCGAGTAAAGGACCACGTCACCCGAAGGACGGCCACGAGCCGCGGAGAAGAAGCGGTCGATCGCGGCCGCGCGCTTATAGGGATCGTCGCCCTTGATCACGGCCGTCTTGAAGCCGCCGGGGCGCGCGACGTCCTCGCCGATGCGAATGACCTGGGCGTCCTTCGAGAGATCGGACCCCCGCGGATCCAACCGCTCGAGCGTGTCCTCGGTCACCGCGGGCAGCTCGTCGCCGTCGGAGAGCAGCAGCGGTGCCGCGATAGGCGGCCCGGCGAGCACGGACGCCGCGACGGCCGACTGCCAGTCATCGCTGTCCACCAGCACCACCGCTGCCGGGCGGTCGGAGGAGCCGGTGGCCGGGAAGAGGGCGCCGGCAACGCCGGCGGCGTCGGCGGCGGCATCGCCACCGCCCACGCGGACCGTGTTGCGGGTAGCGCTCGAGGGAAAGCCGAGCCTTTCGACCGCCTCCTCGTCCTCGGCGCCCACGCCCACCTGCGGAGTGCGCGTCTCCTCGTCGCCGAGGCTGCAGCCACCTAGCAGACCGGCCGCCAGCAGCATTGCCACAGCGCGACGCATCTGGGCGCAGATTAGCTGGAGGATCGGGCGGCGCCCGGGTTCTCCATGTATGATTGACCAGTCAGTCAACGCAGCGGAGGCGCGACGTGGATTTCCGGCTCAACGACGATCAGCTCGAATATCAGGCCAAGTGCCGCCGCTTCGCGCGGGAGGTCATCCGGCCGGTCGCCGCGCAGCACGACCGCGACGAGAGCGTGCCCTGGGAGGCCATCCGGGCCGCGCGCGAGTGGGGATTGCACGGCCTGGAGCACATCCAGTTGCTCGGCTCTGATCCCGAGGGCATCTACGGCTGCATCTACGCCGAGGAGCTGCACTGGGGCTGCGCCGGCATCGCGCTCGCGATCCAGGGCGGCTCGCTGGCCGCGGCCGGTATCGCGTCCTCGGGCACGCCCGAGCAGATCGGTCAATGGGTACCCGAGTGCTTTGGCATGGGCGACGAGATCAAGCTCGGCGCCTACGCGGTGACCGAGCCCGGCGCCGGATCCGACGTGCGCTCGCTCAAGACGACCGCCCGCCAGGACGGCGACGAATGGGTGCTCAACGGCACCAAGGTCTTCATCACCAACGGTGGTATCGCCGACGTGACGGTGATCGTGGCCACCGTCGATCCCGAGCTCGGCCACCGCGGCCAGGCCTCCTTCGTGGTGCCGAAGGGCACGCCCGGCCTGTCCATGGGTAAGAAGGAGTCGAAGCTGGGCATCCGCGCCTCGCAGACCTCCGAGGTGATCCTCGACGACTGCCGTGTGCCGATGGAATACCTGCTCGGCGGCTACGACAAGCTGCAGCGCAAGCTCGAGCGGGCTCGCTCCGGTGAGTCGACCGGCCGCTCCTCGGGCGCGCTCGCAACCTTCGAGCTGACCCGGCCGCTGGTGGGCGCATCCGCGCTGGGCATCGCGCAGGCCGCCTACGAATGGACGCTGGATTACCTGGAGGACCAGGAGGACGAGAACGGCCCGCTGCTCGACCAGCAGCGAATTCAGCAGGTGATGGCCGAGGTGGCCACGGAGATCGAAGCCTCCCGGCTGCTCGTTTGGCGCGCCTCCTGGATGGGGCGCAACGGCCTGCCGATGACGGGCGGGCAGGGCTCGATGTCGAAGCTCAAGGCGGGCGACACGGCGATGTGGACCACCACCACGCTGATGGACCTCGTGGGCCCCTCCGCCCAGTTCAGCGACTGCCCGCTGGAGAAGTTCTTCCGCGACGCGAAGATCTACCAGATCTTCGAGGGCACGGCCCAGGTCCAGCGGCTGGTCGTCTCGCGCATGCAGCGCGCCGAGTACAAGAACAAGCTGACGCAGCCGGACGCCGAGGTGCTCGAGCAGGCGCCCGGCAACGCGCCGGGCGATGTGGTGGGCGCGGCCACGGAGGCGCTCGACCCCGCATAGAGAGGCCGGACGCCTCGTCGGGCGTATCCTCGAGGGACGGTGATCGTCCCGTTCTCACACGTCGGCGGCGGGGTGCTCGAACCGCTCCAGCTGCTGCCGCCGTTCCTGGCTCTGGCCGCCTACTGGGTCCGCTCGAGGACGCTCGCGAGCGAGGGCCGGCCGGTGCCCGGTTGGCGCATGGCCTGCTTCGGTGCGGGCATCGCGGTGATCATCGCGGCTCTGGCCACTCCGGTGGCGCATATCGGCGAGGAGCTCGTGCTGGGCCACATGGCCCAGCACCTGCTCATGGCCGACCTTGGGTCGCTTCTGCTCGTGATCGGGCTCACCGGCCCGCTGCTGCAGCCGCTGCTCGCCCTGCGCGTGGTGCAGAAGCTGCGCTTTCTCGCCTATCCGGTGGTGGCCTTCACGCTCTGGGCGCTCGACCTCTTCGTCTGGCACCTGCCGGTGCTGTACCAGGCCTCGATCTCGTCGGACGTCGTGCACGCGCTCCAGCACACGAGCTTCGTGTTCTTCGGGTTCACCATGTGGCTGGCGCTGCTCGGGCCGCTGCCGCAGCCGGCCTGGTTCGGCAACGGGGCCAAGCTGGTCTACGTGGTCGCCGTCCGCCTGACCGGAACGCTGCTGGCCAACGTGTTCATGTGGTCGGAGGCCGTGTTCTACCCGGACTACCGCTCCGGCGAGCTCGAGTGGGAGATCGGCGCCCTTCAGGATCAGGGGCTGGCGGGCACGATCATGATGATCGAGGGCAGCCTCGTCACCGTGCTGCTGCTGGGCTGGCTGTTCATAAAGGCGGCTCGCGAATCCGACGAGCGCCAGGAGTTGCTGGAGTTCGCGAGCGCCCACGGTGTCGCCCTGACCGAGCAGCGGGCCGCTCGCGCGGTGGCGGCCGGGCGCGGCGAGGAGCTGAGGCGCCGGGTCGAGAGCGGCGGCGCCGCCGTCTAGGCTCGATACGTGCGCTATGCCTCGATCGCGCTGGTGTTGGCCTCGCTGCTGGCGGCGGGCTGCGATTCCGATTCCGAGGAGGCCGAGACGCAGCCGGCGTCGACGCCCAGCACCGAGGAGCGGATCGTGCGCGCGTGGATCACCGCACTCAACGAGGGCGACTACGACAGGGCGGCGCGCTACTTCGCCAAGGGCGCGATCGTCGACCAGGGCCGGCCGATCAAGCTGCCCAACGCAGCCGCCGCGCGCTTCTTCAACCGCTCGCTGCCCTGCCGGGCGGAGCTGGTCGATGTCGATGATGAGCCGGGGCCTCGCGCGCTCGCATCGTTCACGCTGAGCGAGGGACCGGGCGGCCCATGTGAAGGGCGTGCGCGCGTGCGCGTGACGGTCAAGGACGGCCTCTTCACCGAATGGCGCCAATTGCCCGAGGGGGCCGAGCCCTCCGGCCCAGTCGTGTGACTAAGCTTGAGGCAACCCGACCGAAAATGGAGTGACATGCGCTTCGGCGATCTGGCCAACAAGGCCAAGAAGGTTGTGGACCAGCGGGGTGGCACTGAAGCCCTCAAGCAGGATGCGGAGGAACTGAAGGACATCGCGCGCGGCGGCGGCACCACGCAGGACAAGGCCAAGCGCGCCGCCGAGGCGCTCAAGGACCCCGGCGCGCCCGGAAGCGATAAGCGCGAGCGGCCCGGGGACCGACGCCGCTGAGCTTCAGGCCTCGCCGCGCCCGGACTCGATGTGCCGGCGCTCCTCGAGGCGATTGTCGCGCCGCAGCTGGGCCTCGCGGGCCCGACGTCCCTCTTCGGGCGTCTCGGCCGGCGCCGGCGGAACCTCGACCGGCCGGCCCTCATCGTCCAGCGCGACCATCGTGAGATAGGCCGTGGAGGTGTGAGTGACCTCTCCCGTGCGCACGTTCTCGGCCTCCACGCGCACGCCGACCTCCATCGAGGTGCGCCACACTGCGTTCACGGTCGCCTTGACCGTCACCAGGTTGCCGACGTAGACCGGGTGGAGAAAGGTCGTCCGGTCCATGGCCGCCGTGACCACCCGGGCGCCGGAGTGGCGCACGGCCGCGATCCCGGCCACCTCGTCGCAGAGGCGGAGGATCAGCCCGCCGTGCACGTTTCCGGCGATGTTGGCGTCGGCAATTCCCATCCAGCGGCTGAGTACGGAGCGCGACTGGGACGGTGGGCGGGGCTCCACGGCGGCTAGTCTAGGGCTCGCTCGCATCCGACGGCAGGAAAGCTTTGAAGGAGGCGGCATGCCAGGGCTGGGCGGACGCATGTCCACCGTTATCAAGTCGAAGATCTCGAGGATGCTCGACCGGGCCGAGGACCCGTCCGAGACGCTGGACTACGGCTATCAGAAGCAGGTCGAGATGCTCCAGAACGTCAAGAAGGGCATCGCCGACGTCGTTACGGCCAAGAAGCGGCTGCAGATGCAGTCGTCGAAGCTCGAGCAGCAGGTGGTCAAGCTCGACACCCAGGCCCGCCAGGCGCTCTCACAGAACCGCGAGGACCTCGCCCGCATGGCGCTCGAGCGCAAGACGCTTGCCCAGACCGAGCTGCAGACGCTGGACACGCAGATCAAGGAGCTCGAGGGCCAGCAGGAGCAGCTCACCGCAAACGAGCAGAAGCTCCGCCAGAAGATCGAGCAGTTCCGCACCAAGAAGGAGGTCATCAAGGCGCAGTACTCCGCCGCGGAGGCCCAGGTGAGGATCGGCGAGGCGGCCAGCGGCGTGGGCGAGGAGATGGCCGACCTCGGGCTCGCCATGCAGCGCGCAGAGGACAAGACCGAGACGATGCGGGCCCGCGCCTCCGCCGTCGAGGAGCTCGAGGCCGCGGGCACCTTCGACGACATCACCCAGATCGGCGGTGGCCAGGACGACATCGAGCGTCAGCTGCAGGAACTCACCAGCGGTACGCAGGTTGAGGATGAGCTGGAGCAGATGAAGGCCGAGCTGGGCAGCGGCAGCGAGGCCGACGCCCCGGCGCTCGAGAAGGGCGAGGACACCAAGAAGGAAGGATCGGCCTGATGGTCGTGCGGGTTTCCGGGGAGGGGCAGTTTCGGCTGCCCGACGAGGACTCGGGCCGGATCAACGAGCTGGACAACCGCGCCGTATCAGCCGTGGAGCAGGGCGACGAGACCGGCTTTCGCGAGCTCTGGTCGCAGATGCTGGAGATCGTGGCCAGCGACGGCAATGCTCTGGGCGACGACGAGCTGGTCGAGTCCGACGTGATCCTGCCCCCGCGCGACATCACTTTCGAAGAAGCCAAGGCCGAGTTCACGGGCGACGGCCTGATCCCCGACTGACGTGGACGAGGAAGCCTTCAACCTGTCCACGCGCAAGTTCCTGAAGCAGCTCGGCGTGACCTCGCAGCGCGAGATCGAGAGGGGCGTGCGAGATGCGGTCGAGTCCGGCAGCCTCAGCGGCAGCGAACGGCTGCCGGCCCGCGCCGTGGTGAGCGTCGAAGGGCTCGATGAGGAGATCGTCATCGAGGGCGAGATCGCCCTCGAGGAATAGCCGCCGTGCGGGTGGCCGAGCTGTGGCGCTACCCCGTGAAGTCACTACAGGGGGAGCGGCTGGACAGCGCCTCGCTCAGCGCCGGCGGCGTGGAGGGTGATCGCGCCTACGCGATCTACGACCTGGATACCGGGCTGGGATTGACCGCCCGCCGGGTGCCGGAGCTCCTGTTCGCGTCGGCGAGCATCCTCGAAGGCGATCGTTTGCGAATAACGCTGCCCGACGGCACGGAGGGCGCCGATGACGCCGCATTGTCGGCGTGGCTCGACCGTCCCGTGGAGCTGCGGTCGGCGCAGGCGCAGAGCACGCGTCGCTATGAGAATCCGGTCGACTTCGAGCACGACGAGCCCGACAGCGCCTGGGCTCCGTTCGAGGGAGCCGAGGGTGCCTTTCACGACTCCGCAGGCGTGCGCGTATCGATGGTGTCGAGGACGACCATCGGGGATTGGGACCGCCGGCGCTTTCGCTCCAACCTGCTCCTCGAGGGCCAGGGTGAGGACGCTCTGGTCGGCCATTCGGTGGCGATCGGCGGCGCCGTGCTCGACGTGGGCACGCGCATCGAGCGCTGTGTGATGACCACTCGGGCCCAACCCGGCGGGCTCGAGCGCGACGTCGACGTGATGCGCACCCTCGCCCGCGAGCGCGACGCCCGCCTCGCCGTGGGGGCGGTCGTATCCCGGCCCGGGACCGTAAGCGTGGGCGATGGGGTTACGATCACCGCGGACCTACCCAGGAGGTGAGCGATGGACGAGAAACGACTTGAATCCATTCCACTGTTCGCGGGGCTCTCCCGCAAGGAGCGGCGGAGCGTCGCTCAGCGAGCCGATGAGGTCGACCTCGAGGCCGGCCGTGAGATCGTGCGCAAGGGCGAGTACGCGTACGAGTTCTTCGCGATCGAGGAGGGGACGGCCGAGGTCAAGCGGGGCGACCAGCACCTCGCGGAGCTGGGCCCCGGGGACTTCTTCGGCGAGATGGGGCTGATCGAGAACGCTCCCCGCAACGCGTCGGTGGTCACTCGCTCGCCGCTGACCGCGGTGGTGATGACCGGGTCGGCCTTCCGCCAGATCGACCGCGAGTTGCCCGAGGTGTCCAAGAAAATCCGCAAGGCCATCGATGAGCGCTGCCGCCATCTGATGGCGGTGGAGTAACGCCTACAGCGGGATCTCCCAGAGCGGGAACCAGCGCGACACGTCCTTCTCGAAGGGCAGCTCCGCTCCCACCTGAGACTGCAGCCGCAGCTCCCGCTCCGAGTTGCGCGCCTGCTCGCCCGGCGCGGGCACGAACGGGTAGTACGCGCCCCGCTTGAAGTTGTAGATGAAGTACACGGGCTTGCCCTTCTCCTCGAAGGGGAAGACGGCGCACAGCAGGCGGTCGCCGTAGCCGCTGCCCTGCAGCGCCACCGAGATCGTGTTGAGCGAGACCACGAGGTCCTCGAAGTCCGCGTCCTTGAGGATCAGCCAGCGGTAGCCGTACTCGTCCTCGGAGGAGTCGACCTCCGTGCCGGTCTCCTCGGCCGTCCCCTTCAGCAGCTCCTCGGTCTCGGCCAAGATGCCCTCGAAGTCGGCCGTGCCCAGCGGCTGGAAGACGATGCCGGCCGAGCGGCGGTGCTGCAGGCCGAGCCCCGTCTCGAGCGTTATCTGCGCGGTGGTCATCGCGAACAGCCGGTCGGGCGCCGGCAACGCGACCTTCTTGTTCTTGCCTCCCAGGAGAGCGTCGAGGAATCCCACGCCGTGGAGACTAGGCGGTGCCCTGCAGCTGCGACTCGAGCGTCTGCAGGCGCTCGATGCGCTTCTCCATCGGCGGGTGCGTCGAGAAGATGGTCTGCATCGCGCCCTTGACGCTCGTGGGGACGATGAAGAACGCGTTCATGCGCTCCGCCTCGCGGAGGTCGCGCGTGGGCACCTGCTGCATCGCGCCGGAGATCTTCACCAGCGCCGAGGACAGCGCGCTCGGGCGCCCGGTGATCACCGCCGCGCCGCGATCGGCCGCGAACTCCCGGTAGCGCGACAGGGCGAGCATGAGGAAGAAGGAGACGATGTACACGACGAACGACACGACCAGGACGACGATGATGCTCGGGTTCTCGTCATCCCCGCCGCCGAAGAAGAAGCCGAACTGCATGATTATCGCGGCTATCGAGGCGAAGAAGCTGGCGATCGTCATGATCAGAACGTCACGGTGCTTGACGTGCGACAGCTCGTGGGCCATGACGCCTTCGAGTTCGCTGGGGGACAGCGTGCGCATGATGCCGGTGGTGCAGGCCACCGTGGCGCTCTTCTGCGAGCGGCCGAGAGCGAAAGCGTTGGGCACGTCCATGTCGGCCACGGCGATCTTGGGCTTGGGCAGGTCGGCCTGGATGCACAGCCGCTCGATCATCGAGTGCAGGCCCGGCGCCTCCTGCGGCGAGACCTCCTTGGCGCCCATTGCCCTTAGGGCCAACTTGTCGGAGAAGAAGAGCTGCCCGACGGACAGTGCGCCCATGATCACGACCAGCAGCACGATCCCCGTGCCGGCGGCCAGCAGCGCCCCGATCAGGGCCACGTAGAGCAGCCCGAGCAGGAAGAGGGTGAAGAGCATCCGCACCTGGAGGCCGGTATCTCGGGGGAAGATCGCTCGCTGCTGAGTGGCCATAACGTCAATATTAGTGAGGTCGTTAAGCGCTTCCTGAAGGTGGCGTGCACGGCCTCTTGCACCGGCCCGAATTTCGGCCAAGCGCCCGGCCTGCCTTGCTAGTGTCACCGCCTCGCGCCCCGAAAATCCCTGCATAACGCGGGTAAACGCGGCAGCCTTGGGGCGCCTCCAGAGCCCATGAAGAAAAGCTTCTTCCTGCCCATGATCGTGGCCCTCGCGGCCTACCTCGTGCTGCCGCTGCCCGGTTTGTCCGCCCCGTTGCCGCAGCGCATCGAGGAAAAGCGCGGCCAGATCGAGCAGGCCAAGCAGAAGGAGGGCGTGCTGTCCACGGACATCGCCCAGTTCAGCACCCGTATCGAGAGCATCCAGGGGGAGATCAGCGCGACCCAGAGCCGGCTCGACCGTGCCCAGGCCAGCCTCGACCGCCAGAAGGCCGAGCTGCTCGAGGTGCGCGACCAGCTCGAGGAGGCGCGCGACCGCCTCGAGCGCCTGCGCAGCGAGCTCGTGACGGCGCGCAAGGTCCTGGCCGCTCGCCTCGTGGAGATCTACAAGGCCGACGCCCCGGACGCCCTGACCGTGGTGCTCGAGGCAGACGGCTTCGGCGACCTGCTCGAGCAAGCCGAGTTCCTCGAGCGCATCTCCGACCAGGACCGCGAGATCACCGACCAGGTGCGCAAGCTGCGCGACCAGGCGCGCGAGCAGGCGATCAAGCTCGCCGAGCTCGAGGAGCGAGAGCAGCTGGCGGCCGAGCGGATCCTGGCCGAGCGCGACCAGATCGCCCAGGCCCAGAGCCAGCTCGTCTCCTCGCGTGACGAGCTCGCGTCGGCCCGTGCGGAAAAGAGCGGCGCACTGGCGCAGGTGCGCGAGCAGCGTGGCGTCCTCGAGGACGACCTGGCCTCGCTCGAGGCCGAGCAGGCCCGGGTGGCGGCCGCGCTGAACGGCTCGCCGGACCCGGGTCCCATCAAGCAGGGCTCGGGCCAGCTGATCTGGCCAGTCAACGGTTCCGTCAGCGGCTCCTTCGGCGAGGCGCGACCGGGCCACATGCACGCCGGGATCGACATCGTCGTTCCGGAGGGCACGCCCATCCGGGCGGCCGACGGGGGCCGCGTGGCGCTGATGGGCTGGGTCGGCGGCTACGGCAACTACACCTGCGTCCAGCACACCAGCAGCCTCTCGACGTGTTACGCACACCAATCGAGCTTTGCCACCTCGAACGGTGCCAACGTCTCCCAGGGCCAGGTGATCGGCTACAGCGGCAACACCGGCAACTCCACCGGGCCGCATCTGCACTTCGAGGTGCGGGTGGGCGGAACGCCGGTGGACCCGCTGGGGTATCTATAGCTGCTCATCTTCAGCTCGGCCGCGCTCGGCGTCCGGGAAGCGCTGGAGCTGGAGATCGTCGGGGAGACGAATCGGGCCGCCGCGTTGGGAGCTGTCCTGCCCTGGTGTCCAGGAGACAGTAAGCCAGGACAGTGGCGCGAAACCGCGTTACGGCGACGTGACAAAGCCGACAACACGGCCCGTCCACCCTTGGTTGCTGCCGTTAGAAGACGCATGCGCCCGCCACACGGCGGCTCGCGCAGCGCCGGGCGGGCTCGCGCGAACCGCCAACCCACATCAGCCCGCTACGGCTCGAAGCGGCCCAGGCGCTTGACCGTGCAGTTGCCATTGCCGTCGCACGCGGTTGCGGCCAGCACGTTCGTGCGCGTGCCGCGAAGCAGAACGCTGCGCCTGAGCGGCCGAGTGCGGCGCTTGGTCACCGCACTGAATGTCTGACCGCCGTTGCGCGACACGAGCAGTCCGTAGGTCACCCCGGCCGCCAGCTCGCGCCCCTCCTCGGTGCGGTCCTGCGTCCGCGCCATCCGGACGCTGACGCTGGTTCCGACGCGGCGGGCCTCGGCCTTTGTCCTCGGGGCGGTCACGTCGTAGACACGGGCAAGGTCCGTTGCCGCCTTGCCGTCCACGATCCCCGCGCCGGTGAACTCGTTCCAGCCCGTGCCGCGCGTCTGGCGGGCCGAGCGAATCAGCACCTCGGCCACCTGCTCGGAGGCCAAGCGGCGTTCGACCTGCCAAACAAGGGTGGCGATGCCAGAGACGATCGGGGCCGCGAAGCTGGTGCCCTCTCCGTAGGCGAAGCGCACGTTGCCCTGCGAGAAGACCCTGTTGCACGGGCGGTTGCCATAGGGATCGGGCAGGTCCCAGGCTGTCTCCCGCGAGGCGGGCAGCGTCGACAGGACGCCGAAGCGGCAGCTGCCGGTGCTCGCTCCCGGTGCCGCGAGGCTGACGAAGCGGTTGTGGGTCGAGAACGACGCATGGGTCCCGTTCGGGCGCGTGGCAGCGACGGAGAGGCCGATGCCCGGTGCTCCGCTGCGGCCCCCGAGAAAGGCCGCCGGGAACTGGACCGGGTTGAACTCGCCGAAGTTGTTTTTGGCGTCTCCCATGTTGCCCGACGCGGCCACGGGCAGGACGTCGTTGTAGAAGGCGACCCCCAGGGCGCGCTCGACGCTGAGATTGAGGCCGTCCCCGGCCAGGCTCAGGTTGAGCACGTCGGCGCCCCGACGCACTGCGAAGGCGATTCCGCGCAGCAGGTCGCGCTCGGTGAAGGTGCCCCACCTGTCGCGTGAGGCGCGTATGGCCAGCACCTTGGTGTTTCCCGCCACCCCCTTGCCGCCGATCCCGTTGCCGTCGATGGCGGCGATCAGCCCGGTAACGAACGTCCCGTGTCCGGCGAAGTCGGTCACGTCCTTGCTGCCCAGGTGTGTGTCATACACGCGGGCGATGCGACCGGCGAACTCCGGGTGGTTGCGGTCGAGGCCGGTATCTATCACCGCCACCGTGCGCCTCGAGCCACCGCCTGCCGCGGCCAGCGCGTCGGCGGCGCGCACGTCGTCGTAGAACCATGTGTACTTGAGGCCCCCGTGCTGGGGGTCGGCGATGTCGAAGGGGTCGGCCGCGATCGGGACCCTCGTGTCGCGTTCCACGTAGGCCACCCGCGGATCGCCGGCGAGAGCGCGAGCGAGCGCCGCGGCCGAGGGGACTGTGGCGGCCAGCACGCCTATCGGCTCGAAGGCCTCGGGAGCGGCCCCGACACGCTCGAGCAGCCGCGCGACGCCGGGAAGCTGGCTGCGGGCCCGGACGCCCACGAGCACCCGCGCGGGCCCATCGTGGCGCGCCATGCGGCCGAGTGTTCGGTTCGAGGCGACGGACGTGACGACGTCGCGGGTTTGGGCCTGCGCGCCCCGCAACGGCAGCGGGACGATCGAGCCGGATCCGGAGCCGGCGCCCCGGGAGTACACGCGTTCGGCCTCGCGCAGCGCCTGGCGGTCGATAAGGCTTTGGGAGGCCTGAGCGGGCGCTGCAAACAGCGGCGCCGCACAGAGAAGGATCGCGAGCACGGCTTTCCGCATTCGACTCATCGTAGAGGGGCGGCTGACTACCCTGCGCGATGAATGCTGCCGGAGATCTCGATTGGCCCGCTCGATCTCAAGACCTTTGGGATCTGCTTCGCACTAGCCTTTGTCTGCTCGGGGGCGATCTTCGGCCGCCGCCTCCACGAGCTCGGCAAGCCGCCCGATTGGACCTACGAGGCCACCTTTGCCGCGTTGATCGGCGGCCTGGTCGGCTCCCGCGTCGACTTCCTGATCCAGAACTGGGACGACGTGTCAGAGGATCTGCTCGGCAACATCTTCTCCGGCTCGGGTCTCGTGTTCTTCGGTGGCCTGATCGGCGGCGCGGTCGGGGTGCTGCTGTGGGCCTGGTGGCGCGGCTGGCTCGGCTGGACCCTTCTCGACACCGCTGCCGCGCCGATCGCCATCGGTTACGCGGTGGGCCGCATCGGCTGTCAGGTGTCGGGCGACGGCGACTACGGCATCGCCTCGGACCTTCCCTGGGCCATGGCCTATCCCGAGGGAACCGTGCCGACAACCGATGACGTTCACCCCACGCCGGTCTACGAAACGCTCGTCATGGGGCTCGCCACCCTCGTGCTGTGGCACCTGCGCGACCGCTTCGCGCCCGGTGCGCTGTTCGGTCTCTATCTGACCATCGTCGGCGCCGAGCGCTTCCTGGTCGAGCTGATCCGGCGCAACGACTCCGTCGTGGCCGGGCTCACGCTGGCCCAGCTGTACAGCCTGGTGCTGCTGGCGCTGGGGAGCGCGATCCTGATTGCTCGCCGGGGCGCCCCTCGGCCCGCTGCCGCCTAGGCAACAGAGCTCCCAGAGCGGCCGCTGCGCACAGCACGAGTGCGACCGACGCGCCCGCCGCGCTGCCCAATAGCGCCGAGAGCTGGATGCCGGCCAGCCCGGCAAGGACGGCAACGGCTGCCCCGCCCAGCATGGCCGCCCGCGGGGTGCGCGCGTGGCGTCTTACCGCCACCGGTGGCGCCACGAGCACGGCCAGCACCAGCAGGGCTCCGAGGCCCTGCACGGCTACGGCCACCGCCGCGGCGAGCAGGCTGAGAAGCGCCAGGCGCACCAGGCCGGGTCGCAGTCCGAGGGCGGCGGCTCCGGAGGCATCGAAAGAGCTCGCGCTGAGGGGACGGTGAAGCGCCGCGAGGGCGCCGCCCCCGGCAAGCACCAGCACCCCCGCGGCGGCGAGATCGGCGTCGCTCACCGCCAGCGGATCGCCGAACAACAGCTCTTGAAGGCGCTGAGGGGAGTCGGGGACCAGGGCGAGCAGCGCGCCCAGGCCCACCAGCCCGGTCACCGCCACCGCGGTTCCCGCGTCGGGACCGACACGAGCATCGCGGGCCGCGAGCGCTATGAGCGCCGCGGCCACCAGCGCACCGCCCGCGGCGCCGAGCAGCAAGGGAGCCCCGGCCAGACCGGCCAGCACCAGCCCGGGCAGCAGGCCGTGGGAGAGCGATTCCGCTCCGTAGGTCAGCCGCTCGCTCACGACCCAGAAGCCGAGCGCCCCGCAGAAGCCGCCGACCAGAGCGAGCTCGAGCATCGCGCGGAGCTCGATGCCGCTCATGGCTCGTGCGCCCCGTGGTGGTGCCCGTGAGCATGATGCTGGATCGTGATCGCGCTCGTGGGCCCGGCCTCGTCGAGCACGATCAGCTCTCGCCCGTAGGTCTTCTCCAGTGTCGCCCGGTCCAGCGCCTCGCCCGGCGGGCCGAAGGCGATCTGGCGCTCGTTGAGACAGAGCACGAGGTCGAAGTCGCGAGCGCTCTCGACATCGTGGCTCGACACCAGCACGCTCCTGCCCTCTCCCCGCAGCTCGCTGAAGACGGCGTCGATCAGCTGCGCGCTGGCCGGGTCCACACCGGACAGGGGCTCGTCGAGGAGCAGCACGCGCGCCTCCTGCACGAGCGCGCGCGCCAGCAACGCGCGTTGGCGCTGACCGCCCGACAACTCGCCGAACGCAGTGGCGGACTGCTCGCCGAGCCCCACTCGCTCGAGCGCCCGCGCGGCGGCCTTGCGCTGGGAGCGTGGGGCGGGCAGCCACCAGCGCCCGTGCGCGAGCGAGCCCATCAGCGCCACGTCGAGGGCGCTCACCGGAAAGTCGAGGCGCGTACGCTCGGTTTGGGCCACGTACGCCGGCCGCCCGGCCACTCGCATCCGCCCGGTCAGCGCGTCGAGCTCTCCGGTGAGCGCGCGAAAGAGGGTGGTCTTGCCACCGCCGTTGGGGCCGAGCACGCACACGGTGCGACCGGGATCGATCTCGAAGGAGACGTCGCGCAGGACCGGCTGGCCCTCGTATCCGGCCGACAGATCCTCGGCGTAGACCACCGGTTCGGTCATCGGCCTCCCAGTAGCGCGGCACCGGCGTAGCCGAGCGCGCCGATCACCGCCACCGGCGGTCCCGCGGGGAGATCGAGCCAGTAGGCGGCGAACAGTCCGATCAGGCCCTGCCCCAGGGCAAATGCCACCGAGCAGGCCAGCAGCGACGGAATGGTGCGTGTCACGAGCCGGGCGGCCGCTCCCGGGAGCACGTACACGGCGGCCACCAGCAGCGCACCGACCGCCGGGATTGCGGCCGCCGCGGCAACGGCCACGAGCCCGAGAAGCAGAAAGTCGGCCCGCGCCAGCGGTAGGCCGAGAGCGGCGGCGCCCTCCGGATCGAAGGCCACCGCGGCCCAGGTCCGGCCCAGCGCGAGCGTGCCGGCCGCGGCCAGCGCCAGCGTGGCGGCAGACAGGGCGAGGTCGGCCGGGCCAAGCCCCAGCAGGGTGCCGAACAACAGGCGATCGACCGCGGCGCTCGACTCGAACACATCGCTGGCCAGGATGATTCCGCCGGCCAGGGCGGCCACCAGCAGCAGGGCGGTGGCCTCGCCGGGTTCGCGCCCCGCCCGCCCCGTACGCTCGACACCACCCGCGTAGCCGAGGGCGACCGCCAGGCCGGCGAGCGTGGGGCTGACCCCCGACGCGTCGGCGGCCACCAGTCCGGGAAAGGTCGCCGAGCCCGCCGCGTGAGTGAAGAACGCGAGCCGGCGCAAGACGATCCACGCGCTCAGCAGCCCGCCGGCGGCTCCGAGCAGAACCACCTCTACAAGGGCCTCTCTGAGAAAGGGCAGCTCGACGAGGTCCACGGGGGAGGGCACGGGCGGGAAGCCTAAACGAGAATCATTCTCAAAACTCGGCGGCGGCCTCGAGGATCCAGCGGCGCGAGAGCGCCTGCAACTCCAGGTCGTGCTGAAGGGAGCGGTGGTGCCCGCCGGGGAGCAGCAGCAGGCGCTTGGGGTCGTGCGCCGATGCGTGGACCGCCTCGCTCACCGTCCACGGGATCTGCTCGTCGCCCCGAGCGTGAAGAAGCAGCAGCGCGGTCTGCGGTCCGAGCCGTCGCGCCGCCTCGTAGAGATCGAGCGAGCCGAGCCAGCGCGCGGTGGCCGGGATGTCGCAGCGAAAGCGCAGCGGCTCGCCGGAGCTCAGCATCCGCCGCAGCGAATCCTCCGGGGCCGGACAGATCGCCACCACCGAGCTCAGCGAGGGATCGGCGGCCGCGGCATGGATCGCTTGGAATCCGCCCATGCTCGACCCGCGCAGCGCCACGCTGTTCACGTGCGATCGGAGCAGCGCAACCATCTCCAGCACATCGTCGATCGCACCTGGCCCGAACGCGCCCGGCGACTGTCCGTGACCGCGCGCGTCGAAGGCGAGAGCGGCGATCCCGTCGGCGCGGCACCCTCGCGCAAAGTCGAAATGCGACTCCTTCGCCGACCCCGCTCCGTGCAGGATCACCACCCCGCATTCAGGGGTGGCGGCCGGCATGAACAGCGCGTAGGCGAGGCCGTTGTGATCGCCCAGCTCGGGAGGCTGAGGTGGGGGATGCTCCATGGTGTCCTTCATAATCGCCGCCGCATGGCCTCGGTAGCCGTCTCGCACGTGTATCCCCTCGGCTCGCGCCTGAACGAGCGTGGCCGCCTCGAGGTGGGCGGTTGCGACGTGGTCGAGCTCGCGCGCGAGTTCGGCACGCCCGCCTATGTGTACGCGGAGGACGACATCCGCGCACGCGCGCGCACCTACAGACAGGCCTTCGGGGCACGGACCGAGCGCTTCGAGATCATCTACGCCAGCAAGGCCTGTCCCTGCACGGCGGTCCTGCGCCTGCTGGCCGACGAGGGCCTGTCGGTCGACGTGGCGAGCGGCGGCGAGCTTCACCTCGCGCTCGCGGGCGGCTTCGAGGGCGAGCGGATCTACATGCACGGGAACAACAAGACCCCGGCCGAGCTCGAGTACGCCCTCGCCGCGGGGGTCGGGACGATTGTGCTCGACTCCTTCGACGAGATCGAGCGCATGCGGGGGCGCCCGGCCCGGGTGATGCTGCGGGTGACGCCTGGCATCGAGCCGGCCACCCACTCCTATATCCGCACGGGCCAGCAGGACTCCAAGTTCGGGTTCGGCCTCGACGATGTGCCGCGTGCCGTCCAGGCATGCGCGGACGCCGGACTCGAGCTGCGCGGCCTGCACGCGCACATCGGCTCGCAGGTCTTCGATCTCGAGGCCTTCGCGAAGCTGGCCGAGATTCTGACCGCAGTGGGGGAATGGCCCTTGCTCAACCTCGGCGGCGGGCTGGGGATCGCCTACACAGCGGCCGACGAGCCCCCCTCGATCGACGAGTATGTGGAGGCCCTGCTGCGCGCGGCCCCGGACGGGGTGACCGTGCTCTGTGAGCCGGGCCGCTCGCTGGTGGGCAACGCGGGGATCACGATCTACACCGTGGGAACGGTCAAGCGCATACCCGGAGTTCGCACCTACGTCGCGGTGGACGGCGGGATGTCGGACAACCTGAGGCCGATGCTCTACGGCGCTCGCTACGAGGCGGCGATCGCCGACCGGCTTGGCGGATCGATGGAGTGCACGGTCGCCGGCATGCACTGCGAGTCGGGCGACATCCTCGTTCGCGACGCCGTGCTGGACGATCCGCGGCCGGGTGACGTGCTGGTGATCGGTGCGACCGGGGCCTACGGTCATGCGATGGCCAACAACTACAACGCGCTGCTGCGACCGCCGGTCGTGTTCTGCCGCAACGGCGATGCTCGCGTGGTGGTGCGGCGCGAGACCTTTGACGACCTGACCGCGCGCGATGTCTGACCGGGGCGCGCCGTTTCGCGTGGGGCTGCTCGGCCATGGCACGGTCGGCGCCGCCTTCGCCACCCTGCTGGACGAGCGCGCCGAGGCGGTGGAGGCCGAGACCGGCCGCCGCCCGGAGCTGTCGGGGATCCTCACCCGCTCACGCGGCGAGTTCGAGGACATCCTCGAGCGCAGCGACCTGATCGTGGAGCTCATGGGTGGGATCGAGCCCGCGCGCGACCATGTGCTGCGCGCGCTCGAGGCCGGGCGCCACGTGGTCACGGCCAACAAGCAGTTGCTCTCCCAACACGGTGAGGAGATCTTCGAAGCGGCCGGCCGCGGCGGCGTTCAGCTGCGTTTCGAGGGTGCGGTGGCCGGAGTTGTGCCGGCCATCCGGGTGATGGGCGAGTCGCTCGCGGGAGCACACATCGAGCGCGTCCACGGCATCGTCAACGGCACCACCAACTACATCCTCACGCAGATGACCGCCACCGGCGCAACCTACGAGGCGGCCCTGGCCGAGGCGCAGGAGATGGGCTACGCCGAGGCCGATCCGACCGAGGACGTGACGGGCAAGGACGCCGCCGCCAAGATGGCGATTCTGGCGCGGCTGGCCTTCAACGCGGCGGTGCGCCTGGACCAGGTCAGCTACGAGGGCATCGAGCGAATAACTCCCGACGACATCGGCTACGCCAAGGACCTCGGGCTGGCGCTCAAGCTGGTGGGCTCGGCGCAGCGCATCGACGGCGCCGTGGCGGTTCACGTGTATCCGGCCTTTCTCTACGCCGACCATCCTCTGGCCAGCGTGAACGGCGCGTTCAACGCGGTGACGATCGAGTCGCCGGCGATCACGGAGATCACGTTGAGCGGCCCCGGCGCGGGGGGGATCCAGACCGCGAGCGCGGTGTTGGGCGACGTCGTCTCGGCCATCATCCCTCCGCCCTCGCTCCCGGCCCCGGCGGTGAAACAGCCGGTGGTCACCGACGTCGAGTTCTCCTTCTACCTGCACCTCGAGGTGGCCGACCGGCCCGGAGTGCTGGCCCAGGTGGCCGAGATCCTCGGCATGCAGGGCGTGTCGATCCGCTCCGTGGTGCAGAAGGGCCTCGGGCGGGAGGCCCGGCTGGTGATGGTGATGCACCCCGTGCTCGAGTCGAAGTTCCGCGCGGCCGTGGAGCTGATCTCGCGGCTCGACTTCGTACGCGAGCCGCCGCGGGTGATCCGCGTGATCGAGGAGACCTTCTGACCCTCTGGCGCTACCGGGACCGGCTGCCGGTCGAGCCGCTGGTGACGATGGGGGAGGGAGACACGCCGCTCGTCTCCGCCGAGCACCTCTCGGAGCTCACGGGCTGCGAGGTGTGGCTCAAGCTCGAGGGCGCCAACCCAACGGGCTCGTTCAAGGACCGCGGCATGACCGTGGCCGTGTCGGCCGCGAAGGCGGAGGGGGCCGAGACGGTGATCTGCGCCTCCACCGGCAACACCGCGGCCAGCGCCGCGGCCTACGCGGCGCGCGGCGGCATGCGCGGCGCGGTGATCGTCCCCGAGGGCAAGATCGCAACGGGCAAGCTCGCCCAGGCGCTGATGCACGGTGCCCAGGTGATTGCGCTGCGCGGCAACTTCGACCAGGCCCTCGCGCTGGTGCGCGAGCTGGCCAAGCGCCATCCGATCGCGCTGGTGAACTCGGTCAACGACTACCGCGTGGAGGGCCAGAAGACCGGCGCTTTCGAGGTATGCGACGAGCTCGGTGAGGCCCCCGACGTGCTCTGCATCCCGGTGGGCAACGCCGGAAACGTCACGTCGTGGTGGAAGGGCTTTCAGGAATACGAGTCGGCGCCGCGCATGCACGGCTACCAGGCCGAGGGAGCCGCGCCGCTGGTCCACGGGGCCCCGGTCGAGAACCCCGAGACGGTGGCCTCGGCGATCCGCATCGGCAACCCCGCCCGGTGGGAGGACGCCATGAGCGCGTTCACCTCGTCGCGCGGCGAGATACGGGCGGTGTCCGACGCCGAGATCCTCGACGCCTACGCCCTCCTCGGCGCGCGCGAGGGCGTCTTCTGCGAGCCGGCCTCGGCCGCCTCGGTGGCCGGGCTGCTCAAGTACGGCGCGGAGGGCCGGGTGGTCTGCGTGCTCACCGGACACGGGCTCAAGGATCCCCAGACGGCCATGAACCGGGCCACCTCGGTGGTGCCGTGCGAGCCGGACATCGACAGCGTCGAGCGGGCGGTGCTGGGCTGAATCGCCGCCGCCTCGTTCGCGTGCCCGCGTCCACGGCCAACCTCGGGCCGGGCTACGACGTGCTGGCCGCCGCCCTGGCCATCGAGCTCGAGCTGGAGGTGGAGGAGACCGGAGAGTTCTCGGTCGAGTGCGACGTGCCCGGAGTGCCCTGCGATCGCACCAACCTGTGCGTGCGCGGCTTTGAGCGCCTGCATCCGGCCGACGGCCTGCGCTTTCGCATCCGTTCCGCCATCCCTCCGGCCGCGGGCCTCGGATCGAGTGCGGCCGCCATCGTCGCGGGTCTCTGCGCGGCCGACCACCTGTACGAGCTCGATGCCGAGCTGTTCGAGCACGCCGCCGAGCTGGAGGGCCATCCGGACAACGTCGCCGCCGCGCTGCTGGGCGGCTTCGTGATCTGCGTCGGCTCCAGTGAGGCGCCGACGCGCTTCGATCCGCCGGCGGGCCTGGAGGGAGTGCTGGTGATTCCAGGAGATGAGGTGCCGACGAGCGAGGCTCGTGCAGCCATGCCCAGCGAGGTGCCGCTGCTCGATGCCGTGCACAACGTCGGCAATGCGGCGCTGCTGGTGCTGGGCCTGGCCCGCGCCGATTTCTCGCTGATCGGCCGCGGCCTGGGCGACCGCCTGCACCAGCCTCGCCGTCGCTCCCTTTACCCGCGCTCGATGGAGCTGGTGGATCGAGCGCAGGAGCTCGGGGCGGTGGGGGCCACGATCTCCGGCGCGGGCCCGACTGTCCTCTTCTGGTGCCATTGGCAGGGGACCGGCGCGCTGGTCGAGCGCCTGGGCAGCGAGGCGGCGGGCGGCGAGGTGCGACGCGTGACGTTCGCTCCCGGAGGCGCGGATGTGAGTGAGCTGTGACGGACCAGGTGAGGGCCGCGGGTGGTGTGGTGGCGCGGGACGGGCTCATCGTGCTGGTCCACCGGCCGCGCTACGACGACTGGACACTGCCCAAGGGCAAGCTCGACGCCGGCGAGAGCTTCGAAGAGGCCGCGCTGCGCGAGATCGAGGAGGAGACCGGCATCCGCGCGCGGTTGGTCCGCGAGCTTCCGGAGACGCACTACGAGGTGCGCGGGCGGCCCAAGGTGGTGCGCTACTGGCTGATGGAGGTGGAGTCGGACCCCGGCTTTGTGCCCAACGACGAGGTCGACGAGCTGCGCTGGCTCGAGCCCGCCCAGGCGAGCGCCCTGCTGAGCTACGAGCGCGATCGAGACGTGCTGGCGGCGGCCGCGCTCTGACCCTCGGGCCGGCGGGCGGCCCACGGCAGCGCCGCCTCGAGCTGCGCTGCCAGGGCTAGCAGCTGACCCTCGCCCGCCGGCCGGCCCGCGATCTGGACGCCGAGCGGGAGGCCATCGTCACCACCGAATAGCGGCAATGAGATGGCCGGCTGCCCGGTGACGTTGAAGATCGCCGTGTAGGGCGTGAACTCACCCGAGCGCCGGAAGTCCTCCCAGGGCTCTGCCGAGCAGGCGTCGATTTCGCCGATCCGAACCGGCCGCTGGGCCAGCGCGGGCATGAGCACGGCGTCGTAGCGCCCCCAGACCGCGACGATCTCGCGGGCGAAAGCGGTCAGCTGCGAGCGGGCGACCAGGTAGTCGACCGGGCTGCGCTCGGCTATCCCATTCCAGATGATCCACGACAGCGGCTCGATCAGCTCCTCGCTCGGCTCTCGATCGGTGACCTGGGCGCCCGCCTGGATGCCCGTGGCGATCGGCGCGCCGAAGGCCAGCGTGAACGTGCGCAGGATGTCGCGGTCCTTCCAAGGAGCCTCGATCTCCTCGACCTCGTGGCCAAGCCCGCGCAGCAGCTCGGCGGCCTCTTCAACCGCGCGTTCACAGGCGGGGTCGAGCTCGCCCGGAATTGCGGCGTCGGTGGTCACACCGATGCAAAGCGACCCGGGTTCGCGTGCCGCCACGGTCGCGAACGGCTCATCCGGCGGCGGCGCCCAGGCCGGATCGCCGGGCTCGTAGCCGGCCAGCACGTCGAGCAGCTGCGCCGTCTCGGCGACCGTGCGCGTGAGCACACCGTCGCTCACGAGAAAGTCGTCGCCGCCCTCGGGTCCGCGCGAGATGCGCCCTCGGCTCGGCTTGAGCCCGACGAGCCCACAGCAGGCGGCCGGGATGCGGATGGAGCCGCCGCCGTCGCTGCCGTGGGCCAGCGGCACCATGCCGGCGCTCACCGCGGCGGCGGCCCCGCCGGAGGAGCCGCCCGGGGTGCGCTCGGTGTCCCAGGGGTTGCGAACAGGCCCGAATCGCCGTGGCTCCGACACCGGCAGGATCCCGAACTCCGGCATGTTGGTCTTGCCGACGATCACGAAGCCGGCGTCCCTGAGGCGCCGGACCACGAAGGCATCGTTGGCCGGCCTGAAGTCGCCGAAGAGATCGGAGCCCATGGTCAGCGGCATGCCGGCCACGGCGGCGGTGTCCTTGACCGCGATGGGCACGCCGGCGAACGGCCGCGGGTCGTCCGGGCCGATCGACTCGGCGGCGGCGAGGGCGCCCTCGGGGTCGAGGTGCACGAAGGCGTTGAGGCTGGGCTGCAGCGCCTCGATGCGCCCCAGGGAGGCCTCGGTGAGCTCGAGCGCGCTGAGGTCGCCGTTTCGTATGAGGGCGGCCAGGTCGCCGGCCGGCCTGGTGAGCAGATCCGTCACGTGAGCGGCGAGCCTAGTGATTGCCCTGGCCGGCCCCCGGGGGGCGAACTCGATGGGTGGGGCGCCTTATCCGGTTGATATGAAAGCCAAAAGCGCCCAACCCTCGTGCGGATCGGCGCTTGGCGGCCGTCGCCAGACGGCAGTACGGCGTCGTGACGCGCGCTCAGCTGCTTGAGGCGGGTATCGGGAGACACAGGCATCAGAGGAGCGCGTCCGGACCCACCGCCTTATTCGCCTCCACCGCGGCGTCTTCGCCGTCGGCCATCGGGAGCTCAGGCGCGAGGGGCACTGGCTGGCCGCCGTCCTGGCGTGCGGCCCGGGGGCGGTGCTCTCGCACGTTGATGCGGCGGCGCACTGGAACATCCGTCAGAGCGCTTCCGCCCTCGTGCATGTCACGGTTCCGACGCGCGCCGGACGTGTGCGCCGCCAAGGCCTGCGCATCCACCGCTCGGGCCGGCTGGGCGCCGACCAGGTCACCGTCCACGAGGCATCCCGGTCACGACCCTGGCACGAACCCTGCTGGACCTCGCCGACGTCTTGAGCCTACCAGGACCTCGAAGCGGGCAGTGCACGAATCCGAGTATCTGCGCCTGTTCGACCTGGCTGCCCTTATAGCCGTAGTTCACAACAATCCGGGTAGACGCGGCGCCAAGCTCCTACGAGCCGCCGAGGGCCCACCGGAAATGACGAAGTCAGAGCTGGAGAGGCGCTTCCTCGCCATCGTCGCACGCCACAACCTGCCGCACCCCAAGGTCAACACGCGGATCAAGGGCTACGAAGCGGACTTTGCGTGGCCTGAGGCGAAGGTGATAGTCGAGACCGACGGTTTCGCCGCTCACGGCACCCGCAGGGCATTCGAAGCCGACCGCGTTCGCGACCGCCGCCTCGGCCGGGCCGGCTTCCGGACGATCCGGCTGACGCCGCGCTCGCTTGCCTACGAAGCCGAGATCGTGGCCGACCTCGAGGCGATGCTGCCGCCGACCCGGGTCAGCACCTCGTCGGCCAGGGCCAGATAGTCGGCCCCGAGGTCGGGGGCGTAGTCGAGGATCGACACCCCGCGCTCCGAGGACTCGGCGTAGCGCACGCTGCGCCGCACCACCGTCTCGAACACCTTCTCGCCAAAGCGCTCCTGCAGCGACTGGAGCGCCTCGCGCGCATGCACCAGACGCATGTCGGCCTTGGTGAGCACCACGCCAAGCCAGTCGAGATCGGGGTGCAACGAGTCCTTGGCCAGGTCCACCACCTCCAGCGCCTGCTCCACACCCTGCAGGGAGAAGTACTCGGCCTCGCTGGTTATCAGCGCATGGTCGGCGGCCACTAGCGCGTTCACAGTCAGCAGCCCGAGCGAGGGCGGGCAGTCCACCAGCAGCAGGTCGTAGCGGCGCTTGATGTCCTTCAGCGCGCGCTTGAGGGTGAGCTCACGGCCCATCTTGCCGCTCATCACGAGCTCGGCCTCGGCCAGACCGAGGTTCGCCGGCAGGATGCCGTCGTGGATCGCGTCGCTGGCGCGGGCCTGGCCGGCCAGGACGTCGGCCACCGTCGGCGACGCGTCGGCGGGCACGTCGAAGTAGTCGGACAGGTTGCCCTGCGGATCGAGATCCACGCACAGGACATTGAGTCCGGCGCGCCGGTAGGCATCAGCGAGCGTACGGACCGTCGTGGTCTTCCCGGTGCCGCCTTTCTGGGAGAGAACGGTGATCGTGGCCGCCACGGCTGCGACCTTATCGACCCCCCTCGCCGATGCGGCCGAACAGCCGTACAATTTCCTGTTCTGCACCCGCGCGCCGCCTGAGGCGCTGAACCCGAGGACGACTATCACCCCCAAAGACCTCCGGGCCGCGCGCGGCCTGTACGACTCCCGCTACGAGCACGACGCCTGTGGCGTCGCGTTCGTCGCACGCCTGGGCGTGCCCGCGTCGCACGAGGTCGTGTCGCGCGCGCTGTGGGCGCTCGAGCACCTCGAGCACCGCGGCGCCGAGGGCGCCGACCCCGATACGGGCGACGGGGCGGGCATTCTGCTGCAACTGCCGGACGAGTTCCTGCGCGCGAAGGTGGACTTCGAGCTGCCTGAGCCGGGTCGTTACGGCGTGGCCGTCTGCTTCCTGCCCCGCCACGACGAGGCCGCCCGGGCGGAGGCGATCGGCCTCATCGAGAGCACGGCGGAAGCGGAGGGCCAGCGCGTGCTCGGCTGGCGCGACGTCTGGGTCGACGAGCTGCACTGCGGCACGACCGCCAAGGCATGCGCGCCATACATCCAGCACTTCTTCGTCGGGGCCGGCGACCAGATCGAAGACCAGGACGCCCTCGAGCGCAAGCTCTACGTGATCCGTCGCTGCGTCGAGAAGCACGACCTCCCCGGCGTGGCCATCGCCGGATTCTCCACCCGCACGCTCGTGTACAAGGGGATGCTCACCGCCCCCCAGCTCTCCCAGTACTACCCCGATCTCAAGGACGACCGGCTCGCCTCGCGCCTCGCGCTGGTGCACTCGCGCTTCTCGACCAACACCTTCCCCAGCTGGGAGCTCGCCCACCCGTACCGGATGCTCGCCCACAACGGCGAGATCAACACGCTGCGGGGCAACCGTAACTGGCACCGCTCTCGCGAGCTGACGCTCGCCTCGCCGCTGTTCGGCGAGGACATCGACAAGATCCGCGGGCTGCTGGGAGACGACATCTCCGACTCCGCGTCGCTCGACGGCCTGTTGGAGCTTCTCGTGCTCGGCGGCCGCTCGCCGGCGCACGCCATGTCGATGTTGATCCCGGAGGCCTTCCAGGGCCGGCCCGAGCTGTCGCAGGACGTGCGCGACTTCTACGCGTACCACTCGTCGCTGGTCGAGCCCTGGGACGGGCCCGCCGCGGTGGCCTTCACCGACGGACGGGTGATCGGCGCAACGCTCGACCGCAACGGCCTGCGGCCCGGGCGCTGGGTGGTGACCAAGGACGGCTGGGTGGTGCTTGCCTCCGAGACCGGGGTGCTGGAGGCCGGCGAGGACGAGATCGTGGCCAAGGGTCGGCTGCGCCCCGGCAAGATCTTCCTGGTCGATCTGGAGCGCGACCGGATCGTTCCCGACAGCAAGGTCAAGGCAGACCTCGCCCGCCGCCGGCCCTACGGCGAATGGTTGCGCGATCGCGTGGTGCACATCGAGGACCTGCCCGAGAAGAGCCCGCGCGTGCCGCGCGTGGAGCCGTTGCGCGCCAAGCAGCTGGCGTTCGGCTGGAGCGAGGAGGACCTCAGGATCATCCTCGCGCCGATGGCGCGCGAGGGCGTCGAGCCCACAGGCTCCATGGGCAACGACGTGGCCCTCGCCTCGCTCTCGGATCGGCGGCCGCCCCTGTTCTCCTACTTCAAGCAGCTCTTCGCCCAGGTCACCAACCCGGCCATCGATCCGATCCGGGAGTCGGTGGTGATGAGCCTCGAGGCCTGCATCGGGCCCGAGATCAACCTGCTGGGCGAGACGCCCGACCACTGTCACCAGCTCGTGATGGCACAGCCGATTCTGCGCAACTCGCAGCTCGAGAAGCTGCGTCAGGTCGACCACAGCGTCTTCGAGGCGCGCACGATCGACATGACCTGGCCGGCCGAAGAGGGCGAGCAGGGCATGGAGCGGCGCATCGAGGCCATGTGCCGGGAAGCGTCGGAGCTGGTGGCCCACGGCGTGAACATCATCGTCCTGTCCGACCGCAACCTGGGCCCCGAGCGCGCGGCCATGCCGTCGCTGTTGGCGGTGGGCGCGGTGCACCACCACCTCGTGCGCGAGGCCACGCGCCTGCAGATCGGACTGGTGGTGGAGACGGGTGAGGCCCGGGAGATCCACCACCTCGCCACGCTCATCGGCTCAGGCGCGGCTGCCGTGAATCCGTACGTGATGTTCGAGTCGCTCTACGCGCTGCACCGTGACGGCCGGCTGCCGGAGGGCATGAGTCCGGAGGACGCCGAGGAGCGCGTGATCAAGGCGATCGGCAAGGGCCTGCTGAAGATCCTGTCCAAGATGGGAATCTCGACGATCCGCTCCTATACCGGGGCGCAGATCTTCGAGGCCGTGGGCATCAAGCGGGAGGTGGTCGACCGCCACTTCACGGGCACGACGTCGCGGGTCGAGGGCATCGGCCTGAACACGATCGCCCGCGAGGCGCTGGACCGCCACTCGCGGGCCTGGCCCGCCGCGGTATCCGAGCTCCTCCCTTCCGGCGGGGTCTACGCATGGCGCCGGCGCGGCGAGTACCACGGCTGGAATCCCGAGACGATCGCCACCCTGCAGCACGCCGCGCGCCGCGAGGACGGCGCGGAGGCCTACGAGCGATTCGCCACCTACGTCAACGACGTGGCCGTGCGCAACACGGCACTGCGCGGCCTGCTGCGCTTCCGCGAGGACACCGATCCCGTGGCGCTCGAGGACGTCGAGCCCGCGCCGGACATCGTGCGGCGCTTCAAGTCGGGTGGCATGTCGCTCGGCGCCCTCTCCCCCGAGGCCCACGAGACGCTGGCCGCGGGCATGAACCGCCTGGGCGGGAAGTCGAACACCGGCGAGGGCGGCGAGGACCCGGCTCGCTTCGGAGACGAGCGGCGCTCGTCCATCAAGCAGGTGGCGTCGGGGCGCTTTGGCGTAACGGTCAACTACCTCGTGAACGCCGACGAGCTGCAGATCAAGGTCGCGCAGGGCGCCAAGCCGGGCGAGGGCGGGCAGCTGCCGGGCCACAAGGTCGACGACTACATCGCCGGGCTGCGTCACTCGACTCCGGGCGTGGGTCTGATCTCGCCGCCCCCGCACCACGACATCTACTCGATCGAGGACCTCAAGCAGCTGATCTACGACCTGCGCTGCGCCAACCCAAGCGCTCGGATCTCGGTCAAGCTCGTCAGCGAGATCGGCGTGGGTACGGTGGCCGCGGGCGTGGCCAAGGCCAACGCCGATCACGTGGTGATCGCCGGCCACGACGGCGGCACCGGAGCCTCCCCGCAGGCCTCGATCCACCACGCCGGGATCCCCTGGGAGATCGGTTTGGCCGAGACCCAGCAGACCCTTCTGCGCAACGACTTGCGCTCGCGCATCCTGGTCGAGGTGGACGGCCAGATGCGCACCGGGCGCGACGTTGCCATCGCGGCCATTCTCGGAGCGGACGAGTTCGGCTTCTCCACCGCCCCGCTCATCGCGCTGGGCTGCGTGATGATGCGTGTCTGCCACCTCAACACCTGCCCGGTTGGCATCGCCACCCAGGACCCCGAGCTGCGGCGCCGCTTCGAAGGGCAGCCCGAGCACGTGGTCAACTACCTCTTCATGGTTGCCGAGGAGACGCGCGCGATCATGGCGTCGCTCGGAGTGCGCTCGCTCGACGAGCTGATCGGACGCACCGACCTGCTGGTACCCGACGAGACCGTCGACCACTGGAAGGCGCGCGGGATCGACCTGCGCCCGCTCCTCCACGTGCCCGAGGAGGCGGTCGGCTCGTCGCGCCGTTGCAGCCGGCGGCCCGATCCGGTGCTCCACGACTCGATCGACCTTGACATCCTGCAGCGCTCGCGCCCGGCCATCGAGCAGGGCGTCCCCGTCCGCATCACGCGGCGCATCGAGAACAAGAACCGCGCCGTAGGTGGCCTGCTGTCGGGAGAGATCGCCCGCGCGCACGGCTCCGAGGGGCTACCCGAAGGGTCGATCGAGGTCGCCCTCAGCGGCTCGGCGGGCCAGAGCTTCGGCGCCTGGCTCGCCCCCGGGGTCACGCTCGTGCTCGACGGCGACGCCAACGACTACGTGGGCAAGGGCATGTCCGGTGGAACGCTCGTGGTGCGCCCATCGGCGGACGCGACCTTCACCGCCGAGGACAACGTGATCGTGGGCAACACGGTGCTCTACGGGGCCACGGCAGGCAGGGCCTTCTTCCGTGGGCTGGCCGGCGAACGCTTCTGCGTGCGCAACTCCGGCGTCGTGGCGGTGGTGGAAGGCGTGGGTGACCATGGCTGCGAGTACATGACCGGCGGGCGCGTGGTGGTGCTCGGGCCCACGGGCCTCAACTTTGCCGCGGGCATGAGCGGCGGCATCGCCTACGTGCTCGACACCGAAGCGGTCTTCCGCGCGCGTTGCAATACCGAGCTGGTCGGTTTCGACGAGATTGCCTCCGACGAGGCCCTCCACCTGCGCGGCTGGATCGCCGAGCACGCCGCGCGCACCGGGTCGCCCGTGGCCGAGCGGGTGCTGGCCGACTGGGAATCCGAGCTTGGGCGGTTCGTGAAGGTCCTGCCCAACGACTTCAAGCGCGCGCTGGCCGAGCAGGCGGACGAGCAGGAGAGGCCCGAGGTCCACGCCTGATGGGAGAGCTCGGCGGCTTCCTGCGCCTCGAGCGAGTCGGCTTCGAGAAACGCGATCCCCACGAGCGCATTCACGACTATCGCCAGTACTTCGCTCTCCCGGAGGATCAGGTCCTCCGCGACCAGGGTGGGCGCTGCATGGACTGCGGCGTCCCGTTCTGTCAGGAGGGCTGTCCGCTGGGAAACAAGATCCCCGACTGGAACGATCTCGTCTACAGCGATCGTTGGCGGGAGGCGCTCGTTCAGCTGCACGCCACCAACAACTTTCCCGAGTTCACGGGGCTGATCTGCCCGGCTCCGTGCGAGTCGGCGTGCGTGCTCGACATAAACGACGACGCGGTCACGATCGAGCAGATCGAGCTGGCCATCGTCACCCGCGGCTTCGAGGAGGGCTGGATTACGGCCGACCCACCCGACGAGCGCACCGGCAGCACGGTGGGCGTGGTCGGTTCCGGGCCCGCCGGCCTGGCCGTTGCGGCGGAGCTCAACCGCCACGGGCACAGCGTCACGGTGTACGAGCGCGACGAGGGCCCGGGTGGGCTGCTGCGCTTCGGCGTGCCTGACGCCAAGCTCGAGAAATGGATCATCGATCGCCGCGTGGCTCTGCTGGAGGAAGAGGGGATCGTCTTCGAGTACGGAGTGGACGTCGGTGTTGCGCTCACCACCGATGAGCTGCGCGAGCGCCACGACGCGGTGGTGGTGGCCATCGGCTCGCGCGTGCACCGCGACCTCCCGGTGCCCGGCCGCGAGCTGAGCGGCGTGCACTTCGCGATGGAGTACCTGTACCAGCGCAACCGCTTCGTCGCCGGCGCGGCGCAACCGGCGCCCGGTGACGGCATCACCGCCGCCGGAAAGCGCGTGGTGGTGGTGGGGGGTGGCGACACCGGCATGGACTGCATCTCCAACGCGCTGCGCGAGGAGGCGTCCGACGTGCTCCTGCTCGACGTCTATCCCGAGCTGCTGGGTGACGGCCGTCCGGCCAGCACGCCCTGGCCGCTGCCGCCCAAGCGCACGACCACCACCTACGCGCTCGAGGAGGGCGGCGACCGCCGCTTCGGCACCCAGGTCACCGGCATCCTGGGCAAGGACGGTCGCGTGGTTGCCGTCAACGGCCGCCGGGTGGAGGGCACCTCGTCTCGCGACCTACGCGCCGTCCCGGGCAGCGACTTCTCCGAGCCCGCCGAGCTCGTGCTGATCGCAATCGGCTTCAGCCATCCCGAGCACGACGGCCTGGTTGACCGGTTGGGAGTGGACCTCGACGCCCGCGGCAACGTAAAGGCGGCGGTCTACGAGACGAGCGAGCCCGGTGTGTTCGCCTGCGGTGACGCTCGAATGGGGCAGGCGCTCGTGGTCACGGCGATAGCCGAGGGCCGCCGCTGTGCCCGCGTGGTCGACCGTTTCCTCGGCGGGCCGGGCGAGACGCGCCGAGTGGGCGCGGCCGCGCTGTTCGCCTTCGAGGACGGCGATCCCCACTCGCTGCGCCACCAGGCCGAGACCGCGCGCACGGTCACCGTGGGCGACGCATTCTGGTCGGGCCCGCGCGACGAGCATTAGTTCCGTTTCGCCTGAGTCCGGGTAGGTCCCGACCGAAACCATTGAGGAGGTCGAGGATGGGTCGGTTCCTGGTCGTAGTGGCGCTGGCGCTGGTGACTGTGCCGTCAACCGCGCTCGCCGCCGATCCTCCCTCCGGGGCGGACATCTCCGAAAGCCTCGACTACGTCGAGCGGGTGCCGGACTCCGGAATGATCGTCGAGGGCAAGCTCGACCGCGTTCAGGGCAAGCATGTGCTTCTGACCACCGGGCGCTACGGCTTCCGCACCTACGACGTCAGCGACCCGGCCCATCCCGTGCTCATGGACAGCTTCCAGCCGGCGAGGATCCTGGGCGCGAACGGCTACTGGCAGGACGAGGACATGGAGATCGATACGCGCCGCAAGCTGATCATCGGCGCGCTCGACCCGCGTCACGATGACGTCGACCAGACCGCCTGTCCGGGCATCGGCACGCTCTCCGCCAAGAACCGCAACCCCAACTGCGACAGCGGCTTCTACGTGATCTCCTACCGCGACCCGGGCGACCTGCGCCAGATCGGCGACTTCGTCGAGCTGCCATCCGGGCACACGGCGAGCTGCATCCGCGGCTGTCGCTGGATCTGGACCGGCGGCCCGGCCCGCCGCGACGACCTGCCGACGCTCTTTCCCGGGGTGTGGACGGCCTTCACGCCCGGCGAGCGTGGCGACGGCCGCCCCATGTGGGTGACCGACCTGCGCGACCCCTACAAGCCGAAGGTCTACGACGAGCCGATCGACCTGTGGCGCAACGACGGCGCCACCGACTACTCGCACGACGTAAACGTGGACGACCACGGCATCGCCTGGACCAGCGGCCGCGGCGGCATTCTCGGATACGCCACCAAGGGCCTATGGCGCGACCCCTACACCGACAAGCGACGCTGGGCGCGCCCATGGAAGCCCGTGCTGGTGGCGGGCGGCGGAGTGGGCGGCGTGAACCAGCCCCAGACCGATTTCATGCACAACTCGGAGCGCCCCGTTGACGGGTCGACACGCGCCGAGGGCGTGCGTCGCGGCGGCGTGCTGATCGGAACTGAAGAGGACTTCACCGAGCCCTGCGCTGCCAGCGGGCGAGTCGTCTTCTCGGACATCACCGACTCCGTCGGCGGCGAGCCGGCGGCCAACTCGACGCCCGAGCAGCCGTACCGCATGAAGCCGCTCGACACCTTCCATCCCGCACAGGACGGCGGGGAGGCGATCGATCCCAGCCTCGAGTGCTCGGCGCACTACTTCGAGCTGAGCGAGTCCACGCTCGGCGTGGCCTGGTACGGCCAGGGGCTGCGGCTGCTCGATGTGTCCGACGCCCGCGATGTGCGCCAGATCGGTTACTACCGCGTCACGGGCAGCACCGAGGAAGAGAGCTCGAATTCCTGGGACCTGGCCTGGAACGGGCGCTACGTCTACCTCTTCGACATGAACCGGGGCATCGAGGTGCTCGAGCTGAAGGCCTCGACGAAGGCGGCGGCGGTGTCTCGCCTGCGGACGGTCCGGGCTCCGGCCGCGCAGGCAGATCCCTACGCGCCGGTGCCGGCGAGCAGCCTGAGCAACGGCGCTTTGATCTGCCCGGGGTTCAAGAGCGGATAGGTTGGCGCTCGTGCCGAGCGCATTCGTCACAGGAGGTTCGGGCTTCGTGGGCGGCGCGCTGATCGAGCGCCTTCGCTCCGAGGGCTGGGACGTGCGCGCGCTGGCCCGCTCGGACGCCGCCGCGCGCAAGGTCGGCGAGCGGGGCGCCGAGGCCGTTCCCGGCGACCTCGCCGAGATCGCCGGCCTCACCGAGGGCGCGCGCGGGTGTGAGGTCTGCTTCCACGCCGCCGCGAAGGTGGAGGACTGGGGCGATCCGATCGAGTTCGAGCGCATGAACGTGCACGGCACCAGGAACGTGATCGTGGCCTGCCGCGACGCAGGGGTACGGCGGCTCGTGCACGTGGGTACCGAGGCGGCGCTCATGGCCGGCGAGCCGCTCGTGAACGTTGGGGAGGATGCGCCCCTGCGCCCTGACTCGCCCGCGCTCTACTCGTCATCCAAGGCCAAGGCCGAAGCGCTGGTGCGCGCGGCCAACGACGATTCCCTCGAGACCGTCGTCGTACGGCCGCGGTTCGTGTGGGGCAGGGGGGATACGACGCTGCTTCCTGCGATGGTGGGGATGGTTCGCACCGGCCGCTTCCGCTGGGTCGGCGGCGGAGGCCAGCTCAGCGACACCACGCACATCGACAACACGGTCGAGGGGCTGTGGCTCGCGGCCACGCGCGCCCCGGCGGGGGGCGTCTACTTCGTGACCGACGGGGAACCGGTCGTGTTCCGCGAGTTCGTGACCGCGATGCTGGCCACCCAGGGGGTGGATGCGCCGGACAAGACGGTCCCCGCCGGGGTGGCGGGCGCCGCCGCACTGGTGAGCGAGCGCCTGTGGCGCCTCCTAAAGCGGCCCGGCGCGCCGCCGCTGACCCGGTTCGCGGTCTGGGTGGCCTCTCAGGAATGCACCCTCGACACATCCCGGGCACGCGCGGAGATGGGCTACGAGCCGAAAACGACTCGCGCTCAAGGCCTAGGGGCGCTTGCCGAGAACCGGTAGGAGTGCGCGGACGACGTCCCCTCCTTCTACTGATTCTCATTGGTGACCTGATTGCGGTCTTCGTCGCGCTGTCCTTGGGCTGGGAGCCTTGGCTCGTGGCACTGGTCGCGGTGTTCGCACTTTCTCCGTCGCTGTTCATGCTGGCGCGTGTGACCGGTCGCATTCGCTCGGCGGAGAATCCTTCGAGCGAAGCAGAGCGCCTCGGGCATTACGACCTGGTGCCCGACCGCGACCGACCGTAAAGGGCTCTCCCGCCCGACCGATTACCGGGGGGATGCGCCTCCGGCACCTCATCTGCTGCATGCTGTTGCTCTTCGCTGCTGTCCCCGCGGGCGCGGCCGCCACCGCTTGGACCGGCCTGGGCGGCGGTCCCGGACGCTCCGGCCACGACGCCTTCGACCACGGCGCCACTACGAACGTGACCGGCAGCTGGAGCCAGACCGCCACGGCCGAGCAGGATGTGGTCGCCGGCCCGGTGATAAGCGACGGTGTCTTCAGCGCGCAGCGAGTGGTGTACGGCACGGCCCTCGACGCGCTTCACGTGCAGATGCTCTCGAGCGGAATGGAGGTGGGTCCCCAGGCCGGCACCGGCATCGATGGCGGGGGGCTCGACAGCGACACCTTCGGCGCCGGGGACGCTGTCATCTCACCGGTGACCGCCTCGTCGCCCTCGGCGCCCGGGCAGGTCTACGCGATGCACAACGACGACAACCAGGGGGGAGCGAACGACATCGCCCTCGCCCAGATCGACCTCGCCACCGGCGCCCTCGTCCAGGACGAGCCGGTGCCGAACACCGACGGCTACGAGCTGCAGAGCTCACCTCTCTTGACCGAGCCAGACGCCGGCGGCGACGCATCGCTTTTCTTCGTGGCCTCGGATGGCGTAACGCCTCGGCTCTTCCGGCTCGACATCAGCGACGTGCGGACGACGAGCGCCGAGTTCGCGCTCACCGCGAGCTCAACGGCGGTGGCAGGGGCGAATACCCAGGCAAGCCCGGCGCTCGTCTACTTGAATGACCTGGCGGGAATCCCGACGCCGTACGTTGCGGTGGGAACCAGCAGCACCAATTTCCTCGAGACCTATGCCGTGTCCGACTTCTCGGTCGGCCCAGCGGCGAGTGGGGTCATCGGGACAGGACAGACGCCCTCGGTCCCGCTCACCTCGGACGGCCTGCTCCCGGGTGCGCCGGGCAGCGGAATGGACACGTCGCCGTTCATCTACCTGGCCGCGGAGGAGAGCAGCCTCAACCGGGTTCACCGGCTGGAGCAGTTCGGCAACTCCGACACGCTCGACGTGGTGTCGAGCGATTTCCTCGGCGGCTCTCCCGCTCCCGCGCTCGCGGTGAGCAAGCGGGTGGGCGCCGATCCCGCGGACGGGGTGGTGGCCTACACCACCGACGTCGACCTTTACCTGCTCAACACCGATCTGAGCCTTCGGGCGGAACACAGCCCCTCCGGGATCGAAGATTTCGGCAGCACGACCGCGGCCCTGTCGGACGACCTCGTCTTCGCCATGCTCGACGATGGAACGCAGAAGGTTCTGCGGGCCAGCGACGCGACTGAGGTAAGCCTCACCGAGTTCACCGAGAACTCGCTGAATGCAGCATCGACCCTCACCAAGGGCCAGCCCGCTCTGGCCGGCGGAAGGGTGATCTTCTCGAGCGACCTGGGTGCGTTCGCCTACAGCACCCGTGACAACCTGCCGCCGCGGGTGGGGAACCTCAGGCCGGCCAGCGTGCTCGGTGGCGCCGTGCTGGAGGCCGATGCCGCGGACGCCCGTGGCATCCGCGAAGTCCAGTTCCGGATCGACGGGGTACCGGTCGTGACCGCGACCAATCCCGTGTCCGGCCTCTCGCATACCCCGGGCGGCGGCCACTTCATCCATGGCTGGAGCGCCGCCGGCACGGCGCCGGGCCCTCACATCTTGGAGGCGAGGGCCACCGACAACGGTGGCCAGAGCAGCGTGGCCAAGGCGACCATCTTCGTGCAGCCGCACACCTTCGCCGATACCGATCCGCCCGAAACGAGGATCGTGGCCGGTCCGCGGGGCCGCACGTCGGACACCACGCCACGCTTTCGCTTTGAATCCAGCGAGCCCGCGGAGTTCGAGTGCGCACTCGACGAACCACGCTTTCGCTCGTGCCCCGCCCGCCACGTGCTCGCTCTCGTGGCCGGCCGTCACGGGCTGCGGGTGCGCGCCATCGACGCCGCGGGGAACGTTGACCAGTCGCCGTCCCTGAGGTTCTTCACCGTGCTGGCACCCGGCCCCGTGGAGGTGGCCACTACCCGTCCCATCGAATTGAACCGCCGCGGACAGACGCCGGTGCCGGTGACCTGCCATTCGCGCCGCCGCTGCCGCGGTGTCCTGGTGCTCGACGTGATCGTGCCCCGTGCCGGAGGGTCCACACTGCGTGCCGCTCCGGCCCGGAAGGGGCGCAAGCTGCGCATCGGCCTGCGGCGATTCTCGGTCGGGCCCCGCACCCGCCGAAAGGTGCTTGTGAGGGTTTCGACGGCGGGCCGTCGGCTGGTACGCCGTCGCGGCAGGCTCAAGGCCGCGGCGAGCGTCAGGTTGAGCACTCCCACCGGGGTGGAGCGCTCGAACTGGCCGCTGAGGCTCACCGTAAGGGACGACTGAGCTCATGCGCTCGATCGCGCCGAGAAACCGATTCCTGCGCGCCGCTGCGTTCGCCCCAGCGATTCTGCTGCTGGTCTATGCGAGCGTGCTCGCCTCCGATCTGGGCGGAGTCGACAGTCGAGGATTTCTTTTCCACCTGGGTCTACAACGCCCTAATCGCGGCCGCGGCGCTCCTCTGCTTGACGCGAGCGATCGCGGTGCGGGCTGAGCGGATTGTGTGGGTGTTGGTCGGCCTGGCGCTCACATGCTGGACGGCGTCGGAACTGCACTTCGAGTTGTTCTTGGCCGAAGAGAAGTTCACGCCCTACCCATCAGTAGGCGACTGGCTGTTTCTCGCGTTCTACCCGCTCGTGTACGCCGCTTTCGTGCTGCTCGCCCGCCTGCGCATTCGTGAATTTCAGGGCGCGCTATGGCTCGACGGGTTGATTGCCGCGCTGGGCGTGGCCTCGGTAACCGGCGTGATCGTGGGGCCTCTGCTCGCCGTCGACAAAACGGACCTCCTCGGCACGACGGTGAACCTGGCCTACGCGCTCGGGGACGGCGTACTGCTCAGCCTGGTGGTGGGCGTCTTCTCTTTGACCGCCTGGCGCCCGGGACGCCCCTGGGCTTTGCTCGGAGTCGGCCTGTCCGTGGTGGCCGTCGCCGACATCGCCTTCCTCGTCCTCAGCGTACGAGGGGACTACAGCGAGGGATCCCTGCTCGACGTCATGTGGCCTGCGGCCATGCTCACAATCGGCTATGGCGCCTGGCAGGCCATTCCACCCCGGCGAGACATCCGCCTCGACGGCGCACGCCTGTTCCTCGTACCCTGCCTGGTTGCTCTGCTGGCATTGGCGGTTCTTGCCCAGAGCACATTCCGGGAATTGGACCCAAGCGGCTCGATCCTGGCCACGGCCACCCTCGCTTTGGTGATCCTGAGGCTCGCGATCACCCTGGCCGAGAACCAGCGTCGTCTGGCGGCGAGCCGCCTCGAGGCGCTCACCGATTCGCTCACCCGCTTGGGAAACCGCCGCCGCCTGGCTCACGATCTCGAGGAGGAGCTCGATCTGGCGGTGCGCGACAGCCAGGGGGCTCTGTTCCTGTTCGACCTGGACGGCTTCAAAGGCTTCAACGATCGTTTCGGGCATCCCGCGGGCGATGCGCTGCTGACCCGCCTGGCCGACGAGCTGCGCAGAGCCATGCGCGACGGTGCGCGGGCCTACCGGCTCGGGGGCGACGAGTTCTGCGTACTCGCGCCGGCTGGAGCGCCGGACCTCGCGAGAATCGAACGGCGTGCGGCGGCCGCCCTGAGGGAGAACGGCGACGACTACGCTGTGGCGGCGTCGAGCGGGAAGGTGATCTTCCCGGCCGAGGGGTCCACGTTCGCGCAGGTCATGAGCGTCGCCGATGCCCGCCTCTACGCGGACAAGGCGCAACGGCGCTCACAGCCGGACCGAGCGGCCTGACGGCCCTCAGCGGGCGAAGAGCGCGCGATCCTTCACGAGATTCAGGTAGAAGAGCCGGAAGCGCCCGACGTCGACCGCGTCGCCGTCCTCGAGCTCCGCGAGCTCCACGCGCTCGCCATTGCAGAACACGCCGTTGAGGCTGCGATCGTCGAGCATGCGAGCACCGTCCTCATCGCGATAGACGAGGGCGTGCCGGCGCGAAACCGTCGGATCGTCGAAACGGATGTGGGCGGAAAGGCTGCGTCCGACCCGCGTCCACCCCTCTTGGAGAGGAACGACCCGCACTCGCTCGTCGTCGTCGAAGGCGAGATACGCGCCCGGACGGACCAGCGCTTCGCGCGCCTCGTCGAGCCAATCCGGCAGCTCGCCGAGCTCGTGGCGATCAGGGCGCTCGGTCCGTTCGCTGAACAGCGAAGCTCTCTTGAACCGGTTTCCTCCGCACTCGGGACATGCGGGAATTGAGTCTCGCTCGTGGAGTGCCACGGCGAAGCCGCACGAGTCGCAATGGAAGGAACCGGCCCCCGCCAGGGTGCCGGAACTGAAAGCTTCCATGGGTTTTATCTCTCCTCCGGGGGTGGGGGAATGAGCAAACTGTAACCAGACCGGTCAAGGCCGTGGCAAAACTTTCCCGCTAATTGCAGGAATTGCGCCAAACCTATGCATTACCTCCGAGCGCGGGCAGCTTATACCCAATTTCGAGCTCCAGAACCCCTGTGGGTGAGGGTTCTCGGCTGACGGAGCTCGGAGGCAGGACTCCGCCGATCTCAATCGAAGAGAGTCAGATGCCCGATCTCGCCGCCCTCATGATGCACCGCAGCATCGGCTCACTTCGACCCAGCCGCGACACCTGCGGCAAGTGCCGGCGCACGCCGCTCGCCGGTGAACTCCTCCACGAGCTCGATTCGGGCCGCTTGCTCTGCGACCTCTGTTTCGCCGCGCTGCCCGAAGGTCGGCGACGCGCCGTGCGCTCCGAGCGAGTGCACGTGGGCGAGCGCAAGCTCGCGGTCGTGCCCCGGGCCGCCTGAGCGGTCCAAGCCCGGCCCCTCGCGCACGAGACCATCGCTCCGGTCCGGGCTAAGCCCGGCCCCTCGCGCACGAGACCATCGCTCCGGTCCGGGCTAAGCCCGGCCCCTCGCGCACGACGTACAATGGCGCCCCCGTGCGCGAGGTCACCGTCTCCACAGTCATCTCCGCCCCACGGGAGCGGGTCTTCGACTTCGTCTGCGACCTCGCCGCCAGGCCCTCGTACACCGACCACTTCATGCGTGACTACCGGTTGGCCCGGGTCGACCCGGTGGGCGTGGGGGCCGCCGCTCGCTTCCGGCTCAGGGCGCCGATGGCCAAGGAGTACGCCGAGCTGACGATCACCGAGGCAGACCGCCCCCGCCGGATCGTCGAGGAGGTCCGGGTCGGACGCCGGGGCCGCAACCGCTCCGTGGCGGTGTACGAGTTCATCGTCGAGAGCGGCGGCACCACGCGAGTGGAGCTGAGCACCTACAGCGAGCCGGCCACACCGATCGACCGCGTGAAGGAGATCGGCGCAGCGGGCTGGATGCGCCGTAAGACCAAGAAAGCGCTCGAGCGGCTGCGCAGGATCTTCGAGGAGCCCGCCCGTGGAGAGCTCAAACGCGCGACGATCGCCGGCTACGAGCCGGCTAAGGCGCCACGTTTCGGCGCTCATGTGGGCATGGATCCTTCGCGCGCGCCGCGCCAATAAACTCCTCGCTTCTGCTTCGCCGCCTCGCCCTCATCAGCGGATGCCTGTTCGCCCTCTGCGGCGCCCTTGCCGCATGCGGCGACGAGGAACCGGGGGTGGACGAGCCGGCCCGCGAAGGCTTGGCGATCGAGATGGGAGGCGTTGACTACAACGTCTTCATCACCCGCCAGCTCAATCCCGAGATCACTCCCGACGACGCCTATGTGGCCGAGGACCCACCGCCGGGCGAGACGCTCTACGGCGTGTTCATCGAGGTCTGCAACGTCTCTGACGATCAGCGCACGCCCACCGACGAGTTCGTGATCCTCGACAACCAAGGCAACCGCTTCGAGCCCAAGGAGCTGCCCGAGGACAACCAGTTCGCCTACCGGGCCGTCCCGCTCGATCCGGAGGAGTGCATCCCGGAAGCCGGGAGCGTGGCCCAGCTCGGCCCGACCGCAGGCTCGATGCTGCTCTTCGAGCTTCCGCTCAAGACGACCGAGAACCGGCCGCTGGAGCTGGAGGCCGAGGGTGAGGGCGACGAGCGCCTCACCTTCGAGCTCGATATCTAGCTCTGCTCAGAGCGCGGCCTCCAGGACCACGCGTGCGGCCGGCGCTGCCGTCGCGCCTCCGGCCCCCGCGCGCACGAGCATCACGGCCACGACGATCCGCGGGGCCTTGGCGGGGGCGTAGGAGGTGAACCAGGCGTCGGTGTTCGAGGGGTCCGACGGCGCCGTCTCACCCGTCTCGGGGTCGCGCGTGTCCTCCAGTTCCGCGGTGCCGGTCTTGCCCGCCACCTTCACCCCGGGGAGCGCGGCCGCGGTCCCGGTTCCGTAGTCCACCACCTCGACCATCATCGAGCCGACCGTGCGAGCGACCCTCGGCGTGGTCACCCGAACTGTGCGCGTGCGCTCTCCGAGCGTAAGCGTCGGGGTGCGGCGCACGCCGCGGGCAGCGATGGTCTGGGCGACCGAGGCCATCATGAGCGGTGTGGCCAGCGTGCGGAACTGACCGACCGCGGTCGCGGCCATCTCGAGGTCCGAGACGATCTCGCTCGCCGGGGGAAGCGTGCTCGGCACCTCACCCGGCACCGTGGGCTCGCCATTCCAGCCGAAGCGCTCGGAGGCGTCCACCAGCGCCTCCGATCCGAGCTCTACGCCCAGAGGGCCGAACACCGAGTTGCACGAGTGGGCGAAGGACTCGCGAAACGTTCCTCCGCAGAACTCGCCGTTGGCGTTCTCGAACTCGACGCCGTCGACGATCGCCGCGCTCTCGACCGGGAACTCATCGCTCGGCTTGACGATGCCCTGCTCGAGCCCCGCGGTTGCGGTCACGATCTTGAAGGTGGATCCCGGCGGCTGGGGAGCCGAGAAGGCGATCCCGGCGAGCGCGCGGATCTCGCCGTTGCGGGGATCGAGGGCCGCGATGCCGCCGAAGCGCCCGGCCAGAGCCGTGACCGAAGCCTCCTGCAGGCGGGTGTCGATCGTTGTCCGCACGGGGCGGGCAGGCGCGGGTCTCGCTCTCGCGAGCACCCGTTCGCCGGCAAACAGCACACCGCCCGGCCGGCCTGCGAGGCGATCCTCGAAGGCCTCTTCGAGGCCCGTTTGCCCCACCGGCCAGTCGCGCGGAAAGCCGCGCGCGTAGAGATCCTCGCGCTCCTCCGCGGTCTCCTCGGGCGTGAGCGTTCCGGCGATCGATCCGGCGATGGCCTCCAGCGGTGAGGTGCGCGCATCGGGAGGTCCCTTGGCCAGGACCTTGCGGTCGCGCGAGAGCAGTGTGCCGCGCACGGGCGGCTCGCTGCGCCGCGAGAGGCCCTCGCCGGGGCGCAGCCCCGGGAAGGCGAGCAGCGGGCCCCAGGTCACGCGCTCGGCGCTGACCGGCAGCACCAGATCCGCCCGCACCGGCCCGAAGACGCGCGTGCGTACCTCCACCGGGAGCACCACCGCGCCGTCGCGCTCACCGGCCGGACCATCGGTGCTGACCCCGGTGGCGGTGGCGGTGGCCGCGGCGTCGCGGTAGGCCTGCCGGAACTCACGCAGTGAGTGGGCGCGCTGTGAGGCATCGTCGAGCAGGGCGTGCATGGCGCGGTAATCCCCTCGCTCCCACGCTTCGCCGAAGTCGCCTGCGGTGCGCTCGGCGGCCGAGGGCGCGGCGGCGCCGAAGGTCAGGCCGGCCCCCAGGGCAACCGCGGCAAGCACGCCGAGGGCCGGGATGGCGCGATGAGTGAGGCGCCGGCGGCGCTCTGGCGAGCGGCTTGTCACGCGCTGTCACCCCCGGAGCGATGTCTAGTCTGCCTTCGGGACGTGACTGCCCTGGACTGGATCATCGTCGTGTTCACGGGGCTGATGGCGATCTGGGGCTATGCCCAGGGACTGATCGTAGGGGCGCTTTCTCTGCTCGGCTTCGTCGGCGGCGCACTACTTGGTTCGCGCTTGGGTCCACTGCTCCTCGAAGAGGGCTCTCAATCTCCTTACGCGCCACTGTTCGCTTTGGTTGGTGCCCTGCTGGTCGGCGGGCTTCTTGCGTCGACCCTCGAGCTGCTCGGTTTTCACCTGCGCCGGCGCCTGGGCAACCGTCTCGGCCTGCTCGATGGCTTCGGCGGCGCGCTGCTCGTGGGTTGTCTTGGCCTGGGTCTCGTCTGGATCGGAGGCGCCGTTGCGCTGCATACGCCAGGCGCGCGGGAGCTGCGTGAACCAATCCAGCAATCGACGATCCTGCAGGCGCTCAACGAGCGCCTTCCTCCCTCGGGACCGATCCTGCAGGCGCTCGCCCGCTTCGATCCCTTTCCGCAGATAGACGGCCCTCGTCCCAACGTCCGGCCGCCCGACTCGAAGATCGCGCGCGATCCCCAGGTGCGCGCGGCGAGTGCCAGCGTGGTCAAGGTACTGGGCACCGCCTGCGGGCTCGGAGTACAGGGCAGCGGCTGGATCGCCGGCGACGGCGTGATCGTGACCAACGCTCACGTCGTGGCGGGCCAGGACGACACCACCGTGCAGCTCCGCGGAGAGGGCGACCGAATCGACGCGGAGGCGATCTGGTTCGATCCCCGCAACGACCTCGCCGTTCTGCGGGCAGACGGGGTGTCGGGAGCGCCGGCCCTGCGTCTCAACGAGGACGCCCGCCAGGGGATCTCCGCGGCGATCGCCGGCTTCCCGGAGAACGGGCCCTACGACGTCCGGCCGGGTCGTCTGGGGGAGACCAGCACGGTCGTAACCCAGGACGCCTACGGGCGCGGCCCGGTACGTCGCTCAATCACCTCCCTGCGGGGCCTCGTGCGCTCCGGCAACTCGGGCGGGCCCATGCTCGACGCCGGCGGACGTGTGGTCACGACGATCTTTGCCGCCACGGTCACCGACGGCGGCCAGAACGGCTTCGGCGTGCCCGGGACGATCGTGCGCAACGCGCTCAACCGGGCCGACGAGCCGGTGGACACCGGTTCCTGCACGCGTTAGCCCTCGCCGAGCGCTGCCACGATCCGGTCGAGGTCCTCGGAGCGAATGTCGATCAGGTCCTCTGCGTGCTTTCGCAGCAGCCGCAGGTTGGCCTCCCCGGCGTCATCGAGATCGTCGCTCGCCAGCTCGAGCTCGGTCTGCAGGCGCCAGTAGCGACCGTCGTCCAACGCATGCCTGAGCTGGTAGTCCACCGCTTCGGACATCCCGTCGAAGACCACGTCGAGAATCGGCTTGGCCCACTCCACGAGTCCCCAGTCCTTGACCTGGTTGAAGCTGCGCTTACGCGTCCGCTCCCCCGTGCCGAGCGACACGAGGAGGACCTCGGCCGTGGGCTGAAAGCGCACCACCTCCGCGAACGCGCTCATCGCGGGGTTGACCGCGAACACCCCGCCGTCCACCAGCGCTGCTCCGCTCACCTCGAGCGGTTCGAAGTAGGTGGGTGCCGCCGCGGTCGCCCGTGCCACCACCGACAGGGGAAAGTCCTCCTCGGCGGGGCTCTCGCGCGCCTTGCGGGTCTTGAAGAAGTAGGGGCCGGGCTCGGTCATGTTGTAGGCCGGAACGATCAGGTCGGGCCGCGCATCGGCGAGACGCTTGTCGGCTAGAAAGCGCTCGAGCGCCCGGTCCAGCTCGCCCGCGTCGTACTTCTCGTCGAGCAGCCCCTCCCCGCTGCGGATGCGCTGGAACACGTCGCGATCGAAGATCTTCGGCCCCTCGACCTCGTAAAGCGACACCAGCTCGTGGGCGGGCAGGGGATCGGGCGCACACAGCGCGCAGGCGAGGATGCCGCCCGTCGAGGTGCCGGCGATCAGGTCGAACAGCTCGAAGATGCGGCGCCCGGAACGGTGCTCGAGGTCGGTCAGAACGATGGCGGGAATGAGCCCGCGAATGCCACCTCCATCGATCGAAAGTACGCGCATGCCGCGCAGTATCGCGAGCGCGCACGGCACCGTGCTCGCCGGGCGGTTCGCTGCATGGCGCGCGCGCCCAGGGGGGCTATCGCTACAAATGACCTTGTGCGAGGCGCCGTGCTCACTCTGCTTCTTGCTGCCCTGACGGCTTCTGTGGCCGTGGCGCAGGAACCTCCACCGGGCAGCCCGCCCGAGCGCGCCGAGGTGGACGAAAACCCCTGCATCACCTACCAGGCGGCAGAGCTGCGATGCCCCGATCTCGTCATGCGCAGGCCCTACGGGCTGTACACCGACCGTCGGAGCAAGGCCGGCCACACGGTGCTGCGCGCGGGCAACGTGATCGACTCCGTGGGCGACGGGCCGGCGGAGCTTCGCGGAAGGCGAATCGGACCGCGGTTCATGTCAGCCCGTCAGCGCATCTACCGGCGCGGTGGCGGAAAGCTGGCGGTTGACACCGGGGCGCGGCTGCAGTTCAAGTTCGCCCATCAGTTCCGCTACTGGTGGAAGTTCCACAACGCGGCCCGCTTCGAGCTGTGGCGCGTGGACTCCGAGGGCCGCCGCAGCCGGTTGGTACGCACGGGCCCGAAGGTGTCCTACTGCCTGCGCGACCTCGCGCACACGCGCCCCCGGCTCGCAGGCTCCCCGCGCAGCTTCATCTACCCGTCGTGCAGCACCTTCCGCCGTGCCCAGCGGCTCACCCTGGGTACGTCGGTGGGCTGGGCCGACATCTACCCACCCACCTACCCCGAGCAGTGGATCGACGTGACCGGCCTGCGCGGGTGCTTCGCCTACGTCCACATCGCGGATCCCGAGAACGGGATATACGAGCTCAACGAGGACAACAACGAGGCTCAGGTGATCGTGCGGCTGCCCTTTCATGCAAAGGCGCGTCGAAAGGGTTGCCGAGGCAGCGATCGAGGTCGCTCGTACGGCCCGGGGCTGTACTAAAGCCGCCCGGTCAATCCAGGACAGTGGCGCGAAACCGCGTTACGGCAACGTGACAAAACCCACAGTACGGCCGCGTCCACCCTTGGTTGCTGCCGTTAGAAGACGCCGGCGCCCGCCACACGGCGGCTGGCGCAGCGGTGGCGTACTAGGCCGCCGGCCCGCGCAGCACCGAGATGGACGAGTGGCCCGGGTCGCCGTCGGCCGGCTCGCGTGAGACGTCCAGGAAGCTGAAGCGCTCGGGGTCCACCGGCAGCTGCACGTTTTCGAGCGTGGCCCGCCCCGAGGCGGGAACGCGCACCGATCCGAGCGAGACCAGCTCGCCGCCATCGCCCAAGAGCCAGAGCTCGTAGAAATCGCCGCCGCGGCTTGGTGGCAGGCCCGCGAGCGTGACGTTCGCGCGGCCACCGGCACGCGGCTCGAGCGAGACAACGCCGGTTGCGCCCTGCCCACGGCCGTCGACCGGTGCCAGCTCCACGCGCGCGTCCGGTCCGCCCGGTGCCTCATCTCCGTCATCGTCGCCGGAGAGCAGCACGCCGGCGCCCACGCCGGCGGCGAGAAGGACCAGCGAAGCTGCGGCGGCGGCCAGCGGACCCAGCACAAGGCCGCGCCGACGGCGAGTGGGTGCAGTGGCTTCCGCCGGCCACGGTGGAGGCGGCGGTACCGGGCGATCCCATGCTTCGCGGGGGAGCTCTTCCAGGCGGCGCGCGAGGTCGTCGAGCGGGGGATCGCTCATGACGCCTCCTCTTCCTGGATCAGGTCCCGCAGGCGCCGCAGCGCTCCAACCATGCGCATCTTGACCGTGCCCAGCGGGATCTCCGTGCGCTCGGCGATCTCCGTCTGGCTGAGGCCTTCGTAGAAGCGCATGCGCAGCAGCTCGCTCTCCTCGGCTCTCAGGCGCGAGAGCAGATGGGCCACCCGCCAGCGCTCGACCAGCGCGTCCGGTGAGCGCTCGGGATCGTCGTCCTCCGTCAGCCCCAGGCGGGTGTGCTCTCCGGGATCCTGGGGTTCGGGCACGCGGCGGCGCAGCTCGTCGATGGCTCGGCTGCGGGCGATGGTCATGATCCACGTGAGGATGCTCGCGCGCTGCGGGTCGTAGCTGGAGGCGCGCTGCCAGACCTCGAGAAATACCTGCTGGTGAACGTCCTCCGCAGCGCCGCGGTCGCCCAGCGTGTTGATCAGGTAGCCCAGCACCGTCGGGGCGTAGTCGTTGTAGATGCCTTCGAGTACCGCCCGGTCGCGGCGCTGGAGGGCCTTCGCCACCCCGCGCGCGGGCCGCCCACCCCGGTCCTCGGCCGGACGTCGTAACAGAGAGCGGGCCCGACCCGCGTTCGGGAGGGCCAAGGCGCCGGCGGTCATCGCGAGTGGTACGAGAGCCAAGCGCGCGACGGTTGCCCAACCGATCGCGTGACTGCGCTCGGATACGCCGCCGAAGAGCAATCGACCCCGGAGGTATGAAGTGAGACGTACAAGCATGCTTGCGTTCGCCGCGATCGTAGCCGCGCTGCTCGTGGCTGCGCCCGTGGCGGGCGCGAAGGTCAAGCTCGCGGGAGGTTCAACGACCCTCACCCTGGCCCCGCTGACGGCGGAGGCGCTCGCGCTCAACGGCGTGTCCGTCACGCCCATCCAGCCAGCGAAGGTCAAGGGCAACGGTGTGGCCTTCCCGATCACGGGCGGCTCGATCAACCCGGCCAGCGCGGCGGGAGCCATCAAACACTCGGGCGGGCTGGCCTTCCGGGCCGGCGGCACCCGCGTCGCACTGAAGAACTTCCGCGTACACGTGGGAGCCAAGCGGGCCATCCTCACGGCCAAGGTGGGCACCGGCCGGCTGACCGTGCTGTCGCTGTCGCTGGCGAACGCCAAGGTCGTTCGCAGGGGCCTGAACACGACGGTCAAGGGCGTGCAGGCCAAGCTCAGCGGCCAGGCGGCGAAGGCGCTGAACGCGGCGTTCTCCACCGATTTGTTCGCCAAGGGCCTCGCCATCGGCGCGGTCGTGGTCAAGGCCAAGCCGGCACAGGTCGAGTTCGCCGGTGGAGCCACCACGCTCGCGCTCGACGCGGGTGCGGCATCGGCGCTGGGCTCGCTGGGCATCACCGCCGCTCCCGTGGACCCGGCGCAGGCCACGGGTGCCGGCCTGGAGTTCCCGATCACGGGCGGCAAGGCCAACGCCAAGACGTTTGCGGGCTCGATCAAGCACTCGGGCGGCATTCGTCTCTCGCGCGGCAGCACCGCCGTGGATCTGACTTCGTTCACGATCAACGTGGATGAGGATCCCGACCTGACCGCGCTGGTCGGCGGGCAGCGGGTGTCCATCCTGAATCTGGACCTCTCGCAGCTGACTGCGTCGGTCAAGGGACGTCAGATCACCCTCGGCGGAGTCAAGGCGACCCTGACCGCGGCTGCCGCGGGCGCGCTGAACAGCGCCTTCAGCACCACCGCATTCACGGAGGGCCTGCTGCTCGGCACGGCGACGGTGGCCGCCCGGGCGCGCTAGGGACATACATCACGCCGGGTGAGGTCGTGCGAGCATTGCGCTCGTGAGCGACCTCAACCGCGCCTGGTGGGACGAGCGCCTGCCCATCCACCTGGGCTCCAAGCTCTACGACCTCGAAAGCTTCCGGTCGGGACGTGATCCGATCAGGCCCTTCGAGGACGAGGAGCTCGGGCCGGTGGAGGGCAGGACGCTCGCCCATCTGCAGTGTCACTTCGGGCTCGACTCGCTGGGCTGGGCGCGTCGCGGCGCGCAGGTGAGCGGGCTCGACTTCTCCCAGCCCGCGGTCGACGCCGCCAACGGCCTGGCCGCCGAGCTCGGCCTCGACGCCGAGTTTGTGTGTGCGGACGTCCGTGACGCCGCGGCTGCCCTCGGCGGCCGGCGGTTCGACGTCGTCTACACAGGCCTGGGCGCGCTCAACTGGCTACCCGACATCGAGCGCTGGGCGCAGACCGTGGTGAGCCTGGTCGCGCCGGGCGGCGTGCTCTACCTAGTCGAGTTCCACCCCTTCACCTGGTGTTTCGGCGACGACGACCTGACCCTCGAATACGACTACTTCCTCGACCCCGAGGGGCTCAGCTTCGACGAAGGGGGCACCTACGCCGACCTCGAGGCGACCACCGCGCACAACCGGACGGTCGAGTGGCAGCACACGATCGGAGACATCGTGAGCGCCGTGATCGGCGCCGGGCTGCGGCTCGAGTTCCTGCACGAGCACGACTACACGCTGTTCCCGCGCTGGCCCTTCCTCGAGAAGCACGGGTTCGACCACTTCCGCCTTCCGGCCGGACGGCCGCGGCTGCCGCTGATGTTCTCGTTGCGGGCTTCGCTCGAAGCCCGCTAGGGCACGCGCGGAGGCGGAGTCGTCGGGGGCCTTGTGGGCGGCCTGGTCGGTGGCCGGGTGCCGCACGGAATCTGCGCGCCGGTGGCGGGATCGCGGCAGACTTGAGGATCGGTGGGAGTCGTATCGGCGGGCGGTGGTTGGGGCGGCGGCAGGTCGGGGGTCACCTCGGCCGGGGGAGGGGGCTCGGGCGCCGGATCTCCGGTGACCCGGTCCTTGCTTCCGCCGCTGGGTTGGCGATCACCCTCGCCGTCGTTGGACGAGGCCTTTTGCCCACCGCCGCCCGCGCCGCTTCCGGCGGACGTTTGGCCGCCGGTGCTCTGCGCCTGCTGGTCCGGTTGGTCTTCAGGCTCGCCCGGGGATGGTGCCCCCGCGGGAGCGTTGTCCTTGCCGGCGGACTGCTTCTTCTTGGCCTTATCGGTCTTCTTGGCCGGTTCGCCGGCGGCTTCCTCTTCGGCGGGCGGCGGCGGCGCCTCGTCGGCCGCGGGTACCAGAGTGGTTGGGGGACTGTCGTCGCTCGTGGCACCTACGAACGCCACCAGGACGAGCGCCAGCCCGAGCAGAGCCATGAGCACGAGATCGAGACGCCGGTGGCGCAGGATCGCCGCGCGGGCACCTTCCGCACCGGCCGCGCCCGCCGCTCCCGCCCCGGCGCCCGCGGCGGGCCCAGAGGCTGCGCGGGCGCTCTCGCGCCGGGCAACCACGTCGCTCCAGTCGGCACCCACGAGCTCGGCCGCCTCGGCCATCGTCTCGCGAAACAGGAACGGCCCGGCGGCAATGGGCAGCCAGGCGCGGTAGGAGATTCCGGCCTCCTCCATCGCCTCGCGGCGCACCCGGCAGACCTCGCAGCCGACGAGGTGGTCGGCCAGCCAGCCACCGTCGGCCGTATCCGGCGGCAGCTCACCGTCCTCGAGTGATGCGATCAGCGGCATCGCGCGCTCGCACTGGGGCGAGTTGGGAATGATCGCGCCCAGCGCCGCACCGCGAAGCGCGTCGCGCAGGTTGATGCGGGCCCGCGAGATCAGCTGGGCGACCGAGTTGCGGTTCATGCCCATGATCTCGGCGACCTCGTCGTAGGAGAGGTCTTCCAGCTCCTTGAGAGCGAGCGCCTCGCGCTGACGCTCGGGCAGCGCCAGGTTGGCATGGCGGATCTCCTCCGTGCGGGCATCGAGCAGCACGTTGCGCTCGGGGTCGTCCTCCGGGTCGCCGGGGTCGTAGCCCATCCCGCCGCCGCCCACGCCGCCGCCCACCGGAGTGGCGTGCTCGGGGAGCTCGTCGCTGGGTTCGGTGCGCCGGCGGCGCTCGATCAGGTCGTAGCAGGCATTGCGCGCCGAGGTGAAGACATAGGAGCCGAAGGCCAACTCGCGCCCCTCGAACTTGGGGAGGCGGCGCAGGACGTTGACGAACGCCTCCTGCGCGGCGTCGGCGGCATCGTCCTGCGAGCCGAGGATGCGAACGCAGAGGTTGTAGACGCGGCCCTCGTAGCTCTCGTAGAGGGTGGCGAACGCGTCGCCGTCGCCAGCGGCGGCGCGCTGGGCCAGCGCCGCCTCATCGGCAACGGGCGCGGAGGTGGCACGTACCGCCACTCCCGCCACCGTACCCCACGTTGTGCGGTTGCGAAAGGATGCCCCGACCGGCTGCAGCACTGCTGCCATCGATTACCCAACCGGGCTCCGGCGGAGAAATTACGGGCCGGGAGATCGCCGCCGCGCCGTTACTGCTGTCGCGGTGCTGTAACACCGGTCCGCCGGGCTGGCGCCTAGCGGGCCAAATGCATGCCGAGCGCCCTCGGAGCCGCGCAGATCGCCCGCGTGAGCGGGTCGACCCGCTCCTCCATCTCGGCCGCGTGCTCGCGCCGCACCAGCGCCGTCCGGACCACTGAGCCGCCCAGCCACGCGAAGGGCTCGGGCGGAACCCAGGCGCCTGGGCCGGATTCGACGATCGGCAGGCGCGTGTTGTCGTCGCGGCGATCGAGAGCCAGCGCGGCCAGCGTCCGCCCGGCCAGGTTGGAGGGACCCACGCCGTTGCCCGTGTAACCGAAGGCGTAGTGCACGGGACCGCCGGGCAGCGTGCCGATCTGGGGGACGTGACTGGGGGAGACGTCGATGGGGCCGCCCCAAGCGTGGGTGATGCGGCGGCCGCCGAGCGCCGGGAAGATGCGCTCGAGGTGGCGGCGCATCACGGCGGGCAGGTCCCGGTCGAGCTCAACGCGGCCGTGGGTGCGGGCGCCGTAGGCCAGCCGGCCGCCGCCCCAGCCGAAGACGATTCGCCCGTCGCGCGTGGTGCGGAAGTAGTGGATCAGCAGGCGCCCGTCGGTGATGCACTCGCCGCCCGTCCAACCCAGCTCCTCGATCACGTCGGGCACGGGCTCTGTGAGCACGATATGAGAGGAGGTGACCGTGAGCCGTGAGCGCAGCTGCGACAGCGAGCGGGCGGCGGGCCCGACGGCCAGCACTGCGGCGCCCGCGCGCACCCGGCCGCCCTCCGTCTCGGCGACCACGCCCGCACCGGCGCCGTTCAGCGAAGCCTGGGAGCTCAGGTCGCGCACCCGCGAGCGCTCGAACACGAGCGCGCCGCGCTCGATGAGCCGGCGGCGCAGGCCCAGGGCGAGGCGCGCCGGGTGCACGGTGGCGAAGTCGGGAATCAGAACGCCGCGGCGAAAGACCGGAGAGTCGCAGCGTGCCCGGATCTGCTCAGAGCTCATCTCCTGCACACGCTCGGGCGCACCCAGCTGCGCAGCGGCCTCGACCGCCGCCCGACCCACCTCGTCGAAGGCGGGGGCGGTGGATGCGCAGAGGTAGCCGGACTGATCGAACCACGCGTCGACGTCCTGATCGCTGCACCAGTCTCCGATCACCGACACCGCTGCGCTCGAGGCTTCGAGCAGCGCCCGGGCCGGGCCGTCGCCGAATCCCTTGCGCAGCGCCGGCGCGGAGAGCCACATCGATTCGCAGAATCCGCCGTTGCGCCCGCTGGGTCCGTGGCCGCACAGGCCACCCTCCAGCAGGGCCACCGTCGCGCCTGCTTCGAGCAGCTCCCAGGCCGCCCACATGCCGGTGAAGCCGCCGCCGATCACCACAACATCGGCGTGGATCGACTCGGCCAGCGGGGGGCGGGGATCGACCGGTCCGGCCTCCTCCAACCACCACCCGGTGGCAGTATGGCTTCCTATCTGACTATCTTGGGAGGAGATGGGCAAGACCCTAGTCATCGCTGAGAAGCCGTCCGTGGCACGCGACCTCGCCGCGGCGCTGCCTGGATCCTTCAAGGGCGCCAAGGACAAGACGCACCTGGTCGGAGACGACTATGTGATCACCTGGGCGGTCGGTCATCTCGTCGGTCTGGCCGAGCCCGACGCGTATGACCCCAAGCTCAAGAAATGGCGCTACGCGGACCTTCCGATCATCCCTGAGCAGTTCAAGCTCGTCCCCAACGATGACCGCGCGGCCAAGCAGTTGCGGGCCATCCACAAGCTCATGGCCGACGAGGAGATCGACGGGATCATCAACGGCTGCGACGCCGGCCGCGAGGGCGAGCTGATCTTCGCCTACGTCTACGACACGGCCAAGGTCAAGAAGCCCGTTCAGCGGCTGTGGTTGTCGTCGATGACCAAGTCAGCGATCTCCGATGCCTTCGGAACGCTGCGCGACGGGGAGGAGATGAAGCCTCTCGAGGCCGCCGCGCGCTCACGCTCGGAGGCCGACTGGGTGGTGGGCATGAACGCCACCCGCGCCGCCAGCATCCGCCTGCGCGCTGCTTTCGACGGCGCCGTCTCGCTCGGCCGCGTCCAGACCCCCACGCTCGCGCTGGTCGCCCGGCGCGAGGAGGAGATACGCAACTTCAAGCCCGAGCCCTACTGGCTGGTCGAGGCGCGCTTCGAGGCCTCGGGCCCGCGCCAGTACAGCGGCCGGTATCTGGGCGGAAAGCGGCTGCCGGCCGCAGAGGACGCCCAGGCGATCGTCGACGCGTGCTCGGGGCAGCCGGGCGAGATCACCAAGCTGGAGAAGAAGGAGGAGCGCGAGCGTCCTCAGCTGCTCTACGACCTCACGAGTCTCCAGCGCCACGCCAACACGCTCTACGGATTCTCCGCGCGCCGCACGCTGAGCGCGGCGCAGCGACTCTACGAAGAGCACAAGGCGCTGACCTATCCGCGCACCAACTCGCGCTTTCTGACCGGCGACATGATCTCCGAGATCAAGCCGATCGTCAGCCTCGTGGGCCACAACCCGCAGTACCGGCGCGGCTCGGAGTACGTGCTCGCGCTGGACAAGCTGCCGCTGGGCCGCGTGGTCAACGACAAGAAGGTCTCCGACCATCACGCGATCATCCCTACCCGCTCCGAGCACGACCTCGGGCGCATGGGCCAGGACGAGCTGAAGGTCTACGACCTGGTGGCCAAGCGCTTCCTGGCCATCTTCCATCCCGACGCGGTCTACGACCGGACCCGCGTGGAGACCACGGTGACGGAGAACATCTTCCGCACCAGCGGCCGCCGTCTGGTGGAGCCCGGGTGGAAGGGCGTCTACGGCGAGGAGGCCGATTCCCAGCGCGGCGACGACGACTCGGGCGGCGACCAGCTGCTGCCGAAGCTCGAGCAGGGCGAGGCCGTGACCACCGAGTCCGTCGAGTCGATGCGCAAGGAGACCCAGCCGCCGCGGCGCTTCACCGATGCCTCGCTGCTCGGGGCGATGGAGACCGCGGGCAAGGATGTGGAGGACGCCGAGCTGCGGGAGGCCATGAAGGACTCCGGCATCGGCACGCCGGCCACGCGTGCGGCGATCATCGAACGGCTTATCAACGTGGGCTACATCGAGCGCGAGGGCCGTGCCCTGGTGGCGACCGAGAAGGGCATCCAGGTGATCCGGCTGCTCGGTGCACACCCGCTCACGTCCGCCGAGCTGACCGGCGACTGGGAGCACCGGCTCCGCCAGATCGAGCACGGCGACGACACGCGGCCCGCGTTCATGGGCGATATCGCGAAGTTCGTGACCGAGACCGTGCAGGAGCTCGACAAGCTGAAGGGCGTCCGGATCGAGCGGGCCAAGCTCGGACCCTGCCCGGTCTGCGGGCGCGAGATCTCCGAGAACCGCAAGGGTTACTCGTGCTGGTCGCGCGACGACCCCGGCTGTGGCTTCGTGATCTGGAAGAAGAAGGCGGGCAAGATGCTGCCCGTGGCGGTGGCCAAGGAGCTGATTGCGTCGCTGCGCCAGGCCCGCGAGAGCGGCGAGGAGCCGGGTGTCGGGCGCACGGCCAAGGCCGTGACCGGGTTCCGCAGCCGCGCCGGCCGCACCTTCCGCGCCAAGCTTCGGCTCGAGTCGGTCGAGGAAGGCAAGTGGCGCGTGGAATTCGACGAGGAGTGGGCCAAGGAGCCCCCGAAGGGCGAATCAGAGGAAGAGCGCGCCGAGGCCGAGGTGGCCGTCGCCGCCGACACGGTCGCACCTGCCCGCAGCGCCTGAGCAGGTGGCCCACCACCGCACCGTCATCGTCGGCACCGGCTTCTCCGGCATCGGCATGGCGGTGCGCCTGCTCGAGGACGGGGAACGCGACTTCGTCCTGCTCGAGCGCGCCGAGCGAGCTGGGCGGTACCTGGCGTGACAACACCTACCCGGGCTGTCGCTGTGACGTCCCCTCGCATCTCTACTCGTTCTCCTTCGCGCCCAATCCCAACTGGTCGAACACCTTTTCGTCCCAGCCCGAGATCCTCGAATACCTGCGCGGCGTGGCTCGCCGTTTCGGCGTGGTCGAGCACGTGCGCTTCGACTGCGAGCTCGAGCGCGCGGACTGGGACGAGGAGAGCTCGCGCTGGCGCCTGGAAACCTCCCAGGGATCGATGACCGCCGACGTGCTGGTGTGCGGCCAGGGCCCTCTGAGCGAACCGAAGGCGCCGGAGATCCCGGGAATCGAGGACTTCGAGGGAACGCTCTTCCACTCGGCGGCGTGGGATCACGACCACGACCTGAGCGACGAGCGCGTGGCGGTGATCGGGACAGGTGCGTCGGCGATCCAGTTCGTGCCCCGGATTCAGCCCGCGGTCGGGCGATTGGACGTCTATCAGCGCACCCCACCATGGGTGATGCCTCATCCCAACCGTTTGCTGAAGCCGCTCGAGCGGAGGCTCTACGGGCGCCTGCCCTTCGCCCAGCTGGCCATGAGGGCGGCGATCTACTGGGCGCGCGAGTCGTTCGTGCTGCAGTTTCGCCACCGGCCGATGCGCCGGCTCGCGACCAAGATGGCGCTTCGCCAGCTCGAGCAGCAGGTGCCCGATCCCGGCCTGCGCGAGCGGCTCACTCCGCGCTACGAGATGGGCTGCAAGCGCATCCTCCCCACCGACGAGTGGTATCCCGCTCTGATGCGGCCCAACGTGGAGCTGATCACCGACGGGATTCGCGAGATTCGCAGCCACTCCGTCGTGACCGCCGACGGCGGCGAGCGTGAGGTGGACACGATCATCCTCGGCACCGGTTTCCACGTGACCGACATCCCGATCGCCGAATCGATCCGCGGCCGCGAAGGCCGCACGCTGGCCGGGGCATGGGACGGCTCGCCTCGCGCGTACAAGGGCGCGTCGGTGGCCGGCTTTCCCAACCTGTTTTTCCTCACCGGCCCCAACACGGGGCTGGGTCACACCTCGATCGTGTTCATGATCGAGTCGCAGGTTGCGTACGTGGCCGGTGCGCTGCGGGCGATGCGCCGCCGGGGCGCCCGGACGGTCGAGGTGCGCGAAGGGGCGCAGAGCGCCTACAACCGCGAACTGGAGGAGCTGACCGAGGGGACGGTCTGGGTCACGGGAGGTTGCGCCAGCTACTACATCGACCGCAACGGCCGCAACTCGACGCTCTGGCCCTACTTCACCTGGCCCTTTCGCAAGCGCACGCGCGAGTTCGACGAAGAGGCCTACGCGCTCAGCGCCGCGTAGCCGCGCAGCGCGTTGTCGACGCGCGGCGGGCGGCCGGGCTCCAGCCACAGGACAGTTCCCGGCCAGTAGGGACTCCGTTCGGCGCGCTCGGAGACGAACGCGGGCTCGAAGAACCAGGAACCGCTGTTCCAGAGCCGGATTCCGGACAGGCTGAGCCATTCGGCCGGAACATCCCCCGGTAGCGGTCCCGGCCGGTGGGTGTGCCCGAAGACCACGTGCTCGGCGTCCGGCGCGAGCGCTTCGGCCACCCGGCCCATCGCCAGCAGCCCGGAGCGGCGCAGCTCGGCGCCGGTCAGCTCCGGGCTGAACGGGCCGATCTTGAGCCGGTTGAGCGTGGCCACGGCCGCGGGGATGGTCACGCGGCCGAGCAGCAGCCGCCCAGCGCCATTGCCGGTGACCTGGCTCCAGACCGATCGCGACATGGTCCCGCCGCGCTCCAGAGCGGCGGGCGAGGCGCCCTGCGCCAGGCCGGCGTAGAAGCCGTAGAGCGGAGCGAGGATGGCCTCGAAGTCGCCTGCGCTGACCGGGTCGGGGCCACGCCCGGTGAGGCGCGCCATGGCCGAGGCCGCGATCGACTCGAGGCGCGGCACGGTCAGGTGCAGATCGAGGTAGTGGCCGTGGGTCGCATACACGCCGGGGGCGAGGTCCAGGCCCGGGTACGCCAGCGTGACCTCGGCCTTGGGCAGCCAGGAGGCGATGACTCCAGCCGGCCCGTCGGCCTCGGGTGCGCCGACCGGCCATTCGTTCTGCGGGCCGAGCGGCTCCCCGGACAGCCTGCGTCGTGCGAGCCAGGGCTCGGCCAGGGCGTGGTCGTGATTGCCCGGGACGAGCGTGAGCTTGCGGCCCTCGAGACCCTCGCCGAGCTGCTGGAAGAACGGCTCGACGATCTCCAGCATCCGCGCCACCGGGCGCTCGCGCAGCTCGAGCACATCGCCGAGAAGAACTACCCGGTCGGCTCCCTCGAGTGCCCCGATCAAGCGCTCGAGGGCGCCGGGGCGGCGCGCGAGGTCATGACCGCCGACGGCGCCAAGGTGAAGGTCGGACACGACAGCGGTCTTCACCCGGAGCATGGTGCCAGCCGGGCGTGATGGCGGCTAACCTAGGTGCGCGCTTGCCCACCTTCTGCCGTCACAACCGCTTCTTCGCCGATTGTCCGATCTGCACCAAGGGCACCGTGCTGGACCCGGAGCGCCAGGCCCAGAGTAGGCCCCGTTCCTCCACGGCGGGCGGATCGGGCAGCGGTACCAAGAGGCGCTCGGCGGCGACCTCGACCACGCGGGCCTCGAGGGGACCGTTCGCCTCGGTGGGTCCCTACGACGGCGCCGAGATCCGGTTGGAGCGCGTGCCCGGCGGGCTGCGCATGGCGGCCTGGCGCGGTGGGCAGATCGACCGCGCCGCACCCGTGGTGGACGCGGACGACATCGGCGCGCTGCTCGGCAGCGCCGTCGAGAACGACGTGCTCGCCGCCAGCCCCGCCCTCCAGGGGGCGGACTCGCCGGCCGAGTCCGGGATCTTCGGGGCCAGCCCCGGCCGCACGGGCGAGCTGCGCGACGAGCTTCGGGTGGAGCGCCTGGACGACGGCCGCGTGCGCATCGCCCGCTGGATCATGCGTCCCAACCGCGGTTGGCAGCTGCAGGAGGCGCCGGTGATGCTTCCTCCCACGCGCTTTACCCAGGCCTTCGAATCGGCCGCAAAGCGCGGGGTCTTCGTGTCAGGCAGTCCGGTGGAGTAGCGACTATGGAAGTGTGCCCCTAACCCTCGTAACCGGCCCCGCCAACGCCGCCAAGGCGGGTGAGGTACTGGGCGGGCTGCGGGCCCGCCTCGAAGACGAGCCGATCCTGGTTGTGCCCGCCTTCCGGGACGTCGAGCACGCTCAACGTGAGTTGGCCGAGCGTGGTGCGGTATTCGGCGCGAGCGTTCTGCGCTTCGACCGGCTCTTCGGCGAGGTGGCCCGCCGGGCCGGGCACTCCGAGCGCGTGGCCTCGGAGGTCCAGCGCGAGCTCATCGTCGAAGGGGCGGTGCGCCGGGCGAAGCTCGAGCTGCTGGCCGAGTCGGCGGCGCAGCCCGGCTTCGTACGCGCCGCCGCGCGCTTTGTGGCCGAGCTCGGCCGCTCGCGAGTCGATCCCGCTCGCTTCACCCAGGCGCTGAGGGCGTGGGCCGGCGAGGGCCCGCGGGCGCGCTATGCCGAGGAGGTGAGCGCCATCTATCGCGGGTACCGGCAGGGGCTCGAGGCCGCGGGCCTGGCCGACCCCGAGCTGTTCGCCTGGCACGCATTGAGCGCGCTCCGCCATGAACCCGCGCGCTGGGGGACCACGCCGCTCTTCGTCTACGGCTTCGACGACTTCAACCCGCTCCAGCTCGACGCGCTCGAGACGATCGGGGGTGAGCGCTACTGCGGAGCCGACGTGTCGCTCTCACTCCCCTACGAGCCGGGGCGCGCGGCCTTCAAGGCCCTGGCCGGCGCACATCAGGAGCTGCTCGCTCTCGGTGCCGTCGAGAAGCGGCTGCCCCCGGTCGACGATCACTACGCGCCGCAGTCGCGCGCCCCGCTGCACCACGTGGAGCGCCGGCTCTTCGAGGACGAGGCGGACGGCGAGCGGGTGGAGGCCGGCGAGGCCATCGGCTTCCACGTGGGCGGCGGCCAGCGGGCCGAGATCGAACTGGCCGGAGCGCGACTGCTGGAGCTGCTGCGGGCCGGTGTCGAGCCCGGTGACATCGCCGTGGTCCTGCGCCGGCCCGGCGACTACGCCTCTCTGCTCGAGCAGGTCTTCGGCGCCTATGAGATCCCCTTCTCGCTGGACCGAAGCGTGCCGCTGGGCCACACCGGCCTGGGCCGAGGCCTGCTCGCGCTCGTGCGCTGCGCTGCGCTCCCCGGAGAGGCCTCGGCCGACGACCTTCTCGCCTGGCTGCGAACGCCGGGACTGCTCGACCAGCCCGCTCTGGCGGACAGCCTCGAGTCGAAAGTCCGCCGCGAAGGCGCGCACTCCGCCGAGCAGGCGCGCGCGATCTGGGAGGCCCGGCGCTGGCCGCTCAACGACCTCGACCGCTTGAGCGCCGCCCGCTCGGAGCCCGCTGTCTTCCTGGCCGAGCTGGAGCGCCAGCTGACCGACCTGTTCGGCGGGCCGTACGAGCGTCAGGCCCCCGTGCTCCACGGCCCCGAGCTCGACGACCCCCGCGTGTACGTGGCCGCCCGCAAGGCGCTGACCGAGCTGCGCGCAGTGGTCGAAGCCGACCCGCGCACCCAACTCGACCCACGCCGGGTGCTCCGCGTGCTCAGCGAGCTCGAGCTCCACCTCGGCGAGCAGCCCCAACCCGACCGCGTGCAGGTGGCGGAGCCCGAGGCCATCCGCGCACGGCGCTTCGAGGCCGTGCTCGTGTGCGGGCTCCAGGAGGGCGAGTTTCCCCGGGCGGCGTCGCCCGAGCCGTTCCTGCCCGACGAGGACCGCCGCGAGATCGCCCGAGCCAGCGGCCTGGTCCTGCCGGTGCGCGAGGACCGCCTCGACCGTGAGCGCTACCTGTTCTACGTCTGCTGCTCGCGCGCCGAGCGCCTGCTGGTGCTGTCGAGCCGCTCTAGTGACGAGGAGGGCAACCCGCAGGCCGAGTCGTTCTTCGTCGAGGACGTGCGTGACCTGCTCGCACCGAACCCATCTGCGCGCAAGCGCACGCTGTCGCAGGTCACGTGGGAGCCCGAGGACGCTCCCACCGCCGCCGAGCTCGAGCGCGCGCTGGCGGCGACCGGTCCGCGCAGCACGCCGCCTCCACCGTCACGGCTCACCTGCGCCCCGCTGCTCGAGCGGCTGGGCGCCCGCGACGCCGTGTCCGCCGGCGCGCTGGAGAACTTCGCCGACTGTCCGGTCAAGTGGCTGGTGGACGACATCCTCCGCCCCGTCGAGCTGGTGCCCGATCCGGAGGCGATGGTACGCGGGCAGTACGCCCACTCGGTGCTCCAGCGCACCTTCACGCGCCTGCGTGACGAGACCGGCGCCCGGCGCGTGACACCCGGCAACCTCCGCCGCGCCGAGCGCATCCTGCTCGAGGAGCTGAGCGCGCAGCGCAGCGAGTTCCAGCTGTCCCCCAAGGAGACCCGGGTGCGCGCCGCGGCGCGGCGGCTCGAGTTCGACCTGCTGCGGTTCCTCGGCCGCGAGGCCGAACGCGACGGCGACTTCGAGCCCGAGCACCTCGAGCTGGCCTTCGGCTACGGCGAGGCCGGTGAGCCGGTCGAGCTCGCCCCCGGGCTCCGGGTGCGCGGCCGCATCGATCGCGTGGACACGAGCGACGGCATGGCGCTCGTGATCGACTACAAGAGCGGCAAGAAGGCCGATTCCTACAAGGTCGGCTCGTGGGAGTCGGAGAACCGCTTCCAGGCCGCCCTCTACATGCTGGTGGTGGAGCGCCTGCTGGCGCTTCGCGCCGCCGGCGGGGTCTACCTTCCGCTGGGCGGCGCCGATCGCCCGCGCGGCATGGTGGCCCAGGATGTGGGCGAGCTCGGCTCCGGCTTCGTCAAGAACGACCGGCTGCCACCGGACGAGTTCCGTGAGAAGCTGGCCTGGGCGCTCGAACAGGTCCGCATCACCGACGCTCGGATGCGGGCCGGAGAGCTGGGCTGCAAGCCCGACTCCTGCGCCTGGAACGGCGGCTGCTCCTACCCCTCTATCTGCCGCTGCGAGTCGTGAGCGGGGAAGCCGCAGCAGCCGGCTCGGTGCGCTCGCTCACCCCCGAGCAGGCACGCGCGGTCGCTCGCCGCGACTGCTCGCTGATGGTGCGGGCCGGCGCCGGCACCGGCAAGACGACCGTGCTGGTGGAGCGCTTCGTGCAGGCCGTGGCAGAGGACGCCGCCCCGGTGGAGGGCATCCTCGCCATCACCTTCACCGAGAAGGCCGCGGCGGAGATGAAGACCCGGGTGCGGCGGCGCTTCCTCGAGCTCGGCCGCCGCGCCGACGCCCGGGCCGCCGAGGGCGCGTGGATCTCGACGATTCACGGCTTCTGCTCGCGGGTGCTGCGGGCCCACGCGCTGAGCGCCGGCATCGATCCCGACTTCCGGGTGCTCGACGAGCTCGAGGCGGAGCGAATCGCCACCGACGCCTTCGACGGCGCGCTCGGCGCCTTCATGGGCGAGGGGGAGGACCCCGAGCGCCTGGAGGTGGTTGCGGCCTACACGCCGGACCGCCTCCGCGACATGGTCCGTACCGCCCATTCGCGCCTGCGCAGCCGGGGCGATCGCCGACCGGTCCTGGAAGAGGCCCAGCCGCCCCGCATCGACGGACAGCGCGAGCGTCTCGAGGCCGCCGCGCGCGCCGCGGCGGCCGAGCTCGGTGGCGCGGGAGCGGGCAAGGCCGTGGCCGCCGCCATCGCGCGGCTCGAACGCTGCCTGGCGATCCTGGAGCGCGTGCCGCCCGCGGAGCTGGCGGATCCGGCCGACCTGGACAAGCTCACCCTGGCCGGCAACGCAAAGGCGCTCTGCACCTCGCCCTGCGACGAGTACCGCCAGGCGCTCGACTCCTATGAGGGGCTATGCCGGGCCGAGCGCGAGTACCGAGTCCACACCATGGTGCGCGTGCTGCTCGACCTCTACGGGGAGCGCTACGAGCGCGGCAAGCGGGTCCGGTCGGGCCTCGACTTCGAGGACCTCGAGCTGATCGCGCGCGACCTTCTCGCCGGCGACGAGGGCCTGCGCAATCAATACGCGGAGCGCTTCACCCACGTGCTCGTGGACGAGTTCCAGGACACGAACCCGCTCCAGAACGAGCTGATCGTGCAGCTCGAGCGCGACAACGTCTTCCGCGTGGGCGACGAGAACCAGTCGATCTACGGCTTTCGCAACGCCGACGTCGAGGTCTTCCGCGGCCACTGGGCCCGAGCAGCCGAGGCGGGCCGCGCGGAGAGCATCACGGTCAACTTCCGCAGCCGAGGCGAGCTGCTCGAGCAGATCGACCGCTGCTTTGCGCTGGCCTGGGGCGACAGCTTCGAGCCGCTGCGCGAGGCCGAGGGCGCGCGAGACGTGCCCCCGCGCGTGCAGCCGTGCGTCGATCTGCTGGTGACCGACAAGAGCAAGCAGCGCTGGGAGGAGGAGCTGGGCTCCGAGGACCCGTTCGGGGCGGCCATGCACGGCGCCACGATCTGGCGGGCGGCCGAGGCGCGCCTGCTCGCCAGCCACATCGAGGCACTGCGGGCCGAGGGGGGCTGGCAGTGGCGCGACATCGTGCTGCTGCTGCGCGCCACCACCAGCATGGGCTTCTACGAGCGCGCGCTCGAGGAGCGCGGCATCCCCACCCACGTGGTCGGCGGGCGGGGCTATTGGGCCCAGCAGCAGGTGGCCGACCTGCGCCACTGGCTGGCGGCGCTGGCCAATCCGCGCGACGAGCTGGCCGTGTACAGCATGCTCTCGTCGCCGCTGGCCGGGTTGTCGCTCGACGCCGTGGCGCTGATCGGCCTGCACGCCCGAGAGACGCGGCGCGACGTGTGGTGGACGGTCTCGGAGCTCAACGGGCTGAGCGGCGAGCTCCCCGATCGCGACCGACGCCGGCTCGAGCGTTTCGTGACCCTGTTCGAGGCCGAGCGCCGCTCGGCGCCACAGGTCTCGCTGGAGACCCTGATCCATCGCGCCATCAGCGAGACCGGCTACGACCGGCACGTGCTGTCGCTGCCCGCGGGCGGCCGGCGCATGGCCAACGTCCGCAAGCTGATGCGGATGGCACGCGAGTACGAGGCCGAGGAGGGCCGCGACCTGCGCGGCTTCATCGACACGCTGGCCGAGCGCGACGCCGCGCAGCCGCGTGAGGGCGAGGCCCCGTTGGAGGCCGAGGCGCTCGACGCGGTGCGCCTGATGACCATCCACCGCGCCAAGGGCCTCGAGTTTCCCGTGGTGTGCGTGGGCGACCTCGGCAAGGACGGCCGCGAGGACTACGGCTCGCTGCGCATCTCCGACGACGGCAGCCTCGGCCTGCGCTTGGCCTCGATCGGCGGCGGCGCGGTCGACAGCACCGAGCTCGAGCGCATCAAGGCGCAACAGAAGCGGGTCGGCGAGGAGGAGGAGAAGCGCATCTTCTACGTGGCCGTCACGCGCGCTCAGCAGCACCTGGTGCTCAGCGGCGCCACCGACCTCGAGTCCCTGCCGCCGGCCGAGGACATGAAGGAGCCGATGCGCTGGATGCTGCCGGGCTTCGCTGGTGAGGGCGTGCGCCGTATCGACCTCCGGCCCGGCAACGTCGAGGAGCTGTTGCCCGCGCCCGAGCGCCATCCCACCAGGCCCGAACCCGAGCCGGCCGGGGGCGAGGCCCAGCAGGAGCTCGGCCTGGCCACTCTGCCGGCCCCGCGGGCGCTGGCGGTCAGCCGCCTCTCCTACTCCTCGCTCGAGGATTACCGGCGCTGCTCCTACCGCTTCTACCTCGAAAGGGCGCTGCGCCTCCCGCGGGTGGAGGCGCCGTTCGCCGCCGACGCGGAGCAGGGCGCGGGGCTGGGCGCCCTGCTGCGCGGCACGCTCGTGCACCAGCTGCTCGAGGATCTCGACTTCCGCCGGCCGCGCGTTCCCTCCGAGGGCGGGGTGGCCCAGCTGATCGAGAGCCACGGGGCCGTCGTGCGCGCCGACGAGGTCGAGGACCTGCGCGCGATGGTCGAGCGCTTCGTGGCGAGCGACCTGTGCGGGCGGATCGCCGGCGCGCGCCGCGTCCGCCTGGAGCTGCCCTTTGCCTTCACGCTCACCCCTCCCGGCGCCGGAGGGCGCAGCCTGCTGCTCAACGGGGTGGTCGACGTGCACGCGGCAGAGGACTCGGAGCTGCTGGTGGTGGACTACAAGAGCGACGTTCTGGACGGCCGCGACCCCGTGGAGCTGACCGCCGGCTCGTACTCCACCCAGCGTCTCGTTTACGCGCTGGCCGGCCTGCGCTCGGGGGCGGAGCGGGTCGAGGTGGTGCATTGCTATCTCGAGCGCCCGGGCGAGCTGGCCGGGGCGAGCTTCGAGACGGCCGACCTCGGTCGCCTCGAGGGCGAGCTGCTAGAGCTGGCCGGCGGAGTGGTCGACGGTCGCTTCGTGCCCACCGCTCAACCGCACCGAGAGCTCTGTGCCGACTGCCCGGGCCGTCCCGCCCTGTGCTCCTGGAGTGAAGAGCACACACTCGCGGAGCCCCAGCCCGACCGTTCCGTCAGGTCGCGGGCCTAGGCTGCGACCAACCCACTGTGCGAAACGGAAGAGAGCGAGGGCGTATGTCTCTCTGCTTCATCGAACCTCAGGAAGCGATCAGGGTCGTGGCGGAAAGCGTCGGGCGCGAGGCCCGGCGTCAGCTGCTCGGCGAAGTGGTCCGCGCGTGGGTTGACGAGATTCCCGACGACGAGCTGCAGGTCCACTACGCCAAGGCCGTCGACGAACTGGACGACGACGACCTCTCCATCCTGGCGGCGTGGCACGCGTCGCTCGAGGTCGGTCAGCCGATCGCCAACAAGGACTTCCTGCTCGGCGCCTTCGCCCGCTTGGGCGAGCACCGGCGCGAGGCGCTGCGCATCGCCGCCGGATTCAAGGGCGACGACGCCTTCGAGGCGGGCGTCAGCGAGGAGCAGGCGCTCGGGACCGTGCTGCCCTGGCTCTCCGACGCGCGTTTGAGGGAGCTCGCCGCGGAGGCGGTGGAGCTGTACTGCTGGGACAGATTGGGCTCCGACAACTAGCCGCTGGTCTGGCGCTCGCGGCCGCGATCAGCGGCTGTGAGATCTCGATCGAGCAGAACAGCGAGCCTCGGCAGGGCCGCACCTCGGCCCGGGTGACCAAGCACACGGACGGCGACACGCTCTGGCTCTCCGGCATCGGCAAGGTGCGCCTGATCGGCGTCGACACGCCGGAGGTCTACGGCGACGATGAGTGCTACGGGCGCCAGGCGTCGGCCTTCGTCGAGCGGACGCTGCCACTCGGCAGCACCGTGCGCTACCGCCTCGGGACCGAGGAGCGCGACCGCTACGGCCGCGCGCTGGCCTACGTCTACCTCGACGGAGGCCGCTTCCTCAACCTGCTGCTCGTCCGGCGCGGATTCGCGCAGGTTCTCACCGTCCCCCCCAACGTGGAGTTCGCCGAGCGCTTCACGAGGGCGGCGCGCCGGGCCCGCGCCGCCGGTCGGGGCCTCTGGGGCCGGCCCGGCTGCACCCGCTAGCCTCGCGGCGTGCTGCGCCACGTCGCCTCGCCTGACGCCGTTCCGATCGCCTGTGAGGTCTCCGGCGAGGGGCCCGCGCTGGTGCTGGTGCACGGTGCGGGCGCCGCGCGCTCGGGCTTCGACCAGCTGCGTCCGCTGCTCGAGGCTCGCTTCACGGTTACGGCGATAGACCGCCGCGGACGGGGCGATTCGGGCGACGGTGGGTCGCCGTACTCGATAGATCGAGAGTTCGCCGACGTGGCTGCGGTGGTGAGCCAGGCGGGCGAGGGCGCTCTGCTCTTCGGCCATTCCTACGGCGCGCTCGTGGCGGCGGGAGCGGCCGCGCTTTTGCCCGAGCTCCAGAGGCTCGTGTTGTACGAGCCCCCGATGGGCGGCGTGCTGGCCGATCAAGCCTGGATCGAGCGCTTCGAGGTCCGGTTGGAGGGCGGTGACCGCCCGGCCGCGATGCGCGAGTTCCTGCGCGACGTCGGGGGCTACACACAGGCCGAGATAGACGCTCTTCAAGAGACTCCCGCATGGGCACAGCGCCTGGCCGCGGCGCCAACGGTGCCGCGCGAACTTCGGGCGGAGCACGCGCTCACGCTCGACAGCCTGGAGCTGAGCTCACTGAGCTCCAGCTGCCTGATGCTGCTCGGCTCGGAGAGCCCCCAATGGGCTCGTGACTCCACCGAGGCATATGCGGCGGCGCTGGCCAACGTCCGCGTGCACCCGCTCGAGGGCCACGGACACGGTGGGGCGGTGAGCGGGCCCGAGCTCGTGGCCGGCGAGCTGATCGATTTCCTGTCGCCTGAGGCGACCGTCAGGGCTTGACTGCCGGCACCTGCTCGGTCTCGCGCGAGATCCGCCAGGAGGCCTGCACGGGATCGAGGAAATAGGGCGGCTCGCGGTAGCGCAGGCGGTCGTTGTACACGTACTCCTTGCGGAACCCGGTGGAGATGCTGGCGCCGGAACCGGTGCCGACCGGCCCGCGGAACTGCTGGGCGATAGCCCCGAACACCGTCAGGTCGCCGGTCGGGGCGCCGCAGAACCAGTTGTCGTGGATGAACGAGTGCCGCAGGGCCAGGATGGCGGCGTCGATCCGGCGGCCCGCGGTACTTCCCGTGTTGGCGCAGCCGTTGACCTCGTCCAGGTCGTGATTAACCGGGTGATAGACGCGAACGAAGTTGTTGGCGATCAGCCCGAGCAGCACGCCGTCGTTCCCGCGGACGAGGTTGTTCTCGACGATCACGTCGTTGTCCGCGCCGATCGTGAGGTCGCTGTTGTACGTGCCGCTCACCCACGCGTTGCCGCAGGAGGACGGAGAGCCGGCGCCGAGCCCGCTGTAGCGCTGCTCGCGCACGTACCCGCCCGAGCAGCTGCCCGAGAGCGAGTTGTCCACGTAGATCACGCCGTTCGAGGGCAGCGCCATCGTCGTTGTCGTACCGCTGGGATTGGCGGTGGTGTAGCCGGTGGTGACCGACATGGTCGTGCCGTTGAGCTGAATTCGCGTGCGTCCCTGGAACTTGTAGCCCGGCAGGACCACGGTTTCGAGGGCCGCGTTGGAGGGCGGCAGGTCGAGCGGGGTCGCGCGGGGTACGAGCGTGCCCACGATGTTGGGGCTGGCCGTGCAGCCGCCGTTGACCCACGAAGGGTCGCCACTGATCTCGATCAGGTCGCGCGTGTTGCGCCCGAAGGTCGCGTTGCCGCATATGCGCAGGTTGTCGTTGGTGTGGAAGGGCCCGTTGATCACGTCGGTGGCCGTGAACTGGATCTCCGTGCAGAACGAGGTGCGAAGCGCCCGGTAGCGGGCGCATTCGACTGCGGCTCGGTCGGTGTCGTCCTGGTCGGCATAGGCGGCCGGATCGAGCGTCTCGAAGTCGGTGAAGTAGATGAAGTCGATGAAGTTGGCCCGGCGCAGCGTGGCCAGGACGGTCCGGTACTCCCCCCGGGAGCGGCCGGTGACCCGGAGAGTCAGGTTCCCGTTGGGATCGACCATCGAATACTGGTTGTTCTGTATGCAGTTCGAGAACCCCGGCGCGGGGATCAGCTCGACGGTGTATTCGGCCTGCTCGCCAGGCAGCTTGCGCCACACTCGTGGGTCCGCTCCCGACCCGCTCCACTTCAGGTTCACCGGAGCGAACTCGGTGGCGTTCGGAGCCGGCACGTTGGCGCAGCGGACGTAGAAGTTGTTGTCCTGGCCCATGCGGTTGAGATACCACTGCAGCCCGCCCTCTGCCGCACCGTAGGACTGCTTGTAGTCCTGGTCCTCGCGCGTCAGGCCGATGTCCCCGTCCACCGCCGCGAAGCCCGCGGCCACGAGCAGCCCACCGACCGCGAGCACGCCCATGAGGGTGACCGTGGTGAAGCCCTGCTGGCAGCGCAGCTTCAGAGACATCGCGGTCCTTCGGTCGGCACCGTGGGGTTGGCGAGGCGGACGTAGACGTCGTTGTGGAACGTGGTGGCGTCGCGATCGCGCGGCCGCGGTCCTTCGGGCAGCGCCACGAACGCAAGCTTGACCATCACCACGAGGGGCAGGTCCGATTGCGGTCAGCGGTACGGGCAACTCGCGCAGCGCGCCCGGGCCGCCGCCGGGATCGAAGGCGTAGTAGCGCAGGAAGTGAGTGGTGGGGCTGGTCACGCCCTCCACCTTGGTGAGCAGGATGCGCGTTTCGGCCGGTGTGGCCGCGAAGGTCAGGTCGGGGTAGACACCGACGCCGGGGAACACCTGCTCGGTGATCCTCTTCGCCACGGGGTCGTAGGTGATCGTCCGGCGCTCGACGTTCTTGCTGCCGTCGCTGAGGTCGGCGTAGAAGGTCACCTGATTCGCGCTGCCGTCGGTGATCGGCTCGGTGGTGTTGCCCAGGCAGACCTGGGAGCGGATCTGGCGCGTCAGGTACTCCGTCGCCTGCCTGCCGCGCTGCACGGCGTCCTGACGGTCGGAGATTTCCCGCGATGCGGAGTGCGCGCGGTCGAGCAGCAGAAACGCCGCCAGCAGGACGATCAGGCCGACCGTCATGGCCACCAGCAGCTCGGTGAGGGCGAAGCCGCCCTCGTGATGTCCTCCGGGCGCGGCCATCACCAGCCCGACATGGTCAGCTCGCAGGTGCCCGACGACCCCGGGTTGCTGCCGGTGAGGCTCACGGCGTCGGTCGGCTCGAGCGGGGGCCCCGTCGGGGTGAGGTTGTGGGCCGAGGGGCTGGAGCTGCTCAGGTCGGCGTAGGCCGGGCCGCTCGGGTAGTGCGAGCTGTTGGAGCCGTTGCTGCTCTGACGAAAGCGAGTGCCGTCGTCGATGCACACCTTGTAGCGGCCGAACGGCAGCTGGAAGGTGAACACCTCGTTGGTGTCGGTCTGGGCGGTGGCCGCGGGCACCGTGTGCTGCCACATGTTCTCCGCACAGCCGGTGCCGTCCACCTGCTTGATCTGGATCCGGTACCGGCTGCCGGCCAGGTTGCGCTTGCTGAAGTTGACCGTGAGCGTCGGCATGGTCACGTCGATGTCGGTCAGGTTGTCGCCCGGATCGAGCTCGATGTAGCCGTTGACCCCCGGCTGGAAGTAATCCGATCTCCAGAACGCGGGGTTGTTGCGCAGGCAACTCCCGGCGTACACGCCGTAGCCGTCGTGGTGGGGGAAGAGGCTGGCGGCGTCGATCGAGCTCTGGCGCGTAGTCGCGGTGGCGCTGGGGAAGATCTTTCGGCCCGCGGGGAGCTTGGCGTGGGCGACCGTGAGCCGTGACCAGTCAGTCGCCGTGCCGGAGGGAGTCTCGAAATGCGCTCGCAGTGAGGCGGGCGACTCGATCTCGATCTGGGAGAGCGTCGTGCGGGCCGGGTTCACCGTCACCGGCGCGGTGGCGGGCACCTCGCTGGCCCAGGTCACGCCGGCGCTCACCTGCGCCGTGTAGCTGCCGGACGGTATGTAGCCGAAGATCGCGCAGCCGAGCGCGTTGGTGGTATCCGAGAACGATCCCAGCCCGCTGAGAGCCACGGTCACGCCGGGCAGCGGGTTGGCGTCGCGATCGGTGAGCAGCACGGCCGCGGTCCCGCTGGTGGCGCTGAAGGCCCCCGGCGCGGGCGTGAGCAGGGTGGTCTCCTTGGTCGGTGTCTGCTGGGTGTCGCTCGGCGAGGTGACCGTCGAGCTGACCTTCATGTACTCCGCCTGGGTGTTGTCGTCGGTGCAGGAGACAACGCCGCTGGAGTCGCGGACCCATTCGGTCTCCGAGGTGACGGTGTAGTCAACGGTGCCGACCTTCACCAAGCGCGTCTCGTTGTAGTTGGAGAGCGAGGTGATCGGCTTTGAGCGCAGGCGTTCGATGTCCTGCTGGGCCAGCACGGAGTACTCCGAGCGGGCCTTGTTTCTGGCGCCGGTGTCCTGTGCGCCGTCCAGTCCCGACAGCACGGCGAGTGTGGTGATTCCGAGCACCAGCGTGCCGACCATCACCTCTACGAGCAGGGATCCCTGCTGCGAAGAGAAGCACGACCACTGATGGCGGAAACGGGCAATCACGAAGCGGCTCTCGAGTTGCGCCATCGGTTGGGACGGCTCCCCTCTTTATCGGCGCGAGGCGGCACTGGACGAGTCGCACGCGCCGCCCGCGGACGATCTGGCCGTATGTTTGAATCGCGCCATGACCGCCACGCTCCCGCCCGAGATTCAGCAGGTCTTCGCCCGGTTCATCACCACCGAGTTCACTTCGATCGACCGGCGCGGGCAGCCGATCACGTGGCCCCTGACCCCGTACTACCGGCCCGGCGACCCCTGCATCGACGTGACCACCGGACTCGGTTATCCCAAGAAGGCGAACGACGCACAGGCGAACCCGCACGTCTCGATGCTCTTCTCCGACCCCACGGGCAGCGGTCTCGAAGGCGCTCCGCAGGTGCTGGTGCAGGGCACGGCTGACGTCGACGACCGCGACCTCGACGCCAACCGCGACCGCTACCGCCGCGAGTTCGCCGAGAAGCTGCCGGAGGCGGCGGCCGACATGCCGCCCAAGGCCTTCGATCGGTGGCTGAACTGGTACCTAACGCGCGTGTATGTGCACGTGCGCCCGGAACGCATCTACGTCTGGAGAGACGGCGACGTGACCGTGGAGCCGCAGCTCTTCGACGCTCACATCGAGGAGGTGCGTTCCGGTCATGTGGAGGAGCCATTGGAGGATCATGTGCCGGCGACGGGAGAAGCGGTGGCCTGGGACGAGCGGATGCAGGAGCTGGGAGCTCTCTATCCCCGGGCAGTCGTTTCGCTGGTCGCGCCCGACGGCTTTCCCTTCTCGGTGCGACTGCCGCTCGAGCTGGACCGTGAGGGCCGCCGTGTCCGGCTCGGCGGCGCTCCTGTCGGCGTGCCCTGGGAGCCCGGCCCGGCCTGCCTTACCGCCCACGACCATCCTCCCGACTTCAGGTGGCAGCGCAGCTTCCAGGTGCGCGGCGACCTCGTCGAGGAAGCCGATGGCTCCTGGTCTCTCGTTCCCCACAAGCTGGTTGGTGGCTTAGAGCTGCCGCCCGGGTCGCGTATCGCAGCGATGCGGGTGAACTTGAGGAAGGTGCGCCGCTACCGCAAGCGGGCCAAGCGCGAGATGGCGAAGCGCAGCCCGCGCTGAGCGGGGGCCCGCAAAGACAAAGCGCCCCGGCAAGCCGAGGCGCAATGAATGAGACGCGGACTTCACGCTCGAGGTGCGCGCTTTTTGGGCCGAAGCCCGCAAGCGGCGCGGCGAGCCTTACAACCTCTTGGCTTCGCTCTTTGCGTTCCGTCCGCGTCTCGAGGAGCATTTGATCATCGGCCGTGGCGGGAGTCAATGCTGGCCCGTGAAGAGTTCCCGCACATTGCGGAAAAATGTGATGATGCGCCCCATGCAGGCCGAGCCGAAACAGCGCGATGGACGCACGGTCCGCGCCGAGCGCACCCGCGAGGCACTGGTTGGGGCGCTGCTCGCCTTGCTCAACGAAGGCCGCGTGCGGCCGACCGCGTCCGAGATCGCCGAGCGCGCAGGAGTGTCGGAGCGCTCGGTCTTTCAGCACTTTCGCGACCGGGAGGCGTTGTTCGAGGCGGTGGCGCGCGAGCAGTACGAGCGCGTGGTCCCGACGATTCGCCCCGTGGATGCATCGCTCTCCCTGGCGGAACGCGTGGACGCGCTCGTGACTCAGCGCTGCTCGATGTTCGAGAGGGCGGCCGGCGTGCGTCGCGCGGCGCTGCTGATGGAGCCCGAGTCTGACGTGGTCGCGGGGTGGCTCACCTCCGTGCGGCGCGCCAAGGGGGCCGACGTCGAACGGGTCTTCAGACGCGAGCTCGAGGCCACGCCCGCCGACCAACGCGAGTCGCTGCGGGCGGCGCTCGTCGCCGCATTCGCCTGGGGCACCTTCGAGGCGCTGCGCTTCCACCAGGGGCTGAGCGTCAGCCGCACCCGCGGGGCGATGCACACCATGGTGGCGCGGCTAACGGGTCTCGAGAGCTGATTCGAGCTCGGCGATCGCCTGTTCGGCGCTCTCGTAGCGCACGGCGGTCATGCCCAGGGCCCGGGCGGTGTCGCAGTTGATGTCGAGGTCGTCGAGGAACAGGCAATGCTCGCCGCGCAATCCGTCGCCCAGGCGCTCGAGCGTGAGCTCGTAGATCTCGGGCTGCGGCTTGCGCATCCCGACGAACGCCGAATCCACCACCAGCTCGAAGATCTCGTCGAGCTCCGGCAGCTTCGCCCGCCACAGCGGCTCCCACTCGCGCACGTTGTTGGTGAGCAGCGCGGTTCGCAGCCCGCGCGCACGCAGCTCGGCTACGTGGCGAATCATCGGCTCATTGGGCTCGAGGCGCTCGAAGTAGAGCTCCCGCAGGCGACCGAGATCGAAGCGGCCGCCGAGCTGATCCTGGAGTCGGCGGGCGAACTCGGCCTCGGTGATCTCGCCGCGCTCGAGCACGAACAACGGGTGCTCGCCATATGTCTCGGTGGCACGCGCCATGGCCGACCCGAGCTCCTCCATCGAGACACCGGCCTCCTCCTGATAAGCCAGAAAGCCGCGCGACAGCGGGCTCGTGAGGACTCCGCCGAAGTCGCTGATCAGCGCTCGGATCATGTGGTTTCGGAGGGGAAAGGGGGCCGCAAGGGCGATCAGGCTACTGAGAGTCGTCCCGACACCCGGCTTGAAGAAGGCACCCCTCAGCCAGGCGCTCGCGCGATTCAGCAGGTTGCGATCCGACGATCAGGCCACCACCGAACGCTCGCCGCTAGCTGACTAGCTCTAGTGTGCCTGCGGCTTCGTCGACCAAAGGGGGAGGCACCATGAATGATGCAGCCGGCGCATACCTCTACCAACCCAAGGAAGCTGAGCTGCGGTGGATGGGTGAAACGTCCACATACTTTCTTGCCACAGGAGAGCAGACGGGAGGAGCATTCTGCCTCGTCGACGAACACGCCAGTCGCGGGGAGAGCGTCCCCCTACACCGGCACCGCGACGACATGGAGTCGTTCTACGTATTGGAGGGCGAGATCACGCTTTATATCGGCGAACAGCCGGGGGTGCGGGCGCCGGCCGGTTCTTTCGCGCACATACCCGGCGGAACCGTCCACGGCTTCCGAGTCGAGTCAGAAAAGGCGCGCTACCTCATCCTCACGACGCCGCGACATGGGCAGTTCTACCGCGCGATCACCCTCGCGTCGCGACCTGAAGGTTTACCGCCGAACGATTCGGTCCAAGGCTCGCAAATCAAGCAGGCGACCAAGGATTATGGGGTCGAGTTCGTCGGGCCACTGCCAGATCAAATCGATTAGCAACAGCGATTTTGCTCACTACTCCTGCGGAGCTCGGCGAGTCGTCCGAGCAGTACATCGGCGAGCTCCGCGGTAGGGGCCGTGGTGGGCAGCACGAGGTCCGCCGAGCGATGCAGAAGCGGCTCGACCTCGACGAGGTCCGCGAGTACCTGCGAGAGCTCAGCGCTGTCACGCCCGTAGGAGTTGCCGCTCCGTGTGCGCAGACGCTCGACGAGGACGGGCCTCGGCGCAGTGAGCAGCACCCGGACGTTGAACGGTAGTTCGACCTGCTCCTCAGAGCAGCCGGCGAAGAACGCCGGCCCGTCGAGCGCTCTGCCGAGCAGGTCGGCGACCCGGTCGGCACGCCAGCCCCACCGGCCGTCCGCCCGCGGCTCGCTGAAACCATCCTCATCCGCGTCATATGCCGCATAGCCGCGACGCCGCAACTCGTGGACCAACGCTGACTTGCCGGTACCCGACATCCCGGTCAGCAACACCCACACCGGCGCAGGATATGCACTCGGTGGGACTCCGTCGCGGCGCAGTGATGGTTACAGAGCCCTGTTAGACGAAGGGATACCTAGGGGCTTCCGGCTGGCGCCCGCCGCCTGGATCAAGCAGCGGCCGGAGGCTCGTTGCGGACCATCAGCTCGTAGGCGCCGATGGCCTCGCGTCCCTCGATGCGCCAGCGAAACACCGCCGCGTGAACGCGGACCGCCTCGAGCTCCAGCGACGACCCGGCGATCACCTGACCCGACCCGCGTCGCGAGAACTCCTCGCCCGCCGGCCACAGCTCGAGCCCCGCGCTGCGCTGGCGGCCGTCGCCGTCGTACACGGTGGACACGCGCGCGTCTTCGATCTCCAGCAGCTCGCCGTCCTTCAGCATCGCGGCGCGCACGATCTCCTCGCCGTGGCCGGTCGCCCCGCGCGGGCGGCGCGCAAGAGCGAGCACGGCGTTGCCCTCGTCCACGAGGGCGGAGATGCTGCGCAGGGCGTCGAGCTCGTCCCAGCGGGGCGCCTCGCGCGTGATGGCCACGGTCCCCAGGCAGTCGACGGCGCTCCCACCCACCTCGCCCGACACGTGGCAGACGCTCGCGGCGACCAGGCCCAACTCGACCTCAGGGCTCACGGGCGTCAACCGCAGCGCGAGGCGCCCACTCAGCTCGGCCGTCCAGCCGTCGCCCTCCGTTTCGATCTGCGCCTCTTCGGCGTGGGCGGCGGGCTTGCGACCCTCGAAGAGGATCGTGGCGCCCGAGCGCACCGTCCCGTAGAGCTCGCGGTCGGGATCGAAGAAAGCGAGCGCATGAGCGGCGCTCACCGCTCGAGCCGCCCGGGTGCGGCGTCGTGCTCGGTGGCTGTGCCCTCCACGTCCCAGTCCGGTCGGGGCCGTGCGCGCCCGGCAACGGCACCCGCCATCCGGCTGCCCAGGCGACGGGCCACGATGCGGCGCACGATCGATCGCGTGGGCGGGATCAGGAGGATCAGGCCGAGGATGTCCGTGATGAAGCCCGGCGTGATGAGAAAGGCGCCGCCGAAGACGATGAGCACACCGTCGATCACCTCCCTGTGCGGCACCCGTCCCTCGGCCAGAACCGTGTTGAAGCGGCCCCAGACCGCCCTGCCCTGGGAGCGCAGCAGGAGACTCCCCAGGATCGAGTCCACCACCAGCAGCGCGACCGTTCCGTACCACTTCAGCCACGGCCCGACCACCTCGAGAATCACGTAGAGCTCCAGCAGCGGGAGCACGATGAAGACCACCACGAGGGCCAGTAGAGGCATCTCGGCTGAGGCTACTACCCTTGTGCGAGCATGCCGACCGTAGACGACGTACAGGAAGCCCTCACGAACGTGATCGACCCCGAGCTCGGCCTCGACTTCGTCGAGCTGGGTCTGATCTACGACATCGAGGTCGAGCAGGGGGAGGTTTTCGTCTCCTTCACGCTCACCTCGCCCGGCTGCCCGATCGGGCCGCAGGTGTCCGAGCAGATGGAGGAGTTCGTCGGCGAGCTCGACGGGGTGACCGCCGTCCACTCGAAGATGACCTTCAGTCCTGCGTGGACGCCCGAGCGCATGAGCGAGGAAGCCAAGTTCGCGCTCGGCTTCTGACGTTCACGTGAGCCCGACCGCGTTGCCGGCGCTCACGCTTCTAGAGGACAGCTTTCCCGAGGACCCCGCCTTCGACGTGGCGGTCTCGCGTGCCGTGATGTTCCGGGTCGCCCGGAGCGAGCTGGCGGAGACGGTGCGGGTCGCGCGACCGGCCGCCGTAGTGGCCTTCGCCAAGCGCGACGCGCTCGCACCCGGCTACGCGGAAGCGGTCAGGGCTGCCGCAAGCGAGGGCTTCGGCGCGGTGTTGCGACTGGCGGGCGGGCGCGCGGCCATCTTTCACGAGGGCACGCTGGAGGTGGCCCACGCGGCGCCGTCCGGCGATCCGCGGGCGGGCATCCACGAGCGCTTCGAGGCCGAGGCGGCCCTGATGCGCCGCGCGCTCGAGCGCCTCGGGGTGGATGCCCGAGTGGGGGAGGTGGCGGGCGAGTACTGCCCGGGCCGATGGAGCGTGAACGCGGGCGGGGCGCGCAAGCTCGTGGGAATCGGCCAGCGCGTGGTGGCCGGCGGCTCCCACACCGGCTCGGTGATCGTGGTCGAGGACTCCGATCGGGTTGGGCGGGTGCTCGGTCCGGTCTACGCCGCGCTGTCGCTCGGCTGGGACCCGGAAACGGTTGGCGCTGTGGAGGACGAGGCGCCCGGGGTCCGGTGGGAGGCGGTGCGCGACGCCGTGCTGGCCGAGTACGCCGCCCGCTACGACCTGGTGCCCGGCACGCTCGACGAGGAGACCCTCGCCCTCGCCCGCGAGCTGGCGCCGGAGCATCGGCCGCCTGCGGGGCCTTGAGCGGCTAGGAGGCCGCCGGGGCCGCTGCGCGCTCGGCGGTCTCGACCACCGCATCCACGATCCGGGGCCAGACCTCGCGGGGCAGGTCGTGGCCCATTCCAGGGATCGTGATCATCTTCGCGCCCGGGATGGCCTGCGCGGTGGCCAAGCCTCCGCGCAAGGGAATGAGCGGGTCGTCCTTGCCGTGAATCACGGTGGTGGGAACGCTGATCTCGCGCAGCCGCTTCGTGCGGTCGCCGGAGGCCAGGATCGCGGAGAGCTGACGGCCGGTGCCCGCGGCGTGGTGGCCGCGGTCATAGGCCGCGGCGGCCACCTCGCGGACACGATCCTCGTCCACGGCAAAGCCCTTGGAGCCGATCATCCGGAACACCCTCACGAAGTGCTGGACGTAGGCGTCGCGGTCGCGAGGCGCGCGCTGGGTGAGCAGGCTCCAGACCCGCAGCTTCGGCCGTCCGGCGCGCCGCTCACCCGTGGTCGACATGATCGAGGTCAGCGACAGCACCCGATCGGGGCGGCGGATCGCCATCGTCTGGCCGATCATGCCGCCCATCGATGCACCCACCACATTGGCGGCCCCGATGCCGAGATGATCGAGCAGGCCGAAGGCGTCGTCGGCCATGTCTTCGATCAGGTAGGGAGAGTCGATGCGCAGCCCCGCCATGCCGCGCATGAGATTGGGCACAGGGGCGTCGATCTGAGTGGAGAGCCCCGAATCCCGATTGTCGAAGCGGATCACGTGAAAGCCGCGCCCGGCCAGCAGCTCGCAGAGCTGGCGATCCCAGTGGATCATCTGCATCCCCAGGCCCATTACCAGCAGCAGCGCCGGCTGCGAGGGATCGCCGATCGACTCGTATGCGAGCTCGATTCCGTTGACCTGAGCGCGCTCCTCGGCCCTGGCCGGTGTGGAAAGCTTCTTCATAGGGACCGCAAGAAGCTAGCGATCCGCGAGGTGTGCCCCCGGCCGACTAGGACTGTTTGGCGCGCGAGGGCTTGCCGCTCGTGGTCTCGCCGGAGCTCGAGCCGTTGGAGCGCGCCGCGGACTTCGCTCGCTTGCGGGCCTCCCCGAGCAGCTCCGCCAGCGACTCCTCGAGCATCGCGCCCAGGTCCTCGAGGTCGGGCATGGCGTCGTAGTCGGCGAGCAGCCCGAAGTCGACCTTGCCGTTGTAGCTCATGATCGCGATGGCGAGCGCGTGGTTCTCGGGCAGGAAGGCGATCGGCACGATCTCCTGCATCTCGCGCCCGAGCAGATACAGCGGGAACTGAGGGCCCGGGACGTTGGTCACGATCAGGTTGAACAGCCGGGTGGAGAAGTTGACGCGAGAGGCCTGCGCCAGCAGCGTGGGCGGCGCGAAGTCCTGGAGGCCGGCGATCACCTCGGCGCCGAGCGCCTGCTTGGACTGCTTGAGGTTGCCCATCGATTCCTGTACCTGCCGCAGGCGCTCGACGGGGTCGGTCACGTACACGGGCAGGGGACCCCGCATCGCCGCGATCCGGTTGCCGAGGGCGCCATGATCGTCCTCGGTGCGAATCGACACCGGCACGAGCGCGCGCAGCTCGAGCCCCTCGGTGCGCACGCCGCGGGTGCGCAGCCAGCGCCCCAGCGCGCCGGCGACCACGGCGAGCACCGAGTCGTTGACGGTGCCCCCCAGGGAGTTCTTGATCTCCTTGAAGTCGGAGAGCCTGCTCTGCACCCAGCGCACGCGCCGGTGCGGGCCGATCGGCACGTTGAGCGGAACGTCGGGCGCCGGGTTCATCCCCGCCCAGACGATCTCACCCACCCCCTCCGCTGCCCCAAGTACCTCTTCCAGCGAGCGGCCCGGGTTCTGGAGCGCTCCGACGGCGCGGCCGGCGAGCGAAACGGGGCGTGCGCACGAGGCCCTTGATCCCCTCGGCCACGAGCTCGGCGTCGGAGGGCTCGGGATGCGGAGACCAGAGCTCGCCGGGCTCCACCTGGGTGGGCACCGGCCCGAGGTCGAAGAGCACCGTGGCGAGGTCGACTCCCGCCACGCCGTCGACCAGCGCGTGATGGGTCTTCGAGATGAGCGCGAAGCGGCCCTGCTCGAGGCCCTGGATCAGCCATACCTCCCACAGCGGCTTGGAGCGGTCCAGGCGCTGGGAGAAGATGCGTCCCGCTATCTGGCGCAGCTGGTCGTCCGAGCAAGGCTTGGGCAGCGCGGTGTGGCGCACGTGGTAGTCGAGGTTGAAGCTCGGGTCGTCGACCCAGAAGGGACGGCCCATCTCAAAGCGCGGAAAGGCGAGCTTCTGGCGGTAGCGCGGCACCAGACCGAGACGGGACTCGATATGCGCGGCGAAGTCCTCGCGCGCCGGCGGCGGGCCCTCGAAGATCGCGAGCGCGCCGACATGCATGTGCGAGGCCTGCTTCTCCTGATGGAGAAACGACGCGTCGACGGCGCTCAGGCGGTCCCTGTGGCCCTGGTTTGCCACGGCGCTGACTCTACCCGCCACAATCGCCTGAGTGAAGCTCCTGGGAACAGTGCTGGCCCTGCAGGTCGTGCTCGGCGTCGCGCTTGTGGTGCTCGTGGCAACCGACAACGTCCCCTTCGCCGACGGGGACGACGGCGAGGACTCCCGCCCGTCGCGCCCGTCGGCCGACCGCTTCGACTCGGCGGCGGCCTGGCGCCTGCTCCAGGACCAGGTCGAGCTCGGCCCTCGCCCGGCCGGCTCGCCGGCGTCGCGGCAGCTCGCCGAGAGGCTGCGCCGACTGCTGCCGGAAGGCCGTTTCCAGCCCGTGGCGGGCGGGTTGCGCAACGTGATCGGAACGGTGCGCGGCCGGGAGCCGGGTTACATCGTGGTGGGTGCCCACTACGACACCAAGGACATCGACGGATTCGTCGGCGCCAACGACGGGGCCTCCGGCACGGCGGCGGTGACCGAGCTGGCGCGGACGGTCAAGCGACCGAGGCACACGATCCACTTCGTCCTCTTCGATGGCGAGGAGAGTCCCTCGCGGCGTGGACGACGCGCAGTTCGCGGAGGAGGGCCTACGCGGCAGCAAGGTGGCCGCTCGGCGCTTTCGGCGGGCGCGGGCGATGGTGCTGCTCGACTTCGTGGGCGACCGGCGTCTGAGCATTCCGCGCGAGGGGCTTTCGAACCTGCGCCTGTGGTCGCGGCTGCGAGCTGCGGCGCGAAGAGCGGGCACGGTTCGGGCGTTTCCGGATGAATCGCAGGGAGTGGTCCAGGACGACCACCTGCCGTTCCTTCAGGCGGGAGTGCCCTCGATCGACCTGATCGATTTCGACTTCCGCTGCTGGCATCGCCCCTGCGACGACCTGGGCGCGGTGTCCGAGCGCAGCCTGGACGTGAGCGGCGAGACCGTGCTCGAGCTGATCCGCGGGCTCTAGCGCTTTCCTGAGGGCCCGGCGTTGGCGGTCGGGCGGCCGCGTCCGTCATCGCCCGTCCGCAGAGCCTCGCTGGCGCTCGTTCGCTCGCTCGCAAGCGGCTCGCTCTGACATGCTCTGCGGCCGGGGATGCCGACGCGCCCGCCTTCGTCCATACGGGCTGACTTCCGCCTCGGAGAACGCGACGGAGACGCTTCCTTTCACGCGAAGCAGTTAGCGGCCAGCGCCCGCGGCTCGTGCAGCGCGGGGTTCTCGCCCGGGGGCGCGACGACTATGAACAAGCGCCTCGGAAACTCGCCCTCGGAGCGACTTTGGCCGAGCCTTGTCCGGGCACCGCCGTCGGACTAGTCTCGGGTCGCGCCATCGAGAAGGAGGACGTGATGGAAGAGCAGGCGCAAGGCTCCGATTTGCGGATCTGAAGCGAGAAGCGGCGCGATCGGCCGCCTCCGGTGCTACCTCAACTACGGCTCCTGCCGCCTCGGCTGTATCGACCCGCCGATCATCACGGTCTGACGCATAGCGGCACCCGCTCTAACGGGCTCGTCTCCGGCGACCATCGCGCCTCGCTCGCGGGCTTGCCGGACTCGTCGATCGAGCAACGGGCGGCGCCAGGACGAGTAAGTCACTCCGTCGGCTCGGGGCACGTGCGTCGGCTGCTGTGATGGCCGGCGTTCCCCTCGTGACGCGGACTCCCGGCGATGGGCGGTGCCCGGCCCGAACGGGCGACCTCCTGCTTGTAAGGCGCGGCTGCTGCGGTCTCTCGCGACGTTCATCACCGAGGTGTCGAGCGTCATCAGGAACTGGCCGGCGGCCAGGGTGAGCGGGACCAGCGTCGCTGCTGCTTATGCGAGCGCCTTTCTGCTTGATCTGCTGGAACTGGGTTTCGTGATCGCGCCGCTGTCGAGGAGACTCCCGGATCTCGAGTGGCGTGGCGCAGGTAAAGCTCGCCGCTGGGGCTGTTACGCGGGCACCTCCCCCGGCTGCAGGATGACCTTGAGCAGGAGAATCATGCCGCTGATGACGAAACCGGCGAGGATCGAAAGCACTAGCCACCGTCCGCGCAGGCCGGCGTACCAGGCGGCCAGTCCGGCCCAGAAGCTGAGCGAGAGGGCTTCCAGCCAGATGACGACGCGGATCGTGTCGGTGAGCGCGACATTCGCGAGTTGGAGAATGAGCAGGACAGTCAGCGGTGGGACTGCGAGCAGGAGGAACCGCAACTCGAAGCGCGCCGTGACGAGCCACTCTTGCTTCGCCGGCGGTCGTCCTAGCTCTACCAGCTGGACGAGACTGCCCGAGAAGATGTGGGTCGTGCAGATCGCGACAACCGGACCGACGATGACGACGACGACTTCGGACGGTTTCAAGGCAGCCCAGCCGTCGTAGACAATCAGGAGACAGACCAAGGCGACCGTCGCGGTGACGATACGGCCGACAACGGCGGGCTTCGACGTCAAGTCGAACGGGTCGTTCCGCACTCCGGCGAGCCTACTTTGCTTCTTTCGGCCGCGGCTCCGACGAGGCCCTTGTCCGCGCTCGGCTGACCGCGGTCCGCCCCCGCCCGGCTACTCCAGATCCTCCTGCGACATCCGCGGGCGCGGGTGGATGTTGGTCATGTGGGCGGGCGCGTCGCCAAGGTTGACGAACTTGTGCGCGCTGCCGGGCGGCGCGATCACGATCTGACCGGCCCCCGCCTCGATCGTCTGGCCGTTGACGGTGAAGCTGAGCCGGCCCTCGTGCACGACGAAGGTCTCCTCGTACGGGTGGCGATGCAGGTTTGGCCCACGGCCCGGCGGCGTCCGTGCGAGGAAGAACGACACGCCGGCGCCGTGATCGGCGCCCTCGAACCGCCCCGGCAGCTCGTCCTGCTCGATCCGGGCCGGGCCCGCCACGCCGAGCAGCACCTTCATCCGGTCGACGGCGTCGAGGAGCGTCGCCAGCGGCCTAACCATAAGCGTCAGCTCCGAGATCGCGCGATCGGGCTCACCGGTCGCCAGCAGGACGCCGTCGCCGGCGTTGCCCTCGAGCTCGGCGGTGAACGCCAGCAGCGTCTCGTCGGAGCCCTGGATCAGCCGGCTGGGCCGTGGCACGGCCACGACCTTGGTGACCGCTGTGAGCACAGCACCGATTCGTTCGCGGCCTTCGTAGTCGGCCACCGGGCTGTGGAAGACCGCATCCGGAGCGAGCTCGGCGACCATCGCCAGCGCATCCCGTGCGAGGAACGCGTCCGTAAGCCGGCGACCTGCTGATCGCTCGGTGGCCATCGCCGACATTGAAACACGGCGACCCGAGTATTGGCGCGCCGTGGCCTTCTCCAACACCGGTCCGCTCCGTGACGAGATCGCCCGGGCCGTGCCCCGACTGCCCGTTCACGATCCCTCAGACCAAGCACCCGCTTGGGGGATACCATCCGGGATGGCTTGGCCGGCCAGCATTCCGCGCCGATGAATCTCGAGCTGCCTGGCGGTCAAAGGGCTAGGAAACGTCGAACTGACTCAAGCGAGGCAGTGGGTAAGTGCCCGCTCGCTTCCCCAACGCCGCGCGGTCGCGAGCCTGCGAGCAGACGATGAGCCTCGCGGGCGCGAAACACCAGGATTCTGGGATCGACCGCAGCAGGTGGTCATGGCACCGTGGTTTCGCGTACAAACACGACAAAAGGAGTCGCGACTGATGCAGTTCTTCCTGACCGTCCCCCACGACACAGCCGAGGAGCCGACCATGGCCTCGATGGACCCGGCCGAACTGGAGGCCACGATGGCCGCCGCGAACAAGGTCAACACCGACCTACACGAGGCCGGAGCGTTTCTCTTCGCCGGGGGCCTGCACCCGCCGTCGTCGGCGAAGACCGTCGACGCCACGGACGGCGAGCCCGTAGTGGTCGACGGACCGTTCGTCGAGGCGCCGGAGTACGTCGGCGGCTTCTGGGTTATCGAGGCCGCCGACCAGGACGCCGCGGTCCGGTGGGCGATCCAGGCGTCCAAGGCGCTGGGCGGCCGCATTGAGGTACGCGCCCTGCAGGAGGTGCCGGACGCCTGACTGAGCCCGCTGGGCGGCCGCCGTCCGCGGGCGGGCGGGGCGCTGGGATCGACGTTCCAGCCCAGCCTGCCCCGGCCGGCGATCAAGTCATCCGCCACCCCGCAGAGCCGCGAGACTGTCCCGTTACAGGATCGGCTTGCGAGATGCACCCTCGATTGCGGCAACGTTCCTCGAGACGCTGCGTGGCGCCGGGTGATGAGTTTTCGGGCCGCCCGCCGTCACACACACCATGAGCTCCAACACCGACGACCTCCGGCCGCTCGACGAGCAGGCCTTCGGCGCCCGCGTCGAGCCGCACCGCCGCGAGTTGCACGTCCACTGCTACCGCCTGCTCGGGTCGTTCGAGGAGGCCGAGGACCTCGTCCAGGAGGCGTTCCTGCGCGCGTGGCGCCGGCGCGAGACGTACGAGGGCCGCGCGTCGGTTCGCGCGTGGCTGTACCGGATCGCCACGAACGCCTGCCTCGACGCGCTCGACAAGCGCCCGCGGCGGCCGAGTGCGAGCGGCGAGGTCGCGTGGCTGCAGCCCTACCCCGACGAGCTTCTCGAGCAGCTGCCCGACCGGCGCGAGGGCCCGGAAGACGTGGCGCTCGCCAAGGAGACCGTCGAGCTGGCGTTCATCGCCGCGATCCAGCACCTCGCGCCGCTGCCGCGGGCCGTGCTCGTGCTGCGCGACGTGCTCGGCTGCTCGGCGAAGGAGACCGCTCGGCTGCTCGAGACGACAGAGGCGTCGGTGAACTCCGCGCTGCAGCGCGCGCGGGCTGGGTTGCGGGAGAGCCTGCCCGAGGACCGCGAGGCGTGGCAACAGGCCGCCGAGCCGACCGCCGCCGAGCGGGAGCTGCTCGCGCGCTACGTCGAGTGCAGCGAGCGCGCCGACGCCGAGGGCCTGGCCGCGCTCATGCACGAGGACGTCCGGTTCTCGATGCCGCCGACGCCCGGCGTCTGGACCGGCCGAAGCGCGGTCGTGCAGGGCTGGATCAACGGCGGGTTCGGATCGGAGGTTTTCGGCAGCATGCGGTGCGTGGTCACCCGCGCCAACGGTCAGCCCGCGGTCGCGGCCTACGTGCGCAAGCCGGGCGACGCCGCGTACGAACCGCTGGCGATCGACGTCCTGCGGGTGCAGGACGGGGTCGTCACCGAGATCGTCACCTTCGACGGCGCGGTGTTCGAGCACTTCGACCTGCCGGCCACGCTCAGCGAGACGGTCGGTACGAGATGAACGCCCCCGCCTCGATCACCGTCACGCCGGTCCGCGTTGCCGACCTGCTCGCCGAGGGCGAGCCGATGCCGCTCTACGTGCACGTCATCGACCATCCCGATGCGCGCGTGCTGGTCGACACCGGCATGACGGAGCTGCACCCCTTCGCGGCCGAGCTCGAGCCCCGCCTCCGGCCGCTGAGCGAGCAGGACTTCGATCTCGCCGGCATCGACATCGTCGTCAACACACACCTGCACGCCGACCACTGCGGCGGCAACCATCTCTTCGCCGGCAGGCCGATCTACGTCCAGCGTCGGGAGCTCGACGACGCGCGCAGCGAGGACGGCTACACCATTCGCGAGTGGGTCGATGCGCCCGGCGTGCGGTACGTGCCGGTCGACGGCGAGCTCGAGCTGCTTCCCGGGCTCCGACTCCTCCCGGCGCCGGGCCACACGCCGCGGCATGCAGATGGTCGTCGTCGAGACCGGCGGGCGTCCGGTCGTCGTCGGCGGCGACGTGGCGGTGTGGCACGGCGAGTTCGACGAGCCGCCCACCGAAGGCCGGCAGCGCGTGCTCGCGCTCGACCCCGAGCTGGTCTGGCTCGCGCACGAGCACGAGCCATGGCGACCCCGCACCGTCTGAGGCATCATCCCGGCGCTCTCTGAGTCGTCGAGTGGCATGCACTCCGCGCCTGCCCGAGATCCAGCGCGTCTCGGCGAAGGCGGCCGCGTTCGGTATCCCCGGCCGCAGAGCATGTCAGAGCGAGCCGCTTGCGAGCGAGCGAACGAGCGCCAGCGAGGCTCTGCGGACGAGCGATGACGGACGCGGCCGCCCGACCGCCAACTCCGGCGGGCATAGCTAGCCTTGGGAGTTGATGCCCGCCTTCCCCGACAAGCTTCTCCTCGCCGCCCCGCGTGGCTACTGCGCGGGTGTCGACCGTGCGGTGCAGACGGTCGAGCGCGCGCTCGAGCTCTACGGCCCGCCGGTCTACGTGCGCAAGGAGATCGTCCACAACAAGCACGTGGTCGAGCAGCTGCGCGAGCGCGGGGCGATCTTCGTGGAGGAGGAGACCCAGGTGCCCGAGGGGCAGACGGTCGTGTTCTCCGCCCACGGCGTGGCCCCGAGCGTGCACGCCAACGCCGAGGCCCGCGGCCTCAAGACGATCGACGCCACCTGCCCGCTCGTGACCAAGGTGCACGTGGAGGCCAAGAAGTTCGCCGCCGAGGGCTACACCATCGTTCTCGTGGGCCACGAGGGCCACGAGGAGGTGGAGGGCACGATGGGCGAGGCGCCCGATCACTTCGTGCTGGTGGAGACCGAGGAGGACGTCGACAACCTCGAGCTGCCCGACCCCGACCGCGTGGCCTTCCTCACCCAGACCACGCTGTCGGTCGACGAGACCGACCGCATCATCCGCCGCCTGCACGAGCGCTTCCCCAACATCACGGGGCCGAAGTCGGACGACATCTGTTACGCCACGACCAATCGCCAGCTGGCCGTGCGCCAGATGGCGGGCGAGTGTGACCTGGTGCTGGTGATCGGCTCGAGCAACTCGTCGAACTCGAACCGCCTTGTGGAGGTGGCCCGCGACCACGGAGCCGACTCCCACCTGATCGACAACGAGACCCAGGTCCAGGAAGAGTGGCTGGAGGGCAAGCGGGTGGTCGGAATCTCCTCCGGCGCGAGTGCGCCCGAGGAGCTGGTCCAGCGACTGATCGAGTTCTTCCGCGAGCGCGGCACCCAGGACGTCTCGGAGTTCGAGGTGGTCCAGGAAGACGTGCGCTTCATGCTGCCCAAGGAAATCCGCAGCGCCCTGGCGGCCCGGCCGCTGCCCACGCTCAGCTGAGCCGCGACCGCAGTCTCACCAGATCGTCGTCGGCCAGGCCGCCCCGGCGCAGCTGGGCAGGCACGTCGAGCGAGGCGAGGGTGGAGACGATGACCTCAGCGGCGGAGGTGCCCTGGCGGCTGAGGAACTCGTCGGCGTCGCGGTCCGGCACACAGTCGTTGCTGACGCAGTAGTCGGCGGCCACGGCCTCAGGTGCGACCCCAGCGAGGGCGAGCACGAGCATCGAGATCTGCCCGGTTCGGTCGCGCCCCCTCACGCAGTGAAAGAGGACGCCGCCGGGGCGCGCTCGGGCGATCGCCGTGATGACTCGAGCGCTGCGCTCCGGGAAGCGCTCGAGGTGAGCCCGGTAGTAGAGAGGGGTCGCGTACTCGGGGTCGTCGTACCAGCGATCCCCCCAGAACTCGGTGTCATCGATGTCGTCGAGCGGCAGGTGAACCGTGTCCAGGTCGTCGGGACGAGGCGCGACGTCGCTGCCGAGCTCGTCGTGGTTGCGGAGGTCGATGACCGTCCGGATCCCGTACGCCGTCAGCGCCGACCAGCCCGGCTCGGTGAGCCCCTCGACGCAGTCGGCCCGCACCACGGCGCCGCGGCGCGTCCGCCCGCCGCCGGGTGTGGGAAGGCCCCCGAGGTCACGCACGTTGAAACAGCCCTGCCAGTCGAGCGTCGAGTTATGCACCTATGCGGCACCGAAGTCGACGCTCGGTTGGCCGGGTCGGTGTCTACTGGTCGGGCTCACCCCATTCGTTGTTCTGGAGCCAGAACAGCTCCCGCGCGGCGAAGGCCGTGTTCGCGAAGTCCGAGAACAACCCGTCCACTCCCAGCTCGTAGAAGTGCAGGTACTCGTTGATCGGATTGCCCTTGTAGTCGGAGGCCAGCGTGCCCTGCTCGTTGCGGAACGTGTACGGGTGCACCAGCAGCCCGCGGTCGTGTGCTCGCCGCACCAGCCCGCTGGGCGAGGGGAGGAGCGCGCGATCGGTGTCGTTGACGGTCCCGTCGCCGTTCGCGTCAGCAGCCTTGCCGTCGACGATGACCAGCGCTCGTGTGCTGTGGATGTACGGCTTCCACGGCCCGATTCCGTCGGCGTAAGTGGCCACCTCGTCGAGCCCAGCCTTCGTGGCGAAGAAGCCGAAGGTGCGAGCGAGCAGCTCGGGCCGGCCCGAAACGGTCCAATCGTAGGGCCGGTCGAACGGCGCGGTGTAGTCCAGCGAGCCGTCGGGGTTGACGTCGTTGGCGTCGACCAGCTGGACGAGGCGGACGTCGGTCCTGCGGTTGAGCCACCTGAGGTTCGACTGCTCGAAGCTCTGAATGAACACGGGCGCCCGGCGGCGGTTCCAGCCCGCGGCGTCGAGCGTGGCGAGCAGCCTCGGCTCCAGCCTCAGGCCGAGGTTCTTGTGGTAGGTCGGATGCTTGGTCTCTGGATAGATGCCGATTTGGCGTCCCGTGCGCTTGGAGTAGCGCTTGGCCAGCTTGATGACCTGCTCGAGCGTCGGAATGCGGAAGCGCCCGTTGAACTGCTGGGGCCGCTGGGGCATCGGCTGGACAGCCCGCAGGGTGCGTATCTCCGCCAGCGTGAAGTCGGAGGCGAAAAAGCCCGTTTCGCTCACGCCGTCGACCACCCTGGTGCGCTCGCGACTGGCGAACTCGGGGTGAGCTTTGACATCGGTGGTCGTCGTGATGTTCGGCTCATGACGGGCGATCAGGTAACCGTCCTTGGTGGCCACGAGGTCGGGCTCGATGTAGTCGGCGCCGAGCTTTATCGCCAGCGCATATCCGGGGAGGGTGTGGTCGGGCAGATAGCCGGCGGCGCCGCGGTGACCAATGACGAGTGGGTTGGGCTCATTTCCGCCGCCGGCAGCGGCCGTGGCCGGAGCCAGACCCACCAGCGTCGCGACCAGCGCCAGCAGCGGGACAACCTTCTTCAATCTCATCGGACTCCCTCGGTCGAAGCTTGGCGAGCAGCCTACGCTGCGCGCCCGCCCGGGAACGGCGTGAAGAGATCGAAAAATGGACCGTCAGGCCGATGGCGGCAGGGGTGCGAACTGAACGCCGTGCAGGCGCAGGCCGGGAGATTCGGCCTCCACCTCGCCCTCCACCTCGTAGAGCCCCGGTTCCACGTCCGCGCCCGACAGGACGGCGAAGGCGGCGCCGGCCCGAAAGTCAAACGAGGCGGCGGCACCCGCATCGGAGGCCTCGATCCAGTCCTCGCCGTCCTCCCAGTCGCGAACCAGCTCGAGTCGCTCGCGATCGGCCGGGAGGGCGATGTCGGCCGTCTGGGGCTCCAGCAGCACGCCCGGCTCGTCCTCCGGACGCACCGGGGCAAGCGGCTCGCGCGAAACGCCCAGGTGCTCCTGGATCGCCAGCTCGCTTTCGAGGTAGTCGCCCTCGCCGTAGTGGATGTAGGCCAACTTGCCGGTCCGGTCGAACAGGTAACGGCCCGGCCAGCCCATGTTCCCGTACAGCCGCCACACCGCGAGATCCGGGTCCAACAGCACGGGGTACGGCACGCGCAGGCGCTCCACCGCGCGCTCCACCTGCTCGCGTGAGCGCCCGAAGGAGTAGCCGGGCGAATGGATCGCCACAACGCGCAACCCGTCGTCCGCGTAGCGCGAGTGCCACTCCTTGAGGTAGGGCATCGTGCGCAGGGAGTTGATGCGTGCGAAGTCCCAGAACTCCACGAGCACCGCACCTCGGCCCATGAGCGTGTTCATGCGCAGGAAGGCGACGTTGAGCCAGTCCATCGCGGGCGGGAACTCCGGGGCGTAGATCTGGGCTTGCGGCGGTGGCCTCATGGTGGAGCGCAACCATAGGCTCGCAGCCGTGTTATAGGGTGCCGCTCGCCCGCCTGGCGGGCATATTTTTTTGTCCAAGCAGATACGAAACACACTCAGGAGGAGTGAATGCGAAAGCTTTGGATAGGCGTGGCCGGCGCGCTCGTTATCTCGATCGCGGTCGCCGGGATCGCCAGTGCGACGAACATCTACGCGGTGCCGAAGAGCCTGATCGGGGTGAAGGCCTCGAGTAAGGGCAGCCCCAAGAAGCCCGTTCCCGCTCAACTCAAGTTCGGTTATACCGTCGGCGACACCGAGGACCTGCGTCCTGAGGTCGTCCGCGAGTACCGAATCGCCGCCGAAGGCCTGCAGAGCTACCCGAAGAGCCAGCCCACCTGCACGTGGGAGCAGGCCAACAAGCCGATCAAGATCGACAATGCCTGCAAGAAGGCCATCGTCGGCAAGGGCACGATCGACAACCTCGCCGGCACCCCAACCGTGAATGGGCAGCGCGACCGCACCCAGAAGCTGCCCTGCGCGGTCAAGTTGACGCAGATCAACATCTCCAGTGGCGACCCCCGCTATCCGAAGACCGTCTCACAGGTCAGGAAGCGCGGGGGCATGGCGATCCGCATCGACACCGACCCGCCGGACTGCCCGATCCCGGTGCACACGTCGCTGGCGGCCCCGTTCTACGACGTGAAGCTCGACGGTATTTCGACCGCCGAGCTGCGTTTCTCGGTGCCGGACACGCTCGCCCATCCGGGTGGCCTCGACAACGCGGTGGTCAAGGTCACGACGACCATCAACAAGGAAACCGGCAAGGCGAAGGTCAAGGGCGAGGAGCGCACCGTGGGCTTCTACTCCGCCGTGGGGCGCAAGGGCAAGACGCGCACCGTGCGGGTGACGTTCATCGACGAGTCGGGCGCCAAGTCCACGGCTACCCAGAAGGAGTAGCCGGCCCAGGCGGTCGATCAGGTTGCAGCGACGGGGCGCCCTCGGGCGCCCCGTCGTCGTTCAGGAGGCGGCGATCGCTTCCAGGATGTGAGGCGAGACCCAGATCTCAACGGCCGCGCTGGCCAGCAGCACCGGGATCGCCACGGCGACCGTTACGAACGTGGCTGCGAGCAGGTCCCGCCACTCGCCCCGGCGGCTGGCGATGATCCAAGCGGCCAGCGGCAGGAACAGCGCCACCAGCTCCGGCACGGCGTGGGGAGCCAGTGCGAGCAGGAGCACCCCGGGTGTGGTGCCGAGCTGCTCGGCGACCGATGCCGCTCCGCCGCCGAGCACGTAGGCCTGGGTGCAGAGGGAAAACCCGGTGGCGCAGACGACGAAGGCGATGGCCGGCGCACCGGCATTCTCGTGCACCCAGCGCGAGAAGCCGCTACGGCCCTCCGCCGAGAGGGGCAGTGAGCTGCCGGCGATGAAGCCCGCCACGCAGGCCAGCGCGTGGAGGGCGAGGACGAGCGAGTTGCGGTAAAGCACCGCCAGGTACTCCGGCAGGCCTGCGGCCTCGTTGATGCCCGGAATCAGGTACAGGATCGTCGCGTCGGGCGTGGTCAGGCGGGCCACCGCGTACACCGCCAGCAGCAGCCCGGTGGTAATCAGAACGCTCAGAGCGAGCCAGGGTCCGACCACCCTGTACGGCTCCCGGTTCCACCGCCGCAGCGCCAGCTTGGTGTCCGCCATCCCCTGGACGAGGACGAGGTCGTTGATGCTCATCCCCCCAGGCCATCGGCCGGAACTATCGAAGCGTGAGCGATGTACGCTCGCCCTGTGACCACCTGGGACTACACGACCACCGTAATCACGCACGGGCTGCTGGGGCGCAAGGCGGAGGAGCTCGACCGCCAGGAGTTCGAGCGGGCGATGAACGAGCTCGGCTCGCAGGGCTGGGAGCTTTCCGCCACCTTCCTCGACACGGCCCTGCATCGCGAGAAGGACGGCCACGTGCTGGTGTTCAAGCGCCGCCACGACTGACCGCTCGCCTACGACCAAGGTCCTAGGCCCGTCTCGGTCCGGCGCCCGATGCGGCGCGACAGCGCGGGTCCTATCGTGAACGGGCATGACCGAACGGTCGAACGGCGCGGTGCAGGCCATGAGCGACGCCGTGCTGGCGATCGCGGGCCAGCGCTCGGTGGAGATCGTGCTCCAACGCATCGTCCACGCTGCGCGAGAGCTTGTGGGCGCCCGCTACGCGGCGCTGGGTGTCCCCGACGGCGAGGGTGCCTTCGCTCGCTTCATCACATCGGGAATGAGCGAGGAGACCGTTGCCGCGATGGGTCCGTTGCCGCGCACTCACGGACTGCTGGGAGCCACGCTGGAGTCCGACCAGCCCTACCGCACGGCGGATATCAAGCAGGACCCGCGATTTCGCGGCTGGTGGCCCTCGGCCCACCCGTCGATGGCCTCCTTCCTCGGCGTGCCGATCGTCGCGCGCGGACGGGTGGTCGGGGCGTTCTACCTGACCGACAAGGAGGGAGCGAGCGAATTCGATCTCGCCGACCAGCAGCTGATCGAGATGCTCGCCGCTCACGCGGCCGTGGCCATGGAGAACGCACGGCTGCACGAGCGCAGCCGAGAGTTGAGCATCGTCGAGGAGCGCAACCGCCTGGCCCGTGAGCTGCACGATTCGCTGGTGCAGAAGCTGTTCGGAGTGGTGTTGGCCGCGCAGTCCGCCGCCACCTTGCTCGAGCGCGACAGCGGCGAGGCGCGCGTCCAGGTCGACCGCCTCGGAGACCTCGCACAGGAGGCGATCGCCGAGCTGCGCTCGCTGGTGTTCCAACTGCGCCCGGCGGCGATCGAGACCGAGGGCCTCGCGGCCGCGCTGCGCAAGCACGTGGAGGTGCTGCGCCGCGTGCATGGCGCGGGAGTCGAGCTGGAGCTGGACGGAGAGCCACGGCTCCGCCCGGGCGTGGACGAGGAGGTCTTTCGCATCGCGCAGGAGGCGCTCCACAACGCCCTGCGCCACGCGCACGCCGAGCGCCTGGCGGTGAAACTGAGCGAGAACGGCGACCGGCTGCGAATGACGATCAGCGACGACGGCGTGGGCTTCGACCCGGATGCTCCGGAGCTACGGTCACGCAGCCTCGGCCTCACCTCAATCGAAGAGCGGGCCCACGAGCTGGGAGGGCGGCTCGAGATCCACTCCGCGCCCGGCGCGGGCACGACCATAGAGCTGGAGGTCGGGCAGTGATCCGCGTACTGATCGCCGACGACCACGCGGTGGTGCGCCAGGGACTGCGCACCTTCCTCGAGCTCCAGGAGGACATCGACGTGGTGGGCGACGTTGCGGACGGCGCCGCCGCCGTGGAAGCAACGCTCGCCCAGAGCCCCGACGTCGTGTTGATGGACCTGGTGATGCCCGGATTCGGTGGTGTGGAGGCCATTCGGCTGATTCGCGAGCGCCAGCCCCAGGCGCGGGTCCTCGTGCTGACGAGCTTCCAGGAGGACGAGAAGATCTTCCCGGCCGTGCGTGCCGGAGCGGCGGGCTACCTGCTCAAGGACGTCGAGCCCCAGGAGCTCGTGCGAGCCATCCGCGCGGCACACGGCGGGGAGGCGCTGCTCCATCCGGCGGTCGCGGCCCGGCTGATGGACGAGTTCGCGTCCGAGGCCGGGCAGGCCGGCTCCGCCTCGGGGCTGACCGATCGAGAGCGGGAGGTGCTCGAGCTGATCGGCCGTGGCCTACCCAACAAGCTGATCGCCCGGGAGCTGGGGATCGCGGAGAAGACCGTTAAGACCCACGTGAGCGCGATCCTGGCCAAGCTTGGCGTGACCGACCGCACCCAGGCGGCGCTCTACGCGGTGCGCCACGGGCTGCTGCGCCCCGGGGGCGGGTCCTAAGACCAATTGCCGATGGTGGCCCGCGGTGCGGCGGCCTAGCGTCGAGGGCATGAATCAAGCACCCCCGAAGACCGCGATCGTGACCGGCGCCTCCCGCGGGCTGGGCCTGGCCCTGGCGCGAGCTCTCGCCGAGCGTGACTGGCGTCTGGTGATCGACGCCCGCGGCGCGGACGCGTTGGAGCGAGCCCGCCGTGAGCTCGACGAGCTGACCGCCGTGAGCGCCCTCGCCGGTGATGTGGCCGACGAGTGGCATCGCACCGCGCTCGTGGCGGAGGCGGGCGAGCGGATCGACCTGCTCGTGAACAACGCCAGCGTCCTCGGCCCCAGCCCGCTGCCGGCCGTCGCCGAGCTGCAGGTGGGCGGCCTCGAGCAGATCCTGAGAGTCAACACGCTCGCTCCGCTCGACCTGATCCGGCGGACATTGGAGCGCATGCCCCCGGGCGGGCGGATCGTCAACGTCACCTCCGACGCCGCGGTTGAGCCATACGAGGGCTGGGCGGGTTACGGCGCGTCGAAGGCCGCCCTGGAGCAACTGACCCGGGTCCTGGCCGCCGAGCGGCCCGAGCTGCGGGTGTACGCGGTCGATCCCGGCGACATGCGCACGCGCATGCACCAGGAGGCCTTCCCCGGCGAGGACATCTCCGACCGCCCGCCGCCCGAGGAGAGCGTGCCCGGCCTGTTGGAGCTGATCGAGGCCGACCTCCCGAGTGGACGCTACGCCGCCCGCGAGCTTGCGTTGCGGCGATCTACGACGGCGGTTTCGTGATCTCAGCGGCAGAGCCCGTCGTAGCCGAGCTCCGGGAAGCCCGCGAGCCGGCCGAAGAGCGCGGGAGCGGGCGCGACGATGTGCGCCTGCTGGTGGCCCGCGCCGAGACCGGGCTCGAGCACGCACGCTTCACACAGCTCCCCGAGCTACTCGATCCCGGCGACCTGCTGGTGATCAACACATCGGCCACGCTGCCGGCGTCGGTCGCGGTGCGGGGACCGGAGGCCGGCCTCTCTCTCAACCTCTCGGGGCCGGTACCGGGGAAGGATCCGCATCTGTGGGTCGCCGAGCTGCGCCGTGCGGGTGAGCGATACCTGGGCGGTCGTGAGGGCCAGGTCCTCCTGCTGCCCGGCGGGGGCACGGCGGTGCTGCTCGAGCGCGATCGTGGCCGGCTCTGGCGCGTCAGCCTGCGGGTGCCCGGGTCGCTGGAGGGCTACCTGGCCCGCCACGGCGAGCCCATTCGCTATCGCCACCTCACCCGAGCGTGGCCGCTCGAAAGCTTCAGCACCGTCTACGCGACCGAGCCGGGCAGCGCCGAGATGCCCAGCGCCGGGCGGGCGTTCACTCCCGAGCTCCTGACTCGGCTGATCGCGCGCGGCGTGGACCTCGCTCCGCTCGTGCTGCACACCGGAGTGTCGTCGCTGGAGATCGGCGAGGTCCCCGCGCCCGAGCGCTTCCGGATTCCCCGCTTCACGGCCGCGCGGATCAACCTCACGCGCGAATTGGGCGGACGCGTGATCGCGGTCGGCACCACGGTGGTGCGGGCGCTGGAAGCCGCGGCCGGGGCGGACGGACGGGTGCGTGCCAAGCACGGCTGGGCCGATCTGGTGATAGAGCGCGACAGCCGGATCCGGGCGCTCGACGGCCTGCTGTCCGGCTTTCACGACCGAGACTCGACCCATCTGGCCATGCTCGAGGCGATAGCCGGCCGCGACCTGCTCGAACGCTCCTACGACGAGGCCCTAAGCGCGGGCTATCTGCGCCACGAGTTCGGCGATCTGCATCTGTTGTTGCCGTGACCCGCTAGGGCCGCGTCGCCGTGAAGAGGAACTGGATGCAGGCGAAGTAGGACTCGCCGCGCTCCTGCAGCTCGCGCTGCTCGTCCGCCCAGGCCTGCGCCTCGTCCGTCCCCACGTAGTCGGCCATCAACGGCACCAGAGCGCCGGCGTACGTTTCCTCGGTGGCCTCGTTGGTCACGAACGCGTGTCCTTGCATCTCGACATCCTCGAAACCCGCCTCACGCAGATGGGCCGACAGGGTGCGCGGCAGAGAGGGATCCGCGAGGTGCTCGTCCCAGGCGCGCAGGAAGCGCTCCATTCGCTGCGGGTCGTCGGAGTGCCAGGAGACCGTCGACCAGTCCACGTCCCAGATCAACACGCGGCCACCGGGGCGCAGCACGCGGAGCAGCTCGCCGAGAGCGGCCGGGATGTCGTCGACGTATTCGAGCACCTGCACCGAGAGCGCCCGGTCGAAATCGGCGTCAGCGACCGGCAGGGCAGTAACGTCGCCCTCGGAGAAGCTGACGTTGGCGTGGCCCTCGCAGCGCTTGGCGGCGAGCGCCAGCATCGGCGGGCTGGTGTCGACTCCAACGACGGTGCCCTCGGGACCCACCCGCTCGAGAATCTCGGAGATGTAGAAGCCCGGCCCGCAGCCCGCGTCCAACACACGCTCCCCCGGTCTGGCGCCGAGAGCCTCATGCACGAGCGCCCGCCGGCGTAGCAGATCGCGCCTGCTGTAGAGGACCTCCATCTGCGCCGCGAGCTGCTCGTTGAACTCGAGCTGGCTCACGGAGCCCGAACCGGAATTAGCCGATCGAGCCGACCATCTCGAGCTGAATCAAACGGTTCAGCTCGACGGCGTACTCCATCGGCAGCTCCTTGGTGACCGGCTCGATGAAGCCGTTCACGATCATGGCCGCCGCTTCCTCCTCGGAGAGGCCGCGCGACTGCAGGTAGAACATCTGCTCGTCGGAGATCTTGCCGACCACGGCCTCGTGGGCCACGGTCACATGCGGGTTCTGGATCTGGATGTCGGGCCAGGTGTCCGAGCGCGAGCGGTCGTCCATCATCAGGCCGTCGCACTGCACGTGGGCCTTGGAGCCCTGCGAGTTGTGGCCCATGCGGACCAGGCCGCGGTAGCCCATGATCCCACCGTCCTTGGAGATGGACTTGGCCAGGATGTTCGAGGTGGTGTTGGGCGCGAGGTGAACGACCTTGGCGCCGGTGTCCTTCCACACGTCGCCGCTGGCCACCCCGACGTTGAGGTGATCGGCGCGCGCTCCCTCACCGATCAGGAAAGAGCCCGGGTAGAGCATGACCTTCTTGGCCCCCATCGACCCGCCCACCCACTCGACGGTGCCGTGGGCCTCGACGATGGCCCGCTTGGTGTTCAGGTTGAACACGTCCTTGGACCAGTTCTGCACGGTGGTGTAGCGCGCCTTGGCGCCTTCCTTGACGAAGATCTCGACCACCGCGGAGTGCATCGAGTTCATCGAGTAGGTCTGCGCCGTGCAGCCCTCGATGTAGTTCACCTCGGAGCCCTCGTCGGCGATGATCAGCGTGTGCTCGAAGGTGCCCTCGCCCGAGCCCTCCATGCGGAAGTAGGCCTGGAGCGGGAGGTCGACCTTCACGTCCTTGGGCACGTATAGGAACGAGCCGCCGGACCACACCGCGCCGTGCAGCGCCGAGAACTTGTTGTCCTGCGGCGGCACGCACTTGTTCATGAAGTACTCGCGCACGAGGTCCTCGTGCTCGGTGACCGCCGTGTCCATCGCGCAGAACAGGATGCCCTGGTCGGCGTACTCCTTCTTGAGGCCCTCGTAGAAGGGCTCCTGGCGCCACACGCCCACCACGCCGGCGAGGTGCTCGCGCTCGGCCTGGGGGATGCCGAGCTTCTCGAAGGTTTCCTTCTGCTCGTCGGGGACGTCGTCCCAGGAGTCGTAACGGCCCGCCTCGGGCGGCGACCAGAGCACGAGCTCGGTCAGATCCAGGTCCGAGAGGTCGACACCCCAGGTGGGGATGGGCTTGCGCTCGAAGATCTCGTACGACTTGATCCGCTTCTCGCGCATCCAGTCCGGCTCGCCCTTGATACGCGAGAGCTGGTCGATGACCTCGCGCGAGATTCCCTTCTTGGCAACGAGCTGTCCCTGCTCGTTCTCCTTGATCGCGCTGGGCTTCTGAATGCGGGTCTTGTCGGTGGCTGCCACGGTGCCAATTGTAGCGGTAGTTCATGATTCCCGACCCGCCAAGTCGGACTTCGCGTGCGTCTAGATTTGAGGCCCTGAGCGCAGGCGACTTCGACTACGAGCGGTACGGCCGCGGCTACACGGCCCAGCGCCGCACCGATCCGAGGATCGCCGCTTTGGTGCATCAGGCCCTGGGCGATGCGCAGATCGTGCTCAACGTGGGAGCCGGCGCGGGCTCCTACGAGCCCGAGGACCGTGAGGTCCTGGCCGTCGAGCCCTCGCCGGCCATGCGAGCGCAGCGGCCCGCTCACCTGGCTCCCGCGATCGACGCAGTGGCCGAGGCGCTGCCCTTCGACGACGACTCGGTCGACGCCGCCATGGCGATGATCACGGTCCACCAGTGGCCTGACGCGGCGAAGGGCCTCGGCGAGCTGCGCCGCGTGGCCCGCGGTCCGGTGGTCGTCCTGACCTTCGACGGCGAGGCGCTCCACCACTTCTGGCTCGCCGACTACATACCCGAGCTGCTGGAGCACGAGCGCCGTCGCATGCCCCTGATCGAGGCGATCTGCGCCGCGCTCGGGCCGGAGACCGAGGTGCAGACCGTGCCCGTGCCCTTCAACTGCCTCGACGGCTTCAGCGAGGCCTTCTACGGGCGCCCGGAGCGCTTTCTGGACGACGAGGTGCGCCGTGCGCAGTCGTTCTGGGGGTTCGCGAAACCGGGCGTCGAGGACGGGTTCGTCGCGAGCCTGCGGGCCGACCTCGCTTCCGGAAGCTGGGACGAGCGCTACGGAGCGCTGCGCTCCCAGCCCTTCTACCAGGGCTCGCTGCGGCTCATTCGGGCCACGACGGATCGCCGGTGGCAGCGCCGCGCATGACCTTCAGCGGCAGCAGCGCGCACTTGCGGCGCGTGGGCGAGATCTCGATGCCGAGCTGATCGATCGCCCACGCCGCGCCGAGGCCCTCGATCTCCTCGAGCGGCATGCCGATCAGCTCCTCGGAGCTGATGGAAGCGGAAGCCTGCGAGATCGCGCAGCCCTGGCCGTGGAAGCGCAGGTCCTTGACCTTGCCGTCCTCCACGAGGATGTGGACGCCGAGCTCGTCGCCACAGAGCGGATTGTGATCGTGGAACTCGAGGTCATGGGGCTCGAGCTCGCCGAAGTTCCGCGGGTTCTTGTAGTGGTCGAGGATGTAGTCGCGGTAGAGGGCGTCCATGGTCCTACAGGTCGAAGACCTCCCGGCCCTTGACCAGCGCCTCCACCAGCCGGTCGACCTCGTCGCGCGAGTTGTAGACGCTGAACGAGGCCCGCGCTGTCGCTCCCACACCGAGGCAGCGCATCAGCGGCTGAGCGCAGTGGTGGCCGGCGCGGATGCAGACCGCCTGGCGGTCGCACAGCTGGGCGATGTCGTGTGGGTGCATCCCCTCGATGGCGAAGGAGATCACTCCGCCGCGGCGCTCGGCCTCGGCCGGTCCGAAGACGGTAAGGCCCTCCACTTCGGGCAACCGCTCGAGCGCGTAGGCGGTCAGCTCGCACTCGTGGGCGCGGACGTTGTCCATCCCGAGCGCGCCCAGGTAGTCGACCGCAGCACCCAGTCCCACGGCCTCGGTCACGTCAGAGGTTCCGGCCTCGAACTTCCAGGGCAGGTCGTTCCAGGTCGACGACTCGCGCTCCACGCGCTTGATCATGTGTCCGCCGCTCAGGAAGGGCGGCATCTCGGCCAGCAGCTCGCGCCGGCCGTGCAGCAACCCGAGCGTGGGGCCGAGCGCCTTGTGGCCGGTCCAGGCATAGAAGTCGATGTCGAGCGCAGAGAGGTCGACCGGCAGCTGCGGCACGCCCTGTGCGCCGTCCACAACGGTCACCGCTCCGGCGGCGCGCGCCCGGCGCACGATGTCGGCGATCGGGTTGATCGTGCCCAGCACGTTGGACACGTGGACGACGGCCAGCAGCTTGACCCGGCCCTCGGCGAGGATGGCGTCGAGCTCGTCGAGCGCCAGCTCCCCGCTGGCGGTGACCGGCACGTAGCGCAGCCGCGCGCCCTGCTCCTCACAGAGGATCTGCCAGGGCACGATGTTGGAATGGTGCTCCATCTCGGTGATGAGCACCTCGTCGCCCTCGCCGATGTTGCGCCGCCCCCACGAGTAGGCCACGAGGTTGATCGCCTCCGTGGCGTTGAGGGTGAAGATCGAGCACGCCGGCTCCCAGTTGACGAACGCAGCGATTCGCTCGCGTGCGCCCTCGAAGGCATCGGTCGACTCGCGCGCCAGCTCGTAGACGCCGCGGTGGATGGGCGCGTAGGACTGCCGCTGGAAGCGGTCCATCGCCTCCACCACCTGATTGGGGCGCTGAGAGGTAGCGGCGGAGTCGAGGTAGGCCACACGGCGGCCGCTGAACTCGCGCTCGAGCACCGGGAAGTCGGCCCGGACATCCAGCAGTGGAGCGGCTGCGACGGCGCCCACTAGACGGCCTCCGCCCGCTCCCCGATGAACTCGCGCACCTGGTCCTTGGCGCTCTCGAGCTTCTCGGCGATTCTCCGCCGGACGAGGTCCTCCAGGCCCGGGTCGTCCAGGCGCTGCACGACCTCCTCGAAGTAGCCCTCCACCAGCACGCGTACCGCTTCGGCGCGCGGCACGCCGCGGGTCATCATGTAGAAGATCTGCTCGGGGTCGAGCTCGCCCACGGTGCCCCCGTGCGAGGCCCTGACGTTGTCGACCTCGACGATCAGCGACGGGATGGCGTCCCCCTTGGCCCGGGGGGAAAGCAGCATCTGGTGGGTCTGGAGGTAGGTGTCGACCTCGGTGGCCTTCGGGATGATGTGGATCAGACCCTCGTAGGAGGCGCGCGAGTCTCCGGTGAGCACGCCCTTCCAGACCGTGTCGCCGGTGGTGTGGCCCGCCTCGTGGCGGTCGGAGGTGAACAGGTCGAGGTGCTCGTCGCGCTCGGTGAAGTAGAGCCCGGTGTGCTTCATGTCCGAGCCCTCTTCGGCAGTGATGATGTCGAGCGTCTGCCTGGTCAGGCGCCCGCCGAGATGGATGGGCACCCACTTCACGCGGGCATCGCGTCCGATGTCCACGCGCCGGGTCGACAGATCGAAGACCTCGCCGCTACCCCAGTCCTGGTAGTGGGCCACGTCGACCTGGGCGCCGGGCTTGGCGTACAGCTCGAAGGACCCCGCGTGCAGGGCCTGACCCTCGAAGTCGGGGGCGAGGAAGAACTCGCGGATGCGGCATTCGGAATGCTCGCCCACTACGGCGAGCGTGTGCGCCCACTGGGCGGTTCCGGGCTCGTCGATCAGCCAGACCACCTGGATCGGCTTCTCGATCTGCACGTTCTTGGGCACGTGGATGAACACACCGCCGGTCCAGAAGGCGGCGGAGCCGGCGGCGAACTTGTCGCCCTCGAAGGGCATGCGCCGGCCGAGGTGCTCCTGCACCAGCTCGCCGTGCTCCTCCACGGCCTGCTCGAGAGGCATCACGGTGATGCGGTCGTCGCTCACATCGTTGTGGACGATGCTGGCGCCCGCGCTGGACGATCAGCGCGGAGTGCTCGTCATCGCCGAGGTCGAGCTCGGGCAGCCCGGGCTCGTAGCGCTTGGGCTCCAGCGCGTCCAGGTCAAGGCCGCGCAGCGACGTGGTCCAGAAGCCCGAGCGGCGCCAGGTCGGGGTGTCCTCGCGCTCGTAGACCTCGAGCGCGGCCTTGCGGCGCTGCTCTACGAACTCGGACCCTGTTCGCTGCGCAGCCGGGCGAGCCGGCTGCTTAGCGCTAGGCATTCGCCGCGACCTCCTCACGCACCCACTCGTAGCCCTTGTCCTCGAGCTCTGTGGCGAGCTCGGCGCCGCCCTCCTGGACGATGCGGCCGTCGATGAGGATGTGGACGAACTCGGGCTTCACGTATTCGAGGATGCGGGTGTAGTGGGTGATGATCAGGAAGCCGCGCTCGTCGCCGCGCATCGCGTTCACGCCGTCGGAGACGATCCGCAGAGCGTCGATGTCGAGTCCGGAGTCCGTTTCGTCCAGCACTGCGAAGTCGGGCTGGAGCATCGCCAGCTGGAGAATCTCAGCGCGCTTCTTCTCGCCACCGGAGAAGCCCTCGTTGAGGTAGCGGCTGGTGAAGGCGCGGTCGATCCTGAGCAGGTCCATGTTCTTCCCCAGAAGCTGGCCGAACTCCTTGACCTTGATCGGATCCTCGCGCTTGGCGTTGATCGCCATGCGCAGGAAGTTGGCCACCGAGACTCCGGGAATCGTGGCCGGATACTGGAAGGCCATGAAAAGCCCGGCCTTGGCGCGCTCGTCGGGCTCGGCCTCGGTCAGGTCCTCGCCGTTGAGCACGATGCGCCCCTCGGTCACCTCGTAGTTGGGGTTGCCCATCAGCGTGTTGGCCAGGGTCGACTTGCCCGAGCCGTTGGGGCCCATGAGGGCGTGCGTCTCACCCTTGTTCACCACCAGGTCGACGCCGTGGAGGATCTCTCGCTCCTCGGTGCGGACGTGCAGGTTCTCGATCTGAAGTGTCATACGGGGGTTACCTCCGCGGGGCTTCCAGCCCCGCGCCTTGATGTCGGGGTTCGGCCTCCGGCCTCTCTTGACCGGTCCGGCTCCGCCGAACCTTTCCTAAGCGGCTGAACTAGATCGTCCAGCGTCATTTCGTTCAAGGTTCGGACGATGGACCCCTGAACGCGGGTCCACAGAAGCTTGGTGGGGCAGGGCTCGGCGCCCTCGCGGGAGCAGGTGAGCACGCCGTCGGCGTCGGCGGTGATGCACTCGATCGGGGCGATGTCGCCCTCGAGCGCCGACACGACCTCGGCCATGCTGATTTCCCGGGACGGCCGCGCGAGTGTGTAGCCGCCGTGCGCCCCGCGGCGCGACTCGACCAGTTGCGCCTTGCGCAGGCGCTGCACCAGATGCTCCAGATAGGCGAGCGGCAGGCCCTCGGCGTCGGCGATCGTGCCGAGCGAGATGGGCCGCTGGTCGTCGCTCTTCGCGAGGTGGGCCATCACCCTGACGCCGTACTCGGCTTTGGTGGAGAACATCATCGAGGCCTAAATCCTACCTGGTTGGTCGGAGAAGCCGGCGGGGCCGCCGGGCGCGAGGGCGCGGGCTCGGCCCGCGCCGGAGCGACGCTATTCGGCCCGCAGGATCCGGAGATCGTGGGCCAGCCGCTCGGGGGTGGCCTCGAAGCCCGGGTAGCCGACGCGCTGAAAGCCGCGCTTGTCAACCAGCGTGAAGCGGGCCTGGTGCTCACGGGTCACGGTCTGGGGCGCGATGTAGAACCCGTTCCACAGCGGGCGCAGCTCGCTTCGGCTGCCCAGGACGAAATCGAGGCGCCCGGTCACGCGCTGCTCGGAGAGAAAGGCGCGCGCGCTCTCCTCGGTGTCGCGCGGCGGGTCGACCGCCACGGCCAGAGCGGGCAGGTCCTCGCCCAGCTCGTCGAGCGCACCGCGAATCGTCTGAGCCTGGGCCGGGCACGTGTCGTCGCAGTTCGTATAGAGGAAGGTCACGACCACGGGCTCGCCGCGCAGCTCGCGCATGGTGATGCGCTCGCCGTCCTGGTTTCGAAGCTCGAAGTCGGGCGCCCGCAGGCCCTTGGGCATCACGGCGCCCTCGAAGCGGCTGCCCGCGGTGGCGATCTTGTCGCCGCTGTCGTCGCGGGAGCTCGCCACCAGTAGAACAGCCCCGAACGTGAAAAGGGCAACGAGGAAGAGCGCGATGAGGATGCGCGCATTCACTCTGGCGAGCGTAGCTAGGGCTCGACGAGGCCACGTCGGATCGCGTAGCGCACGAGCTCCACGCGGTCGCGCATTCCGAGCTTGGAGAGGACGTTGGCGCGGTGGGACTCGACGGTCTTCTCCGAGACATTGAGCGTCCGCGCGATCTGCCGGTTGTTGAACGCCTCGGCGATCAGCTTCACGACCTCGAGCTCACGTGGGGTGAGGGGGTCGTCGGGCGCCGGGCTGCCGTTCTCCAGCCACGCGTCCATCAACGTCCGCTGAGCGTCGTCGGAGAGGAAGGTCCGGCCGCCGGCGACGGTTCTCACCGCGCCGATCAGGTCGGTATCGGCCGCCCGCTTGAGCACATAGCCGGCCGCGCCGGCCTCCAGGCCCTCCAGGAAGTAGCGCTCGTCGTCGTGCATCGACAGCAGCAGCACGCGCGTGTCCGGCACGTGCGAGCGGATCTCGCGCGCGGCCTGGAGACCGGTCATGCGCGGCATCGACACGTCCAACACCGCAACGTGAGGGCGCTGGGCCTGGGTCTGCTCGAGCGCGGCCACGCCGTCGTGGGCCTCGGCCACCACCTCCATGTCGCGCTGGCGATCGATCAGCATCCTCAGCCCCGACCGCACGATGCCGTGGTCGTCGGCGATCACGACCCGGATCATGCGGCGCGCACTCGCAGCGTGACCGAGGTCCCGCCGCCCGGCGCGGAACGCACGTCGAGCTCGCCGCCCACGAGGCGCGCGCGTTCGGCCATTCCGCTGAGCCCGAGGCCGGCGCCCGGACTCTGAGTTCCGGCGCGCGGGATGGTTCCGGGGTCAAATCCGGCGCCGTCGTCGCGAATGCGCAGCTCGGCCCGGCCATCGGCGGCCTCGAGGTCCACCTCCACCGCCGTGGCCCCGGCATGCCGCCCGACGTTGGTCAGCGCCTCCTGGGCCACTCGGTAGATCGCCGTCTGTAGGACCTCGGGCAACTGGTTCGGATCCCCTTCGGTGTTCAGGCGAACCTCGATTCCGGTGCGCGCCGAGAAGCGCTTGAGCTGAGCCTGCACGGCGGGCAGCAGGCCGTGGTCGTCGAGCGCGGAGGGCCGCAGCTGGCGGGCCAGGTTGAGCAGCTCCTCCATGGCTTGGTTGACGAGTTTCTTCAACTCGGCCACCTCGGGGCCGCGCTCGGGCGGCGACTCCTGGGCAAGGGCCTCCAGGCGCAGGAGGACCGCCGTCAGGGCCTGGTTGACCTCATCGTGGAGGTCGCGCGCCAGGCGGCGGCGTTCCTCCTCCTGCGCTCGCATCGCGAGCTGCCCCGACCGGCGGCGCTCGTCCTCGATGCGCTCCAGCAGGCGCCTGAAGGAGTGCGAGAGGCGATCGATCTCCTCGACCGGGTCCCGGCGGTCGAGCTCGAGCGGCGAGGGCTCGGAGGGGTCGATCGACTCGATTCGGTCGATCAGGTTCTCGAGCGGGCGAAAGCGGCGCTGGAGCATCCACAGGTTCGTGCAGAGGCTGAGGATGATGGCCATGGCGAGGATCGCGAACTGCCAGCGCTGCTCCTCCACCTCGAGATCCAGGCCCGCGGCGAGGCTCGCCGCGAACAGGGTGAGCGCGACCAGCACCACGTTGGCCGCGACCACCTGGCCTATGAGGGAATCGTCGCGGCGCGCCATTCTCGGTCTATGCATGGATCGGATAACGCCCTATGAGGTGAAATGGGGTCTCCACCCCATATCGGCAGGCGCGCCCGAAGACGAAACTCCTGGTGAGGCTTCGACCACGGCAGATGGACCTGTCGGTCGGGGCTTCCGCAGCAAACAAATCTAGGTCTGGGTCTCCCACCGGGGCGCTCGAGAGGGCGCCCCGGTTATGTTTCAACAGAGGGGCGCGCACCGCCGCTACACTTTCTGAAGTATTGAATCTCGACCCGGTTTAGGTGGTTTGCAGCTCATGGCCAGCGGCGCGGATGTGATCCGCAAGATCAAGGAGCAGATCGAGGAGGTGGACCCGAAAGAGGTCTACGAGCTCGACCCCAGCGGCAACGGCAACGGCGCCGTGATCGTCGACGTGCGCGAGCAGCACGAGTTCGAGGAGTCGCACGTCCCGGGCGCCGTTCACGTCCCGCGCGGGCACCTCGAATCGCGCATTGAGGGCGCCGTGAGCGACCGTTCCAAGCGCGTGGTCCTCTACTGCGCCTCCGGTAACCGCTCGGCACTGGCTGCCCACACGCTGCAGGACCTGCTCGGCTACGAGGATGTGGCCTCCATGCGCGGGGGCATCACGCTGTGGAAGGACCGCGGCTACGAGGTTGAGGTGCCGCGCTCGCTGAGCGCCGAGCAGCGCGAGCGCTATTCGCGCCACCTGCTCGTGCCCGAGGTCGGGCTGGCGGGCCAGATGAAGCTGCTCGACGCCAAGGTGCTTCTGCTCGGAGCCGGCGGCCTCGGCTCCCCCGCCGCCCTCTACCTGGCTGCGGCCGGCGTGGGGACGCTGGGCATCGTCGACAACGACGTGGTCGACCTCTCCAACCTCCAGCGCCAGGTCGCGCACTCCAACGACCGCATTGGCGTGCCCAAGGTCGATTCCGCGGAGATCGCCATCCACGAGATCAACCCGGACGTCAACGTCGAGAAGTACGAGGTGCGCCTCGGCGCCGACAACATCATGGAGATCATCGAGGGCTACGACGTGATCGTCGACGGCCTCGACAACTTCCCCACGCGCTACCTGCTCAACGACGCGAGCGTGCGCACGCAGACCCCGGTGGTCTCGGCCTCGATCCTCGGCTTCGAGGGTCAGCTGTCGGTCTTCCACCCCTACGAGGGCCCGTGCTACCGCTGCCTCTACCCGACCCCGCCGCCCGCGGAGCTGGCGCCCTCCTGCGGCGCCGCCGGCGTACTCGGCGTGCTGCCCGGTGTGATGGGCCTGCTGCAGTCGGTCGAGGTCATCAAGCTCGTGACGGGCGCCGGTGACACGATGGCCGGCCGCCTGCTGCTCTACGACGCGCTGGGGACCACGTTCACCGAGCTGAAGGTGCGCCGGGACCCGGACTGCCCGATCTGCTCGCGCGAGCCGGACGCGATCTCCGACGAGGAGATGGGCGTGTTCCCGGATTACGAGGCGTTCTGCGCCGGAGCTGGGTGATTTTCGACGCCCGGATGGCGTCTTTGTCATCAAGACTGCGGGCTGGAGGCCCGCAGGGGCTATAACTCCGGCCGCATGAGCACGATCAAGATCCCACCCGTCCTGCGCTCGTCCGTGGGGGGCGAGAAGGAAGTGACCGGGAACGGCTCGAACGTCGGCGAGGTGCTGCGTTCGCTGTCCGAGCAGCACCCGGCGACCGAATCGCAGCTCTTCTCCGAGGACGGCGGGCTCAACCGCTACGTCAACGTCTACCTCAACGACGAAGACGTGAGGGTGCTGGACGGGCTCGAAACCGGCGTGTCCGACGCTGACACGATCGTGATCCTGCCGGCGATGGCCGGCGGCTCCTGAAGCTCCGCCGCGCCGCTGCGCACGACGCCGAGGCCTGGTCTCGCTCTGGGACGAATCGGCCCGCGAGGCGGTGTGCGGCACGAGCCGCGACGAGGACGCCGGGGCGAGTACCGGAGAGATACGGAGCGCTCTTCGTGTCGCCCGGGAATTGGCGCCGCGGCGTGGGCCGCGAGCTGATCGACTCGGCTGTCGCCGATCTGCGAAGACGGGGCTACCTGAGCTGCACGGTCTGGTCTTTCGCGGCGAACGAGCGTGCCAACGCCTTCTACGAGGCCGCCGGCTTCGCGCGGGATGGAGCGGAGCGGACGGAGGCTGTCTGGGCCGACCTGCTTCAGGTGCGCTACCGGCAGAGCCTGGCGTAGCCTCTGCTGCGTGAAGCTGACCAACCTCCACGGCGTGGAGCCGTTCACCACTCTCGACGGCTCGGAGATCCGCGAGGTCGCGGGCATTCCGAGCGGGAACGCGGTCAACCAGAGCCTGGCCGAGGCCACGCTCCCGCCCGGGGGCCAGACCCAGGAGCACTTCCACCGCAACTCCGAGGAGATCTACTTCTTCACCCATGGCGTCGGAAGCCTGCGCGTGGGCGAGGACGTGCGTGAGGTGGAGCCCGGCGACACCGTGGTGATCGCCCCCGGGCTGCGCCACAAGCTCTGGAACACGGGCTCCGGACCGCTGCGGCTGCTGTGTTGCTGCGCGCCGGCCTACTCGCACGAGGACACCGTTCTCACGGAGTAGGCTGGCCGGCCATGGCGGCCGCGCCCTTCCCGCTGGAGCCCGAGCGCCAGGCCCTGCTCGTGGTCGACATGCAGAACGACTTCGTGCGCCCCGGCGCCCCCCAGGAGGTGCCGGATGCGCGTATGTCGATTCCGGTGATAGCCGAACTGCTCGACGCCTTCCGCACCGCCGGGCGGCCGGTGGTCTTCACTCGCTTCAGCGCCGGGCCCCAGCGCACCCTGCTCTGGAACTGGTCGCCCCAGTGCGGGCCCGAGCTGCGCTCGTGCTGGCCAGGGGTTTCGCGGGTGTACGACGACGGCGAGGAGCTCGTGGGCCACGGCGTGGTTCCCGAGCTCCAGCCACTCGACGGGGAGACCGTGGTCGACAAGTACGGCTACGGGTCCTTTCACAACACGATGCTCGAGGACGTGCTGCGCGCTCGTGCGGCCACGCAGGTCGTGGCGGTGGGTACGGTCACCCAGATCTGTGTGGAGGAGACGGTGCGGGAGGGCTTTCACCGCGGCCTCGAGATGGTCATGGTCCGCGATGCGGTGTCCTCCTTCGACCCGGAGCTTCACCGCGCAACGCTTCGCAACATCGCGATGAAGTTCGGGCGTGTGGAGGCGGCGGAGACCGTGCTGGCGGCGTTGAACCTAAAGCCGAGCGCTCAGCTTCCGATGCATGACAGGTGGAGCGCCGGCCCCGCGACCTGAGCCTGCCGCACCTGCGCGATCTGCTTGCTCGGCGGTCCGACCCCTACGAGGGCATGGACCTCGAGCCAAGCCGGCGGGTGGGGGGAGTCTGCTGGGCCTTCGGCGGCGCGGTGAGCCTCGTGCTCATGCTGATCGCGCCTCCCACCGAGGCGATCGGCCAGGCCGGCTGGTACGTCGCGCTGGGCACCACCGCGATCTCCTACGTCGGCGCCTATCTGCTCATGCGTCGCGGTTCGCGCGTCGGCTTCGACGGTTTGCTGGTGAGCTCGTACGTGGCCATCGCCCAGGTGGCCATCGTCGGATGGCTGGCCGGCGGCCACGATACGCCCTACCACCTGCTCTACCTGGTGGCCGGCATTCTGCCCCCGGCGATTCATCCGCCACTGCGCGCGGCGGCCTTGCTCGCTGCGAGCATCGTTGCCCTGGCCGCTCCACTCGCCTACGAGGGCGCCACGGCCCTGCAGGTCAGCGAGATCGTGTTGCAGGGCGCGTTCACCTGCCTGCTCGCCTTCATCGTCTGGGCCATTTTGGGGGCCGAGCGCCAGATGCGGCTCGACCTGCTCGAGAAAGCCCGGGCCGATGACCTGACCGGGCTGGGCAACCGGCGCGCGTTCGGCGAGTCGCTCCGGGTTGAGCTGGCCCGTCGTGGCCGAGATGGCGGGAGGCTCAGCCTGGTCCTGCTCGATCTCGACGGCTTCAAGGCGGTCAACGACCGCTACGGCCACCTGGCCGGCGACCTCGCGTTGACGAATTGCGCGCAGGCTCTGCTGACCTCCGTGCGCCTCCCCGACACCTGCTTTCGCTGGGGGGGCGACGAGTTCGCGATTCTGCTCGCCGACAGCGGCATCGAGGATGCGCGGGAGGTCGGGCGCCGAATCCAGTCGACCGTCGCCGAGCACTGCTCGCTGCACGACGGCTCGGCGCTAAGCCTTCGTTTCGGGGCCGCCGAGCTCGAAGAGGGCCAGAGCCCGGAGGATCTGGTGGCGGCGGCGGACGCCGCGCTGCTGGAGGCGAAGCGCGCGCCGTACTACACTTTCTGAAGTGCTTGAGCCGCGTCTCGAGAACCGACCCTGCGGGGGCAAGTACGGCGACATCGTTCAGGCCATCGGCAACACGCCGCTGGTCGAGCTGCGCCGCCTGAGCCCGACGCCGGGCGTGCGCATCTACGCGAAGCTCGAGAGCTACAACCCCACGGGCTCGGTCAAGGACCGCGTGGCGCGCTCGATGATCGAGCGCGCCGAAAGCGACGGGCTGATCTCCCCGGGTCAGACGATCCTCGAGCCGACGTCGGGCAACACGGGCATCTCGCTGGCCATGATCTGCTCGCGCAAGGGCTACCCACTGAAGGTCGTGATGCCCGACAACGTGACCCAGGAGCGCACCCAGCTCCTGCGCATGTACGGCGCGGAGATCATCTACTCGCCCGGCGGCCAGGGCTCCAACGGCGCCGTGGCCATGGCGCTCGACATGGCTGAGGCCGAGTCCTCGTACTACATGCCCTACCAGTACGGCAACCAGGCCAACCCCGACGCCCACTACCACGGCACCGCGGTGGAGATCCTGGAGGAGCTCGACGAGGTCGACGCCTTCGTCGGCGGCCTGGGCACCGGCGGCACGCTGATGGGCAACGCGCGCCGGCTCAAGGAGGAGAACGACGACACGCTCGTGGTGGCGGCCGAGCCGCTCCAGGGAGAGCTCGTCCAGGGCCTGCGCTCACTCGAGGACGGCTACATCCCGCCGATCCTCGACCTCGACCTGCTCGACCGGAAGATCTTCGTGTCCAACCGCGACTCGGTGGTGTGGACGAAGAAGCTGCTCGAGGAGGAAGGGCTGTTCGCCGGTGTGTCGAGCGGAGCGATCGCCGCGATCGCCGCACGTGTGGCCGGCGAGATGGACGAGGGCAACGTCGTGTTCGTCGCGCCCGACGACGGCTGGAAGTACCTGAGCTCCGGCGTTTACACGAAGACGATCGAAGAGCTCGAGGCCGACGGCACGCTCGAGAGCGCCTCGTTCTGGTGATGGCAGCCGGGGGCTCGCGCCCCCGGACCCCCGTCTGATTCCTGGCCGCGCGCAGGGCTCGGCTGGGCTCGCGCCCCCGGACCCAATCCGGACACGAACCTTACGTTGACCGCCACATAGGCGGCAAACGTAAGGTTGATGGCCTGCTCGTCGCTACGCGCCCTAAGGGACGGGCTTTGCCGTCGGCTGGTCGTCGGGCTCGTCGTCGTAGTCGTCGTCCGGGCCGGAGATCGACTCCTTGAACTCCCTCATTCCGCGACCCACCGAACGCGCGGCCTCCGGCAGCTTCTTGGGGCCGAGCACGATCAGCGCCACGACGAGGATCACGATCAGCTCCATCGGACCGGGAGCGGACATGAACGCGAGCATAGTCATCAGGCTACCCCACGTTCGAACGATGGGGACGGGAGGTTCGCCCGCCGGCTGACGCAGCACGGCCAGGTGCAACATGACCAACGAGGGCCAGCACCCTTAGCGAGGTGGCCACGCGCGCCATCCTTCCCCGCCGATTGGCTTCCTTCGTGGGGGCGGGCGGGCCGGATCAGCGCTTACGCGCCAGCAGTGGCTCTCCCAGCAGCTGCCTCAGCGCCACCTCGTGCTGTGCTCCCGCCGCCATGATCGATCCGAGCGGCTGGAGCCACTCGGGCGCGTCGAGCGTGGCGAGCACCCCAACGTACGCCGCGACCGTGGCCGATTCGAGCTCCAGCGCGAAGCGCGCAAACGGCCGGCGGGCGCGAAGCGCCGCCTCGGGCGGCGACGATGGTGCGCCTCCCGGCGATCCGCGGCGACCGAGCGACCGCAACGCCAGCCCGACGCCGCGCACGTGCTCGCGCTCCTGGGCCAGCAGGTTGCGGCCGAGCTTCGCATCGATGGCGTCGCGGCCAAGCGCGGCGCGGTAGGCAGCTTCGAGTCGCTGCTCGAAGGCGAGCAGGCGCTCGAGCTGATCGGCGCCGCTCGTCTGGGCGAGGGCCGTTTCCGCGCCCGACGCACCGGCCGCGCCGGCCGCCAGGACGGCCGTCAGGGCCTGCCGGCGCGTGATGCTCACGACGTCCCGGTGACGAAGGCCTGCGCCGATGCCGGAGTGCCCGCCAGCAGCTGTACCACGGCCAGGTCCTCGGCCTCCTCGGCGGCGATCTCGGCGGCCACGCGGCGCTGCCCGGGATCGGGGAGGGAGCGCAGCGCGTCGAGGTAGGCGCGCACGAGGCGCTCCTCGAGGTCGCGGGCAAAGCGCAGGGCGTCGGCCGAGTCGCCGAGCTCCGGGAACATCTCCCCGTATTCCCGAGCCGGACGTCCTCGGGGCGGCGTGCCACCCAGTTCTCGCACCAGGGCGGAGACCCGCTCCACGTGCTCGATCTCGCGTCGGCGTATGACCTCGGCCTGATCGTGGCCCTCTCTGCCGAGCGCAGGGGCGATCACAGACCAGGCCGCCACGCTCGCGTGCTCCAGGGCCACGAGGGAGTTCAGCAGCCCGGCGCCGGAGCCGGCCTGCGGGCGGCCCGACGACGCCGGATCGTCCCCGCCGCAGGAGCCGAGCGCGACGGCGGCGGCCCCGCCGAGAGCCGCCCTGCGAGTGAGCGATGGGGGCATGCTCGGCACACTAGTGGTGCGCCACTAGCCTTCGAAAGCGTGAGGATCTCGCGCTCGAACAGGGACCGGCTCGTCGCGCATGCCCGCGACGAGGCGCCGAACGAGTGCTGTGGCTACATGCGCGCGAAGAACGGCGTGGTCGAGGAGGTTTTTCGCGCGGTCAACGAGCGTCGCTCACCCTACGGCTACGAGCTCGACCCCAAGAGCCTGTTCGCCGTGAACGATCTGGATGACGAGGGCTTCGAGGTCGGCGTTTACCACTCGCATCCGCGCAGCCCGGCCGAGCCCTCCCAGACCGACATCAACCTTGCCCACTACCCGGGCTGGACCTACTGGATCGTCTCGCTGGGCGGCGAGGAGCCCGAGGTACGCGCCTGGCGCATCGAGGACGGCCGGGTCGACGAGGAAACGGTCGAAGTCGACGACGAAAGGGTCGAAGTTGACTAGCGAGGCGCTCGCCTGCCCGGAGTGCGGACTGATGCACGACGGCCCCGAGAGCTTTTGCGCCAACTGCGGCATGCCGCTGGTCCGGCCCGGATCGCAGCCGCTGGAGGAGCCGGTGAGCGAGGCCCACGGGCGGGCGCGCAAGATCGATCCCCGCTACACCGAGGGTGACCTGGTGCGCGTGGCCGGCGGTCGCAACCAACCCGAGGCGGAGCTGATCCAGGGACTCCTTCTCGAGGAGGGGATCCCGAGCGTGCTGCGCCGCACCGCCGGCTTCGACGTTCCCGACTTCCTGGCCGCCGGTCCCCGCGACGTGATGGTCCCGCAGGCCGGCGTGGAGCCAGCGCGCGAGGTCCTGGGTCAGACGGGCCTGGCGCCCCAGGAGGGCGACGTCGCGCGGCCCAGCCCGCTGAAGCTCGTAGCGGTGATCGGACTGGGCGGCGCGGGGGCCGCGTTGGTGGCCTGGCTGCTACAGGGCGGGGGGTAGGATCCCGCTCCATGGATTTCGCCCCGACGGACCGAGTTGCCGCCCTCCTCGAGCGCGTCCGCGAGTTCATGGAGGAGCACGTCGATCCGGTCGAGAGCGAGGCGCTCGCCGCTCTGGACGATGAGGTCGGCCCGGGCGTTCCGTACCCCCGGATACTGGTCGAGCTGCGCGCGCGGGCACGCGACGAGGGCCTGTGGAACATGTTCCTCCCCGACGAGAGTTTCGGCCCCGGACTGACCAACTGGGAGTACGGAATGCTGTGCGAGCTGATGGGCCGCAGCGGCGTGGCCCCGATGGTCTTCAACTGCGCCGCGCCCGACACCGGCAACGCGGAGATCCTCGCCGAACACGGAACCGACGAGCAGAAGGAGCGCTGGCTCGGCCCGCTGCTCGAGGGCGAGATCCGCTCCTGCTTCTCCATGACCGAGCCGGATACGAGCGGCTCCGATCCCACGCAGCTGGCCACCCGGGCCGAGCTCGACGGCGAGGAGTGGGTGATAAACGGGCACAAATGGTTCACGTCGGGCTACAACGGCGCGTCGGTGGCCATCGCGATGGTGGTCACCGACCCCGATGCCCCGCCCCACAAGCGCGCGAGCCAGATCCTCGTGCCGCTCGACACGCCCGGCTTCACCGGCGTGCGCCCCGTGCCGGTGATGGGCCACGACGAGGGTCCGGGCCACTGGGAGGTGACCTATGAGGACTGCCGTGTGCCCGCCGACAGCCTGCTCGGCGAGCGCGGCGCCGGCTTCGCAATCGCTCAGGACCGGCTCGGTCCAGGCCGGATTCATCACTGCATGCGCGCGATCGGATCGGCTGAGCGCGCCTTCGAGCTGATGTGCGCGCGCGCCCACGACCGCCACTCGTTCGGGGGCCCGCTGGCCGAGAAGCAGTTCGTCCAGGACTTCGTCGCCAAGTCGCGCATGGAGATCGACTCGGCGCGGCTGATGGTCCTTCACGCGGCATGGAGGATGGACACCGAGGGCAAGCGCGCCGCGCGCCAGGACATATCGATGATCAAGGTGATCGCCGCGCAGATGCACCAGCGGGTGCTCGACCGGGCCATGCAGGTACACGGCGCGCTCGGGATGTCCGACGACACGCCGCTGGCCGCCATGTGGCGCCAGGGGCGCTGGCTGCGCATCGCCGACGGGCCGGACGAGGTGCACAAGATGGTGATCGCGCTGCGCGAGCTGAACCGCTTCAAGCCGCGCGAGCCCAGCTTGGCGCAAGCGTCCGGCTCGGCCGGCCGCGCAGCGACGATATCTACGTGAGACTCAGCCCTGAGCAGCAGGACTTCGTCGAGGCGATCCGCGACTTCGCGGCGCGCGAGAGCTTCGACGGCTCAGGCGACGACCCGCACTCCCACGAGGTGGCGGCGCGCATGGGCGAGCTCGGCTGGTACGGGCTCCAGATCCCCGAGGAGTACGGAGGGTCGGGCGGGTCGTTCCTCGACGCCACCCTCTTCCTGGAGGAGACGGCGCGCGGGCGAATCCCGGTGGCCGGCTACGGCGTGACGCTGATCGTGGTCGGCGCGCTCAACCGCTTCGGCACCGAGGACCAGAAGCGCGACCTCTTCGAGCGCGTGGCCGGCGGCGGCACGCTGGCCATCGCGATGTCCGAGCCCGAAGCCGGCTCCGACGTGGCCAACCTCAAGACCAAGGCTCGCCGCGAGGACGGCGAGTACGTGCTCGACGGGGCAAAGATGTGGTGCTCCTACGCCCACAAGGCCAGCCACATCCTGATCGTCTGCCGCACCGGCCCGGGGGAGCGCCACGAGGACATGTCGATGATCCTGGTCCCGCGCGAGGCGCCGGGCATGACGATCACGCCGATCCCCACCCTGGGCGGCGAGGAGACCAACGAGATCCACCTCGACGGCGTCAGGGTGAGCGAGGATGCGCTGCTCGGCGGTGAAGGGGCGGGCTGGACGCAGCTGATGGCGGGCCTGAACTACGAGCGCACCATCCTCGCCGCCAGTTCGCTCGGCCTGGCGCAGAGGACGTTCGACGACTCCTTGGCCTACGCCAAGGAGCGGCGACAGTTCGGCCGCCCGGTCGGCTCCTTTCAGGCCCTCTCGCACCGCTTCGCCGAGCTGGCCACCGAGATCGCCCAGGTGCGGCTGCTCGTGCGCTGGGTGGCCTCGCTGACCGACGAGGATCCGGACCGGATGCTGCCCCAGGAAGCCTCGATGGCCAAGCTGGCTGCGTCCGAGCTGGCCAAGCGCTGCGCGCTGGAGGGCATGCAGGCCATGGGCGGATACGGCTACGCCACCGAGTATCCGATGGAGCGCTACCTGCGGTCGGCCGTGGTGGGCACGATCTACGGCGGCACCTCGGAGATCCAGAAGAACATCATCGCCAAAACGCTTGGGCTCTGAGCACCATCAACTTTCCAACCCGCGCCGCGTCCTGGCGTCCTACCTGGTACGAACCCTCAAGTTGCCAAAGCTTCCGGTCGATTGAGACGTATGGCTGAGCGTGCCCCCCGCTGGCCCGATGAAGGCGCTGCGGAGAAAACGCTGCGCTTCGGTGACGCGGGGGAGGCCATGCACGCTGTCTCGCGTCTGCTGGAGACGGCCATCGATGCGGGCGGGCCCAGCGCGGTGGCCGAGACTCTCGTGATCGAGGCGCGCCGCTTCTTTCGCGCCCGCAGCACGATCCTGCTTTCGGTGGCCGAGCTGGAGGGTCGCGTGGAGGTGGCCGCGATGTCTCCCGCCGAGTCGACCACCGACGGCTTCATCCCCCTGATGAAGCTGGTGTCGCTGGCCCAGCTCCTGCGCTCGCGCGAGCCCGCGCTGCACCTGACCGGCGCGGAGGCGAGCGCCCAGGCGCGCGCCCTCGGAGCGGACCTGAGCACCCAGAGCGCTCTCCTGCTGCCCATGCGTGTGCGCGAGTCGGTGCGCCATGTGCTGGTGCTCAGCGACACCGAAGACCGCGACTTCGCATCGGCGGAGATAGAGGTCGCCCGCGCGTTCGCCGATGCCGCCGGAGCCGGGCTCGCGCGGCTCCAGCTGGCCGCCGAGCACGCCGCGCTCGCCGCCCGCCAGGCCGCCCTCGCCCGCGCCGCACGCACGCTCAACGACAGCCTCGAGCTCAACAAGGTCCTGGTGAAGATCTGCGAGGAGGCCAACAGCATCCTGGGCTCCGACTACGCCAACGTCTTCCTCGGCAACGCCAGCGAGGGGCTGCGCCTCGAGGCGACCTACGGGCTGCCCGGCGAGCTGATCGGCACTCACATCGACACCGGCGAGGGGCTCGCCGGCAAGTGCATAGAGCGCAGTGAGCCGATGCTGACCAACGACTATCAGGCCCTCTCGCGCCAGGTGCGCGTGGAACCCTTCGAGCGGGTGCGAAGCTCCCTCGCGGTGCCGCTGCACTGGGACGGCGAGCCGCGCGGCGCGATCGCGGTGGGCTACTTCCAGCCCGTGCTCGTGACCCGGGAGGATCTCGGCCTGCTGGAGGCGTTCGGCGACCTGGCAGCGGCCGCTTGTCGCAACGCGAGCGCCCACGCCGGCCTCGTGCTGGCGGCCCGCACGGACGGGCTTACGGGCTGCCTCAACCACGCGGCCATGCACGACACGCTGCGGCGCGAGCTCGAGCGCTGCCGGCGCACCGGCCACAGCCTGTCGCTGGCGATCGTCGACCTCGACGACTTCAAGCGCGTCAACGAGAGCCAGGGCCATCTCGCGGGGGACGAGGTACTGCGCCGGGTGGGGCAGGCTCTGCGCCAGGCGGTCCGCGCGTACGACCTGGTGGCCCGCTACGGCGGCGACGAGTTCGCGATAGTCGCGATCGACGCGGGAGAGCGGGAGGCCGCGGAGGTGTCCGACCGCGCCATCGACGGGATCGCGCGGGCGGTGGCGCGCGTGGACCGCTCTGGAGAGTCGGCGGCGGCAACGGCGGGGGTGGCCGAGTGGAGGGCGGGGGAGAGCACCACCGCCCTGATCGCTCGCGCCGACCGGGCACTCCTCTACGGCAAGCAGCAGGGCCGGCGCGGCGTGGCGGTGCGCGCCGCCGAGCTGCCCGACGACTTCATGCCGGTGGCCACCGGCCGCGAGCCCGTCTTCTCCACCGAGGGGAGCGACAGCGCCTGGGGCGATCGCGCCCGCGAGCAGACCGACCTACTGCGCAAGCGAACGCGCCAATTGACACTCGTGAACGCCATGGGCACACGCGTGGCGTCGCTCCGGGAGGTGGACGAGATCGTCGACGCTGCGGTGGACGAGCTCCACCGCAGCTTCGAATACTTCCTCTGTGCCGTCCTGCGCACACGCAGCGACGGCTATGTGGAGAGCGTGGCCGCGCGCGGCCTGGGGCTGGACCGCATCGAGGCCGGACGTTGGTCCCAGCCGCTGGAATCGGGCCTCATCGGACGCTGTGTCCGCGAGCGGCGGCCGGTGAAGAGCGGCGACGTGCGCAGCGAGCCCGACTACCGCCTGGTGCCCTTCATGGTCGACGTGCGCTCGGAGCTGTGCGTGCCGATCTGGGCCGGGGACCGGGTGTGGGGAGCGATCGACATCGAGGAGGTACACCCGGACGCCTTCGACCAGGACGACGCCCGGCTGGCGCAGACCGTGGCCGACCAGGTGGGATCCGCGTTGCGCGCGGCCGACCTCGCGAAGCAGCTCGAACAGGCTCAGGAAGCGGTGAGCGCTTCGAGCGAAGAGCGCCAGTCGGCTTCCAAGCTCGCCAGCTGACGGCCGAACGCGTCCACCAAAACCGAACGTGGGCCGCGCTGGACGTTGGCGGCGGCCAGCGAGGCGGCGGCCCGCGGTCCGCGCTCTCGCTCCAGGAGGTCGAACACGGTGCCGCCCAGCAGCATCGCGTCGGCGGCGTCAGGTGGAAACGAGGGGCGCCCTCCTTCACGTAGCCGGCGCACGATCGCGGCCCGCAGGTGAGGCGTCTGGCCCGAAAGCCAGGTCGCCGCACCTTCGCAGAGCCAGGCCCAGCGGACGTAGCGCCGAAACGCGCCCCACGAGAAGGGCGGCGGCAGCTCGGGGTTGTTGGCTCCCACCACCACGTGCGCGTACTCGTGCTCGGGACTGAGCAGAAGCGCCTCGCGGGAGCCGGGAACCTTCGACGCCCGCCGCTCCAGGGCGGGTGGCGCCAGGGCGTGGATCTCGTTCTCGCCGAACCAGCCGGCGTAGTAGCGCCGGCTGGCGGGGGCGGCGGCGCGCCGCGCCAGCGGAAGCCAGGGCTGAGCGAGCGCCAGCGCGGCAGCTCGTGGATGTAGCACCACGGCAAGCTCGCCGGGAACACGCTTGAACAGCTGACTCAGGTCCTTGCGCAGCAGTTCCAGCGAGGTGAGCACGGCGGCCGCGTCCTCGACCTGAGACGAGTCATGGCGGGCGGAGAAGGAAGGCGACTGCGACTCGGTCCACGGCATCGGGTTGCACTCTGCCGCATGTCCGATCTTCACCCGGCCGTGGCCAGCGACATGATCGTTCCCGGCACGCGCACCGGAAGCTCGACCGCGCCCTCGGCGGGGCTGTGCCAGGCCATCAGGCGGCGATCCCCGGCCGTGAATACCAGCCACCTGCCGGAGGGCGACCAGGCGATCGAGTGATAGCCGACCACCCGCGCTCCTCGCACGATCTCCCACGAGCCGTCGGCAAGGTCGGCGATCGCGGCGCGCGCACCGCTGCTCGTGCGGACTGCGAGCCCGAGCCGGCGGCCGTCGGGCGAGAGAGCCCGGCCCATCCAATGGGGAGGTCCCGCCTCCTCTACAGCTCGGCTTAGGCGAGGACGGGCACGGCGTCCGAGGCGATCGACTCGATCTCCTCCGACGCGCGTTCGAACTCCTCGTCGGAGAGCACCGGGGTGCCCTCGAAGGGGAGGTCGCGATAGAGCTCGATCCAAGAGCGGCAGCCGTGGTATTCCGGCCGCACCTTGACCGTCACGGGGCGCGGGATGCGGTACGTGCGCAGGACGATCACGTGGAGCGGGTGACGCCGCTTCCACGCGAGTCGCTTCTCGGCGTAATCGGTGGTCCAGATGTAGTAGGGCGACAGCGCGTCTATCGCGCGCGGATCGGTGATCAGGTAGCTGGCCGCCACCTCGGCCCAGGAGCGAATCCTGACTCTTTCGGGCTGCGGAATGCCGCCGTCCTGAACGAGTGCCTTGGCCGGCGGCTCGTTGTCGGGCCAGACACCCTCCTCGAGCGCCCGGCCCAGCTCTGGCACGTGGGCGTCGCGGACGCAGTCGTTGCGCTGGTGATCGAAGGTCGGGTAGAGGAAAAAGCGGTCGTGCTCGATCTCGAAGTGCTTGTTCTCCTCGCGAATGCCGCCCTTGCGGAGCGTCAGAAGCTGCTCGCCCTCGGCGAGTGCCCGCACGGTGACGGCCCATTCCTTGAAAGCGACTGGCATAGCGAGAAGAAGATCCTTAAAGAGAGATGCGCCCTGGCCCCCTATTCCTTGTCGGGGCGGGAGCGCGGTGGGGGTCATTGTTACTCAAAGCCGTTCCCGGTTGCAAGCGAAATTACTCACCGACCGCCGTGTACACCGCGGCAAAGTCCTGCTCTCCGTGGCCGCTTTCGGCCGCTTGCGCGTACAGCGTCTCCGCCAGCGCGCCCAACTCGAGCTCGATGCCGAGCGCGCGCGCTTCCGTGAGCGTGTGGCGTACGTCCTTGAGCATGTGGTCGAGCTTGAACAGCGCGGGTTCGTAGCTCTCCTCGAACATCGGCGGGCCTTTGAGGTTGAGCATCGCGCTCGCCCCGGCGCTACCGCCCGCCACCTCCAGGAACGCGTCACGGTCCAGCCCGGCGGCCTTGGCCGTGTGCACCGCCTCGGCCAGCACCGCGGCGTTGACCGCGCCCATGGTGTTGGTCAGCAGCTTGGCCATCTGGCCGTGCCCCAGTGGGCCCACATGCACGATCCGCTCGCCCATGGCGTTGAACAGCGGGAGGGCGCGCTCGAAGCTCTCTGGCTCGCCGCCGGCCATGATCGTCAGCGTCCCGTCCTCGGCCTTGGGCTTGGAGCCCGACACCGGCGCCTCGACGAAGGTCAGTCCCTGCTCGGCCAGGCGCGCGCCGATCTTCCTGGATGCCGTCGGCGAGATCGTGGACATGTCGATCACAAGGGCACCCTGCCCCAGCGCGTCCGCGGCGCCGTCAGGGCCGAACAGCACCTCCTCGACCTGTGGCTCGTCGGGCACCATGGTCACGAACACCTCCGCTCCCTCGGCCGCCTGCGCCGGGGTCCTGGCCGCGCTTCCGCCGTGCTCGGCCACAAAGCGCTCGGCCTTCTCGGTCGTGCGGGTGAAGACCGCCACGTCGAAGCCGGCCTCGACGAGATTGCGGGCCATCGGCGCGCCCATGATGCCGAGGCCTACGAAGGCGATGCGCTGTTTGTCGTCCATCCCCGGCACGCTAGCCCTTCCGGCCATAACCACCCCCACCCGGGGTCTCCATGCGCAGGCGGTCGCCCTCGTGCAGGGTCCCCGACGCCTTGCCCTCGAGCTCCTCGCCGTTGAGCAGGTTGCGACCGGGCGCGCCGGGCTCGCCGCCGTCCGCCCCCGGGGGCGCGTGGCGGCGGCGCTCGGTGATCAGCGAATAGCGCATGTCCTCGAGCGCCTCCACCTCGCGCACGACACCGTCGCCGCCCCGCCGCTTGCCGGCGCCGCCCGAGTCGCGGCGCAGGGAGTACTCGACGGCCCGCAGCGGGAACTCCAGCTCCAGGGCCTCGATCGGCGTGTTGAGGGTGTTGGACATGGCCACGTGCACGGCGCTCGGCCCATCCTCGTCCTCACACGCGCCCTGGCCGCCGCCGAGCGTCTCGTAGTAGTTGAAGTCGTCGTTTCCCAGCACGAAGTTGTTCATCGTGCCCTGGCCGAGTGCGCGGCCGAAGGCCGCCAGCACCAGGTCGGCTACTCGCGAGGAGGTCTCGGTGTTGCCGGCCACCACCGCCGCGGGAAATTCGGCGTTGAGCAGCGTGCCCTCGGGGACGATCACCTCGAGCGGACGGTAGGCGCCCTCGCAGGGCGGCACGTCGGGATCGGTGAGCACTCGCAGCGCGAAGTAGCACGCCGACTTGGTCACGGCGAGCGGGCAGTTGAGGTTGCCCTCGTCCTGGTCGGCCGAGCCGGTGAAGTCGAGGGTCAGCTCGTCGCCGGCCACCGTGGCGGTGAGCTTCAGCTGAAGGTCGCCCGCGACCCCCTCGAGCACATCCTCGGCCTTCCGCTCGCCGTCCTCCAGCTCGGCCAGGCGCGCGCGGGTGCGGCGCTCGGCGTAGTCGAGCGTCTCTTCGACCGCGGCGCGGTAGGTCTCGAGGCCGTAGCGCTCGATCAGCGCGGCCACCCGCTCGGCGCCCGCTCGGCCCGCGGCGAGCTGCGCGCGCAGGTCGGCCTCGCGCTGGCGCGGGCCGCGCATCTGCTCGGCGAGCTCGCGCAGCGTCTCCGGGTCGAGCCTCGTGGGCGGGATCACCACGCCCTCCTCCTCGAGAGAGCGCGAGTAGGCCGGCGTGCTGCCGGGCTCGACTCCTCCCACGTCGGCGTGGTGGGCTCGGCTGGCCGCAAAGGCCACCAGCTCGCCTTCATGGAAGAGCGGTGTGATCACGGTGATGTCGGGCAGGTGCGTGCCGCCGCGGTAGGGGTCGTTGAGGATCCAGCTCACCTCCTGCTCGTGGTCCTCGTCGAGCACCGCCGCCACTGCGGAGGGCATGGCGCCCAGGTGCACGGGGATGTGCTCGGCCTGCATCACCATCCGCCCGCGCTCGTCGAACAGAGCGGTGGAGGCGTCGCGGCGCTCCTTGATGTTGGCCGAGTGCGCCGAGCGCACGAGCACGGCGCCCATCTCGTCACAGGCGGCGCGCAGGGCGCCCAGCATCACCTGGAGCGTCACGGGGTCGAGGCGGCTCACCGCTCCATCACCACCCCGTCGGAGTCGGCTCGGGCGTGCCAGCCGGGGGGCACCACCAGCGTGGCGCCCGGCAGCTCGAAGATGGCCGGCCCGTCCAGCTCCGCCTCGCCCGGCCCGAGAATCGTCGCCTCCACCTCGTCCTCGCCGAAGCGAACCAGCCGCGTTCCCCGCTCATCGGCGCTGCCTCCATCCCCGGCGGGCAGCTCGGCGCCGGGCAGCGCCGCGGCCACGCGTATCGTCACAAGCTCGAGCTCGGCGTCCGGGTCGGTGTGGCCGTAGCGCTCCTCGTGGGCGCGGTCGAAGGCGTCGCGCAGCTCGTCGGGATCGGGCTCGAGCGAGCCCTCGACCGACAGCTCGAAGGCCTGGCCGGAGTAGCGCAGGTCGTAGGTCGCGCTCAGCTCGGAGTCGGCGAGCTCGCTCTGCGCGCGCTCGCCGAGCCGCCGCACGGCTTCGCCGATGGCTTCGCCGGTGAGCTCGTCGCCCGCCAGCAGCACGCTCTCCACCACGTCGCGGCGGCGCTCGGACACCACCAGCCCCAGCGCCGACAGCACCCCGCTGGCCAGCGGAGCCACCACGCGCTTCATCCCCAGCTCCTCCGCGATCTGTGCGGCGTGCAGAGGGCCCGCTCCGCCGAACGCCACCAGGCCGAGGTCGCGCGGGTCGGTGCCGCGCTCGACGGTCACCACGCGCACCGCCTGAGCCATCTCCACGCCCGCCACCCGCGCGATGCCGGCCGCGGTCTCCTCGATTCCGAGCCCCAGCCTCTCTGCCAGCCCGCCCACCGCCTTCTCGGCGGCCTCGCGGTCGAGCTTCACGTCGCCGGCCAGCGGGGAATCGGCATCCAGCCACCCGAGCAGCAGGTCGGCGTCGGTCACGGTCGGCTCCTCGCCACCGCGCCCGTAACAGGCGGGGCCCGGGTCGGCGCCGGCCGAGCGCGGGCCCACGCGAAGCGCGCCGCCCTCGTCGCACCAGGCGATCGAGCCGCCGCCGGCGCCCACCGTGTGCACGTCGACCATGGGGAGGGCGAGCGGCCGGCCGCCGATCTCGCGCCCGTGACCGACGGCGGCCACCCCGCCGAGCGCCAGCGAGACGTCGCACGACGTGCCGCCCATGTCGAGGCCCACGGCGTCGCCGCCCGCCACCCGGGCGGCGCCCACCGCCCCGCCCGCCGGACCCGACAGAACCGTCCAGGACCCGTGCCGGGCCGCGATGGCCGCGGTTGCCGTGCCGCCGCTCGAGAGCATCACCTCGGGCTCGGGAAGCCCGGCCTCGGCGGCCCGCTCGGTCAGCCGCTCGAGGTAGCCGCGCAGCAGCGGAGACAGGGCCGCGTCGACGATGGTGGTAACGCAGCGCTCGTACTCGCGGAAGACGCCCGCCGTCTCGTGCGATGTCGAGGTGTGGATGTCGCCCAGCACCTCGCCCGCGAGCTCCGCCGCGCGGCGCTCGTGCTCGGGGTGGCGAAAGCCCCAGAGCAGGCAGATCGCCGCGGCCTCGCAGTCGACATCCGCGAGCGCGTCGCGAAGTTCCTTCTCGTCGAGCTCGCGCAGCGGGCCGTCCGGCCCGGTTCGCTCCGGCACGGCCACGCGCAGCTCCGCGGGCACGAGCGGCGGAGGGTGCCCCGCGCACAGGCGGTAGAGCTCGGCGCGCGCCTGGCGGCCCAGCTCCTCGAGATCGGTGAAGCCTTCGGTGGCCAGCAGCGCGGTGCGGGCCACGCGGCCCTCGAGGAGCGCGTTCGTGCCCACGGTCATGCCGTGGATGAAGCGCTCCACGTCCGCGGGCTCGCTGCCCGCGGCCTCCAACGCCTCGTTCACGGCGTTCATGACGCCCTCGGACTGATCGTCGGGCGTGGTGGGCGATTTGCCCGTGACCAGCCGCTCGCCCCCCAACACGACGGCGTCGGTGAAGGTGCCGCCAACGTCCACCCCGAGAATCATCTCGGGGTGGACGCTATTGGCCTCGTTCCGGGTGTGGCCCCCGGGTGGAGGGAAACCGCCCTCAGGCGGCCGCCACCTCGAGCTCCTCCTCGAGGTGTTTGTGCGACGGGCAGTACTTTGTCCCCGGCAGCGGCACGCGCAGGCACGCGGTACCCCGTCGCGTGCTGGCGTGGCAGCAAACCGGACTGCCGTCGAAGGTGACCCCGTCCCGCAGCTGGCTGTCCACGTACTCCTTGGCGAGCGTCATGGTCTCCGCGCAGGTGCGATACACACGCATCTGCTTGGAGATGGGAAAGAAGTGGCGGACGTCCCTGAACAACGTCTTGACCGGCTTCGCGAAGTAGTGCCTGTCGAGTGCCAGGCGCTCCATCGAGGATTCGCACGCCCGCAGGAAACGCGAGCGTGTTTCGGCGACGTTCTCTCCCCTGCCCGGGATGACGTCCGCGGCCAGCTCGCGATAGAGCGAGCGACTGTACTGGTACATGTCGGTCCTCCCTTACCCTTTCGCAGAGGCGCCTCCCTTGGCCCCCTACATGACGACTGCTGCCCTTATGCAGCACCACACACAACAACCTTCGGAGGCTGCAACGATCCCTATATTTAGTTGGCGTTAAGCAGCCAGTCCATGCGGCGGCGGGCGTACACGAGCGGCTCCCCCCGCTCCAGACGCCCGGACTCCAGATCGCCGATCAGGACGGTGTGGTCGTAGCGCACGAAGTTCTCCACGCGCCGGCAGCGCAGGTAGACGAGCGTCTGCGCCAGCTCCGGGACCTGGTCGTCCCAGCTCCACTCGAGGCCGGCGAACTTGTCCTCGGACTCCCGGTTGGCGAAGCGGTGCGCCACGGCCAGCTGATCTGCGCGCAGCAGGTGGACTCCGAAGTGCTCGCAGACCTCGAGAGCCTCGTGACAGCGTGAGCCGTGCCAGATCGATACGAGCAGCGACGGCGGGTGAGCGCTGTAGGAGGTGAGCGACGTGGCGGCCAGCCCACAGGGCCGGCCGTCGGGCCGCCGCGCGGTGACCACCGCGACGCCGGAGGCCAGGTGGCTCATGGCCTCGGGAAAGAGTTGATCGCTGGCTACGTCCATTGCTCGAAGCGCGGCGCTTCGCCGCTGCGTACAAGCGTATGGGTGCCGTCGAGCAAAGGATCGGTTCGGGGTCGGTCGGTGCGCTGGTGCGCGCCGCGGCTCTCCTCGCGCGCCAGGCAGGAGGCGCCGATGAGGCGGGCCAGCGGAAAGGGATCGCCGAGCAGCTCACCGAGGCCGGCGGCTTCGCGCTGCAGGCCCGCATGGCGCCACAGCGCGACACGAGTGGCCTCGGAGGGCGGGAGGGTGTGCACGCGCTCGTCGGGCGCCGCGGCGGACGGGGGCTCCGGGTCGCCGCAGGCGGCCAGCGCGGCACGGCGGCCGAACACGAAGCATTCGGCGAGCGAGTTGGAGGCCAGCCGGTTCGCACCGTGCAGCCCGGTGCAGGCCGACTCGCCCACCGCGTAGAGGCCGGCCAGCGAGGAGCGCCCGTCGAGGTCACAGGCCACGCCGCCCATCGTGTAGTGGGCGGCGGGAGCCACGGGCAGCAGGTCGCGGCGCGGATCCAGGCCCACCTCCTCCAGCGCCGCGGCGATGTTGGGAAAACGACCGATGTCGACGGCGCGCATGTCGAGGCTGACCGCGGGCCGGCCGCCGCGGTCCAACTGCGCCTGAATGGCCAGCGCGACCTCGTCGCGCGGGGCCAGCTCGTCCACGAAGCGCTCGCCGTGCTCGTCGAGGAGCGTGGCGCCCTCGCCGCGGACGGCCTCGGTGATCAGGAACCCGTCCCGCGGCCCGCTGAGGCGCAGGGCGGTGGGATGAAACTGCATGAACTCCAGATCGGCCAGCTCGGCGCCGGCCGCCTGCGCCAGCGCGAGCCCGGCGCCGACCGCGCCGATGGGGTTGGTCGTGCGCTCCCAGAGGGCGGCCATTCCACCGGTGGCGAGGATGGTGGCCCGCGCCAGCACGGGCAGCACGGCGCCGCTGCGCGAGCGGGCCACGAGCCCCACGCAGCGACCCTCCGCGACGGTCAGCGCGCTGGCCGCCCGCGGCTCGAGCACCTCGATTCGCTCGTGCAGCGCGGCCACGGCGGACAGCTCGCGGGTGATGCGGCGCCCGGTGGCGGCGCCCCCGGCGTGCACGATGCGCCGGTGGGAGTGGCCTCCCTCCAGGCCCAGGGCGAGGTTGCCGTGGCGGTCGGAGTCGAAGCTCACTCCCAGTCGCTCCAGGTCGCGCACGCGGCCGGGCGACTCGGCGCACAGAACCCGCACCGCGCTGGCCCGGGCCGCGTTGCGCCCGGCGGCCAGGGTGTCGGCGCTGTGACTCTCGGGCGAGTCGTCGTGCGCCAGCGCGGCGGCGATGCCGCCCTGGGCCCAGTAGGAGGCGGTCTGGGCGAGCGGCGAGCGGCTCACCAGCGCCACGCGCGCCCCCTCCCCGGCAGCGGTCAGCGCCGCGTAGAGGCCGGCCGCGCCGGCGCCCACCACGGCGACGTCAGCCCTCAGAGGATCCACGCCGGTACCGTACCGGCGCCATGCCTGTCTACTTTCACCATCCGTCGTCGCTCGAACACGACACCGGCCCCGGCCATCCCGAGCGGGTGGCGCGGATTCAGGCCGTCGAGGCCGAGCTCGAGCGGCGCGACTGGCTGGGCTACGAGCGCCGCGAGGCGCCGCGGGTCACGCCCGAACAGCTGACCGCGGTGCACCCGCAGGAGTACGTGGACGCGGTGCGTGAGACGAGCGCGCGAGGCGGGGCTTTCGACCTCGACACGCCCAGCTCCGAAGGCTCGTGGGAGGCGGCGCTGCGAGCGGCCGGGGGCGCCTGCGCGCTCACGGAGACCCTGCTGGGCGGAGGAGAGCGGGTCGGCTTCTCGGCGCTGCGTCCCCCGGGCCATCACGCCGAGCACGCGCGTGCGATGGGCTTCTGCCTGTTTGCGAACGTGTCGATCGCGGCGCGTCACGCGCTCGCTTCGCTCGGCGCCGAGCGTGTGCTGGTGGTCGACTGGGACGTCCACCACGGCAACGGCACCAATGCGATCTTCCACGAGTCGCCCGAGGTGCTGTTCGTGAGCCTGCACCAGTACCCGTTCTATCCGGGCACGGGAGCGCTGTCGGATGCCGGCTCGGGGGCGGGGGAGGGCTACTCGATCAACCTGCCGGTGCCCGCCGGAGCCGGCGAGGACCTGTTCTGCGGCCTCGTCGAGCATGTCGTCCTGCCGGCCGGGCGGGCCTTCGATCCCGACCTTGTGCTGATCTCGGCCGGCTTCGACGCCCATCGCGACGACCCGGTGGGCGGCTGTGCGCTGGACATCTCCTCGTTCGCCGAGCTCACGCGCCAGCTGCTGACGCTGGACAAGCCGGTGGGCTGTGTGCTCGAGGGCGGCTATGACCTGGACGCCCTGGCCGGCTCCACCGCGGCCACGATGGAGACTCTGGTGGCCGGCGGCGAGCCGGGCACCCACCCGCGTGGGCGGCTGGTGGAGGCGGCGTCCGAGCAGGTCGGCCGCTATTGGGACCTGGGCTCGATCAGCTGAACGTAGGTACCCGGGTAGCGCAGGCTCAGGTCCTCGGCCTGGCGCTCGGCGCCGCGGCGGGTGTCGAAGCGCCCGGCGAAGACGATCCAGAGCCCGCTGCCGAGGTCGTAGTCCTCGGAGCGCAGCACGCCCGCCTCGATCCCCGTCCGGGCGGCCTCGATCGCGACCCGGCGCGCGGACCCACGGTCCTCGGCGTTCACGAGGATCACGGTATGCGCAGTGAGGCCGGCGGGCCATTTGAGCAGCAGGCTCCGCTTGGGTTTCTGGGGGGTGCCTTTGTCCTTTGGTTTGGGCTCGGCTGCGGTTTCCGTTTCGGGTGGCGGCGCCGGCTCCGCGGTCCTCTGCACCTGCTCGTCGTCCTCTGATCCGCTGGTCAGCTCGCTCAAGGCGAATCCCGGCGGCGCCGGCTACCAGGACCACGACAGCAAGGAGGGCGGCCAGGGCTCCGGGCGTCGTTCTTCTTGGCTGCTCGTCCGGGTCGAGTTGCAGGCGCCCGCCGCAGTTGAGGCACACGAGCTGGCCGCGCTCGGCCGGTTCGCCGCACTCTGGGCATGCGTCGTCAACGTCGGTTTCGTCTCCTCGATCCTCGAGGCCGTCGAGCTCGGCCGCCTTCTCCTGCAGCAGCTCCGGCGCGCGCCGGCCGTGCCGGTGCAGCTCGTATACCAGCGCCCCGAGCTCGAGCAGCAGGGCGTCGCGCCGGCTCCGCTCGGCTCAGGCTCGTTCGGCCAAGCGCCTCGTCCACCACTCGCAGGATCCCTTCTCTCCGGCTCTCCATCGGAAAGCTCAGTGAGAATACGCTCGCGCGCGCGGCGCGCCGCTTCCGGGCCGAGCTCGAGTGCCCGCCGCACGCCCTCGGCCACCTCCTGCGGCTCGCTGAGAGTCGATCAGAACCCCGGCATCACCCACGACCTCGGGCATTGCCGTGGCGTTCACCACCACGGGCACGCAACCGGCCAGCATCGCCTCCGCCACGGCCAGGCCGAAGCCCTCGTGCCGCGAGGCCTGCACGTACACCGCCGCGCGCCGGTAGCGGGCGAGCAGGTCGCCCTGCGAGAGCCAGCCCGTGAACTCGACGCTCGGTGGCGCGGCCGCGCGGAGCTCCTCCACCGCGTCGTCGAGCCATTTGCCGGCCAGCACGAACGGTACGTCCGGAAGCTCGCGAGCGGCCTGCACGAAGGGGAGCTGACCCTTCTGGATCAGCGTGCCGCGGTCGACGGCCCCAACCGTGAGCGCCTCGCGTTCCTTCGCCCCGGGCTCCTCGCCGAACGGATCCGGCACACCGTGATGGACCACCGTCACCCGCGCCGCGGGAATGGGCGTGTTGCGCTCGATCTCGGTAAGCGAGTAGCTCGAGTTGGTGATGAGCCGGGTGGCGCGGCGGAAGATCCAGCGGCTCGCGTGCATACGGAGGCCGCCCTGCTGGTGCCCGTATCCGATGTCGGGCATGTTGGCCGTGTCGAAGCCGCCCATGATCAGCACCGACGGCTTTCGCATCAGCCACGCCAGCGTGATCGGAAGGAACGTGTGCCAGGAGGCAAACCAGCCGAACACGAGATCGCAGCGCAGCACGCCGCGCACCACCTTCAGCGGATTGGGCACCCGGCCCGGCTGGTAGAGGTCCTCGACCTCGAAGCGCTCGGCCAGGATCGCGCGGTCGATGGCCACGAAGCTGGCCTTGCGGGAATGGACGTAGAGGATGCGCGTCACGGCGCCTCGATGAACGCGGCGTGCCACTCGGACAGCTCGAGCAGGCAGTAGAGGACGCTCTTGTGATCGACGCGCCCGCTGCGGTGCTGGTGGACCAGCGTCCGCACTCCCTCGGGGTCGACCAGCTCGGACACTGCGGAGCCCGCGGCGTAGCGACGCTCGACCTCCTGCCCCAGCGAGGCGCGCAGCCAGTCGTCGTAGGGGGTCGAGAAGCCGTGCTTGGGCCGACCGGCGATGCCCGGCGGCAGCAGTCTCTGCATGGCCATTCGGTGCAGGCGCTTGCCGGATCGCGGGCGGACGCGCGCGCGAGCGGGGATGCGCTCGACGAAGCGCATGAGCTCGACGTCGAGGAAGGGCACGCGCAACTCGAGGCTCGCGGCCATCGACATCTTGTCGTTGCAGATGAGGATCCCGTCGGGCAGGAACATCCGCGTGTCGAGGTAGAGCGCCTGCTCGAGCAGGCTGCGCCCATGGACGTCGCCCAGCACGCCGCGCGCCAGCTCGAGCCGCTCCTCCTGTGCCGCGGCGCCCGGCTGCCCGAGCAGCATCGAGCGAACGTGGAGATCGGTGATCTCGACCAGGCGCAGCAGCCGGCCGGCGTCGCCCCGGCCGCCGAGCACATGGGCCGCCCGGTGCGCCCGGGCTGCTCGGGGCAGTGCCCGGGCCACCGCGGCGGCAGGCGAGGCGAGTGCCGCCGGCGCGGCGCGCAGGGGTCCCAGCAGCGCGGCCGCCTGATGGCGTCCGTAGCCGCCGTGGGGCTCGTCGGCGCCCTGGCCGGCCAGCACCACCTTCACGCGCTCGGCGGCGAAGCGCGCCAACTGGCCCAGCGGGGGTGCCGACGGGATCCCGCACGGCTCCTCGAGGTGCGGAATCGCCCGCGCCAGCTCGGACAGGAAGTCGGTCTGGTGCATGGCCGTGTCGTGGTGGGCGGTGCCGATCAGCCGGGCGCTCTCGGCCGCGGGCGCACGCTCGTCGAGCAGGCCGCCGTGGCCAGGAAAGCCGATCGTGAAGGTCGTGGGGGGCCGCTCCGAGCGGGCGGCCATGGCCGCCACGACCGCAGCCGAGTCCACGCCGCCCGACAGGAAGGCTCCGTAGGGGACATCGGACATCATCTGACGCTCGACCGCGTCGGTGAAGCGCTCGGCGAGCAACTCCGCCAGGGTGTCGTCGGAGAGGTCGCGATAGGGCTCGTCCGGGGCCGAGCGCCAGGTGTCGACGCGTGGGGGGCCGCCCGCCTCGACCACCAGGGTCGACGCTGCGGGCAGCTTGTTGATGCCCGCGAACAGAGTGCGCGGTGCGGGAACGAAGCGGCAGGCGAGGTAGTGGTCGAGCGCGGTGCGGTCGACCTCCGCCCTCACCAGCCCCGCTCCGAGGAGCGCCCCTATCTCCGAGGCCACGGCCACGCGACGGCCGTCGCTCCACCAATACAGGGGCTTGACGCCGAACTCGTCGCGGGCGGCCACCAGACGCTGGCGCCGGTCGTCCCAGAGCGCGAAGGCAAAGAGCCCGTTGAGCTCGCGCACGCACTCGGGTCCGCTCTCCTCGTAGGCGTGGAGGATCGCCTCACAGTCGGATCCGGTCGCGAACCGGTGGCCGCGCGCTTCGAGCTTGGTTCGCAGCGGCCGGTGGTTGTAGATCTCCGCGTTGGCGATGAGGGTCACCGCGCCGTCCTCGGAATCGAGCGGCTGGTCGCCGCCCGCGACGTCGATGATCGCCAGGCGGGTGTGGGCCAGCGCGACCGGGCCGATGCGCCGGACGGCGTCTCCGTCGGGCCCACGGTGCCGCAGCGCTTCGACCATCCGCTGGGCGGCGTCGGGGGCGGGTGGGCCGGCCGGATCGAGAATCGCTCCGATCCCGCACATTCGCCGCCATCTTGGCAGGCAGGCCCGCTGTCGCAGCTTTGTCACACCCAGGTCTGGAGCCGTGCGCCCGCCGGCCTCAGCATCGACCTCTCTACTACGGACCGGGAGGTCGATCGATGTACTGCCTGATGGGACGCATTCACGGCGCGCTGCTCAACCTGCGCCGCGAGGGGGGTCAGGGGACGGTGGAGTACGTGGCGCTGATCCTGCTCGTGGCCCTGGTCATGGCCGGCGTGGTGGCCGCGATGAAGGGCTTTCGCACCGACGAGGGCAAGGAGCTCGGCGACGTGATCATCGGGAAGATCAAGGAGGCGGTGCGCAAGGTGCAGTTCTAGGGGCCCGACGAGCGTGAGGTTGCCGCCGTCCTTCCAAATGCTTCCAAGCAGGGGGTGGGGCGCTTTATGGGTTGATATGAAGCCGAAAGGCGCCCAACCCCTCGCTTCGTCCCTTGCCCGGGCGCCCCGGGTCGGCCAAGGCTCGCCGCGCTCCGGGCGGCGTGCCACCATAGGCGGTCGTGGCGAGTCGCGACCGAACGCTGCCCGTAGCCGTCTTCGACTCCGGTGTGGGCGGGTTGACTGTGCTGCACGAGTGCCTCGTGTCGCTTCCCCATGAGGACTTTCTCTATCTCGGCGACACCGCACGCTTTCCCTATGGCGACCGCTCGAGGGAGGAGCTGCTCGGCTTCGCGCGCGAGCTCGCGGGCATCCTGCTCGACCGGGGTGCCAAGTTGCTCGTGGTGGCGTGCAACTCGGCCACCGCGGCGGCGCTGCCCGCCCTGCGCCAAGAGCTCGAGCAGCGGGTGCCCGTGGTGGGTGTGGTGCGCCCGGAGTCGCGCTTGGCCGCGGCGGCCACTCGCAACGGCCGCGTCGGCCTGATAGCCACGCCCGCCACGGTGGCCAGCGGCGCCTACGCTCGCGCTCTGGCTGAGGCCGCGCCCGAAGCCGAGCTCCACGCGGTGGCCTCCGCGGAGCTGGCGCCCCTGATTCAGGAGGGAGGCGAGGTCGATCACCGCACGCTGGCCTGCATCGAGGGCGCCTGCCGGCCCCTCAAGCGCGCCGGTGTGGACACGGTGATCCTCGGTTGCACCCACTACCCGATCGTCCGCCCGGTGCTTCAGCGTGAGCTTGGCCGCCGCGTGTCGATAGTCAGCTCCGGGGAGGCGATCGCCGGCGAGGTCGAGGCGCGCCTGCGGGCCACCGGGCTCGAGAACCACGAGAGCCGGCGCGGTGAGTACCGCTTTCTGGCCACCGGCGACCCGGTTGGGTTCCGGCGCCTGGGCATCCGTTTCCTTCAACTTCCGATAGGGGAGGTCGAGCACGTGAAGGTCAGCCTCACCACGAGCGCGAGAAGCGCCGCATGAGCGACGGCGCCCGCAACGACGGCCGCTCTCCCGGCGACCTGCGCGAGGTCCGCTTCACTCCCGGCTTCGTCACCACGGCCACCGGCTCCTGTCTCATCGAGGCCGGCGGCACCCGCGTGATCTGCACGGCCACGGTGGACGAGGAGGTTCCGCGCTGGATGTCCGGGAAGGGCCGCGGCTGGGCCACCGCCGAGTACGGAATGCTGCCCGCGTCGACCGGCGAGCGCAAGCGCCGGGACGTGTCCAAGGGGCGGCCGGATGGCCGCACGGTGGAGATCCAGCGGCTGATCGGCCGCTCGCTGCGCGGTGTGATCGATTTCGAGCGGCTCGGGGAGCGCACTGTGTGGATCGACTGCGACGTGCTCGAGGCCGACGGTGGCACGCGCTGTGCGTCGATCACGGGCGGCTACGTGGCCCTGGAGCTGGCGCTGCTGCGGCTCGTGAGCGAGGACAAGCTGAGCGAGCTGCCGCTCAACGGGTCGGTGGCCGCCGTGTCGTGCGGGATGGTCGACGGCCGCGCGCTGCTCGACCTCGACTACTCCGAGGACTCGAACGCCGAGGTGGACGCCAACGTGGTGATGACCGGCGACGGCGGCCTCGTGGAGGTGCAGGCCACGGCCGAGCGCACCCCACTCTCGCGGGCCTCCCTGGACGAGCTGCTCGCGCTGGGAGCGGCCGGCATCGAGCAGCTACGCGCGGCCCAGCAGGAAGCTGTGGCCGCCGCGGGTCTAGCGGAGCCCGCCGTGCGGCTCGTGCTCGCCACCCGCAACGACCACAAGCTGCGCGAGCTGGCGCAGATCATGGCCCCGATCGAGCTGGAACCGCTCCCCGCCGAGGTCGAGCTGCCGCCGGAGACCGGCACCACGTTCGCCGACAACGCCCTGCGCAAGGCCCGCTTTGCCGCGGCGGCCACGGGAATGGCCACCATTGCCGACGACTCCGGCATCGAGGCGCGGGCGCTCGGCGGCGCCCCCGGCGTGTGGTCGGCCCGCTACGCCGGCGAGGGTGCGAGCGACGAGCAGAACCTGGCCAAGCTGCTTGAGGAGGTTCCACCGGACGGCGACGGCCGCGTGACCTACGTCTGCGCGATCGCCTTCGTCGATCCCGACGGCGGCGAGCTGATCGTCCACGGGCGCTGCTCCGGCACCCTTACCCACGAGCCGCGCGGCGAGGGTGGCTTCGGCTACGACCCCGCTGTGGTGCCGGACGACTATCCGGGTGACCGGCGCACGATGGCCGAGTTGAGCGCCGAGGAAAAGGACGCCATCAGCCATCGCGGGCGCGCGGCCCGCGAGCTGAAGCCGAAGCTGCTGCGGGCCGAGGACGAGGCGCGCCCCCGGGGCCCGATCCGCGACCTGTTTCGCCGCGCGCGCGGATGAACGCAGCTCGGGAGACAGCCGATGGGCGCGCGATGCGGCGCACCGCAGCGGTCAGCGTGGGGGCGGCGATCCTGCTCGTGGCCATCAAGCTGGCCACCGGCTTGGCCACCGGTTCGCTGGCCTTCATCGCCGAGGCGCTTCACTCGGGCACCGATCTGGTGGCCGCGCTCCTCACCCTCTTCGCCGTTCGCGTGGCCGTGCGCCCCCCCGACCAGGAGCACCACTACGGCCACGGGAAGGCGGAGCACCTCGCCGCGCTCGGCGAGAGCGCCTTCCTGCTGCTGGTGTCCCTCTTCATCGCCTACGAGTCGGCGCGGCGCCTGGTGGACGGCGGCGGCCATCAGGTGGAGGCGACCTGGTGGGCGATCGCGGTGATCGTTCTCGTGATCGCCGTCGACGCGTCGCGGACGGTCGTCAGCCGCAGGGCCGCCCGGCGCTACGCCTCGCCTGCTCTGGGGGCGAACGCCCTGCATTTCGCCTCGGACCTCGCGGGCTCGGTGGCGGTGCTGATCGGCCTGATCTTCGTTGCCGCCGGAGAGCCGCGGGCCGATGCCGCCGCCGCTCTGTTCGTGGCGGTGCTGGTGATCCTGGCCGCCATTCGGCTCGCCACGCAGTCGGTCGACGTGTTGATGGATCGCGCCAGCGCCGACGCAGACGACCGCATACGCGCCGCGCTCGGCCGGGTCGGGGCGACTGTGGAGCTGCGCCGCGCGCGCGTGCGAAACGCGGCCGGGCGCCACTTCGTCGACCTGGTGGTGGGGGTGGCCTCCGATGCCGGCGTGACTCAGGCTCACGCCACGGCCGACGCCATCGAGGCCGCGGTGGGCGAGGAGTTCGGCGCGGCCGACGTGGTGGTGCACGTGGAGCCGATGGCCACTCTGGGCGACCTGCGCGAGCTGGCCACCGCCGCCGCCTCGGCCGCACCGGAGGTGCGCGAGGTCCACAACGTGCGCGTGATGCACCTGCCCGACGGCTACGAGCTCTCCCTGCACGTGAAGCTCCCGCAGGAGCTGTCGCTCACCGAGGCGCACGACGTGGTCGAGCGCCTCGAGCAGCGGGTGCGCGCGGAGCTGCCCGAGCTGCGCAACGTGCACACCCATATCGAGCCGCTCTCGGGCACGGACTGGGCCACACGCCCGGCCGTGGACGAGACCGCCGGCGAGCGGGACGCGATCGACGACATCGTGCGGCACGTGACCGGCGCGGCGCCGGCGGCGATCGGCTTCCGCGACGGAGAGCAGGGAAGGGTCGCGCTCGTCACGATCACCCTCCCCGGTGACCAGCCGCTTCCCTCGGCCCACCGCCATGCCGGAGCGATCGAGGAATCGGTGCGCGAGCGCTGCCCCGCCCTGGCCGACGTGATCGTGCACACCGAGCCGACCGACGCCCCGGTGGGCAGCGGGTCGTGAGCCGCCTCGCGCGAGGGGCCGGGCTTGGCCCGGACCGGAGCGATCGTCGTCTCGCGCGAGGGGCCGGGCTTGGCCCGGACCGGAGCGATGGTAGTCACAATGAGGGTGTGCCTCTCTCCCGGATCTCGTGGGTCGTGACGGTCGCGATCTGCCTGCTCGCGGCGCTGCTGCTGCTCCTCAACGGCTACTTCGGCTACTCCGGAGTCCTGCTCGCGGTGGGCGCGGCCGCCGCGGTCAACCTCCTCCAGTGAGCAGCGCAACGCTTACGCCCGGCCACACGGCCGAGCGCCTCTGCGAGCTGTCGACGGAGGTGCGAGCGGCGGTGCTGCTCGACGCGGCGGGCGCTCTCGCGGCGTTTCACGGGGTCCCGAAGGAAGACTCGCGCCAACTGGCCGAGCTGGCACGCCAGCTCTTCGAATCGGTCGACCGGGCGCATCGCGACCTGCCCGGCGGGCCGCCCGAGCAGGTGGAGGTGCAGATCGACGGCGGGGCGATCTTCGCGTCGCGCACCCCGCGCTGGACGCTGGCCGCGGTCGCCCGGCGCACGGCGCTGTCCTCGCTGACGCTGATGGACCTGCGCGCGGTGCTCGGCGAGCTGCAGGAAGGGCGCCCGATCCGCCGCTCCACCGCCGCGGGCGAGACGGCCGCATCCGGGCCCGCGAGCGAAGAGGCGGCGGCCGGCGAGTCGCCGATTCCCGAACTGGGACCGGAACGCGAGGGATGAAGGAGAAGCGCAAGGGCCCGATCGGCCGTGCCGCCACCCTGGCCGAGGGTTTCGCCGCCACGATGCGGCGTATGCAGCGCGAGCGCGAGCCGCGCCTGCTGGTGTACGACGAGACCGGCTACGCGCGCCTGGTGCAGCCCGACGGGCGCGGGTACGAGAGCCTGCTCGAGACCGCGGAGCAGATGCTCGCGCTGGTCGATGCGGCCGGGGACGCGGCGTGAGCCTCGTCGAGCCGGCGCTGGCCGAGCGGGTGCTCGCTCGGGCCCTGGCGCGCGGCGGCGACTTCGCCGAGCTCTACGCCGAGGCGCGCCACGGCTTCGGGGTGTCGATCGACGACCGTCGCGTGGAGCGGCCCCAGGGGGGTCGCGAGCGAGGGGCGTGTGTGCGCGTGGTCCACGGCGACTCGAGCTACTACGGCCACGTCGACGGGCTGGCGGAGGAGGACCTGCTGCGCGTGGCCGCCTCGGTGGCCGAGGGGCTGCGGGGCGAGGCGAGCGAGCCCGCGGCCCTGTCCGCGGCAGAACGCGCCGGCGGGCACGCCATCGAGATTCGCCCCGAGGAGGTGGCCGCGGCGCGCAAGGCCGACCTGCTGCGGGCCTGCGACGAACGCGCACGCGACGCCGGCTCCGAGGTGAGTCAGGCGCGCATCGGCTACGCCGAGTCGCGGCGTCAGGTCGAGGTCTACAACTCGCTCGGCCGCGCCGCCTCCGACGACCGCACCCGCGTGCGACTGAGCGCGCAGGTGGTGGCACGCCGAGACGGCCGCGTGGAGACCGGCACCGACACGCGCGGCGGCCACGCCGGATGGGAGCTGATCGAGGCCGCCCCGGAGGAGGTGGCCGAGAAGGCCGCCCAGCGCGCTCTCACCCTGCTCGAAGCCGTCGACGCCCCCACCGGGCGCCTGCCGGTGGTGGTGGGCAACGGCTTCGGCGGCGTGTTGCTCCACGAAGCCGTGGGCCACGGCCTGGAGGCCGATGCGGTCCAAAAGCAGGCGAGCGTCTACGCCGGGCGCCTGGGCGATGAGCTGGCCGAGCCACTCGTGACCGCCTACGACGACGGGCTGCGCCCGGGCGACTGGGGCAGTGACGGCATCGACGACGAGGGCACGCCCACGCGCCGCACGACGATCATCGAGAACGGCCGGCTCGTGTCCTACCTCTACGACGTGTTGAGGGCGCGCAAAGACGGCGTGGAGTCGACCGGCAATGGCCGGCGCGAGTCCTTTCGCCACCTGCCGGTGCCGCGCATGACCAACACGTACTTCGCTCCGGGCGACGCCACGCCGGAGGATCTGATCGGCGATGTCGAGCGAGGTCTCTACGCCGTCTCGTTCGGAGGCGGCCAGGTGGAGCCTGCCACCGGCGACTTCGTGTTCGGCGTGTCCGAGGGCTACCTGATCGAGGCGGGAAGCGTGACCGCGCCTGTCCGCGGCGCCACTCTCGTGGGCAACGGCCTGGAGGCCCTGGCGGCCATTGACGGCATCGCCGCCGACCTCGAGATCGCCACCGGGTACTGCGGCAAGGCCGGCCAGTCGGTACCCGCCGGCGTGGGCCAGCCGCACGTGCGCATCCGCGAGCTCACCGTCGGAGGCACCGCATCGTGAGCCTCGAGGACGTCGCGCGCCAGGCTGTGGAGGCGGCGCTCGGAGCCGGAGCGTCGGACGCCGAGGCGTGGGCCGAGCAGGGCACGAGCCGGCGCATCCGTGTCTACGACGGCGAGGTCGAGAGCCTCAGCGACGCCGGCGGCCGCGGTGTGGGCATACGCGCCTTCGTGGGCGACCGCGCCGGTTATGCCTACGGCACCGATCTGGCTGAGGGCGCGGTGCGCGAAACGGCTGCCGCCGCGCGGGAGGCCGCCGAGGTGGCCGATCCCGACGAGCACGGCGGCCTGCCGGGCGAGTTCGGGACCACCCCCGTCGAGGGGCTGGCGTCAGCCGCGCTGAGCGACTGGTCGACGGGGCGCAAGGTCGATCTGGCGCTGGCGGTCGAGCGGGCCGCTCGCGAGCGGCCGGGGGTCACTCAGGTCGAGAACGCCGTGTACTCCGACGCCGAAGGCAGCGTCGCCCTCGCCAACTCGAGCGGTTTCTCGGCCGGCTACGAGGCCACCCAGGCGTGGGCGTACGCCTCGGCGTTCGCCGGAGCCGGAAGCGATCTGATGACCGGCCTGGGGGTCGGCCTCGGACGTGACCCGGGCGCTCTGGATCCGGAGGCGATCGGCGCCGAGGCGGCGGAGCGAGCGCTGGCGCTCGTGGGTGCCCGCCAGCCCCAGAGCCGCCGCTGCCCGGTGGTGCTCGACGCGTTCGTGGCGGCGTCCTTCATCGGTTTCATCGGCTCGATGCTGTCGGCCGACGCGGTGCAGCGCGGCCGCTCCCTGTTCGCCGGTCGCGAGGGCGACGAGATCGCCGCCCCGGTGCTCGCGCTCGCCGACGACGCCACCGATTCCGGCGGCCCGTCCAGCAGCCCGTTCGATGGCGAGGGGTCACCCACCCGCCGTACCCCGCTGATCGAGGACGGGCGGCTGCTCAGCTTTCTCTTCGACGCCCGCACCGCGCGTAAGGCGGGCCGGAGGACCACCGGCAACGCGAGCCGCGGCTCGTACCGCTCGCCGCCCTCGGTGGGAACCACGAATCTGACCCTCCAGCCGGGCGCCGCGGACCTCGACGCCCTCTTTCGCGAGGCCGGCGACGGCCTCTACGTGACCGACGTGGCCGGGCTGCACTCGGGGGTCAACCCGGTGTCCGGCACCTTCTCGGTCGGAGCCTCCGGAAGGCTGATCGAGAATGGCGAGGCAGGCGCACCCGTGCGCGAGCTGACGATCGCGAGTGATCTCGTCTCGATGCTGCAGGCGGTCCGCTCGCTGGGCTCAGAAGCCCGCTGGGTGCCATTCGGGGGCAGCGTCAAGGCCCCGCCGGTGCTCATCGCCGAGATGTCGATTTCGGGCTCCTGAGCCCTCAAGAGGCCCCGAAAAGCGCCCGAAGGTGCGCATTGTTCCGCTTGGAATGGGGAAATCCGGGGTCTGTCGTCCGCGGTGCTTGTTACCTTCGCGCTGTCCCATACCCCCGGTAAGGAGGAGATCCTGTGACTAAGTCCGAGTTCGTGGACCGAGTGGCCGACCGCTCGGGCCTGGGCAAAGGTGAGGCGGACAACGCGGTCAGCGCAGTCCTTGACACGATCGAGGAGGTTCTGAGTCGCGGTGGCGAGGTGAGCTTCACCGGTTTCGGCAAGTTCTCGGTGGCCGACCGCAGCGCCCGCGAAGGTGTCAACCCACAGACCGGCGAGAAGATCCAGATCGCGGCCAGCAAGGTGCCGCGCTTCAGCGCCGGTTCCGGCCTGAAGAAGTCTGTGAAGACCGGCTAGACGGCACTAGGCAAACGGTCGGGTTCCTTGTCCGGGGGGACGCGACACTTCTGCGACCGGCTGGCGGCGCTCGTCGAGGAGCGCCGCAGTCGTGTCGTGCTGGGGCTGGATCCCGATCCGGCCGCACTCTGGCCGCAGGGGCCCGAGGCGGTCGAGCCTTTCCACGGGGACAGCCGCCTCGGTCGTGAGCTCACGGCCGAGGCGGTCGCCGCCCACTGCCGGGCGGTTATCGCGGCTGCTGGGCCGGCCTGTGTGGCGGTAAAGCTCCAGCTCGCCTGCTTTGAGCGGCTCGGCGCTCCGGGCTGGGAAGCTCTCGAGCTAAGCGCCGACGCAGCCCGCGAGTACGGCCTGCTCGTGCTCGCCGACGGCAAGCGAGGGGACGTTCCGGTGACCGCCGGCGCGTACGCCCAGTCGCTGGTCGGCGAGACGCCCGGGCCCTTCGGAGCGGTTGCGGGTCTCGGAGCGGACGCGTTCACCGCCAACCCTCTGTTGGGGCGCGACTCGGTCGAGCCGCTGGTGGATGCGGCGGCGGCCGCGGGCGCCGGCTGCTTCCTGCTCGTGCGGACCTCCAATCCGGGCGCGGCCGATCTACAGGACCAAGGAGTCCCGCCTCTGCACGAGCGGCTCGCCGCGCTGGTGGCGCAGATGGGAGCCGGGCACGTCGGCGATTGTGGCCTGTCGCTGGTGGGGGCGGTGGCCGGCGCGACCCAGCCGGCCCTGCTCGCCCGCCTGCGTGAGCTGATGCCGCGGGCTGTCTTCCTGCTGCCGGGGGTGGGCGCCCAGGGCGGGCGGGTCGAGGAGCTCGGCGCCGCTTTTGCCCCTCATCCGGCTGCCGGCCTGATAACCGCCTCGCGCTCGATCGTCAACGCGTACGCGCAGGGGGGCGGCGACCCGGCCGCCGCCGCCGCAGCGGCCGCCGAGGAGCTTCGTGGCACCGCCTGGAACCTCTAAGGCGCCGGTGAGCCGACCTGCACGCCTCGGCCCGCAAGCTCTCGCAGTCCTGCCCGCGGACTAAGGTTCCCGGCGTCCGTTTGGGGGACGCCGATGGCCGATTTCAACCGAATCCGACGCAACACCGCAAGAGTTGTCGCCCCGCTGGCGCTGGTGGCGTGCGGCGTGGCGCTGGCCGTGGCCATCACCAATTCCAGCGACGACGAGAAGGACAACGACTCCAAGGCGCGCACCGCCACAGAGGCGGGCGAACGCACCACCCCGGAGGACAGCCAGCGCCGCACCCGGCGTCGCATCTACCGAGTCAAGCTCAACGACACCCTCGGTCTGATAGCCGAGAAGACCGGCGTTCCGGTCGAGCGCCTGCAGGACTTCAACCCCGAGCTCGACCCGCAGAACCTGATCGTCGGCCAAAGAGTCAAGCTGCGCGAGTGAAGATCAAGCGCGCCTGTGGTGTTCGCGCCCTCGTTGCAGCGCTGACCCTGGTTGCGCTTGGACTGCCCGTGTCCGCAGCGCCGGCCGCGGAGCGACCGCCCGCCGTGCCCAATGCTCAGACGGCGATCGTGATCGACGCCCGCGACGGCGAGGTCATGTTCGCCAAACAGGCCGGGCAGCGACGCCAGATCGCCAGCACCACCAAGCTGATGACCGCGCTGCTCACGCTGGAGAACGCCCGTCCCAAGACGGTCTTCACCGCCGCCGACTACGCGGCCGCGCCGGTCGAGTCGCAGATCGGCCTGCGCCCGGGCGAGCAGATGACCGTGAAGGACCTGTTCGAGGCGTTGCTGCTCGAGAGCGCCAACGATGCAGCGGTCACCCTGGCCGAGGGGATCTCGGGCACGCGCGAAGGCTTCGTGGCCGCCATGAACGCGCGAGCCGAGGAGCTGGGCCTCGACGATACGAGCTACGCGAACCCGATCGGATTCGACGATCCGCTCAACTACTCGACCGCGAGCGACCTGTCCCGGCTGGCGCTCGAGCTGATGCGGCGGCCGCGTTTCGCACGCACAGTCGACATGCCGCTGGCGGAGCTCGAATCGGGTGCCCGGCCGCGGGTGATCGACAATCGCAACACGCTCATCGCCGCCTATCCGTTCGTGAGCGGGGTGAAGACCGGGCACACGCTGCAGGCCGGTTACGTTCTCATCGGCGCCGCGGAAAGCCGCGCCGGCGGCAGGGTCATCTCGGTTGTGATGGGAGAACCGAGTGAGCCCGCTCGCGACGCCGACACGCTGGCCCTGCTGCGCTGGGGCCTCGGTCGATTCCAGCGCGTCCGGGTGATCGATTCGCGGCGCGTGATGGCGCGCTCGGCGATCGAGTACCGCGATCACAAGGCGCAGCTGGTGCCCGCGCGCAGCGCGGTCGTGACCCTGCGCGACGGCCAGAAGGTGCGCCGCCGCGTGGATGCGCCGGAGGAGCTCGAGGGGCCTCTCCCGCGTGGAGAGCGGGTCGGCAGCGTCAGCGTGCTCGTTGACGGCGAGCGAGTGCGTCGCGTGGCGCTCGTAACCGAGGACGAGGTGCCGGAAGCCGGTACCCTGAGGGTGCTCGTCTCGAAGGTGGGGGTTCCGTTGACACTTCTATTCGCCTTGGTCCTCCTGCTCGGCGCAGTGCTCTTGCTCATGCGGATGCGAGTGCGTCTCAGACTTGTGAAGAGATGATCATCACCGTCACCCTCAACGCTGCGATAGACAAGACCCTGGCGGTCCCGAACTTCCGCCTGGGCCGCCGCCATCGCGCGGTCGAGCAGACCGCGATGGCGGGCGGCAAGGGCGTGAACGTGGCCCGCGCGCTGCGCGCCCTCGGCCAGCCTGTGATCGCCACCGGAGTCGCCGGGGGCCCCACCGGCACGCGCATCGTCGAGCACCTGACCGAGGAGGGCATCCTCAACGACTTCGTGCGCATCCGCGAGGAGTCGCGCACCTCGACCGCGGTCGTCGACCCCACGAGCGGCGAGCAGACCGAGATCAACGAGCGTGGCCCGCAGGTCTCCGCCGGGGAGCTCGAGCTGTTCGTCGACAAGCTGCTCTATCTGGCCAAGGGCGCCGCCGTATGCGTTTTCGCCGGCAGCCTGCCTCGCGGCGTCGACGCAGATCTCTATGGCCGCCTGATCGAGGAGATGCGCCGGCTCGGAGTGACCACGGTGATCGACTCGGAGGGCGAGCCGCTGCTCATGGCCACGCGCAAGGCCCCCGACGTGGTGAGTCCGAACGAGATCGAGGCCGAGGGTCTCGTGGGCCATGAGTTCTCCGACGAGGACGACCGCCGGCGCGCGCTGGGCGAGATGGTCGAGATGGGTGCCCGTGAGGGCATCATGACCCTGGACGACGGCTGTCTGGCCGTGTTGGGCGAAGGCGCCGATCGGCATCTCTACCGGGCAACGCTCGAACCGCTCGAGCCGGTCTCCTCCGTGGGCTCCGGCGATGCCTTCCTGGCCGGCTTCGTGGCCGCCCGCTACGGCGGGCGCGACGCGGAGAGCTGCCTGCGTTTCGCGGTCGCCTGCGGGGCCGAGTCGACCCAGCACTTCGGGGCCGGACGGCTCGACCAGCGAGACGTCGGCAGGGTGCTGTCGGAGGTCCGCGTGGAGGCGCTCGAATCCCCCGCGATCGAGGTGGGCTGAGGGCTCGGGACCACTGCTAGGCTCGGACGTCCGTCGCCGAACCTAGGATGCCTTCATGGAAGTAGAGATCGGGCGCGGCAAGAAGGGCCGCCGCGCATATGGCTTCGATGACATCGCGATCGTGCCCAGCCGGCGAACGCGAGATCCGGACGACATCGATATCACCTGGACGCTGGGTCCCTACCGCTTCGAGCTGCCGCTCATGGCCTCGGCAATGGACGGTGTGGTCTCCCCTCAGACGGCCGGCGAGCTCGGCAGGCTCGGCGGCCTCGCGGTGCTCAACCTAGAGGGCATTTGGACCCGTTACGAAGACCCCGACGCCGAGCTCGAGCGCATCGCCGGCTACCCCAAGGAGCGCGCGACGGCGGAGATGCAGCGCATCTACGCCGAGCCGGTCAAGGAAGAGCTGATCGCGCAGCGCATCCGCGAGATCAAGGACCAGGGCGTGGTGGCCGCCGCCTCGCTCACCCCTCAGCGGGTGCGCTCCTACCACGAGACGGCGCTCGAGGCCGGGCTCGACATCCTCGTCATCCAGGGCACCGTGATCTCCGCCGAGCACGTCTCCACACGCACCGAGCCGCTCAACCTCAAGGAGTTCATTCGCGAGCTGCAGGACACAGTGCCGATCGTCGTGGGCGGCTGCGCCTCCTACGCCACCGGCCTGCACCTGATGCGCACGGGCGCGGTGGGCGTGCTCGTGGGCGTGGGACCGGGTGCGGCCTGCACCACTCGCGGCGTGCTGGGCATCGGCGTGCCCCAGGCGACCGCGATCGCCGACGTTGCCGCGGCGCGCTCTCAGAACATGCTCGAGACCGGCGAGTACGTGAAGGTGATCGCCGACGGCGGCATGCGCAACGGCGGCGACGTGTCGAAGGCCTTCGCCTGTGGTGCCGATGCCGTGATGATCGGCTCGCCGCTGGCCCGGGCTCACGAGGCCCCGGGGCGCGGCCACCATTGGGGGATGGCCACCTTCCACCCGTCGCTTCCGCGGGGAGCGCGGGTGCGGACCACCCAGAACGGGACGATGAAGCAGATCCTGCTCGGTCCCGCCCACGAGAACGACGGCACCTTCAACCTGGTGGGGAGCCTGCGCACCTCGATGGCCACCTGCGGCTACGAGGACATCCCGGCCTTTCACAAGGCCGAGCTGATGATCGCGCCGGCGTTGCAGTCCGAGGGCAAGCAGCTGCAGCGCGAGCAGGAAGTCGGCATGGGGGCGACCTCGGCGGCGTTCGCGCACCCGGAGTCGAATGGCATCGCGGCCCCGACCGCGGATCCCGCCCTCGTCGAGTGACGACGCAAGCGGTCAGCGAGGCCGCCGCTGCGGACAACTACGCCGCCGCCACGGACGAGGTCCTGGTACTCGACTTTGGTGGGCAGTACTCGCAGCTGATCGCCCGGCGCGTGCGCGAGTGCGGCGTTTTCGCCGAGCTGCTGCCCCACCACGCGGCGCTAGAAGAGGTCCGGCGCCGCCAACCGCGAGGCCTGATCCTGTCGGGCGGCCCGGCGTCGGTCTACGCCGACGAGGCCCCCAGGCTGCGCACCGAGCTGCTGGAGCTGGGCATTCCCGTGCTCGGCATTTGCTACGGCATGCAGGCGATGGTCCTCGAGCTGGGCGGCCGCGTCGAGGGAGCGCAGGTGGGCGAATTCGGCCGTTCGCGCTTGACTGTGAACGAGACCGGCCGCCTGTTGGCGGACACGCCCACCGACCAGTCGTGCTGGATGAGCCACCGCGACACGGTCTACGAGCCACCGCCCGGCTTCACCGCACTCGCGGCGTCGACCGAGTCACCGGTGGCCGCCATCGAGCACGCCCAGCGCGGCCTGTACGGGATCCAGTTCCACCCCGAGGTGGTCCACACCCCGTACGGCACGCACATCCTCACCACCTTCCTGCGCGACATCTGCGGCTGCGAGATGAGCTGGTCGGCCGAGTCGGTGATCGAGGAGCAGGTGGCCCGGATCCGAGAGCAGGTGGGCGACGGCAAGGTCATCTGCGGGCTGTCCGGCGGCGTCGACTCCTCGGTGGCGGCGCTGCTGACCTATCGCGCGGTGGGCGACCAGCTGACCTGTGTGTTCGTCGACCACGGGCTGATGCGCAAAAACGAGGGCAACCAGGTGGTGGCCGCCTTTCGCGACGAGTTCAAGGTGCCGCTCATTGCCGTCGACGCCGAGGAGCGCTTCCTCGCCCGGCTGGCCGGAGTCAGCGACCCCGAGACCAAGCGCAAGATCATCGGAACCGAGTTCATCCGCGTGTTCGAGGAGCAGGCTGCGCGCCTCGACGACCCTCGCTATCTGGTGCAGGGCACCCTGTACTCCGACGTGATCGAGTCGGGCGGCGGTACCGGCGCGGCCACGATCAAGTCACACCACAACGTCGGCGGGCTGCCCGAGGACCTGGAGTTCGAGCTGGTGGAGCCGCTGCGCACGCTGTTCAAGGACGAGGTGCGCGCGGTGGGCTCGGAGCTCGGCCTACCCGACAAGCTCGTGTGGCGCCAGCCCTTCCCCGGCCCCGGCCTGGCCATCCGGGTAGTGGGCGGCGAGGTCAACAAGGAGCGGCTCGAGATCCTGCGCGACGCGGACGCGATCCTGCAGGACGAGATACGCACCGCGGGCCTCTACCGCGAGCTGTGGCAGTCCTTCTGCGTGCTCCCCGGCGACCTCCGCAGCGTCGGCGTGCAGGGCGACGAGCGGACCTACGGCTACGTGGTGGTGATCAGGGCGGTCACGAGCGACGACGCGATGACCGCGGACTGGGCCCGGCTGCCGTACGACCTGCTCGAGAAGGTGGCATCACGGATGATCAACGAGATCGCGCAGGTCAACCGGGTCACGCTGGACATTACGTCCAAGCCGCCCGGGACGATCGAGTGGGAGTAGCGGCGGCTCTGCTGGCTGGCTGACCGGCGTCTTCGCAAGCATCTTCTCGGACCAGCCGGTGGGGGTGCCGAGGCACCCCCACCGATATGGCTCCTAGCGGATGCGGTATCCGAGCCCTGTGTCCCAGTGCAGGTCACTGTTGAACTTGGGCAGCGGCGCATCCCCGTCGGTGACCTTCACGCCCTTGCTCGTCTTGGGCGGGCAGATCGCGATGTACCGGGCGTAGCCACCCAGGCCGCCCTTGAACTCCGGCGAGCCGAACGACACCAGACAGCCGGTCGACGGGACGCCGCCGAGGTTGTTCACGCCCTCGGCCTGCGCATAGCCATGGTGCATCAGCCAGTACTCGCCCTCGAGAGTGGGCGTCGTGTCCGTGTCAAGCGGTTCGTGCCCGTGGAACAGGATGTGGCGCTTGAGATGCAGGAACTTGAGCGTGCTGAGAGCGACGCTCGGGAAGTTGCTGTCAGCGGCGAGCGCCTTCGCCTGCTCTGGATCGGTCGTCCAACGCTTCGACCAATCCGAGCGAACCATCACGACCGAGCCGCCCGGGATACGCCCGTGCCTCTTCTCCCACGCCTTGACCTCGGCGACTGTAAGGAAGTCCTTGGGGTTCTTCTTCACCTGAGCGGCGGTGTTGATCACGACCAGTGGGCGCACCGAGTAAGTGGCCGGCACCTCATCGATCGCGGCGTACTCCGGGGCCCAGTGCGCCGGAGGATCGAACTGCGTGCCGAACTGGTCGGTCGCGATCGTGTACGCCGTCGCCTCGAACCCGTCTTTCGCGTAGGTGTACGGAATCCCGGTGGTCGGGTCGACTGCCGCGTTGAACGTGGCGGGCCCGAAACCCTTCCAGACCGGCTGGTTCGGCGTGATCGTGTGGGTGAGGTTGATGTACCGGGCCTTACTGAGAGTCCGGTTGTAGACCTTCCACAGGTCGCTCTGGGCGCTCGCGGTCGCCGGCATTGCGAGAGCGAGTGCGGCTACCGCAAAAGCGACGGCTCTGACTCTGCGGGGCATGTACTCCTCCTTAGTAGGGCTGTCGGTCCGCTCTTCGAAGAGCGATTGGGTCGGTGATAGTCGCGCCGGCAGTGTGCTCTCCGTTACCCAGCGCCGGCTGGCCCAAAGCACGGCACGTCCGTTGCGGTCCTAGGTCAGACGATGCGCGGCGAGACACGACCAGTTCGGCCGAGGGTCGCATTGCGCGAGTGGGCCTTCTTCCGTCCGTCCTGCCCTGCGGGCGCGGGATCCCTTGACGCGCCTTGCCGGCGGGCGGGGGAGGACGCACCTGGGGTGCCGACGTCCAAGTTCCTGTCTGGACCACTACTGGGCCGCCTACGCGTCTCGAAAATCCGCGGCCGGCGCCCACAGCGAGCCGTCGCCCGCCGGGAGGCGCTGGGCTCGTTTATCGCCGGTGGCCGTGATGAGGGCAGCCTCGACGGCGCCCAGGTCAGGTTGGCCGAGGTGCTCGGTCATCACGGCGGCCACCTCAGCCGTCGTCAGTGCGTAGGGGAATGCGCTCAACACTTCGAGCGCGTCCTCGGCGGGCGGCCGGCGTTTCAGGGTGGGGTCGAGGTTGGCAATCACGACGTCGTAGGCCTCGACCGGCTGGAAGCCACCCGCCTCCAGCCGTTGCCCGTCGGGGCTCTCGAAGACCAGCGACGGCGCCGTGTAACGCACCGTGCCATCTGTCATCGCCGCCCGACCCTGGAACTCGGTAGGAGATCCCGCCGCCGAGCGCGCCCGATCGCGATCGGCCTCGTACGCGGCCCGGACGTCAGGGTCGTCGACGCGCGCAACGATCGCTTCTGCATCGAGGCCCCCAACGCCGGCCAGCGCAGAGCGCAAGGTGTCGGGGTCTTCCAGGGTCCCGGTCGAGGTGAACTGCGCGAACTGAAGCGCCCTCAGTGCGGCTTCCTCGAGCGGCGGGGCGGCCAGCCGGGTAGCCACGATCGCGCGGCAGGCCGGAGATGTGGCGCTCAGCCGCGCCTTCGGCGTGATCTGGAAGGGCATTCCGAAGCGTCGGAAACGCGCGTAGCCGAGCGCCGACCGAGTCGGCGTGTATCCGCGGGCGGCGTACTGATCGGCGTCTTCGGTGAGCCCGATCGTGACGAGCGTCCATCGCAGCTGCTCGCCGTAGCGCCACTTCAGGGTCGCATGCGCCGGCCAGGCGGAGTACGCCCACGGACAACCGGGATCGGTGAAATGGGTGACGTCGATCACCGTTTGATGTTCGCACCTGGCTTCGGTCGCCGGGACAGGCTGCGCTACTGGAGCAGGTCGGGGCGGCTGCCGACGATGCTGGGGAAGGCCAGGCGAGTCTTCCCCGGTACCGTCGCCGGTGACCGTGCTCGAACTCGACCACGTCCTCTGCATGGTGAGCGATCCCTGTGAGGCGGCGCGGCGGCTTGAAGACGATGGGTGGGTGCTGGACGCTGGACAGGCGCACCGCGGGCAGGGGACGCGAAACCGGCGCCTGGCGTGGCCGGAGCAGTTCTTCGAGTTGTTGTGGGTGACGGACGCGGCGGAGGCACGCGCCAACCCCCTGCGCCTCGACCGTCGCGCCGACTGGACCACGACGGGGGCCAGTCCGTTTGGTCTGGCGTTTCGCGGCCCGATCGACGCGGTCGATAGCGACAGCTTCTGGCTCTACGACTCGCTCGGACCGCGCATCTGGATTCATCGTGACAACGAGCGACGCCCGGACCGGCCTCTGGTCTTCGTGCTCGAGACCGCGGAGGACGAGATGGCGCAGCGCAGAGCACGGGTCGGGGTGTCCGGGACCGTGGAGCATCACCGGCCCGGCGAGCTGCGCGAAGTCCGCGTCCGCGGGCCCTCCGCGCCGTCGTTACCGCCGTTCGCGGGACCACCGATCGTCTACGCGGAGGGCCCGCACATGATGGAGTTGGTCGTCGGCGACGCGGGCTCCCACCGGCCAGTCAGCGACGCCTTGGTCATGCGCGGCTAAAGCGCGACAGTCCGGTTAGGCGCTGTCGGAAGGATGCGGAAACGGGACGCGGGGTGAAGCGCCCGTCGCCTATGCCATTGCGCGCGCCAGCGTGTGGCTGAGCAAGTCGACGTCCGTGGCGGTGACGTGGAGGTGTGGGGCGATGCGCAGTGACCCTCCGCGGACGGCGGCGTGACAGTTCGCTGCCTGCAGCGCGGGCAGGATCGACGTCCGTGCTTCGTAGGGGATCGAGGCGCCCAGCATGTGCGGACCGCGCTCACGCGCGGGCGCCACGGCGAGCCCGAGGCCGGCGCAACGCTCAGCGATCAACCCGGTGGTTTCGGTCAACGTCGCCGCGATCCGGGAAACCTGCCACGCGAGGATCTGCTCGAGCGCGGCGATCGCCATCGGGACCAGATGAAACGAGGTGCGCTGGCCCATGTCAAAGCGCCGGGCGCCGGGCTGGTACTCGTCGCGGTACTCGGTCAGGGCGCTGAAGTCCTCAGAGCCGGCACGCGAGATCCAGTTCTCCTCAAGCGGTTCGCCATCTCGGTATCGCTCGGCTACGTAGAGGAAGCTCAGGCCGAAGGGCCCAAGCAACCATTTGTAACCGACGCTGACCAGGAAGTCCGGGCGAAGCCGGTCGACGTCCAGCGGCATCGCGCCGGCCGACTGACTAGCGTCGATCACCAGTGCACAGCCGAGACCGTGAGCACGGTCAGCGATCGCCTCAAGGTCAAGCACGGCGCCGTCGGTCCAGTGCACGTGGGGGACGCTGACGACTCGAACATGCTCGTCCAGTGCGCCGAGCACAGCGTCGGTCCAGCTTTGGGCCTCCTCGCGGGCGACCGTAAGAACCCGGGCGCCGGAACCGCGGGCGAGCGAGAGCCAGGTGTAGATCCCCGACGGGTACTCCTCCGCCAGAACGAGGATCACGTCGCCTTCGCCCAATCTCAGGTTGCCCGCCGCGACAGCGAAGCCATAGCTGGTTGCCGGCACGAGCGCTACGCCCTCTGGGTCCGCCGACACAAGACGCGCGAAGAGCCCGCGCAGACGCTCGACGTCGGAGAACCAATCGTCGCTCGAGATCGTCCAAGGACGTCCCCGCCGCGCAAGTGCCTCGACGCCCGCGTCTCGGACCAGATGTAGAAGCGGTGACAGATTGGCCGTGTTGAAGTAGGCCACGTCGTCAGGGACATCGAAAGCGTTGCGTTGCTCGCCGAGCTCGAAGCCGGCAGGAGCATGATCAGAAGATGAAGTCATGCTCGGAGATTCTGTTGGGCTCCACCACGCGCGTCCATGAGGGATCGAAGGCTCGCGGCCATGTTGAACCGCGCAATCGAAGGTCAGCGCCATCCAAGATGGGGCCCTGGAAGGAGGGGGAGCGAGATTCGCCCGTGGCAGGCTTCGACTGTCTTAGCGGCGTCGCCGGGCCGTGATCAACCAGGAACGCGAACCGAGGACCACGCCGCCCTCGTTGCTGTAGTGCGCCGCGAGCGTCTCGCGCAGGCGCTCGACGGTACGAGCCGCCTCGCCGTCGCTCAGGCGCGCGAGGGCCGCCCTCGTGTCCTGAAACCCCCGCACGAACGCAAGCGCGGCGTCGAGGTCGTGCCCGTAGAGGACCGGCTCGTGGACGTCCTCGAAGTGCACGCCGTCGAAGCCAGCGCCCACGAGGATCCCGGCGGTGGCTTCGGCATCGCCGAGCGAGAACGGGTCCGCGCCCGGCTGCGGTGGCCGCGCCGCGTCCCCCAGCGCGGCGTCGATCGCCCGCGCCCATTCGTTGTCCTCGTGCCGCTGCCAAACGAGCAGCACCATCCGCGCCCCAGGTCGAAGGGCGGCGGCGATGTTGGCGAACGCGGCGGCCGGATCGGAGAAAAACATCGTCCCGAACCGGCTGATCGCCACGTCGAAGCCGGCGGGGTCGAAGCGATGGACCTGGGCGTCGCCGAGCTCGTACCGGACGTTGTCGAGCCGTTCGGCCGCCGTCACCTGACGGGCACGCTCAAGCATGCGCTCGGACACGTCGACGCCGACAACGCGGCCCGGCGCCGCGGCGCGCGCCGCCTCGCGAGTCGTCAGCCCGGTTCCGCACCCGATGTCGACTACCTCGTCACCGGTGCTGATCCCGTAGGCCGCGCGAAGGTGCTCGTGGTGAGCGCGCAGCTCGCCGTCGTAGAAGTCCAGGCTGTCCGGCGAGGACACCGACGCGATGCTAATTAACCAGGGCAGCGCGCCGCGACGTCGACCGCCGGTCCTGCCGCCGACGGTAGAGCACGATGCGAGACACTGGGAACGCGGTGTCACAGGAGAACGTCGAACTGGTCCGCCGACTCTACGCGGAGCTTGCGAGCGAGGGCTCCCCACAAGAGTTCGAGCAGCGCATGTCCGATGACGCGCTCGGTCGTTTCCTGGATCCGGAGATCGAGTGGGTCCCGGTGCCTGAGTCCTTGCTTGCCGTCGACAGTTACCGCGGCTTTGACGGTGTGCGGCGCTTCTGGAGTGAGTTCCTCTCGGCTTGGGAGAGGTACCGGGTTGAAACGCTGAGGTTCGACGACGCCGGTGATCAGGTAGCGGTCGTCGTGCACATCGTCGGCCGGACGCACGAGCTCGAAGTCGATGAGACCCGATCCTCGCTCTTGACCGTCCGCGATGGGCGGGTCGTCCGCGTCCAATCCTTTGCCGACCCCGACGGGGCGCGCGAGGCCGCTGGGTTGCCGCCATAGGCGGAATGCCGGCAGTGCCCTTTGCGCGATAAGCGCAAGCGACGGCGTCGCGCGCCGACAACTGATTCACTGCGCTTGACTTGCCCGCCGCAGCCGGCCCGAGAAGGGAGTCAAGGATGGGCCTGGCGCACCACATCGTGAACGCTGACAACGACTTGGTCCGTGTTACCACCTGGACCTTCGGGGCAGCCGGGGCTGCGACCGGCCAGCATCGCCACGAGTTCGACTATGTCGTGGTTCCGATCACCGGAGGGCGGTTCGAGGTGCTCGATCTCGACGGTTCGGTGCGCGAGATGGACCAAGTCGTCGAAATCGAGCTGAAGCGCTAGCTGAGGTGATGGGGGACGAGCTTCCACTCGGCGCTGAGGTCGACTGGACGCCGGTAGAGCCACCCTCCCGCGCGCCGCTGCTTGGCTCGCACGTCTTGCTGCGTCCCGTCGACGCTGTTGCCGATGCGGAGGCGCTCTACGCGGTCTCACACCCGCCGGAGGGCGACGCGGCGATCTGGACCTATCTGCCCTATGGCCCGTACGAGCATCCAGACCAGATGCGCCTGCTGCTCGACTGGGCCGAGAAGTCGGACGATCCGCTCTTCTTCGCGCTGGTGGGGCTGGCCGATGAGCAGCCGGCCGGGCTCGCGTCGTACCTGCGCATCACGCCGGAGTTCGGCGTCATCGAGATCGGGCATATCTGGTTCGGGACGCCGCTGCAGCGCACCACCGCGGCGACCGAGGCCATCTACCTGCTCTCCCGCCACGCCTTCGACGACCTCGGCTACCGCCGGCTCGAGTGGAAGTGCAACGCGCTGAACGTCGCGTCACGGCGCGCCGCCGAGCGCTTTGGCTTTCGCTTCGAGGGCGTCTTTCGCAACCACATGGTGGTCAAGGGCCGAAACCGGGACACCGCCTGGTACGCGATCACCGACGAGGAATGGCCGGCCATCCGGCTCGGCTACGAGGCGTGGCTCGCTCCCGAGAACTTCGGACGCGACTCCCGCCAGAAGCAGTCGTTGGGCGAACTGATGGACGAGGGGCGGCGCTGAACGGTCGACGCCGCCCGATAAGGCTATTCGGGCCCTGTGTTGAAGCGCCGCTGGCGCATGTGACACGCTCACGCGGTGGACCTGATAGATCGGCTGCTGGGGATCGACGTGTCGGCGCTGTCGGACGCCGACAAGACGCTGCCGGTGGTCGATCCCGCGGTGCGGGCGATGATCCCCGACGTGCGTATGGCGGGGCCCGCGTTCACGGTCCTTGCCGAGGATGATCACCTGCCGGTGATGGACGCGCTGGCCGAGGCCGCGCCTGGCGACGTCCTGCTGATCGCGGCGAACGGCAGCTCACGAGCCGTCTTCGGCGAGCTGTTCGCGACCGAGGCGCGCCGGCGCGGGCTGGCCGGGATCGTCGCCGACGGGTACTGCCGCGACCTGCGTGGCCTTCGCCGGATCGGGCTGCCGGTGTTCGCGCGAGGCACGACGCCCCGGTCGGGCACGACCGTGTCGCGCGCCGCGCTCGGGGCGCCGATCGCCTGCGGCGGTATCGAGACGTCCCCGGGCGACATCGTGTTCGGCGACGATGACGGTTTGGTGATCGCCACGGCTAAGAGGATCGAGGCTGCGCTGGAGACCGCGGAGCTGATCGGACGCAGCGAGCGCGCGATCCTTGCTGCGCAGGCTCGCGGTGAGGCGCTTCACGACTTGACGAACCACCAGGAGCACGTCGAGGCGCTCGACCGCGGCGAGGCCAGCGCGCTGGCCTTTCGGGTCAGTGACTGACTTCGCGCATGCGTTCGCGCGCCGGACGCGCCTGCGCGGCGCACGAGCTGACCGCAATCCTCGCCGGGAGCCCGCCCGGAGTGCTGCCGATGACGGGCGGCTTCCCGAACCCGGCGACGTTTCCGACCGGCGAGGTGGACGAGCTCGCCGCGCGGCTTGTGCGCGAGGACGCCTCCGTGGCGCTGCAGTACACGCCGTCCGAGGGGATCGCGAGCGTGCGCGAGTACCTGCTCGACCGCCAGGAGCAGCTACAGGGCCGGCGTCCCGAGCGCGCCGAGCTGATCGTGACCAGCGGCGGGATGGACTGCATCGCGCTGATGTGCCAGGCGCTGATCGATCCCGGCGACACGATCGCCGTCGAGGCGCCCAGCTATCTCGGTGCGCTGACCGCCTTCGCCGGCGCCGAGGCCGAAGCGGTCGCGATCGAGATGGACGATGAAGGGCTGCGCGTGGACGAGCTCGCGGCGCGGCTGGGGGCGGGCCTGCGCCCGAAGTTCGTCTACACGATCCCGGAGTATCAGAACCCGACCGGCCGGACGCTGTCGCTCGAAAGGCGCCGCGAGCTGGTCGAGCTCTGCCGCCGACAGGGCGTATTGCTCTTCGAGGACGTGGCCTATCGAGAACTGCCGTTCGACGGTACGACGCAACCGTCGCTGTGGTCGCTCGCGCCCGACGTGGTGCTTCAGGCGGGGACGTTCTCCAAGAGCTTCTTCCCCGGCGTGCGGCTCGGCTGGGCCGTCGGTCCCCCCGACGTGATCGCCGAGCTGGCCACCGCCAAGCAGAACACCGACCAGTGCGCGGGCGGCCTCGGGCAGCGCCTGGTCGAGGAGTACGGCCGCTCCGGGGGCTTCGAGCGCCACCTCCCGGCGGCCCGTGCGCTCTACGCCTCGCACTGGGCGGCTCTGTCGGCGGCGTTGACGCGCCACATGCCCGAGGATGTTGTCTGGACCGAGCCGGCGGGCGGCTTTCTGACCTGGCTCACACTGCCGGACCAGGTCGACACGCTTGCGATGCGCCCGGCCGCTCTGGAGGCCGGCGTGGCCTATGTCCCGGGCTCGCCCTTCCACGTCGGCGAAACCGGCCAGAACACGCTCCGGCTGTCGTTCAGCCACCTGACCGAGACCGAGCTCGAAACGGCCGTCGAGCGCTTGGGCGCCGTGGTCCGCGGTGCTCTAGCACCGGTCTAGGAGCCGGCGGTGGCGGTGACGGTGATCTCGCCCAGGGCCAGGCCCTCCTCGAAGAAGGTCACACCCAGGATCCCGTTCATGGCCGAGGCCGCGTAGTCGGTGAGCGATGCTTTGATCCCGGAGGCCACGATCGCCGCACCCTTCGTCGACTTCTTGAGGGCCGTGAAGTCGAGCGCCAACAGAGGTATCTCGGCGGCTCCCGCGGTTGCGGTGAGGATTCCGGCCTTGGTGTTGGCCACGAAGTTCGTGACCTCGAGGGTCTCGCCGCCCACGCTGAGCTTGAGGCCGCCGCTGTGCGCGATCGAGCCGGCCAGGGTCTCGGAGTTCACGACTCCGCCGGTGATCGGAAACTGGATGCCCCCGCCTTTCGGCGCTGCCGGCCCGATGGGAGCGACCTTCACCTTCTTCTCCTGGAGAACGGCCACGGCACCCTTGTCGAACGTGAGGACCGAGTGCTTACCGTTCAGCCCGAGCTGCGTCCCCTCCTCCTTGGCGGTGTCGCTCGAGCCGGCGCTGCCTTCACCCTCGTCATCCCCGCAGGCGATCGGCGCGATCGCGAGCGACAGAGCGGCAATGCATGCCAGCAGGTGAAGCGTCCGTCGCCGGTCCATCCGTCTCCTCCTTGAGGTCGTCATGGGTCAAGCTACGGGATAGAGCGGGCGGCCGCCATCGGCCGACGTATCACCGCCTTGACGGCGGAGGCGAATCGTGCTGCTCGCGCCAGGCGAGCGAGGCCCCACTCAGCTCGCCACGGCGCATAGGGCGACACCCGGAAGCTCGTAGCCGTCCGCGGCTGCGAAGCGCCCGAGCGAGTCCTCGATCTCTGCGATCACCTCGGCACGTTCGGCAGCCGGGAGCCCGCGCAGCGCGAGCCCGAGCGGGCCGGCTGTGTCCGCCAAGAGATCCACGTACCCATCGACGTCGGGTACCCGGAATCGGACCGGGACCCTCTCGGTTCGGACCTCGACGAACCCGGCGCCATGCAGCAGTTCGGTCGTCCGCTCCGGGCTCGCCATGCTGAACGCTCCGGGAGCCGGAGGCGGCTCGGGAGGCGGGATATGGCCGCGCTTCCCGAGGCTGATTCCGGCGATTGCGAAGAATGGGTTCTGCTCCAGAGTCCCCCAGACCGCGAATGCCAGTCGCCCGTCCGGGCGCAGCACTCGGCGCGTCTCGGCGAGCGCGGCGGCGGGATCGGCCATCAGCATGTAGGCGAACCGACACAGCACGCCGTGGACGGAATCGTTGTCGAGCTCGGTTCGCTCGGCGTCCATGACGCGATATTCGACGTTGGTTACCCCTCGTTCGGCACCTCGGCGCCGCGCGGCGGCGAGCATCGCCGGGGAGAAGTCGCTGGAGATCAGCCGCCCGCGCTCGCCGATGGCGGCGGCGGCGTCGAAGCCTGTGTCACCCACACCGGCGGCGAGCTCGAGCACGGTGTCGCCCTCGCGGGGCCGCAACTCGCTAAGCAACCATTCCCGCACCGACGCCGAGGCCTCTTCCACTTCGGCTCGCCGGCGTTCCCAGGTCGGCGCGATCGCCTCCGCGATCTCGTAGATGGCGTCTCGAGTGCCCTGGACCGTCTCGCTGGTCATCGCGTGCCTCCTGGACCGCGGGCGGGCGTTCCGCCCGGCATTGATGTCCGGGAGGACGCTAGGAGCGCTTCGCCGCTCGCGCCATCGGGAGTTCTCCCCATGCGACCAGCCCGTGTTCCATCGCGAACAGGGTCGCCGCCGCGCGGGTCGAGACGTCGATCTTGCGGTAGGCGTTCTGGATGTGGCGATCGGCGGTCTTGGCCGAGATCCCGAGCGCGCTGGCGACCTGCTTGGTCTGCAGGCCCCGTGCCAGCAGGCCCACCACCTCCGCCTCGCGTTCGGTCAGCCCGGCCGGGCGCTCGAGGCGCGGCGGTTGCTGTCCGGCCGCCTCGAGGACCGCTGTGACCGCGTCGGCGTCGAGCCGTCCGGCCCCGACCTCTCGGGCGAGCTGCTCCGCGGTTTGCTCCGGCGGGATCGGGGGGCGATGCGGACGAGGCTCGGTCATCGCGTGGTACGCGTCGGCCGCCGCGAGCAGGCGGGCGTGCAGCGTCAGCTCCGCACCGGTTGTGCCGCGGTGATACCCCGAGCCGTCGAGGCGCTCGTGGTGGGCGCCCGCCACCGGTGTGAGCGCCGACAGGAACGGCGAGCGCGAGAGGACGCGCTCGGTGTGGTAGGGGTGGAGCCGCACCTTCTCCCACTCGTCGGCGTTCAGTGGCCCGGGCTTCTGCCAGATCCCCGCCTCGATCGCCACCCGCCCGAGGTCGTGCACCAGCGCCGCCCGCCGGAGCAGCCTGGTGTCCGCCGCATCGATCCGGCAGCGTCGCGCCGCTGCGGTTACAAGCTTCGCGACGCCGGCCGAGTGAGCGGTCAGGTAGGGCGAAATCAGGTCGGCGAAGTTGCCCATCGCGGCGAGTGCGCGATCGAGCTCCTCGCCGGTGAGCACGAGCGGTGGGCCCGGCTCGCGGGCGAGGGTCTCGTCCCAGGCCGACCCGTGTTCGTCGAGCGCGAGTATCTCCGTGGCGCCGTCCGCCATGCAGGCCGCAACCTCGGGGTCGAACGCGTGCCCCGCGCGCTCGCGGACGAGGCGCGTCGCGTGCTCCACCCCCACCAGATGACGCTGGAAGGCGCAGTCCTCTGCCACGTGGACGATCCGCATCGCCACCGGGATCTCCTCCCCCTTCGCGCGGTGGAGTGGTCCGTGGCCGTCCCAGCGCTCGGTGAGGTAAGCGAGGAGACCCGCCACCGACGGGGGCAGGCCTACCTCGCCCGCCAACATCCCTGCCACCTCGCAGCTCGCGGTGAGGTGCGGACGCTGCGCTCGGGCCAACTTCGGCAGCCCGCGCGCGACCTGGAAGGCGCGCACGGGCGCCGGCTGGTCGGGCTGGGGCAGCGCGCGGATGAGCCCCGAGAAGACCTCGCGCCCCGACCCGCGGATGACGGGGTGAAGCTGGGTGGTCAGCGAATCGCCGAAGAGCTCCGCGGTGACGTGCGCATCGGTGGTGCAGCCCGCATGAGACAGCAGGCAGGCGTAATAGGTCTGCGACGCCGTCGCAGAGTCGACCCCGAGCCTCTCGGCCAGCCGAGTCGCGATCAGCGTGCTGTGCAACCCGTGCTCGAACGGAAAGCCCATGCCGAGGTCGGTGGCCAGGCACAGGGCTGCGATCAACTCCACGCCTCCGACCTGCTCGTCGCGCTGCGACGCCTCGGCTGACACGCCGCGACACTACAGGCCGGGGCGGCCCGGGAGGTCGGGTGTATGTTGCGCCGGTGGAGGTCGTCCAGGCGTACGGTCTCGATATCGCCTACGAGCGCGTGGGGGAGGGGCCGCCGCTGGTCTTCGTGCACGGCGCCGCCGGGGACAGTCGGATGTGGCAGCCGCAGCACGCCGCGCTGGCGGACGAGTTCACGGTCGTCGCCTGGGACGAACCGGGGGCGGGCCGCTCCTCGGATGTGCCCGCGGATTTCGGCCTGGCGGACTACGCGGACTGCCTCGCGGCGCTGATCGAGGCGCTCGCGCTCGGCCCGGTGCACCTGGCGGGCCTCTCATGGGGCGGCACACTCGTGCTGGAGCTCTACCGTCGACATCCCGGGCGCGTGGCCACCCTGATCCTCGCCGATACCTACGCGGGCTGGAAGGGGTCGCTGCCCGAGGAGGAGGTGCGGGCCAGGGTCGCGGGCGCGCGGCAGATGCTCGCGGCGCCCGCCGAGGAGTTCGATCCCACCCTGCCGGGGCTGTTCGCCGGCGACCCCCCGGCTGATTTCGTCTCGCTGCTGGAGGAGATCGCGGCCGCCGTGCGCCCCGACACCCTCCGGACGCAGCTATCTCTGATGGCCGAGGCCGACCAGCGAGATCTGCTGCCGCGCATCGGCGTGCCGACCCTGCTGATCTGGGGCGAGCTCGACGCACGCTCGCCCCTCGACGTCGCGCGCCAGTTCGAGCAGGCGATCCCCGACACGACGCTCCACGTGATCCCCGGCGTGGGTCACGTGAGCAACCTCGAGGCGCCCGAGCGGTTCAACGAGGCCGTGCGCGAGTTCTGCCGACCATGACTCGCGGCGCGAGCTTCGACGTGCTCGTGGTGGGTGGCGGCTCTGCGGGCTGTGTGCTGGCCGCCCGGCTGAGCGAGGACGGCCGGCGCGTTTGCCTCGTCGAGGCGGGACCGGACTACGGGCCGCACGCGGACGGGCGCTGGCCCGAGGACATGCTCGACGGCCGCCGGCTGGCCTTTTCGCACGCCTGGGAGACCGACCGTGAGGACCGCTCGCAGCTGCGAGCGCGGATCGTCGGTGGCTGCTCGGCGCACAACGCGTGCGTCCTGCTCGAGGGCGCGCCCGCCGATTACGACGAGTGGGGTCACGGCTGGAGCTATGACGCGATCCAGCCCTACCTGCGGCGCGCGGAGCGTGAGCTGCGCATGCGGCGGTTCGGGCTCGAGGAGCTGTCGCCGTGGCATGGTGCCTTCGCCGCGGCGGCTGGGGACGACGCCATCCTGCACCCGGTCAACGCGGTGGGCTCGATCCGCTGGAACGCGGCCTTCGCCTATCTCGACGGTGCTCGGGGACGCGACAACCTGACCATTCTCGCCGACAGGCTCGCCGATCGTGTGCTGCTCTCCGGCGATCGTGTGGCCGGGATCGCAACGTCGGCGGGCGAGCTGAACGCAAAGACCGTCGTGCTGGCCGCGGGAGCCTACGGCTCGCCGGCGGTGCTGCTTCGCAGCGGCATCGGCCCGGAGCGCGAGCTGCCGGTGGGCGAGGGTCTCTGCGATCACGTCGGCGTGGGCCTCGGCTTCGAGGGCACCGACCTCCTCAACCAGGAGACGGCCGAGTTCGAGCGATCGCACCCGCTGTTCATGGCCCAGGTGACCGTGGCCGCCGCGAGCAGCGCGTGTGCTGAGGGCCTCTGCGATCTCTTCTTCTTTCCCGGAATCGATCCGCCCGCGGGTCGGGGCTACGAGCCGAGCGTGGCCGTGTTCGGGATGAAGCCGCACTCGCGTGGCTTCGTCCGCCTGATCTCCCGCGATCCGCGCGCGCCGCTGGCGATTGAGCACGGCTTCCTCGCGGACGGGCGCGATGCCGAGGTGCTCACCGAGGGGATGGAGCAGCTTCGCCGCCTCACGGCCGCCGATCCCATACGGAGCTATGCCGGCCGTGAGACGCGCCCCGGTCCGGACGTCGATGCGCGCACGCACGTGAGCGAGGCGTCCCGGGGCTTCTTCCATCCGGTCGGGACCTGCGCCATCGGCCGAGTCGTCGACGGCGACGGCCGCGTCTACGGAGTGGACGGGCTCTATGTCGCCGACGCCTCGATCATGCCGACCATCCCGCGGGCCAACACCAACCTCTCCACGCTCGGCCTCGCCGAGCGACTGGCGGAGAGCATCCGTGGGTGACCCGCCCCGGGCGCTGCTCAGCGAAGAGAGACCGCCACCTGCTCCAGGAGCTCCATCGATTCCTGCATGCCGTCCTCCATGCCGGAGTCGATGATCTGGTCGCGGAGCTCCTTGTCCGCGGTCTGCACCAGGACCGTGAGGGTCGTGCGGCCGTCCCTTTCGCTGAACGTGATGATGTTCAGAGGCTCTCGCTCTGCGGGCAGGGGCTCCGCGCCGGGCATCTCGTAGATCTCGGTGGTGACGATGCGCTCGTCGGGGACGATCTCGCGGAACTCGCCGTGGAAGGCGACCTCGAATCCGCCTTGCGCCACCATCACGTAGCGCCACGCACCGCCGACCTGCAGGTCGATCTCGGCGAGCGTGACCTCGCCACGCTGTCCGCTCCACCATCGCTTGACCAGGTCGGGCGTGGTCCACGCCTTGTAGACCAGGTGCTTGGGCGCGTCGAACTCGCGCGTGATGAGGATCTGCTCGTCCGTGGGGAGCGTCACCGTCGCCGGTTGGCTACTCGTCACTGCCGTCATCTCCTTGCTCCTTGTCCTTGAGTTCTTTCAGCACCACATCCAGCTCGCCGAACCGCTCCGACCAGGAGCGCTCGTAGTTCTTGACCCAGTCGTGGATGGGCTTGAGCGCGTGGCCGTTGAGCCGGTACAGGCGCCGGCGTCCTTCTTCACGCACGTCAACCGCTCCTACCTCGCGGAGCACACGCAGGTGCTTCGAAACCTGCGGCTGAGCCAGGTCGAGCAGGCCCACGAGGTCGTTCACGGGCCGCTCCCCGCCGGCCAGGGCGTCAAGGATCTGTCGCCGCCGGGGCTCGGCCACCGCATTGAAGGCATCCGCCGTGGTCGCTGCTCGTGCCACGGCGAGCATTATATGCCCATATAGGTATATGTCAAGATGCCTGGTCCAAAACGAAAGGAGACAGACCGTGATCGTGGCTGTGTTCCGGCGACGGCTCCGGGAGGGCAAGACGTTCGAGGACTTCAAGCAGGCCTGGGAGGCCGACAAGGGCTTCGGCGTGCCCGCCAGGGTCTTCAACGCGGTCAACCTTGCCGACGAGCGCGAGATCCTCTCGGTGGGGTTCGTCGCAATCGAGCCGGGGGCGCTGGAGGCGGGCACCGAGCAAGTTGCCGCCCAGGAGCAGCTGCGCCACAACCGCATCGACGACGTGATCGAATCCACCGAGCTGAGGGCCATGTACCGCCTCGCTACCGAGCACGACCTCTCGCACGACCCACGCGAGATCGAGATCGGCTCGCCCGAGAGCCTGTTGAGCGCTTTGCTCAGGTGACGGTCAGCCGGTCTTGGTGCGACTCAAGACCATCAGCCCCACGAGCCGCGATACCACCATCGCAACGTAGGCGAGTCCCGCCAGCTGCTCGATCATCACCAGACTGCGGGCGAAGGGCTTGACCGGCGTCACGTCGCTAAGGCCGGTGCTCGTGAGGACGGTGAAGCTGAGAAACAGCAGCTCCATCCAGCTTCGTTGCTGCTCTGGATCGATCGCCGCTATGAAGCTTCCCGGCTCGATGGCCTGGCAGACGGTGTAGGAGTAGGCGAACGCCCAGGCCACGAGGGTGAAGGTCGCACCCACTGCAAACAGCTCGTCCCGCGTGATCTCATGGTCGGCGAGCATGTAGGCAATCAGCGCGCCGGCGGCGTAGAAATAGAGGATCGCCTCGAGTGCCGAGGAGTAGGGGAGCAGGGCGTCGTCTCCCGTAACTGCCTGGATCAACAACAGGACGGTCGCCGGGATGCCGAGCATCACGCCGAACCAGGTCGAGGCGCTGGAGCTGCGTACCGCCAGCACCACGAGACCCAGGATGGCGATCCCGAAGACGCTGAACAGCGCACGACCAACGTCGCTCGTCTCCATGAACGGGTAGAGCAGCACTGCTCCCAACTGAGCGGCGAGCAGGATCGCCGAGGGCTCTCGCCGGGCAAGGGACAGCACGCCGCCAAGTTAGTTCCCGGGCCGGTCGCCACCACATGGGCCGGCCGAGGCGAGCGATACTGCCGCCGTGAGCGAGCGGAATGTGCTGGGTGGAGAGCTCGAGCCCTGCGGAGCCGATCCGGTGACGGGCTTCTACCGGGACGGGTGCTGCAGGACGGGCCCCGACGATCGAGGGAGCCACACGATCTGCGCCGTGGTGACCGCCGAGTTTCTCGAGCACCAGCGTGGCATCGGCAACGATCTCAGCACGCCCATGCCCCACTACCGGTTTCCCGGTCTCCAGCCCGGCGACCGCTGGTGCGTGACCGCTGTGAACTGGCTGCGAGCGCACGAGGATGGTGCGGCCGCCTACGTGGTCCTCGCCTCCAGCCACGAGCGCGCGCTGGAAATCGTCCCGCTGGCCGCCCTCCGTGAACACGCCGTCGACGTCCCTGGCGACCCGAGCGCACTCGAGTCCTGACCGCTCGGTAAGAATGCGGGCATGGCTTCGTACTCCGTCAACGACGACGCCGTGGCACACGCCCGCAAGCTCATCGGCGCCCGCCAGTACGTTCTCGACAGCGACTGGGGGGACGTGCAGCCTCGCGCCGACGCCGAGAACACGTTCCTGGAGTCACATTCGTGGGACGAGTACGCCAAGTGGCACCTCGGGCTCACCGACGGGGCCGCGGACGAGACCAAGGCGCGGTACGGCTTCGTGTACGGCGATTTCCGGCGCATTCATCGCTCGGGCCTGATCGCGTGCCACTACCGCGCCGCCGAGTGGCGCCATAAGGACGTGGAGCTCGCGGCCCACGACCTGCTGCAGCTGCTCGACCGGAAAGCCGCCTGAACGCGGTGCGCGTCGGAATCCAGCTGCCCGAGGTCGAGCGCGATGTTCGCTGGCCGGAGTACCTGGCCACGGCCCGCGCCGCCGAGGAATGCGGATTCGCCTCGATCTGGGTCCCCGATCATCTGCTCTATCGCGCCGATGGGCGCCCCGAGCGGGGGCCATGGGAGGCGTGGACGCTGCTGGCGGCGCTGTCCGCGGCCACGGAGCGCGTGGGGATCGGCTCGCTGGTCGCCTGCACCGCGTTCCACCCGCCGGGGCTGGTGGCCAAGATGGCCACGACCATCGCCGAGGTGAGCGAGGGGCGCTTCGTGTTGGGACTCGGCGCCGGCTGGAACGAGGGGGAGTTCCGCGCCTTCGGGCTGCCCTTCGATCATCGGGTCTCGCGCTTCGAGGAGTCCTTCACCATCGTTCGCACGCTGCTCGCCGGCGAGCGGGCCAGTCTTGCCGGGCGCTTCTTCGAGGCCGAGGACGCGGTGCTGCTGCCGGCGCCCACCAAGCGCGTGCCGCTGATGATCGGCTCCACCGGACCGCGCATGCTGGGCATCACGCTCCCGCACGTCGATGCCTGGAACAGCTGGTACGAGGGCTTCGGCAACACACCGGATGGGTTCGCCGCGCTGAACGAGCGCATCAGCGCCGCCGTGCGCGACGCCGGCCGCCGGCCGGCCGACATCGAGCGCAGCGCCTGCGTGCTCGTGCAGCTTGGTCACGAGCCGGCCGAGCGCCCCCACCTCCCGGAAGCGCCGGCGCTCACCGGTGCTCCCGACCGTATGGCCGCGACGCTGCGCGAGTTCGGCGAGGCGGGCGCCGACGAGCTGATCCTCATCGCCGACCCGATCACCGAGCGCTCCGTGCGGACGCTCGCCGAGGCCGTGGCGGCGGTCTAGGCCGGCGCTGAAGGATGCAGCAGGGGCACCAGCGGCTGCCATTGGCTGCGCAGGACGGCCACGAGTGAAGGCGGCGTGATCACCACCGCCGGCTCCGCTCCGGCTCCGCCGCGGGGTCGGCGTTCGGCGTAGCCCGCCGGCGTCCAGCGCAGCAACTCAGTGCCCAGTACCAACCAGGGCGCTCCGTCTTTCAGCACGAAGGCGCCGTCGGGAAGCTCGCCGAGCCGCGTTTCGTGCCGGCGGCGCATCCGGGTGCCGGGAGCCAGGCGCTCGGAGTGCAGCTGGGCGTCGATTGCGTCGGCCCCGGCCTGGTGGGGATGAAGCTCACGCCAGATTTCGCCGAGGCGTACGTAGTCCTCGCGCCGGCAGAGCGCGCAGGGGCGGTGCCCGGCGGCAAATGCCGTTGCCTCGTCGAGGAAGAACAGCTCCGTGAAGCGGCCCGGCTGCATCAGCGGCCGGCGATGCCAGCCCCGAAACCGCAGCCGGCAGGCGATCCAGCGCTTGCCGTTGTAGGCGCGGCGGATGCGGCCCTCAGAGTCGTGCAGGCAGCCGCGGTTTCCGTAGACACAGCCGCGGTGGGGCGTTGCGATCAGCTCGCCCATCGGCGTGACGCGGTTCTGCCGCGCCACTACGAGACCCTCGCGGCTTGCAGCAATGCACCGATGGCCCCGACCGCCAGCATCCCTGTGGGCACGTTGACAACGCTGGTCTCGATGATCTCGACCCCCACGGCGGCGATCAGAGGATCTCGCCCGCGAGCGACACCGGAGAATCAGTACGGTGCATCCGCGTGGCTAAACGTCAGGCGCCGAGCCCCCGGCGCGGATAGGGATAGGAGCGAGCATGGGCCAGCCGGTTGTCCATTTCGAGATCATCGGGAAAGACGGAGAGGCGATGAGGAACTACTACTCGGAGCTCTTCGGGTGGGAGATCAACGCCGACAACCCAATCAACTACGGGACCGTCGATCGTGAGGGGAACACCAACGCGGAGGGCATCGGGATCGGTGGAGGGGTCGGGGTGGGTCCCGAAGGCTACGACGGGCACGTGACCGTCTACATAGAGGTTCCCGACGTGGAGGCCGCTCTCGCGAAGGCCGAGAGCCTGGGCGGCTCGCGAATGATGGGGCCGATGGAGCCGGCCGAAGGAGTGGAGATCGGCCTGTTCAACGACCCCGAGGGCCACACGGTCGGCGTGGTGAAGACCGCTTCCTAGGCCCGGGTCCCGCTAGCCTCAGGAGCATGTGCCGCAACATCCGCCAGCTTCACAATTTCGAGCCGCCGGCCACCGACGAGGAGGTGCGGGCGGCCGCCCTGCAGTACGTCCGCAAGATCAGCGGTTCCAGCAAGCCCTCGCAGGCCAATCGAGAGGCCTTCGACCGCGCCGTGGATGACGTCGCGGCCGTGTCGGCCCGGCTGCTCGGCGAGCTGGTCACCGCCGCGCCGCCCAAGGATCGTGAGGTCGAGGCGGAGAAAGCGCGCGCCCGCAGCGCCAAGCGCTACGCCGCCACCGCGTCGGTCGGGTAGTCCCCAGCCGGCGTGGAGGCGTTCATCTGCGTCACCTGCGGGACCCAGTTTCAGGAGTCAGACGCAGCACCGGAGCGGTGCCCGATCTGCGTCGATCCGCGCCAGTACGTGCCGAGCGGGGGCCAGCGCTGGACCACCCTGTCCGAGCTGGCCGCCGGCCACTCGAACGAGTTCCGTGAGGAGAGCACGCTGGTCGGCGTCGGTACCGATCCCTTCTTCGCGATCGGCCAGCGGGCACTACTCGTTCCCTACGGCGAATCGAACCTCCTGTGGGACTGCATCACGCTGCTCGACGACGCCACGGCGGAGGAGATCGAGCGCCGCGGGGGCCTGGCCGGAATCGCGATCTCGCACCCGCACTACTACTCGGGCATGGTCGAGTGGGCGCAGCGCTTCGGCTGCCCCATTCACCTGCATGGCGCCGACGCCGAGTGGGTGATGCGCCCCGACCCCGCGATCCGGCACTGGCAGGGTGACTCGCTCGAGCTCGGTCACGGGTTGACGCTCGTGCGCGGCGGCGGCCACTTCCCAGGCGGCACGGTGCTGCATCGCGCCGAGGGCGCCGGCGAGCTGCTAACGGGCGACATCATCCAGGTGATCCCCGACCTCTCGCACGTGGGCTTCATGTGGAGCTACCCAAACCTGGTGCCGCTGCCCGCAGCGGACGTCCATCGGGTCGCCGCCGCCATCGAGCCATTCGAATTCGACACGATCTACGGCGCCTGGTGGGAACGCATCGTTCCCCACGGCGCCAAGGAGGTCGTGCTGCGCTCAGCCGATCGCTACGCGCGGGCGCTGCGCGGCGAGCTCAGTCCGAGCCGAGGTGGCTACGCTGAGGAGGGCTGACCCATGCCCTTCCTGGCCTACATCCGCGCTGAGGAACCGGACCCGAAGCCGGGGAGGCAGCCGTGGGAGCCGAATTGGCGACTTTGGCGCTGGGTCGTGGCGGCGGCATTCGTGACCTACGGGGCCACCCACACCGACGGCGCTCTGGCGGTGCTGCTGGTGATGGTCATCTTCGCGCTGATCTGCCGGGCGCTGCTCGAGCTGATGCCCGACGGCGACGGTATGCGCGACTATCACCAGTAGCTATTCGGGCCAGAAGTCCGGGACCAACTCGGCGTCCCCGTCTGGGTCGTCGGTGCGCATCGAGCACATGATCAGCACGGCATCGTCGGGGCCCTCGTTCCAGACCGATCGCAGCACATGCGGAGCCATCCGCACGACTGTGCCCTCGCCGAGGTCGAGCACTTGGTCCTCAATCTTGAACTGCAGGGTTCCCGACGCCACGAAGTAGATCTCCTCGGCGGTCTTGTGGCGGTGGCCGTAGCTCCCCTTGCCGCCGGTCTGTGCCGGCATCCGCCGCCACGTGAAGGCCACCTGCTCGTTACCCAGATCGCCGGCGGCGCTCATGCGCATCTCGCCGGGATAGTCGCCGAGCACGTCCGGTATCTCCTCGAGCTTCCTGATCGTCCAGTCCGCCACGCAGGGCAGAACCTACGCGCTAGCTTGCGTTGAATGCAAATCGGCCACGTACACCTCAAGGTCGCCGATCTGGAGCGCTCGATCGCCTTCTATCGCGACGTGCTCGGCTTCGAGCTGCGCGGCGAGATGCCAGGCGCGGCCTTCCTGGCCGACGACGGCTACCACCATCACATCGGCCTCAACACCTGGTCGAGCGCCGGGGGGCGGCCGCCGGCCGCGGGCACCACCGGCCTCTTCCACCTGGCCATCCTCTACCCTACGCGCAGGGAGCTCGCCGTCGCGCTGCGCCGGGTCCTGGACGCCGGGGTCGCGCTCAGCGGAGCATCGGACCACGGCGTGAGCGAGGCCATCTACCTGAACGATCCCGACCTGAACGGGATCGAGCTCTATTGGGACCGCCCGCGCGCGGAGTGGCCCCAGAATGGCGACGGGACGGTGGCCATGTTCACCGCCCCGCTCGACCTGCAGGACCTCCTGGCCGCCGCCTAGAGGCTTGGTGTGGGTTCGGTGCTCCGCGCGCCTTGGTTGCGCTGCGGGAGCCGCGGTGCGCCGGGGTCGGCCTCCTCCACTACAGCAACCAGGCGCGGGGATCTGCCGGGACTGTCACTCTGGTCGCGGCGCTGTAACACAAGCCCGCCTGGCGGGCTGAATCCGGCCGCCGCGTTGGGCACTGTCCTGCCTAGACCGTCTCAGGGACGGTCAATCCAGGACAGTGGCGCGAAACCGCGTTACGGCAACGTGACAAAGCCAACAACACGGCCGCGTCCACCCTTGGTTGCTGGCGTTAGAAGACGCCGACGCCCATCAGCCCTCCTGAGCTAGGACCAGCTGTCCCAGGCCTTGAGGGAGGGCAGCGGATCGAACGGCTTCCCGCCGTCGTACCAGCCCGGGCTGCCCCACAGCTCGAAATGCAGGTGGCAGCCGCGCGCATTGCCCGTCTCGCCGACAGAGCCGATGCGCTGGCCGGTGTAGATCCGGTCGCCGGCCTGGAACGCGGACGGCTCGGCCATGTGCATGTAGGTGTAATCCACACCCGTGCCGGCGCCGTCGATCACCATGTAATTGCCCGCCGCCGAGTGGTACCCCTCGAACTGAACCCTGCCGCCGCGCGCGGCGACCATCGGAGTTCCGCACTTGGCGAAGACGTCGTGGCCTTGATGGGAGTGGCCGGAGCGGCCGGAGCCGAAGTCGGCCTCCGAGCCGCCGAAGTCGTGCTTGCCGCGGATGGGGAAGATGTGGTCGTAGAGGTCGAATGCGTCACGCTCGAGGTCGCCGGTCTGAGCGCTCTGCACGGATGCGCCGGTGGCCGTGGCCGCAGTGAGGCGAAATGCGTAGCGCCCCGGCTTGGCCGCGACCTTGTCCACGCGACCGTCCCAGGTAACGCTCTGGACCTCGCCTGCGGCCAGCGGGTCCGGCGTCCAGTTCATGACGGCGGCGCCATCGGAGGCGCGCACCAGTTGCAGAGTGAGGGCCGATGCCGACGCCCCCGAGAGGCGATAGGAGAACGTGACCGCCCGGCGGGCCCCGACGAACACGCGCGTGCGGCTGGTGCCGGTCTCGATGTCGGGCGCACCGGCGGCTTGCGGGCCGGGCACAGGGCTCAGAACGGGGTTCGGCGCCGGGGGCGGCGGGGGCAGGATGGGCACCGGATCGCTGGGCTTGGACTCGCCGCCGGCGGCGGTGCCGACGGTTAGCGGACCGGTTACCGCGCCCATGGGCACGGGCGCGCGTGTGCGGCTGTCCGAGCCAGAGCTGACGGGCACGGCCAGGTCGTCGCCCTCTCCGAAGCTGCCGTGGAACACGACCTCGTCCGCGGATGCCAGGCCTGTGCCGGTGATCTTGATCATGCTTCCGCCCTGGGCGCGCTTGTGGCTCGCGCATTTACGGACGCAGCTGACCTTGGCCACCTTTGGCTTCGCGACGAACACGCCTCCGCCGCCGCCGTCCGAATCGGTCGTCTGAGCGGCAGCGCTTGGCGCAAAGGCGATGCTGCTCAGGGCGAGTGCGCATAGGCAACGCCGCACGACACGATTGATGTCTCGCAACTCCTCCGGCCTCTCTCTTCCTCGCGGCCTACGGGGTTAGCTGACGGGCTCGCGCCTGAAGAGCGGCGCTACTACCGGGACAATCCGGTCGATTCGCCCCTCGGAAGTCTCTTTCGACGGCTTCCGAATGGTTCCCCCGTTCCCCTCCGGCCTTTGGCATGGCCATCGGGGATTCGGCAGGCTGTATGACGGCGGGGACTATATACCCGCTCGCGGCTCGATCATGCACTCGCGGCTCGAACTGATCTCTACACTGTTCGTCCGGCCGCTGGGGGGCGGTCGCCCTTTGTAATGAAGACCTACGTGGCCACACCACTCACGCGCGAGCGCAACTGGCTCGTCGTCGACGCGACCGGACAGACGCTCGGTCGACTGGCCACCCAGATCGCGGACGTCCTGCGCGGCAAGCGCAAGCCCACCTATACCCCTCACGTGGACGTGGGCGATTTCGTGATCGTGGTCAACGCCGAGCGGATCTCGGTGACGGGCAACAAGCTCCAGGAGAAGCGCTACTACCGTCACTCCGGGTACCCCGGAGGGTTGCGCAGCCGCACCCTGGGCGAGATGCTCGATCGCCGGCCCGAAGAGGTCATCCGCCACGCCGTGAAGGGCATGCTGCCCCGCACTCGGCTCGGCCGCGCCCAGCTGCGCAAGCTGAAGGTGTACGCCGGGCCCGAACACCCGCATGCCGCCCAGCAGCCCGAGCCGATGGAGGTTGAAGCTTGATGTTCGCCGAGGAGCGCGACGACCTGCCGCAGGAGCCTGAGGCCGGGCCGCCCGAGGAGGAGACGCCGTCCGCCGCAGTGCCGGAGGAGCCGGGCGAGGAGACCTCGGGGGAGGCCGAGGCGGAAGCGGTGGGTCCGGAGATCGAAGGCGCTGAGGAGCTGGCCGCCGCGGGTGACCGGTCCGCCGCCGAGGAGCCCGCCGCCGAGGAGCCCGCCGCCGGGAGCCCGCCGCCGAAGGCGACGAGCCGCAGCGCGAGCCCCCGCCCCAGCCCGCACCCGAAGCGGGCGGCGGCGAGGAAGACGTGATTCCCGGCATGCACCTCGAGCCTGACCTCGTGCTCGAGGAAGCGGCGCGGGCGCGCGAGGAAAGCGAGTTCGGCGACTACAGCGAGGAGGAGGGCGACTCCGGGGCCGAGACGCCGGAGGCCGCCGGAGACGAGACGCCTCCGGAGCCCGAGGAGGTCGCGCTGACGCCTCTCGATCTGGCCGCGGACGCCCGCTACCGCGCCACGGGCAAGCGTAAGAGGGCGGTCGCCCGCGTGATCCTCAAGCCCGGTGAGGGCACCTACAGCGTCAACGGACGCCATCTCGACGAGTACTTCCCGCGCGTGCGATTGCAGCGGATGGCCACCCAGCCGCTCGAGGCGACCGGCAACAGCTCGCGCATGGATGTGGTCGCGCGCATCCACGGGGGCGGAGTCGCAGCCCAGGCGAACGCCCTGCGCCACGGCATTGCCCGCGCGCTGGTCGAGGCCGACCCCGCGCTGCGCAGCGAGCTCAAGCGCCGGGGCTACCTAACCCGCGACCCAAGGGTCAAGGAACGCAAGAAGGCAGGCCTCAAGAAGGCCCGTAAGCGGCCGCAGTTCTCCAAGCGCTAGCGCACGCCGTGAGCGGCGGCGTACCGAGTGGGAGCGTGGCTCACGCACCTCGAAAGCTCTTCGGAACCGACGGTGTACGCGGCGTTGCCGGCGACTTCCTGACCGCGGAGCTCGCCACCGGCCTGGGCCGGGCGGCCACGCGACTGTCTCCGGCCCAGGCGCCTCAGGTCCTGATCGTGCGCGATACGCGCGAGTCGGGGGAGATGCTCGAGGCGGCGCTTGCTGCCGGGGTCGCGGCGGGTGGAGGTCACGCGCTGCTGGGCGGTGTGCTGCCTACGCCCGGCGCCTCGGTCCTCGTCCGTCGCTACGGCCTCGATCTCGCGGTGGTGGTGTCGGCCTCGCACAACCCCTACGAGGACAACGGGATCAAGTTCTTCGGTCCCGAGGGCACCAAGCTGAGCGACGACCAGGAAACTGCGATCGAGGGCCTGCTCGAGGGTGGCGGCTCCGGGCCCATGGGCCGCGTCCGCGAGCTGCACGGCGCCCCCGGGGACTACATGCGCGAGCTCGAGGCCCGATTCAGCGGCCTGCCGCTCGCGGGGCTCAAGGTGCTCCTGGACTGCGCCAACGGCGCCACCTACCGGGTGGCGCCCGAGATCTTCCGCCGCCTGGGGGCCGATGTCGACGCCCTCGCCGTCGAGCCCGACGGCCGCAACATCAACCGCGACTGCGGCTCGACCCACGTCGAGCGGCTGGCCGAGCACATGGCGGGCCACGACGTGGGGTTCGCCTTCGACGGCGACGGCGACCGCGTCCTGGCCGTCGACCGCGAAGGTGCCGTGGTCGACGGCGACGAGCTGATGGCGCTAGCCGCTCTGCACCTTCGCGACCGGGGTCGCTTGGCCGGGGAAGGAGTGGCGGTGACGGTGATGACCAACTACGGCTTCCATCAGGCCATGGCCGAGCACGGCGTGGAGGTGGCCACCACGGCGGTGGGCGACCGTCACGTGCTCTCGGAGCTGCTGCGCCGCGGATGGGCGCTCGGCGGCGAGCAGTCGGGCCACATCATCGACACCGGCTTTGTGCCTGCGGGCGACGGAACGGCAGCGGCGCTGCTGACCCTCGAGGCGCTCGGCGGCCGCGACCTGGCCGAGCGCGACGCGATGGAGAAGCTGCCCCAGCGACTGGTCAACGTGCCAGTGGCCGACCGCGACGCGTTGGAGGGTGCCGAGGAGGTGTGGGCCGCGGTCGAGCAGGAGTCGGACCGGCTCGAGGGTCGCGGGCGCGTGCTTCTTCGCTCGTCGGGGACCGAACCGCTCGTGCGCGTAATGGTTGAAGCGCCGCGCGAGGATGAGTGCTCGGAGATCGTTGATCGACTGGCGAACCTCGTGAGGACAAGGCTAGGCTGATCCAGCTCAAATGTGCGGAATCATCGGATATGTGGGGCCTCGAGACTGTCGCGATCTTCTGCTCGCGGGTCTCGGTCGGCTCGAGTACCGCGGCTATGACTCGGCCGGACTGTCGCTGATCACCAACGGCTCGGTGGGCAGCGTCCACGCCGTGGGCAACCTCCAGCACCTGCGCGACGCCGTGGCGAGCAACAACGGTCATCTGCACGGCCAAACCGGCATCGGCCACACCCGCTGGGCCACCCACGGCCGGGTGACCGAGCAGAACGCACATCCGCACTGGGACACCACGGAGCGCGTGCACATCGTGCTCAACGGCATCGTCGAGAACTGGACCGAGCTCAAGGAGCGCCTGGCTGCCGAGGGCGCCGAGTTCACCTCCGAGACCGACGCAGAGGTGGTGGCTCATCTGATCGCCTCCCATCTAAATGGCGATCTGACCGAGGCCGTGCGCCGCGCCTACAACGAGCTGCGTGGCCACTACGCCTTCGTGGCCATGTCCGCCGACCATCCGGGCGTGCTCGTGGCGGCGCGCAAGGAATGCCCGCTCGTGGTGGGGCTGGGCGAGGGCGAGAGCTTCATCGCGTCGGCGATCCCCGCCTTCCTAGCCCAGACCCGGCGCGTGCAGCTGGTCGAGGACGGCGAGATCGTCGAGCTGTCGGGCGCGGGAGCCCGCTTCGTAACACCGGCCGACGGCAGCGAGATCGAGCGGGCAATCGACGAGGTGGACTGGAACGACGATGCCGCCGAGAAGGGCGGCTACGAGACCTTCATGCTCAAGGAGATCCACGAGCAGGCCGACGCCGTGGCCGAGACGTTGGCCGGCCGCCTGCACGAGGACGCGGTCGACCTGGGCGACATCGGCATCTCCGACGACTTCCTGCGCGATATGCGCCGTGTGATCATCGTGGCCTGCGGAACGTCCTACCACGCCGGTCTCGTCGGGCGCTATTCGATCGAGACCTGGGCTCGGGTGCCGGTAGAGATGGACGTGGCCTCGGAGTTTCGCTACCGCGATCCGGTGCTCGACGAGCACGACCTCGTGATCGGCATAACCCAATCGGGCGAGACCGCCGACACCCTCGCGGCCATGCGGCTGGCGCGCGAGCGGGGGGCCAAGGTCCTGGCCGTGACCAACATCATGGGCAGTCAGGCCACCCGCGACGCCGATGGCGTGATCTTCACCCGAGCGGGCCTCGAGATCGGCGTGGCGGCGACGAAGACCTTCGTGGCTCAGGTGGCGGTGATGCAGCTGTTCGCACTGCACCTCGCCAAGTGCTACGACGCGCTCGAGCCCGAGGTCCTGCGCAGGCTGATCGCGGAGATGCGCGAGTTGCCCGGGTTGATAGCCCGGATGATGGATGAGGTCGACGAACCCATTCGGGCGATCGCTGAGCACTGGAAGGACGCCGGCTTCTTTCTCTACCTCGGCCGTCACGTGGGGCTGTCGATCTGCCTCGAAGGCGCTCTCAAGCTCAAGGAGATCTCCTACATCCCGACCGACGCCTACGCCGCCGGCGAGATGAAGCACGGCCCCATCGCCCTGCTCGACGAGCGCACGCCGGTGGTGTGCGTGGCCACCGACTCGCCGGTGTTGGACAAGGTGGCTTCGAACATGGCCGAGGTTCAGGCGCGCGGCGCCCATGTGATCGCCGTGACGACCGAGGGCTCGCGCGTGGACGCCGAGGAGGTCATCCCGGTGCCGCGCACCGATTGGCTGCTGCAGCCCGTGCTGGCCATCGTGCCGCTGCAGCTGCTCGCGTACTACATCGCGCGGGCGCGCGGGCTGAACGTCGATCAGCCGCGGAACCTGGCCAAGACGGTTACGGTCGAGTAGGCGCCGCCGGTCGGCCGGCGCTGCGCGACACCACGGCCACCGGCCGGTAGCGTGCCGCCGATGAGCGGCGTGGGCATCGACCTCCTGGACGTCGAACGTCTGGATCGCGCCCTGCGGCGCCGCCCGCGCCTGGCCGAGCGGCTCTTCACCGACGCCGAACGTGATTACGCAGCGGGCCGCGCCCACCCGGCCATGCACCTGGCTGCCCGGTTCTGCGCCAAGGAGGCCGTGGCCAAGGCCCTCGGCCTGACGGCCTGGAGCTTTCGCGACGTCGAGGTGGTGGCCACCGGCGGCGCGCCGCAGGTGCGCCTGAGCGGCAGCGCCGCCCGTCGCGCCGACGAGCTCGGGGTGAGCGCCAGCGTTTCGCTCACCCACACGGAGACGCTCGCGGCCGCCGTGGCGCTGGTGCAGTGAGGCCCTGGCTCGACCCGCTCTTCGAGGCCGCGGAGATGCGCGCCGTGGATGGCTGGGCCATCGAGGAGGCCGGCGTGCCCTCGCTCGATCTGATGGAGCGGGCGGGGGTGGGCCTGGCCCGCCTGACCGCCGCGGTGAGCGGTCCCGGACCGGTGCGTGTGGTGGTGGGCAAGGGCAACAACGGCGGCGACGGTCTCGTGGCGGCGCGGCTTCTACGCGCGGAGGGCCGCGAAGTGGAGGTTCTGGCGGTCGCGGCGCTGGACGAGCTGCGCGGGGACGCTCACGTGAACCTGGAGCGCCTGCCGGGTGCGGCCCCGGAGCCCTTCGACGCATCGCGACTTGCGGACTCGGGAGTGATCGTGGACTCCCTGCTCGGCACCGGCTTCGAGGGCTCGCCGCGCGAGCCGGTGGCCTCGGCCATTGCCGCGATCAACGCGGCCGAGGCGCCGGCCGTGGCCTGCGATGTTCCGAGCGGCGTGAACGCCAACTCGGGCGAGGTCGAGGGCGAGGCTGTGAGGGCGGTGGTCACGGGCACGTTCCACGGGCCCAAGCTGGGTCTGTACGTGTTCCCTGGCAAGGACCACGCCGGAACGGTGGAGACCGTGGACATCGGCATCCCGCGCGGATCCCCGGGCGCCGGGCGGGCCGGACTGATCACCGACCGTGTGATCGACCTCTTCCCGCGCCGAGAGCGCAGCGGCTCGAAGTTCACCTCTGGCGTGGTGGTGGTGGCCGGCGGTTCCGTGGGCCTGACCGGCGCGCCATCGATGGCCGCCCGGTCGGCCGCCCGCGCCGGCGCGGGTTATGTTCAGGTGGCGGTACCCGCCTCCGCGCAGCAGGCGCTCGACCTGCGCCTGCTCGAACAGATGAGCCGAGGCCTGCCCGAATCGCGCGGCTTCCACACACCGGCGGGCGTGGCCGTGGTGGAGGAGATGGCCGAGCGCGCCGGGGCGGTCGTGCTGGGACCGGGCCTGGGCCGCGACGACGGGGCGGCCGAGTTCGCGCGGGGCGTGGCGCGAAGGGTCGACGCTTCGCTGCTGGTGGACGCCGACGGGCTGAACGCGCACGCGGGCCGGCTCGAGCTGTTCGCCGAGCGCGCTGCGCCCACTGTTCTCACGCCGCACGAGGGCGAACTGGGCCGGCTGCTGGAGATCGATTCGGGCGAGGTGAAGGCCCATCGGTTGGCATGCGCCCGGGAAGCGGCGCGGCGCAGCAACGCCGCGGTGCTGCTCAAGGGGGACGACACGATGGTCGCGCTGCCGGGCGGCGAGGTCGCGGTGAGCCCCGGCGGCACGCCGGCGCTGGCCACTGCGGGCACGGGCGACGTGCTCTCGGGGCTGATCGGCGCGCTGTTGGCGAAGGGTCTCGAAGGCTTCGAGGCCTCCTGCCTCGGGGCGCTGGCTCACGTGCTGGCCGCGGAGGCGGCCGCGGAGCGCTGGGGCGCCGACCACGTGATGGCCGGTGACGTGATCGAGGCCCTGCCCCATGGCCTGACTCTCCGATAACGTGGCCTCCCAATGGCCGAGTACGTGCGCGAGATCATGGATTCCACCCCGGCCACGGTTGCGGTTGACACGCCCGTCGACGAGGTGGTCAAGACTCTGCGCACCCACGAGCTTCCGGGTGTGCCCGTGGTGGACGGCGAGGGCCGCTGCGTGGGGATCGTCACCGAGGCCGACCTCGTCCTGCCCGACGACGAGGGCGATCTCCACATTCCGCACTACATCAACCTCTTCGGGGGCACCGTGTTCCTCGAGCCGCTCGGCCGGTTCGAGTCTCGCCTGCGCAAGGCCTTTGCCTCCAATGCCGAGGACATGATGACCCGCGACCCTCGCGTGGTTGCGCCCGACACCACGGTGCGGGAAGCGGCGAAGATCATCCACGACTCGGGTCACAACCGGCTGCCGGTGGTGGAGGACGAGCATCTCGTGGGCGTGGTCACACGGCTGGATGTGCTCGGCGCCCTCGCGGCGTGAGCCCGGTCGAACGCGCGCTCGCCACAATCGATCTCGGCGCCCTCGAGCGCAACTGCGCACGCCTTCCCGCCCCACTGTGCGCGGTGGTCAAGGCCGACGCGTACGGCCACGGCATCGGCCCGGCGGCCCGGTCGGCCATCGAGGGCGGCGCCTCGTGGCTGGCGGTGGCCACGGCCGCGGAGGCAAGGGCGCTCCGCGATCACGGCCTGGGCGTGCGAATCCTCGTGATGGGGGCGCTTACCCGCGACGAGCTGCGCGCCTGCGAAGAGGCGGAGGCCGACGTCGTGGCCTGGACCGATGAGGTGGCCGAGACGGCCAGCAGGGTGCACGTCAAGCTCGACACCGGGATGGGGCGGCTCGGGACCAAGGACCGCGAGCAGGCGCTGCGGCTGGCCGCCCGCCCGAGCGTCGCCGGGCTCATGACTCACTTCGCCACCGCCGACGAGCCCGGTGACGATCTATTTCCCGCCCAGCTGGAGGCCTTTGAGGGCTTCGTGGACGAGGTCGGTCGCGACGACGTCGTGGCCCACGCCGCAAACAGCGCGGCCGCGTTGCGCGACCCCGCCTCTCACTTCGACATGGTTCGCTGCGGGATCGCCATCTACGGGATGGATCCGTTCCATGAGGATCCGGCTACGCACGACCTCGAACCCGTGCTCAGCCTGCGTTCCTGGGTATCCGCGGTGCGGCGCTTCGAGTCCGGCGACTCGGCTGGCTACGGCCGGCGCTGGACAGCGGACCAGCCGACGTGGGTGGCCACCGTGCCGATCGGCTACGGCGACGGCTGGCGCCGCGCGCTCACCAACGACTGCGACCTGCTGATCGGCAACCGCCGCCATCCGCTGGTGGGAACGGTCAGCATGGACAACGTGACGGTGGCGCTCGGCCCGGACACCGACGTGCGCTTGGGCGACGAGGCCGTGCTGATCGGAAGCCAGGGGGAAGAGCGCATACTCGCCGAGGAGGTGGCCCGGCGACTCGGAACGATCAACTACGAGATCACCTGCGGCCTGTCGGCGCGGGTGCCTCGCGAGCACGTGCGGTGAGCGACGCCTGGATCGTCGGCGGGGCGCTCCGCGACGAGCTGCTCGGGCGCCCGGTGCGCGACGTGGACATCGCTGTGGCCGGAGACCCCGAGCGGGCGGCCCGCGAGACCGCGGCGAAGCTGAAGGGGCCGGTCTTCCGGCTCTCGGAGGCGTTTGGAGCGTGGCGGGCGATCGACCGCGCCGGCGGGCGTGTGTTCGACTTCTCTGCGCTCCAGGGCAACACGATCGAGGAGGACCTGGCCAAGCGCGACTTCACGGTCAACGCCATGGCCCGGCCGCGCGAAGGCGGCGACCTGATCGACCCCTTCGGCGGGCGCGGCGACCTGGAGTCGCGGACGCTGCGCGTGCTGGGGGCGCAGGCCTACCAGAGCGACCCTCTGCGCGCCCTACGGCTGGTACGCCTCGCCGCCGAGCTGGGCTTCACCAGCGACCGGGAAACCGAGAGCCTCACCCGCGCCGCAGCGTCGCGGGTGGCGGAGGCCGCCGGCGAGCGAGTGTTCGCCGAGCTGCGCCGCCTGGTGATCTCGGACGGGGTGATCGATGGCATGGTGCTGGCCGACCGGCTGGGTGTGCTGGCGAGCGTGCTGCCGGAGCTGAGCGCGCTGCACTCGGTGGAGCAAAGCCACTACCACCACCTCGACGTATACGACCACACGCTCGAGGTGCTGGCGCGGCTGATCGAACTCGAGCGCGACGTGCCACCTCGGCTGCGGGCCGTACTCGACGAGCCGCTGGCCGATGAGCTCACCCGCGGCCAGGCGCTGCGCTTCGGGGCGCTGCTGCACGACATCGGCAAGCCGCCCACGCGCGAGGTCCGCGAGGACGGGCGTGTGACCTTCATGCGCCACGACCGCATCGGCGAGGAGATGGTGCGGACCGTTTGCCACCGCCTCCGGACGAGCGAGCGCCTGTCGCGCTTCGTCGCGGCGCTCACGCGCCACCATCTGGTCCTGGGTTTCCTCGTGCACGAGCGCCCGCTCGACCGCCGCCAGGTCTACCGCTACCTGACCCACACCAGCCCGGTGGAGGTGGAGGTGACGCTGCTCTCCTGCGCCGACCGTCTGGCCACCGGGGGACGCAACGCCGAACGGGCCACAGAGGTTCATCTCGAGCTGGCCCGGGAGCTGATGGAGGCGGCGCTCGACTGGCGCGAGCAGGGTCCGCCGCGGCTGCCGCTCCGGGGCGACGAGCTGGCGGCGGAGCTGGGCATCCGGCCCGGTCCCGAGCTGGGCCTGCTGCTCGGCGAGCTGGAGGAGGCCGCCTACGCCGGGGAGGCCGGCACGCGGAAGGAGGCCGTCGAGCTGGCCCGTAGGCTTCAGTCGCGATGATCGTCGACTGCGCCGTCTACCGCGAGGGCTGCCGCAGCGACGGTGATGTGTCGGTGCGCGACGCGGTGAGCGCATGTCGCGAGTCCGGGGCCTTCGTCTGGATCGGGCTCTACGAGCCCGCCGAGGACGAGTTCGACTCCATCCGGCGCGAGTTCGATCTGCACGAGCTCGCCGTGGAGGACGCGCTCCACGCCCACCAGCGGCCCAAGCTCGAGGTCTACGGAGAAACGGTCTTCATCGTGTTGAAGACCGCCACCTACGTCGATCCCGAGGAGGTGGTGCGCCTGGGAGAGATCCTCATCTTCCTGGGCGGCGACTTCATCATCACCGTTCGTCACGGCGAGGCCAGTGAGCTGCACGGCGTGCGCACGCGGCTGGAGGAGGAGCCCGAGATGCTGAGCCGCGGCCCGGGCGCCGTTCTCCACGCCATCGTCGACCAAGTGGTGGACGACTACACCCCGGCTCTTGCCGGCCTGGGCGAGGACATCGACGAGATCGAGGACGAGGTTTTCTCCAACTCGCGGACCAATCCCGCCGAGCGCATCTACAAGCTCAAGCGCGAGACGCTCGAGTTCAACAAGGCCACCGGCCCGCTGGTGGAGCCGGTCAACCGGCTGGCACGGGGGCACTACCAGGTCATCCATCCCGAGGTGCGGGCCTACTTCGGCGACGTCAACGATCACCTCCTGCGCGTGCACGAGCAGCTCGAGAGCTACCGCGACCTGCTCACGAGCGTGCTCGAGGCCAACCTGGCCCAGGTGACCGTGCGCCAGAACCAGGACGTGCGCACGATCTCGGCGTTCGTGGCCATCCTCGCGGTGCCGACGATGCTGGCGGCCATCTACGGGATGAACTTCGAGCACATGCCCGAGCTCAGGTGGACCTTCGGCTATCCGCTCGTGCTCGGGGTGATGGTGGTCATCTGCTTCGCGCTCTACCGCTACTTCAAGAAGGTGGGCTGGCTCGAATAACCTGCGGCGCCATGGCGGACGACTGCATCTTCTGCAAGATCGTGGCCGGCGAGCTGCCGTCGGAGATCGTCCAGGAGGACGAGCACACGATCGCCTTCATGGACATCAGCCCGTGGACGCGCGGTCATGCGCTCGTGATCCCGCGACGGCATTCGCGCAATCTGTACGACATCGAGGACGACGATCTCGCCCGAGTAGCGTCGGCGGCGAAGCGCCTGGCGCAGCGGATGCGCGACGTGCTGGACTGCGACGGGGTCAACCTGCTCAACTCATCCGAGCCGCCCGCGTGGCAAACGGTGTTCCACACCCACGTCCACGTGATCCCGCGCTACGACGATGACCCGCTGCGCCTGCCCGGGCAGCCGGGCCAGCCCGGTGAAGGCGAGCTCGCGCAGGTCGCTCAGGAGCTGCGGGGGTGGTAGTTTCTCGCCTGTTGGGCCGGCCAAGCCGGCGTCAGTTACAGCAGATGCATCGGGACTCGCAGTGCCGGTGTCACGCAGGAAGGGGTTAGGCAAGTGCCTACCGGGACCGTTAAATGGTTCAACGACGAGAAGGGCTTTGGCTTCATCACTCCCGATGAGGGTGAGCGAGACCTGTTCGTCCACTACAGCGGCATCGACGGCGGAGGCTTCAAGTCGCTCTCCGAGAACGCCAAGGTGGAGTACGAGGAGGAGGCCGGCGACAAGGGGCCGAAGGCGGTGAACGTCCGCCTCATCTGAGGCGTCCCCGCCTGTGTCCAAGGAAGAGAAGATCGAGATGGAGGGCGAGATCGCCGAGGCCCTCCCCAACACCATGTTCAGGGTCACGCTCGACAACGGGCACCAGGTTCTCGGGCACATCTCGGGCAAGATGCGGCGCCACTACATCCGCATCCTCCCGGGCGATCGGGTGAAGATCGAACTGTCTCCGTACGACCTCGATCGGGGCCGCATCACCTACCGTTACAAGTGAGAACACCGAAACTCGGTCGCGGACCGGGTGTTGAGAATCGGTCATGAAGCGAACTCTTCTGCTTATACCCGTCCTGGTTGCCGCGCTCGTGTGGGCGCCGGCGGCGTCTGCCCGGATAGTCGAGCTGGGCGCCGTCGCCGATGCGGTGAATCCCAGTTGTCCGGCCGATCCGTGCGAGGCGGCCGTGCGGGTGACCGGCCTGCAGGGCCGTGCCGCGGGCGGGCCGAAGAACCCGTACTACATCCGCCGCAGTGGCTACGTCGTGGCCTTCACCGTCACGCTGGCCGCGCCCACCGCCGAGCAGGTCGCTTTCTTCAACGACAACTTCGGCTCCCCGGCGGAGGTCGGCCTGTCGGCGCTGCGAAAGAGCGACAAGAAGAAGACGCGCCTGAACTATCGGCTCGTGAACCAGTCGCAGCTGTTCGAGGTCGAGAACTACTTCGGCTCCAAGCCGACGTTCGTGCTGGACCAGCCGATGCGGGTCAGGAAAGGCAACTGGATCGCGATCACCGTTCCGAGCTGGGCGCCGATCTTCGCCAACAACCTGACTCGCTCCGACTGGTGGCGTTCGTCGCGGGCCAAGAACAGCTGTGAGACGCCGCGCAGCCTGCGCCAGTTCGCGATGACCGAGCTGCGCGAGGTCAACGTGTTCGGCTGTACCTACAGCGGAGCGCGGCTGCTGTTCACCGCCACCTACGTGCCCGACCCGAAACCCACCGTCGAAGAGGAAGAAAACTAGGCGTAGTTGGTCTTTCGCCCGCCGCCGACCCGCGCTAGCATCGGGGCGTGACCACGGAGGGGTGGATCTTCATGGTCGGCTTCCGCGTCTTCGACGTGGGCCTGCTGATCGTGTGGCTTATCTGGTTCTTCCGCCTGCGCGACGATGACGACGACTCTCGTGGCGACGACGGCGGAGGGGGCGAAGGCCCCGAGCCAAGCCCGGGCAAGGATGGCCCCGGGGGCGACGGCATAAGGTTGCCGCTCGGCCGCTATCACCTGGGTCGCGGCCGTGATCGGTCTCACGGAGGCCCTTCGGGGCCGGGCCGGCGGCGCGGAGCAGAGCCACCGCTGCGAAGGCCGCTTCCCTCACGTGTGAGACGCCCGCGCTCGCCGGTGCCGACGCACCACACGTAGACCTCCTCGGCCCATTGACGCCTGCGACTCGGGCGTGAGAGGCTGGCGCGCGGTCGATCGAGGAGCGCAATGGACAAGCACGGTTCCGAGAGCTATTGGGTCGAGGACGAGGGGCTGCTGACGGAGAGCGCCGAGGGGCGCGATCTCGTCGAGACGGATATTGCGGGTTTGGAGGCGGCGCCGCCGTTTCGTTTCTCGCGCATGGGCCCGAGTGGCGCCAACCGCCAACTGGGTGAGTCGACCCGTAAGAAGGTGGCCATTGAGATGACGGCCGGCGGCGGGGGAGACAGCCAGATACCGGCCGGCTTTACGTATCTCGGCCAGTTCATCGATCACGACCTGACGATGGACAAGACGAAGCTGCTGTTGCGCGAGCAGCGTTCGCCGGCCCAGCTGCAGCAGGGGCGCTCGCCGGCGCTCGACCTCGACTCTCTATACGGAGCGGGGCCCCAGGACCCGGGGTCGGCCAAGTTCTACGAGGCGGACGGGATCCACCTCAAGATGGGAAAGACGAAGGCCGCGGGAGGCTTTCCCGGGAAGGACGGCTTCGACCTTCCGCGCGGCGCCGGCAACACGGCGGCCACGCGGCGCGTGGCGATCATCCCCGACCTACGCAACGACGAGAACCTGGCGGTGGCCCAGACTCACCTGGCCATGATCCGCTTCCACAACCGGGTGGCGGACAGCCTGCCCGCCTCGGTCCCGACGGCGCAGCGCTTCACCCAGGCCCGTGAGCTGGTGACCAAGCACTACCAGTGGATGATCCGCACCGACTACCTGCCGCGCATCTGTGCGCAGCCGGTGCTCACCAACGTCTTCAGCCAGGGCCGCAAGGCGTTCGAGGTGGGCGTGCAAGCGGACAAGATGCCGACCATGCCGATCGAGTTCTCGATCGCCGCCTTCCGGCTCGGGCATTCGATGATCCGATCGTCCTACCACTGGAACAAGGTCTTCGATCCCGCAGACCTCAGCTACCTCTTCGAGTTCTCGGCCTCCGGCGGGGTGTTGGGGGGCGCCACGAGACTGGCCGCGGACTGGACCGCGGACTTTCGCCGGCTCTATGACTTCAACGAGGCGGGCAAGCCGGACCTCGCCGTGTCGGAGGGCAAGTTCAACCGGACGCGGCGTATCGACACCACGCTCGTGAACCCGCTGAAGAACCTGCCTCCTGAAACCTTTGCCGGGTCGGCCGGGCTCGGCTTCGACGATCCCAAGCGCAACCTCGCCTTCCGCAACCTGACGCGGGCGCGGATGGTTAGGCTGGCCACGGGGCAGCAGATGGCCACGTTCCTCAAGGGCAAGGGCGTGACCCTCACGAAGCTCACGAAGACCCAGGTCCGCGACGGCAGCAACGGGGCCGATCTGAGCATGCTCACCGCCACCCAGCTCGACGCGTTCCTCAAGGACACGCCGCTCTGGTTCTACATCCTGCGCGAAGCCGAGCTCAACAACGGGAAGCTGAAAGGAGTGGGGGCGCGCATCATCGCGGAGACCTTCCACCGGGCCATGGAGGGCAGCCAGTTCTCGATCGTGCGCGACACCACCTTCAAGCCGTCGCTCGGCCCCAACAACTCCACATTCCGCATGGTCGACCTGCTGCTGTTCGCGTTCGAGGAGAAGAAAGCGCTGCTGGCGCCGCTGGGCTGACGCGAGGTGCCAGCTTCCATCCACCACATCGAGGAGTCGGTCAGCATCGCCAGGCCACCGGAGGAGGTCTGGGCGGCGATCGCCGACTACCCCTTCGACCTCCAGTGGCGCCGCGGCATAACGGAGATGACTCCCGACCCTCCCGGACCTCCCGCGCCGGGCACGAGGGTTCACGAGGTCCTGAAGATGGCCGGCCGCAGCTTCACCACCGACTCGACCGTGAGCGACGTGGACCCCGGCGTCTCCTACCGTTTGCGGTAGCGGAACGAGCGGATCCGGGGCTCACGGACCGTGCGGGCAGATCGCGGAGGCGGGTCGGTGTTCACCTACCAGATCGACCTCGAGCCGAAGGGCGTCACGAGGGCGCTCGGGCCGCTGCTCGTCCCGATACTTCGCTCCGGTCTGCAGAAGGACCTGAAACGGCTCAAGGCGCTGCTCGAGAAGGCCTGAGCTCAGGCGGCCACCACCCGCGATCGCCGCGTTGGCTACCCAGGTGAGCACTGGAGTAGGCTCGCCTCGCCATGAGCCTTCCGCGGGCCCTCGCCTCTGAAGAGGACTCCCAGCCCTGAGACCCGTCGAGCTGATCGCCGCGAAGCGCGACGGGCGCGAATTGGCGGCCGAGGATCTTCACGACTTCGTGCTCGCGTACGCGCGCGAGGAGGTGCCCGACTACCAGATGTCGGCCTTCCTGATGGCCGGCTACCTCAAGGGCTTCTCGCGTGACGAGGCGGTGGCGCTGACCCACGCGATGGTCGAGTCCGGGGACCGGCTCGACCTGTCCCGCCTTGCCGGCCCGACCGTCGACAAGCACTCGACCGGCGGGGTGGGGGACGGCACCACTCTCGTCGTGGCTCCGCTGGCCGCCGAGCTCGGCATGCAGGTGGTCAAGCTGTCCGGCCACGGGCTGGGCCACACCGGCGGCACGCTCGACAAGCTCGATGCCATCCCGGGCATGCGCACCGAGCTCTCCAGCGAGGAGCTGATCTCGCAGGTGGAGCAGATCGGGCTGGCCGTGTGCGCTCAGACCGCCGATCTCGTTCCAGCCGACAAGGCGATGTACGGGCTGCGCGACGTGACCGCCACGGTGGACAACATCGCGCTGATCGCCGCCAGCGTGATGAGCAAGAAGCTCGCCGGGGGCGCCGACGCGATCCTGCTCGACGTGAAGACCGGCTCCGGCGCGTTCATGGAGGAGCTCGAGGAGGCTCGTGAGCTGGCCGAGCTGTGTGTGGCGCTGGGCGAGGAGGGCGGCCGGGCCACGGGCGCGCTGATCACCGACATGGGCCAGCCGCTGGCCGACGCGGTGGGCAACGCGATCGAGGTGAGCGAGGCGATCGAGGTCCTGCGCGGTGAGCGCAGCGGGCGCTTCACCGATCTATGCGTGACCCTCGCCGGGTATATGGCGGCCCTCGCGGGGCTGGCCGAGGACGGGGAGAAGGGCGCCGAACGAGCGCGGGAGGTGTTGGGCAGCGGCGCCGCGCTGGAGCGCTTCCGGCGCTTCGTGGAGGCGCAGGGCGGCGACCCGCGAATCGTCGAGGACGGGTCGCTGCTCCCCCAGGCCCCGGTCCAACACGAGGTGAAGGCGGGCTGCTACGGGTGGCTCGAGGCGGTCGACGCCGAGGAGATCGGCCACGCCGCCGCGCGGGTGGGCGCGGGCCGGCTGCGCAAGGGCGACAAGATTGATCTGGCCGTCGGGCTCCATTTCCTGGCCGAGATAGGCGACGAGGCCGACCCCGAGACGGTGGTCGCGGTTGTGCTGGCCAACGACCAGGACGCCGCCCACGGGGCCGGGGCAGCCGTTCGGGCCGCCTTGAGCTGGACGGAGGAGCCGGTCGAGCGCTCGCCGGTGGTCCACGAGGCGGTCGGGGAGAGGCTTGGGCGCTAGCCGCAGGCCCCCGGGTTCTCGTTGCAGAACTCCTCGAAGCGCTCCGCCGGGCTGTCCTGAGGCGGCGGTGTGTCGTTCTCCGGGGTGTCCGTGGGTACCTCGGGCTCCGGAGCCGGGGTGCCGCCGTCGTCCTCGGGGGGCGCGACCGTCTCGGTCGGCTCAGACGGTGCGGTCTCGGTTTCGGTGTCGGGAGCGGGCGGCTCGGCCTCCTCGGTCTGCGGGACGGTCAGGTCCGGAACGGTCGGCGTGGTGTCCGCCTCGGGCTCGTCATCGCCTCCGCACCCCAGGAGCAGCGCGCACGCGAGCAGCGTCGCGAGCAGCAGGAAGGCCAGGCGGAGGGTCAGCGCTCGACGGCCGGCAGACGGCGGCCGCAATGAGGGCAGTCGTTCAGATCCTTCTGGACGAGCTGCTCGAGCGAACACCCGCACAACCTGAGGTTCTCGACCGAGTAGGGCAGATCGCTCGGCGAAGGCGCGAGCGGCAAAACGGCGCCGACGACCTTCAGCTCTTCGCCGCTTTCACGGTCGACGTAGCGCATGCCGGGCTCAGCTTCGCGGAGGACCTCGCGGTCCGACCGGGCTCGCAAGCGATACTTCTGACGCTCAGGCATCGGCGCGGACAATAGCGAGGGCGACGGAGGGCAATGCGGATACTGATATTCCACGGATACCTGCTGCGCGGGACGGGCAGCAACATCTACAACGCCAACCTGGCCACGGCCCTGGCGAGCCTCGGCCACGAGGTCGACCTGCTCTGCCAGGACAAGGCCTGGGACGCGCCCGACGGAGTGACGGTCCACAACCCCGACATCGGGCGCATCCTGCCCGTGTACGTGGCCGACAGCTACGACGGCTTCGACGCCAAGCCCTACGCCGACCTGAGCGACGCCGAGCTCGACCACTACATCGAGGCCAACGTGGCCGCGGTCCGCGAGCTCCCCGCGCCCGACGCCGCACTGGCCAACCATCTGATCATGGGGCCGCTGATTCTGGCCCGGGGCCTGGCCGGCCGCGCGCCCTACGCGGTGAAGGTCCACGGCAGCGCGCTGGAGTACACCGTTCGCCCGAACCCTCGCTTCCTGCCCTATGCCCTGGAGGGCATACGCGGCGCCTCCGGCGTGCTGGTGGGCTCTCACCACACCGGCGCAAGCCTGTGGGAGGTGCTGGCGGACGAGCCCGAACTGCCGCAGCGCACACGGCTCGGTCCGCCCGGCGTGGACATCCATTCGTTTCGCCCCGGCTCGGCCGACCTCGAGCGGCTGGCCTCCAAGCTCGAATCGGGCGCAGCGGCGTCCTGGGGCGGCGAGACCGGTGCAGCCGATGCCGTGCGCGCGCTGGACCCCGAGCACGACCGTATCGTCAGCTACGCCGGCAAGCTGATCGTGTCGAAGGGTGTGGACCTGCTGCTGGCCGCCTGGCCGACCGTTGTGTCCGAGGTGCCGGACGCGCGCCTGGTGGTGATCGGCTTCGGCACGTATCGCGAGACCATGGACCGCTTCCTGGAGGCCATACGCCGGCGTGACCTCGACGACCTGCGTGACATCGCCGCCCGGGGGCGCGAGCTGGAGGGCGGGCCACCCGGGCAGTTGCGCTATCTGAACGACTTCCTGGAGCGGGTGGACGACGGGTGGCTCGAGGCCGCCCCCGCGGCGGCCGACCGTGTCCATTTCACCGGCCGCCTCGAGTACGGCGACCTGCCCGACCTTCTGCCCGCCTGCGAGGCGCAGGTGATGCCCAGCACCTTTCCCGAGGCCTTCGGCATGGTGGCCGCCGAGGCGGCCGCATGCGGCGTGTTGCCGCTGTCGGCGCACCACTCCGGGATGGCCGAGGTCACGGCCACGCTGGCCCCGGCCATGCCGGAGCACCTGCGGCCGCTGCTCTCGTTCACAGTCGGCCCCGACGCCGTAGACCAGATCGCCGCGAAACTGGTTGCGTGGCTGCGGCTCGATCCCGTCGAGCGCGAACGCGCCAGAGCGGCGCTGGCCGAGCAGGCGGCGGCTCACTACGCCTGGGAAAGCGTGGCCGAGAGGGTGATCGCGGCCGCCGAAGGGCGCCTTGACACTCTTCCGTATCCGGCGTCGCCAACGGATAATGTTCCCGCCTCTTGAGCCTCACCCGGAACCTGGTCAAGCCGCTGCTGGCGGCGCTCGTAGCGGCGGCGGTAGCGCTGCCGCTGGCCGCGTGCGGCCGCGAGGAGGAGGACCTGTCGAACGGTAAGGCGCTCTTCACCGAGCGCTGCGGCTCCTGCCACACCCTCGGGCGAGCGGGCACCCAGGGCCAGACCGGCCCGAGCCTCGACGCTGCGTTTCGCACCGCGCTGGCCGACGGGGAGGGCCGGCAGACGATTCAGGGCATAGTCCACGCCCAGATACTCCACCCGCGCAAGAGCAGCGTGATGCCGGCGGGGCTGGTGAAGGGCAAGGACGCCGAGGATGTGGCCGCCTACGTCGCCTACGCTGCCTCGCGCCCGGGTGAGGACGAGGGTGCGCTGGCCCAGGCCGGCCTGGCCGGAGCCACCACCGGGGAGCAGATCTTCACGGCCGCCGGCTGTGCCGCATGCCACACATTGGGCAAGGCGGGCGCCAAGGGCAACATCGGCCCCAACCTCGACGACCTGGCGGCGCAGGCCGGCAACCGCACGGACCTTGGGGCCGAGGAGTACGTGAGCGAGGCGATCCTCGATCCGGACGCCTTCACCGTCGAGGGCTTCCAGTCCGGCGTGATGCCCGCCTACAAGGGGCGCCTCAATGAGAAGCAGGTGCAGACGCTCGTGGAGTACCTGCTCGGCAACTAGCGCGCGTGATGTGGGGTTTTGATGTGCCGCGTCCCTGGCTTGCGCTGCGCGAGTCGCGGTGCGCCGGGGCCGGCGGGCGTCGTTACGACAGCAACCAGGCGCGGGGATCGACCGGGACTGTCACTCCTGTCGCGGCGCTGTAACACAAGCCCGTCGGGAGAGACGAATCGCGCCGCCGCGTTGGGAGCTGTCCTGCCCTGGTGTCGCAGGACGACACCAATCCAGGACAGTGGCGCGAAACCGCGTTACGGCAACGTGACAAAGCCGACAACACGGCCGCGTCCACCCTTGGTTGCTGCCGTTAGAAGACGCATGCCGCGGCACCCGGCGGCTCGCGCAGCGCCGGGCGAATCCATCAGCCGACCAGCTCGGCCAGGTCGTCGAGCAGCTCCTGGCCCGCCGCCGCGATCACGCCCGTCGGCGCGTCCTCGAGCGGCAGGACCACGCCGCCGGCCTCCTGCACCAGCAACTGCCCCGCGGCCAGGTCCCAGGCGTTCAGCCCACGCTCGTAGAAGGCATCCACGCGCCCGGCGGCCACCCAGGCCAGGTCGAGCGCGGCCGCGCCGGCGCGGCGGATGTCCCGAACGAGGGGAAGCAGGCGAACTATGACCTCGGCCTGCTCGGCTCGGCGCTCGGCCTCGTAGGAGAAGCCGGTGGCAATCATCGCCCGGCCCAGCTCGTGGCTCTCGCGCACACGCAGCCGGCTGTCTCCCAAGCGTGCTCCCTCACCCCGCACGGCGTAGAAGGTCTCCTCGTGCACCGGTGAGTGGACCACCCCCACGGCCAGGCCGTCGCGGTCCTCGAGGGCGATGCTCACCGCCCACGCCGGGAAGCCGTAGAGAAAGTTGATCGTGCCGTCGAGCGGATCGACGATCCAGCGCCTGCCACTGTCGCCGAAGCTCTCCGAGCTCTCCTCGGCCAGCATTCCGTCCTGTGGGCGCTCGGCCTCGAGGAGCTCGCGGATCGTCCGCTCGGCCTCACGGTCGGCGTCCGAGACCAGGTCGGTGTCCGAGGACTTCGAGCCGAGCCCCTCGGGCTCGCGCCCGTAATAGCCGAGCAGCACCTCGCCGGCCGCACGGGCCGCCCGTTCGGCCAGCTCGAGGTCGGGGTTCAGAGGATCGCCCTCAGCAGGAAGACGACCGCCAGCGCGACCGCAACCACGACCACGACGTATATGAGGAAGCGGAAAGCCTCCTGTTCCGAACGAAGCGGATTCAGCACGAGCCAAGCGAGTGAAGCGAAGAGCGGGCGCTCACAGCAAATACAGCGTGGAATACACGAAGACCCACATGACGTCGACGAAGTGCCAGTAGATACCGGGCACCTCGACCCCGCGGTGCTCCTTGGCCGTGAAGTGGCCGCGGAAGGCGCGCACGGTGGCGAACGTGAGCAGCGTCAGCCCGACGAACACGTGCGCGCCGTGCAGGCCGGTGAGCCCGTAGAAGATCGTTGATTGGGCGTTGTCGGATGGGGCGAAGCCCAGATGGATGTACTCGTTGATCTGAATGCTGAGGAAGCTGAGACCGAGCATGACCGTGGTGAGCAGGCCCACCTTCAGCGCGCGCCGGTTCTCGTTGCGCGCGCCCTCCAGCGCCCAGTGCATCGTGAAGCTCGAGGAGAGGAGGATCGCGGTGTTGACGCCCGCGATGGCCACCGGCAGGTCGACGCCGTCGATCGGGAACCATTCGGCCTGGTTTACGACCCGGATGAAGAAGTAGGCCGTGAAGAATGCTCCGAAGAGCATGATCTCCGAGATGATGAAAAGCAGCATCCCGAGGTACTGCGCCTCGACCCGCGAGGAGACGTTGGGGGTGGGCGGGCCGTGGTGATCGTCGTGATCGTGAGCGATGTCGGCCGCTATGGAGGCGGACTCCATCAGGACTCACCTCCCTCGGAACTGACCACGTGCTCCACGGGCTTGCCGGTGGCTTCCTCGATCCGGCCGATGAGATCCGAGCGCAGCCAGCCGGAGCGGGTCTCGGGGAAGGTGGAGACCACGATGTCGTCCGGCGCGTAGAACTGCAGCGCGTTCTGGACCGCGGTGTAGGGGTCTGAGTGCGCCACCTGGCCGACCGCCTGTAGTCCGGCATCCTGCAGCTCTGCGAGCGTGTGGGCGAGGCGTTTGTGGGCGTCGTCCGGACCCTGTCCGTTGTCGTCGTCCGCATCGGCCGATTGCGGGCAGATCACGATGAAGCCGCGCGGCTCGCCCTCGGCCTTCTGCTTGAGGTGGTCGATCAGCTCCCGTCCGCCCACGGTCTGGTTGGCCACCACCAGCGTGCGCTTCACGTCGTCGCGCTCCGAGTCGATGTCCACCACCACGTGCTCGACCGGGCGTCCGCTGGCACGGTGGACGCGGTCGACCAGGCCCTGGCGCAGCCAGCCCGAGCGTGTTTCGGGATGGGTCGAGATGATGATCTCGTCGTACATCTCCTCGCCCAGCGCGTCCATGATGGCCGAGTAGGGATCTGGGTCCATCACCTCGCCGTCGGCCTCGATGCCCTCCTCTCGCAGCAGCGCCAGCGTCATATCGAGCCGGTTCTCGGCGGCGTCGCGGACGTGGTCCTCGTGGATCACGTAGCCGTGCTTGGGCTGGTTCTGCGGGCAGATCACGTGGACATGGATCTCCTCGCCCTCGGCGTGACGTTGAACCGCTTCGATCAGCGGCTTGCCCGCCACCGTCTCGTTGGCGACTACGAGAATGCGTTTCATGGATCGGTCGGCGGAGGCGCTCCACCTCCGCCCGCCGGGGCGGGCACGGCACCGGCCGGAGCCTTCTCCTCCTTGAACACGGCGTGCACCGCGCCGGGGACGCCGTACTCATAGGGGCCGCCCACGACCGTCGGGACCGAATCGAAGTTGAACACCGGCGGCGGCGAGGACACCTGCCACTCGATCGAGTGTGCTCGCCACGGGTTGCCCACCGCCAGCGGGCCGTTGCGCCAGGAGGCGATGATGTTGTAGAGGAAGATCAGGAACGACAGCCCGAAGATGAAGGCCGAGATCGAGATGATGGCGTTCCACGTGGCGAATTGCTCGGAGTAGTCGGCTACGCGCCGCGGCATGCCGTCGATGCCGACGAAGTGCATGGGCCCGAAGGTGAGGTTGAAGAAGATGAACGAGAGCCAGAAATGCAGCTTGCCCAGGGTCTCGTCGTACATCCGCCCGGTCATCTTCGGGAACCAGTGGTAGAGCCCGGCGAAGATCGTGAACACCGAGCCGCCGAACAGCACGTAGTGGATGTGGGCCACGATGAAGTACGTGTCCGACACGTGGATGTCGAAGGGCACGACCGCGAGCATGATTCCGCTGATTCCGCCCAGGGTGAACATGGTGATGAAGCCCAGGGCGAACAGCAGCGGCGTTCGCAGGTGGATGACCCCGCGCCAGAGGGTGGCCAGCCAGGAGAAGATCTTGATGCCCGTGGGCACGGCGATCAGCATCGTGGTGATCATCATCGGCACCCGGAACCAGCTCCACATCCCCGACACGAACATGTGGTGGGCCCAGACCGAGAAGCCCAGGATCACGATGGCCACGAGCGAGAAGGCCATCATCCGGTAGCCGAAGATCGGCTTGCGCGCGTGGGTGGAGATCACCTCGCTGACGATCCCGAACCCGGGCAGCATCATGATGTAGACGGCCGGGTGCGAGTAGAACCAGAAGACGTGCTGGTAGAGAAGAACGTCTCCGTTTGCACCCGGATTGAAGAACTGCATGCCGAGCGAGCGCTCGAGCAGGATGAAGAACTGCGAGCCGGCGATGAACGGCGTGGCGATCACCACCAGCAGCGAGGTGGTGAAGTTGGCCCACACCAGCAGGGGCATGCGCCAGAAGGTCATGCCCGGCGCCCGCATGGTGATGATCGTGACCAAGAAGTTGAGCGCGGTGGCGATCGACGAGGCGCCCGCGAACTGGACGCCCATCGTGAAGAACTGCTGCCCCAGCGGGGTCTCGGTCGACAGGGGGGCGTAGGCCGTCCAGCCGGTGGCGAACGCTCCCCCCTCGGCGAAGTAGCTGCAGATCATCATCACGCCGGCGGCCGGGAGCATCCAGAACGAGAGCGCGTTGAGGCGCGGGAACGCCATGTCCGGGGCGCCGATCATCAGCGGGATCACGTAGTTCGCGATCCCGGCGAAGACCGGGATGATGAACAGGAAGATCATCAGCGAGGCGTGGACCGAGAACAGCCCGTTGAAGGTGTTCGGGTCCACGAACTGCGAGCCCGGCGTGGCCAGTTCCGCGCGCATCAGCATCGCCATCAGGCCGCCGGCGATGAAGAAGACGAAGGTGGTGCAGATGTACTGGATGCCGATGACCTTGTGGTCGGTGTTGACGCGGAAGTAGTCGCGCCAGCTGTATGCGCCATGGCCCGAGTGGTCCTCGGGGATGGTGGGCGCGCCTGAGGCCCAGCGGAACCAGTAGTCGAAGCAGCCGATGCCCACCAGGTAGCCCAGCGGCGCGACTATCAACCCGCCCACGGTCACGATGGCATCCCAGTCGAAGAGCGGATCCCAGCCGTACGCGGCCCGTACGCCGACCACGATCCCCATGCCCATGAGGAAGCCCCCGCACAGGCCGAGGAAGGCGCGGTACCAGCCCGGTGCGAGCAGCCGATGGGTGAGGGTCATGGCCGAATCTCCAGAGCCATCAGAAGGTACTTCATCACGGTGCCGCGCCCCCTTGGGCGGCCTGCTTTTGGTCCTCGATCCAGGCGTCGAACCGTTCGCGCGGCACCACGCTCACGTTCTGGCGCATCGCCGCGTGCCCGATCCCGCAGAGCTCGGCGCAGACCACCTGGTAGCGGCCCACCCGGTCGGGGGTCAGGCGGATCTGCGTGGTCAGCCCGGGCACGGCGTCGGACTTGAGCCGGAACTGCGGCACCCAGAAGGAATGCAGGACGTCGTTCGTGTTGATGCGGAAGTCGATCGGCTGGTCCTCGGGCAGGACGAGCGCGGTCGATTTGACCTTGTCCGCGGGGTATTCGAAGGTCCAGGTGAACTGCTGGCCGGTGACCTTGACCACCATCTCGTTGGGCTGCTTGGCCTCGATGTCGTCGAGCACGATCCAGCCGTAGATCGCGAGCCCGTGACCATGAGGAATGGGATCGTCACCCAGATGACCTCGAGGCGGGTGTTGCCGTGGATGGGCGGCCCGTCGCGCATGTCGCCGGGCTTGGCGGCGAAGCGCGTGACGGAGTAGACGACGACCGTCATCACGAGAACGAAGATCGGCACCGATACCACCAGCAGCACGTCGTAGATCGTGTCGATCTGGGCTCGCATCCCCGGCGGCGCTCACGGGGAACCAGTCGATGTACAGGGCAACCGCGACGCCGATCACCGAGGCGATCGTGCCGTAGGCCAGCATCCGCCCGATCGGATGCTTCTCCCCCTCGATTCGCGGGTCCTCTTGCGGGGGACCCTTGGGGTCCCCTGCCGCTGGGTCCTTCTCGCTCATCCGGCGCGCGAGTTTACGGGACGCGGCGGCCGGGCGGGACCGACAGCGCCCCGAGTTGGCGCGCTAGGCCGCGACGCTCTCGGTCACCCCGCGCATCTCCGAGGGTGCGCAGCCGTGGTGGCGGCGAAAGGCCTTGGAGAACTGGGCGGGCTGGCGGTAGCCGACCGAGCGGGCGACAGCGGAAACCGGCGTCTCACCTTCGTGCAGAAGTTCGGAGGCCTTCGTCATGCGCACTCGCTGCAACTCGGCACGGAAGCTCGTGTTGCGCTCGCCGAACACGCGCTGCAGCTGGCGGCGCGAGGTCGCTATAGAGCGCGCCACGGCGCCCAACGAGAGGTTCTCGTCGGCGTAATCCTGCTCGATCACGGCCAGGGCTTCGTCGAAAAGCGCCCGGCGCCGGAAGAGGGTGGCCTGTCTCACCAATCAGTAGTACGCAGGACGTGGCGATGCGGATGTCTGCCGTTGTAGGCTGGGTTTGAGCCGATCGACACTTGGTTGAAGGGAGTGGCATGCAGGTCAGCACCGGAATGAGCGAAAGGGTCCTCACTCTCAACCCCGGCCGCTCCCTGCGCGCTGCGGCGGTGGCAATGGCGGAGCGCCGTGTGGGCGCCGCCGTGGTACTCGATCCCGAGCAGCCCGGTCCGGGGATCGTGACCGAGCGGGACCTCCTTCATTCGATCGCCGCCGGCGAGGACCCCGACCACGAGACGGTGTCGAACCATCTGTCCTCCGACCTGGTCTTCGCCGCGCCCGACTGGTCGCTCGAGCGAGCGGCCGAGGCCATGGTTCGGGGCGGCTTTCGCCACCTGGTGGTGGTGGACGGCGGGAAGTTGGTGGGAATCCTCTCCATGCGCGACATCGTGCGCGTGTGGGTATCGGACGGCGCCACCAGCGAATTGCCGTCCGATATCCCGGCCTGATACAACGGAGTCCGCCATGGATCGCCGTCTCGCCCTCAAGAACATTCGCACCGGCCTGATCGCCGGCGCGATCGCGCTGGTCGTGTTCGCGTTGTCCTGGGTAGTGGCCCTCGTCTACTGATGGCGGACGAGCAGGTCCATACCGGCGGGCCTGAGGCACCGGCCGCCGGCGAAGCGATCCATCTCCCCGGGCCTTCCTACCTGCCCGTGACCACGGCATTCGGCATCGCGGTGGCCGTGTGCGGCGTCGTTCTGGCGCTGCCCATGGTGGTGATCGGTCTGGTGATCGCCCTGGTTTCGATCTGGCGCTGGGTGCGCGAGACCCGGACCGACATAGGCGAGCTCCCGCTCGAGCACCCCTGAGCGCGGGCCTACGCCGCGCTGTCGTTTGGCGCGTTCTGCACCTGGGTAGGCAGCGGCCATGCTGCGGATCGATGCCTCGGTACTCGATTACGCGATCATCGCGATCTACTTCGTCGTGGTGCTGGGAATCGGCTTCGGCGCCAAGCGCCTGCTGAAGACCGACCTCGACTTCTTTCTCTCCGGGCGCTCGCTGCCGGCCTGGATAACCGGCCTCGCCTTCATCGCCGCCAACCTCGGCGCCCTCGAGGTGCTGGGCATGGCCGCCAACGGGGCGCAGTACGGCGTGGCCACGGTGCACTTCTACTGGATCGGCGCCATCCCGGCGATGGTCTTCCTGGGCCTCGTGATGATGCCCTTCTACTACGGGTCGAAGGTGCGCTCGGTGCCCGAGTGGCTGCGCCGCCGCTACAACAAGCCGACCCACCTCTTCAACTCGATCTCCTTCGCCCTCGCCACGGTTCTGATCAGCGGGGTGAACCTGTTCGCGCTCGGCCTGGTGCTCTCGCTGATGCTGGGCTGGTCGATAAGCACGGCGATAGTGATCGCCGCGTTCATCGTGCTGGCCTACATCACCCTCGGAGGCCTCACCTCGGCCATCTACAACGAGGTGCTGCAGTTCTTCATCATTCTGGCCGCGCTCGTGCCGCTCGTGACCGTGGCGCTCATCGACGTCGGGGGCATCAACGGCCTGGCCGACCTGATCAAGCAGAGTGATCTGGGCGAGCCCGGGCTGCACGCTTGGGAGGGCCTCGGGATAGGCGGCGACAACCCGCTCGGCGCCAACTGGATCGCCACCGTGTTCGGACTCGGGTTCGTACTTTCGTTCGGCTATTGGACGACCAACTTCGCCGAGGTGCAGCGTGCGCTGTCGGCCAACAACATGTCGGCCGCGCGCCGAACCCCCCTGATCGCCGCCTACCCCAAGATCTTCATCCCCGCCCTCGTGGTCATCCCCGGTCTGGTGGCGCTCGTGACGGTCAAGGACTTCGGCAGCGAGTCCACCCCGGCCACGACGTACAACAACGCCATCCCGGCGCTGATCGTTGAGTACCTGCCCTCGGGAATGCTTGGTATCGCCGTGACCGGCCTGATCGCCGCCTTCATGGCCGGGGTGGCGGCGAACGTGTCGGCCTTCAACACGGTCGTGACCTACGACCTCTACCAGGACTACATCAGGCCGGACGCCGACCCCGCTCACTACATCCGCTTCGGGCGAATCGCCACGGTGGTGGGCATCGGCATCTCGATCCTCACGGCGTTCATCGCCAAGGGCTACGACAACATCATGAACTACGTTCAGCTGTTGTTCTCGTACTTCAACGCGCCGCTGTTCGCCACGTTCATCATCGGCATGTTCTGGCGACGGGCCACGCCCTGGGGCGGCTTCGCGGGCCTGGTGGCCGGCACCTTCGGCGCGTTCATGACCCACCAGCTCTACTCGCGCGGCACCATCGAGATCGCCTCCCCGCTGGCCGCCGACTTCTGGGGAGCGATCGTCGCCTTCGTGGTGGATGCGATCGTGACCGTGGTGGTGAGCCTGGCCACCCAGCCCAAGCCTGTCGAGGAACTGCACGGTCTCGTCTACGGCATGGCCGAGGGAACCGACTTGAAGCTCTCTCGGCGCGACTCGCTGTGGTGGCGCAACCCCAAGGTGCTCGGCGCGGGCGCGATAGTGATCGTGATCATCCTGAACATCATCTTCATCTAGGACACTCAGATGGCCGAGGAGACACCCCAGTTCAGCGAGGAGCAGGTTGAGAAGGCCACCAGCCTGCTCGACATCCGCAAGATCATCGGTGGGCTGCTCGGTGTCTACGGACTGCTGCTGCTCGGGGCCGGGCTGTTCGCGAGCGAGGCCGACAAGGAGAAGGCGGCGGGCGTGAACATCAACCTCTGGGTCTCCTTCGCGCTGCTCCTGGCCGCGGCGCTGTTCATGCTCTGGGGCTTCACCCGCCCGCTGGTGGACGAACTCGAGGAAGAGGACGAGGGGGTCACAGGAGCCGAGCCGGAGGCCCCGGCTCAACCCTGATTGCCCGCTCGGGCAGCTCGGCGTGCGGGCCGAACAGCGCGAGCACCGCCCCGCCGAAGCCGCCGCCCATGATGCGCGCGCCGAGCGCGCCGGCTCGCTTGCACTCCTCCACCGTCCGCTCGACCTCGGGCACCGAGACCTCGTAGTCGTCGCGCAGGCTCGCGTGTGACTCGTCGAGCAGGCGTCCCAGCTCGGCGAAGTCACGGGCGCCGAGCGCCCTCACGGCCTCGTCCACGCGCGCGTTCTCGCTCAGCACGTGGCGAACGCGGCGGTCGAGCGGGTCGGGCAGGCTGGCCACGGCCGAGTCGTCGGCCTGCCTCAGCGAATCCAGGCCGAGCCGCTCGCAGGCGGCGCGACACTCGCCGCGACGCTGGTTGTACCCCGATCCGGCCAGGCGGCGAGAGGCGCCCGATTCGATCGTGGCCAACGTGTGCCCGCCCAGCTCGAGGGGAACCTGGCTCAGCTTAGGCCCGGCCATGTCGATGCGCACGGCGTGGCCCTCCTCGCCGCAGAGCGAGGCAAGCTGGTCGAGCAGCCCGGTCTCTGCACCACACCACACGTTCTCGATGCGCGAGCACAACCGAGCCAGAGCGACCCGCTCGGGTGCGTCGGCGCCCGCGACCGCGCACAGCGCAAGACAGAGTGAGATCGAGAGCGCCGCCGAGGACGAGAGCCCCGCCTCGGCCGGCAGGTCTCCGGAGAACTCGAGCCGGCAGGGCCGCAGCTCGACACCCGCGCCGAGCAGCTCTGAAGCGCCCCCGCGGGCGAAACGGCTCCAGCCCTCGGGGGCCTCCGCCGGCCGGCCCTCGCGGCCGAGCACGAAGTTGTCCGTGTCCCCGAGATCGAGAGCGTGCACCTCGATCCGGTCCCCGGCGTCGAGCGCCACGGCACTCACGGTGATGCCTCGATCAATGGCGAAAGGCAGGCAGAGCCCGAGGTTGTAGTCGGTGTGCTCTCCGATCAGATTGACCCGGCCGGGAGCGAAAGCCTGGACAACCGGGTCGCCTCGACCCGCGTGTTCTAGACAGATGGTCGAGTGGCGCATTCGAGCGCTCGATCCTACGGTCAAGTATGTGATTGGGGATCAGCGCGCGGTGCGCGCGTTGCTGGGGGGAGCGGAATACACGCGGGGCGAGCTCGAGGTCGAGCTGCGTCATTCGCATCCCACTTCGGACCCCCGATCGGGTCGCCAGATCGCCGTTCCTCCGCTGGCGATTCTGTGGGCGGCGGAGCGCCCGCTGGCCGTGAAGCTGCGAAACGCCGTGGCCGTCAGCCGCTTTGCCACCAGGCCACGCGTGGCCAACCTCGTGGAGAGCGAGGCCATGGCGGCGGGCTTCCTGGTGGAACGGGTGCCCGAGGCCGGCCTGTGGCGGCTGTTCTCACAGCCGCCGCGCCCGCGCCCCGTGGGGCGCTAGGGGTCAGCCGATGCGCACGTGCAGGTGGTTGTCGTGGTTGACCAGCGGCACCACCACGCCGGGGGGCCCGGTGAGCTTCGTGTTCGGGCCCACGAACACGGTCTGCGCGCCCGCGGCCACGAAGCGGTCGACGAGTTCCTGGGAGAGCGCCTGATCGATCTGGGTGGCGTCGCGGGGAGCCCTTTCTCGGCCGTCCGCGCGCGGATAGTAGACGTCCACGTCGAGGCCGTTCTGGTGGCTGGCGTGGCCGATGTAGCCGAACCGTGGGCCGAAGTCGCCTCCTCGCGGGCGGCTGAGGTCGCCCACCGCGATCCGCGGGGCGCGCGGATGCGTGCGCCCGTACTCGCGCGCCACGCTTAGGACAGTGCTGACCAAGCGGCCCGTGCCGTAGCGGCGCCAGGGACGATTGGGCGCGCGGCGCTTGACCGGGTCCCAGGTGAAGAAGTGCTCCCCCTCCCGCGGGAGCCGAACGCCGCGCACGAGCCGGCCCGCCGCCGGGTCGCCGACCGCCACCGAGCGTTTCCACTCGATGCGCGGCTGGAGCACCCGCCTCTCGGAGGGGACGAAATCACGCCAGCCGCACGCGCCGAGGGCGAGCGAGGCCGCCAGAGCGGCACCAAGAAGGGAGGGACGGAACACGGGACGAAAGGTGACCAAGGTGTGTTACGGGCGGATGACAGGATGAGTACGAAGCCCCGGCGGGCCCAGGTCCCGCCGGACTCGTAGGCTTGCCCGATGCCGGTCGCCTCGCAGGCCCAGGTGGGGCTGTCCACCGTCGCGGCCACGCGCTACGTCACGCCGCTGCGAGAGGGCGGCTCGCTGCCCGGGCTCATGGAGGCCGACGACGACGGGCTCTATGTGGTCAAGTTCCGCGGCGCCGGCCAGGGCGCGAAGGCGCTGGTGGCCGAGCTGCTCGCTGGTGAGCTCGGCACGGCGGCTTGGCCTGAACGTGCCGGAGCTGGTGTTCGTGGAGCTCGACCCCGCGCTCGGCCGGGCGGAGCCGGATCCTGAGATCCAGGATCTGCTCGATGCCAGCCCGGGGTTGAACCTGGGAGTCGACTTCTTGCCCGGGGCGCTCTCGTTCGACGCCGCCGACGGGGGAGATGCCGTCGCGCCAGAGCTCGCGGCCGACATCGTCTGGTTCGACGCCCTGATGGCGAACGTCGACCGCACGCCTCGCAATCCCAATCTGCTGCTCTGGCATGGGCGCCTCTGGTTGATCGACCATGGCGCCGCCGTTTACCACCAGCACGCTGCGGGGGACCTGGCCGCCCAGGCGCGAGCATCCTTCCCAGCGATCGGCGAGCACGTGCTGCTTCCCCACGCCGGCTCGATCCTGGAGGCCGATGAGCGCCTGGCGCCTCGCCTGCCGGTGGAGATCCCGGAGGCACTGGCGGCTCTCATCCCGCAGGAGTGGCAGGAGCACCCGAGTGAGGTCTACGCGACCTGGCTCCAGCGGCGGCTGGCGGAGCCGCGCGCTTTCGCGCAGGAGGCCGAGGATGCCCGAGCAGGCCAATAGCCCTTTTCAGTACGCGCTGCTGAGGGTCGTTCCCGATCTGGAACGGGGGGAATTCCTCAACGCCGGGGTCGTCGTGTTCGCGCGCACGCTGGGGTTCCTGGCCGCCCGCGTGTCGCTGAATCGCGAACGCCTCGCCGCGCTCGACCCAGAGATCGATCCCGGGCCGGTGGTCGAGCGCCTCGAGGCGCTTAGGCGGGTGGCGGCCGGCGATCCCGAGGCGGGGCCGATCGCCCGCCTCGAGCCCTCCGAGCGCTTCAGCTGGCTGGTGGCGCCGGCCAGCACCGTCATCCAGCCCTCGCCCGTCCACACAGGCCTCTGCGGAGATCCCGCGAGGATGCTCGACCACCTTTTCGGGCGGCTGGTGGGCTGACGGCGTACAGCAGGTCAGAGCCCGTCGGTCGCCCTCAGCAGTGGGACCTTGTGACCTCGTCAGGGCCGACGCTGATCCGCTCGATTTGATCGCGCGGCACGGCCTCGATCACCTCGCAGCGGGGCGAAAGAACCACCGAGTGTTCTGTGCTGGTGATGTATCCGCCGGTGATCGGATCACGGCGGCGGTTCGTCTAGCGAGCTGTCCACTCGCTCCACGGCACGATTCCCAGCTCCGGCCGGGCCTCGGCCTCGAGCATCGCCAGGTACTCGAGCTGATGCCCGTCGGGGTCGCGGAAGTAGACCGCGGCGGCGGGCATCCAGGCCAGCACGCTCGGCTCGTCGGTCGGCGCTCCGAAGAAGGAGAGCGCCTCAATACCCTGTGCGCGCAAGCGCTCGGGTGCGGCCATAACGTCCTCGAGCGCGACGTCGAAGGCCACGTGCAGGCTGAGACCCATCGGCATCGAGCCGAGCGTCCACAGGCCGAGCATCGCCTGGCCGCGCTCGACTACCCAGAAAAACGTGGCGCCACGCTCGGGCATCTCGAGCGCAACCGGCAGGCCCACGATGTCGCGGTAGAACGCGACCGCGCGGGGCAGGTCGGCCACGGTGAGGTGCGCCTCGAACAGGCCCCGGATCGGTACCGGCGCGGCTGCTGGCACCCGGCTTCAGCAACCCTCAGTGTGCGACGTCGATCACGATCCGCGTCGGGTTGGTGAGCCGGAAGACTCGGAAGCCGGTCTTGCTGCGCAGTCCGAGTCCGAACGTGACCAGGCCCTCGAAGTCGCCGGCCAACTTGATCTGCCGCAGGTTGGGGCAGAGCGGCGTCCTGACGGACGGCAGCAGGTTCATTCCTCCGTTTGTGTGTCCGCGCGCGTTACGAACGAGAACCTTGATGCGCTTGGTGCCCCGCAGCGGCACGAGTTGCCCCGAGCCGTCCTGGACGATCCGCCTCACATACCTCACCCGATAACCCGGAGTCGCGAAGCGCGCGCGAATCACGAACCGATCGAAGTTCGCGCGGCATCCGGTGGCGACCCCGAACACCTCAGCCTGCGGGCCGCTGCTCGGCGACGACTTCGGCGCGGTGGTGAACGGCGGTAGGCCGAAAGCCACACCGCCGAGACTGAACAAGCACGCCAGCACCACGACAAGTGCCACACCGCGCCGGCCCATCTGGCCCCTTCGCGTAGCCCTCATGCGTGTCAGGTCTAAACGATCTGCCGGCCGCGGTCAAGCAGCGCGACCCCGCTAGCTTCGATGGCGTGAACCACTCACCGCGCATGCCCCAACCCGCGTTCCTCTTCGATCTCGACGGCACCCTGATCGACAGCGTGTACCAGCACGTCATCGCCTGGCGGGAGGCACTCGAGGAGGTGGGCGTGAACCTCGCCGTATGGAAGATCCATCGCCGCATCGGCATGAGCGGCGGGCTCTTCGTCGCGGCGCTGCGACGTGAGCTACGGACGGAGCTCGATGAGGAGACGCTTGCGCGCTTACCCGACCTGCACGCAGAGGCCTACTCCAGGCACTATCCCGGGGTCCGGCCGCTGAACGGGTCCACCGAACTGCTCGCACGGCTCGACCAGGAGGGCATCCCATGGGCGATCGCCACGAGCGGCGCCGAGCGCACGGCCGGCAAGGCGCGGGCACTGCTCGGGCTGCCCGAGGGCACGCCGATGGTCACCCGCGACCTCGTGCGCTACGCGAAGCCCGATCCCGACCTGTTCGTGACCGCCGCGGCCAAGATCGACGTCGACATACGCGACAGCCTCGTGGTTGGCGACAGCGTCTGGGACCTGCTTGCCGCTCGGCGTGCCGGGGCGCTGGGGATCGGCCTCCTCTCCGGCGGCTACGGCCGAGAGGAGTTGGTGCACGCGGGGGCTTTCCGGGTCTACGAGGACCCCGCCGACATGCTGGAGCACCTCGACGAGATCGGCGTGCGTCAGCCGGCCTGAGCCCGGCGCACGTTCGAGTAGGGCATCCGTCCGGGCGCTTGGAGAAGCGCGCCGAACGCGCCGCGCGTCTGATCCGTTTGCGGCCCTTCCCGTAGAAGAGGGCAGCCCCGGCAGGTCATCCAACTTCCGCCGCGGCTCGACACACCCCGAACACCGACAGGAGGCAGGAATGAGCACCGTCTCGGACGAGCGCGGCGACGCCGCGCGCCCCGCGATGCAGGAACTTGCGGAGGATCCGTCCTCGCGTAAGCGATTCCTGCGCATGATGGGAGGAGCGGGCGCAGCGAGTGCTTTCGCGATCTTCCTGGCTGCGTGCGGTGGCGACGACGAGGAGCAATCCTCAGCCATGAGCACGAAGAAGGACAAGAAGAAGCCGACGGCCGGTGGCGATCTGGCGATCGTCCAGTACGCGCTGACCCTCGAGCACCTCGAGACCGACTTCTACAACGCGGTCATCAACAGCGATGTGAAGCCGCCGTCTCGCGCGCTGGCCAGAACCATCGTGATGATTCGCGACAACGAGCAGGAGCACGTGGACGCTCTCACGGCCACCGTCGAGAAGCTGGGCGGCAAGCCCAAGCGGCCGAAGACCAACTTCGACGCGGTGATCGAGGGCGGAGTGAACAAGATTCTCGAGACCGCTGCGGTGGTCGAGAACCTCGGCGCTGCTGCCTACCTCGGTCAGGCCGGCCGGATCAAGTCCAAGGAGATCCTCGCGGCCGCCCTGGCGATCCATTCGGTCGAGGGTCGCCACGCCGCGGCGCTCAACACCGTTGTGGGCAAGACCATCGTCCCCGACGGCGCCTTCGCCAAGCCGGCCTCGATGGAAGAGGTCCTGCCGCAGGTCAAGCCCTTCCTCGCCTAGGCGGGGCGCGGCAGAAAAGGAGAACTCAATGTCCAACCAAAAGCTGGTGGCCCCCGAGCTGGCGGCCATCGACGTCAAGGGAATCAGCCGGCAGTCGTTCATCATGCGCGGCGCCGTGACGGCCGGTGCCGTGTACGGCCTCGGCGCGGTCGGCCCCTTCGTGCGCCAAGCGATCGCTCAGGAGGGCGGCGGCGACGTCGAGATCCTGAACTTCGCACTCACGCTCGAGTACCTCGAGGCCGCGTTCTACACGCAGGCGCTCAAGCAGACCAAGGGTCTGTCCCGTGACGTGAAGTCCCTCGCCACGGAGATCCGTGACAACGAGAAGGAGCACGTCGCCGCGCTGATGTCGACCATCAAGGACCTCGGCGGCACGCCCGTCAAGGCCCCCGGAGTCGACTTCGGCAACGCATTCGCAAACCAGAAGAGCTTCCTCAAGCTCGCGCAGACGTTCGAGGACACCGGAGTGAGCGCCTACAACGGCGCGGCCCCCGGGATCGAGTCCAAGGACGTGCTGGCAGCGGCCGGGAGCATCGTTCAGATCGAGGCCCGGCACGCGGCGGCCATCCGCCTGCTCAACCGGAAGCCGATCAGCGACGGCGGCTTCGACAAGGCGCTCGACATGCAGGCCGTGCTCGACGCCGTCAAGCCGTTCGTGAAGTCCTAAGGAAAGGGGAACCAATGCCTGGCATCGGACCCATGGAATTGATCATCGTTCTCGGAATCGCGCTCATCGTCTTCGGACCCAAGAAGCTGCCGGACCTCGGCCGCTCGCTGGGTGGCGGCATGCGCGAGTTCAAGAACTCGGTTACCGGGGGCGGCGATCGCGACGAGCTGCCGCCCGCCGAGACTCCGAGCGCGCAGAAGTCGTAAGAAGCAGTATGAAGTCCGTTCGCCACGAGGATCAGCTGTCGGTGGTCGACCACCTGGACGAGCTTCGCTCGCGCCTGGTGGTTGCCGTCGCGGCGTTCGTCGTGGCGTTCGGGCTCACCACGTGGCAGAGCGATCTGGTGCTCGAGATCCTCAACGCACCGCTCCCGGGCGGCCAGCTGCCGATCACCCTCAGCCCCACCGAACCGTTCGTCACAACGCTCAAGAACGCCGCCTACGCCGCCCTGCTCCTGACCCTGCCGGTGGTGCTCTACCAGGCCTACGCCTTCTTTGTGCCGGCCTTCAGCCCGAAGGAGCGCAAGGTTGTGGCTCCGCTGCTGCTGATGGTGCCGGTGCTGTTCATCGCCGGGGTGGTGTTCTGCTACCTCGTCGTGCTACCGCCGGCGCTGGACTTCCTCCTCAGCTTCAACGCGTCGGAGTTCAACACCCAGCTGCGGGCGAAGGACTACTACGACTTCATGACTCTGACCATGCTCGCCCTCGGACTCGGCTTCCAGGTCCCGGTCGGCGTGCTCGCCCTCACCCGGCTCGGCGTGGTCACCGCCGAGGGCCTGCGGCACAGCCGCCGTTACGCGATCGTGGCCATCGCCGTGCTCGCCGCGCTGCTGCCCACGCTCGATCCGGTGACGCTGGTGCTCGAGATGGTTCCGCTGCTGGTGCTGTACGAGATCAGCATCCAGCTGGCGCGCGTGTTCGCGCCGGTGGAGGGCGGGGAGAGTCTGCCCTCTACGAACTGAGCCGGGGCCAGCCGCGCCCCGGCGCGGGTGCGCGGGCGGTCAGCAGGCGGCCCGTTGGCGACGAGCCGGTCATGCTCGCCGGACCATTCCACTTGGCGGCCACCATGAACAGCGTCGTTTCGTCGGCGCCGCCGAGCATGCAGGCGAAGCAGCCGCGGTCGACCGCGATCGTCTGCAGTACCTCGCCGCCCGCGCGGACGCGAACGCAGCGCTTGTTGGGAACGTCCGCGTACCACACGGCGTCCTCGGCATCGATGCAGATCCCGTCCGGGACGCCGTCGCCGAGATCGGCCCAAACCCGCCGGTTGGAGAGCGAGCCGTCGGAAGCGATGTCGAAGGCCGTGAGCCGCTTGGCGTAGGACTCGGCGACGATCAGCGTCGCGTTGTCGGGCGTGACGGCCATGCCATTGGGAAACGCGATGCCGTCGGCCACCTCCCGAGCTGATCCGCCCGGGCCGAGCAAGGCCACGATTCCGGGAGCGAACTCCTCGCCGGCCATCAGGTCGAAGCCACCACCGTTGACGTAGGTGTTGCCGCGCCCGTCCACGACGATCTCGTTGAAGCCCTTGTCCGAGAGCCCGGTCAGGTCAGCGTGCGTGACCAGCGACCCGTTGGGCTCCATGCGGAGGACGACACCTTCGGGCCCGCACACGATCAGCAGGCGCCCGTCGGGCAACCAATCGATGCAGAATGGAAGCGTCGTCGGCACGCGGGTTACGACCTCGCTGTTGCCGAGCGCATCGACCGCCACGACCTCCTGCGCGCCCCAGTTGCACAACCACAGCCGGCCCTCGTGCCATCGCGGCGACTCGCCGAACGCGAGGCCGGTCATCAGGACTTGCACGTCCGGCCGCCCCGGCGCCTGCATCACGCCATCGAGTGTCAGGTGGTCTGTCGTCCCGATCTCGGCCATCAGAGAACTGGACGGTACAGTACTATCTCGAGGCGAGCGATTGTGAGCGGCCCGCCACAGCCCAACCCACCAACCCCCGTCCACGACGAGGGCCGGTCCTCCCGCAAGCGCCGGGCGATCCTCCAGGCGGCGACCAAAGCGTTCCTGCAACAGGGGTACCGGGGCACGAGCATGGACGAGATCGCCGCCCTCGCCGGCGTCTCGAAGCAGACTGTCTACAAGCACTTCGCCGACAAGAAACGGCTCTTCTCCGAGATCGTTCTCGGCACGGTCACCGAAGCCAGCGACCCTGTGCACAACGAGGTGCTCAAGCTCACAGACAGCGGGGACGTCGAGGCCGATCTCCGCGACCTGGCACGACGTCAGGTAGCCACGGTGATGCAGCCCCACCTGCTGCAGCTACGTCGACTGGTGATCGCCGAAGTGGGCCGCTTCCCTGAGCTGGGCCGGACGTTCTACGAGCAAGGCCCCGAGCGTACGATTGCCGCGCTGGCCGAAGCCTTCGAGCGCCTGGCCGAGCGCGGCGTGCTGCGCGTGGACGAGCCGCTCCTCGCGGCCGCTCACTTCAACTGGTTGGTCATGTCCGCTCCGATGAACCGGGCCATGCTGCTCGGCCACGACGAGGCCCCGGCACCGGCAGAGCTCGACCGCTACGTCAACAGCGCGGTGCGTGTGTTTCTCGCGGCCTACGGCCGCGAAATCGCTTGACCCTCCATCGGGTGGAGACTGATGATCTGGGCGGGAACGGCGATCGCTAGCTCAAGCGGCCTCTCCGCTCGCCGTATCGATCGCGTGGGCGGCCACGATCAACCCGATGTGGCTGAACGCCTGCGGGAAGTTTCCCAGTAGCTCATCGTGGGTGGTGTCGATCTCCTCGGCGATCAGGCCGAGGTCGTTGGCGTGGCTCACGAGCGTGTCGAAGAGCTGCTTGGCCCGGTCCACCTCACCGGCCTTGGCGAGCGCGGTCACGAGCCAGAACGAGCAGATCACGAACGTGCCCTCCTCGCCGGTCAGGCCGTCGGCGTTGAGGCCCTCCTCGTTGCGGTAGCGCAGCACGAGCCCTTCCTCGGTTAGGTTGGCGGCAATCGCCTCGATCGTGGCCCGCATGCGTTCGTCGTCGGCGGGCAGGAAGCCGAGGATGGGCATCAGCAGCTGCGCGGCATCGAGCTCGTCGGAGTCGAAGGTCTGCGCGTAAGCACCGCGCGCCTCCGACCAGCCCCGCTCCAGCACGGCGGCCTTGATCTCGTCGCGCGCGGCGGCCCATTCGTCGGTCTTGGCGTGCTCGCCGAGACGCGGGGCGAGTCGCACCGCGCGGTCGAGCGCCGTCCAGCACAGCACCTTGGAGGAGAGGTGGTGGCGAGGCTCGCCGCGCATCTCCCACATCCCCTGATCGCGTTCGCCCCAGCGGGCCGCGGCGGTGTCGGCGAGATCGGCCACGAAGGCCTGGATCTCCGGGTGCAGAGCGCCGAGCTGCTCGCGGTAGAGCCACAGCGAGTTGAGCAACTCGCCATAGACGTCGAGCTGCACCTGGCTCCACGCGCCGTTGCCCACTCGCACCGGAGCCGAGTCGCGCCAGCCGCGCAGGTGCGGCAGCTCGCGCTCGGTCAGGTCGTGCTCACCCCCGATCCCGTACATGATCTGCAGCGAGCCCTCGCTCGCGCGGCCGCCGGCGGCGCTGGTCATGAACGAGACGAACTCCTCGGCCTCGTCGCTGCAGGCGCCGATGTAGAGCGCCTCGATGGTCAGCGACGAGTCGCGGATCCAGGAGTAGCGGTAGTCCCAGTTGCGCTCGCCGCCCACGGTCTCGGGCATCGAGGTGGTGGGCGCGGCGACGATCGCCCCCGTGGGCCGATATGTGAGGCCCTTCAGAACACGCGCCGAGTGGCGCACGAGCTCCCGGTGCGAGCCCTCGTAGACGTCGTGCTCCGCCTCCCACGAGCGCCAGGCCTCGACGGTGTCCTCGATGCGGGCCGCCACGTCGGCGGAGGCGGTGGGCTGCGGCGGGTCCTGCGCCTCGACCGGCAGCCAGCGCAGCGCGAAGCCCACGCCGTCGCCTTCCTCGATCGTGAACGCGCTCCGCACCGTCGAGCCCTCGTCGGCCTCGACGGGCACTCCGGCGCGCAGTCGCAGCGGCGTCGTGCCACCGAAGGTGCGGACGCCGTCGTCGAGCAGGCGCATGAGCGGCCGGTAAAGCCCGAACTCGGGCCGCGGGGCGAACTCCATGACCAGCTCCATGCTTCCCTCGATCCCCTCGACTCGGCGCAGCAGCTCGTGCGGAGCGTCGTAACCGAGGTTGTGGCCGCGCTGGCCCTCGGCGAAGGCCATGGCGTCGGTCAGGCGCACGCGGCCGGTCTCCGTGGTGAAGGCGGTCTCGATCACGAGCGTCCCCGGCAGGTAGCGGCGCTTGCCGGAAAACGCCTCCGCCGGGCGAATCGACCAATGGCCGGCAGCGGGATCGAGGATGCGAGAAAGCACCGCGGCGCTGTCGTAGCGCGGCACGCACAGCCAGTCGATCGATCCGCTGCGATCGACGAGCGCGGCGGAGTTGCAGTCCGCGAGCAGGCCGTAGTCGGCGACCGGGCGGTAGTCCGGCCGATCGGTGGCATGGGTCGTTGTGATTGCTGCCAGGGTCGAAGTCTCGTTCATGTTGAAGGCGTCTCGCAAACCAGCTCCGCCGTTACAGGCGGCGCTCGCGTCGGCGGTCTCCACCCCTGGTCGCTGTCGTATGGACGCTGACCCCGCGCGCGGCAGCTCCCGCAGCGCCGGGCGGCAGGGATCCCGGCGCCTACTAGCCCTTCCGCGGGCCCGGCGGCACGAGCAGCGCCGCGCCGATTGCTCCGCCCAGGTCGCCAAGCGCGGCGAGCGCCACCACGGGCGGGTTGTCGTCCACGAAGAGATGCGGCTGCATCGCCTCGCGGATGCGCGCCACGTAGGGCTCGCCCAACCGCGTGCCCAGGCCACCCCCGATCACCACCGACGACACGTCCAGCAGGTTCACCGCAGAGGCGATCCCGGCTCCCATCGCCTCGATTGCTCGATCGATCAGCTCGATCGCCATCGGATCCTCGTGGTCGAGCGCGCGCGCCCAGACTCCGGACTGCAGCCGGGTGCGGCCGCGCTTCTCCATGATCTTGAACAGATCGGTCTTGTGGCCGCGCTTGTGCAGGTGGCGGGCGCGCAGCTCCATGGCTCCGCGGCCGGCGTAGGCCTCGAGACAGCCGAATCGCCCGCAGGTGCACTTCGCGCCGCCCACCTTGACCACCACGTGGCCCAGCTCGCCGGCGGCGCCGCGACCCTCCCACTTCTTGCCGTCCAGAACCACGCCACCGCCCACTCCGGTTCCCCACCAGACGCCGAGCAGCGACTTCGCGCTCTGGGCCGCACCGAGCACGTACTCGGCGTGGACTCCCACGGTCACGTCGTTGTCGATGTAGGCCGGCGTCCCGGTCAGGCGTTTGAGGCCGGAGGCCATGCGAATCGGCGCGCCACCGCCGGGCAGGTTGCGGGCTTCGCTGACCACGCCGCGACGCGCGTCGATGGCGCCCGGGGAGCCGACGCCCACTCCAGCCAGGTGGCGGGTTTCAACCCCCGCGTCGGTGCAGACTTCGGCCAGCGTCGCGCCGAGCGCCTTGATCACGCCCTTGCCTCCGCCGCGCGCGGGCGTGGGGCGCTTGGCCTCGGCCACCACCTGGCGGCGTCCGTCGAGAATGACGGCCTGGATCTTGGTGCCTCCGAGGTCGAGACCGCCCACGAGGCGGCGGCGGCTGGGGCTCATGGACGGAGGTCGGGAGGGCTCATGGCGGTGATTGTGCCAGCAGCGGCTTGACGAGCGATAAGGGTAAGTCCATACTTACGGTTAGTGCCCACTTACCAGAACGGATTCCATGCGCTCGGGGACCCCACGCGAAGGGCGATCTTCGAGTGCCTGGCCCGCGGGCCCATCGCCGTCGGGGAGCTCGCGCGCGAACTGCCCGTAAGCCGCCCGGCCGTCTCCCAGCACCTGCGCGTGCTGAAGGAGGCCGGCCTCGTGAGCGACCGGCGCGACGGCGCCAAGCGCCTGTACGCGGTCGACCTCGGCGGCGTGGAGGCCATGCGCGCCTACCTCGATTCGTTCTGGAGCGATGGGCTCACCGCCTTCAAGCAGGCGGCGGAGCGGAAGGGAGCAACATGACCGAGAACGTCACACTCGACGCGGTTCGGCAGTCGGTGACCCTCCCGCTTTCCCAGGAGCGCGCCTTCGGGCTCTTCGTGGACGAGTTCAGCGACTGGTGGCCGCTGAGCAGCCATCACATCGGCGAGCGGCCCGCGACCCAGGCGATCATCGAGGCACACGAAGGCAGGCGCTGGCATGAGCGCGACGAAGCCGGCGCCGAGTGCGACTGGGGGAGTGCTGGCGGTGGACAGGCCCTCGCGCATCCTGCTCGGCTGGCAGCTCTCACCGAAGTTCGAATTGATCCCGACACGGCGCGGACCACCGAGGTCGAGGTGACCTTCGAGCTGCTCAAGGAGCACGATCGTCCGGCATCTACTCGACGAGCGCGGCCACCACCGCATCACGCTGGGCACTTCGGTCCAGAACGCGCGGGCGATTCGCTGCTACGAGAAGGTCGGCTTCCGAACGGTCGGGACGTTGCGCAAGTCCGCGCTGAGCCACCACAACGGCCAGTGGGAGGATGAGCTCCTGATGGAGTTGGTGGTGTAACGCCACGCGCCGGTAGCTCCTCTGTCAAGTCGGTTGGCCGTGGTTCTTCTCGCGCAGCGGGAGATATGCCCCGCTAGACAATGATCAGTTAGGTGTTCGCTGGGCTGGGTTGAGCGCTAGATGGCGACGCCCGCGCCGGCCAGACTGCCCGACGCGGGCGCACGTTTCGCGTGATATCACCGACGCCCGGGGGGCTTCGCTACTGCTCGTCGCTGGACGTACCCTCCAGGGTTGGCTTGCCGCCATTGTCACCAGTGCCGATCGAGACTCTGCGGGGCTTGACCTGTTCCGGCTTCGGGATCCGCACGGAAAGCACGCCGCGGTCGAAGTCCGCGCTCACGCCGTCTGGATCAATGCCCTCGGGCATGGTCAGCTGGCGCTGGAAGCGGCCGAAGGCGCGCTCGATGCGGTAGAAGCCGCGCTCTGTGCGCTCATGTTCGGCCTTGCGCTCGCCGGAGATGGTCAGCAGGCCGTTCTCGACCTCGATGCTGACGTCCTCGTCGTCGACTCCTGGTAGGTCGGCCTTGAGCACGTAGTGGTCGTCGGCCTCGGTCAGGTCCATCGCGGGGGCCCAGCGCTGCGCCTGCACGGGGGTGTCGAATAGGCGGTCAAAGAGCCGGTCGACCTCGCGCGAGAAGGGCTCCGGCTTGATTAGAAGAGTCATTGGTCGCTCCTCCTTTGGTCTTCGCTTGACGGCGGCCATGATAAAACCTAAGTCAATGAGTTGTCAAGTTTCCTCTGGGTAGCTATAGAGGTTCAAAGGGTTCCGCTGCAACACGGTGAGGAGGTCAAGCATGGATCCCGACAAACGCCAGCAACTGGTCGAGCGCATTTGGCTTCTGGAACAGCTGCGCGCGGAAGCCAAGGCCCGAGCCCAGCGCGCGACGAGCGACGAGCGACGAGTTCGAGACAGCGCCGCGGACGCCGGGCAACAAGCAGCCGACCTACATGAACACGCGGCGAGCCTTGGCGATCAACTGGCAAATCTGCACGACCAGCTGGGTGAGCCTGCCGAAGCTGGCAAGGAGCGAGCCAACGCGCGAGCCGAACAACACGCGGCAGAAGAAGAGCGCGCACGACAGCGCCGCCAGACCCGCTGAGCCGACGGGTTGTAGCACGGCTATCTCGCTCGCGAAGTCCTGGCGCTCAGCCCGCTGCTCGTCGCACCCTGCGGGTGCGGTGGGCGGGCATGAGCACCAGGACCAGACGCGTCTCAGGCCAAGGCTGGGACGCGGACTTTGCGCCGCGTACCTTGAGTACGAGTTCGGGACGGGGGCTGCTCGCTTGGCGCAGTCGGAACACGACGCGGGCGAGGTGGCGCTTGAGGCAGCGCAGTGCCTCGCGGCGGGTCTTGCCTTCGGCTTGGCGGCGCCCGAGGTAGGCGCGCGCTCTCGGTTCCCAGCGGCCCTGGACGACGGCGATCTTGTGCAGCGCGGAATTCAGCTCGCGGTTGCCATGGCGGTTGAGTCGATGGCGGCGCTGCTGGCCCGACTAGCAGTCGACTGGCGCGACCCCGGCAAGTCGGGCGAGCTGCGCCTCGTGTCGAAAGCGTTCGACGCCGGCGTTCTCACCAATCAGCTTGGCGGCGATCAGCACGCCGCAGCCCTTGAGCTCGAGCAGCTGCGGCGCATAGTCGGCGACCAGCGGGACCCGCGAGCTCGCGCTCGAGCGCGTTGAGCCTCGCGGCGGCGGTTCTGAGCTTCGGCGGCACAAGCCGCACGAGGTCTCAGGCGATGCGCCCTCAAGCTCTGCCGAAGATCCCGAGCGACGGCGGGCGCGCGAGTCGGTCGCAGCCAGCCCTTGCCATCCAGACGCGACCGGCGGGAACCCGCAGTCGACCCGTCGCATCGCGTGGACCCAACCAGCGGCCCCGGACGCCAATGCGTCCACCACAGGTCGGCCACATCAACCAACCCGGGGCCGTGCCCCAACGATGACATTGAGCCGGGCCCGTGATCGAGCGCTAGGCGGGAGTGCCATGGCCCGGTGTTGCTTCTGAGGCTCCCCGGGGGTAGGAATGCACCGGTGGTTCTAGGCGTCGATGTGGGTGGGACGAAGATCGCGGTGGCCGGTGTGAAGGGCGTGCGCGCGCTCCACAGGATCGAAGACTCGACCGTGACCGACTCTCCGGAGGCGCTCCTCGATGGCCTGGAGGCCGTCGTGCAACGCGTGATCGAGCAGACCGGCGAGCCCGAGGCGATCGGCGTCGGGGTCCCCTCGCAGATCGACTACGGCACGGGCACGGTCGAGACCAGCGTGAACATCCCGCTCACCGGCGTGCCGCTGCGCGAGGAGCTGGGGCAGCGTTTCGGGGTGCCCGTGTTCGTCGACAACGACGCCAACTGCGCCGCGCTGGCCGAGGCCCACATCCTGGGCGAGAACGACCTCGTGATGCTCACGCTCGGCACTGGCGTGGGGGGCGGTGTGGTCACCCGAGGCCTCACGTTTCGGGGGGCCAACGGCCTGGGCGCCGAGCTGGGGCACTTCACGCTCAACCCCGATGGGCCGCCGTGCCCGGGTACGTGCCCCAACCGCGGCTGCATCGAGGCCTACTGCTCCGGGCAGGCGCTCGAGCGGGACGCGACCGAGCTGGCCCGGGACAAGCCCGGAAGCCGGCTCTCGGAGTTGATCGGCGAGGACGGCAAGGTCAACGGACGCCACCTTCAGGAGGCGGCCGAGGCAGGCGATCCCGACGCCATGCTGGTGTTCCGCAACTTCGCCCGCATGCTCGGGGTGGCGATCGCCGGCTACGTGAACGTGTTCGAGCCCGATCGGCTCGCCATCGGCGGAGGGGTCTCGCGCGCGAGCCACCTCTTCCTCGAGGACGCCGAGCAGGAGGCGGCCTCGCGCGCGCTGCCGGCGCTCTGGCGGCGGGTGACCGTCGCCCTCGCCGAGGGCGGCGCGGACGCCGGCGTGATCGGCGCGGGCATCCTCGCCGCGCAGGAGGCGCGGGGCATCACCGAGTCACTGCGCGATACTGCCATAGGGCATCCAATGACAACTGAAGGAAGCGAATGACGACCAGCACCGCTCAGCTCGACGAGCTCTGCATCAACACGATCCGCACGCTCTCGATGGATGCCGTGCAAAAGGCCAACTCGGGCCATCCGGGCACGGCCATGGCGCTCGCTCCGCTGTCCTACGTGCTCTACACGCGAATCATGCGCCACAACCCGCAGAACCCGGACTGGGCGGATCGGGACCGCTTCATTCTCTCCGCGGGCCACGCGTCGATGCTGCTCTACTCGATGCTCTACCTCACCGGCTATCCGCTCACGCTCGAGGACATCAAGAACTTCCGCCAGGTCGGCTCGCCCACCGCGGGGCATCCCGAGCGCAAGTACAGCCCCGGCATCGAGGCCACCACCGGGCCGCTGGGGCAGGGCATCTCCATGTCGGTCGGGCTGGCGCTGGCCGAGCGCATGCTGGCCGCGCGTTACAACCGCGGCGAGCATCCGGTCGTCGACCACCACACCTTCGCCATCGCCAGCGACGGCGACATCCAGGAGGGAGTGGCCTCCGAGGCCTGCTCGCTCGCCGGCCACCTGGGCCTGGGCCGCCTGATCGCCTTCTACGACGCCAACAACATCCAGCTGGCCAGCGAGGTCCCGGTGGTAATGACCGAGGACGTGGGCGCGCGCTTCGAGGCCTACCAGTGGCACGTGTCCGACGTGGGCGAGGACCTGTCCGTGGAGACACTCGAGCGCGTCACCCGCGAGGCGATGGAGGTCGAGGACCGCCCGTCGCTGGTGATCGTGCGCTCGCACATCGGCATCGGCAGCCCGCTGCAGGACACCTCGAAGGCCCACGGCTCACCGCTGGGCGAGGACAACATCCGCGAGACCAAGGAGAACTACGGCTGGGACCCCGACGCCCAGTTCCTCGTGCCCGACGACGCGCTCGAGCACTTCCGGGCCTGCTGCCAACGCGGCGAGGAGTTCGAGGAGGAGTGGAAGGGCACCTTCTCCGCCTATCGCGAGGCGGAGCCCGAGCTGGCCCAGAGCTTCATGGACATGGCCGAGGGGCGGATGCCCGAGGGCTTCGACGCAGACCCGCCGCGCTTCGAGGCGGGCGACAAGATGGCCACGCGAAAGGCGTCGGGCGCCTCGGTCCAGTGGGCGGCCGCCGCGGTTCCGCAGCTGGTGGGCGGCGCTGCCGACCTGGCCAGCTCGACCAACACCGACATCGACGGCGCCGGCGACGTCCAGCGCGACCAATACGACGGGCGCAACCTGCGCTTCGGGGTGCGCGAACACGGCATGGGCGCCGTGGTCAACGGCCTGACGCTGCACGGCTTTCGCGGCTACGGCAGCACGTTCCTGATCTTCTCCGACTACATGAAGGGCGCCATCCGGTTGTCGGCGCTGCAGAAGCTCCCATCCATCTGGGTCTTCACCCACGACTCGATCGGCCTGGGGGAGGACGGCCCGACCCACCAGCCGATCGAGCAGCTCGCCGGGCTGCGCGCCACCCCGCGCCTGAACGTGATCCGCCCCGCTGACGCCAACGAGACCGCGCTCGGGTGGCGCTTCGCGCTGCGCCAGACCGATGCGCCCACCGCGTTCGCCCTGTCGCGCCAGGACCTGCCCATCCTCGATCCCGGGAGCGTGCCCGACGACGCCATCGAGCGCGGGGCCTACGTCCTTTCCGACGCCGACAACGGCGGCGAGCCCGACCTGATCCTGATCGCCACCGGATCCGAGGTCTCGCTGGTGGTGGAGGCGGCGGAGGCGCTCGAAGAGGACGGGGTTGCCGTTCGGGTGGTGTCGATGCCGTGCATGGACACATTCGAGGCGGGCGAGGAGAGCTACCGCGACGAGGTGCTGCCGCCCTCCTGCCGGGCGCGCGTGGCCGTGGAGGCCGCCAGCCCGATGGGCTGGTATCGCTGGCTGGGCGCCGACGGCGCCTTTATCGGCATGGAAACCTTTGGAGAGTCGGGGCCATACAAGGATGTCTACGAGCACTTCGGCATCACGGCCGAGCGGATCGCCGAGGCCGGGCGCTCCGTAACCGAGCGAGTCGCCGCGGCGCGGCGCTGAAAGGAACCGCATGAGCATCGGGGCACAGGTCAACGAGCGCCTGGCGGCGCTGACCGAAGCTGGCGTGAGCGTCTGGCTCGACCAGATCCGGCGCACGCTGATCACCGAGGGCGAGCTGCAGCGGCTTGTCGACGAATACTCGCTGCGCGGAGTCACCTCCAATCCGGCGATCTTCGAGAAGGCGATCCTGGGCTCCGACGACTACGACGACGACCTCCGCGAGCTGTCGGCCGAGAACCTCAGCGCGAGCGAGATCTTCGAGCGGCTGGCCATAAAGGACGTGCAGCTGGCCGCCGACGTGCTGCGCAGCGTGTGGGACGAGGCCGGCGGTTCCGACGGCTTCGTGTCCTTCGAGGTGGAGCCCTCGAAGGCGCACGACACCGATGGCACGCTTACCCAGGCGCGCGATTACTGGGGCCGCGTCGACCGCCCCAACCTGATGATCAAGATCCCGGGCACCGATGAAGGCCTGCCGGCGATCGAGGAGGCGATCTACGAGGGCATCAACGTCAACGTGACGCTGCTCTTCAAGGTCGAGTCCTACGTGGCCGTCACCGAGCGCTACATCCGCGGAATGGAACGCCGCCTCGACGAGGGCAAGTCGATGGACGTGCATTCCGTGGCCAGCTTCTTCGTTTCGCGCGTGGACACCGAGGTCGACAAGCGCCTCGAGAAGCTGGGCCGCACGGACCTTCAGGGGCGCGCCGGCCTGGCCAACGCGCGCGAGGCCTACATGCGCTTCAAGGAGATCTTCGAGGGCGAGCGCTTCGTGCGTCTGCGCGAAGCCGGCTGTCCCGTCCAGCGCCCGCTGTGGGCCTCCACCGGTGTCAAGGACCCCAAGTACCCGGACACGCTCTACGTGGACGGGCTGGTGGCGCCGCACACGGTCAACACCATGCCGATGGCCACGCTCAACGCGTCGGCTGAGCATTCCGAGGTCGAGGGCGCCACCGCCGACCAGGATCCCGGCCGATGACCTGAAGGCTCTGGCCGACGCCGGCATCGACATGAGCGACGTCACGGACACGCTGCTGCGCGAGGGGATCGAGAAGTTCATCGAGCCCTTCGAAGAGCTGATCCGCGGCGTCGAGTCCGCCCGCGAGGCGGCCGTGACCAAGCGCCCCGAGACGATCGCCTCCTCGATCCCCGACGAGCTGGAGTCCGGCATCGTCGAGCAGGTCGAGCGCGCCCAGAAGGAGCAGGTGGTCAAGAGCATCTGGCGCAAGGACGCGACCCTGTGGGCCCCCGAGGGCACGCCCGAGATCGCCGACCGCCTAGGTTGGCTCACGATCTCCGACGCCCTGCTCGACCAGGCAGACGGGCTCCAGGCCTTCGCGCAGGAGTGCCGCTCCGACGGCCTCGAGTACGCGGTGCTACTGGGCATGGGCGGCTCGAGCTTAGGCCCCGAGGTGATCCGACGCTCGTTCGGGGACGCGGGCGGCATGACCCTGCACGTGCTCGACTCGACCGACGCCGATGCCGTCGTGGCCACCGAGAGCGCCGTCGACCTCGACAAGACGCTGTTCGTGGTGTCTTCGAAGTCGGGCGGGACGGTGGAGACCCTGTCGCACATGCGCCACTTCTACGAGAAGACCGGCGGTGACGGCAGTCGCTTCGTCGCGGTCACCGACCCGGGCAGCCCGCTCATCGAAGAGGCCCAGAGCCGCGGTTTTCGCAAGGTGTTCGAGAACGATCCCAACATCGGCGGCCGCTACTCGGTTCTGTCGCATTTCGGGCTTGTTCCGGCCGTGCTCGCGGGAGTGGACATCAAGGCGCTGCTGCACGGGGCCCAGGTGGCCGAGCAGCACTGCCAGAGCGCCCACGCGGTCGAGGCCAACTCCGGCCTGTGGCTGGGCTTGGCGATTGGCTCGCTGGCCCTTCAGGGGCACGACAAGGCGACCTTCGTGGTGGATGGGGCGATCGGCTCCTTCGGCCTCTGGGTCGAGCAGCTGATCGCCGAGTCGACGGGCAAGGAGGGGCGCGGCATCCTGCCGGTGGCCGACGAGCCACTCGGGGCGCCCGAGGACTACGGCGACGACCGCGTCTTCATCCACCTGCGCGACGAGGAGTCGCCTGACGAGGAGCACGCGGAGAAGGTGGAGGCGCTCGCGCGCGCCGGCCAGCCCACGATCACGCTGGCCGCGAAGGGCCCGGCGGACCTGGGCCGGATCTTCTTCTTCGCCGAGTTCGCCGTGGCGGTGGCCGGCTGGGTGCTGGACATCAACCCCTTCAACCAGCCGAACGTCCAGGAGGCCAAGGACGCCACGAACCGGATCCTCTCCGAGGGGATGCCGGAGCTCGAGAGCGGCGACCTCGCAGCGGCGCTCGATGCCTCGCCGCCCCAGTACGTGGCGCTGACCGGCTTCACGGCGCCCTCAGCCGAGGTCGATGCCGCCGTGGCGGACCTGCGGACGAAGATCCGCGCGAAGACAAAGGCCACCACGACGTTCGGGTACGGACCGCGCTATCTGCATTCCACGGGCCAGTACCACAAGGGAGGGCCGCCGAACGGCGTGTTCGTGCAGCTCTATCACCGCGCCGACCAGGACGTGGAGATCCCCGACGCGGGCTACGGGTTCGAGCACCTCAAGCTTGCCCAGGCGCTCGGGGACGCGCAGACTCTGCGCGAGCATGGATTGACGGTGGTGCGGGTCGAGCTCCAGGGCGACCCCGCAGACGCGATAGGAAGGATCCTCTGATGCAGCTCGGCTTCGTCGGTCTCGGAAAGATGGGCGCCAACATGGTGCACCGCATCCATCGCGACTCGGAGCACGAGTGCGTGGTGTTCGACTTCAACGCGGACGCGGTGGGCGAGGTGGAGGGTTACGGAGCGGCGGGTTCGTCCTCGCTCGAGGAGCTCGTGTCCCAGCTGGAGGCGCCGCGCTCGGTCTGGATCATGGTGCCGGCGGGCGATCCAACCCAGCAGACTGTCGACACGCTCGCGGGCCTGCTCGAGTCGGGCGACACGATCATCGACGGCGGCAATTCGCGCTGGACGGACGACAAGCGCCGCCAGCAGGCACTCACCTCCAAGGGGATCCACTACGTCGACGTGGGCGTGAGCGGCGGGGTGTGGGGCCTGCAGGTGGGCTACTGCATGATGGTCGGCGGCCCCGACGAGGCGGTGAAGCGCCTGACGCCGATCCTCGACGTGCTGGCTCCGCCGCACACCGAGGAGCACGGGCCGGGCTGGGGCCACTTCGGGCCCACCGGCGCCGGGCACTACGTGAAGATGGTCCACAACGGCGTGGAGTACGGGATGATGCAGGCCTACGCCGAGGGCTTCTCGCTCTTCGACGCCTCCGAGTACGAGCTCGACAACGCCCAGATCGCGAATCTGTGGATGCAGGGCTCGGTGGTTCGCTCCTGGCTGTGCGAGTTGGCCGCGTTGGCCTTCGAGCAGGAGGGCAACGAACTAGACGCTCTCGCTCCCTACGTGGAGGACTCGGGCGAGGGACGCTGGACGGTCGAGGACTCGATCGAGCGCCGCGTGCCCATGCCGGTGATCACCACGGCGCTGTTCGAGCGCTTCTCCTCGCGGGGCCAGAACGCCTTCGCGGCCAAGGTCAACGCCGCGCTGCGCAACCAGTTCGGCGGACACGCCGTGAAGGCGGCGGACCCGGCGGCGCAGGCCCAGCCACACGCGGAGTAGCGACCACCCATGGCCACTACCGAGCAGACCAACCCGCTCGTCGAAGGCCTCGAGCGCCTCCCTGTTCACCCCACCACGCTGGTCATCTTCGGCGGCACCGGCGACCTCGCGCACCGCAAGCTGCTGCCGGCGATCTACAACCTGGCCCACGAGGGAGCGCTGCCGGAGCGCTTCAATCTGATCGCCGTATCGCGCTCGGACATACCCCACGGCGACTACCAGGGCATGGCGCGCGAGTCGATCACCCAGTACTCGCGCCGTGAGCCGGACGAGAACGTGCTCGAGAAGCTGCTCGAAGGCGTGCGCTACGTGCCGGGGACTTTCGACGACGACTCCGTCTACGACAGCCTCGAGGAGGCACTGAAGAGCTTCGACGAAGAGGCCGGGATCACGTTCAACCGGGTCTTCTACCTGTCCACCGCGCCCGCGTTCTTCCCCGTGATCGTGGGCAAGATCGGCGAGCAGGGCCTCAACCACGTGGACGGCGCGGAGGTGCGCGTGGTGATCGAGAAGCCCTTCGGCACGCGGCTGACCGAGGCGATCGACCTCAACCGCGAGGTGCTATCGGTGCTCACCGAGTCGCAGGTCTTTCGCATCGATCACTACCTGGGCAAGGAAACCGTTCAGAACATGCTGGCGTTTCGGTTCGCCAACGGCATGTTCGAGCCGATCTGGAACCGCAACTTCATCGACTACGTACAGATCACCGCATCCGAGGACCTCGGCATCGGCTCTAGGGCCGGCTACTACGACTCCTCGGGCGCCCTGCGCGACCTGGTCGAGAACCACATGATGCAGTTGCTCACGCTGCTCTGCATGGAGCCGCCGGTGACCTTCTCGGCCGATGACGTGCGCGACGAGAAGGTCAAGGTACTGCATGCCATCCAGGCGCCAAGTTCGGATGAAACTGTGCGCGCTCAGTACACCGCCGGCATGGCGGAGGGCAAGGAGGTGCCGGGCTACCTCGAGGAGGAGGGCGTTCCCGACGACTCGCGCACGGAGACGTTCGCCGCCCTGCGCCTCAGTGTCGACAATTGGCGGTGGGCCGGGGTGCCGATTTATCTACGCACGGGCAAGCGCCTGGCCCGCAAGGTCACGGAGATCGCAGTCACGCTCAAGCCGGTGCCGCATCTGGCCTTCGAGGCCGCCGGCTCGGTCGGCGTGCAGCCCAACCAGCTGGTGATGACGATGCAGCCCAACGAGGGCGTATCGCTGTCGCTCGGAGCCAAGATCCCGGGCGCGCGCATGCGCATCCGCCCGGTGAACATGGAGTTCCTCTACGGAACCGCCTTCCTGTCGCAGTCGCCGGAGGCCTATGAGCGGCTGATCATGGACGCGATGCGCGGAGAGGCCACGCTGTTCACGCGCGACGACGAGGTCGAGGGCCAGTGGCGCGTGATCGACCCAGTCCTCGAGGCGTGGTCGAGAGACGAGACGCCGCTGGCCACCTACCCGGCCGGCTCGGGAGGTCCGGAGGAGGCCGACGCTCTGTTGGCCTCGGGACATCAGTGGAGGCCGATCTAAGGTGATCCCGTGACCCTCGACGCCGGCGGCGTCTGGAGCGAGCAGGACACCAGCCCGGCGGCGATCGAGGACGCCCTGCGCAAGCTGCTCTCCGAGCAGTTCGCGCGGGACGACGCCTGCGCGCCCGCGCGGGTGATCAACCTGGTTGTGGTGGTCGACCGCGAGTGGCGCGGGGAGATCCTGAACCGACTCGAAAGCATGGGTCAGTACCACCCTTCGCGGACCATCTTCTGTGGCGTGGAGAGCGGTCGCAAGACGATCGACGCCTCGGTGGCTCTGACCACCGAGGGCGACGCCGGTCACAAGGCGGGGGAGATCTCGCTCACCCGAGAGCGCATCCTGCTCGACATCGGCCCGCGCCACCTGGAGAAGCTCGACACGATCGTCGACCCGCTCGTGGTGAGCGACATCGCAACCGTCGCCTGGGCGCCCCATGGGCATCAGGAAGCGATCGATGCGCTCCTTCACCTCACGCAGGTCGTGCTGGTCGATTCGGTGAACGAGCCCGATCCCGCCGCCGCGATTGCGCGCGCTTGCGAGCTGGCCGCGGAGGCCTACGTCGTCGACCTCGCCTGGCTGCGCTCGACTCCCTGGCGTGAGCGGGTGGCCTCCACTTTCGACCCACCTCAGTGGCGCGAGGAGCTGCGCCGGATCAGCTCGGTGACCGTTCGCCATCACACCGACTCGAGCGTGGCGGGGCTGCTGTTCTGCGGCTGGCTGGCGTCGCGGCTGGGGTGGGAGCCGGGTTCCCTGATTGCCGCCGGCGAATCGCTGAAGGGCCGAGCGAAGGCCCGTCGCCAGGATGTCGAGCTGGAGCTGGTGCCCGTCTCCAGGATGTCGGTGCCCGGCCTGGCCGGAATCGAGATCGGAACCTCCAGCGGCATGAGCATCTCGCTCGACCGCGGACCAGGTGGGCTCAGCGCCCGGCGCCAGGACCGCAAGGGCCGCGAGTCGCTCTGGACGGTATTGGGCGCTTCGCGCGGCGAGTCCGGCATTCTCGGCGAGGGCATCCGCCAGGCGCTGCTGCGCGACCCGGCCTACGAGCGCGCCCTGGACCGGGTTGGGGCGATGGTGGGGTGAGGCCCGAGACCTGGTCCGCGCCTCCCGGAGAGCAGATACCCAACCACCCCTCCTTCGCAGTGCTGATCTACCGCGATCTGGCCGGGGTATCCGCGGGGGCAGATTCCTGCCGCCGGCTCTTCTCCGACCACGGCTGGGGCGGCTCGTGGGTCGACGGGGTCTTCGACTTCCACCATTTCCACTCGACCTCGCACGAGGCGCTGGGAGTGGTGGCCGGTGAAGCGACGCTCGAGCTGGGCGGCCCGCAGGGCTCCACCTTCGACGTGTCGGCCGGCGACGTGCTGGTGTTGCCGGCCGGAACCGGTCACCGCCGCGCCTCCGCCCGGGCCGGCTTCATGGTCGTGGGCGCCTACCCGGCGGGGCAGGAGGACTACGACCTGCTGCGCGGCGACGATCAGGCCGAGGTGGCGGCGGCGCGGGAGCGCATAGCGGCGCTCGGCGCGCCGCCGAGCGACCCGGTGGGCGGCGACGGCGTGGCCGGCTGGCGCTGATGGAGGACATCGAGATCCGCGGCGACATGATTCGCCTGGGCCAGCTGCTCAAGCTCTCCGCGCTGGCCGGCTCGGGATCCGAGGCCCGGGCGCTGCTGCTCGAGAACGGCGTGACGGTCAACGGCGAGCCCGAGGCTCGCCGCGGCCGGCAGCTGCACCGGGGCGATGTGGTGGCGATCGGCGAGCACAGCGTGCGCGTGGTCTGACGGCGGGCGGCTGACTACCCTCTCGGAGGTGCCCTACGCGACCTCCGAAGCGCAGCAGCAGCTGCTCGACACGCTCGCCGAGGCGACCGACGAGCTCGGCTACGCGCTCGCCTGCCTCGCCGAGGCCTACGACGGCCTGGACGACCACAACGGCGAGAAGCTCGAGGAGGGGGTGTTCCGCCCCGTGCAGGTGGCTTATGGGCGAGCCAAGCGCACCCACGCCGAGTTCGCCGCCCGCCACGGATTGCCGGGACGGACGTTCGAACAGCCTTCGGCGGGGGTGTCCTCGCGTGGCGCGCCCGGCTTCATCGACGGCGCGGTGGACGCGGTTGCCGTGGCCGATCAGACCCTTGCTGCGTCGCAGGACTCCATGCTGCCCGTGGAAGCCGGAGACGAGGGCCTGCGATCCGGGCTGACCGCGATCCGTGAGCGGCTGAACGGTGTGCCCGAGCAGGCGCGCGAGCTGCTTCGCACCCGCGGCCGCTAGACCGAAGGCTGCGTAGCCTCAACCAGCCTGTCCCCGGTGGGCGTGCGCAGGTAGTGGACGCTGCGCCCGCGGCGGGCGCCGGCCACCAGGCCCGCCTCGCGGAGCGAAGTCAGCGCCTGGGAGACGCCGCCGGGGCTGAGCTCGAGGCGGTGGGCGAGATCTGTTGTCGACACGGGCGCATCGAGCGCTTCCAGCAGGGTGGCGCGCGTCTGGCCTAGTACGCCGGCCAGCGCCTCCGAGGTGCGTGCGGAGCCCGGCTCCCAGAGCAGGGCGACGCCGCGGGCGGGATAGATCAGCGTGGGCTGCCAGGGCGGGTCGATGATCGAGCGCGGGTTCTGCCAGGAAAAAGCCGACGGTAGGAGGAGAAGGCCGCGGCCGCGCAGAGCCACCGCGTCGGCCGGGCACTCCGCTTGAATCTCGAGCCGCGCCTCGCCGAAGCGAACATGCGGATGGAGGTCGTCGAACAGGCCGGCCGGACCGCCTTCCGTGAGCCGGCGCGAGCGGTAGAGCACGTCGGCCTCGAGCAGGGCGCGCAGTCGCGGCCAGTGCGGCTCGAGCGTTCGCTCCCACAGTTCGTTGAGCGTGTCGCCGAGCTCGGCGAGCGCGCGGCGGGGCTCCTCGAGAAACGGCTGAAGTCTTTCTGACGGCTTCCGGCGCCCGAGGAAGAAGCCCATCTCGCGGCGCACCTGCGCGTCGGGCGTGGAGCGCACCAGCTCGAGCTCCTCGTCGAAGGTGGCCAGCGGCGAGCTGGGGGGCGGGGTCAGGAAATCCGGCATGTAGCCCCGAGGCCGTGTCAGCGAAAGCAGCGCCATCGAGTCGACGTCGCGCGCGGCGGCACGGACCTCCTCGACCCAGGGCAGATGCAGGCTGGCCAGCGACGGGTCGCGCAGGAGGGCGATGCCGCTGACCAGTTCCCACATCGGCGAGATCGCGAAGCGGGTACGGGCCAGGTCCTCGACTGTGAAGGTGAAGGTGATCATTTAGCTGACGCTAAATCTATCGCGACGACGTCAGCTCGGCGGGAAGCTGCTCTCATGACACCGCTTCACCTCACCCATATCCAGGCCGGCGCCCGCCAGGAGGACCTGTTCGCCGCCGCCGAGCGGCACCGTGTGGCTCAGAAAAGACGGCAGCGCTCACGCACCGGGCACCTGCGCCGCGACGCTGAGCAGTTCGCCGTTTCCCGCGGGCCGGCGCCCGTCGGGCAACAGGGTTGCGTCCCCTAGCCGGTGCAGCTCATCCAGCACGCGGTGCCCTGACACATTCCTTGCGTCGCGCCGAGACCCGCTTGACATAGCCCACAGGGTGGGATACTCACGCTTGACCAAGGAGGGACTCAGGTGCCCGAGGCGAAGGCTCGCCCAAGCGGGCCCGGCCAAGGAAGGGACAGACGTGGGCGCACTGCGCGGCCAGCCGGCTCGGGCCCGGCTCTAGGGTCGGCTCGCCGAGTGCGGAGCGAAAAGGCAGCGTTCGGGCGGGGGGCCGTGTTGCCGAGGCAGGCCGCGCGGCGAGGAGACAGTGAATGAACGCGAGCGGGCCGAAGCTTTTTATCTGCTACCGCCGCGAAGAGACAGCAGCCCACGCTGGGCGGCTCTATGACGCCTTGGCCGCGCAGTTCGGGGATGGCAACGTCTTCATGGACATCGAGCTGGAGCCGGGAGTTGACTTCGTCGAGCTGATCACGGAAGTAGTCGGAGCCTGCCATGTCCTCCTCGTACTTGTGGGGCCGAGGTGGACGTCACTCTGGAACGGCGAGGACCGGGCGCGAATCACAGGTAAAGAGCAGGACTTTGTACGGCTCGAGCTCGAAACCGCCTTCCGCCGCCGCGACGTAAGAGTGATCCCATTGCTCGTGGGTGGAGCGCGCATGCCGCACGCCGAGGAACTGCCCGAGGCAGTGCGCGCGCTTACCCGCCGAAACGCTTTCGAGCTCAGCGACTCGAGCTGGCGCTACGACGTCGGGCGGCTGATGGATGCGCTCGAGCAATTGCTGGCGGTCGGCCCCGACGCTCTCCAGGCCGCAGGCGAGCCGATTGAGGAGGCCAGGGGCCCAACGGCTCGCGTCGAGTCGGCTCCGACCGTGGTGGCAGATCAGACCGAGGCTCCCGCTACCGAGCGGCCCGCGCACAGCAAGCGCTTCGCGCGCAGCGAGGCGACGGCTGCTCGTCCTCCGCCCAGCCGCGGAACGCGACCCACCCGCTGGAAGCTACTCGCCGCCACTGGAGCCGCCATCGCCTTGGCTTTGGTCGCGCTCGCGCTCGCTGGTGTCTTCGGAGGCGGCGACGACGGTACGGGCGGGGGCGACGACGCGGGCCGCGGCCCACAAGTGAGCGCGACAGTCAGACTCGGTGGTGCCCCCGACGGAATGGCCGTCGACGGAGGTTTCGTTTGGGTCAGCGACCAGGAGGAGAACGTCGTGCGGCGCGTCGACACCGCGACCAACGATCCTGTTGGCCCGGCGATTCCCGTCGGCCAGAATCCCGACGGCGTGGCTGCCGAGGACGGGACCGTCTGGGTGGCGAGTCTCGATGACGGAAGAGTGACCCGGCTCGTGACGAGCGGCGACGGGACGATAACGGAGACCGGTACGGTCAATCTCGACGGCCAGCCGGAGGGCGTTGCGCTCGGCAAGCAGCTCGTGTGGGTTACCACCGGGCCCACAGGCGCCGTCGCCCGCCTAGACCGAGCGTCTGCCACGGCGGTCGGCGATCCGATCGACATTGGGCTGAACGCCGTAGGCGTGTTCGTAGGCAAGGACACGGTCTACGTAAGTGACAAAGCGCAGAACACCGTCGCGCGCCTCGACCCCGCGACGGCAAAGGCCTTGGGTGAGCCAATCCGAGTTGGCAAGCGGCCGCGCGGCCTCGTCGAGGCGGCGGGCTCTGTCTGGGTCGCGAACTCAGACGGAGACACGGTGTCGCGCATCAACGCCTCCAGCGGTCGCGTGGTGGGCAGTCCGATCGCGGTGGGTAACAACCCGCGCGATGTCACGTCCGCCGGCGGATTCGTGTGGGTGGCGAATACAGATTCCGGCACCGTCACGAGGATCGACGCGCGCACCGGGCGCGTCGCCGGCGACGCCATTCCCGTCGGCGACAAGCCGGCGAGCATCGCGGCGGGAGCGGGCTCGGTCTGGGTGAGCAACTCCGGAGACGGGACGCTGAGCAGGCTGGAGCCGTGAAGATCGACCGCATGCCCGCAACCCCGGGGTCCAGTCGCGGCGTGGGGCTGGAGCTGCCGACTGGCGGCGCTCCGGACCGTGACATCTCTCTCGGCGGAAGCCCATTTCCACCGATCGCCGACTATGGCCTGCTGTCCGACTGCGAGGTCTGCGCGCTCGTAGCGCCGGGCGGGAACGTCGAGTGGCTGTCTTTGCCGCAGATGGACGGCCCGGCTGTCTTCGCGGCGATTCTCGACCGCCACGCGGGCCGCTTTCGCGCCGGGCCGGTGGACCGGACGGTTCCGGTCGGGCGTCGGTACCTGCCCGGGACCATGATCTTGGAGACGACGTGGGGCACGCCCACCGGGTGGCTCGAGGTGCAAGACGTGCTGCTGATCGGACCCTGGCATCACGATGCCGACCGCGCGAGCCGCTATGTCCGCGCCCCGCGCGACCGGGCGGCCGAGCATGTCCTGCTTCGTGTGTTCCGCTGCCTGGACGGCTTCGTCGACCTGGAGATCGACTGCGAACCCGCCTTTGATTATGGACGCGACCGGGGGGCGTGGCGGCACACCGACGACGCGTATCGGGACGCCGTCTGCGAAACCGACGGAAGCGAGCTGTCGCTGCGCTTGTGCACAGACTTGCGCCTTGGGTTCGAGGGACCACGAGCGCGGGCAGAGACCAGCGTGCGCGCCGGCCAAAGCGCGTTCTGTGCGCTGGGCTGGAGTGAGTACGCGCCGCCGACGACCTACGATGAGGCGGTCCTAAGACTCTCCGAGACGAGGACGTATTGGCACGAGTGGATCAGCCGCGGCCGCTTCCCCGACCATCCCTGGCAGATCCATCTGCAGCGGTCGGCGCTCACACTGAAGGGGCTGACCTACGCGCCGACCGGAGCGATGATCGCCGCGGCTACAACCTCGCTGCCCGAGACGCCCGGCGGCGAACGCAACTGGGACTACCGCTACAGCTGGCTGCGGGACTCTACGTTCATGCTCTGGGCGCTTCACACGCTGGGCTTCGACCGGGAAGCGACCGACTTCTTCTACTTCGTCGCCGACCGGGTGGAAAAACAGGATCTGCAGATCATGTACGGCATCGACGGGCGCAGCCAGCTCGACGAGGCGACGCTGGATCATCTCTCCGGCTACGAAGGCGCCCGGCCGGTCCGAACCGGCAACGACGCATGGCATCACAGGCAGCACGATGTCTGGGGGGTGTTGCTCGACTCCGTTCGACTCCACACGAGCTCAGGTGATCGCCTTGACGATCGCCTCTGGCCCTTGCTCACGCGTCAGGTCGATGCTGCGCTCGAGCACTGGCGTGAACCCGACCGCGGCATCTGGGAGGTGCGCGGGGAGCCAAAGCACTTCACGTCCTCCAAGCTGTTCTGCTGGGTCGCCGCGGATCGCGGAGCGCGGCTGGCGCGTCTGCGGGACGACGCCTCAGCGGCCGAGCGCTGGGCGGCAGCGGCGGAGGAGATGCACGCCGACATCTGCGAGCACGGAACCGACGATCGCGGCGTCTTCGTGCAGCATTACGACACCGACGCTCTTGATGCGTCGCTGCTCCTACTTACGCTCGTGGGGTTCCTGCCGGCATCCGACGAGCGTGTGCGTGCCACTGTGCTCGCGATCGCCGACGAGCTGACGGTCGACGGCCTCGTCCTGCGCTACCGCGTTGAAGCGACCGACGACGGCTTGGCCGGCGAGGAGGGGACGTTCACAATCTGCTCGTTCTGGCTCGTTTCCGCCTTGGCGGAGATCGGGGAGGTCGAGCGCGCCCGAACGCTGTGCGAGAAGCTGCTCTCCTACGCGAGCCCGCTGTTGCTGTACGCCGAGGAGATCGAGCCGCACAGCGGACGTCACCTCGGGAACTTTCCTCAGGCGTTCACGCACCTGGCGCTCATAAACGCCGTGATGCACATCGTGAAGGCCGATCAGATTATTACCGAAGGAGTGGGCGAGCAGCCCGTAGCTCTGGGGCTTTCACTTGATCCCTCGAGTTACGTGACGACTGGTGATCGCGAAGACTAGGTCGCGTCCCGAGGGGCTGGAGCGCGCTTCTCCGGCGGCGACTCTGGGATCAACTCACGCCAGATGTGACCCAGTGACTCCGCCGGGGGTGCAACCGTTTCCTGCATCTTCTCGGCGTCCGTCATATACCAGTCGACACGGCGCTCAACTGCCGAGGCCACCCATTCCCCCGGCTGCGATACGCCGATCCTGCGCACGCCCTCGACAACCGGGAAGAGCGACCGACGCGTGTAGTGGAGGTAGCGGTCGGGATTCGTCGCCGCAAGATGCTTGGGGAAGATCTGGGCGAACCACAACACGGTGAATCCAGTCCACACGATGTCGAAGACCTTCAGCAGGATGCCCTCCTCGATGCTCACCGACGTGAAGGGGACGATGAGCTCGGATCTGTTGATCAGGATCGTGGCCGTGGTCACGATGAGTGCCACGAAGAGCTGCCTGGCCGCCAGCCATGCAGCCAGGTGGGACAAGCTGCGGTCCGGGTAGAGCGCTTGCCATCGATCGATGACCGCAACCTCGAGGCCTTCCATTCCACAGAGCAAGGCCAAGAGGGCGAGCGCGGCGACCGCGGTGACGACCGCCATACCCTCGCCGTCTGCCGCGAGGTTAATGGTGCTGGCCACCCACACCACGGTTGCCAGCGCCCAGGCGACGAACAGCACTACGCCGAAGGCGAAACGCGGGGCACTTCCCTTCGTCGTGGCCTCAGTGGTGGACATCACGCCACCTGCGCGAGAGCCTGGGACATATAGGGCAGGAACGGCGATACCGACGTCGCCATCGAGTTCTTCGTGCTGGCCATTCTCGTCCTCCTGACTGAATCGGCCGATGATTTGGCTGACGCTCGTCAAGACTCCGCAGGACGACCGCCGGCGGCACGGAACTATGCGTGGACGACCCTGTCAGCAATGGCTGGTCGCGTCAAGGGGTGAATTCGCCGATCCACGTGGGAAGCGGAGTAAGTGCCGCATAGACGTGGCGGCCCGCGCTACCTCGCCCGGCTGACGTGCCGCTGGCCGGCGCGAACGATGACCGTGCGGCGGGTGGTGAGATCGGTGACCTGAACCCGACCCCGCCTTACCACCGTCGTTGTGCGCGAGCAGGCCTCGACGGTTGTCCAGTCCGTCCCGAAGGAGGCCCCGATGCTGTACCTCCCCAGGACCCGCCAGCGACCCCGCCGCCCGCGCGCGTTGACTCGTAGTCGCTGCGAGCGAGCTGCGGCGAGCGCCCCGGCCGCCCCTGCGCCGCAGCGAGGCGACTTGACCTTCAGCATGGTGGTCACGCGATGACCCGAGATCTGGCTCACGCTGACCGCCGCACCCGACACCAAGGCTGACGCGCGACGGCCTTCCTCTGGCGTCGCCGTTAGGCGGACCGGGCAGTCGGTTACGTCCAGCTTTGGGGCACGGCGACGTTGGGTACCGCTTGGGATCATGATGGAGTAGCGCAGCGGCACGAGCCGGTGCATTGCCGGCAGGCCGAGCCCCACGTCCTCGGACCCGCCGCAGCGCTGCGGTTCAACATAGACGCGACCGGGGGTCGGCTCTCTCTGACTTCCGTCGTCGACCCGCTCGCAGCGATTGTCGCCGCGCTTCACAACGCGATCCCGCCGATCGACGATCGCGAAGTCCAGACCGGGACCACAGGACACCGTCGCGTCGCGCCCGCCGTCGCGGGCGGCTACGACATCAGCGCGGCGTCCTCCTTCGATCTGGTCGCGGCCACGTTGACCGTCGACGTAGTCCTCCCCGCCGGAGCCATCGAGCGTGTTCCCGGTGCCGGTGTCGCCAAATAGCTTGTCGTCACCGGCTAGCCCCTCGAGGGTGTCGGCCTCCGGGCCTCCCTCGAGCACGTCCGGTGTTGGACCGCCGCGCAGGGTGTCCGACGCGAGGCTCCCGGTGATCCGCTCGACGTCCAGTCCGACGTTGTCGCGCTCGGCCAGCCCGCCATCATTGGCGGCGGCGTCTTTGTAGACCTTCACTGACGCCAGGCGTGCGTCGTAGCCAACCCAATCCGTGCCGTCGCCCCCAGTGATGGTGTCTGCGTCGGGAAGCGGCGGGCCCGGTCCCGGACTGATCGTGTCGTTCCCTGGGCCGCCCAAGAGGGCATCGTTGCCGAGCTCCTGCGAGCGCGCCACGGCGCCGAGCATCATCTCGGTACCCACCGTGTCATCGCCCGGGCCACCATCCGCCACGTCGTCGCCGCTGCCCCCGAGGACGCTGTCGCCTCCGTCGCCCCCGCGCAGGTCATCGGCGCCGCCGGCGCCCTCGAGCTGGTCGGCGCCCACCCCGCCGTCGAGGTGGTCGGCGCCACCGCTGCCGAAGAGCCGGTCGTCGCCGGACCCACCGGCGAGCTGGTCGGTGTCCGAGCCCGCGCCCGGGTCCTGGAGTGTCGCGCCGTACAGGAGGTCGCTCCCCCCGCCGCCGTCGATGTCATCCGGGCCTGGCCCGCCCTCAATGCGTTCGTTACCGCCGCCGCCCCGCATCACGTCATGCCCCTCCTCGCCCCAGGCCTGCGCGTCGAGCGGGGTCATGTTTGTCAACCGGTCGTCGAGGTTCCCGCCGCTCAACACAACCTCCGTGATACCTGCTGCGGGACACGAGACGGCCTGTGGGGGGCCGGCGTCGGACGTGCAGTCTAGGTCGGACGTCCCGAGGGTCGCCAGGGCGCCCTCTTCCGTTATCACGATTTGCTCACTGCTGGTCATCACGGTCACCTGATTCGCCTCGCCCACCGAGGCACTGAAGTGGAGCTGGTTGGAGACGGTCGAAACCGTCCCCCCCAGTGCCGCGCTCGGAGCGAACGCTGCGACGAGGGCGGCGAGGACAACGCTCATCAACACGCGCCGTCCCAACATCGACCGCCGGACGGCCACGCTTACGCTGCGCGTGCAGGGGGCGCTCACGACACCTCCGCGGGGCACCACAGTCGGCACGCACGCCAAGTCCCGCTCGGAGTCAGCCGGATCCTGCTTTTTCGTAATCTTGCTGCCAATCCGTTTTAGGGCAATGCGGATTGAAGACTTGACAGGAATATGTGTCACAGCCTCCACGATCCTGGGGAGTAGCTTGACCCCCGTATGACTGCGTGAATCCCAGTGTCAGGATTACTCGCCCGCAAGGCACAATCCCGATCCGCTGCAGGCGATGGTGTCGCCCTGAAGCTGCTCGTACGGGCGGCCGTGAGGCGAGAGCGTCCAGCTGGAGACGCGGAGGCCTTTCCTGGCTTCGAGCGAACCGCGCAGAGGTGTGTCGGGGACGCCTTGATGAGCACGTTGTCCCGGTGGATCATCGCCCCGCCGCCGCGGCCCGGCTGCCAACCCGAGATGGCAGCCCCGCAACAACGTCGACACTGTTCCGTGCCTCGCGCTGGGCGCCATGCGGCACACCGTGCGTGCGGTCGAGAATCGGCCATCCTGGCCTCCTTGGACCTTCGGGTCCCGACGTCTCCGACCGAGGGTACTCCGCTGAACGCGGATGGCAAGACATCGGGCGACGGGGCGGGTGCCAAACGCCTCGCCCACTCGCGTGCCGGACCCCGGCGCTGAGTCGAAGCGGCATAGCGCGTCCTATTCCTGGGTTGTAGAACGCCCGGGCGTGACCCTCAAGAGGGGCAGTATTGGCCTCCCGGCGTCAACCGCTGATATGCGTTCCGATCGCTCGCTGTGCCGCTCCACCGTGCCGAGCCGTCGGGGCCTTTGGCGGCCTTTTTGGTGTGCGCTCTCATTTGAGGTACGGGCCTTGACAGATGGGGTCTCCGCATGCGAACGTCTCGCCAGCGGACCCGCCGGTCCCCGAAGACATGGAGGTTCTTCTAATGACCGTGCGATGGGCTTTCTGGCTCGCTTCTCCCGCAACCCCGCCGAGCGGACGTCCGACTAGGCCAAGTTCCGCACAGCTCTCGGTCGCGAAGCCCGAGAGCATCCTCGAGGGGAGGTCCTCATGTCTCGAAGGTTTCGCCGGCTGATTCCATCGCCGGCGATGATCGTGGCGCTGGTGGCGCTCGTGATCTCACTCGGCAGCTCTGCGTACGCGCTGACGGAGATCACCAGCCAGCAGATCACAAACGGCTCGCTGACCGGCGCGGATATCAAGGACCGCTCGCTGCGCGGACACGACCTAGAAAAGAACTCTGTCGGCAGGCTCGCCATCAATGAGTCCAGACTCAGGTCGGTGCACAGCGCGAAGGGACTCCAACTGTGGGCCGTCGTCAAAAAGGACGGCACGCTTGTGCGAGGGCATGGGCTGGCTCCCAGCAACCCCCCGACACGCAAGGAGGCAACGGGTATCTATCGGGTGACCTTCAATCGCGACGTGGATGGCTGCTCCTATCAGGCCACTATTGGGAACCCGGACACGACTCCCCCCGTCCAGGACAGTCAAGTCACCGTGTCCGCTTTTCCGGGCAAGAAGGACGCCGTATTCGTGCGCACCGCCAATCGCCTGAACCAGGAGGCCGACAGTGCGTTCCAGCTCGCCGTGATCTGCCCTAAGTAATGCTTTCGGCGCCCGGGTCCAGAGTGGCGTGGTGTCGCGCTTGAGGTGGACGCGATACGCCGGGGCGGCGCTCGCGATCGCGCTCGCGATGCCACCGGCGAGCGCGGTCGCGGCCACGGTGAGCCTCGACCCAGACAGCGGCGTGATCACCTACGAGGGCTTCGGCGAGGCCAATGACCTTTTGATCTCGGGGGGTGGCGCGACCTTCAGCTTCCGGGAAGAGGGGCAAGCGCCGATCATTCCCGTCTCCCCATGCCAGCCAGGGGCGGTTACGTACGCAGCTGAGTGCCCCGCCGCCGGAGTCGTGCGGATTACCGTCACTCTGCGAGACGGGGTCGACCGCCTGAGGGTGAGCGACTCCGTGACCGTTCCGTTGACGGTGCAGGGAGGCCCAGACGTCGACGACCTCACCGGCGGAGCGGGAGACGACAATCTGCAGGGCAACGCCGGTGACGACCATCTTCGCGGCGGTGCCGGAAACGATGAGCTCGATTTCCCCGGGTCGGCATCGGCAGAGCAGGGCGCCGACACCCTAGAGGGCGGCCCTGGGGATGACCGGATGAACCCGGGCACCGCCGCACCCTTGGAAGGGGACACGCTCAGTGGCGATGCAGGACGCGATAAGGCCGACTACAGCACGAGGACGGAACCCCTGACCATCGATGTCGACCGCAAGCCCGACGACGGCGAATCCGGGGAGCACGACAACGTGCTACCGGGCACCGAATGCGTTGATGGCGGCTCGAACGACGACAGGCTGTTTGGATCGAGCGCTGCGGACTGCATTGACGGCCGTGGAGGAGAAGACACCATCCAGGGCCGTGGAGGAGACGACAAGCTCTGGGGCGGAAGGAACGATCCCGGCGGCGACAACCTGCTTGGCGGGGCCGGCAGCGACACGATGGAAGGGGGGCCCGGTGACGATGCGCTTGCAGGAGGCGAGGGTGACGACTATGAGTTGGGCGAGGGGGGCGGTGACTGGGTGGAGGGTGAAGGGGGCAACGACCGGCTCGCGGGCAGTGCCGGCGCCGACTCAGTCGACGGCGGTGAAGGCAACGACTCGGTTGACGGTGGCGTTGTCTTCCTTATCGGTGGAGACGGTCCGGATGAGCTGATCGGCGGTCCGGGTCACGACTCGCTGTACGGCCGGCGAGGTAACGATCGGCTCGACGGCGGCTTCGGTTCCGACTTCATGAGCGGCGGAAGCGAGAAGGACACGGTGACCTATGAGGAGCGGACGAACAGAGTGTTTGTGACGCTCGACGATCTGGCCAACGACGGCGAAACTAACGAGGGCGACAACGTTCAAACCGACGTGGAGGTCGTTCTGGGCGGGATCCAAGACGACAACGTCTTTGGCGACGCCGACGGCGACACGATCGATGCTGGACGCGGCGAGGACCTGATAGACGGGCGCCTCGGCCCGGACCAACTCGCAGGCGGGGGCGCGCCCGACGTTGTGCTTGCACATGACGGTGCACGCGACGAGGTGATCTGCGGAAATGCGAGGGATCTGGCGATCGCCGATGGCCGGGACAAGGTCATCGACTGCGAGACCATTGACCGTCCGGGCGAGCGCGGGCCGATCGTCGGCCGGTTTGCCCGCGTGCGCCAAGATAGCGGGTTCCAGCTGCGGCTTCCGCGGGGACGACGCTTCTTCCCGCTGACCCAGAACGTCAAGATTCCGTTCGAATCGGCGGTAGACCCGAAAGACGACGTCGTGCGCCTGGTCACCGCGAGGAACCGCGCGGGCGCGCGCCAGGTTGCGTCGGTATCTCTCGGCCGCTTCGGCGTGCACCAGGAAGGCGGCCGGCGTCCCGTAACAGAGCTCCGGCTTGTGGGGAGCCTCCCCGACTGCGGAGGATCGTCCACCCGGCCACAACGGGCGAACCGGGCCGCACGCTCTTCCCCACGCAGACTCCTCGTCGAAGTCGGCAAGCACGGTCCTGCGGCGAAGAACTCGGAGCGGGCAGCACTCAGCGCAGCGCGCAGTAAAAGACGCCGCGGAGGGAATGTACGGGCGCGCGGCCGTTACAGCTGGGGCTCGTCGTTCGGTACTAAGTGGCTCACCGAGGAGAGGTGCAACGGCACACTTACGAAGGTCATCAGCGGCACCGTGCTCGTGCGGGACTTCCGGCTCGGGCGGACCGTCACCGTTCGTCCCGGAAAGCCGTATCTCGCGCGCTCACGCTGAGGGCTGCGACATTCAGTCGGTGGGTCCTGGGGCTAGCGGGCCAGCGATCAGAAGGCGACGCTTCGCCGTGCTTCAGCTGGTGCCCGAGCCGGGAGTGGCTGGGCGCTGGGCGCGAAGCGCGGCAGCCGCCCGCAGTCCGGTTGCGACCAAGCTGGCCACGAGCAGCCCCACGAGCGGCGCGACAACCCCGACGATCCAGCCGGCGCTGAAGGCGATCTGGACAATGACGAGGAAGAGGAGGGCCGCCGCCGCGACCGCGGCGACCGCGAGCCAGCGGCGTCGAATCAGCATCGCGGCCGCGGGCACAGCGGCAAGCAGCAGAATTGCCAGGAAGTCCACCAGCTGCGGCACATCGCGCATTGGTGCGCGCTTCAGGATGGTGTCCAGTGCGTTTGCCTGTACCTCGGGCCCCGGCATGCGATCGAAGGGCGTGTCGTGCACATCGGAGGTCACCGGCGCGGTGACGCCGACCACAACGCGTTTATCGCGGAACGTTCCCGGCGCCACGCGCCCGTCGAGCACATCCAAGGCCGACACGCGGCGGACCGTTCCCGATGGCCCGCGGTAGTCGATCCACGTCGTGCTATCGCTCTGCTCGTCCACCGTGCGGTGCGGCGCGGTCGGAAGGTCTTGCGCGCGCAGGGCCCCGTGCCGGGCTAGGTCGGCGGCAGCAAACGCGAACGTCTCCGTGCCGATCCCAGCGCTCGTGGCGACCTCGTAATCGGCGCGTCGGTTGCCGTCGTCCTCGTCCTCCGGGAGGCCGGCGAAGCCGGTCCGTACTCCCGTAGCCTCGAGCTCCTCCGGTCCTGCGAACAGGTCAGGGCGAACCGCCTGAAACTGCACGCCCGACGAGGAAAAGATTTCGCCTGGGTCCTTCCACTCATCCCGGTCCTCGTCGCCAAGCACCATGCTTTCCCCCGGGGCGAAGTTTGACTCGGCCGCCGACTCCAGGTCCGCCCTGCTAGCCGGGTAAGTGATTTCGCCCAGGAAGTTCTGTAGCTCGCCTGGGCTTTTGACGGTCCCGATCGAGAAACTGGCAAAGGGAAGTACCAGGCGGTCGTGGGTGGCACGGATCGCGGCGAGCAGCTTGTCATCCACTCGAGGGTCCTGCGGCCCTTCGAAGATCACGTCGAGCGCGATCACGTCGGGACGGTCGGGCCGAAGCCGATTCAGCAGTTGGGTGTAGTACTGCCGCGGGAGCGGAGGTCCGGGTCCCGGCGGGCGCAGGCGAGCCACAGTCCGGTCGTCCACCGCGATCAGCATCAGACCCCGGTCGGGATCCTGGGCCCCGCGAACGGAGAACCTGGCGTCGACCGTCTGCAGCTCGGCGCGCTGCACCGGCTCTGGATTCCACAGGTACAGCGCGAGCGCGACGGCCACCCCAGCCAGGGCGACTACGGCTGCCGCCAGCCGGCGGTTTCGCACCTCGAGGCGTCGAGCCCGCTCGCCCGCCTCCGCCAGCCGCCGCTCGGACTCTTCACGCCGCTGTTGCTCGACATGGCGCCGGCGCCAGTCGACGACCGCCGGCGCAAGGACGTCGTGATAGATCTCGCGGCGGGAGACGCCACCCGGCTCGGTTGAGGGAACCGGCCGCAGGATGCGCTCGCGCTCCAGGTGCTCGAGCGCCGGCTCCATCGAGTCCCCGGCGCCATCGGAGAACTCGCGCAGCTCCTCGGAGCTGAGCGCGATCTTTCTACCACTCGAGGTGACGAGGAAGCGAAATGCGGTGGCGGCGGAGTCGCGCTGGTCGGCGGGCAGCTTGGCCAGAACGTCGTCGAGGTGGGCGCGCACGATCGTATCGGCGCCGCCCAGACGCCGCAGCGTCTCCAGCCGCAGGCGCTGGGAGCCGGCCGCGATCTCCTCGTCCCAGAGGCGCTTCATGACGAGCTGGAGGTAGGCCGTCTCCACCCGGACGGGGCCGGTGGGAACGACTTCGCGCGCGCTGTCGCCACCGATGACGACTCGCCCGCGGCGCACCTCCTCGAGCACCGCGTCCACGAGCGCGGGCTCGACTTCGAAGCGCTCGGAATCCGACGCCAGTTGGCGGTTGAACGCGTTGACGGGTTCAAGGACGGCCGCGCGAGCGGCGCTCTCATCTAGGTAGTCGAGATGCAGGTAGTTGCCGTAGACGTTGGGGATGCGCGCCTTGAACCGATCGCCGATCAGGGAGTAGGCGTCCTCGCGGACGGAGATCAGGAAGTTCGCCCGCAGGTCGCCGCGAGTTACGCACCGCGCCAGCTCATCGTCGAACCCTTCCTCATCGGCAGGCTGGTAGAGGAAGTGCTCCTCGAACTGGTCGAGGATCAGGAGCACCGTGGCGTCCGCCGCAGCCGCCACGTCCTCGATTGCATGTTCCAAGGTGTCGCTTCGGAGTGCGAGCTCCCGGTCATCGTTCAGCAACGGCCGCACGGCGGTTTCGAGCGCGGCGATCGACGCAGCCTTCGAATCGCCTCGCCACGCGCTGAAGACCACGGGGAGATAGCGCACCGAGTCCCGCTCTTCCACGCGGCGCTCCGCGAGGTGGCGCAGTCGGGCAGACACGCCGGCGCGCAGGAGCGAGCTCTTCCCGACACCGCTTTCGGCGTAAAGCAGCGTCAGCCGTGAGGCCCGGAGATTGCCGATTATTCGTTTCCGCTCGGCGTCTCGTCCGAAGAAGATGCCGGCGTCCTCCTCGAGGAAGTAGTCCAGACCGACGTACGGGCCGGTGGTCCTGCTCACCGCTCCGCACGGGCACGGTCGAGGCGACCGAGCTCATGCTCCAGCCGGTTTAAGAACGCCGCCAGGGGCTCCTCCACGACGTTCACTCCAAAGAGCTCCCACAGCAAGCGCTCGACGTGATCGAGCCCCGGATCTACCGCCCACGATCGCGCCTCAAGCTGCTGCTCCCCCCAGACGCGCTGGAGGAACACCCGCAGGCTCCAGTCCCGCATGCGGTAGCCGAGGAACAGAAGGTGGCTCTCGCGGATCTTGTTGAGGATCTGCAGGGGGATGAGGCTCTCAACCGGACTCTGCGTCAGAAAACCGATGAAGTCGCCCTCGGTGACTACGAAGTTGTCGCGGAGCCGTGGTCCGCTTGGCCCCAGGTTGGCGGGCCCGCCGTGGAGCTTGACGATGACTGTCCGCTCGAGTTCTCCATCCTCGTCGATCGGGAGATCCACGTACTCGTTGGGCACGGTGATTGGCCTGGCGCCACGGCCATCGGGATCCCACCACGGCACATGGACGAATCGACCCCTGTGTTCCCCTGTGGCGACGAAGACCGCGAGGTCGTAGGGCTCGTGTACCGCGTCGAACGCCCGCTCAAGAGCGGTGTCGTAGTTCGTGGTGACGACCAGCTGGTAGCTCTCCCGTCCCAGCTCTCGCAAGCGTCCCGGAACGCGCGCGACGAAACGATGCACGGAACTGGGCTCATGGTCTGCCTTTACGAGCAGCTCGCGCAGGGTCCGGTAGAGATCAACCCTGCCCTCGGTCAGCGAGACATGCTGCGAAACCCGAGCGAGGTCGTCGGTTTCGGACCCGACCCGGAACCGACGCGCGAGGTGCCGGGCCAGCTCCGCAGTGTCCGGAAGCGACCCCGCGCCCTGCTCCCAGGGCGCGTCGCGGTCGACGGCATTGGCCCCGGAGCCGAGGATCCCCACAACCGAGCCTTCGCCGATGTAGCCGGCGACCCGCTCGGCGTCGCTGCGACCCGGCGGGCCGTGCTTGCTCGCCGGCGTCTCGGGCGACGGTTCCCACGGCTTAGGCCGCGTGGAAAGGTGACTGAGGGCCTCCGCGAGGGCCTCGACGTCACGATCCCACGAGGTGTGGTGCAGAGTCTGTGCCTGGACATCGGCGAGCGGCCTGAATGGGCGTGGCAGGGTCTCCCGAGCCGGCATCTCGGCGTCGTCCACGAGCACTGGGATCACAATCGCCCCGTGCGTAAACGCAGTTTCGATCTCCATCCGCACCAGGTCCTCTTCCGCGCGCTCCAAGACACTCCGCCGCGAGCGGTCGTCCGCAGCTTCCGCCCAATGGGGCCCGATGATGGCGAGAACGACGTCAGCGGCTTGAACGCGACCGAGGGTGTCGCTCCTCCACTCGGCCCCGGTGGCGATGTCCCGCGTGTCGAGGAAGACGTTCTCCTGTCCGAAGCGAAGCTTCAGTGCCTCGGCCAGCTGCCGCGAGGCCGACTGCGCATCCGTGCGCCGGTAACTGATGAAGACCTGCAAGGGTGATGCGTACTCTGAACCTCGCGCCCAAGCCTTGCAAGGTGCGCGAGCAATCGCCCGCCGACCTAGGCGAAGTTGACTCCGGCGCCCACCAGCAGCGGATCGTCAGTGAGGCGCCAGAGCGCCACCGCCTCGTTGTACTGCATGTACATGCCGGCGAAGTGCAGGCCCATTACCTGATTGCTCTCGAGGTCGACGACGCAGGAGCCAGAGTTCCCGCCAAGCGTGGAAGCGTCGTGAAACACGACGTCAGCAAGCTCGGCACCGGTTGAGCAGGGTTCCATCCGGATGATCGCGTCGGGTGGAGGCGACATCGCTGCTCCAGGTTGGAGGCACTTGACGTAGTACTGGTCGCCGAAGATCGAGCGCTGAACCGCTCTATCGCTGCGGTGATCAGGTGCCGGGTACCCAAGTGCGTAGAGGTTGCGCCCCGAGAGCGAACCTGGATCCTGAGACATGAGGCTGAGGGGTTTGGCCGTGCCGTCGACCGAATCCGGCGGCGTGACCCGCAGCAGAGCCAGGTCGAGCGCCGGGTGGATCCCGATAACGTCGTCGATGCGCATGCTTTTGGCAGGGCCGCCGCTCTCCCGCTGTCCATCCGGATCCTCGACGCAGTCGAGGATCACCTCGAGACCCGGTAGGAAGGACCAGCCGCCGTCGGATTCTGACTGGGAGAACACCATGGCCACATGGCAGTTGGTCATGACCACGTCCTCGGCCACCAAGAAGCCCGTTCCCGCGTAGGGCAGCTGAGTTAAGGCGGGCACGTCTATCCGGCCGACGCTTCCGGAGATGCTCTTGATGCTCTCCCGGTACGGGTCAAGGATGTCGTCCCATGGCGGGGGCGGGGTGCCGAAGGCGCCGTCCTGCATCATCAGCGCCGGTCGAGCGACCGAGACGATTGCTTCAACGCCCAGCTGCGCCTCGGCGCTGAGAGCCGCAGCCGGCCCCTCGGTACGAAGCGTCTCGAGCGCACTGGCACCGAGTTCCAGCAGGCGCTGACGTTCTTCCGTTACTGCCGCGTCAACGTGACCGAGTGCCTTTGCCTCGAGCCCTGCCCGTGGCCCGACAATCGCGCGCGACCCCGACCCCGGCCCGGTGTCGGGAAACGCCCGCCGCATCACGGCTAATGGGTTCCTTTCGAGTTGCTCCGCGACGGTCTCGAGGTCTGGGAGGAGATGAGTTGCATGAGCCGCCAATCGCGGCGTGAAGTCTTCCTCGGCCATCCGTCCGCGCTCCCGTTATTGGTTCCGGTTCGGGTCTTCCTCGCTGCGGTCTCTACTGCGGCTGCTTGACGCGGTGTCCTTGCCCTGGTTTCCTCGGAACTCCCAACGTCGTTGGTGAGCTGTGCGGAGATCAAGTGCGCACAGGGCGCACAATAAGCCACGGGACGTCGCAGGTTTCATTCATGGCCCTTAGGCGCTACCAATGAACCGCGCGCTCTTGGTCGGCATCGACCACTACGACCGCTTCCACAGCCTGGACGGCTGCGTCAACGACGTAAACGCGCTCGAGCCACTGCTGAGCCGGAACGACGACAACAGCCCGAACTTCGACTGTCAGAAGCGCACCAGCACGACCGGAGGAGTCACGAGGGACGCCCTGATTGGCGACCTCGACGCGCTGCTCGGGGGAGGAGCGGATGTCGCGCTGCTCTATTTCGCGGGCCACGGTTCGGGCTCCGGAACAGACGTGACGTTGGTGACTCAGGACGCCACCAGCGCAACGCCTGGCATCGCTTTCTCGGAGGTATTGGCAAAGGTGGCTGAATCCTCCGTGCGTGAAGTGGTCTTGATACTCGATTGCTGTTTCTCGGGCGCCGCGGGTGGTATTCCCCAACTGGCGAGTTCCGCCACCACGCTTCGAGACGGCGTGTCAATCCTCGCTGCCAGTCGCGGCGACCAGGTAGCTAGGGAAACGCGTCACGGCCTTTTCTCCACCTTTCTTGGCGGCGGGCTCGAGGGAGGTGCGGCTGACGTTCTCGGAAAGGTGACCATCGCGGGCCTCTACGCCTACCTGGATGAGTCCTTCGGGGCTTGGCACCAGCGCCCTGCCTTCAAGGCGAACGTCGACCACCTGCACGATCTCCGCAGCTGCACACCGGCCGTCCCCCTGACGGAGCTAAGGCAGATCTGCGACCTGTTCCCGGTCGCCGACCACGTTTACCCGCTGGACCCGTCCTATGAGCCAGACGCCGAGCCGAGAAACCCGGACAACGAGCGTGCGTTCTCGACGCTTCAGAGATATCGAGCGGCGAAGTTGCTTCAACCCGTGGGCGCGGAACACATGTACTTCGCGGCCATGGAGAGCAAGGCATGCCGGCTCACGCCCCTTGGCAGGCACTACTGGCACGTGGCTCAAGACGGGAGATTGTGACCGTCCTCGGTGTCACCGGCCATCAGACCATCCCGACTCGCGCCCACGATTTTACGGTCGATGCCATCAGAGACATTCTTCGGACGGGCGGAGTCCCCGCTCACCGCGGTTACGTCGCTGGCGGCGGGTGCGGACCAGCTAGTCGCCACCGAACTCCTACGAAACGGCGGACATCTCCACGTGATCGTGCCGTCGCGCAACTACGAGCGGACGTTCGCGACCAAGAAGGACCTTGCTTCTTTCCGATCGCTGCTGGAAGCGGCTCAAACCGTCACCAGACTTGACTATCCGGAACCATCAGAAGAGGCGTTCATGGCCGCCGGAAAGAGCATCGTAGATAGCTGCGAGATCCTGATCGCCATCTGGGATGGGAAGCCCGCCAGAGGACTCGGTGGGACCGGTGATGTCGTCCGCTACGCGCGGAAGACCGGCAAGGCCGTGAGCATCGTATGGCCGGATGACATAGGCCGCTGACAAAGACGGCAGCGCTCACGCACCGAGTATCTCCGCCGCGACGCTGACCAGCTCGCCGTTGCCCGCGGGCCGGCGGCCGTCGGGCAGCACGGTTGTGTCCTCTAGGCCAACGCGAATGCCGTGCCCGCGTGCCACCGCCCGCTCCATCACGTGCCAGGTGGCCACGTCGTCGCCATGATGGACCTGCTCCAGCTCGACCCCCGCATCGATCACCAGCTGCTCCATCGCCGTCCGCGTGCGCGACGGCGGTGGCCGGGTCGGCGTCCAGCGGCTCAATCAGCACCCGAACGCAGCGGTCCGGGATTCCAGAGTCGACGAAGGCCCGGGCGTCGTCGAGCCGGAGCAATCCGGCCTCGATGCCGACCCCGCGCGCCAGCAGGTGCTCGCACAGCTCCAGGATCCCCGGCTCGCCCTGGTTGGCCGTCACCAGCTCCGGCAGCTCCGTCCAGCCGGCCACGAGCTCGAGCCGCCTCTGCGGGTCGGCCTCGATGTCCGCCGAGGTGCTCAAGGAGATTGGAATCCCCGGGCAGGCGGCGTGAACGGCCCGGAGCGCCGCGGCGCACGGCTCCGCCGCCAGCGTCTCGGCCCCATCGTCATAGGGATGAAGGTGCAGCACCCGGGCGCCGGCATCCACCGACGCGCGGCCTTCGGCGGCCAGCTCGTCCGGAGTCCTCGGGATTGCCGGATGTTCGGCGTCGGTGCGACTGCCGTTCAGGCACGCCTGGAGCATGGCGGCCACGGGTCTACCGGCCTACTCGCTCATTGCCTCGTTTGAAGTTGCCGGTCGCCTTGGCGAGGAGGAGCTGTTTGTCCTCGGCGCTGGCACCCTCGAGCCGGCTCGCCAGCGCTGCGCCTGTGTGCCGGCGAGCGTGACGTCTTTCGTGCTGCGGTAGCCGAGGGTTTGGGTCCACCCTCATCGAGGTTCAGAGCTCGATCTCCTCGGCGGTCAGCTCGCCGCCGGCGTTGCCGGTGTTGGCCGTTCCCTTCGGTTCGATGAGCAGAACGTGCGCCTCCTCGTCGGCCCTCGGGCAATGCTCCACGCCGCGCGGCACCACGAACAGCTCGCCCTCGGACAGCTCGACGTCGCGGTCGCGCAGCTGGATCGTCAGGTGCCCTCGCAGGACCAGGAAGAAGTCGTCGGTGTCGTCGTGCTCGTGCCATACGAACTCACCCTTGACCTTGACAACGGCGAGCTTGTGGTCGTTGAGGTAGCCGACGATCCCGGGGCTGTAGGGCTGGTCGAGCAGCGCGAGCTTCTCGGCCAGGTTGACGGCGCCGTCCACGGTCAGGCCACCACGCGCAGGTGACGGTACGGCCGCCCGCGCAGCTCGCGCACCACGGCGTCGACAAGGCGCTCGCCGTCGTGGACCTGGCCGTCGGTGACCGCGTTGATCACGCCGCGCTTTCGCTCCAGCACCTCGGCCATCGTCTCGTCGATCGTGTTCGGCGCCAGCAGATACCACGCGGTCACGGCGCTGTCCTGGCCGATCCGATGCAGGCGGTCCTCGGCCTGGTCATGGCGCGCGGGCGTCCAGTCGAGCTCCAGGAAGGCGACGTTCGAGGCGCGCGTGAGCGTTATGCCCTGGGACGCCGCCTTCAGCGAGCAGACGATGAGCTGAGGGCCGTCCTCGCGCTGGAAGTCGTCCACGGCGCGCTGGCGGTTGTGGCTCGAGTCGGCGCCCAGGATGTGAGCCGAGTCGGGGAAGCGCTCGAGCACGGCCTTCTGGATCGCTATGTGCTCCGCGAACACCACCAGTGGCTCGCCGGAGGCCACGAAGTCCGCGATCCAGGCCAGCGCGGTGGGGAGCTTGCCGCTGGCGGCCAGCTGGCGCAGGTTGTTGAGCCGCACCAGCTGCTCGGCGCGCAGCGCGGCGGCCACCCTGGCGTCGATCGTGCCCAGGTCGAGCGGCAGGCCCTGTAGCCAGGCGACCACGTCCTGCTCGGCCAGCCGGTAGTCGTGCTCGTTTGAGAGGAGGATCGGCACCGTGTCGTGGCGCTTGGCCGGCAGCTGCGGCAACACCTGCTTCTTCGTCCGGCGCACGTAGCAGCGGGCGCGCAGGTTCCAGTGCAGGCGGTCGTCGCTGCCGGCGGAGCGAAAACGCCGCGCCAGGCGCGCGCCACTGCCGAACTCGCGCAGGCGCCCCAGCGCGCGCAGTTGCGCCACCAGCTCCTCGGGGCGGTTGAGGATGGGCGTCCCGGTGAGGGCCAGCCGCAGCGCGTTGGGTGGGAGCGCCCCTGCGAGCTCCAGCGCCGCCTTGGTGCGCTGGGCCTGCGGATTCTTGACGTAGTGGGATTCGTCGAACACCAGCGCGCGGGGCTGGCGTGCGATCAGCTTGCGCAGGTGCGCCTCGAGGATGTCGTAGTTGAGCACGACGATCTCGGCGCTCTCGACCTGCTCGGTCCAAGCGCGATCGTCGCGCCCCTCGAGCACCGCGACGCTTCGCTCGGGCAGCCACTTCCGGGTCTCGCGCTCCCAGTTGAGCTTCACGCTCGCCGGGCAGATCACCACGGCGGGGAAGGCAACGTCGGCCTCGAGAGCCGCGAGCGCCTGCACGGTCTTGCCCAGGCCCTGCTCGTCGGCGATGAACGTGCGCCGGCGATCGAGCGCGTAGCGCACGCCGGCGCGCTGGAAGGGATGTAGCTCACCACCGAGTACCAGCCCGTCGAGGTCGGCTGTCTCGGCGTAGGAGAGCGCCACCGTCTCCGAGGCGCGATCGTGCTCGGCGGTCAGCTCGTCGAGCATGTCGCGGACCGACACGTCGAGGCGAACGCTCGGGTGGGCGGCCACGAAGCCGGCGAGGTCCGGGGCCAGCGCGGGGTCGGCGGGCACGGCCACGCCCCACGACGCGTCGCGCTGATAGAAGCGTCCGTCGCGACCCACGGGATGCGCTTCGGGCAGCTGCTTGAAATCGTGCGCGGGTGCGGGGTCCCAGACGGTGAAGATGGTCACGGCCGGCTCGCCGTCGTCGCCGATCTCGAGCCCGAGCTCCGCCGGGGCCGGCGCGCGGCCGGCCCGCAGCTCGCGTGCGCAGAAGCTCGCGAGGTCGTCCAGCTGGGCGCCCTGGGCCTGAGCCAGGCTGCGCGCGCTCTCCGCGCTGAAGGGGAACACGGCCCGGCCCTCGCCCACCACGATCGCGCCTTCCAGGTCGTCCGGCGCATCGCCGGAGAGCGTGCGCATGACAAAGGCACCGCCGCCCTCGTACTCCACGGCAGACACGAGCGCCCGCCAGCGATCCGAGTCGCTGAGCCAGGCGAGCACCTCCGGCGAGGGCGTGAGCTCGGGAAAGCGGGCCAGCACTGTCTCGATGGACTTGGCCAGCCGGGGGTGGGCGGGCACGCGCCAGTGCTTGCGCCGCCAGTCGAACCAACGGCGCGGAATCGCCTTCACCGCCTCGTTGAGTTCCTCGTGGAAGGGGAACTCGAAGACGATCTCGGGCTCGCGCGGGTCGTCGCTCAGCAGCCATACCCGGCCCGCGAGCGGCTCGGATGGGTTCTCCGTCGGCTCAGACACGAACCTACGAGACTAGCCGGGCTCGGGCCGGGAGGTAGCATCGCGCCGGTGAACCCCGATTTCCGGGTAAGCGGCGATCCGGCCGGAGCGGCGGTGACCCTTCTCAAAGAGGCGACCGGCCACCTCTGCATCACCGGCGGCTCGACCCCCCGGAGTGCCTATGAGCGGGTCGCGACGGAGCGCAGCGACTGGGCGGGCGTGGATTTCTGGTTTACCGACGAGCGCTGCGTGGCGCCCGACCACGAGCACTCGAACTTCCGGATGGCCGACCAGGCCCTGCTGCACGTGGCCGAGGGCGCCATCGTGCACCGCATGAAGGGCGAGCTCGGCCCGACCGAGGGTGCCGGCGAACAGGAGCGCGAGTACGAGGCGGCCGGGCGGCCGGACTTCGACCTGATCCTGCTCGGCATCGGACCCGATGCGCACACCTGCTCGCTGTTTCCAGGCGACGCCGCACTCGGCGAGCGCGAACGCGCCGTGGTGGGCGTCGAGACGCCGGGGATGGCCCCGCTGGTGTCCCGGATCACCTTTACGCTGCCGGTGGTGAACGCGTCCCGGCGAATCGTGTTTCTCGTGACCGGTCACGACAAGGCGGATGCCGTGGCGCGCGCCTTCTCCGGTCGCCGCGACCCCATGGCCCCTGCCTCGCTGGTGGAAGGGGAGGTGACCGTGCTGCTGGACGAAGAGGCCGCGCGGCGCCTGTGACCGAATGGGTCCGCGACGGGGGGATAGGCACCAGCCCATTTCCGCCGATCGCCGAGTACGGCTTCCTGTCGGACTGCGAGACGTGCGCGCTGGTGGCTCCCAACTCAAACGTCGAGTGGCTCTGCCTGCCGCGGTTCGACTCGCCCAGCGTTTTTGGCGCCATACTCGATCGCGACGCCGGCGTGTTCCGGCTCGCTCCGGCGGACGTGGACGTGCCGGCGGCGCGGCGCTACCTGCCGGGAACGAACGTGCTCGAGACGAGCTGGGGCACGAGCAGCGGCTGGATCATCGTCCGAGACGTGCTCCTCATAGGTCCCTGGCACCACGAGCACGATCGCTCCCACACTCACCGGCGCGCGCCCACCGACTACGACGCCGATCACGTGATGTTGCGCCTGATTCGCTGCGTCAACGGGGAGGTGCAGGTGACGCTCGACTGTGAGCCGCGCTTCGACTACGGCAGGTCGACCGGCGCCTGGGAGTACACCGGCTCCGCCTATCGCGAGGCCAAGTGCGTGTGCCCGAGCACCGAGCTGGAGCTCGCGCTCACCACCGACATGAACATCGGCTTCGAGGGACCGCGGGCCACGGGCCGCACGCTGATGAAGGAGGGCGACACCCTCTTCGTGGCGCTCTCGTGGTCCGCCCACCCGGCGCCAAGCAACTACGAGGAGGCTTACGACCGCCTCGTCTGGACCGCTCACCACTGGCAGCACTGGCTCGACCACGGAACCTTTCCCGACCACCCCTGGCGCACCTACCTGCAGCGAAGCGCGCTCACGCTCAAGGGGCTGTCCTACTCGCCCACGGGCGCACTGGTGGCGGCCGCCACCACGTCGCTGCCCGAGAGTCCGGGCGGCGAGCGCAACTGGGACTACCGCTTCACGTGGATTCGCGACGCCACGCTCATGTTGTGGGGGCTCTACACGCTCGGCTTCGACTGGGAGGCCAACGACTTCTTCTACTTCATCGCCGACGTGGCCGAGGGGGAGGAGGGCGTCCTGCAGATCATGTACGGGATCGACGGCGAGGCCCGGCTCCCCGAGGAGAGCCTCGACCACCTGTCCGGCTACGAGGGCGCGCGGCCGGTGCGGATCGGCAACGGCGCCTACAACCAGGAGCAGCACGACGTCTGGGGCTCGCTGCTCGACTCGGTCTACCTGCACACCAGGTCGCGCGACCATCTGCCTGAACGGCTCTGGCCGATGCTCAAGAAGCAGGTGGAGACGGCGATCGAGAAGTGGCGCGATCCCGACCGCGGGATCTGGGAGATCCGGGGCGACGCCAAGGCACTTCACCTCGTCGAAGCTGATGTGCTGGGTGGCCGCCGACCGCGGCGCCCGGCTGGCCGAGATGCGCGACGAGCTCGAGTTTGCCGCCCGCTGGCAGTCCGTGGCCGAGGAGATCAAGAACGACATCCTCGAGAACGCACTCGACGAACGCGGCGTCTTCTGCCAGCACTACGACACCGACGCGCTCGACGCCTCGGTGCTGCTCACGGTCCTGACGCGCTTCCTGCCTCCCGAAGACGAGCGCATCCGCGCCACGGTGCTGGCGGTGGCCGACGAGCTGAGCGAGGACGGGCTGGTGCTGCGCTACCGCGTGAGCGAGACCGACGACGGGCTGGCGGGCGAGGAGGGGACGTTCACGATCTGCTCCTTCTGGCTGGTGAGCGCCCTGGTCGAGATCGGTGAGGTCGATCGCGGGCGCGAGCTGTGCGAGAAGCTGCTCGCCTACTCGAGTCCGCTCGGGCTCTACGCCGAGGAGATCGACCCGCGCACGGGTCGCCACCTTGGCAACTACCCGCAGGCCTTCACCCACCTCGCCCTGATCAACGCGGTGATGCACGTGATCCGCGCCGACCAGGGCCTCGAGGGGGGCGTGCTGCCGCTGGGACGCGAGTTGACGCGCCAGCGCTCGCAGCAGTCGTAAGCCGTTGCAGCCGGCCGGGGATCGTGCCCGGCTGCCTCCTGATCAGATTTCAGCAAGCGGGTGGCGGGCAACGAAGGCCGACATGGCTTGGTACCCAAAGTCGAACAGGAGGCAAGGGATCCGGCGCATATGCCGATAACTCACCCATGCGGCCGACCGTCCCCTCGCTGCCGAGCCAGAGCAATCGCAGCTTTCTGCCCGCCGCGCGGGCGCTATGAAGGGCGTCGTCTTCAACCTGCTCGAGCGACTGGTTGCCCGGGACTTCGGAGAAGACACCTGGGACAGGCTGCTCGATGCGAGTGACCTGGACGGGGTCTATACCTCGCTCGGCAGCTACCCGGACGAGGATTTCGGGAAGCTCGTGAGCGCGGCCGCGCACACTCTCGCGATGCCGGCCGACGACGTGGTCTTATGGTTTGGCCGCAACGCTTTGCCGCTGTTTGCGGAGCACTACCCCCAGCTCTTCGAACCGCACGACTCCACGCAATCGTTCGTCCTCACCCTCAACGACATCATCCATCCCGAGGTGCGGAAGCTCTACCCGGGCGCCGACGTCCCAGAGTTCGACTTCGAGGTTCGCGAAGGGGTTCTCGTCATGGGTTATCGGTCTCCGCGGAAGTTGTGCTCCTTTGCTGAGGGTCTCCTACTCGGGGCTGCGGACCACTACGGTGAGCGGCTGACGATCGAGCAGCCGTTCTGCATGAAGCGCGGCGACGACCAGTGCGAGCTGGAGCTCGCATTCGCGCGATGAGGCCAGAGTCGCTCCCGGAGCGACCTCGATCCGCGGAGGCCAAGCTCAAGGTGATCGAGAGGCGGCTGCGACGCGAGCGGCTTGCGCGCCGCGAGGGGGACGAGATCGCGGAGCGGACGACCCGGGCGCTGTACGACAAGCAGCAGGAACTCGTGCTGCTCGAGGCGGTGGTCGCGTCCTCCAACCGGAGCTCGACCTTGGAGGGAGCGTTTCAGGGTGCTCTCGATGCCGTTTGCGCACATACGAGTTGGCCCTTGGGGCACGCATATCTGCGCGAGCCCTCCTCCGGGGATCTCGTGCCGATTCCGGGCTGGCACATCGATCAGCCGGATCGGTTTGCGGCGTTTCGCCGCGTGACCGAGCAAACGACATTCTCCGAAAAGATTGGGCTTCCAGGCCGCGTGCTCGCCACGGGCAAGGCGGTGTGGATCACCGATGTGACGAACGAACCGAACTTCCCCAGAAAGAACCTTGGCGTTCGCGGAGCCTTCGCGTTCCCAATCCACGCGGATGGTGAGATGAAGGCGATTCTGGAGTTCTTCACTCCGGCTGCCGTAGCACCCGACCCTGCCCTGCTCGAGGTGATGGCTCAACTGAGCAGGCACCTTGGACGCGTAGTCGAGCGGATCCGCGCGCAGGAGCAGATAGCTCACCAGGCGACGCATGACACCCTGACCGGACTGGCGAACCGAGTCCTCTTCCGCGATCGTCTCGAGCTTGCGCTGGCACGCGCCGAGCGCCGCGCCTCGTTCGCTGCGCTCCTGTCCTTGGACCTCGACAGGTTCAAGGATGTCAATGACACTCTTGGGCACAGCGCCGGGGACCAGCTTCTGAGGGACGTCTCGGACCGACTGAAGACAACCTTGCGAGCGAGCGACACGGTCGCACGCTTCGGCGACGAGGAGTTCACGCTGGCGCGGGTCGGCGGCGACGAGTTCGTCGTGCTCTGCGAAGACCTTGTGTCGGAGGCCGACGCGGTGCGGATCGCGGAGAGAGTCCAGCAGGCGCTGCTCAGGCCCTTCGTCTTTGAGCACAGGGAGTACGTCGTAAGCGCGAGCATCGGCATTGCGCTCGCGAACGCCGCACATCGCGACGCGGAGGATCTGCTTCGCGACGCGGACATCGCGATGTACCGAGCCAAGGAGCGCGGCTCGGGGGGCTGGGAGGTCTTCGACGAGAGGGTTCGCGTACAAGCCCTCGAGCGCGTCCGGATCGAGCGGGCGCTCCGCCAGGCGCTGGAAGCCGGAGAGCTGCGGCTTCACTACCAGCCAATCGTGACGCTCGACGGCGGCACCCTGCAATCGGTCGAAGCGCTCGTGCGATGGCAGCACCCCGAGCGGGGGCTCCTTCTGCCGGGTGAGTTCATCCCGATCGCGGAGGAGAGCGCCCTGATCCTGCAGATCGGTGCGTGGACCCTGAGAGAGGCGTGTGAGCAGGCGTACCGCTGGCGGGCGCGCTTCGGCGATCAGGCGCCCCTGCCGGTGAGCGTCAACGTGAGCGCACGGCAGCTCGCCCAAGTGGAGCTGCCCCAGATCATCAGGCAGGTGCTGGCGGAAACGGGACTGGGGGCCGCTGACCTCGCGATCGAACTCACCGAGACCGCGCTGATCGAGGACTCGAGCGTACCGGCCGCATCGCTGCGCGAGCTACGGTCGCTTGGCGTAAAGATCCTGCTCGACGACTTCGGAACGGGCTACTCCTCGCTCAGCCACCTCCAGCGTTTCCCGATCGATGCGCTCAAGATCGACCGGTCCTTTGTGATGTACCTCGACGCGGGAGAGGATGACCGCGCGATTGTGCGCGCCATCGCAGCGATGGCGAGTGCGCTCGGTCTCGAGGTGGTGGCGGAGGGTGTGGAAACCGCCGAGCAGGCACTGGAAGCGCAGGCGCTGGGCTGCGGCTGGGCTCAGGGGTATTACTTCGCGCGCCCCGCGCCACCCATAGACATCGAGTCGCTGATCCGATCCGGAACCCAAGCTTGCGCCCGGCTGGTCGACTGACCAGGCGTTCCCAGTAGTCCAGGACAACGTGCCGGCGATGCCAGGGTCAAGGAACTGCTCGCGGGGGTCGATACGAACCACAGTGGCCTCTGCCAATGAACCGCTCCGCGGCGAGGGTGCCCGGCCTGGCCGTGCCGGAGCCCGGGCCATGCCCCGGCTCACGATCGGGCGCCGCTTCGGAGTGGTCGCGCTGCTCGTGATCCCGCTCGTGGCTTCGGTATGCGTGATCGGCGCAATCGGCGTGAGCCGGATGAACGGGCAGGTGACTGATCTCTATCACCATGGGTATCGCCATACCCTGGAGACGGCCAGGCTCTCGCGCGCCCTTTCCGCAGTCGAGGTGGCGGCAATGCGGGCCGTGCTCAGCGACAACCGGCAGGTCACGGAACGGGTCGCTGCCCACCTCGACCGGCGCCTACTGCCGGCGCTCGACACCGCTCTGGTCAAGGTGCGGGTCGAGCTGCAGAAAGGCGGGGAGGGCCATGAAATCGTGCCGGTACGCGAGGTGAGCCGTGGGCTGGAGGAGTTCGAGCATCTTCGCGCGAGTGGCGCTCTCGATTTCGAGGAAGAATCGGAGGCGGTGGGTGCGAGCAAGGACCGGCTCGCTGCGGTCATCTCGGCGCTGTTTGATCGCATCGTCGCCCGGGCGGACGCGCTCGTTGAACTCGAGGCTCGTGAGGCACGCTCCATCAGCGAGCGTGCCCGCGCCGACCATCGCAACACGCTGATTCTCCTTGTCGGGGGCTCTCTGGTCGCGCTGCTCGGCACCCTGGGCGTGATCGCGTGGCTCACCAGGAGCATCGTGCCGCGCGCACGCGGTTACTCGCGGTTTGCCGCCGAGGTGGCAAAGGGCGGCACCGAGCAGCGCCTCGAGCCGGCGGGCCATGACGAGCTGACCGAGCTCGGGGTTCTCTTGAACAAGATGGTCGACCATCGCGAGCGCGAAGAGCATCAGCTCGATCAGCAGACCGAATTCAGCGAGGCGATGCAGATGACCGAAAGCGAGCACGAGGCCTATGGACTTCTCAAGCGCCATCTCGAACGCTCGCTGAGCGGGGCTGATGTTACGGTGTTCGGCCGCAACAACAGCGCGGACCGCCTCGAGCCCAGAACACCCGTTCAGACTCGGTGGTCCGCTGGCCGCGGGGCTGGAGGACGCCCGACCCCGCAGCTGCCTGGCGGTGCGGACCGGCGAGCAGCAGAACCGCACCAATGGCGATGAGCCGCTCATGCAATGCGACGTGTGCGGCAAGCTCGGCCCCAGCGCCTGCCAGCCGCTGCTCGTCGGCGGCGAGGTCATGGGATCGGTACTCGCTCTACCCGACGGGGCGATGGCCACCGAGGAGCGCGAGACGATGCGCTTGTCGGTGGCGCAGGCCGCGCCGATCCTCGCCAATCTGCGCAACCTGGCTATCGCCGAACAGCGCGCCGGTACCGACGAGCTCACGGGGCTGGCCAATCAGCGCTCCGCCAACGATGCCGTCAAGCGAATGGCTGCCGACGCGAGCAAGGATGCGCCCCTCGCCGCGATCGTGTTGGACCTCGATCATTTCAAGCAGATCAACGACCTCTACGGCCACGGAGCCGGCGACGAGGTGCTGGCCGCGGTGGGAGCAGCTGTGCGGACAACCCTTCGCGTCAACGACTTCTGCTCCCGGTGGGGCGGCGAGGAGTTTCTGTTGCTGCTGCCCGGCACGGACACCGAAGGGGCTCGGGCCGCGGCGGAGAACCTGCGAGCCGCTGTCGCGGGTATCCGCGTGGCGTCCGTCCAGCGAGAGATCAGCGCGAGCCTCGGTGTTGCCGTGATGCCAGTTCACGCCCTGGACGCGATAGGGGTGGTGCGAAGCGCCGATCGGGCCCTGTACGCCGCCAAGGCGGCGGGCCGCAACCGCGTGGAGGTCTTCACGGACGGGAACGACAACGGCGCACTAAACGGCGCGGCAAGCGCGACTGACGCGGAAGTCGCCGCGCACTAGGCGGCCAGCCAGGCCTTGCAGGCCTCGGCCACGTGCCGGTGATCGGTGCCGCAGCACCCGCCCAGCACCGTGAGCTCCGGAAGCTTGGCCCTGAGCTCGGCATAGCGGCGGCCCAGATCGGCCGGATCGCCCTCGTCGAGCTCGGTGGCCTCGTCGAGCTCGGCATGGCTCTTGGTGGAGGCGTTTGCGCGCAGGCCGCGGATCCGATCGTGCCAGGCCTCGTGAGCCGCAAACACGGCCCAGAAATGCGTGGGGTGAGCGCAATTGATCATGTAGTAGGCCGGGACGGCGTCCGTCTCGTCATCCGTTTGGCGGATCGCCTCGCCGAGGGCCTGGCCGCTCGGCAGCCGGCCGTCGGTCTCGACGGTGAACGAGATCGCCGCCGGCAGCCCGTGCTGCTGCGCGGCCAGCGCAACGCCGATCGCCTCCTCGGCGTAGGTCATCGTGATCGCCGTGATCATGTCCGCCGCGGTTTCGGCGAAGGTGGCGATCTGCGTGGCGTGGTAGTCGCGCGCGTCCGGCCGCCGCGAGCTTGGTGGCCGGGCTGTATCCATCGTCGTGGGGCCCGACGCAGCCGCTGATCACGATCGGCGCGCCGTCCGAATCGAACTCGTCCCTGATCTCCTCCATCAGGGCGATCGCCTTGCGGTTGAGCTTGTCGAGCTCCGCCTCGTTGTAGCCGAGCTCGCCGGCCCAGCGCGGGCTCGCGCGCCAGGTCGGGCTCTCGAGCACGAAACCCATGTCGTGCTCACGCGCCAGCGCCGCGTACGGCTCGTAGTAGCGGCGCACTGCTGCCGTCCCGTCGTCGTCCTTGAGCAGGTCGAAGGCGGCGAACAACGGCAGGTCGAGACCCTCGTGGAAGATCAACGTGGTCTCGATGCCCCCGTCGGTCAGGAACAGGCCGCCGTCCAGCTGGGGCAGGTGGTATCGGTAGCTCACGGGAGCCGCGTATCCACCACCATCGCGCTGAACAGCAGCGCCAGGTAGGCCAGCGAGAAGAGGTAGAGCCGCAGCGCGGTGCGGCGCTCGGGGCGGCGCAGCAGGCGCCAGGCGCCGAAGATGAAGATCGCGCCCAGCGCCACGGAGCAGACCAGGTAGGTCACGCCGAAGGCCCCCGCGCAGAAGGGCAGCTGGCTCACCGCGTAGAGCAGCACCGTGTAGAGCAGGATCTGGCGGCGGGTCTCGGCCTCGCCGCGCACCACGGGCAGCATCGGCACGCCGGCGCGAGCGTACTCGTCCTTCATCAGCAGCGATAGCGACCAGAAGTGGGGTGGGGTCCAGAAGAAGACGATTGCGAACAGATAGAGCGGAGTGCCCGACAGCTCTCCCGTGACGGCCGCCCAGGCCACCAGCGGCGGAACGGCGCCCGCCGCCCCTCCGATCACGATGTTCTGCGGGGTCGTGCGCTTGAGCCACATCGTGTAGACGAGGACGTAGCCCAGCAGCCCCGACATCGATAGCACGGCAGCCAGCGGGTTCACCGCCAGCGCCAGCAGCGCGAATGACGCGCAGCCGAGCAGCACGCCGAACACGATCGCCGCGGTGGGGGAGATGCGCCCGCTCGCCACGGGCCGATCGGCCGTGCGCTTCATCAGCCGGTCGAGATCGCGGTCCAGCGCGTGGTTGATGGCCCCGGCGCCGCCGGCCGAGAGCGCACCCCCGAGGCAGGTGAGGGCCACGAGGCCGAGGGACGGGTCACCCGCCACGTACATGGTGGTGACGGTGGTGAAGAGCAGCAGCGACTGGACCTTCGGCTTGCAGAGGTCGAAGTAGTCGGCGACGACGGTGCGCCAGCCGCCGCGGACAGCGATGGCCTCGGTCACGCCGCCACCGCCTCGGCGCGCCGCGGCGAGCGCTCGCGCGCGGGTGAGAGCTGCAGAGTCATCGCCAGCGAGGCGGCCCACAACAGCGTGCCCAGCGCAAGGTGGGCCAGGATGAGCAACTCGTACTCGTCGAGCCAGACATTCAGCGCTCCCACCAGCACCTGCACCGCCAGCAGCGCCGCCAGGGCCCACGCGTAGCGCACGGCCACGCGCCGGCGCAGCGACACCACCACCAGGGCTATCACGAGGATCGAGGCGAGGTACATGAAGAAGCGATGAGTCAGATGGATGTCCACGAGCCGCGCCTCTCCGAAGGGCATGAACTCGCCGTTGCAGGAGGGGAACTCCTTGCCGCAGGCGTGGTGGGCGCCGTCCCCGAGCTGATAGTCGGCGCGACCGTAGTTCTGGGTGCCGGCCATGTAGCCGCCGGCGACGATCGTGCATAGGACCGCAGCCGTGGCCACCCCCGCCAGCAGCCGCGGCCCGCCCTCCACCGGGCGTACCCCGCGCGTTACGCGCACGATGTAGATCAGCAGGCCGAGCAGAAGCATGGCCAGGCCCAGATGCGCAGCCACGTACAGCTCCTCGAGGTTCTCCTCCACGGTCAGGCCGCCCAATGCTCCCTGGATCGCCACCAGCGCAAGCAGCGCTCCCGTGGCCGGCAACAGGTCGCGCTGCTTCCGGTAGGCCTGGACGAACAGCGCGAGGATCATGAAGCCCACGACCACGGCCAGGGCGCGGTGCGTGTACTCGATGATCGAGTTGAGGTTGATTCCGGGGACCAGATCGCCGTTGCAGAACGGCCAGCCGCTGAAGCCCGACCCGGCCGGGCCGCAGCCGAGTCCCGAGTCCGACACCCGCACCACTCCACCCACGATGATCAGGGCGAAGGTCGCGAGGGCGGTGACGAGAGCCAGGCGCCGCATTGGCGGACCTACACGCTCCGTGGCGCGGCGGGCTGCGCCACGGTCTCCACCGGCTTGGCGCCGGCCAGGACCTCGCGCCGGATGTCCTTCATGGGCTCCACGCTGCGCACGCGTGGGATCACGTCGAAGTTGTTGGGCGGGGGCGGGGAGCTCGTGAACCACTCGAGCGTGTTGGCCTTCCACGGATCGTTGCCGGCCTTCTTGCCGTGCTTCACCGCCCACACGATGTTGACCACCGTCACGATCACCCCGATGGCCAGAATGAATGCGCCGATCGTGGACACCAGGTTGTACCCGCCGACCCCGAGCTCGTCGCTGTAGTCGTACACGCGTCGAGGCATCCCGCTGAGACCGGCAGAGTGCTGAATCAGGAACGTCAGGTTGAAGCCCACGAACATGAGCCAGAAGGACAGCTTGCCCAGCGCCTCGGAGAGCATCCGGCCAGTCATCTTCGGCCACCAGTAGTAGAGCCCGGCGAAATATCCGAACACGCCCCCGCCGAAGATCGTGTAGTGGAAATGGGCGACGACGAAGTAGGAGTCGTGCAGCTGCCAGTCGACCGGGAAGATGGCCAGCTGGATCCCCGAGATACCGCCGATCACGAACAGCGCCGGCAGTGCTGCGGCGAAGTACAACGGGGTCTTGTAGACGATCGAGCCTCGCCACAGCGTGGCGATCCAGTTGAAGATCTTGATCCCGGTGGGCACAGCGATCGTGAACGACGAAAGCATGAAGAAGGCCAGCACCACCGTCGCCGTCGGCGTGGCGAACATGTGGTGGGCCCATACGAGCAGGCCGAGGAACGCAATGGCCACCGTGGCCGCCGCGATCGCCTTGTAGCCGAAGATCGGCTTGCGCGCGAACACGGGCAGGATCTCCGAGATCATGCCGAAGGCCGGCAGCACCATGATGTACACCTCGGGGTGCCCGAAGAACCAGAACAGGTGCTGCCACAGCAGCGGATCACCGCCGCCCGCGGGGTCGAAGAAGGAGGTGCCGAAGTGGCGGTCGGTCAGCAGCATCGTCACCGCGGCGGCGATCGCCGGGAGCGCGACTATCAGCAGGTAGCTGAACACGAGAATCGACCACACGAACAGCGGCATACGGCCCCAGCTCATGCCCGTAGCGCGCATGTTGTGGATGGTCACGACGAAGTTCACCGCGCCCACCAGCGAGGACAGGCCGGTCAGGTGAATGAGGAAGATCCAGGCGTCGACGCCGCCGCTGGGCGAGTAGAGGTCGTCGGACAGCGGCGCGTACATCGTCCAGCCCGCTTCCGGCGGCTCGAAGAAGAGGCTGCAGTAGAACGCCACTCCGCCGAACAGCGTGAGCCAGTACGACAGGGCGTTGAGCCTGGGGAACGCCATGTCCCGCGCGCCGATCATCAACGGGATCAGGTAGTTGCCGAAGCCGGCGATCAGCGGAATGATGAAGAGGAAGACCATCGTCGTCCCGTGCATCGTCACGAGCCCGTTGTAGGTCTCGGGCGCCACCAGAGTGCCGTTGGGCTGCGCCAGCTGCAGGCGCATGACCAACGCCTCGACGCCGCCCAGCAGTAGGAAGACGAGCGCTGTGGCGATGTAGAGAATCCCGATCTTCTTGTGATCGGTGGTGGTGAGCCAGGCCAGCCAGCCGCGCGGCGGCGTCTCAACGCCGTGGACGATCACCTCCGGCCGGGCGACCTGGGGAGGGGTGGCGGTCCCGGCTTCCACTACTGCTCTTCCTCCTGGCCTTCGCGTTGCCGGCGCTGCTCGGCCAGGTCCTCCTGCGCCGCCTGGATCGACTCACGCTGGCGCCGGGTCCAGTCCTCGAACTCGTCCGGCGTCACCGCTCGCACCGCCGCGCGCATGTCGGCGTGGTTGGCGCCGCAGAGCTCGGCGCACTGTCCCCGGAAGGTGGTGCCGGCCAGCTTGCCGGGAATCTTGAACCAGGTCTCGTTCACGTGGCCGGGCACGCCGTCGGCCTTGCCGCCCAGCTTGGGGATCCACCACGAGTGGATCACGTCCGTGCCCGTGATCTGCAGCACCACGGTGGTGTCCACCGGCACCACCATTTCCTCATAGGCGAACAGGTCGTTGCTCACGCCGTAGTCGTAGCGCCACAGGTACTGCTGCCCGTACACCTTTATGCGCAGGGTGGGGCCGCCGCTCCTGGGTGGGCTGGGCTGGTCGATCGAGGCGAACTGGGCCTGTGAGGCACGCAGGCCGTTCGGGCCCGAGGGCGGAGGGTTCTCGATGTCGGGGAGATAGAGGAAGGTGACGACGGTCAGGACGACGAGGATCACTGCCGCGCCCACGGTCCAACCCAGCTCGAGCGGGGTGTTGCCCCGGATCTGGGCCGCCTCGGGTCCCCCGCGCCGGGCGCGGTAGCGAACCAGCGACCAGAGCAGCGTCCCCTCGACGATCAGGAAGATCACCAACCCGACGTAGGTGGTGATCTTGTAGAGGGTGTCGATGTCGTCCGCGTTGGGAGAGCCGCCCGACTCCGGCGTGAAGGCATCGGCGAGGGCCGAGGGCGCCGCCACCAGGATGGCCAGCAGCCCCACGGCGAGCGCGGCAGCGAGCAGGCGGCGTGACGTGCCGAGAGGCAAGGCGCGCGAGATCATATCCGCGCTTCGGTCGGCGGCTCCACTTCGTGGCGCCTCGTGCAAGCGTCCGGCTCGGCCGGGCGCGCAGCAACAAGTCTCCGCCCGAACTCGGGCGCCCCAACCCAAGCGGGGGACCCTGTCACGCCCCTTCGAAGCGGGCCTCGCGCTTCTCCACGAATGCCATCACGCCTTCCTGGAAATCCTGGGTGCGCGCCAGCGCGTGCTGCAGCTCTGCCTCGAGGTCGAGCTGGCCCTCGAGGTCGGGGTAGAGCATCCTGTTGAGCGCGCGCTTCGAGGCGGCGTAGGAGCGGGTGGGGCCGGCCGCGAGCTTGCTCGCCAGCGAGCCGGCCTCGTCCATCAGCGTGTCGTCGGGATGAACGAAGTTGGCGAGGCCCCAGTCGAGCGCCTGTTCGGCGCCCACGCGCTCGCCGAGCAGGGCCATTTGGAACGCGCGCGCCTTGCCGGCGGCGGCGGGCACGAACAGCGTCGAGCCGCCGTCCGGCATCAGCCCGATGTTCACGAAGCCGAGTCCGAGATACGCCGACTCGGCCAGGAGAATCAGGTCGCAGGAGAGCGCGAGCGAGGCGCCGATGCCCACCGCCGGTCCGTTCACCGCCGCCACCACCGGCTTGTCGAGCCCACGCAGCGCGGCAATGATCGGGTGGTAGATGTCGAGCTCCTTGCGGATGTCGGGCAGGCCGTCGTCCGCGGCATCGAAACCGGCCTTGAGGTCGGCTCCCGAGGAGAAGGCCCGCCCCGCGCCGGTGATCAGCAGCGCCCGCACGGACCGCTCCGCGGCGTCCACCTCGATGGCCTGGCGCAGCTCGCGCCCAAAGGCCGCGTGCCAGGCGTTCAGCGTCTCGGGCCGGTTGAGCGTGATGCGCCCGACCCCGCCGTCCTGTTCCCAGATCACGTGCTCGTAGCTCATGACCGCAGGCTATCCGCCAGCACCCGCACGCCCTCGTCGATGGCCGGCTCGGCGATCCGGCCGTAGCCCAGCAGGAGCGCCGGTGCGCCGGGCCGAATGCGGTGCTCCGACAGGCCGTACAGGCCCACGCCGCGGGAGCGGGCCGCGCCGAGCGCGGCCGGCTCGTCGGCATCGGGCGGCAGTGAGATGACCAGGTGCAGCCCGGCGGCCACTCCGGTCGGCTCGCATTCCGGGAGGCGGCGCGCCAGCGAGGCCACCAGCGCGTCACGGCGGGCGCGATAGATCGAGCGCGTGCGGCGCAGGTGGCGATCAAGCTCGCCGCGCTCGAGGAAGTCTGCGAGCGCGAGCTGCTCGACCACAGGCGTGCCGAGATCATCCGCGGCCTTCACCGCGGCCGCCTGCTCCGCCATGCCCTCGGGCGCCACGAGCCAGCCCAGGCGCAGGCCCGGCGCCAGCGTCTTCGACACCGAGCCCGCGTAGGCCACCCGTTCGGGGGCGAGGCCCTGCACGGCGCCGACCGGCTGGCGGTCGTAGCGGTACTCGGCGTCGTAGTCGTCCTCGAGCACCAGCGCGCCCGTCCTGGTGGCCCACTCGACGAGCGCGGCCCGGCGCTCGGGCGAGAGCACCACGCCCAGCGGGAACTGGTGCGCGGGCGTGACCATGACCGCGTCGGCGGGCTGCCCATCGCGGTCGAGCTCCTCGACCACCAGGCCCTGGTCGTCCACTGAGACGGACACCATGTCCAGCCCGTTCGAGGCCAACTGGGCGCGACCGGGCGCGCTCGAGGGATCTTCGATGGCCATACGGCGACCGCCGAGGGCCGCCAGCGCACGAGCGAAGACCGCCATGCCCTGCGCCATTCCCGAGGTCACCACGATCCGCTCCGGGTCGCCCACCACCCCGCGCACGCGTCCCAGGTAACGGCCCAGCGCGCGGCGCAGCTCCGGTGCGCCACGCGGATCGCCGTAGTCGAGCCGGGCGTCGGGAGCGTCGCGCAGCGCCCGCCGAAGAGAAGTCAGCCACGCCGCTCGGGGAAAGAGCGACACGTCGGGACCGCCGGGCCGGAAGTCGAAGCGCGGAGCGCGCTCGCGTTCGGGCGGGGGCAGCGCCCCGGCGGGCGCCACGGCCGCGTCGGACACCCGCGTGGGCGCTCCCTGGCGGGAGACCAGGTAGCCCTCGGCCGCGAGCTGGGCATAGGCGTCGACCACCACACCCCTGGACACCCCGAGCTCGCGGGAGAGCATCCGCGAGGAGGGCAGGGCCACTCCCGGCGCCAGGCGGCCGCGGCGCACCGACTCACGCAGCTGCTCCTCCAGCTGAGCGCGCAGCGGCCGGATCCCCGTGTCCAGGCGCAGCATCAGCTCCGGAGCCGCACTGGTCCTGTTCAAGGAGGTAAGACTGGTCCTTCCCATCGGACCAGCGCAACCATACGCTGGTCGCCGTGCCGGAGCCCTCGACCCTCCTGCTCTTCGCCGCCAGCGCGGCCGCGCTGGTGCTCATCCCCGGACCCAATTTGGTGTTCATCATCACTCGAAGCATCGAGGCGGGTCGGCGCGCGGGGCTCGCGTCGATGGTCGGCGTGGAGACGGCCACCCTCGTGCACGTGACCGCGGCCGCGGTCGGCCTCAGCGCGCTGCTGGCCTCGTCGGCCGTCGCGTTCGAGACGGTGAGGTGGGCCGGTGTCGCCTATCTCGTCTACCTCGGCGTGCGCGCGCTGCGCTCGGACGAGAGCGCCGAAGTGCCAAGGCCGGCGGGGCTGCGGCGCAGCTTCGCCGAGGGCGTGCTCGTGAACCTGCTCAACCCCAAGGTCGCCGTCTTCTTCCTGGCCTTTCTTCCTCAGTTCGTGGACCCCGAGCAGGGCTCGGCAGGCGTCCAGGTACTGGTGCTGGGCGCGGTCTTCATGGTCATCGCGTCCCTGCTCGACCTGTTGTACGTGCTTCGCCGCCGGGCTGATCGGTCAGCGCCTGCGCGGCGGCAGGCGCTTCGCCGGGGGCGTCTACCTGGCGCTGGCCGTGCTGGCGGCGGCCACCGGCGGGCGTCGCTCGTGAGTGCGACGCTGCGCGGGTCCCTGCTGGCCACCCTCGCGCTGGCTCTTGTCGGCTCGCTCGTGGCCTCCGCCGACCTCGTCGAGGGTTACCCGCTGCCCACCGGCCAGGCGCTGCGCTACGCGCTCGCGGCCGCGGTGCTAGCCCTCGTGGCTCGAGGCCGGCTTCCGCGGCTGGACCTGCGCGAGACGCTCGGGATCGCTGCCCTGTCGGCCACCGGCCTCGTGCTGTTCAACCTGTTCGTGATCGAGGGCGTGCGTGAGACCGATCCCGCCACGATCGGGGTGATCGTGGGCTGCGTGCCGGTGGTGCTGGCGCTGGTGGGGCCGCTGATGGAGGGTCGCCCGCTGAGCCCACGAGTGATCGGCGCGGCGGCGGTCGTGTCGGTGGGGGCGGCGGGTGTCCAGTGGGCCGGTGGAGGGATCACCCCCACCGGACTGCTGCTCGCGCTCGGAGCGCTCGCCTGTGAGGCGGCATTTTCGCTCCTTGCCGTGCCCCGCTTGAAGAGGCTGGGCCCACTGGCCCTCTCCACGTATGCATGCCTGTTCGCCGTGCCCATCCTCGCCGTGTGGAGCGTCATTTCCCACGGAGCGTCGGTACCGATGCCCGAGGCCGGACAGGCGGCGGCCCTGATCTACATGGCCGCCGGGGTGACCGTGCTCGGGTTCGTCTCCTGGTATTCGGCTGTCGGGCTGCTCGGCGTCGAACGGGCGGGGCTTTTCTCTGGCGTGCTGCCGGTGAGCGCGCTCGCCTGCTCGGCCCTGCTGGGTGTGGCCGAGCTGACGCCCGAGCGCCTGGCGGCGGTGATAGTCGTGGCCGGCGGCATCACCCTCGGAGTCCGGGCCGGGCGCGGCAGGCGAAGCGCCGTTGCGGTGGCCGCGCCCTCCCAGAGCGCCGCTTAACCTGTCGGAGGTGCTCCTCGACAGCCTCGAATGGCTCGGTCACTCGGGCTTTCGCCTGCGCGTCGGTCGTTCGTGCGTTTACATCGATCCCTATCGGGTCCCGGAAGGGTCTCCGCCCGCGGACCTGATCCTCATCACGCACGGCCACTACGACCATTTCTCACCCCAGGATGTCGAGCGTCTCTCCACGCGTCGCACCTGGCTGGTGGGCCCGGCTGCGGTGGCTGAGCGCGTGAGCGGCCAGGTGCACTCGATAGCGCCCGGTGAGCTGCTCGAGGACGAGCTCGTGCGCGGGCTTCACGTGGCGGCGCTGGCCGCGTACAACACGTCGAAGCGCAATCCCGAGGGCAAGGCCTATCACCCGCGTGAGGCCGGCTGGGTGGGCTATGACCTCAACGTTCGCGGGGAGCGGCTCTACCACTCGGGCGACACCGATGTGATTCCCGAGATGGACAGCGTGACCGGGGTGGACGTGGCCCTGCTTCCGGTGAGCGGCATCTACGTGATGACCGCTCTGGAGGCGGCCGAGGCCGCTCGGCGGATAGGACCCCGGGTGGCCGTGCCGATGCACTGGGGCGAGCACATCGGCAGCCCGGCCGATGCGGCGGAGTTCGCGGAGAAGGCGCCGGTCGAGGTGCGGATCCTGGACAAGGCCGCCGCGTAGTGGCGGATTGTTGTTCGGTTCGGTGCGCTGCGCGCCTTCGCTTGCGCTGCGCGAGCCGCGGTGCGCCGGGACCGGCGTCTTTACGACAGCAACCAGGCGCGGGGATCGGCGGGGACTGTCACTCCTGTCGCTGCGCTGTAACTCAAGCCCCTCGGGGAGACGAATCGCGCCGCCGCGTTGGGAGCTGTCCTGCCCTGGTGTCGCAGTACGACACCAATGCAGGACAGTAGATCGAAACCGCGTTACGCCAACGTGACAAAGCCGACAACACGGCCGCGTCCACCCTTGGTTGCTGCCGTTAGAAGACGCTGGCGCCCGCCAGCGCGGCAACCCGCGCAGCGCCAGGCGGCGCGCGAACGACAAACCCACATCACTCCTAGGTATCCCAGCGTTCCGCGATCTCCCGCCAGCTGGGCGGCGGCCCGGGCAGCGGCCGCTCGCCCTCGGCTCGGATTGCCTCCAGCAGCAGGGCCAGGTAGCGACGACGCAGGTCGCGGGTGCGTGCGGGATCTCGCACGCGCACCGCGGCGATCTGCTCGAAGATGAAAGACAGGTCGTCGACCACGAGGTCGCGGCGGATGGCCCCGGCCCGCTGGGTCCGCTCGAACAGCCGGACGTTGAGCGACTGGGCGCGTTCTCCCTCGCGGTAGAGGTCCTCGGTGGGCGTGAAGGTGCCCGCCAGCCGCAGCGTGAGTGAATGGGAGTCGGCGTCGACGCGCCGGCGCATGAAGTCGGCGAACGACTCCCACGGGTCGCCCTCGTCGGCGAGCGCCGCCTTCACGTCGGCGATGTAGTCGGCCAGGCTGTCGCGGTTGAGCTGCCGCAGCAGTTCCTCCTTGCTCTCGTAACGCCGATAGAGGGCGCTGATCCCGACGCCGGCCTGCTCCGCCACCGTGGAGATCGGCGCACCCGGATCGGCGACGAAGACTGCCCGCGCGGACTCGAGGATGCGCTCGTCGTTGCGGGCCGCCTGGGCGCGGCGGCCGCTCAGCGGAGCGGATGATGACTCCGTCATGACCTGCTCCAGATTAGTGGAAGGAACGGTTCCGTTCTGATAGGCTACCGGAACAGACTGATTCGTTCCGCTACATCAAAAGAAGAGAGGCAAGCATGGACTGGAAGCTCGAGCTGATCGCCGTTCCCGTGTCCGACGTGGATCGCGCCAAGGCCTTTTATACCGAGATCGCCGGGTTCGTCGAGGACCACGACCACAACGTCAGCGATGAGCTGCGCTTCGTGCAGCTCACGCCCCCCGGCTCGGCCTGCTCGATCGCGATTGGCACCGGGCTGGTCGAGAGCGCTCCCGGCTCGGTCAAGGGGCTGCAGCTCGTGGTGCCCGACATCGAAGCAGCGCGCGCCGAGCTGCTCGAGCGCGGCGCCGAGGTCGGCGAGGTCCAGGACTTCCCCTGGGGCTCGTTCGTGTTCTTCAGCGACCCCGACGGGAACGCCTGGTCTGTGCAGCAGAGCGTGCCGAGGGGCTAACGCCCCGGCGGGGTATCCTGCCTGCGCTTTGCGTAGCACCCGCACCCTCCGAAGGCTCGCCTGGGGCGCGGTCGCGGTAGGCGCCATCACGCCGCTCCTGCGGCATCGGCTCAAGCTGCCGGCCCCGGTCGTGTCCGCGCTTTCCTGGCCCGCCCCCGTGGCCTTGGCGCTGGCCGAGCCGCGCTCGCCGCTGCGCGACGCGGGCATCTACAGCCTCCAGATGTGGGTCTACTTCGCCCACTTCGACATGCCCGACGACGACCCCGCGAAGTTGGAACGCCGGCTCAAGGTCGACTACCCGATCAGCTGCGACCGCGTGATCGGCCTGGGCACCACGCCCACGATCCGCCTGCAGCGCGCGCTCGGCCGCGAGGACCACGTGGGCCCGCTCGAGTACGGGCTGTCGGCGGTGCACTGGAGCTGGTTCATCGTTCCTCACGGAACGCTGGCCTACATCCTGCTGTGCCACCGCGAGCATCTCCCGCGCTCCGCGGTGCTGATGGCGGCGTGCTTCGACCTGGGCTGCATCGTCTACTGGACCCTGCCCACGGCTCCACCCTGGTGGGCGGGTGCGAACGGGCACATGCCGCCCGTGCGGCGCATCATGGCCGAGGCGGGCGAGCGCTTCTGGAAACGCTTCTGGAACCCTCTTTACCATTCGCTGCAGGGAAACCCGTATGCCGCCATGCCCTCGCTTCACTTCGGAACCTCGGTAATGGCCGCGCGCCTCCTCTCTCAGGTTGGGCCCGGTCATGCGGCGGTCGCCTGGGTGTACACCCTGACGCTCGGCTTCGGACTGGTCTACCTGGGCGAGCACTACGTGGTTGATCTGCTCGCGGGCCTGGCCCTGGCCGAGGGGCTGTGGCGAGTCGCGCCGGCGCTCGAGCCCACGGTCAGGAGAGTGGCCGCCGTGATCCAGCGCCTGGAGCCGCGAGCCCGCTGATGCGAAGCACCGAGCGCGATCGCGAGCTCGAGCTCGACCTCGATATCGAATACAGCGACGACGAGGGCGAGGACGTCGACAGCGCCGGCGCGTTTCAGGACCTGCTGGCGGACCGCCGCAAGCTGATCACCGGGGTGCTGGTAGTCGTCCTGCTGGTCGTGGGGATCTACGTCGTGTTCCCGAAGCTTGTGGGCCTCGACCAGGCAGTGAAGAAGCTCGACGACGCGAGCCTCGTGTGGATCCTGATCGCGGTCGCCTTCAACGTGGCGGCCTTTGCGGCCTACGTCGCGCTGTTTCGCGGCGTGCTGGCCGGTACTCGCGACGACACGCTGCAACGTCGCCTCAACCTGCGCGCCTCGTACCAGATCACCATGGCCGGACTGGCCGCAACGCGCATCTTCTCTGCCGCCGGAGCGGGCGGAATCCTCCTCACCTACTGGGCGTTGCGAAAGGCGGGCATGGAGCGCCGGCGCTCGGCCTGCCGCATGGTTGCCTTCCTGGTGCTCACCTATGCCGTCTACACGGGAGCCCTGGTCGTCTTCGGGATCCTGCTGCGCACCGGCGTACTGCCCGGCAACAACCCGGTCGGCGGGACGATCGTTCCCGCGGCGGTGTCGGGCTGCCTGATTGCCGTCTTCGCCCTCATCGCGCTGATCCCGCAGGACATCGAGCGCCGCATCCAGAAGTTCGCCGGCGGCTACCGCCGTACGCGCTACCTGACCCGGCTCGCCAAGGGCCCTGCAACCCTGGCCAGCGGGGTGCGCACGGCCATCGCTTACGTGCGTCACCCCAGCCGCGGAGCGCTCGCCGTGATGGGAGCCGTGGGCTTCTGGGCGGCCAACATCGGCGTGCTCTGGGCCAGCTTCGAGGCCTTCGGCGGCAGTGTGCCCTTCGGTGTGCTCGTCCAGGGCTTCTTCGTCGGCATGGCCGCGAACCTGATCCCCTCGCCCGCCGGTGGCGTGGGATCGGTCGACGCCGGCATGATCGGTGCCTTCGTCCTGTTCGGAATCGACGAGTCAACCGTGTTTCCGGCCGTCCTGGCCTACCGTGTGATCGCCTTCTGGCTGCCGATTCCGCCCGGGATCGTGGCCTTCTTCGGCCTTCGCAAGACGGTAACGCGCTGGGAGGCCGAGCGTGAACAGGAGGAGGCAAACTCCTCTACACTTCAAAAAGTAAAGTAAAGAGGAGCCAAACCGAGTGAGCGTGGAAACCAAGGACATCGAGAACGTCGTAGTCGTGGGAAGCGGTCCCGCGGGGTATACCGCTGCTCTGTACACATCGCGCGCGGATCTCGAGCCGCTCGTGATCGAGGGCTTCGCGTGGGGTGGGCTGCTGCAGCTGACGACCGACGTCGAGAACTACCCCGGTTACCCCGAGGGTGTCCTCGGACCGCAGATGATGGAGGACCTGCGCAGGCAGGCTGAGCGCTTCGGCACGCGCTTCATCACCGACGACGCGACGAAGCTGGAGCTCTCCGACGAGCCCGGCGGCACCCATACCGTCCATGTCGGCGGTCAGGAGATCAAGGCCAGAGCCGTGATCCTGGCCATGGGAGCCGAGCCCAAGAAGCTCGGGGTTCCGGGCGAGGACGAGCTGTCCATCGGCCGCGGCGTGTCCTACTGCGCCACGTGTGACGCCGCCTTCTATCGCGGCGCGGACACGATCGTCGTTGGCGGCGGCGATACCGCCATGGAGGACGCCACCTTCCTCGCCAAGTTCGCCGGCAAGGTCTCCATTGTCCACCGCCGCGACGAGTTTCGCGCCTCGGCGATCATGCTCGATCGGGCCAAGGACACCGAGAACATCGAGTTGCTCACGCCCTACGTGGTCAAGAGCTTCGAGGCCGGCAATGACGGTGGCCCCCTTGCTCATGCGGTGCTCGAGAACACCGAGGACGGCTCGGTCAAGGAGCTCCCACTCAAGGGCGCCTTCATCGCGATCGGCCACCGCCCGAACTCACAGCTGGTGGAGGAAGCGCTCGAGATGGACGACGACGGCTATGTGCTCGTCGAGGGCCGCAGCACTCGCACCAAGGCGCCCGGCGTGTTCGCCGCAGGCGACCTGACCGACCACGTCTACCGCCAGGCGGTGACCGCAGCGGGCACGGGCTGCATGGCCGCCCTGGACGCCGAGGCATACCTTCGCGACACGCCGGTGGATGCCGAAGCCCACTGGGCCGGTGACCCGCAGAAGATCGAGGAGGCAGCGGAGGCCGCTGCGTCGTAGCCTGTCGCGCTAGTGCCCGATCCCTGGCGAAACTGGGCCGGTGACCAGCGCTGCGCCCCCGAGCGAATCGAGCGTCCCCGAACCGAGGAGGAGCTCGCGCGCGTGGTGGCCGGCGCGCGCCGGGTCAAGGTAGCCGGCTCGGGTCACTCCTTCACCGACATCGCCTGCACCGACGGCGTGATGCTCGACCTCTCGCGCCTCGACGGTGTGCTGGCGGTGGACGGCGAGCTCGCCACCGTCGAGGCCGGCATCACGATTCGCAAGCTCGGACCGGCGCTGGCCAAGCACGGCCTGGCCCTGGAAAATCAGGGCGACGTCGATCCGCAGACGATCACCGGGGCGATCTCGACGGCGACCCACGGAACCGGCGGGAGCTTCGGCAACCTGTCGTCGCGAGTGGAGGCGGTGCGCCTCGTCACCGCCAACGACGGGATCGTGGACGTGCGGGAGGGCGACGACCTGCTCGCGGCCCGGGTGGGGCTGGGCGCGCTCGGGGTCATATCGGCGGTGACGTTGCGCTGCGTACCTGCGTTCAGAATCCATCGCATCGACGAGCCCCGGCCGCTCGACGACACGCTGGCCCGCCTCGACGAGCACGTCGATGCCAACCACCACTTCGAGCTGTTCGTGTTTCCCTACACGCGCACCGCGCTCACCCTGACCTCCGAGCGCACCGACCGCGAGCCGCAGGCCGGTTCGGTGATCGACGGCATCCTGCCCGACGGATTGCTCGACAACGCCGGGCTCGAGCTGGCCTGCCGGACCGGCCGGCAATTCCCGGCGATGATCCCGCGCATCAACCGCACTCTGGTGAGCACGATGTCGCGCAGCGAGGAGCTCGACCAGAGCTACCGCGTGTACGCCCACAGCCGCACCGTGCGATTCACCGAGATGGAGTACGCGATCCCGCGCGAGCACACCGTCGAGGCGCTCGAGCGGGTGCTGGCTCTGGTGGAGCGGCGGCGCCTGCCTGTCGGCTTCCCCGTCGAGGTCCGGGTCACGGCTCCCGACGACGCCCTGCTCTCGACGGCCCACGACCGGCCGACCGGCTACATCGCCGTGCACCAGTACCGGGGCATGGAGTTCGAGAGCTACTTCCGTGCGGTGGAGGCGATCATGGAGGAGTACGACGGGCGCCCGCACTGGGGCAAGCGCCACTACCAGTCGGCCGCCACGTTGGCCCCCCTTTACCCCGGCTGGGACCGCTTCCTGGCCGTGCGCGAGCGCCTGGATCCGGGCCGCAAGTTCGAGAACGACTACCTGCGCAGGGTGCTGGGGCCCTAGTACACCGTTCGCGCGTACTAGCGACAGGCCTGCGGCAGCCGCCGGTCGAGCGTGACCAGGCGGCCGTCGGCGGTCCTCACCCGGGCCCTGAGCACTGCCCCGCGCCGGCGTATCCGCACACGCACCCGCGCTCCGGTCCTCACGCTGGGCCGGCAGCTCCGGATCGTCAGGCGGGCGCGCGGCCGAGCGCGACACGACGCACCTGCGCAGACCTGCAGCGCGGCCAGCCGCTGGGCCAGGCGGGCCTGCACGGCCGTGTGCGCCGGGCTCTCGTCCAGGCTCTCGAGCTGATCCGGATCGCGCCGCATGTCGTAGAGCTCGCGCTCCCCGTTGTCGTACTCGACGTAGAGGTAGCGCTGGTTGCGCAGGGCGGAGAAGGCCACCGCGTCGAAGCCCGTGGGCCCTTCGAGGAGCAGCTCGCGGCCCCATTCGAGGCCTCGGTCGGAGAGCAGGCCCAACAGCGAACGGCCGTCCTGCACCCGGCCGGCGGTGGCGCCGGCCGCCTCGAGGATGGTGGGCGCGAGGTCGGCATTGGTCACCAGCTGGCGACGCCGGGCCGCGCGCGGGACCCCGGGGCCGCGCATGATCAGCGGCACCCGCACCGACGGCTCGTAGACCAGCACCTTGCCGTAGGGCACGCGGTGCTCGCCGTGAAAGAAGCCGTTGTCGGAGGTGAATACCACCAGCGTGTTCTCGAGCTCTCCGGAGGAGCGCAGGGCGTCGACGATCCGGACCACGCCCTCGTCCACTGCCAGCAGCGACTCGAGCCGCTGGCGATAGTTCTCCTCGACCGCCGCTCGCCGCGTCGCCGACAGCCGCGACCGGCGGCGGATGAAGCTCGGCTTGTCCGACACGTCGGCTTCGTTTGAGGCCGCGGAGCGGGGCAGCGGCTCGGCGGCGAACACGTCGCGATGGCGATCAGCCGGCCGCGGAGTCACGATGCCCGGAGGATCGTCGGCGTCGCGCGGGCCGCCGCTGTGGGGCGCGAGATAGGCGACCGAGAGGAAGAAGGGCCCGGCGGGGGTGAGGCGGGTCACTGCGTCCACTGCGCGCTGTGTGTACTCGTCGGTCTGGTAGCGGGTATACGTGCTCACCACGCCGTTCTCGTTGAGCTGATAGCCCGAGTACCGGTAGGTCGACAGGTCGATTGAGGCGTACCACTCGCTCCAGCCCGGCGGCACCTCGGCCGGCGGGTTGTCCTGGCCGTAGCGATTGAGGAACTTGCCGATGTGGATCGTGTGGTAGCCCGCGTCCTGGAGCCAGCCGGGCAGATAGTTGCTCGTGTCGAGGCGCCCGTAGCCGCCCTCGGGCGGGCGGTTGCCGAGCACGCCGTGGTTGTGCATGTACTGGCCGGTGAACAGCGTGGCCCGCGAGGGGCAGCAGAGCGCGGTGGAGACGAACGCGTTTTCGAATGTGGTTCCGCTCGCGCCCAGCGCGGAGCGCACGCCGGGCATCACCCGCATCGACTCGAGCGTCTGGTCGTCGGTCATGATCACGACGATGTTGGGCCGCGACGCGTCCTGCACCGGTGGCGCGGGACCGCAACCCGCGGCGGCCACGGCCAGCAGCAGCAGCGCCGCCCGGGCGGCGCTCCTCATCGCGAGACGCAGCCGCGCAGCCGGCGGTCGAGCGTGAACAGTCGGCCGTCGCGCAGCTCGGCCCGGACGCGCAGCCGATAGGGCCGCCCCGGGCTGATACGCGGGTGACGCAGCCGCTGCAGGATCGGACCGGGCGCGGCGATCCGCTGCACGATACGCCGGCCCACCAGGAAGTCGGCTCCCACCACGCGCCGCTGGTCGCGCCCCTGTATGCGCACGTCCAGGTCTCCGGCGGGGCATCCGCCGGTCCGCACCGGACGCCCGCGCGAGCGTAAAGCGAGCCGGAGCTCCGGTCGTTTGCGGCATCCGCTGCCTGCGCATCGCTTCAGCAGCCTGAGCCGTCGGGCGAGGTCGCGCTGAACGGCCTCGTAGCGCGGGTGGCCGTCGAGACTGCGCAGCTGGTAGGGGTCGGTCTCGAGGTCGTAGAGCTCGAACTCGCCGGTGGTGGCGTGCTCGGCGTAGAGGAAGCGGTTCGTGCGCAGCCCCCGGTAGGCCGGAACGTTGTTGGCGCCGTTGCCGTTCTCGATGAGCAAGTCCCGGCCCCACCAGGCGCCGCGGTCCGCGACCAGGTCCAGTAGCGAGCGCCCGTCCAAGGTGCGCCCCGGGGATGCTCCGGTCGCGTCGAGGATGGTCGGTACGAGGTCGATGTTGGCCACCGGCCGCGGATCGCGAACGCTCCGCGGCACACCCGGGCCGCTCATCACCAGCGGAACCCGGATGGATTCCTCGTAGAGCAGCACCTTCTCGCCCTGAGCGCGGTGCTCACCGTGCATGAAGCCGTTGTCGGAGGTGAAAAGAATCAGGGTGTTGGCCAGCTCGCCGGTGCGCTCCAGCGTGGCCACAACGCGCGCCACCGCCTCGTCGACCGCCTGCAGGCTCTCGAGCTCCTGGCGCCAGTTCTCCTCGATGCCGGCGATTCGCTCGGGGCTGAGGCGCGGCCGGTCGGCCACCACCTGCGGCTTGTCACGCATGTTCGCCTCGTCGAAGTTGGGCGAGCGCGGCATGGGCGTGCCCGCGAAGGCGTTGCGGTGGCGGGCGGCGGGGGAGGGCGTGCCGAGCGTGGCCGGGTCGTCCGGGTCTCGCGGGCCGCCGCGGTGGGGAGCGACGAACCACAGCTGGAGATAGAACGGCCGGTCGCCGGGAGCGGCCTGCTCGATCAGCTCGCTCGCGCGCCGGGCGTGGAAGTCGGTCAGATACTCGCCGGGGTGGGCGGCGTCGGGGTGGGAGACCAGCGCGCCGTTCTCGTTGACCTTCCAGCTCGAGTAGTTGAAGGTGGAGGAGTGCGGCGAGCCGTGCCAGTCGCTCCAGCCCGCCGGGATGCCGTCGCCGTACTCGTAGCCGTTGAGGTAGCGCCCGACGTGCATCGTCCGGTACCCCGCCGCCTGCAACCACACGGGCAATGTGTTGGTGTGGTCGAGTCGGCTGTAGCCGCCGAACGGGCCGGAATTGTGCAGCACGCCGTGATTGTGGGCGTATTGGCCGGTCAGATGGGTGGCGCGCGAGGGGCAGCAGAGCGGGTAGCTGGCGATCGCCTGCTCGAAGGTGGTGCCGCGCGCCGCCAGCAGCGCCCTCGTCTGCTGCATGTACCTGAGCGAGGCGGCGGTCTGGTCATCGGTCATCATCACCACGACGTTGGGCCGGGCCGCCGCCCCGGGGACGGCAAACGCGAGCAGCGACAGCACCAGGGCGCAACAACCTAGAGCTCGCAGCGGCCCTCGCCGCGGTACGTGGGCACCACGTCCACGATCTCCTCGCCACTGACGAGGTGGAGGCTGTTGAAACGCTCGCACAGCTCACCTGCCTTGGCGTGCCGCAGATACACACGGTCGCCAATGCGGAGGCTAGCTGCCGCCGCTCCCATCACCGGTGTCTGCACCTCGCCCGCGCCCTCGCGGCGATCGAGCCGCAGGCTCCGCGGCAGGTAGGGCCTGGGGAGGCGGTCCACCCCCGCGCCGCCCGAAGCGTGGTAGCCACCGCCCAGCAGCGTGGCGGCGGCGGCGCTGGGACGCCGCACCACCGGCATCGCGAACATGGCCGCGGGGGTGAGCGAGAAGTCGGAGTAGCTGTCGAACAGCGCGGGGGCGAAGAAGCCCGAGCCGGCGGTGACCTCGGTGATCGCAGCCTCGCGGCGCGTGAGGTGCACGCTGCCCGTGCCGCCCCCGTTGACGATCGGCACCGGAGCGACCTCCTGCACCGCTGCCACCACCGCGGCCCGCCGCTCAGCGATCTCCGCGGCCGACCTGCGCTTCATCAGGCGAATCAGCGGGCTCTGGAGACTCCCCAGGTCGCCGAGCCCGGCGATGTGGGCCTCATAGCCCATCAGCGCCGCGGCCTCGAAGCGAGGCCGCGCGCCGATCTCGCGCGCGAGCGCCCGCGCTTGATCCGGCGTGCGCAACGGCGAGCGCTTGACGCCCACCTTGATCCGCCCGCGCAGCGGCCACCAGCCCACGTCCACGTCTATGCAAACGCGGATCGGGCGCCCGGCGGTCCCGACAGCGGCCTCGATGTAGTCGAGCTGCTCGATCGAGTCGACCATGAGGATGGGCGTGCCCTCGCCCTCCAGCCGCGCCAGTTCAGCCAGGGCCGAGCGGTCGGCGGTCGGGTAGGCCAGCAGGAGGTCGTGGAAGCCATGGCCGTGCAGCCACAGCGACTCCGCCAGCGTGAACGTCATCAGGCCCTGAAGCCCGGGTCGTGCAAGCATCGCCTCGAGAAGCGAGCGGCAGCGCACGGACTTGCTGGCCACCCGAATCGGCGTGCCCCCGGCCCGCACGAGCATCTCCCGCGCGTTTGACCACATTGCGTCGAGGTCCACCAGGGCGAAGGGCGCGTCCACCCCCGCGAAGATCGACTCGAGCTCCTCGTAGGAGCGCTCCCTAGCCATTGGGGCGATTATCCCCGCCGTGGAACGCGTGCCGCCCACCGTGCTCGTCCTGCTGGCCGTGTCTTCCGTGCAGGTCGGCGCCGCGCTGGCCAAGACCCTCTTCGACGAGATCGGTGCCGGGGGCACCGTCTTCCTGCGCGTTCTCGCCGCTGCGATCGTGCTCGGGCTGGTCTGGCGCCCGCGGCTGAAGGGCCACAGCTCGCGCGAGCTCGGCCTCGCAATCGTGTTCGGGCTAGCGCTGGCGGGGATGAATCTGGCCTTCTACTCCTCGATCGACCGCATCCCGCTCGGCATCGCGGTCACATTCGAGTTCGTGGGTCCTCTGGGTGTTGCCGTGTACGGCTCCCGCACGCCTCTCGACCTGCTCTGGGTCGCGCTCGCGGCGGCCGGCATCCTGCTGCTCTCGGACTTCGGCGCCGGCGATCTCGACCGAGCCGGCGTGGGGTTGGCGCTGCTCGCCGGCGCCTTCTGGGCCGCCTACATCCTGCTGAGCGTGCGCGTGGGCCAGGCCTTTCCCGGGGGGTCGGGCCTGGCCCTGGGCATGCTCGTGGCCACCGTGCCGCTCGCGCCGGTCGGCATCGCCGAGGCCGGAACGGACCTGTGGGTCCCCTCGATTCTGCTGGCTGCGGCGGGCGTGGGCATCATGTCCTCGGCCATTCCGTACACGCTCGAGCTCGAGGCCCTGCGGCGCATGCCCGTCGGGGTGTTCGGGGTGCTGATGAGCCTCGAGCCCGGAGTGGCGGCGCTGGCGGGCTATGTGGTACTAGGCGAGGCGTTGGTCACGCGCGAGATCGCGGCCATCGTGCTGGTGGTGGCGGCGAGCGCGGGGGCGGCACGAGGAGCGGGCGTGGCGCTCCGCGACGCGTGAGCATCGGCAATATGAGTAGACCTTGAAGTCCCGCGCGACAGAGGCCGGTCGTTTTGTCACCCACGACGGGGCCGAGCTGTATTACGAGCTACGCGGGGCGGGATCGCCCGTCGTGCTCGTGGCCGGTGTGGGCGACGACATCGCCTCCTGGGACACGGTCGAGCCCCTGGCCGACGATCACGTCCTGGTCGCCTTCGACAACCGCGGGGTCAGGCGCAGCTCGACCCCGCCCGGGCCCTACTCGATCGAAGCCATGGCCGATGACGCCCACGCGCTCGTTCGCCATCTCGACCTTGGGCCCGTGGCCGCGATTGGCTCCTCCATGGGGGGAGCGATCTGCCAGCGCTGGGCTCTGCGGCATCCCGACGACATCGCTCGGCTCGTGCTGACCAACACATGGGGAGCCCCCGATCCCCGCCTGGACACTCTGCTTGCGCACTGGGGCTCCCTGGCCGAGCGGGGCGACGGCCGCAACCTGATGGCCAGCATCGCGTTGTCTTGCCTCAGCCCCGGCTTCATCGCCGCCGAGCCCAAGGCGCTCGAGGAGTTACTGACCATGGAGCCGCCGCGCCTGGACGGCTTCGTGGCCGCTGCGGCCGCTTGCCGCGCTCATGATGCCCTCGCCGATGCCGGGGCGATCAGTCAGCCCGCGCTCGTGATTGCCGGCGAGCAGGACACCGTCACACCGCCCGAGCTGAGCGTGCAGCTCGCCGATCGGCTGCGCAACGCCGAGCTGGTGTCGCTCGACGCCGGCCACTCCAGCTTCGTCGAGCGGCCCGGCGAGTGGCTCGAGATCGTCGGCCGCTTCATCAAGCGAGCCTCTACGAGGCGGTCGGTTCGGCCAGCGCCTCCTCGTCCGGCTGGTCCCGACGGCCCCTGATCAACTGAATGGGGAGCATGTTCTCGATGGTCAGCGGGGCACCGCAGGCGACGCAGAAGGCAAAGCGTGCCGCGGCCGCATCGACCACCTCTTCGCAGGAAGGACACAGGAAGCGAGCCATGTGCTGAATTGCACATTTTTCGGCTCGGCTGCGGTATGGGGTCGAGACCCCATTTCGGCCGCGCTCAGCGCAGGTAAATCGGGTTGGACAGGATCCAGGTGCGCTCCCGGCCCTTCGACCAGCGCTCCGCTTCGATCCGGTACACCCCTGGCTCCTCGACCTCATGCGTGAGCGAGGTGCCCTCGCTCGAGGCCACCGGCCGCCCGTCGCGCAGCAGGCGCAGCCGTGCGGGTAGCGGCGTGCGAGCCCGCAGCGTGCGCCGGCCCGCCGGTGCCTCCTGGCCCATGGCCACGTCGTCGGCCTCGAAGGCAAAGCCACGGGCCGGAGCCACCGCGTCCACCGCGATGTAGCAGCGCCCCGCGCGCAGCGCCTCGTAGACCTGCCCGCGGTCGTGCGCGAGCTCGCCGCTGGGCGGCTCCAAGCAGAGCACGTGCGTGCGGATGAAGCGAAAGGAGCGCGCGTAGCTCATCAGGCGCACCACCACCCGGCCGACCCGCTTGCCGAACTGGTGGGCGTCCAGGCCGCCCAGGGCCACCACCCTGCGCTCGCGGCAGAGCAGGTCCCACGCGTCCATGTTGCGCTTGGGCGGATGGTCGAGGGCCCGCGCCGGCGCGGCCACGAAGCGAACGAGCTCGCGCACGCTGGCCGCCGACTCGCCGGTGTCGTTAACGAAGCTCCAGAGCTCGATGCCGTCGAGCGCCTCGCAGTCGAGTGCGTCGAAGGGCATGCCGGTGGCGCGCTTGAAGCGGACCGAGCCCGCCGAGAACGGGTGAGCGGCGAAGCCGAAGCCGCCGGCCGCGCCTACCGCGCGGCAGATCGCGGCCGCATCGAGCTGAGAATGATCGATCTCGTCGTCGAGGCCGAAGGCCAGATAGTGGTTGCCCCCACGCGGTGAGACCTCTGTGCCCACGAGCACGAGCGCGTTGCCGTGCCAGCCCTCCTCGCCGCGGCGTTTGGCCTCGAGCGAGTCGTGATCGGTGAGCAAGACGACGTCCGCCCTGGCCCGGCGTGCCGCACGTGCGATCTCCGGCACCGTGCCGGTGCCGTCGGAGTAGAGCGAGTGCAGGTGGACCACGCAGGCGAGGTCGTGCATGCGGGTAGTGTCTAAGACGTGACCGCCACGGACACCTTCGGCGCACGCGACACGCTCGAGGTGGGCGGGCAAACACACGAGATCTTCCGCCTCGACGCGCTCCAGGCCAAGTACGACGTGGCCCGCTTGCCCTACTCGCTCAAGGTGCTCTTGGAGAACCTTTTGCGCCACGGCGAGGACGAGGGTGCGGAGGCTCTGGCGAAGTGGGTGGCGGACGACGAGCCGTCGACGGAGATTGCGTATACGCCGGCGCGCGTGCTCATGCAGGACTTCACCGGCGTTCCCGCCATCGTCGACCTCGCCGCGATGCGTGACGCGATCGCCGAGCTGGGCGGCGACCCCACGCGGATCAACCCGCTAGTGCCCGTGGAGCTCGTGATCGACCACTCGATCCAGGTCGACGTATTCGCCGAGCGTCTCGCGTTCCAGCGCAACGCAGAGCTCGAGTTCGAGCGCAACCGCGAGCGCTATGCCTTCCTGCGCTGGGGCCAGGCCGCCTTCGACAACTTCAGCGTGGTGCCGCCCAACACCGGCATCTGCCACCAAGTCAACCTCGAGTACCTGGCCCGCGTGGTCGAGACGCGCAACGGCCAGGCCTTCCCTGACACGCTGGTGGGGACCGACTCCCACACCACGATGATCAACGGCCTCGGGGTGCTGGGCTGGGGAGTGGGGGGCATCGAGGCGGAGGCGGCGATGCTGGGCCAGCCCGTGTCGATGCTGATCCCGCAGGTGGTGGGCTTCCGGCTCACCGGGGAGCTGCCCGAGGGGTCCACGGCCACCGACCTCGTGCTCACGGTCACCCAGCGCCTGCGCGAGCACGGCGTGGTCAGCAAGTTCGTGGAGTTCTTCGGGCCCGGCCTGCCCAACCTGCCGCTGGCCGACCGCGCGACGATCGGCAACATGGCGCCCGAGATGGGCGCCACCTGCGCCATCTTTCCCGTCGACGCCGAAACGCTGCGCTATCTCGAGTTCTCCGGCCGGCCCGCCGAACGAATCGAGCTGGTGGAGGCGTACTGCCGCGAGCAGGGGCTCTTTCACGACGAGACCTCGGAGGACGTGGTCTACTCCGAGACCCTCGAGCTCGACCTGGGCGACGTCGTGCCCAGTCTCGCCGGCCCCAAGCGCCCGCAGGACCGGGTGGCGCTCAGCGACGCGGCTAGCGACTTCACCGCAGAGCTGGCCAAGTTGACCGATGAGAGCGGCGGGCTCCCGGGCTACGACGAGTCCGCGGCCGAGAGCTTTCCGGCCAGCGACCCTCCCACCGACGACGGCGGCGGGACGGAGCCCAAGCCCGGGCACTCGCACGGCGCAACAGCCGTGGCGGAGCGCAACGATGGCCTCGGGCACGGCGCCGTCGTGATCGCCGCGATCACCAGCTGCACCAACACCTCCAACCCGAGCGTGATGATCGGCGCGGGCCTGCTGGCAAAGAAGGCGGTCGAGGCTGGGCTCGAGCGACGGCCGTGGGTCAAGACGTCGCTGGCGCCGGGTTCCAAGGTCGTGACCGAATACCTCGAGCGCGCCGAGCTGCTCGAGCCGCTGTCGGCGCTCGGCTTCGATCTCGTGGGCTACGGCTGTACGACCTGCATCGGCAACTCCGGCCCGCTGCCGCCCGAGATCTCCGAGGAGATCGAAGAGCGGGACCTCGTGGTGGCCAGCGTGCTGTCCGGCAACCGCAACTTCGAGGGCCGCATCCACCCTGAGGTGAAGATGAACTACCTGGCCTCGCCGCCGCTGTGCGTGGCTTATGCGCTGGCCGGGCGCATGGACCTCGATGTGCTCGAGGAGCCGCTGCAGGGCGACGTCTACCTGCGCGACCTCTGGCCCACCCAGGCCGAGGTCAACGAGACCATCGAGTCGGCCATCGAGTCGGACATGTTCCGAAAAAGCTACGGCGAGGTCTTCGAGGGCGACGAGGACTGGAACGCCCTCGAGGTGCCCGAGGGCGACAACTATGCGTGGGATCCCGAGTCCACCTACGTGCGCCGTCCGCCCTACTTCGAGGGCATGTCAGCAGAGGCCCCGGAGGGCTTCGAGGAGATCTGCGGCGCCAAGGTGATCGCCGTGCTCGGCGACAGCGTGACCACCGACCACATCTCGCCGGCGGGCGCGATCAAGAAGAGCTCACCGGCGGGCGAGTACCTGATCGATCACGGGGTGGAGCAGCGCGACTTCAACTCCTACGGGTCACGGCGCGGCAACCACGAGGTGATGATGCGCGGCACCTTCGCCAACATCCGCCTGCGCAACAAGCTCGCGCCGGGCACCGAGGGCGGCTTCACGAAGAAGGACGGCGAGCAGACCACCATCTACGACGCCGCCATGGAGTACGCCGAGGCGAACACGCCGCTGTGCGTGCTGGCGGGCAAGGAGTACGGGTCGGGCTCGTCGCGGGACTGGGCGGCCAAGGGCCCCCGGCTGCTCGGCATCCGCTTCGTGATCGCCGAGTCGTATGAGCGCATCCATCGCTCGAACCTCGTCGGGATGGGCGTCCTGCCGCTTCAGTTTCCGGAGGGGGAGTCGGCCGAGTCGCTCGGTCTCACGGGCGAGGAGACGTTCGACCTCGAGCAGCTCGAGGAGGGCGCCCGCACGCTGAAGGTGAGCACCGACAGCGGCGTCGAGTTCGACGCGCGGGTGCGGATCGACACCCCCAACGAGTGGCAGTACTACCGGGGCGGCGGCATCCTCCATTTCGTGCTGCGCAGCCTGCGTGTCTGAGCTCGACGCGCGTCTCTTTCATCACGATCTGTGCTTCGGCTGCGGCCAGGCCAACCTGTTCGGACTCCAACTCGAGGTCGAGCCCGGTCCCGGCGGCGGGGTGGAGGGGCGCTTCTTCGTCAAGCAGGATCACCAGGGGCCGCCGGGTTTCGCCCACGGTGGCGTGATCGCGGCGGCACTCGACGAGGCGATGGCACTGCTGCTCCATGGTCAGGGCATCTTCGCCATGACCGGCGGGCTGGAGGTCGACCTGCTGGCGCCCGCCCCGGTCGGCGCGTTCGTGTCCGTGCGCGCCGCGCTGGTGGAAAGCCGGGAGCGCAAGCTCGTGCTGGACGCCGAGGCCGCCGTGGAGGACGAGCCGGTGGCGCGGGCGCGCGGCGTCTTCATCAAGGCGCAGTCCACGCCGCTTGACACTTGATAGGTCAATCAATAACATGGTCCGCATGGCAGTGAGCGGAACCAGTGCGGCCGGTGGCCGGGCTACCTCGGAGGAGCGCCGGGAGCAGGTGATCGGTGCCGCCCTCACGGAGTTCGCCGACCACGGCTTCCACGCCACCAGCACCAGCGCCATCGCCAAGCGGGCCGGGATCTCACAGCCCTACATCTACGCGCTGTTTCCCAACAAGCACGAGCTCTTCCTCGCCGTCCACGAGCACGTGGTCGATCACATCCGGCGCGCCTTCACCGAGGCGGCTCGCGGCCAAGCTACGCCCGAGGAGCGTCTCCTGGCCATGGGCCACGCCTACATGGAGTTGCTGAGCCACCGCGACGAGATCCTCTTTCAGATGCAGTCCCATGCCGCTGCCGGCGACCCCGCGCTGCGCGAGCCGGTGCGCAGGGAGTTCATGCGCCTGATGGAGGACGTGCGGCGGTTGAGCGGCGCCTCCCGCGAGCAGGTCACGGCCTTCATGGCCAAGGGCATGCTGCTCAACGTGGTTGCGGCGCTGGAGCTGCCGGAGGAGTACGTGCCGCCGCCGCCGTGCTAGGCGCCCGCTTTTCTCTCTTTTTGTCGGTCCATTGATAGATCAACCAATAAACAAGGAGCATCAAGTGACAGGCAGGCAGAGCATCTGGACGCTGGCGATCGTTTCCATCGCCCTCTTCATGGTCACGCTCGACAACCTGGTGGTGACCAACGCCCTCGTGAGCATTCGCGAGGATCTCGGTGCTTCCCTCGAAGAGCTCGAGTGGACGGTCAACGCCTACACGCTCAGCTTCGCCGTGTTCCTGCTCACGGCCGCCGCGCTCGGTGACCGGCTGGGGCGACGGCGGGTGTTCGCGATCGGCATCGTCATCTTCAGCGTCGCCTCCGCCGCTGCGGCGCTGGCGCCCAGCACCGAAGCGCTGATCGGCGCCCGCGCGCTGCAGGGACTGGGCGCCGCGGCAATTGCTCCACTGTCGCTCACGCTGTTGAGCGACGCTTTCGCCGCGGACAAGCGCGGTCTGGCGCTCGGCATCTGGTCGGGTGTGTCCGGCCTCGGTGTGGCGCTCGGCCCGGTGGTCGGGGGAGCCGTCGTCGAAGGCTTCTCCTGGCAGTGGATCTTCTGGTTGAACGTTCCCATCGGCGTGGCCCTGGTGCCCGCGGCGGTCACCCTGCTGCGCGAGAGCCGGGGGCCTCATTCCACGCTCGATCTGCCCGGTGTGGGCCTGGCCAGCCTGGGTCTGCTCGGCGTGGTGTTCGGGATCGTGCGGGCGCAGGCGCTCGGCTGGACGAGCGCAACGGTGGTTGGGTCGATGGCCGGGGGCGCCGTGCTGCTGGCCGCGTTCGCCCTGTGGGAGTCGCGTACCAGCACTCCCATGCTGCCCACCCGCTTCTTTCGCAACCGCGGCTTCGCTGCCACCAACGGCGTGTCGCTGGCCATGTTCTTCGGCGCCTTCGGGGCGATCTTCCTGCTCGCGCAGTTCTTCCAGGTCGCGCAGGGCTATTCGCCGCTCGAAGCGGGCATCCGCACGCTCCCCTGGACGGCGATGCCGATCTTCGTCGCGCCGGTGGCGGGGATCCTCTCCGACCGCATCGGCAGCCGGCCGCTCATGGTCGCCGGCCTGGCGCTGCAGGCCGGAGCCCTGGCCTGGCTCGCGGTCACGACCACTCCGGACATGGCCTACGGCCTACTGGTGCCCGCCTTCGTCATGGCCGGCTCCGGCATGGCGCTGGTGTTTGCTCCGGCGGCCAACGCGGTGCTCTCGTCGGTGCGCCCCGAGGAGGCCGGCCAGGCGTCGGGCGCCACCAACACCATCCGGGAGATCGGCGGGGTGCTGGGCGTCGCCGTGCTCTCAACCGTGTTCACGAGCGCCGGCAGCTTTGCCACGCCGCAGGCTTACGTGGACGGTTTGGTCCCCGCGGTTTGGGTGGGGGCGGGCGTGCTGGCGGCGGGGGCGCTGGTGGCGCTGCTGGTGCCGGGTCGCCGGCCCGCCGCCGCGCCGGTCGCGGCCCGTTCCAGCACCACCACCGGAATCACCCGCCCGCCGGTCCGGTCGGCGTACGTGGAATAGCCGGCGTAGAGGTCCACCGCCTCAGCCCATAGGCGGGCGCGCTCATCGCCCTCCGCCACATGCGCCACGTACCTACCGGTCACCCCACCCGGGCCGAGAAAGCTCACGTGCGGGTTCTTGAGCACGTTCCAGTACCACGCCGGGTGCTTGGGGTCTCCGCCCTTGGAGGCGATCAGCACGACCCTGTCCCCGTCCCGTAAGAAAAGCAGCGGCGTACGGCGGGGTTCGCCGGTCTTCGCGCCCACCGTGTCGAGCAAGCCCACCGGCTGGCCGAAGGTGCTCGACAGGCGCCCGCGGGAAAGGGGCAGCAGGACGCGGTCGATCGGAGTGGCCACGTGGCCGAAGTACCAGGTGCCCGCCTTCGATCGGGCGATGTTCTCGAGCGTGCGCTCGAGACGATTGAGGTGGCGGCGTCTGAGAGTGGTGGTCACGGCTGCGAGCATGGCACGGGCGCTCGCAGGGAACAACGTCAAGCGATGCCCGAGAACCTCACCCGACAGATACTGGACGAGCACCTGACCGACGGCGAGCTCACGCCCGGCGAGGCGATCTCGCTGCGAGTTGACCAGACGCTGCTCCAGGACGCCACAGGGACCATGGCGCTCATGCAGTTCGAGCAGCTCGACGTACCGCGAGTAAAGGTCGAGCGGGCGCTCCAGTACATCGACCACAACGTCATCCAGCTCGACTTCAAGAATCCCGACGACCACCGCATGCTGCGGGCGCTCTGTCGCAAGTACGGGATCGACTACTCACGACCAGGCAACGGGATCTGCCACTACGTGCACATCGAGCGCTACGCGCGGCCCGGGGGCATCCTGGTCGGCGCCGACTCTCACACAACCACCAGCGGAGCCCTGGGCATGATCGCCATCGGGGCCGGTGGGCTCGACGTGGCGGTGGCCATGGCCGGCCACCCGTACGAGATCGCCTGCCCCGAGGTGGTGGAGGTGCGGCTCGAGGACACACTGGCGCGCCCGTGGGTTCAGGCCAAGGACGTGATCCTCGAACTGCTTCGCCGCCTGACCGTGAAGGGCGGCAAGAACAAGATCTTCGAGTTCACCGGGCCGGGAACGGCCGATCTGAGCGTGCCCGAGCGGGGCACGATCGCCAACATGATCGCCGAGCTCGGTGCCACGAGTGCCGTGTTCGCGCCCGACGACAACACGCGTGAGTGGCTTCGCCGCCAGGAGCGCGAGGACGATTTCGCCGAGCTCGGGCCCGAGGAGGGCTGCCAGTACGACGATCGCGTCGAGATCGACCTGGCCGAGCTCGGTCCGCTGGTGGCCAAGCCGCACAGCCCGGACAACGTCGTGCCCGTGGAGGAGGCGGCGGGCACGCCGATCGAGCAGGTCTGCATCGGCTCGTCGGTGAACTCGGCCTACCTCGATCTCGCCCTGCCGGCTGCGGTGCTGGCCGCCGGAGACGGGCAGGAGGTGCACGAGCAGGTCACGGCCACGGCCACGCCCGGATCGCGCCAGATCCTTGTGGCGATCGCCGAGTCGGGCGTCTACCGCCAGCTGGTCGTGGGTGGGGTGCGCATGCTCGAGCCGGTCTGCGGGCCCTGCGTGGGAATGGGCCAGGCGCCGCCGTCGGACGCCAACTCGCTGCGCACCTTCAACCGCAACTTCCCCGGCCGCTCGGGCACGCCCGAGGATCGGGTCTTCCTCTGCTCGCCGGCGGTGGCGGCGGTATCGATGCTGCACGGTGAGATCCGCGACCCGCGCGAGCACGGCGACCCCCCTGAGCTGCTCGAGATGCCCGAGCTGAAGCCGTACGTCGACGACCGCCACATCTTCCCGCCGGCGCCCGAGGACGAGGCCGACTCGATCGAGATCCCGCGCGGGCCCAACATCAAGACTCCGCCGGAGCACACCCCGCTGGAGGAGGAGCTGAGCGCGAAGATCGCCACGGTGCAGCAGGACAACATCTCAACCGGCGACCTCGCCCCCGACGGCGTGATCGTCATGTCCTATCGCTCGAACATCCCGGCGATCGCCGAGTTCACCTTCCAGCACCGCGATCCCGAGTTTCGCAAGCGGATGCAGGAGTGGGGCTCGGGCTTCATCGTGGGCGGCGAGAACTACGGCCAGGGCTCCTCGCGCGAGCACGCCGCGCTGGCCCCCCTGCAGCTCGGCGTGCGGGCCGTGTTCGCCAAGTCGTTCGCCCGCATCCACCGCCGCAACCTGGTGGCGCAGGGCATCCTCGCTCTCACCTTCGCTAACGACGCCGACTACGACCGGGCCAAGGTGGGGGAGACCTGGACGCTCCCACACGTCAAGCGCGAGCTCGAGGAGGGCGCGGAGGAGATCACCGTCAGGATCGAGGAGTCGGGAGACGAGTTCTCGGTTACCCACGATCTGGCTGCGCGAGAACGTGAGATCCTTGTGAGCGGTGGCCTCCTCCACTACCTCTCCGAGCAAACAGCTGCCTGACGTCCGCGGGCGGTTCCCCGCGCTGGCGGGCGATGCCGCGTTCCTCGACGGCCCCGGAGGCTCGCAGACCCCACAGGTCGTGCTCGACGCAATCGCCGACTGCCTGCGCGACTCCAACGCCAACCTGGGCGGGGCGTTCCCGACCTCGGCCCGGGCGGAGGAGATCATGGAGCGCGGCCGGGTGGCAGCGGCGGATTTCACCGGCGCCGAGGCCGAGGGCATCGCCTTCGGCGCCAACATGACCACGCTGAACTTCCTGCTCGCCCACGCGGTCGCCCGCACCCTGAAGCCCGGCGACGAGATCGTGGTGACCGCGCTCGATCACGACGCCAACATCTCGCCCTGGCTGCTGGTCGCCGCCGACCACGACCTGGTGGTCCGCCAGGCGCCCGTCCGCGTTTCCGACGTGACGCTCGACCACGACGCGGTGGAACAGCTGATCGGTGAACGCACGAAGGTAGTTGCGTTTACGCTCGCCTCGAACGCGGTCGGCTCGCTCACCGATCCCGCCCGGCTCGCCGCCGCCGCCCACGCGGTGGGAGCGCTGGCCTGGGCCGACGGTGTGCACCTCGCTCCCCACCATCGCCTGCGCGCCCGCGAGTGGGGCCTCGACGTCCTGCTCTGCTCGCCCTACAAGTTCTTCGGCCCCCACCTGGGCGTGGCGGCGATCCGCCCGGAGCTGGCAGCGTCGCTGCCGGCCGACCGCGTGCGCCCGGCGGATGAGCATCCGCCCGGGCACCGTTTCCAGACCGGCACCCAGTCCCACGAGGCCGTGGCGGGCGCCACCGCGGCGATCGAGTACCTGCGGTCGCTGGGCGAAGGCTCGCTCGACCTGAGCTTCGATCGCGTGGTCGAGTACGAGAGCCGGCTCTCGCGACGCTTTCTCGACGGGCTGCCCGACGCTGTGGAGCTATACGGCGTGCGCGACGTGCAGGGCCGCACCCCCACGTTCTGCTTCAACCTGGCCGGGCACGCCCCACGCGAGGTGGCTGAGCGCCTCGGCGAGCGTGGCCTATACGTGTGGGAGGGCAACTACTACGCCCTCGAGCCGATGCTGGCGCTCGGACTCGACCCCGCCGAAGGCGCGGTAAGGGCCGGTTTCCTGCACTACACCACCGAGGAAGAGGTCGATCGCCTGCTGGAGGCGCTGGCCAGTCTGGCCGACCGACCTTAGGATGGGTTGGGCGGATGGAGTACGCCTGGCCCATGCTCGATCTCTCGGCGATCAATCTGGCTGATCTCGCCCTTGCCTTGGAGGATCACTCCGAGGGGCAGACGTGGCGCTTCGACCCCGCGGACGGAACGGTTGCGCCGTTCTTTTCCTCCGGCCCCGAGCAGCCCGGCGACGAGAGCGCGACGGAGGACCTCCTTGCCATCGAGCCCTTGCCCAGCGCGGTTGGCTACCGCGACATGGAGGACTTCGTGGCTCGGGTTCGCGACCCTCACGCCCGCGAGCTGCTGCAGGGCGCCCTCAGCGGCCGCGGCGCGTTCCGGCGCTTCAAGGACCTGCTCGAGCTCGACTTCCCCGAGCTGCGGGGCGCCTGGTTTGTCTTTCATGACGTGCGCGCCGAGCGGCGGGCGATCGACTGGTTGGTCGAGCACGGCCTGATTACCGCCGACGATGCGGCCGAGGGGCTGGCGCGCCGTACCGATCCCGACCTCGGCGGCGTCCCGAGCCTGCTCGACGCCGACGCCGTTGCCCGCCGAGTGGCCAACGACCTGCGCCGCGTCTACCGAGAACGGTTGAAGGGCGTCCATCTGATCGGGGCGTGGGCGCGCGGAGACGCCCATCCCGAATCAGAGCTCGAGCTAATCGTGGTGCTCGATCGCATCACCGACCAGTGGGAGGAGCGCGGGTGCCTCGACCGCGTGATGTGGCGTCATTCTGTTCGCAACAACACCGTGATCAAGCAGATCTCGGTCAGTGAGGGCGAGCTGCGGGCCAAGCCGGCGCCGCGGCTGACGCATCTGCTGCTGGAGGGAGTACGCGTCGCGTGAACAGCGAGCTCGAGCTGCTTCTGGCCCGCGCACGCCAGGACCTGCGGGCGGCGCAGGCGCTGCTCGACGGCGGCTTTCCCTCGCAGGCGCTGTCGCGCGCGTACCTCGCCGCCTTTCACGGTGCCTCCGCTGGCCTGATGTCGATTGGCGAGACGCCGCATACACGTACCGGGGTGATCTCGGCCTTCGGCCGGCGGATCGTCAGCGAGGGAGGCCTCGACCACGAAGTGGGACGCAAGCTCCGCCGGCTTTTCGACGATGCCGATTACGTCGACTACGCGCTCGGCGAAGCGCCTCCCGAGCAAGCGAGCTCGGCGATCGACGACGCGGCGCTTCTGCTTGATGCCACCGTGCGGTGGATCGAGCGCCAGTCCGCTGCCGCCTGAGCGCCGACGACGCGCGTCAGGCGGTGGTGAGGGTGAGCAGCGAGCGTTCGAAGCGGCGCTCGTGTTCGATGGCCGCGCGGGAGGCCTCGCGCCAGGCGCGCTCGTTTTCGTTGGTGGCGGCCGCCGCCAAGCGCCGATAGGCGCGCTCGGCCGAGCGCAACTGGGCGCGAAGCCGGGCTCCCTCGGGCGATGAGGAAGACTCCGCGGACATCTCCCGGCCTGCGTCGGCGTACGCCTTCGCCAGCGCGCTGGCCGCCGCGGCCTGGGGCTCGGGACGCTGCGCGCGGCGAAGCTTGCGACGGGCAACAGCCCGGCGAGCGGAGAGGCGATCGATCACCGGACTCACACTGCGCACGTATTCCGCCTGCGCCAGTTCGGCCGAGCCGGTCTGGGGTTGCGCCGGCGCGGCGATTGGCGGCGCGCTCTCGGGGTCGGAGCGCCCCAGGGTGAAGCCGCTCACGGCGCTTGCGGCGAGAGCCGCGAGCACAAGCGCTAGGGCCGGGCGAACGCGGAGGCCGCGTGACCGTCGCTGGGCGGGCTGCGCGCCGCGCCTGCGCTTCGGGGCCCGCTTGGGCTTTGCCGGCGCCGCATTCTTGGGCCGTGTCGGAGCGGCAGCGCGCTTCGGTCGGGCGGGTTGTTTCGCGGCGCGCTTCGGCCGGGCCGGTTCGGCGGGGGGCTTCGGCCGGGCGGGTTCGGCGGGGCGCCGGGGCCGGGGAGGAGCATGGCTACGCTCGGGCCGCGTCGGGGCCGCGGAGCGCCGCGGCCGGGCGGGGATAGCCACGCGCTTGGGCCGCCGTGCGGGCCGCTTCTCGGCTTCGCGGGCCGCCCCCGCGGGTATTTCCACTTCCTCGCCGAGCGCCTCTGCGGCAGCCCGGACCAGTCCCGAGGCGCCGAGGCGCTGGTCGGGTTGCTTGGCCATGGCGCGGGCGAAGACGTCGTCGAGCTCGGCCGGCAGCCCGCTGCGCAGCTGCGAGGGGCGTGGGGGTGGCTCGACGAGATGCGCGTGGAGCGTGAGCAAGGGACGCTCGTAGGGGTACGGTGGCGACCCGGTCAGGCACTCGAAGAGCACGCAGGCCAGCGAGTAAGCGTTGCACTCGGCAGTGAGTGGCCCACCCCTGATCTCCTCGGGCGAGCGGTAGTCCGCGCCCTCCACGTCGATGCGCAGTCTCTGCGGCAGCACTCGTTCGCGGCCGACGCCGAAGTCGGTGAGAAGGGCGTGCGCCGGAGCGTTGTCGTCGAGAAGGATCGCCTGGGTCGTCAGCTCGCCATGCACGAGCTGCTCTCGGGCCGCCGCGTCGAGCGCGCCCGCCACGCCGGCGACCACCCGAAGGGCGTCGCCCGTCTCAAAGGGGCCTTGGCTCAGCCGATCCGCGAGCCTGGTCGTGCCCCGAAGCTCGCTCACCACGTACAGGCGACCGTCGTGCTCGCCTACCTTGAGCAGTCGCACGAGATGTGGATGATCGATGGCCGCCCGCGTGCGGGCCATACGAATGGCCTGGCGCCACTGCTCCGAGTCGGAGGCCATGTGGTCCAGCAGCTTGATAGCCACCCGAGATCCGCCCGGGGCCAGCGCCTGGACGAGGACGGCGTGGCCGGTTCCGACCGAGAGCACTCGCTCGACACGGAAGCCATCGACCATCGCGCCCGGCTCCAGCGGGGCCGGCGACTCAAGGGCGAGCTTGGATCGGGCGCGCGTCATCAGCCGCCGTCGTAGAAGGTGGTGGTGTCGCTGGCCGGCGCCGGGGCGGGTGCCGGGGCAGGCGCGGGCGCCGGAGCCGGAGCGGGAGCTGGGGCGGGAGCCGGCGCGGGTGCCTCCACGGGCACGCTAGTGGTGGTCGGCGTGCTCGCAGGGACCGGTGCCGGCGCGGGGGCGGCGGGCTCGGGCGAGGCCGGCTCCGGCTTGGGCTCCGGGCGCTCACGGAGGCCGGGCAGGCCGGGAGCCGCATCGAGGACGAGCCGCTGCAAGGCCGGCTGAGTGGTCGGCTCGGCAGGCTGCGAGACCGGCCGCGCTCTGGCGGGCTCGGCCTCCGGGCTCCCCAGCTTTGCCGCGCCGAACGATGCTCCGAAGACGGCCAGGCAGGCCGCCAGCAGGCTCAGTAGCGGGCGCGCCTTCACGAGGCCGGGCAGGCGACGGGCTTGCCGGACCCGGGCGGTAGACAACGGTCCTTGCGTATGTACCTGCGCAGGTCCTTGCGGACCTTGATGGTCGTGTGCTGGCCGATGTACCCCGGGCGAGTGACGGTCACGGTGATCAGCGTGCCCCCCGGGAACGAGCGCTCGAACTTCTTGAAGCGCAGGCGCGCCGTCCTAACCGGGCGCTTCGACGCGGCGCGCGCGCCCGTGGGGCACTTGCGTCCCTTGCAGGTGACCTTCACGGTCGCCTTGCCGGGGGCCCGCACGAGGAGGCGCTTGAGTTTCACGCCGGTTCTCGTGAGATCGCCGAACAGCGTGACCTTCACGCCGGTCAGGAACTTGGGCGGGCGCCTGAGCACGTTGATGTTGCGCTCGGCGGTGGCTACGGCGCCGCGGGCGTCGGCCACCCGGAGGCGGACGATGTGCGGGCCCGTCCTATAGGCGCGCGCGACCACGGCGCCGCCCGCGTCGTCGTACTGACCGTCACCGTCCAGGTCCCACTCCTGACCCGCCAGCGGGCCGTCGGGATCAGAGGAGGTGGACGACAGCGTGATGCTGTCGCCGTCGAACGGTGCGCCGGGGGCCACGTTGAAGGACGCCTGAGGCGGAGCGTTGACCACCACCGGCGCGGTGGCAATGGCGAAGCCGCCGCCCGTCTCGGTGACCTTGATGGCCACGAGCTTTGTTCCCGGCGTGGGGAAGGTGGTCGTGGCGCTGGTGCCGGTGGCGTCGGGCGAGAACTCCTTCGTGGGGTCGTAGTTGAAGTCCCACTGGGTGTTGGTGATCACCGGGGTGCCGGGAGATCCCGAGGGGCTGGACTGCGAGGTGAAGGCGATCGCCTGTCCGGGCACGGGCGCCTGGGGGGCGAAGCTGAAGCCGGCCGTCGGGCGGGTCAGCTGGACCGTGAGCGGGCGCGTGATCTCGTTCTGCGCGCCGTTGTTGTCGGTCACGCGCAGCTTGATCGTCCGCTCCCCCTCGGTGGCGTACGAGCTGGTGGCGATGGCGGTCGGTCCGGAGACGTCGTAGCTGCCGTTGCCGTCCAGGTCCCACTCGTAAGTGGAGATGCTGCCGTCGCTGTCGCTGGAGGAGTTGGCGTTGAAGGTCACCGTCTCGTTGATGACCGCGGGATTGGGGGAGATCGTGAAGCTCGGGGTCGGCCGGGCGTTGATCCGCAGCGAGTCCGCGTCGGTGGCCTGCCCGCCGTCGTCGTCGGTCACCCGCAGGCGGATGGTGCGGGTGCCGGACGACATGTACGACTGCGTGGTGGTAGGTGAACTACCTCCGTCGACCTCATAGCCCGGCAGGCCGTCCAGGTCCCACTCGTACCGCACGATCGTGCCGTCGGCATCGGTCGAGGCCGACGCGTTGAACGTGACGGTTTCGCCGATCTGAGCCGGGTTCGGCGATATGGTGAACGAGGCGTTCGGCCTCCCGTTGGACACGACGAGGGTGTTGTCGTCAACGTCGGTGGCCCCGTCGTCGTCGGTCACTCGCAAGCGGATCGTCCGAGCCCCGGCTGTCGTATAGGCCAGGCTCGTGGTGTCGTCACCGTCGGTGTCGGTCTCGAAGGTGCCGTCGCCGTCGAGGTCCCATTCGTAGTTCACGATCGTGCCGTCGGAGTCGGAGGACGACGAGGCATTGAAAGTCACGACCTGGCCGACCGCGGCCGGATTGGGCGAGATGCCGAACGATGCATTCGGGGCGGAGTTGCTGACGACCAGATTCGCCGAGTCGGGGGTGGAGACGGCGCCCAGGTTGTCGGTCACGCGCAGCTTGATGTTCCGGACACCGGGCGTCGCATAGGACTGGCTTGTGTTCGCGCTCAGGCCGGTGTTGGTCTCGAAACTGCCGTTGCCGTCGAGGTCCCATTCGTACTGGACGATCGTTCCGTCGGAGTCGCTCGATCCCGATCCGCTGAAGTTCACGGTCTGGCCGACACCCGCCGAGCTCGGAGCAGTGAGCACCGCGGTCGGGGGGGAGTTCAAGGCGACGGTTACCGGCTTCGTCGCGATGGTCTGGTCCATGGACATGTCGCCTTCGGTGGTGTCGGTCACGCGAATCGCGACGGTCCTGCTCCCGGCGGTGAGGTAGGTGTGGGTCGCGGTGTTGCCGGAGGCGTCGGCATCGAACGACGACCCGTTGTAGTCGAAGTCCCACTCGGTGTTGGTTATGTCTTCGTCGTCATCGGTCGAGGTCGACTCGAAGATGACCGGCTGACCGGTCAGCGGCGTGGCGTCGGAGATCGTGAAGTCCGCCTCCGGGGCAGCGGCCTGGACGACCTGCCCCGCGACCAAGGCACACAGCAGCGCGACCAGCGGTACAGCAATGCGACGGAATGCGAGTTTCATCTTTCCTCCGGGAGGGAGGCTTCGGATGTTCCGAGGACCCGAGTCCAACCTATGCCGACTCTTGCGCGATGGCAAGTCCTTTGTCAGTGCTAACGCTCAAACGGCGGGGCTGCGCAGTTGGGTCTTGCGCAGGATCGCTATGCCGAAAGCCATCAGCAGGCCGATCAGGAGCCAGCTGATCGTGCCAAAGCCGAAGTTCGACTCGCCGAGGCCGCTGAGCGGCTCGACGCGAACCGACGAGAAGTCGGTCGAGCTGGTGGTGCTGCTTGTAGTTGCTGTGGTGCTCGCGCTGGTGGTCGACTTCGCCTTGGCGGAGCCGGCCGCCGCCTGCGCGGCGGACTCGAACCGGGTCTCGGCGGTAAGGCCGGTACCGGATCCGGATGAAGTGGTCACGCCGGAGCGCCGGCGGATCTGCGATCCGCTCACGCCGTCGCCGGAGATGCGGCGCCAGGTCGCGGTAGCGCGCTCGACGAAGCTCTGGGTCGACGAGGCTCGAGCGATGGCAGCGACGGTCGGTGCCGGCTTCGCGGCGGGCGGCGTCTCGGCCACCGGCGGCTTGGGCTCCGCCGGCGGGATACCGGCGACCGCGCGGGCCTCCTGGGAGGTGAGCGCGTCCTGTGAGGCCGCCTGCGCCTGGCTGTCGCCGACGCAGTACTCCAGGCAGCTTGCCTCCTGGTACTGCCATGAAGTCTGAATGGTGATGCCGAGGTTCTCCGCGAGCGCTATCAGCCAGGCCGGCAGCAGCGACTGCGCGTCGGTTGGGTAGGCCGGGGCCCAGGTCTCGCTCGTGGCGGTGGCCGACTGGTTGGTCGACTGACCCTGGGTCGACGACTGGGTCTGGGAGTTCCCGTAGCACTCGACCTGGCAACCGAACTGGAGCTGCCACACCTGCTGCATCGTCGAGCCGACGTTGTGCGCCTGCGCGTTGCCGTCGGAAAGCGCCGTTGCGTTCTGGGTGGTCGAGGCCCACTGGCTCGCGGTCTGGCTCTGGCTCGTCCCGTAACAGAAGGCCACGCAGCCCAGCTGGACCTGCCAGATGAACTGGCCCGTGGTGCTCTGGTTCAGCGCGGTCGCGTTCGAGGGTGACCCCGTGCCGCCGCCGATGGCGGTGGCGTTCTGGATCGTCTCGGCGGTCTGGCCGGCCGTCTGGCTCTGGCTCGTGCCCTGGCAATGGCTCTGGCAGCCCTGCTGCACCTGGAAGATCGCCTGCCACGTCTGACTCGTGTTCTGGGCGGTGGCGCTGGCCGAAGGAGGCACGACCGGGGCGGGCTCGGGGGGCTCGGCCTCGTTGGGCGCGGGCTCGGTGGGCTCGCTGGTCGTGACCGGCGGCTGCTCTGCCGGTGCTTCGGGCTGGGAGGGCTCGGACCCCTCGTCGGTCGCCGGTACCTCGGTCTCGGCCGCAGGCGCTGCCGGCGCGGGCTCTTCCGCGACCGGCTCGGTCTCCTGCTCCGCCGGGGCCGTCGACGCTGCCGGAGCCGCGGGGGCTTCAGCGGTCGCCGGAGAGGCCGTGGCCGTGGCCGACTGCGCGGTGTCCGAAGACTGCTCGGCCACCTGCGAGTCGTCGCTGGCCCGGGCGGTGGCGACGCTGATCGCCAAAGAGGCGAGCAGCGCCACCATCAACCCAAGGACGGCAGCGGTCGACCGGCCGGCGAGCGGCCGGTCGACGCTGACGGTTGAACGTGCGAGCACGTTCAGGCCTCCCTACCGGTGAGCCTTCTTGCCGTGGCTCTTCTTGCCGCGGCACTTCTTGGCCTTGCACTTCTTGCCGTGCTTCTTGCCGTGACCGACCTTGACCGGATCGTTGGCGTTGGTACCCGACTGCTGCGCCTTCGCCTCGGAGCTGGCCGACTGAGTGGTGGACGAGCCCTGGCTCAGGTACTGAGCCTGACCCGAACCGCCACATCCCTTGCCGCACGTGGACGTGCTGTTCTGGGACTGGCCGGCGGTCTGGTCCGTCGTGGCGTCGTTGGACGCGGACGAGTCGGCGCTGTTGCTCAGCTCCTGAGAAGCCGAGCTGTCGCCGCCCCATGCGTGCCCGCCACCGATCGACACGGGCGAGTTCGCGTTCACGCCGTTCTGGTAGGCGTGAGCGGACGAGTCCGCGCTCTGATCGGTGGACGAGTACTGCTCGAGACCCTGAGCCTGACCGGAACCGCCGCAGCCGTAGTGACAGCTGGACGAGCTGTTCTGCGACTGGTTGGCGCCCTGGTTGGTCTCAGCGGTGTTCGACGCGTCGGACGAAGCCGAGTTGTCGTTGTACTGGTCGGCTGAACTGTCGCCGCCCCGTACGTCATCGCCACCAATGGACACGGGCACGTTGGCGTTCACGCCGTTCTGATCGGCGGAAGCCTCGGAGCTCGCGTCCTGGTTGGTCTCGGACCCCTGCCCGAGGTACTGGGCCTGACCGGAACCGCCGCAGCCCGCACCACAGCTCGAGGAGCTGTTCTGCGACTGGTTGGCGTTCTGGTTGGTCGTGGCGTCATTGGACGCGGACGAGTCGGCGTCATTGCTCAGCTCCTGAGAAGCCGAGCTGTCGCCGCCCCACACGTCATCTCCACCAATCGAGACCGGCACGTTGGCGTTCACGCCGTTCTGGTAGGCGTGAGCGGACGAGTCCGCGCTCTGATCGGTGGACGACCCCTGCTCTAGCCCCTGAGCCTGACCGGAACCGCCGCAGCCGACATGACAGCTCGACGAGCTGTTCTGCGACTGGCTGGCGCCCTGGTTGGTCTCAGCGGTGTTCGACGCGTCGGACGAAGCCGAGTTGTCGTTGTTCTGCGTGGCGGAGCTGTTGCCGCCACGCACATCGTCTCCACCTATGGACACGGGCACGTTGGCGTTCACGCCGTTCTGGTAGGCGTGCGCTTCCGAGCTTGCGTCCTGGGTGGTCTCGGACCCCTGCCCGAGGTATTGGGCCTGACCGGAGCCACCGCAGCCCGCACCACAGCTCGAGGAGCTGTTCTGCGACTGGTTGGCGTTCTGGTCGGTCGTGGCGTCGTTCGACGCCGACGAGTCAGCCGAGTTACTCAGGTCCTGGTTGGCGGAGCTGTTCCCGCCGGACACATGACCGCCGCCGATGGAGACCGGCACGTTGGCGTTCACGCCGTTCTGATTGGCGTGAGCGGACGAGTCCGCGCTCTGATCGGTGGACGAGTTCTGCTCGAGCCCCTGAGCCTGACCGGAACCGCCGCAGCCGACATGACAGCTCGAGGAGCTGTTCTGCGACTGGCTGGCGTTCTGGCTGGTGGCCGCGTTGTTCGCAGCCGAGGAGCTGGCGGAGTTGTCCAGGCTCTGAGAAGCCGAGCTGGAGCCGCCGCCGCTGTTGTTGCCGTAATGGGTGTTGCCAACCGACACGCCGTCGCCGCTGACGGTGACGGGCACGTTGGCATTCACGCCGTTCTGATTAGCACTCGCCGAAGAGCTTGCGCTCTGGGTAGTGCTCGAGTTCTGCCCCAGCCCTTGCGCCTGGCCAGAACCACCGCAGCCCGCGACACAGCTCGATGAGCTGTTCTGGGACTGAGTGGCGTTCTGTGTTGTGGCGCTCGAGTTGGAGGCCTGGGAGCCGGCGGAGTTTGTCGCCGACTGGTCAGCGCTGCTCTGCGCGAACGCAGGAGCCGCGGGAACCGCCAGCGCAAAGATGCTGGCGCCCAGGACGATGAGTTTTGACCTCATCAGCCTGTTCCTTTCGAGTTTGACCTTGCACGTGTAGTAGGCACGATGCGCACCCGCCGGAGGCCGTCTGCGGCGCCCGGCATATCGAAAGACGAAGCCCCCGGCACGCAGCCGGAGAGGGCAAGCGGCAGGCAGGGACCGGCGGTGTCCGCCGGTGTGATGAAAGCCGCTCGCGAGGTCATGCCCCCAATATGCGCCGGGGTCCCCCAAAGGTTCAAGGAACTACGGGTTTACGTATCCGACCCTCCTCGTACAGGGCGGGGCGTAAGTCGTGCGTAAAGTGGTGATTAGCGGGGCTTTTGCCCCGAAGAGCCGCCACGCGGTTTCTGCACCGGGGGCAGGTCGTCGGTCTTCTTGGCCCGGCTGCGCCGCTTGTATCCGGCGGCCGTTTGCACGCTCGAGGGGCGCCATTGGGCGCCTCCGCGAGGCGTGGGGACCCCTTCGGCGTTCAACACGTCCGCGATGGCCTGAAGGGTCATGCCGCTGCTCCGCATGGCGGCGATCCGCTTGCTGACCTCGGGCCAGTTGGAGCCGGAGTCGCCGGCCTCGGCATCGGCGGCGGCGGCGCGCCGTTTGGCTTGCGCCGCAGCCAGGCCTTTGCGCGTGCGTTCGGACAGGCGATCGTGCTGCCAGCCGGCTACAGAAGACAGCGCGCGAGCGGTCAGCCGGCCGCCGGAGCTGGCGGTGTCCAGCTCCAGATCCACGGTGATCAGCCGGATCCTGTTTCGCTCGAGCCAGTTGACGATCGTTCCCAGCTCCGAAACGGAGTGGCTCAGCTGCCCCAGGGAGCCCACGATCAGGCACCCGGCGTCGCCTGCCGCGATTCTCTCGATCAAGGCCGAGAAACCGGGCCTGTCGAGCGCTTTACCCTCGACCTCTGGCTCATGGACGATCTGGACCACGTCGAGAGCCAGGTCGGCTGCGCGGCGCCGGATGGCCTGGACTGCCGCTTCGTGGTCGACCTGCTGATCGCCTGATCCGACCGGCAGCATGGCGTAGCCCAGCGCGTTGGTCACGACCACGGCGGGCGCCACCGCGGGGGGCTCCTCCGCCGCCGGCTCCAGGGGCGCCAGATCGGCCATATCCGGTGCGTATACGGATTGACCGGCCACAGGACGGCGCTCCAGAGCCAAACGACCGCTCGAACTGGCCGTGTCGAGGCCCACGTCGAGAGCAACGAGACGGGCCCCTGCGCGCTCGAGACGGTCGATAACCGAGGCCAACTCGTCGACGCTTCGGCTCAGCTGCTCGAGACCGCCGACCACGAGGCAGGAGACCTTCCCCGCCTCCAGCTGCTGGAGGGCGCGCTCGAGGTCGGGGCGATCGACGGATGCTCCGTTGTCGGAGCTCTCCTCGCGCACCATCTCCACGAGCCGCAGCCCGAGCGAGCGGCAGGCCTGGGTGATGTCCGCCTCCTGCGAGCGCTGGTCCCCGGGGGTGCCCTTCGCCGGCACCCTGAGGAAGCCAAGGGCCGAGGCGAAGGATCGTGATGGGGGCTCGGACCCGCCGGAGCCCCTGTTGCGAGATCTTGTCTTCATGTGCTGTGTTCGAGCTTAACCCGGCCCCGCCGCCCCGGCGAGTCCTCGCCGCTAGTGTGACGCGCCGTGAGGCGACGGCTGACCCTGCTCGTGGTGGCCCTGGGGGCGTTCGCCCCGGCCGCCTGCGGCGAGAGCGCGGAGGACAACTACAAGCAGGACTTCCCGCCGCTGAGCCAGAAGCTCGTGGGCCTTGGTGAGGACGTCGGCAGCTCGATCCAGGGCGCGAGCGGAAGCAGCGACCAGCAGTTGGCGGACGAGTTCAGCAACTACGCCCAGCAGCTGGGCGAGGTTCAGCAGGAGATCGACGCTCTCGAGCCTCCCGACGATCTCGCCGACGACCAGGAGGACCTGGTGTCGGCAATCGGCGAGGTTGAGGGGGCCCTCGAGGACATCGCCGAGGCCGCGAACAAGGGTGACGCCCAATCCGCTCGCCAGGCCACGATCGATCTCATCCAGAGCTCCGAGGACCTGCGTACGTCGCGCCGCGAGCTGGCGAGCGCGGTGCAGAAGCTCTAGCCAGAGCCGTCCACGACGCCGACTATTTCCGGGCAAGACCTAGACGGCTGACGTCTTGGCGACCTCGTACGACAACTGCGGAAACTCCAGCCATTGGTCCGATCCGTCGATGTAAGAAGAATGACTCCGTTGCGGAACCCGGGCGCGCCCTCGAAGGTCCTTGCCCGGATCGCCGTGGCTGGAATGTCGTTGGCAGTCGTGGCGCTCGGAGCGCTTGCCGTATGGGCGGCAATCGTCACCCAGAACGGGGCCGATGGGCTCTCCCGGGCGGGTGTTCAGGTTTCGGGGCATCTCCGTGCCATCCAAGCGCTGACCATCATCGATACGAGTACCGACGCGCTCGAAGCGCGGATCGTTCCAGACGAATACGCGAGGCTGCGGAGGGCGCAACGGGTGCTCGACAGCTCGCTCAACCGCATGCAGAATGGCGGGGTTCGCGCGGAGAGCAGGATCGCCGCCCAGGCCAAGCCCATCGTCAATCGGATGACTCCTGCCATCGACCGGTTCCTCGCCAGGCCTCCGGGCTTCGACAGCAGCGGTACCACCGGGGCTGAGGAGAAGATGGAGAACATCACGGAGGAGCTCCAGGACCTGCTGAACGACCTCGACGTCGATCCCTCCCGGCCGCTGGTGACGAAGCTCGGTTCCGTGACGGGCACCGAACGCACCGTTCGCGCCACCGCGTTCGTGCTCATCCCGCTCGGGCTCGGCGGTGTGGCGGCCTGCGGATGGCTCCTGAGCCTTTACCGGCGGCGCTCGGAGGCGACGATGCTTGCCGCCATCGACACGACCGCGGAGGAGGCACGCACCGATCAGCTGACCGGCCTCCCGAACCGGCGCGGGCTGCTCGAGGAGCTCGAGCAGCGCAGCAGTGAGAACCAGAGCTTCGTGCTGGTGATCGCCGATCTGAACGGCTTCAAGCGCTACAACGACACCTTCGGCCATGCCGCAGGCGACGCGCTGCTGAGACGGCTCGGCCGCAAGCTCGACGCGGCGTGCGAGGGCCGCGGGTTCCCAGCTCGGCTCGGCGGAGACGAGTTCTGCGTCCTGCTTTTCGAGCACACTTCCCCGGACGAGGCACACGCGCTTCTGAGTGAAGCGCTCAGCGACATCGGGGAGGGTTTTTGCATTACCGCCGCTACGGGAGTGGCCGCGGTACCCGACGAGGCCCGTGGCGCCAGTGCGGCGCTGCGCCTCGCCGATTCCCGCATGTACGCGGCCAAGGCCAGGGTGCACCCCAGCGCCGAGCAGGAGATGTCCGGTGTACTGACGCGGATGCTCGACGAGCGCCACCCGGGCCTCGGCGACCATGTCGAACACGTGGCGAACCTGGCGGTCGGTTGCGCCGAGGCGCTCGGCCTCTCAGCCGACGACATCCAATCGGTGCAACGGGCTGCGGAGCTGCACGATATCGGCAAGGTCGCCATCCCCTCGGAGATCCTGACCAAGAAAGGGCCCCTCACCCACGAGGAGTGGGAGTTCATGCGCCGCCACAGCGTGATCGGCGAGCGCATTCTTACGGGTGTCCCCTCGCTGGAGCGAGTGGCCTCAATGGTGCGCTCGTCACACGAGCGCTGGGACGGCCGCGGATATCCCGACCGCCTTGCAGGTGACGACATCCCCCTCGGCGCTCGGATCATTCAAGTGGTCGACGCGTTCTGCGCGATGACCGAACTCAGACCCTATGCCCCCGCGCGATCGATCGAGAGCGCGCGCGAGGAGCTGCTCGCCTTCTCGGGTACCCAGTTCGACCCTGCCGTCATCACAGCCTTCGTCGCGGCGCTCGACCGTCGCAGCGCGCGAGCCGAGGCTGAAGCGTCATCCGCGATGGCCCTTTAGCTGACCTGGCCGCCCAGGCGATCCTCGACAGCCCTGATCTTGTCGTCGAGGCTCTGATCGGGGCGGTCGCGGCGCTCGTCGAGCTTGAGCACGCTGTACACGCGCGGGACGCCTTGGTCGAAGGGCACCCCGTGCAGCTCGGCGACCACCGCCAGGATGTCCTCGGTCGAGCCCTCGAGCGAGGTTCCCATCGCGTGCATTCGAAAGCGCACCCGATCCTGCGCTTGCAGGCGGCGCTGGATCTCGGCGATGTACTCGCTGGCGCTGGCACCCTCGCGCCCGAGGGCGAGGACGGTCAGGTCTGCGGTCGCCACCCGGCGAGCATAGCTTTGCGCCACAGGAATGGAGCGATGCGATAACGCTCTTCGCGGCGCTCGCGCCAGAGGCCATCGAGCACCGAGCAGACGTGCTCCACGCCGATCGCCTCGAGCCAGGCGAACGGTCCGCGTGGGTGGTTGAGCCCGAGCGTGAGGCCGGTGTCCACGTCCTCCTCGGTGCCCACTCCCTCACCGACGGCGAAGCAGGCCTCGTTCACCAGCTGGCAGGCGATCCGGCCCAGCACGAGGCCGGGCGCATCCTCCACCCATACGGTCGCCAGGCCCAGCCGGGCGAAGAATTCCTCGGCCGCTTGGGCCGCGAACGAGTGTGCGCTGGGGAGCTTCGTCAGCTCGACCAGCCGGGACTGCTCGAGCGGCGCCAATAGGTGAAAGCCGATCGCCCCCGGCTCGCCGCGAGCCACGAGGCTGGTTCCCGCGCACAGGGCGAGCACCGGAGCGCCGCCCGGCAGGCCGGCGGCCGGCTGGAGGCCCGCGTCCACCACCAGCTCGGCCGGCCCGCCCGGGCGTAGCTCGTATCCCGCTTCGCGGGCTCGCTCGCGCAGGGCGTCGGCCACCGTACCGGAGCCCAGGATGGCGACCGCCATTGCGTCGCCTCCGCCCAGCTCGGGGGGGTCGGAGTCGGGCGACCGGTGAGATGCCTCGCGCGAGTAGTCGTAATAGCCACGCCCGGACTTTCGCCCCAGGCGCCCGGCGGCCACCATGCGCGCCTGGATCGGGCTGGGCTTCCAGCGCGGCTCGCCGAAGGACAGCTCGGTGAACGACCTTGCCACCTCGAATCCGACGTCGATACCCACCAGGTCCATCAGCTCGAAGGGACCCATGCGAAACCCGCCACCCACGCGACATATGCGGTCGATCTCCTCGTGGCCGGCGATCCCCTCGCCGAGCAGTCGCAGGGCTTCGGCGAAGAAGGGGCGGCCGCAGCGGTTGACCAGAAAACCGGGCCCGTCGGCAGCGAGGATCACACGCTTGCCCATCGCGCGCCCCGTTTCGCAGGCGAGCGCGAGAGCGGGCTCTCCCGTTTGCTCGGCCCTGATCACCTCGAGCAGCTTCATCAGCGGCGGGGGGTTGAAGAAGTGCATGCCGACCACGTTCTCGGGTCGCCGGGCGGCGCCGGCGAGCGACGTCACCGGGATCGACGAGGTGTTCGTTGCCAGCACCGTTTCCGCCCCGCAGAGCTCCGACAGCTGGGCGAACAGATCGCGTTTGAGGTCGGCCCGCTCGGGCGCCGCCTCGATCACCAGGTCGCACCCACCGAGCCCGTCCAGCGCCGAGGCGGATTCGAGAAGGCCCAGTGCCGAGGGCTCCACGCGGCCCTTCTCCACCCACTTGGAGAGGCCCGATTCGACGGCCTCGGCTCCCTGGGCCAGTGCGTGGTCCAGCGGATCGTGGAGCAGGGTGCGCATGCCTGCAGCGCAGCCGAGCTGGGCTATCCCCGAACCCATCGTGCCGGCGCCCACCACGCCGAGAACGACCTGACTCACCGGCCGTGGAACTCCGGCTTGCGCTTCTCCAGGAAGGCGTTCATGCCCTCAACGCGGTCCTCGGTGGCCATCGCCAGCTCGTAAAGGCGCCGCTCGTGGTCGAGGCCCGCGCTCAGCGGTGTCTCCTCGGCGGCCAGCACGGCCTGCTTGCCCAGGCGCACGGCCAGCGGCGGCCTGCGCGACACCACGTCGGCGAGCTCCAGCGCCGCCTCCAGCCAGCCGTCGGCGGGCGCCACACGGTTGACGATTCCCAGCTCCAGGGCCTCGGCGGCCGGGATGCGGCGCCCGGTCAGGACCAGCTCCATAGCGCGCTGCTTGCCCATCACCCGGGCCAGCCGCTGGGTCCCGCCGCCCCCGGGGATGATTCCGAGCAGGATCTCGGGTTGCCCGAACTCGGCCGACTCGGAGGCCACGATCATGTCGCACACGAGCGCCAGCTCGCAGCCGCCGCCCAGCGCATAGCCCGAAACGGCGGCGATCACCGGCGTGCGCAGGCCCGCGAGCCGGGGCCAAAAGCGCGCTGCCGGCGACACGAGCGCCTCCTGGAAGGTCCGCGCGGCCATGGCCTTGATGTCGGCGCCGGCGGCGAACCACTCGTCGCTTCCGGCCACCACCATGCAACCGATCCCGGCGTCCTCGTCCCAGCGCTCCAGCAGCGCGGCCAGCTCCTCCATCAACTCGGCCGACAGCGCGTTGCGCGCCTCGGGACGGTCGAGTCGCGCGAGGCCCACCGCCTTCGCGCGTCGTCTCCGGCGGCGATCAGCGTCACGGCACCAGCGCGTTCAGGCCGGTGTAGGCGCGCCCGATGATCAGCTTCTGGATCTGCGACGTCCCCTCGTAGAGGGTGGTCACCCGGGCGTCGCGCAGGTAGCGCTCGACCGGATAGTCGTCCACGTAGCCCGAGCCGCCATGCACCTGGATGCCCAGATCCGCGCATTTGACCGCCGCCTCGGTTGCGTAAAGCTTGGCGATCGAGGTCTCGGTGGTGCTGGGCTTGCCCTGGTCCTTGAGCCAGCCGGCGCGCCATACCAGGCCTCGGGCCGCCTCGGTCTGCACGACCATGTCCGCGATCATCTCCTGCACGAGCTGGAAGGAGCCGATCGGGCGCTCGAACTGGGTGCGCTCCTTGGAATAGGAGATCGAGGCGTCGAGCGAGCCCTGGCAGATGCCCACGCAGCCGGCCGCCACGCTGTAGCGCCCCGAGTCGAGAGCGCTCATGGCGATCTTGAAGCCGTCGCCGACCTCGCCCATCAGGTCACCCTCGACGTCGTCGAGCGCGAGCTCGGCGGTGTCGGAGCCCTTCAGGCCGAGCTTGTGGTGGATCTCCTGGGTGGTGAAGCCGGGCTGATCGGTCGGCACCAGGAAGCAGGCCAGACCCTTGTGCTTCTTCTCGGGGTCGGTCTGGGCGAACACGAGCGCCAGCTTGGAGTAGTTGCCCAGCGAGATCCACATCTTGCCCCCGCTGATGCGCCACCGGCCGTCCACCTCCTTCGCGCGGGTCTTGAGGTTGGCGGCGTCGGAGCCGGTGTCGGGCTCGGTCAGCCCGAAGCAGCCGATGGCCTCGCCCGAACAGAGCTGAGGTAGCCATTCCTGCTTTTGCTCCTCAGTGCCCCATCGCACGATGGACGAGCAGACCAGTGAGGTGACCACGCTCACCACCGTGCGCATGGCCGAGCAGCCGCGGCCGATCTCCTCCACGATGAGCGCGTAGGTGCGGTAGTCCACGCCACGCCCGCCGTACTCCTCGGGCACGATCGCGCCCAGGAAGCCCATATCGGCGATCTTCTGCACCAGCTCGGTGTCGAAATGCTCGTTGCGGTCATTCTCTCGCGCGCGCGGGACTATTTCCCCGTCGGCAAAATCTCGCGCGGTTTCGCGAATCAATCGCTGTTCGTCAGTGAGTTCGAAATCAATCATGTGTTGTTGATTCTGCAAGATGGACGCTGTCGTGGCCGACAAACAGTCATGGGAGTTCGCCGAGGGGCACGAAATAGCCTCTGGCCGGACGGTGCTCAAGCCCCTCGGAGGGGGCCATCGCTACGAGGTTTACCTGGTCTGGGACGAGCGCCTCTTCGCGGTCACGGTGGCCAAGCTCGTTCGCCCCGATCTGATCGACGACGAGGGAGCGCTCCGGGGCCTGAAGCGCGAGGCCGACGCACTCGACGACCTGGCTCATCCGGTCATCCTGCGCGGCTTCGGCGCGGATCTCGAGGGGCCCTATCCGCACGTGCTGGTCGAGCATCTCGAGGGACCGACACTACGGCGCCTTATCAAGCGCGGCGGCCCGGTCCCGGCGGAACAGCTTCTGCCGCTTGCCCTCCACGTGGCTGCGGCGATCCACTACATGGCCGGCGAGGGCTGGGTGCACCTGGATCTAAAGCCCGACAACATCGTCATGGGCATCCCCCCGCGCGTGATCGACCTGTCGCTGGCCCGCACGCTGGAGCGCGCGAAGCGGCTACGCGATTACATCGGCTCGAACGCCTACATGCCGCCCGAGCAATGCGTGCCGGAGGAGAACGTCGGCCCGCCCGCCGACGTGTGGGGCCTGGGGGCCACGCTCTACCACGCCGTGGCGGGGAGGCGGCCGTTCTCCAAGCCGCGTTCGCGCGACGATTCCGATCCGCCCGAGCTGCGCTTTCCCCAGCTCACCGAGGAGCCGCGGCCCTGGCCGGTGCGCGTGCCGGAATCACTGGCCCAGGCGATCCACGCCTGCCTGCAGAAGCATCCGGACGACCGGCCCACCGCCCGCGAGCTCGCGCTGATGCTGGAGCCCGCGGTGGCCGATCTGCCGGCCAAGCTGGTGCTGGGACGCCGGGGTGCGCGCCGAGCGTGAGTATTGCCGGGCGGGTGTGTTCCACCCATATGAGCAACCACCCAGCTTCCATGTACTTGCGCCTGGCCGAGGGCCCCGATGACCTGCTCGTCAACCAGCGTTCTCGCACCCGGCGCCTCCTCATCCTGCTCGTGGCGGTCGTGCTGCTCGCCGGAGGCCTGCTCCTCACCGCGGGGGTGGGCTCGCAGGGCCCAGGCCTCGACAAGGCCGTGGCCGCGTCTGGTCCAGGTAAGGACGGCGACGACGGCGAGGACAACTCCGGCCCGGGCGGCGGCGGAGACGACGACGATGACGACACGAAGGGCACCGACGACACGCGCAACACCGCCGGATCGGACCACTCGGATTCAGACGACAGCCGCGACGGTACGTCTGACTCGAGCCGCGGCAAGCAGGCCACCGACTCCGACTCGGACTCGGACGACAACCGCAACGGCAACTCGGACTCGAGCAGGGCCAAGGCCTCCGACGACTCGAACTCCGACGACAACCGCAACGGCAACTCGGACTCGAGCCGCGGCGCGTCGGTGAGCAACCACACGCGCGGGTCGGACGACACGCGCGGGCATCACACCCGCGGGTAAGCGCCGGCAACACGCCGAGCGTCGAGTTTCGCCGCGTATACGCGACCAACTCGACGCTCGGCGGCCTCTGACTCGGCCGGCTCTACTGAGGTCCGTCCCCCGCCGGTTGGTCGCGGTTTCGACGGCCCCTTATGCGAGGTCGCTTCCTGCCGCCCCCCTCGGCCTTAAGAGCGAGGTATTGCTCCGCGACCGAGGTCAGCAGGGCGACGAGCACGCCGAATCCCGTGAGGATGTAGACGATCGTGAAGATCTGCGTTCCGGCGGAGGTCGGAGACAGGTCTCCGAAGCCGACGGTCGTGAGCGTCACGACACAGAAGTAGAGCGCCTCGATGATGGTCCAGTCCTCGAAGCGCCAATAGAAGAGCGTCCCGGTGAGGACCAAGGCGCCCGCCACGACGGGCAGCGCCTTGGTCTCCGGATCGCGCCAGACCGCGACGAGGGCCCGCCCGAGTTCCCGGGCCGCCAACAGGAGCGGGACCATCGGGAGGCCTAACTCGCGTCTTCCTTTGCCGCCGCGTCGATCTCGCGCTCGAGCTCGTCGGCGTCGGCGTCCAGCTCCTTCGAGATCAGCTTGTTCGCACGTGCCGTCGCCTTCTCGAGCTGCTCCTCGATCTTCGACTCGCCGATCACGATCACCGCGGCGGTGCCCGCCTCGAGCTCGTCGCCGAGCTCCTTTAGATCGCCGCGCGAGATGCCCTTCCTGAGGTGCCCGGTCAGGCCACCCGCGCCGGCGCCGACGATCGCCGCGCCGAGGATCGCGGGCGGGAAGATGAGCCCGACCAGCGCCCCGACCCCGGCCCCGGTCCAAGCGCCGTGCTGGGTCGGCTTCTCGGTCTTCGTCACCCGGACCTTGCCGTCGTCTTCCTTTCGGACCACCGCCGAGTCGAAGGTCCCGATCGCCCCCGCGGCGTGCAGGTCGAACACGGCGTCGTAGTCAGCCTCGGCATCAGCGATCTCGTCGTAGATGGCGGCGTACAGGAATACCGGTCTGTCGGCCATTTCTAGTTTCCTTTCAGTTGCAGTTGAGCGGCGCGAACGCCTTCTTGTAGGTCGCCGCGAGCTGGTCGAGCGCAGTGACGACCTGCGCCTTCGCATCCGAGGCCGACAGCGAGCTGCCGAGGTCGCTAACGATGCCCTCGACCGAGCTCTCGAATGCCTTGTTGGCGGCCTCGACCTCGCTGCGGCGGTCGCTGCTGAGGTCCGACTTCGCGGCGTCCATGTCGTTGAGGTCGTTGTCGATCGCTTCCAGGTTCTGCGTCACCGCATCCGCGGTGACAGTCGCGGGGGTCAGGCTCTTGAGGTCGTCGACCTGCTTGCCGATGTCGTCGCGGGCATCGCAGACCGTGTTCTGGGCCTTCTCCTCATCGGATTCGCCATTGGCACGCGCCCAGCGCGAACACGAGCATCACGACGGCCAGGACGCTGCACGCGGTTCTCATACCAGCACCCAACCGCGTCAGGGGCTGCTGGCGCATCATCCCAAGTGGGTGATTTGACTGGCTGCACCGAAGCGACAGGTGTGGTGTCGCTCACCCGAGGGGTGATGCCATCGGTGGCGCGGCAGGTCGTGTGAAACGCCTCACGCGCGAGCCGGTCCTGTGGGCAACGTCGCGACTGTGATCGTGATCGTGTGCGGAACGCCCCGTTCTCGCCGGCCCGTCGTTCTAGGTCACGGGCTCGATCTCGCTCGGCCGCCAGGACTTGTCGAAGAACGGCTGGAGTGGGTTGTAGAGCCGCAGGATGATCCACCAGCCCTTGCCGGGCACGGTTTGGAGCCAGTTGCTCTCCTTGCCGTCGGGCGCGGTGGGCCCGAAGTAGATGTCGGTCGAACCGTCCGGGTTGGCCTCGACGGTGCCGGACTGGCTGCCGAGGCTGGGATGCGGCTGGTCGGTCTGGAGCATGGAGCGCGTCTGGCGGTCGTAGAGCATCACGGACCAGAAGCGGCTCTCGGGGATGTCGGCGGGGAGCGTGAGCGGTAGTTGCGGGCGCCGTCGAAGTAGTTGCCCTCGCTGTCGCGCATCGCGTAGATGTACTGCGAGCCGATGCCGGTGAGGCGCATGCACATCGCCGGCGTGATGCCGGTGGCCATGTAGAAGAAGTTGGTGCGGGAGTTGAGCTTGCGGGCACCGTCGCTTGGGGCCGCCGGGACCGGGCCGTCGGCAGTGATCTCCGGGGGCGGGTCGAGGAACTGGTAGCCCCCGACGAAGAGCGCGCTGCACCATTCCGAGTCCGGGTAGTAGGCGAAGCCCTCCTCGGGTCGTGCAGCAAAGGTGACGGTGCGCGCGGTGGCGTTGCCGACCACGGCGGCGTCCTCGAGGATCTTGCGCATCCGGTCGTCGGGCTCGAACGGCTTGCCGTGGACGATGCCGACCGACGGCGAGCAGACCCATCAGCTCCGGATCGCCGCTCCCGGCGGTTCCTGCTGCACCAGCTCGTTGACCAGCTCCCAGTACGAGAAGTCATTCGGGTAGATCGTGTTGAACGACTTGCCCGACACGTCGACGAAACGCGTCTCGGCCACCTCGGACGGCGCTCCCAACGGCGCGTCCCCGCTCAGGAAGTCCCCACCGCGGTGCCCTGCGCGCCGGGCCGTAGCGAGAGACGCGAATGCCTTCGCGGATCACCTCGGTCGGGGTCCTCGGATCGTTGTCGACCATGAACGCCCGGCCGAGCGCCGTCACGCGTGTCGTGCGGGCGTGAGAGACATGGAACCCGCTGTCGGGCAGCGGACCGTCATAGCCCGGGCCGACGATCAGATACCGGCCGCCGGCGGCGCGGTCCGGGCCGGGCAGGCCGAGGTCGGTGACCCACCGGAACCACATGTCGTCGATCGTGCCCAGGATCCCCGACGGCGCGCCGAGGGCCGGCACGTCGACCACCATCGGTCCATCCGACAGGTCGAGGAAGCCCCAGAAGTACACCGTGTCGCTGTTGGCGGTTAGGAACAGCGAAGCCGAGTCCATCAGTTCCGGGAACAACGTGAACGAGTTGTCCTCAACGCCCACCGACTGGAAGCCACGCCGCAACGCGGCGAGCGAAGCGCCCGGCAACGCCCCGAGAAACGCCTGCACCCCGTTCATGAAGTCGAGGTTGTCGTACAACAACGCCGCCGTCGCCTCGGTCGGCGCGCCATCGTCGAACTCCAACGTGCCAAGACGACTCTCAACCTGGTCCGGGGTCGAGATGGACTTCAAGGTCTCCGCCGAAACGCCATGCGACGAACTCATCGTGCTGCTCCTTTTTCAAGCCTGGTGGTCTGCACTTACGAAGGCCTGTCGAGCTCCGCGACTTCGATCACGACGTCGATCGCGTCGACGATCTTCCCGGTCGCGGACGCGATGCGGGCTGTGCCGACGATCGGCGCGATTGCGGCGAGGACGCCGCGGACCCGCTCGGCGTCGATGCCGACGTCCGCGATCGCTTCGAGGTTGGTCAGGTAGGACACGGACGGGGCATCGACAGCGGCAAGCGCAGCGATGCGAACAAGCATGAGCTCGTCCGGATCGAGGCTGGACACGGCGATCGAGTCCGCGGTCATGCTTGCGAGCAGGTCCAGGATCGGGGTGTCGTTCGGCGAGGACATGGGGCTTCCTTTCGGTCGGCGGTTGGTCTTCGGACGGCGTCCGGGCTGTGCTAGCTCAGGGGCTCGATCTCGCTCGGCCGCCAGGTCTTGTCGAAGTACGGCTGGAGCGGGCTGTAGAGCCGGAGGATCGCGAACCAGCCCTTGTCGGGGTCGGTCTGGATCCAATTGCCCTCCGCGGTATCCGCGGGTCGCTCCGGGCCGAACACGACGGTCGTGGAGCCGTCGTCGTCCGCGGTCGCCGCGGGTGTCGGATAGGCCTGGCTTCCCGCCCGCGGGAAGCGCTGCGGCGTCTGCAGCATCGAGCGCGTCTGGTTGTCGTAGAGGGTGAGCGACCAGAAGCGCGCCGCCGGGATGTCGGGCGGAAGCTTCACCCGGTAGCTCTTGCCGCCGTCGAGGTGGGCCCCTTCGCTGTCCTTGAAGGCGACGATGTACTGCGACCCGACTCCGGTCAGCCGCATGCACATCGCGGGCGTGATCCCGGTGTAGGCGTAGAAGAACGAGGTCCGAGAGTTCAGCGTCCGGGCGCCGGTCGTGGGCAACGGCTCGATTCCCTCCTTCGTAACGAGCGGAGGCGGAGTCTCGAAGCCGTATCCGCCGACCCAGAGCGGGATTCCCCACGCCGATCCGTCGTCGTAATACCCGAACCCCTCAGATTCCCGCGCGTCGAAGACGAGGGCCCGCGAGGCCGCGCTGCCGACGGCAGCCGCATCCTCGAGGATCCCCCGCATCCGCTTGTCGGGCTTGAACGGCTTGCCCTTGACTATCCCGATCGCGGCCAGGTCGCCCATCAGCTCGATGTTGGTGTTGCTGCCCGCGGGCTCGTCCTGGACCGCCTCGTTCAGCAGCTCGAAGAAGCCGAAGTCGCTCGGTGGGATCGTGTTGAACGCCATCCCGGTCCCTTCGACGAACTTCGTCTCGGGAATGTCCGCCGCCGGATCCGGCTGCACATCGCCCTCGAGCAGCGTCCCGATGCTCGTACCGAAGCCGCCCTGGGCGTAGGGGTAGATCTTCAGCGTGCTCTTGATCACCTCGACGGTCGGAGCGGGGTCCTGGCCCGGGTTCTCGTTGATGAACGACCGGCCGAGCAGGATCGCCCTCGTCGTGCGCGAGTGGCCGACGTGGTAGCCACTGTCGGGCAGGGAGCCGTCGTAGCCCGGCGGGATCAGGAGGTAACGGCCGCCCTCGCCGCGATCCGGGCCCGCGAGGCCGAAGTCGACGATCCACTGAAACCACATGTCGTCGAACAGCGCGAGCGCCTTCGGAGGCGTCTCGACGACCATCGGTCCCGAGGTGAGATCGACGATGCCGACGAAGTAGACCGTGTCGGCGTTCGCGGTCAGGAACAGCGACTGCGAATCCATCAGCTCCGAGAAGATCAGGATCTCGTTGTCCCGCACTCCCGCCTCGTGGAAGCCTTTCCGCAAAGCCCACGTCGAGGCTCCAGGAAAGCCGTTGAGGTACGCGTTCAGCCCGTGTCCGAAATCGAGTTGGTCGTACACGAGCTCGCTGGTCCCGGAGCTCGGAACACCGTCGACGAAGTCCAGCTTCCCGAGCCGGCTGTCGAGCTGGTCAGGCGCCGAGATGGAGCGGAGCGTCTCGCCGGAAACGGTCATTTGTCACCCCTGATGGTTGGAGAC
>CAVSKI010000002.1:0-71416 GCA_963728495.1 uncultured Thermoleophilaceae bacterium | reverse complement strand
CCGCCACCCCGCGGAGGGCGTGAGGCGCCTGCGCAGGATCGCCGTCCGCCGCGCGCTCGGCCTGGATCGTGACGGCCGTGAGGGTCTGGCCGATCTCGTCGTGGAGCTCACGCGCGACGCGCAGCCGCTCGGCCTCCTGTGCCGCAAGCGCTGTCCGTGCCGCCTCGTGCCGGGCGTTCTCCAGCCGGTCGAGCATGGAGTTGAAGGCGCGGGCCATAGCCTGGCCCTCAGCGCTACGGGGATCGACTCCCGACAGCCGTCGGCCCGGCCGGTCGGGGTCGATCGAGCTCATTACCTCCGTGAGCCTGAACAAGGGGGACAGAACCCGTCGCAACAGGACGAAATCCAAGCCGACCAGCACGACGAACCCGGTAACGAGCAGCGCGAGCTGGTCGATCTCGATCGGCGCGTGGATCTCGATCGGCGTGAAGGCCAGGAGGAGAAGCGCGAGGAGGAGCACGGCCCCGTTCGCGAGGAAGACCCACCACAGCAACGACATCGGGTGCCGTCGCGTTGTCTCCGCCGGCGTCACCCCGCTGTCCGATGGGGCGCGCGTGGAGCGGGCGTCCAGTGACGAGCGTGTGGCGGGCGGTGTCGAAGTCATGGGCTCGACACTGTCGAGCCTATCCCGGATGCTCAAGCCGAACGCGCCGTCGCCGAGTTGCCGGAAGCGCCGTCGCGAGGGCGTGCGCATCTGGTGTGGTCTGAGGGACCGCATCGGCCAAGCTTCGCTGAAAAGCTGGCCTTGACGATGGGTACTACCACACATTCGCAGAGCCTCGCGACGGTGGACACGTGCCGGCTGCACGAGGGGCCCGTTGGCGTCCGTAGCCGGCCTTGCGAGGCTCCGCGCGCAGACGACCTCCGTTGCGCGCCGCCGAGCGTGATCGTGCGATCGAGCTCTACGACCAGGCCTGTTCGCTGCTCGAGGCGGCGCAGGGGCTTCGGGCCGCGGCGAGCTCGTGGCGCTCCGCACCGCGTTGGCCGCCTCGCTCGGGTGCATCGAAGCGTCGCTGCGAGAACTCCGAGACGCCGTCCCAGAGCTGCGCGATACCGCGTTGACTAGCCCTGCGGACACTCGACCTCGTGCCACCCGAGCGGAGCCGCTCCAGATTCGGGTCAGCTTCGCACTGCTAGCGCGCGACCCGTCGGCCAGCCGCTCGAGCTGCGCCACCGTCCGAAGGCTCGTCGGCCCCGCGCTCGCGAAGCGCTGAGTCCGCGACGGCCGGGGTTCATCGCCGGGCGCGGCCGATGAGTCTTCGTGCACCGCGAGATGTGCCTTTTAGCCATCCCGAGCCGGGATGCCGGTCGGTGTGCTGCGTGCAAAGAGAGCGAGTACATAGCAGTACCCATTGGCGCGCGCGCTTGCCTGGCCGACCATTGCGTCAGGCAACGACGAAAGGCGGCGACGATGGCAGTTCTCGGCTGGATCGCGCTGGGGCTGGCGACCGCGGTGATGCGGAGCAAGCGTCCGGCGTGGCGGCGAGCGGCGTGATGGGCTGGCCGCGAGCTGCACGATCGCTGTGGTCGGCGCGCTCCTGGTCGGCCTCGTGGCAGTGGCTGCTGGCGTCGGGTCGATCGAGGACTTTTCCACACGGGCACCAGGCTGATCGCCATCGGCGGCGCGGTGCTCGCGCTCGTCTGCTTCGAGCCGGTAATGCACGCGGGACGCCGCGAGATCACAGGGCCGCGCACGCCGGCGGGGAAAGCGAGCCGCTTGACCGGAACTGGTGAGGAGCTTGACCCGCGAGTTGGCGGCTCCCGCACACACGACTAGGAGGACCGATGCGACTGTTCGCACGCAAACGTAGTAACGACGAGGCCGAGGAGCGCTGTCCCCAATGCGGTGAGCGTGTGCCGGACCAAGCGGTGGAGTGCATGATGTGCGGAGTCGACCTGAGGCCGCTCCGCGGACGGCCGCGCAGCGAGGAGCTCGAGTCTTCCACGTCCCCTCCGCCCGCCGGATAGGCGAGGACTAAAGATCCGACGAGCCAGCCGATGTCGAGATGGCGGGCCGGCAACCCTTCGTCGTCGGCTCGGCGATGCGTCCTCGCGCTTCGCAAGCGCGCTGCCGATCCGCCGCGGCAACCACTAGTGGGATTGGGCGTACTCGTCGTAGCGCCAGAGCATCACACCGAGCATCGCGGCGATGATCGACGGCACGATCATCGCCGCCGCCATCTCGATGTTGCGGGCCGCCGCTCTTGGTCGCGGTAGGCCATCCAGAGGACCATCGGGGACAGTCATGTTCAGACCCACGGCGCAACCCGGAAGCCCCCGGAGAGGTCAGAGAGGCTGCTGCCCGCCGCCGAGAGAAGCAGCGTAGCCAGCCCGCTGAGGACACCCATCCCGGCGAGCATGACGAGGACCATCTCGACAAAGTGGCGGGCAGGGTCGGGATTGCTGGCGCTGGTGTTGCCCGGGCTCCCCATGCCGATTGTTGCTGAGTCGTTCATCTCTTCCTCCAGGTGTTGAGGCCCCGAGTTGGACGGTGGGCCCCCCTCGATGCGACGGAGCACGGGCTCGAGCCGGTTGATCTCGTCGTCGATCGGCCGTCGCTTGTCCCACCGCGGCATCGTTCAGGAGCCGGCGATCTTCCGCGCCTGGGACTCGCTGGCGAACACCTCGAGACGGACAATCAGGCTGCCCGCCAGCGTGTAGACAAGCCAGAATCGTCCCTCGACCTTCACGCCGCTCGCCCTTCCGGTCCCGCGTTGGATCACCTCCCCGATCACCCGGCCGCCGACCTCGGCGAGGGCGTCCACGGTCATCTCGAACTCCTCGAACTCGGCTGTCCAGTCCGACCACATCTCGAGGACTCCCTCACGCCCGCGGTACACCTGCGCGTCGGGAAGCGGGGGCATGCGCACGGCCACTATCTCGGGGCTCGCGAGCGCGAGCGCCGCGTCGAGGTCGTCATCCAGAAACGCGGTCAGCGCTCGCCGGACGATCGCGACCCGGTCCGCCCGGGCGGAGTCGAGGACCCGTTCGGTCATCCGCCGGGACCCGCGTTGCGGTAGGTGTGGAAGATCCGCCCCGAGTCGAACCTGCGCACGTCCGCCAGCTCCCGGCGCAGCGGCTCCGCCGACTCCGGCCACAGCGACAGCCCCGACCCCCGAGCGAGCGGGTGCAGCGCGAGCCGGTACTCATCGACCAGCCGCTCGCGGATCAGCGACCGGGCGAACGAGGCTCCCGCGTGGGCCATCAGCTCGCCACCCGACTCCCCTTGAGCGCGGCGACCTCCTGGACGAGCTCGCCGCCGGCGATCCTGGTCTCGGGCCAATCGGCCCGCTCGAGGGTCTTCGAGAAGACCACCTCCGGGATCTCGTTCAGAGGTGCCGAGAGCAGCTTTGCCACCACGCCTCCTGTCGGTCGTGCTCCATTGACACGTTTCTACGGGGGACGGGCCGCTGGCACCATCCCAGGATCCTGGGTTCTCGACCTTCGACCAGGGCACCGGCAGGGATGTTCGAGGTTCCACCGGGACGCTCTTCGGGTAAAAAACCGGTACGTCGGCGCCGTCGATTGCATCCCTTCGCGAGGATCTGCTCTGGCTCTCCGAGACCAGCGAGGACGTGCGTCGCTACTCGCACGACGCCGTGCGCGTCCTGCGGAGCGCGGTCCCGTCCGACGGCTTCTGCGTGCTGACGCTCGACCCCGCGACCATGCTGCCGACCGGCGAGGTGGTCGAGAACGGCCTGCCGCCCGAGGCGATGGCGCGGATGGCCGAGATCGAGGTCGGGGAGCAGGACTTCAACAAGTTCCCGGCCCTCGCGCAAGCGCCGCAACCCGCCGCGACCTTGAGCCAGGCGACCGGGGGCGACCTCGACCGCAGCCTGCGCCACCGTGAGCTGAGACAACCGAGCGGCTTGGGCGACGAGCTGCGGGCGGCGCTCGTCGCCGAATCGGTCGCCTGGGGTGCGCTCTCCCTGCTGCGCGGGTCCGACGTGCCGGCGTTCACCCAGACCGAGGCCGACACCGTCGCCGCCGTCTCGCGCCAGCTTGGCGAGGGCCTGCGTCGCATCACGGTGCGAGGACCGCGCCCGGGCGCCGAGGCGGACCTTCGCGAGCCGGTCGGAGTCCTCGTGCTCGAACCCGACAACTCGATCGCGATGGCCAACCCAACCGCCGAGGCTTGGCTGGCTGAGACCAGCGGGAGCGCGACGATCAAGAGGCTTCCCGGCGTGGTCAACGCGGTCGCCAGCCGGGCTCGCGCAGCCGACGCGGACACCGGCGCCGAAGCGCTCGCCCGCGTAAGGACCCCGGCTGGGACGTGGTTGGTCGTGCACGGATCGGCGCTCGGCGAGGGCTCCGATGCACGCGTTGCCGTGATCGTCGAGCCCGCCAGCACGCCCGAGCTGGCGCCGCTCGCCGCGGCTGCGTACGGCCTCACGGAGCGCGAGCGTGCCGTCACCCAGCTCGTCGCTCAGGGCTTCGACACGAGCGAGATCGCGAGCCGCTTACACCTCTCGACCTGGACGGTCCAGGACCACCTCAAGGCGATCTTCGAGAAGACGGGAGTGAGAACGCGTGGCGAGCTGGTCGCGCGCCTGTTCTTCGATCATCACGCACCGCGCCTGACCGCGCCGCGGCCCCCGGCCTGAGCGACCGAGGCGGTTCAGACACCCGCACGGGTGAACGTCACGTGCGTGACTCCGCTGGGCGAGGAGGCGGCCTCGATCTCGTAGTCCTTCTCGAGGCCCTCCAGTCCGTCCCAGAGGCGTACGCCTCGGCCGAGCAGGATCGGGACCACCACAGTGTGCATGTGGTCGACGAGCCCGGCAGCAAGGAATTCGCGGATCATGGTGGGACCTCCGCCGAGGCGTACGTCCTTGCCGTCCGCCGCCTCGCGGGCCGTCTCGAGCGCCTCGGCAGGCGAAGCGTCGATGAAGTGGAACGTGGTGCCGCCCTCCATCTCGATCGACGGGCGCGTGTGATGGGTGAGGATGAAGACGGGCGTGTGGAAGGGCGGGTTGGGACCCCATGCGCCCTTCCACTCCGGGTCCTCGTGCCATCCGGGGTGGCCCCACTTCCCGGCACCCATGATCTCGGCGCCGATCCCAGGATCGAACAGCTGCGCGAAGGCGTCGTCGATGCCGCCGCTACCACCGGGCTCCCACGACCGGGTGGCGAACATCCATTGGTGCAGCCTATCCCCGGCGTGACCGAAATGTGCGTCGGCGCTTTGGCCCTCACCGGTGCCGAAGCCGTCGAGTGAGATGGCGAAGTTTTGGACGCGGGCGAGTGACATGGCTAGTGCTCCTTTGGTAATCGGCGGGGTCAGTTCTCGCAGGTGGTGCGGCAACGGAGGTTGGTCGCGGCATTCGGGTCATCGCCGACCCAGGTTCTGCAGCTTGCGCATGGACCTGCCCGCGACGTCGTAGCACGAACAACGGCCCCCACCAGGCCCCCATGTAGATCGCTTTCGTTGGGACCCGCGATGAATCCGTCGAGGGACATTGACAGGTACAGCACGGCTGCGGCGAGCAACGCGTGGATCGAGACGCTGCTGCGTCCATCCCAGATTCATGGGAAGTTGGGCCTCTACGACGCGGCCGTGCCTCATCCGCGTGCCCCGGAGCCCGTGCGGTCGACTAACCCGCCGAGGCCGATCCGTTGGTGCAGCCGTCGCAGCGCCCTCGGCGACCACCAGTTCCAGCGCCCGAGCACCGCCATCAGCGACGGCACCAGGAACGTCCGGACGATGAAGGCGTCCACGAGCACCCCGAACGCGCTCGCGAGCCCGACCTGCTGGATGAACGAGATCGACGAGGTCGAGAAAGCACCGATCGCCACCGCGAGCAGGATCGCCGCCGCGGTGATCACTGCGCCGGTCCGCTGGAGGCCGATCGCGACCGCCTCGCGCTCGCCGGCGCCGCCGTCGCGGGCCTCCTTGATCCGACCCAGCAGAAATACGCCGTAGTCGGTCGAGAGGGCGAACACGACCGCCGCGGTAACCAGGAAGTCGGTCGGCTCGATACCACCGTTGGCGGTGTAGCCGAGCACGTCCTCGAGCCGCCCGTCCTGGTAGATCCAGGTCAGCAGGCCGAGCGCCGAGCCGACGGTCAGCGCGTTCATCGTGATCGCCTTCAGCGGCAGCACCAGCGACCCGGTCATCAGCCACAAAACGCAGAAGGTGAGCAGGGCGAGCAAGCCCACGGCGAGCGGGAGCCGCGACCGGATCGCGTCCTGCTGGTCGACGAACTCGGCCGCCTCGCCGCCCACCAGCATTGGGTAGGGCGCGCCGTTGGCGCGCACGCGCTCGACCAGGGCCTGCGCTACCTCGCCCTCGGGCTCGCCGGCGACTGTGACGTCGACCTGCCAGCTCGAGTCGTCGAGCGCACGCGGAGCGCCCACCGCCCGGACGCCGGTCTCGTCGGCGACGCCTGCGGCGTAGTCACGAACCTTCGCCTCGGCGCGGGCGGGGGCCTCGATCACGAGCGTCACCGGGTTCGTGTCATCGCCCGCGAACTCGGTCTCGAGCGCGTCGGCGACGACCCGAGCGCTCTTGTCGGTCGGGATCACCGACGAATCGATCGGCGTCCACACCGCCCGGAGTGCTGGCAGCGCCAGCGCCAACATCAGCGCGCCGGTAAGTGCGGCGACCGTCGCCGGGCGACGCATGACCAGCTGCGAGAGTCGGTACCAGCGGCCCTCGCGTTCGGGGCGCTCGCTCCTCCGCCGCGTGAGCAGTCGCTCGCCCCAGAGCCCGAACAGCGCCGGCGAGATGACGAGGGCGGCGGTTGCGGCGATCAGCGCGACGGTCGCGCCGGCGATCCCCATGGATCGCAGGAAGCCGAGCGGAAACAGGGTCAGCGTGATCAGCGCGACGGCGACCGTCAGCGCGCTGAAGACGACCGTGCGCCCGGCACTCATCAGCGTCGCCCGGATCGCCGCGGGTCCCTCTCCGCGCGCGGCCAGCTCCTCGCGGTAGCGGGTGACCAGGAACAACGTGTAGTCGATCGCCAGGCCAAGCCCGAGCCCAATCACCAGGTTGAGCGCGAAGATCGATAGGCCGTAGACCTGGTTGACCGCGGTGAGGATGAGAAAGGTGCCGAGGATGGTCGTCAGGCCGACGATCAGCGGCATCACCGCGGCGCGCCCGCGGAAGAAGAGCAGCGAGAGCAGGATCAGGATCGGCAGCGCGAGCAGCTCCGCGCGTGCGAGGTCCTCGCCGACGGTGTCGCCGACCTGCGTGTCGGCGAACAGCCCACCGCCGATCGTTACGTCCTCCTCCTCCGCGAAGCGGTCCTCGACCGCGTCGACCACCGCGTCCTCGTCGGCGTCGGCCGCCAGCGTGCCGAGGACGACGGCCTGTGAGCCGTCGGTGCTGAGCAGCGGGCCCCCCGGCTCGCGGCCGGCGCCCGCGACCACGGCGACGCCCCCCACCGCGCTGAGATCGCTGGCAAGCTGACCGAGGCGGTCGAGGCTCGGGGGCTCGCCCGGTCGACCGTCGACCAAGAGGACGACCGCGGGGCCCGACTCGACCCCGGTCGCAGCTTCGATCCGGTCGCTCGCCCGCGCCGAGCCAGAGTCGTCGGTGTTGAAGCCGCCCGAGTGGTCGAGCTTCCCGGCGACCGGGCCGCCGATCGCCCCGGCAATGATGACGAAGACCAGCGTCGCCGCCAACGTGCGCCGAGGGTGCGAGCCGATCCGGTCAGCAATTCGAGCGAGCATCGATTTTCCGAGGTCAGGCTTGGCCGATCTGCGGACCCACCACGGCGACCTCGGGCAACGCGGGGATCTCCTTGGCGTGCTGCGGGCATCGACTCAGACTCCTGGGTGTTCACGCCGTCGCCCGCTCGTAGACGCTGACGTGGCGCCAGCTCCCAGCGTCGAACGGCTCCTTGTTCCATCCGCCCCACCGCTCGCGAAGCCGCAGGTCGGCGATTCGCGCCATCAGGTCGAACTCCGGCGGGTGGGCCAGACGCAGGCTGATCGGGTCGAAGGCGATGCCGTCGGAGTCGATGCGGACGTGGGTCTTGTCGAGGACCTGCGAGAGCGGGTCATACCGGCAGACGTCGAGCGCGACGTGGTCGACGCCGACACGGTCGGCGTCTACGAACTGGTGGCCGGGCCGTGAAGGAGCATCCGGCACGCGGCACTCCAGGACGAACACCCCGTCGTCGGTCAGATGGCGGGCGGCGTTCTCGAAGCAGCGGACCTGGTCGTCCTGCGTGAGCAGGTTGCCGATCGTGTTGTAGACGAGATAGACCAGCCCGTAGGAACGCCCGGTGCCAACCCGCGACATGTCGCCGATGGTTACCTCGACCGCATCCCCACCCGGCTTCTCGCGCATCCGATCGACCATGTCCTGCGACATCTCGATGCCGTCCACGGGCACGCCCGCGCGCGTGAGGGGCAAGCCGATCCGTCCCGTGCCCACGGCGAGCTCCAGGGCCTTGCGCCCGCCGGCGAGCCGGGCGAGGAAGGCGACGGTCTGCTCCTCATCCCCCCGGGTGTCCTCGGCGTCGTATCGCAACGACACGTCGCGTCCGAAGCTGGTCTTGGGGTCGAATCCGTCCATCTCGTCGTCCTTTCTGAGCGGCACTTTGGACCTTGCCTCGCGTGCTGACCATCCCAGGATCCTGGGTTCTTGGACGGTGCCCTTCTGCACCGCTCCTCGTCTTGCTGGACAACCGCGATTGACTGACCCAGATTGACCCCACACCACGAGAGGAAACGCCGTGTCCGCAACCGTTCTCTACATGTCCATGTCCCTCGACGGTTTCATCGCCGGGCCCAATGAGGGTCCTGACAACGGGCTTGGCGACGGCGGCCACCGCCTGCACGAGTGGGTGTTTGACGGTGAGCCCGGCGGCCCGTCAGGAATCCCAGGCCGGCCGTCGGGTGTGAACGGCCAGGTGTACGACGAATTCATGGCCACCGGGGCGGTCGTCGCCGGCCGGGGGACCTTCGAGCCCGCGGGCGGCTGGGGCGGCGACCATCACGATGGCGTGCCGATCTTCATCCTCACCCGCCAGGAGCCCGACGATGCGCGGCAGTGGCCGCTGGTCACTTACGTGACCGACGTCAAGACTGCGATGACTCAAGCCAAGGAGGCTGCGAGCGAGAAGAACGTGCTGGTCCACGGCGCGGGAACCGCGCAGCTCGCACTCGCCGCCGGCGTCCTCGACGAGATCGAGCTCCACGTCATCCCGGTGCTGTTCGGCCAAGGGCGCCGTCTGTTCGAGGGCCTCGGTCCCGAGCTCATCGAGCTGGACCGCACCCGGATCCTCGAAGGGGAGGGCGGTGTCACCCATCTGCGCTACCGCGTTCGAGGGTAAGCGGCGGGTCCCTCTTCGTGAGCGGCGCATCCTCCCCGAGCCGGGGCGCGTAGTGATCGAAGTAGATTCGGGCGACCAGTTCGCCACGCGAACCCACCCCGACCTTCTCGAAGATGGACTTGAGATGGTCCTGGACCGTCCAGGGTGAGATATGTAGGCGCTCGGCGATCGCTTCGGTGGTCAGGCCTTGCGCGACGAGCTGCGTGACGCGGCGCTCACGATCGGTGAGCTCATAGGCATCGGCGATGAGCGGCGCGAGTTCGTGCGGGCGAGTCGGTTCAAGCATTACAGCCGTCAGGGGATCGTCTTCGGGCCCAAGGATTGAACCCCGCACGGTCAGCCACACGCCCGACGGCGTTTGGACCCGAGCCCGGGCCGGGACGCCGTCGGGCGGGTGCCCACCGGCGATGCTGCGAGCTCGGCTGGCGACTGCGAGCACGACAGGAGGGAGACGGTTGCCCGGTCCGGTGGGACCCAATTCGGCGAGCCATATCTGAGCCGACGGGTCAGCTCCCGTGATCGAGTTGTCGGCGGCGAGCAGAGCCAGACCGGCGGACCGCTCATCAGCATCCCGTTCGGTCGTCCACAGCGAGGTGAGTAAGACCGCACGCCGGAGTCCCTCGGCCAGGAAGCCCGAGACGGATGCCATCAGCTCCACTTCGGCTTGCGCGAAGGGCTCGCAATCCGCACCGCGACCCAACGTGACGCTGCCCCAAGTCGCTGAATCACTGACCAGTACCGCCCGCAGCTCGTCGCCGAATCCGTTGGGCGCGCGCAGCTCGCGATGACGCAAGCTGCGGTCAAGGTCGCCGCCGGTTGTCTCACTGAGGCTCGCCGCGAAGCGGCCGGAACCCGCAAGCGCGCCGAACTTGTTGAGATCGCTCTCGCAGTATTCGATCTCAGCGATCCGGTCGGCCTCTTCATCACGCAACCCGTTCTCGACGAATGCGCTCGTTGCCAGATGAGTGGCGGGGTCCATTGTCAGAACGGAGACGCCGTCGAACGGCACGGCGCGCGCCAGAGCCCGGCTGGCACGGTGGGAGAACTCGCGTGCGCCCACACCGCGATGGACGAGCTCGAAAAGTTCCCTGCGTACGCGATCAGGCGAGCCAACTGCCATGCCAGCCCGGCGCTTATTCCTCGATCGCCATGCGCTCGATGAGATCGTCGCGGAACTCGTATACGTGTCGGCCATCACCCTCGCTGATGACGTTCCCCTCCTTGTCGCGAGCGACTAGATGGACCGCCACTTCGATCTGGCCATCCCGACGCTCCTGTACGGCCGTCGGCTCGGCGGACGAGTCGATCTCCGCCCATTGGCGCTCCCAGTAGTCGCGAACGGCCGCCCTCCCAAGGACGCGACCGCCCTCCCAGCCGTTGGCCCAGTCAACGTCGGGAGTCATCGCCGCCAAACAGCGATCGACGTCCCGGGTATTGAAGGCTGCATACACGGAGCGAAGCAGCGCCTCGCGATCATTGACGGCCATGGTCGGCTCCTTTCGGCGTGCGGCTGTCGGGAGTTGCGTAGCAGGACTACAGCATACCCCCTCAGGGTATCTGGGCAAAGCCGTGAAAAGGCGGACCTCGAACCTGGGCGCACTCCCTCACGACGTGGGTCCGAACCGCTCGGTCCGGATCTGTCCGGCCTCCAGGCCGGAGTCGAGTAGAAGCTCCGACGCCGCTTCGACGAACCCGTTCGAGCCGCAGACGAAGGCGACCTGGACGCCCGCGGCCGGCTCCGCGACGAGAGCGGCGTCGATCCGGCCGCTGTGACCACTCCAGCCGTCAGGCCGCTCGCGCGTGAAGGTCAGCAGAGCGTCGTCGCCGAGCTCGTCGCCGAAGATGACGTCGGCCGCCGTCCTGACGGAGTACACGAGCCGCATCGGGGCTGCGGGCGCCACGCGGCGCCGATGACGCAGCATGGCCATCAGCGGGACAACCCCCGATCCACCTCCGACGAGAAGCGCGGGCGACTCCCCGCGCCAAACGAAGTACGAGGCGAACGGGCCGCGGACCTCGACCTGGTCGCCCTCGACAACAACCTCGTGGAAGTACGGGGAGACTTCGCCGTCGGCGAGCAGGTCGATCGTCAGCTCGATCGTGCCCTCGTCGAGGGGCGAGGACGCAACCGAGTACGAGCGCTGCGCGCGGTAGCCGTCGGGCGCCGTCAGGCGGACGTCGTAGTGCTGGCCCGGCAGGTGGGGCATCCACATCGGCAGCTGCAGGCGGAAGGACTTGACCCGCGGAGTCTCGCGCCTGATGGCCGTGACGGTCGCGACCTGCCACCTGCCCGGAGCGCGCTGCTCGACAGCCGTCAGTCCCCCCAATAGCGCTCCTCCTTCCATGGATCACCGCGGTTGTGGTAGCCGTTCTGCTCCCAGAAGCCCGGCTCGTCGTGGTCCATCACGCGCAGTCCGGCGACCCATTTCGCGCTCTTCCAGAAGTAGAGGCGAGGAACGAGCAGGCGGGCGGGGCCGCCGTGCTCGCGAGGCAGCGGCGCACCCTCGTGCTCGGTGACCACCCATCCCCCGCCGCCCAGGAGATCGGCGAGCGCGACGTTGGTCGTGTAGCCGCCGTACGAATAGGCCATCGCGTAATCGCCCTCGGGCTCGGTCCCGTCCAGCAGGACCTCGACCGGAACGCCGTGGAATGTCGTGCCGAGCTTCGACCACTTCGTCACGCAGTGGATGTCGCAGGGAATCTCCTCCGACGGCAGCTCGGCGAATGCGTCCCAGGTCCATGACCGTGGCGCCCCGACCATCCCGTCGATGGTGAAGCCCCACTCCTCCGCCGCGATCTTCGGCGTCGGCCCTGCGGTGAGGACGGGAAAGCCCCGCTCGTAGTACTGCCCCGGCGGAAGCCGCTCCTCGAATCCGTCAGGCGTGCTCCGCCGCCCGCCGAACCCCCGCGAGATGAATCCGGCCATCGATCTCCTCCTCGGTCGGGTCCAGGGCCCAAGCCAACGGGTAGTCCGCGAAGTGGGGCCGCCCGGGGAACTCCTTGTACGCCGTGATCGCCTTCGACCTCGAGTACTTCTCGACATTGTGCCGGATCGTGGCTTGGGCGGGACGACGTGGCTCCTTCGTCGAAGGCGATGAACCGTCGCGGTCCGCACTGGGGCGGCGGCTCAACCCTCGTAGGCCTGGGCGAAGAAGTCGGCGTCCGCCTGAGTTCCGGCCCGGAAGGCCACGGTTCCGACGATCGTCGTCTTGTCGCCGTCCTTCGAAGCCTCCTTGGCGTAGTCCTGCGCCTCCGGAGCGGTGGCGAAGGAGCGCGCTTGGCCAGACTTGTCGCCCTTGATGTCGACTCCGGCCTCCGCGCCATCCAGCGAGGCCTTTGGCGTGCGCGTGACCACGAGCCCCTGGCCTTCGAGGGCCACGGACAGGTCGTTGAAAGCGGTCGCGGGCGGCGGAGCCACCGCCTCGCTGCCGGCGTCCGAGGCAGTGGTGGATTCGTCGTCGTCGCTTCCGCAGGCGGTCACGGAAGTCGCCATCAGCGCGACCAGTCCGAGGACGATCATGAGGCGCTGGGGGTTCAAGGTTCTCCTCCTGTCTCTCTCCGTCGATTCGAACACCTCGCCCACGGGGCCGCATCACCCCCTTGGGATGAGGCCGACGGGAGGCTGGTCCTCGTCGGCCAGGAAGATCAGCGTTGCCTTCACGCGCTTGCTCACCTCGTCCGTGGAGGCTAAGCCCAGCTTCAGGAAGATCGAGTGGATGTGCTTCTCCACCGCTCTCTTCGTAAGCACGAGCGACTCCGCGATCGCCGAGTTGCTCTTGCCCTCGGCGATCTGGGACAGCACCTCACCCTCACGCGGAGTGAGCTGCGAGAGCGGCGAGCGCTTCTTGCGTGCCTTGGCTTCAACCAGGACTTCGACGACCTTGGGGTCCACGACCGAGCTTCCGCGGGCGACCGCTTCGATCGCTGCCATCAGCTCGGCGCGGTTGCGCACTCGTTCCTTGAGGAGGTAACCGCGGCTGTCTGCGCCAAGGTCGAAGAGGCGCAGCACGTACGCGGGCTCGGAGTACTGGCTGAGCACGACCACTCCGATACCGGGATGGGTCTCGCGCAATCCGACGGCCACCCGGATGCCCTCGTCGGTATTGGTCGGCGGCATGCGGATGTCCGTGATCACCACGTCGGGCCGCTCTCGCTCGATCGCCTCGAGCAGCGAGTCGACGTCGGCGCAGAGCGCCACGACGTCGACGCTGGGCGGAGCTTCCAGCAACTGCTCGAGGCCCTCACGCACCAGGAGATCGTCCTCGGCCACAACGACCCGGGTAGGCACGGCCGTGACGATATTCGTCTCGGGCGGCCCCCGGCGGCCGCCGCTCATCCGCCGAGCCCGGAGTGCTCCCGAGATTCGGCGAGGAACAACAGCGCCGCCTTCACTCGCTTGCTCGTCTCCTGTGAGCTCACCAGTCCGAGCTTCACGAAGATGGCGTGCGTGTGCTTCTCGACCGCTCGCGTGCTGAGTGAGAGCGACCGGGCGATGGCAATGTTGCTCTTCCCCTGGGCCATCTCTGCGAGCACGGTGCGCTCGCGTTCTGTCAGGGCCGCGAGCGGCGAGCTCTCGGCTCGCGCCCGGGCCGCCACGAGTACCTCGACGATCTTGGGATCGATCACCGAGCCACCCTGGGCCACCGCCTCCACGGTCGAGGCGAGCTGTTGCCGGTCGTGCACGTGGTCCTTGAGCAGGTAGGCCCGGCCGTCCGAACCAGACTCGAGCAGGGCGAGGACGTAGGCCGGTTCGGAGTACTGGCTGAGCACCACCACCCCTACGCTCGGGTGCGTCCTCCGCAGCTCGGAAGCCACACGAATGCCCTCGTCGGTATTCGACGGAGGCATCCGGATGTCGGTGACGACGACATCGGGTTGCTGCGCCGCCACACTCTCGAATAGCTCGCCGAGGTCGCTGCACGCGGCGACCACGTCGATGCCGGGATCGCCGGCGAGGATCTCTCGCAGGCCCTCGCGGACGATGACGTTGTCGTCCGCCAGGATGACTCTGATCACCCGGCGTACCTTACGCGGCAAGGTGTGCGCCTGTGCGCCGAGAATTCACCCGATCGGGATGATGATCCCGAATGGCCCAGGTCCTAGGGTCGGCTATGTGTTCTCGCTTCGTGCTAAGCCCGACGTGCAGGCTCAGCATCTGGAGGAGTGGCGCGACGCATCCAGGCGGGTGATGCGCAGCTACAAGGCCTGGTGTGCGGCTCCGCGGAGTGAACGTCATCGACTGCACGTGGCCTTCCTGGATGCCCTGAGGCGGGAGGAGCAGGCCGCTCGGCAGGTCGAGCGGGACGCGTCGGCGCCCGCCGACGGCAGTCGGGCCGGCTGAACGCAGCCTCGTGGCGGTCGAAGCCCCAGGCCAGACCAGGGAAGCGGACGGCGCCTGGCAGCCGGCGAGGCCGCGATTGAGCGTGGCGCGGCTGCTGATCGCCTGGATCGTCGGCGCCGCCTCGGTTTACGTGGCGGCGGCGATCGTCCCCGGATTTACTCTCGACGAGGTCGGCTCGGCATTCCTCGTAGCCGCCGTGGTGGCCGTCCTCAACGCGATCCTGCCGCCGCTGGTGGCGGCACTGCGCCTGCCGGCGATGCTGGTGCTGGGCTTTCTGCTGGTGCTCGCGGTCGACGCCCTGGCACTCATGCTGGCCGACGACCTGCTGCCCGCTTTTGGGTCGGTCGATTCCTTCTGGGAAGCGCTGCTCGCAGCTCTGGTGATGGCCGCAGTCTCCATGGTGCTGCAGGTCTTTCTGGGCACCAACGAGAACGACGAGTACACCCTGCGCGTGGTGCGGCGCGTGGCGCGGCGCCAGGGCGCCGTCGCGGTCAACGACGTGCCGGGCATCGTCTTCCTCGAGATTGACGGGCTGGCTCTCCCGATCCTGAGGCGCGCCATGAGGGACGGAAGCGCACCGGTGATGGCTCGCTGGATGGAGGAGAACGGCTACCGGCTGACCGAGTGGGAAACCGACCTCTCCTCGCAGACCGGCGCCAGCCAAGCCGGGATCCTGCTCGGCTCGAACGAGGACATCCCGGCCTTCCGCTGGGTGGAGAAGGAGACCGCCACGATGATGGTCTGCTCCTCGCCCCAGGATTGCGCAGAGATCGAACGCCGCCATTCGACCGGCATCGGACTGCTCGCCGACGGCGGCGCCAGCCGCGGCAACCTGCTCTCCGGCGAGGCCGAGGAGACGATCCTCACGGTGAGTCGCATGGAGGCGGAGAAGAGGGCGAACCCGGGCTACCGCGCCTTCTTGGCCAACGGATCGAATGTCACCCAGGCGCTCGTCCTGTTCGTGTGGGAGGTGCTGCTCGAGTGGACGGCGGCAGTCCAAGGGGCCCGCCGCGATGTCAGGCCTCGCGGTCATCGCGGAGGCTCGTACCCCTTTCTGCGCGCCGCGCTGTGCGTGATCGTCCGCGACGCGATCGTGTTCGGGGTACTGACCGACATGATGCGCGGCCGCCCCGCGGTGTACGCCACGTTTTCGAGCTACGACGAGGTCGCGCACCATTCCGGGCTCGAACGCGCGGACACCATGGAGGCGCTGCGCAAGCTCGACCAGAAGTTCGGCGCCATCGAGCGCGCGCGCCGGCGCGCGCCGCGGCCCTACGAGATCGTCGTGCTCTCCGACCACGGCCAGACTCAGGGGGCCACCTTCAAGCAGCGCAACGGCTACGGCCTCGACGAGCTCGTCGAGCGGTCACTCGCGGACGGCGACGTGGCCGGCTACAGCGGCGGCGACGAGCAGAACGCGATGGTCGGGCACGCCGTGAAGGAAGCCACGGGCTCGCAACCCAAGAAGCGCGCGAAGAACGACGTCTCGGACCGCCATGTCCTGGTGCTCGGATCCGGCAACCTCGGGCTCATCTACCTGATGGAGGAGAGGCGCCGCCTCACCCTCGAGGAAATCGAGGAGCGGCACCCGGGGCTGATCCCCGCGCTGCGCGAGCACCCACACGTCGGCTGGCTGCTCGTGCGCTCCGCCGAGCACGGCGCGCTGGTGCTAGGGCCTTCCGGGGTTCGTCACCTCGACGGCGCCCGGCTCGAGGGAGACGATCCGCTCGCGGCGTTCTCCCCGACCGCAGCCGAGCATCTCCTGCGCACCGACGGGTTCTCCCACGTCGCGGACATCATGGTGGGCAGCTTCTACGATCCCGAGCGCGACGAGGGCTGCGCGTTCGAGGAGCTGATCTCCTTCCACGGCGGCCTCGGCGGGCCCCAGACTCGGCCTTTCATCCTGCACCCCGAATCGCTGGCGGTCCCGGACGAGCCGATCGTCGGCGCCGCGGCGGTTCACGATCTGCTCTTGCGCTGGCGAAGCTCGCTCAGCTCGCCAGGATCCGCGCCTTCTCAGCCGCGAACTCCTCCTCGGTGAGGACGCCCTGCTGTTTCAGGTCGGCCAGGTCCTTCAGCTTGTCGAGGCGGCTCTCCGGCGCCGGAGGCGGAGCGGGCGCCGGGGGTGGCGGGGCGGCGGCCTGCTGCGGCGGCGCTTCCTGCGCCGCCCAACGTTGGCCCTGCCGGCGGCTGACTCGGTTCGAGACCGACGTAGCGGTTCCTGCGATCACGGCGGTCCGGGCCATTCCACGAAGCAAACCAGGCATGGGTGATCCTTTCGTCAGGCCGCGGCTTCGGCGGCGTCGAGAGCGCTGATCAGGTCCTGGACCGGGATGCGCTGGAAGTCGATCAGCACGCCGCCGTTGCGGCGCACGGCTGCGGCGAACGGCGCCGCCCAGCGGTTCTCGTAGACGATCACGACGGCCGAGGTTCCAGGCTCGATCGCCTCCGCGGCGGTCGCGACGTCATCCTCGCCGAGCAGACCCGAGGAGGCCCCCTCGAAGACCTTGAAGTCGCCGACGCCCTTGGCGTCGAGATCCGTGGCGTCGAATCCCGACACCGTTCCGTCCGCGTTCGCCGTCACGAACAAGACATCGAGCACGCGGACGATTCCGCGGTCGACCAGGTCGACGAGCAGCGGCACAGCATCCCCTGTCATTGGTGCGTCCGCCGGAAAACCGATCACGACAATGTCGATCGGCCCCAGTTCCTCGTCGTGCGCTTCCATCTAGAACCTCCGTTTGGCAGTGAGAGCGACCGGAAACTTAGTTCCTGAGGCTGTTTCAGCCTCATCCGTTCGGGGTGAGATGCAGACCGACCAGGCGGTAGCCGAACCCTCGAGCGGAAGTGAGCCGCACCCTAGACGCAGGCACGCCCCGTTGTCCACCGGCGCGGGCGCTGGGAGGGTCCACACCCGTGGCCCAAGCCCTCACGGCACCCGCTGGCGGCACGGATACAAGGCCCCACCTCGCACCGGTCGAGGACGTGGAGGATTTTGGCCCGGGCATCGAGACGGGCCTGCTGACCCTCAAGGGAGCACGCGCTCCCTCCACTCCGCGACTGGTGGCCCGCGAGCGCCTGCTCAGGCGGTTGTTGGGCGCGCGAGACGTGCCGGTTGCCCTGCTCGTGGCTCCAGCGGGTTACGGGAAGACCACCGCCCTCTCGCAGTGGGCGGCGCGCGACGGACGCCCCTTCGCGTGGGTCACATTGGACGCCGCGGACAACGACCCCACCACGCTGCTCTCTGCCGTCGCGCTCGCGCTCGACGCCGTCGAGCCAGTCGGGTGGGAGGTCTTCGAGGCGCTGTCGGCCAAGCGACCCGACGCCGCAACCGTGGCCCTCCAACGCCTCGCCAGCGCCCTGAGCCACAGCGAGACCCCACTCGTGCTGGCGCTCGACGACGTCCACGTGCTCGAAACGGCCGAGTCACGCCGGTCGGTTATCGCGATCGGCCGGGCCCTGCCCCCGGGCTCGCAGCTCGCGCTGGCGGGACGCGACGAAGGCGCACTGCCCGTGGGGCGCCTGCGCGCACAGGGCAATGCGGTCGAGGTTCGTGCCGAGCACCTCGCGATGACCAGATCGGAGGCGTCGTCGCTGCTGAGGATGGCCGGTGTGAAGCTGTCCCCGCCACAGGTGCTGAAGCTCCTCCATCGGACCGAGGGCTGGCCCGCCGGGCTTTATCTGGCGGCGTTGTCCCTGCGGGCTCAGCACACGGAGCCCCCGGACGCGCACGGCTTCGCCGGCGACGACCGCTTTGTCTCCGAGTACGTTCGCGAGGAGTTCCTCTCCCAGCTATCAGGCAAAGAGCTCGAGTTCCTCACCAGGACCTCGGTGCTCGGGCGCCTGTCGGGGCCGTTGTGCGACGCAGTGCTGGAGTGCGGCGGCTCCGGCGACGTGCTTGCCCGCCTCGCTCGCTCCAACGCCATGCTCGTGCCGCTCGACCGAAGCGATACCTGGTATCGGTACCAGGGGTTGTTTGCGGACGTGCTTCGCGCGGAGCTTGGCCGCCGTGAGCCCGACCGGGTAGTCCCGCTCCACCGGCGCGCGAGCGAGTGGTGTGAGGCGCAGGGAGACTCGGTCGGCGCGATCGACCACGCCATCGAGTCGCATGATCCGCAGCGAGCGGGGCGCCTCTTGTGGGAGGGCCTGATCCAGCATGTGGGGCGTGGCGATGACGCGATGGTCCGCTCGCGGGTTTCTCTCTTCAGCGAGGAGGACCTGGCCGCCAATTCACTGCTCGCGCTGGCGGCCGCCGGCCGCTGCCTCGCGGCCGGCGATCTGTGCGAAGCCGACCGCCTGGCCTCGCTCGCCGGCGCCGCCCCCCGCCAGGACAAGCTGGTACGAGCCGGAGTGGCGCTGATGCAGGCGGGATCGGCCCGCCAGGGGGTCACCAGGATGGGCTCCGATGCCGCGCTGGCCCACCGCCTCTTCCACGCGAAGAGCCCGTGGCGCCCGCTGTGCCTCTTGTTCGAAGGCGTCGCGCGCCATCTCACGGGCGACCGTGACGCGGCTCGGGAGCAGCTGCAGGACGCGGCGCACCGCCTGGCGGTTTCAGCGCCCATGTTCCAGGCCCTCTGCCTGGCACAGCTCGCGCTCATCGCGGCGGAGGACGGCGACGCGGAGAGAGCGGCGGTCCTAATCGGGCGCGCCATGGCACAGGTGGAGCGCTGTGAGCTTCGCGACTGCCCATCGATGGCCTTGGTCCTGGCAGTGTCGGCCGCCGTCCGAGCCGAGCGGGGACAGACCGAGGCCGCGGGTCAGGACTCACAGCAGGCACTCGAGCTGCTCGCCGGCATCACGGATCCCAGCCCCTGGTACGAGATCGAGTGCCTGATAGTGCTGGCACGAGCGCAGCTGCGGCTCCACGGGCTCACCGCCGCCCGAGACCTCCTAACCACCGCCGCGGCGGTCTTGGACAGAACCACTGACCCGGGCGTGCTCGGTGACTGGGTCGAGGAGGCACGAGCCCGGGTCGAACTAGCCCTCGACACCACGGCCGCCACCGACTGGGCGCTCACCGCCGCCGAGGTTCGCGTGCTCGGCTACCTGCCCAGTCACCTGTCCTTTCGCGAGATCGCCGATTTCCTCTACGTCTCGCCCAACACCGTCAAAACGCACGCCCGTGGCATCTACCGAAAACTCGGTGTCTCGTCGCGGGGCAACGCCGTCGAACGAGCACGCGGTGCCGGACTCGTACCGGCAGAAGGCGAGAACAATACAGACGATGACAGGAGCCCGATGGACGAGTCCCCGGGCTCCCTGATGTGCCGCTGGAACGCCTACGTCGGACAGCCGCTTCTGATTGGAGAGTTGCTGTATCGCACCCAACACGGGTTGATCGACGAGAGCCTGCACTCGCGCATGGGCGCCGAGACGACCAACGGCGACGGCTTTGGAGTCGGGTGGTACGGGATCCGCGACCGCGCGACGCCGGCCCGCTACCGCAGTGTGAACCCGGCGTGGAACGACGCCAACATGCGCGAGCTGGGCGATCACGTCGAGACGCCGCTCTTCCTCGCACACATCCGCGCCGCTATCGGCAGTCCGGTGCAGCAGACGAACTGCCATCCCTTCCGGCACGATCGGTGGCTCTTCGTTCACAACGGCTTCATCGACGGCTTTCACGCCGTACGGCGTGATCTGGTTCTGGCGGTAGACCCCTCGCTCTTCAACAACATCGCCGGATCAACCGACTCCGAGCTAGTCTTCCACCTCGCGCTGACGCTCGGACTGGAGCGGGACCCGTTGGACGCAATGGAGAGGGCGCTCGGCCTGGTTGAATCGAAGGCTCGCGAGCGCGGAGTCGAGCATCCCGTGCAGGGCACCTTCGGGATCAGCGACGGCGAACGCCTCTGGGCGATCCGCTACTCATCTGAGCACGCCAGCCGCACGCTCTTCGTGTCGACCGACGTCGAGGCACTGCAACGTCTCCATCCGGAGAACGAACGTCTCCAGCGTTTGAGCCCGGGCGACCGGGTCGTCGTCTCCGAGCCGTTTTCAGACCTGCCCGGCGCCTGGGACGCGGTGCCCGAGTCGACCGCGCTCATCGTGGCTGACGGCGGCCTCGACCAACGACCCTTTCAACCCCGCTGAGCCTCGGCTGCCGAATTGGTGAGGATTGCGGACCGTGGATCCTTCAGGTGGAGCATGTTGTTTCATCCTTTCGGGGTGAGGTTGAAGCGCGGCGCACCGGTCAGGCTGGACGAATCGTGACCGACCGCTCCCCGCTGCCGTCAGCCCAGCTGCTCGCCTACGGGTTCGGACCGGGCGCCGACTTCGAAGGCCAGCTCCTGGGCGCCCTGGAGCGGATCGAGAGCGGAGGGGCTCTGCGGATCCTCGAGGCGCTTTTCGTTACCACCGATGCCGACACTGGAGAGCTCGTGGCGATCGACCTGCAGGGCGAGGGCGCGGGCGGGATTGTGGCCCCCCTTCTCAGCTTCAGGCTCGAACCGGCCGCGCGGCGCCGAGCCACCGAGCGCGCGCTCGATCCCGGTGGCAGCGGCCTCCCAGGTGAAAGCCTGCGTGAGCTCGGACGCGCGCTCGAGCCCGGCGCCTCGGTGGTCGCCGTGCTGGTGGAGCACAGATGGACCCGCGCCATCGAGGACGCGGTCACGCGAACCGGCGGAACGCTGGTGGCAAATGAGCACGTGGACTCCACGGGTCTGGCGGAGCACGTCCCGGCCCTGCTCGCCGCCGCCCGCACGGCCGGCTCCGGTCAGTAACCCACTCCCGTCTTCACCCTCTTGCGGTCGATCTCGTGCAGGCCGCCCTTCTGCTTGAGCGTGTCGCAAGCCTGGGCGATGTCGTCGCCGAGCGTGGTGGCCAACCCATGGCCGAGCGTGAGCTTGACGAGCGCGCGCATGATCTTCACGTGGTCCGCGTTGGGCGGAAGCGTGTACGCGGGCACCATCCAGCCCCGCTCCGCCGCCAGCTGTGACGCGATATCGAATTCGTCGTAGTCGTGTTCCCCGTCGAGCTGGAATGCCACCAGCGGGAGCTGCTCCTCCCCCTCACCGATCAACCGGAATTCGCCGATCTCAGTGATTCGCTTCGCCAGCGTGCGGGTGTTGGCCATCATCGTCTCCATGATGAAGCGATAGCCCCCGAACCCGAGGCGCACGAAGTTGTAGTACTGGGCCAGCACCATCGCGGAGCCGGTGGAGAAGTTCAGCGTGAAGGTGGCGTCGGTCTTGCCCAGGTAGTTCTCGTAGAAAACCAGGTCTTCGGCCAGGTCGCTCTTCTCCCTGAACACCAGCCAGCCGATCCCCGGGTAGACGAGGCCGAACTTGTGACCCGAGACGTTGATCGAGCGCACCTGCTCGAGCCGGAAGTCCCACTCCGTATGTGGATAGAGGAAGGGCCACACGAATCCGCCGCTCGCCCCGTCAACGTGAAGCGGCACGTCGAGTCCTCTGTCGTGCTTGAGGCGGACCAGGAGATCGTTGATCCCGACGATGTCATCGGCGTGCCCCGTGAACGTTGTTCCGAGCACGGCGGCTACGCCGATGGTGTTCTCGTCGACGTGTGGCTCCACGTCCTCGGGTCCGATCGTGTACTTGTCGGGCTGGAGGGGGATGATTCGCGGCTCGACGTCGAAGTAGCGGCAGAACTTCTCCCACACCACGTGAACGTCCCCGCCGAAGACGAGGTTGGGCCGTGTGGAGTCCTGACCCGCCGTCTCCCGCCGGGCCCGCCAATTCCACTTGAGCGAGAGCGCACCCAACATGATGGCCTCGGACGAGCCCTGCGTACGGGCACCGGTGGTCTCCCCCGGCGCGTTGAAGAGGTTGGCGAGTATTCGGATGCAGCGCTGCTCGATCTCGGCAGTCTGCGGATACTCGGCGTGATCGATGAAGTTCCTGTGCAGGTTCTCGGCGATGACTCGCTGGGCCTCGGGCTCCATCCAGGTGGTAACGAAGGTGGCCAGGTTCCGCATCGGGAGCCCGTCGAGGATCAGCTCCTCGCCGATGAGGCGCATGGCCTCCACGGCGGGCATCCCATGCTCGGGCAGGTGTTCGTCGGGCGCCGGCTCGAGTAGGAAGCGGTTGCCGAACTTTGCGGCGACCGCGTCGATCTGCTCACGTAGCTGGGCCTGCTGGTCATCGGCCTGCATGTCAAGCCTCCTTTGGGACGGGTGTGTGCGGTAGAAGCATCAGGGAGCCAGCCAGGAAGCACAGAGCCCCCAGCGCGGTGGTCCAGTTGGCGGCAGCCAGGTCTAGGATCGAGCCGCTCGACGGCACGATGTAGGACGCGATGGCGGAGATCCCGAAGAACACGCATCCCGTCAGGTTCACGGCGGCCATCTTCCACTCTCGGCTGCCGCGGGCGTCTCGCCGGCGCGCGCTGTCGGCCACGCGGTATGCGAGCGCACCCGAGATCAGGAAGGCTGCCGAGCCAAAGAGGTCGGGCGCCCACACCAGCCGCTTGTCCTGATCGGTGGAGAGCCCGTCCTGCATGGCCTCGAAGGTGCTGAGGTTGAACAGCAAGGTCCCCACGAACTGAACCGCCGCGCTCCACCACGAGGGATCTGCGGCCCAGCGGCCGAGCCTGAGTGTTGACTCGCGCAGCTCGAGCACGGCGGCCAGCGTGAAAAAGATCGATCCGGCGAAGAACACCGCTCCGTCGGCACCGGCGCCGACGAGATTCACGAAACCCGGAAAGGGGCCGATGAAGAAGCACAGCGACCCCACCGCGAACCCGATGGCGATCCAGCGATCCCAGACCACGCGACCGGCCATCCGCGGGGCGAAGGCAAGCGCGTGACCGATCAAGTTTTCACCCTGCTCACCGACCGACCGTACGTCCGCCCATCGGGGAGGGCATCGCCCCATAAGGATGATCTTCGGTGAGGACTCTCCTGTCGGTCCTGCCCCTGGCGTTCGTGATGATCGCCGGCCCGCAGATCATCAGCGCCGTCTTTCTCGCCACGAGCCTCGATTGGCGGCGCAACTCGGCCGCGTTCCTTGCCGGCGCCTTGTGCAGCATCACGCTCGTCGTCAGCACCGCCTATTTCCTGACGAGGGCCGCGAAGGGAGGCGACAGCTCCTCGGCCAGTGGCACCACGGGCCACGTGATCGACGCCGTGCTGCTCGGGCTGCTCCTGGTATTGGCGCTGTACGTCTTCCACAGCAGGAAGAAGTCCGAGCCCCCGAAGTGGATGGGAAAGCTGCAGAGCGCGACCCCGAGCCTCGCCCTGAAGCTCGGGTTCCTGCTACTCGGGTTTCTTCCCTCCGACCTCCTCACCTCCATAACGGTGGGTACCCACCTCTCGCGCGAAGGCGACCCCTGGTTGCACTGCCTCCCGTTCATCGGACTCACCCTGCTGCTACTGGCTCTCCCGGTGATTCTCGTGGTCCTGATGGGTGTGCGAGCGAAGCAGTTCCTTCCGCGGGTTCGCGACTGGATGAGCTCGAACTCGTGGATCGTCAGCGAGGTCGTGATCGTGTTCTTCATGGGGATCACCGTCAGCAGCCTGGCCGGCTAGACGAGGTCAGTCGCGGCGGTCGGTCGTCGCCCGTTCGTCGTCATGGGCTTGGGATTCACCAGCCAGGCCGGTCCCCACGACGAGAAGGTAGGAGGTCAAGACCGCGATCCCAATCGGGGCGACCTCCGACGGGCCGACGGTGACGGCGAACGCGACGATTGCGATCAGGCTAAAGGGGATCGCCACCGCGGCGCCGGGCACGGCGGCCATGGCCGCCGGGACCGCGAGCCCGGCCGGAATCCCGGGGATGATCGCGTGGAGCGCCATACCCGCGGCGCCGCCGATGAAGAGCATCGGAAACACCGTCCCCCCGATGAAACCGGTCGAGAGGCTGACGGCGAACGTGATCATCTTCGCCAAGACTGCCGCTATCAGCATGCCGACGCCCAGGGCCGGCCCCTGGTCGACGATGACCTCCAGTTTGGCGGAGCCGGAGAAAAGTGTGAGCGGAAGCAGGTAGGCCAGCAGGCCGACCACGAGGCCGCCCGCAGTGGCCAGGACCACCGGGTTCGCCTCCGCCCGTTCGGCAAGCCGCGTGAACAGCTTCATCGTGACGCCGGTGAGGACCGCCACGACGGCGCTCATCACGCCTACGCCCACCGCCACGAACATGTGCCAGACCTTCAGGTCGTAGGCCGGCAGGTGGTAGATGCTGAGGAAGGTGCTCCCGATAACGGGGTAGAGGACCGCGAAGCCGAGCGTCGAGGCCACAACCATGGGGATAAGGCGCGCGATGGGGCGGTCGCCTGGGCGCGTGATCTCGGAGATCATCAGGGGACCGAGCAGGGGTGCGGTAAACAGCCCGCCGAAAGCTCCCGCCATCCCCGTGAGCGTGTTCGCTCGCCTGGTCTCGGAGTCGGCTCCGGTGCGCTGGGAGGCCCAGTCCCCGAGGCCACCACCGAGCAACCCGAGGCCGCCCTCCGGCCCGAGGCTGGCACCACCCATCAGGGACACCGCCGATACGCCGACCGACGCCGGTACAACCCTGTGATCGACGTGCGCTTCGCCGATCTCGGCGAACAGGTCAGGCTGATGAGCGCTTGTCAGCCACCGGCGCAAAAGACCGACGAGCAGCCCGAAGACCGTCGCCAGAGGGATCCACCACCACCGTCCGCCCGCGAAGTCGTTGTTCGCCGGGTCCCCCCACAACTGCTGCGGCAGATCTTCGACGACAAGCAGCCAGAGGATGCCCACGCCGCCCATGACCAGGCCGAACACGGCGGCCCAGCCGGTGGTCCTCCAGAACCGCCGGTCGCGCGTGAAGGTCTTGCTCAAGGGAGCACGTCCTCCGATCCCAATCGTCCGTCTACCGGTGCCCCCCAGCTGACCGCTGAGCGGGCGAGCCGTCGTCGAGCCGCTTCGCCGGCACCCCCAGTCGATCCGGCCCGTGAAACTCGGCCTCCTTCATCGGCACCGTCATCTCGACCCCAAGGCTCCTGCGCACAGACGACCGCCCTACCCGGATCCGAGGATGCGCGCCTTCTCCGCGGCGAACTCGTCGTCGGTGAGGGCGCCCGAGTCGCGGAGCCCGGCCAGGCGCTCGATCTCGCCGACGCGCGGGTCGGCGCCCGCCGCCGCGGAGGGCGCCCCGGCGGTCGCCACGCGCGGCCCGCGGATCCGATCGGCGATCCCCTGCGCGGCGCCGCCCGGCGAGCCGGGGGTGACGTGGTCGGGGAACTCGCGGATCACCTGGCGGCGCAACAGCTCGGTCCCGAGCACGGCGAACGCGATCAGCAACAGCGACGGGACGAGCCTGTGCGTAGCGATCACGGGATCCCACCAGAACACCAACACCAACAGCACCGCGAGCCCGCCGTAGGCGTAGCCCGGCTGACGCAAATAGGGCGTCAGCGCATGCCGGATCGAGATCGCCCAGCGGGTCGGGCCGGCCAGCCACGCGGCAAGCACGATCACGATCCCGTACGCCACGATCGACTGCGCGGTCTCCAGCAACAACGACGTGCCGATATCGAACACGGCGCTAACCGCCGCGTCCGACGAGGCCGCCTCGCTAAGCGAATCGACAACCAGATTGGCCGCCGCCCCGCGCGCGAACAGCACAACGATGCCGACGAAAATGAAGGAAAACCCGACGCTACGCAACGTCGTACGGCGACGATCGCCCGCGAGCAAGATCGCCGCCGCGTAGAGGAGCAGCACCAGCGCGGTCAAGACATAGCCCACCTTGCGCAAAAGGTTGACGCCCGTCTGGACAGCACCGAGCTCGCTCGACCTCATGATCTCGACCGAGGTCGCCTGCGGCGGCAGCTTGGCCACCAGCTTCCCCCCCAGCCCCAGCTGCGCCGTCACCGACTCCAGCAACGACTTGAGATCAAGCGTCACCACACCACCAGACGTGGACACGAACTCACCCTCATCCTCAATCAGGGCGATCAACTTGCTCTGCGCCACCGCATTTGCCTCCACCCAGAGCTGCTGCACCCTTGGCTGCTCGAGTGCCTTCGTGGCCACGTCGTCGGCGCCAGTGCGAAGCGCGCCCGCGACCGGACCGGCAAGCGGCGCCAGCCGCGGGGGAAGGCGGCCGGCGAGCTCCGCTTCCACGTCGACGTTGTCGTAAATCGCGGTGACGATGAACGTGGAAAGCGCGGCCTGAACGTCGGGGTGCTGAATCAGCTGCTCACTGGTCGTGCTCCAAGTCTCAGTCTCCAGCAGCTGGCGCTTGGCCCACAACGCGAACACAGACGTCACACCAATCACCGTCGCCAGCAGGATCAGGATGATCGGCAGCGCCCGACGGCCCGTCCTCTCGCCCACCTCGCGCGAACTCACCCGCCCACCCAAACTCGGGAACGTTTGACAAGTAAGGCCGGATCTCGCATTAGAGCCAACCTCGGCACCAGAGTCGATGAGAGTACGCCACCTCGAGCATTGGAACAGTCTCGGCGTTCGGGGTCCTCACCCTGATCGGGTGAACCATCGGGCTGGGAGGGACGTCGGATCTGGCGAGGCGGCACCCACAGCGGGTTGTTGAGTCACCTGGCGCTCCTTAGCCATTCCCAGCCTCGAACGGGCAGCGAACCGACGCGGTCGGACCGCGCGAGCCGGCGTTGGACGATGAGCGTCAGCGTTCCGCCCACCAGCAACATGACGACGTTGACTCCGAGAACGGCCAGGGCGCCCCACGCCTTGCTCGGCTCCCCGAGGGCGACGGCCACACCGAGGTAGGCGGCGGCCGGGATCGTGGTGATGGAGATGCCCACGCCCACGGCTGAGCTGGCGCGCGTCTCGATCGCGAGGATGCCCGCAACGCCGGCGGCAAGGGCCACCCCGACGGTCGAGGCGTTGACGGTCGTGAGGCCGGAGAGCGCCGACTCGCCGACCTTGAAGTCGTCCGGAAAACGATCGAAGAGATCGAGCAGGAGGGTGACTAGCGTCGCCATCAGCCCGGTCGCGGCGAGCCCGACGAGGAGAGTTGCGAGCGCGTGCCCGGCGAGGCGGGCGCGGCGACTCACAAGGCCGACGCAGGCGGCGGTCAGCGGCAGCAGGTCGGGGCTCACCGCCATCGCGCCGACGATCAGGATTGAGTTGACCTCAATCACGCCAAACCCCGCGATCACGCCGGCCGCCATCATGAAGACGAGATAGCGCGCGACCGGCCGAGCGTTGGTCCTGGCTTGCCCGAGCACGTCTGCCCAGATCAAGCTCGCCGCCGGGTGGCCGGCGGCGACCGGCCCGACCTCGTCGAACCGGGCGAGCGCGATGTCCTCTCGCTCCAGCCCGGCACTCAGCAGGTACTCCAGGACCGCGTCGGCCGAGTCTGGATGAACCTCTGCGGTCAGTAGGAGCTGCCCGGCGGGCACGCCCTGGGCAAACGCAACCCTCCGCGCCGCTCCATGGTCCTCGAGTCCCTCCCCCACCTCGGTAAGTGAGTCGGCAGGACCGTAGACCCTGAGGTGCAGCATCTCAGAAGATCGCGGTGGGGTTTAGCGGCGATCCGGTACCGCCTGCAATTCGCAGCGGGGCGGCGGCGAAGAGAAACTCCCAGCGGCCGGCCTCCTCACACTGCTGGGCCAGATCCTCGAACTGCAGGTAGTCGAGCAGGTGGATGCCCATCGCGTTGATCGCCAAGACGTGGATAGGGAACCCGATCCCCTCGGTAGTGCTCGGGGCGGTGTCGTTGTTGCCGTCCGAACCGAGAACGGCGACGCAGCGCTCCGCCAGGAAGGTCACGACCGTGGGGTGTAGCCCGGCCTTCGCCTTGCCGGTGTCCCACGGCTCGCGCTCCGCCTGGCGCCGCGTGTGACCGGTGCGGACGAGGAGGATGTCGCCCGTCCCCACCCTCACGCCCTGGGCATCCTCCGCCGCCTCCAGATCTTCGCGGAACACGTGATCGCCCGGCTCGATCCAGGGAACACCCCGCAATCGCGGTACGTCGAGCAGCACGCCGCGCCCCACGAGGCCGTCCTTGAGGAGTTCGATGGAACCGGTCCTGGCTCCGTCCGAGGTCACGGTCTTGTCGGACTTGCCGCCGTACAGGCGACCGTCGTAGGCGACGTGGCTGAACGCGTCGATGTGCGTGTGCCCGTCGTTGTGATAGTCGACGCCGACATAGTCCTTGGCGAAGCGCACGGACCCCGATCCGATGTCGACGTCGGTCAGCATGGTCATGTGGTGTTCGGCGGGCGCGGGCACATCGATTCGCGCCACGGTCTTGAGAACCTGACTGAGGGTGACCGTAGCTCCGCTGCGAACGAGTCGAGCCGCGGCAGCGGTCCGGGCGGGCGTCAGATGGTTCAGTGCGCCTCGGTCGCCATCCCAACGGCCCCAGGTGGAGACCGCTTTGAATAGGTCACGGAATTCACCCTCGGTCATGTCGACGCTGGGCATCGGCGCTCACCCTAGGGCTCACAGGCCCCGGCCTGAATCATCCGATCGGGGTGATGTACCCCCCGGGGCGCCCCTGGAAGATCGGCACCGTATGTTCGTCCCCCCACCTCACCGAAAGGCCGGCACATGAGCACTGCGGTACGACCTCGTGGGCGCTCCGCGGCCACCGAGCAGGACGCGACCGGCGCAGCGCCTGCAGACGTATTCGTGGTGTTCGGAATAACCGGCGACCTGGCCAAGGTCATGACGTTCCACTCCCTGTACCGGCTGGAGCGCCGCGGCCTGCTGGACTGCCCGATCGTGGGGGTGGCAGGCGACGACTGGACCGTCGACCAGCTGCGCCAACACGCACGCAAGTGCATCCAGGACTGCGGTGAGACGATCGATGAGGAGATCTTCAATCGCTTCGCTGCCCGGTTGTCGTACGTGTCCGGCGACTTCGGGGACGACGACACCTACCGGCGTGTTGCCGGCGAGCTAAAGGGCGCTCACCACCCGGTCTTCTACCTCGAGATCCCGCCGTCACTGTTCGGCATGGTCATCAAGGGCCTCGCCGGCGCGGGCTTGACGAAGTCGTCCCGCGTGGTGGTCGAGAAGCCCTTCGGCCATGACGTCGCCTCGGCGGCGGCGCTCAACGAGGAGGTCCACGAGCACCTCGACGAGTCGCAGCTGTACAGGATCGACCACTTCCTGGGCAAGATGGGGCTGGTCGAGATCCTCTACCTGCGGTTCGCGAACACGATGTTCGAGCCGGTCTGGAACCGCAACTACGTCTCGTCGGTGCAGATCACGATGGCCGAGAGCTTCGGCGTGGAGGATCGCGGCCACTTCTACGACCCCGTCGGCGCCCTTCGCGACGTGGTCGTCAACCACCTCATGCAGGTGGTGGCCGCCGCCGCGATGGAGCCGCCGGCCAGCGGCGATGCGACGACGCTGAAGAACGCGATGGTCTCGGTCTTCCAGGCGATGCCCGCCGCCGACCCGGCCCACTACGTGCGTGGGCAGTACGAGGGATACCGCGACATCAAAGGCGTCGCCGCGGACTCGACGACCGAGACCTACGCGGCGCTGCGATTGGGGATCGACAATTGGCGCTGGTCGGGCGTCCCGTTCTTCATCCGCACCGGCAAGCATCTGCCGATCACGCAGACCGAGCTACGGCTGGTCTTCAAGCACCCGCCCCGGCTCGGCTTCAGCATGGCTGGATCCAAGGGCCCGGAGGCAAATCAGCTCGTCGTCAAGCTCGATCCCACGACCGGGATCAGGCTGCTCGTCGACGCGCAGCGCGCGGACGCGGTGAAGCCCGAGCGGATCAACCTCGACATGGAGTTCGCCGCGGAGGGCGGGGAGGGCGCGACGCCCTACGAGGTGCTGCTGCACGCGGCGATGATCGGCGACAGCAAGCGCTTCAAACGGCAGGACAGCGTCGAGGAGACCTGGCGGGTGATGCAGCCGCTGCTCGATGCGCCCCCACCGGTGCACGAGTACGCAAAGGGATCGTGGGGCCCTGACGCGGCGAACGGTCTCGTTGCCGGACACGGCGCGTGGCACGGACCGTGGGTGGCGTCATGAGCGCGGCGAAGAACAAGAGCGCGGAGGCGACGAAGCACACCGCGGGGGGCGATGGCAAGCCGGCGGGGGCACCTGCGCCGCAGAGCGCAGCTGCGCCGTCGCCGTTTCCGCCGATCGCGGACTACGCGTTTCTGTCCGATTGCCACACGAGCGCGCTGGTGGCGCCGGACGGTTCGATCGATTGGTTGTGTGTGCCGCGCTTCGATTCGCCGAGTGTGTTCGGTCAGCTGCTTGACCGCCAAGCGGGCTCGTTTAGGTTGGCGCCGTTTGGGATCAATGTCCCGACCGCGCGGATCTACGAGCCCGGGACGAACATCGTGGCGACGACGTGGAAGACGCCGACCGGCTGGATCTTGGTGCGCGATGCGTTGACGATGGGGCCGCGCCATGGCGAGGACGAGATCACTCCGCACACGCGCCCGCCGGCGGACGACGATGGCGACCACATGCTGGTGCGAACGGTCGTGTGTCTCGAGGGCAGCGTGGAGGTCGAGCTGATCTGCGACCCCAACTTCGACTACGGCCGGGTTCCGGCCGAGTGGTCGCTGGCCAGCGATGATCGCCACCGCGCCGACGCCTCCGGCGGCGATCTGCCGCTGCGTCTGCAAACCGACCTCGCGCTCGGCATCGAGGGCGACTGGGTGCGCGCCCGGCATACGCTCGAGCAGGGCGAGCAGGCGTACTGTGCGTTGTCCTGGGCCGAGGGTCTCGCCGTACCACAAGACATCGACGAGGCCAACGAACGGATGGCCGCCACCACTCGATTCTGGCGCCGTTGGCTGGGACGGGCGCGGCTTCCCGACCATCGCTGGCGCGACCCGATCCAGCGCTCGGCGTTGGCGGTCAAGGGTCTCACCTACATGCCCACCGGCGCCACTGTTGCCGCCGCCACCACATCTCTACCAGAGACGCCGGGTGGGGAGCGCAACTGGGATTACCGCTTCACCTGGATCCGGGACTCGACCTTCACGCTGCAGGCGCTGCACTTCCTCGATCTGGATTGGGAGGCCGAGGAGTTCATGCAGTTCGTCGCCGACCTCGAGCCGAACGAGGACGGTGGGCTTCAGATCATGTACGGCATCGACGGCCGCCGTGACCTGACCGAGTCCACGCGCGACGAGCTCTCCGGTTACGCCGGAGCCCACCCGGTGCGCCTGGGCAACGGCGCCTTTGACCAGCGCCAGAACGACGTATTCGGCGCGGCGCTGGACTCGATCCTGCTTCACACGCGGCGCAGCTCGCGCCTGCCGAGACGGCTGTGGCCGATCGTTCAGGCCCAGGCAAAGTGCGCCACTGCCGTGTGGCGCGAGCCCGACCAGGGCATCTGGGAGGCGCGCGGCGACCCGCAGCACTACGTGTCGTCCAAGCTGATGTGCTGGGTGGCCCTCGACCGCGCGGCCAAGCTCGCCGAGATCGCCGGCGATGCCGAGATGCCGGCAACCTGGCGCGCCACCGCGGACGAGATCAAGGCCGACATCCTCGAGCACGGCGTGCGCGACGGCGTGTTGCGCCAGCACTACGACACCGACGGGCTAGACGCGTCCACCCTGCTCGCGGCGCTCTTCGGCTTCCTGCCCAGGGACGACGAACGCTTGCGAAAGAGCGTGGAGGCGATCGCCGACGACCTGACCGAGGACGGTTTCGTGCTGCGTTATCGCACCGACGAGACCGACGACGGGCTATCGGGGAAGGAGGGCAGCTTCCTGATCTGCTCCTTCTGGCTCGTGTCCGCGCTGGCGATAGTCGGAGACCGTCAGCGGGCCCGCGACCTGATGGAGCGCCTCCTCAGCGTGGCCTCCCCACTCGGCCTCTACGCCGAGGAATTCGACACCGGCACCGGCCGGCACCTGGGCAACTTCCCCCAGGCCTTCTCGCACCTCGCGCTGATCGAAGCCGCCGCCGGCATCATCCTGGCCGAGCGCATCGAGGAGATCACCGGATGAGCTCGTACGACGTCATCGTCATCGGCAGCGGCGCCGGCGGCGGCACATTGGTTCACCGACTCGCGCCGTCGGGCAAGCGCATCCTGCTGCTCGAGCGCGGCGACTGGCTCACGCGCGAGCCGCAGAACTGGTCCGCCGGAGAGGTGTTCATCGACAACCGCTACATCTCGGCGGACACCTGGTACGACGGAGAAACGGCCAAGGCCTTCCAGCCGCAGGTGCACTACTTCGTCGGCGGTGCCACCAAGCTCTACGGCGCCGCGCTGTACCGGCTGCGCGAGCGGGACTTCGGTGAGCTGCGCCATCACGACGGCATCTCGCCCGCCTGGCCGATCGGCTACGACCAGATGGAGCCCTATTACACCGAGGCCGAGCGGCTCTATCAGGTGCACGGCGCCCGCGGCGAGGATCCGACCGACCCGCCCGCCAGCGCCCCGTATCCATTCCCCGCGGTATCGCACGAGCCGCGCATTCAGCAACTGGCCGACGACCTCGCGGCCGCCGGGCACCAGCCCTTCCACGCGCCCTGCGGCGTGATGCTCAACGAGGCCGACATGGCCTACAGCAACTGCGTCCGCTGTCCGACCTGCGACGGCTTCCCCTGCCTGGTGCACGCCAAGTCCGACGCCGAGGTCCTCGCCGTGCGCCCCGCCCTCGAGCATCCGAACGTCACCCTGCTCACGAACGCGCGGGCGGTGGCGCTCCACACGAACCCAGGCGGCACCGAGGTGAGCGAGGTCGCCGTGGAGCACGACGGCGGCTTGGAGGCCTTCAGCGCGGACATCGTCGTCGTCTCCGCAGGAGCGGCCAACTCGGCCAAGCTGCTGCTCGCCTCGGCAACGGAGAAGCACCCGAACGGTCTCTCCAACCGTTCCGATCAGCTCGGACGCAACTACACCTTCCACAACAGCCAGGCGGTCCTGGCCCTCTCCAAGGAAGAGAACCCGACCGTCTTTCAGAAGACCCTCGGTGTCAACGACTTCTACTTCGGCAGCGACGATTTCGAATATCCGCTGGGCAACATCCAGATGGTCGGCAAGTCCTCGGCGCCCATGTACCGCGGCGAGAAGCCGCTCGAGACCAAGCTCGCGCCCACACGCACACTCGAGAACATGGCCCGCCACGCGGTCGACTTCTGGCTCTCGACAGAGGACCTGCCACAGCCGGAGAACCGGGTGACCCTCGACCGCGAGGGACGCATCCGATTGAGCTACACCGAGAGCAACGCGGAGCCCAAGAAGCGCCTGTTCCACAAGCTCAAGTCGCTGCTCGCCCACTGCGGCATGCACCCCGATCACCTCGTCCCGCGACACGCCTACCTCAAGAACGAGATCCCGGTGGCGGGCTGCGCCCACCAGGCCGGCACCTGCCGCTTCGGCACCGATCCGGACAGCTCCGTCCTCGACACGGACTGCCGAGCGCACGAGCTCGACAACCTCTACGTGGTCGACACGAGCTTCTTCCCCAGCATCGGCGCGGTGAACCCGGCGCTGACGGCCATGGCCAACGCACTCAGGGTCGGCGACCACCTGCTCGAGCGACTTGACGCGCAGCGCTCAGAGAAAGCGGATGCGAGTGCCGGCTGACGCGGCGGGAGGGCGCCGCCGGATCGTGATCGTCGGCGGCGGCTTCGGCGGCCTGGCGGCCGCGCGCAAGCTCCACGACGCCGACGTGGACGTGACGCTCATCGACCGTAGGAACCATCACCTCTTTCAGCCGCTGCTCTACCAGGCGGCTCTCGGCGGACTGTCGCCAAGCGATTGCGCCTCACCCATCCGTCCGGCGCTCAAGCGCGGGTCCAACACCGGCGTCCTGATGGCCGAGGTCACGAACGTCGATGCCGAAAATCGGCAGGTCGTGCTCGACCGCGGCGACCGGCTCGACTACGACAGCTTGATCGTGGCCTGCGGTGGCGAGACCTCCTACTTCGGCCACGACGAGTGGCAGCACGTGTCCTGTGGGCTCAAGACCCTGGCCGACGCCGTCGACCTGCGCAAGCGCTTCTATGGCGCTTTCGAGCAGGCCGAGCGCACCGACGACCCGGAAGCGCGGGCCGAATGGTTGACGTTCGTGGTGATCGGCGGCGGGCCCACGGGCGTGGAGGTGGCAGGTGAGCTGGCGCTCACGGCCGCAGCGATGAAGCGCACGTTCCGGCGCGTCGACCCAAACGACGCGCGAGTGATCCTGCTCGATGCGGGCGATCGAGTTGTGGCCGCGTTCAGCGAGAAGCTCTCAGGAAAGGTGAGCGACGAGCTCGGCCAGCTCGGGGTAAGCGTCCGCGAGGGCGCACGTGCCACGGAGATAGACGCTCGGGGAGTGACCTTCGAGGCCAACGGCGCCGAGGAGCGGATCAACAGCAGGACGGTGGTGTGGGCCGCAGGCGTCCGAGCGGTCGCGCTCACCGACGCGCTGGCGCGGGCAACCGGCGCCACCACCGACCGCGGCGGGCGTATCAAGGTGAATCCCGACCTCAGCTTGAGCGGCCATCCCGAGATCTCGGTGATCGGCGACGTTGCGAGCCTGGAGGGACCCGGGGGCAAGCCGCTGCCCGGGCTCGCGACGGTTGCCATCCAGCAGGCCCACCACGTGGCAAGGGGAATTCGCGAGGGCGGCCCTGGAGCGTCGAGGCCGTTCCGCTATTTCGACAAGGGCGCGCTCGCGGTCGTCGGCCGGGGAAAGGCGGTTTGTGAGATCAGGGGTCTCGACCTCTGGGGCCGGCCCGCCTTCTTCACCTACCTGGGCGTTCACCTGTACTACCTCGGCGGCCAGATGGGTCGCCGTCTGGAGGTGCTGATCAAGTGGATCGGCGCCCGCTTCGGCGAGCGCCAGAGCGCGCTGATCGAAGGTGAGCTCGAGACCGTGGAGCGCGCTCCGCCGCCGGGCCAAGCCGTTCGATGACGCACCGGCGCAGGTACTGACCAGCGCTCCAGGCCATGGTGAGCGTCGACAGCGAGTCCTTCCTTGTCGTCGTCACCGTGGCCGCGCTCGCCGCGCTTCTGGCCGGGCTCCTTGCCGGTCGCCTCCCACTACCGGTGGTGGTGGTCGAGATCGTGCTCGGCATCGTGGTCGGGCCCGACCTGCTCGACCTGGCCCAACCCGACGCCTTCATCAGCTTCTTCTCCAACCTCGGCCTGGGGATGCTGTTCTTCTTCGCGGGCTACGAGATCGACTTCGAGCGCATTCGCGGCAACCCGCTGCGGCTGGCCGTGTTGGGCTGGCTGCTGTCGCTCGTGCTCGCCTACTCGCTCGGGGGGCTGCTCGAGCTGTCGGGGCTCGTGCTGTCCCTCGTGTTCACCGGCTCCGCGATGGCAACCACGGCGATCGGCACGCTGATCCCGATCCTGGGCGACGCGGGCGAGATGCGCACGCGCTTCGGCACCTACCTCCTGGCCGCGGGAGCGGCGGGCGAGTTCGGCCCCATTCTCCTGGTCACGCTGGTGTTCTCCACCAAAAGCGCGCTCACGAACGCGCTGATCCTGGGCGCCTTTGTACTGCTCGCGGTTGTGGCGGCGCTGCTGGCCGTGAGGGGCGTGGGTCGCGGGTGGGGCTTGCTCGAACGCACGCTGGAGACGAGCGGCCAGCTCATGATTCGCATCGCGGTCGTGGTCATCTTCGCGCTCGGCGCGCTGGCTGCCACGCTTGGCCTGGACCTGCTGCTCGGTGGATTCGTCGCGGGGGTAATCGTCAGCATCGCACTCAAGGGAAGAGAGGTGCGGCTGTTCGAGTCGAAGCTGACCGCCGTGGGCTACGGCTTCTTCATCCCCTTCTTCTTCGTGGTGAGCGGCATCGAGTTCAATCTCAACGCCTTCGTTGACGATCCCGTCAACCTGCTGAAGCTGCCGCTCTTCCTGGCGCTCTTCCTCATCGTGCGTGGCGTGCCCGCGATGTTGCTCTACCGCAACGAGCTCGAGCGCCCAGACCGGGTTGCGCTCGCCGTCTTCTCCGCCACCCAGCTGCCGATGGTCGTGGCCATTACCACCCTCGCCGTGCAGGAAGGACACATGCGCTCTGCCACGGCGGCGGCGTTGGTCGGCGCCGCGATCCTGTCGACGACGATCTTTCCGATCCTCGGCCTGCGCCTACGCGCGGCTCGGTCATGACGGATCCGAACGACGTACGAAAAGCCCGCGCAGCGTGTCCGTAATGCTCCCAGCCGGTGCATCCGTCTCCTCCGGGCGCCCGGCGGCGGCCGAGATGTGGGCGCCGAGGATGATCGCCAGCGAGAACAGGTAGGCGGAGAAGACCACCGCCAGCAGCGCGCCCATCGTCCCGTAGATCGCCCTGGAATCACCGAAGACGCTGAAGTACGCCTGGGCGCCGAACTGAACGAGGACGATTCCCACGACGCCGGCAAGCGCCCCGGGCCACGCGCGCCGGAAGCTCGCCCTGGGTGACTCCGGCAACACCCGGAAGAGTCCAAGCAGAAGCGCGAAGAGCAATCCGAGCGGCACCAGGGTCGTGACCGCAAACTGGGCCACCGCAGCCAGCCAGGGGCGATCGCCGATCGCGGACGCCAGCTCACCGGACAGGCTGAGCCCAATGGCGACGATCGCCAGTGGAGTCATGAGCAGCGTCAGGCCCACGTCGAGCGCCTTGGCAGGAACGTATGGTCGTTCTTCGCTGCGCTGCCAAGCCTCGTTGACCGCGTGGCGGATCGCTCCGATCGCTCCGCTTGCCGAGTAGAGCAGCGCCACGGCACCGATCCAGCCGAGGCTTCCGGCACCGGCCGCCACGTCGTCGAGAAGAGCCTCGACCACCCGGCGATCGTCCGGATCGGCGATCGGTAGCCAGCCCACGATCGCGTCGACGATGGGCTCGCGCACACTGTCGTCGTCGAGCACGGTCGAGAAGCCCCAGACCAGCAGCAGCAACGCTGCCGGGAACGACATGAGGAGGTAGTACGCCACCTGGGCGGCGTTGCGCGTGCCTGCCGTGTCGATCAGCGAGGCGACGCCGCGGCGCGTGAGCCGCCACGGCGCGAGGAGCCGGCGCTCAGGCTGGGGCGTTTGGGTCTTCCTGTTCGGTCGCGCGCACGGCGCGCGCAACGCCGGCGAGCTTCGGGTCCATGGAGGCCACCGTCTCGGGGGTGAGAAAGCCCTCACTCAGGGTTCGCCCGCCCGAGCCGCGAATCGCACGCTTCAGCCCGCGAGCCCAAACGTGCTCGATCAACAGCAGTCCCGCCGAGCCGCCCGGCGCCAGCGAGGCCGCCATCTCCTCGATCTCCGCGCGCGTGAACCCAAACGAATGGCCCGCCTCCCCGCCGGCCGAGCTGTCGTCCTCCAGCCTCAGGCCGAGCAGGGCGCCGGCGATCGCCCCCATGCTCTGCTCCTGGTGCTCGAGTACCACGAGCTCGTCCGAGTCGGTGTCCTTGGCGACGAAGAGCAGGTCGAGTACCCGGATCGTCCGCTCCGCTTCGAGCCTTGCCAGTTCGTCGGCGATCCGCCCCTCGAACTTCGCTCCGGGCGCGAACTCGACCGACATCAGCTGAACCGGGCCGATTTCGCCAGGTCGTCCATATGGGGGCCTCCTCACGACACCGACTACAGGGACGCCCTCATAATTCTCGGATGGTGCGGCTGCGAGGGAATCACCCGGAAGGGGTGAGGTGGGTGTCCTGACGCGCCCGGATGACAGGTCGGGCTCTCGCTTCGGCCACCTGGTGCCGCGAGGCAACCTGGAGGGGAGCCTCTACGGGCTCATCCTCGTGACCTCCGTGATCGCCACGCTCGAGCAGAACGAGGAGCGGATCGGCCTCATGATCGCCGCGCTGGTCGTGACGGCGCTGGTGTTTGCGCTTGCCCATGCCTGGGCCCACGCGCTGGACGCCGCGGCACGGGCGCGCACGCCGGTCGACCGCCATGTGCTCCTTAGGGGCCTTCGGCACGAATGGCCAATCGTGCAGGCGGCGTTTCCGGCATCGATTGTCCTCGCACTCGCGAGCTTCGATCTCTACACAGTCGCGACTGCGCTGTGGATCGCGACGGGCGTGAACGTGGGCCTGCTGTTCGTGTGGGGCGCCGTTCTTCGCGACATCGCCGGCGGCACCCGCGCTCAGGTGATACTCGGTGGCCTGTCCAGCGCCGCCCTGGGCCTGTTGCTGGTGGTGCTCAAGGTGATCGTCTCCCACTGACAGCAGCGCCGGTTGAGGCCGGCGTCGGGTCGGGGGAGGCCACCACAACCGTGCCCACCAGCATGTCGTGCGCCCCACGGCGGCGCTGGTCCACAAGGATCGGAAGGAGCCCCGCGCCGAGTGGGATGACGGCCAGAATCAACGCGCCCAACCGCACCAGCGCCCGCAGGGGGCGGGGTGGCCCACCGCCGTCGGCCATTATCACGCGAATCCGCATGACCCGGTCGCCGGCGGTTTCCCCGGTGGACGACCACAGGACCACGAAGTAGCCGATCGACCCGAGCAGGTAGCTTGCCCCTCCCAGCGCGACCAGTATCGGGTCGAGCGACTCCGGCAGGTGCAGCACCGACAGGGCGAGCGCGACCCCCGTGCCCACCACGATCGCCACCACGTTGATGATCGCCCCATCGATCGCGAACGCGATCGAACGCGTTACCAGCCCCTGGTAGGCCCGTTCGGCGAGCGCGGAGGTCTCGGAGGCGGACACCGGGTCGGAGATAGGGGCGGGCGCCGCGGAGGGGCGGACGGCGTGGCTCACCGCGATGCCTGCCGGCGCAGCGCGCGCTGGACCTTTGCCTCCAGCCACGTGTCGGCACTGCGAGACCTCGTCCGCACGCCGCCGGCCACCTGATCGGCGAAGCCCCGACTCTGCTGGGCGATCGCGTCCGTGACCGCCGGGCTGTGGGCGATCTCGTCCACGAACAGCCACAGTTCGTCGCTCTCCAGCAGGCGCGCCATCGCCTGGTCGACCAGCTTGCTCTCCACGACCCGCGCCACCAGACGCTCCATCGCCGGGCTGTCGAGCGCGGAGCTCACGACGCGCTCGAGCTCCGGGCCGTCGAGGACTCGGGCCACGGCCTGCTCGACCACGCCGTCGGCGAGTACCCGGTCCGAGACCGTGTCGAGCGTGTTGCCGGCCAGGACGGTGTCGGTCACGTTGCCCACCGCCTCGCTCGCCACCAGCTCCCCGGTAACCCGCTCCAGCACGTGATGACGGATCACCTCGCGCGTGACCGCCTCCACGATCGGCCCCTCGAGAGCACCGCTCACCGCCCGCTGCGGAAGCGCGCGAACGCCACCGACGACCGCCAGCGTGGCCCTGATCCCGAGCCTTCCGGCCCCGGCCACCGGGCGCAGGGCGGCGCCACCGAGAACGCCGGTCAGGCGAGCGGCATTGGCAAAGGGCGAGTCCGCCATCCGTCCCTCAACGGTCGCACCTGAGAGCTCCGAGCGCAAGCGCACACGTGACGGCTCATCCCATTGGGGTGACGCGAATCGAGATCACCTGCGCTGGAATCACATGGACCATCCGAATGCAGCTGAGGTGTGAAAGGCCTGTCTGAGGGCAAGCGCATAGCGGTTCTGGGAGTCGATGATCAGCCGATCTTCCTCGACGTTGCCCGCGAGGTGGTGGCGGCGACTCCGGGCTTCGTGTGGGTCGGCGGCGCGGCATGCGGAGCCGATGCGCTCGACGCCGTCACGAGACTCAGGCCCGCGCTCGTGCTGCTCGATGTCCACATGCCCGGAATGGACGGAATCGAGACGGCCCGGCGGATCTCGGAGGGCCACCCCGAGACCGTGGTGGTCCTGATCTCGGTGGACGAGAGCGCGGCGATCGCGCCGGAGGCCAAGACCTCGGGCGCCGTGGCCCTGGTGCGCAAGCAGGAGTTCGGTCCCGGGATGCTGCGCCGGCTGTGGGAAACCCACGGGGCGGCGGCTTAGACGGGGATCGTCCCCACGATCTCAGTCCCCGCTCCGGGCCGGGAACGAATCGCGAGCTCGCCTCCCACGGCCTCAATGCGGTCGCGCATGTTCATCAGCCCGCTGCCCGGGTTGGAGCCGTTCATCGCGAAGCCGGGGCCGTCGTCGCGCACCTCGAAGCGAAGGTCACCATTTCGGTTTAGCGAGACAGACACCGTCTCCGCGTCCGGCGCGTGCTTGGCCACGTTCTGCAGCGCTTCGAGGCAGCAGAAGTAGGCGGCGGTCTCGACCTCCTCGAGGTAGCGGTCGCTGCCGTTCACCTCGACGGACACCGCGAGGGGCGATTGCAGCGCGGCGGTGCGGATCGCGTCGGACAGCCCGCGCGCTGCCAGTAGGGAGGGGTAGACGTCGGCCGCCAGTGAGCGCAGATCGTCGATGGCGGCGTCGATGTCGTCGCCGAGACGGTGCAGCATGCGTCGGGTGCGGGCGGGGTCCTGCTCCATCGATTCCTCGGCCAGCTCGAGCCTGATGCGCAGCGCCACCAGGCGCTGCTGGCCGCCGTCGTGCAGGTCGCGTTCGATGCGGCGCCGTTCGTCGTCGGCGGCGGCCAGGATCCGGGCCCGCGATTCCCGTAGCTCAGCCACGGAGCTGTCGACCCGTCGCGCCAGGCGTTGGTTGTGCTGCCATACGAGCGCGTAGGCTCCAACCACCTCCACGAAGGGGCGCTGCTCTCGCAGAGCGGGGTCGTGTAGGACCACCGCGTGGGGACGGTCTTCCTGGAGGATGAGCGTGGCGCAGCGTTGGGACCCCGAGCTAGGCATGGGCACGCTCTGGCCGTCGGCGTCGACCCAGCTACCGCCGTCCTCGGGACGCCAGTAGGCGAGCTCAACGCTGGAGTCGCCCAGGGTCCTTGCGATTACATCGCGAGGCAAATCCGGACCGTCCTGATCTCGCGCCCGGCCGGCGAGGTTGACCAGTGCATCCGCGGTGTGGATGCGCCAGCTGAGCAGGCCCGCCAGGAAACCGAGAGACAGCACCGGCAGCGCCAATGACACGGCCGCCGTGGACACCTCGATGGTCACGGCCCCGGCACCCGTGCGGCGGAGAATCAACGCGGCGGCAAGAGCAACGAGTCTCACTATCGCGACGATCACCACCGGGGTCAGCGTCCTGCGCATCAGACGCGTGGCGTGGCGGACGCGATACGTCAAGCGCGCGGTGACGGCGATCAGGAGCACAACCGTGAGGAACTCGCGCAGCGGAACAACAAGGCCATCGAGAAACGCCGGCTCCGCACTCAGCAGCATGAAAGCGTTCTCGGGGCAGCCCTCGCTACAGGTAGCCACGTGGGACGGCGACGGGAAGGCATCCGACATGAACGCCGTGGGCAGGAAGAGGACCCCGACTAACGCAACCGCGCACCAAGCGAGCGCGCGGTCGACCGGAGCGTTGAGGCGGCCGGACGGGAAGGCCAGGATCAGGTAGATCAGCCCGGCCTCGACGATCCACGAGGAAACCCGGCCGATGCTGTAGAGCACGGGGTCGCTCGAGGCCGCGAGCGACGCGAAGAACCAGGCCACGCCGGCCAGCACGAGCAGCCGGCCGAAGCGGCGGTGCGTGCCCTCGGACCAGGCGTAAAGCCCAACGGCGATCGGAGTGATGATGATCAGGGCATGCCGCTCGGCGAGCGAGAGCTCGTGCGGCATGTCGCCCGCCAGGGCGATGACCGCAGCCGTTCCCGCCAGAACGGCACCAACCACAGCCATGGTCGCCACGGCCCGCGGGCCGATCGGGCGCACATCCTGCACCGGATGAAATACGTTTGGGCTCGAGGCGGACACCCGGCCTAGGCCAGTTCCTGCGGTGGGGAGCCTATGGGTTTCCCGCATGCAATGGTGCGGACGGTCTCACGACTCGGGCCTTAGCTCGAACCAGACCTTGGTGCTGGACGGCGTGCGCTTGATTCCCCAACGGTGGGCGATTTGGTCCACCAGGTACAGACCCCAACCACCCTGGCCGCCTTCCCCAACGCGCGCGCCGAACTCGCTTGCCGGACTGGGGTCGGTCACGTCGACCCTCACCCGCCCGGGCCACCAGCGGACCTCGGTGGTCAGCGACTGCTCAGGTCCCACACCGCCGTGGCGCACGGCGTTGGTCACCAGCTCGGTCGTGAGCAACAGGATGTCTTCACGAATCGCCGCGGGGATCGAGTTGTCTCCCGCCAGCAGCGCTCGCCGAGCCTCCAACGGGGCATCGACGCCACCGCTGAGCTCGAAGGCGAGCCTCTCCGCAGGCTTGCCTGCGCCTTGACCCTGTCGCTGCTGCGAGGAAGATGACATGTTCGGATCCTGCTTGTGACGACCTTCGTGGACGCTGAGGTCCACGAACCCACGCCGGCCGGATGCTGGAGCCGGGAGACGTGCGCGCGCCGTTGAGTTGGGGCGAATGCGCTCGCACAGCGTAACACCGGCGACGAATCGCGGCGGGCACGGCGAGGCGCCTCGCCGCCATCAGCCATGGCGAGAGGTTGACGCGCGTCGGTCAGCCGGCCGGCACCACCGGCGCGGGCGCCACCGGCTCCTCGAGCGGGGGAGCCGGCTCCTCGGGGATCGGGTCGAACGGGCCGAGGTCGGGCTCGCAGACCAGCCCGGGCGGTGGCAGCCGCAACCGGATCAGGTAGCGATCCACCGCCTCGTCGATGCATTGCGAGCGGCCGCCCTGCGCCGTGTGCCCGTACGTCTCGAGCGTCAGCAGGCGGGCGTCGGCGAGCACGCTCTCGGTCGATACGGCGTCCTCGTAGGGAGTCGCAGGATCGCCCAGCGAGTTGCCGATCAGCAGTATCGGGTTCGTCGGGTGGTCCCACGGCCCCGCATAGCGGTCGGGGTCGCTGGCCGGCCAGGTCGCGCAAGGCTGTGAGAAGAAGACCCACGCCGCCCCGAACGGACGGGCCAGGCGGTCGGCAAGGCGGGCGAAGCGCGGCCACTGCCACGGGTTGGTCGGGTTGACCGAGTCGGTGCACTGCACCGCCGGCAGCCACTCCCAGCCTTCGTACGGCTCGTCCTCGGGCGCGGGCGCCTGACGCACAGGGCCGGGGCCGCTGCGCAGCTCGGCCCCGCGCAGCGCAGCGCGACGGTCCGCCTGACCGCTGGCCTCCCAGGTCGTCTGGAGAGAGTCGGCCAGGAACGGCGCCAAGGACGCGTCGTAGAGCAACCCAAGCGTCTCGTAGACCAGGAGCTGGTAGGTGACCACCACCGGCTCCCCCTCCACGACGAGCTCCACCGGCGCGCGGCGCACCCGCGCCAGCAGCTCGTCGTACTTGCGCCGCAGGTTCACGCCGGGCTCGCGGAACGCACAGCGCACATCGGCCGCGCACTCGGCGAGGAACGTGTTGAGGGCGCGATTGGAACCGAAGAAGGACCCGAGCGTGAACTCCACGGGCACGGTGGAACTGCTGGAGGACCACTCGATCGGGTCGATTACGCCATCGAGGGTCAGGGCGCGAACCTTGTCAGGAAAGAGGTTCGCGTAGTACTCGCCGACCGCGGTGCCGTACGAGTAGCCCAGGTAGGTCAGCTGCGGATCACCCACCGCCTGGCGCAGCAGGTCGAGGTCGCGAGCGACATTGGCGGTGCTCATGTGCTCGAGGATCGGCCCACCGTTCCGCGCGCACAGATCGGTGCCGCGGATGTTCAGGCGAATGAAGCGCTGCTCCTGCTTGGGAGTTATCGGGAAGTCGGCCAAGAAAAGACGCCGGGCCTGCTCGTTCGAGCGGAAGCACTTGAGCGGTGTGCTCGCGGCGACGCCGCGCGGATCGAAGCCGATCAGGTCGAAGCGCCGGTGAAGCGCCTCGGAGAAGATCGGCGGGATGCGGCCAGAACCGCCGGGGCCGCCGGGGTTCCAGAAAAGGGAGCCGAGCTTGCGCTCGGGGTTGGCCGCCGGCAGCCGGCCAAGGCCGAGCTCGATGCTCTGGCCGTCCGGGTCGCGGTAGGACAGCGGCACCTCGGCAACCGTGCATTCGTAGGCCGGCGAGTGCCTCCTCTTCCTCGGGGCTCGACGCGGGACAGGGACCCCAGTCGAGGGCGGGAACCGGCGCCCTGTTCGTGCCCGGGATCTCCGCTGTGGAGCGCGCCGCCGCGGGCGCCGCAGCCGGCAGGAGGAGCAAACTCAGGAGAAGAACGGCGAGGACCGAGAAGCGCAACCGAGCTCCCTGCATGAAGATGTCTCCCTTTGTCGACCCCCGCCGACCGCCGAGCGGAGCGGCGCGTGCGGGCAGCGTACCGCCTATCACAGAGCCCTGCGGGGCGGTTACAGTGCCCGCATGCCGCTCGTCAGCAGCCACATGTCGCGCGACCTGCTGACCGTCTCGGCCGGGGTGCCGATTACCGAAGTCGCAAAGCGAATGGTCTCGCGCGACGTCGGCGCGGTGATGGTGATCGAGGACGAGCGTCTGGTGGGCATCCTTACCGAGCGCGACGTGCTGCGCGCGGTGGCCGCTGGGCTGGACGAGCGCACGCTGGTCTCGGACTGCATGACCAGAGACCCGGACACCCTCGAGTCCGACGAGAGCACCCGACAGGCGGCGACGCTCATGATTCACGGCGGCTTTCGCCACCTACCCATCATGGAGGGCGACGAGATCGTCGGGATGCTCTCCATCCGCGACCTCATGCGAGTGGTGCTCGACGACTCGGCGCCGCGCGGCGCGTAGCGCCTGTGTGACCAACGGCTCACACGCCCTGCCGGCGGCGCGCGAAGCTGTCTGCATGGTCTCGCCCAGCACCGCGCTGCGCCTTTGGTTGCCGGCCCCCTCTCCCGCCCCGGTCGGCAGCGGCGCATCTGCACGAGCGCGCCGGCGGCGGCGCCGGCGCTTTCGCGTGCTCGCCGCTCCGCGCATATCGGAGCCGGTCGGAAGCCCCGCCCTGGGCCGATGATCTGGTAGCACGACGGGCGGGGCGCGTAGTCTGAAGCCCCGAGTGATGATGAAGGTGCAAGACGTCGACCAGGCGCTGCTCGACACCGTCTGCTCCCGCCTCCAGCAACAACTCCGCGGAGGCGAGGCCGAGCGGGCGGAAGCTTTCGTTCGCCAGTACTACCGCTGGGTTTCGCCCGAGGATCTGGCCGACCGCAGCGAGCTCGATGTCTACGGCGCAGCGCTCGCTCACTTCAACCTCGCCCGCCGCCGGGGGCCCGGCGCCACGCGGATCCGCGTGTACAACCCGCAGTTCGAGAGCGACGGCTGGCAGTCGCTTCACACCGCCGTGGAGGTGGTGACCGACGACGCTCCCTTCCTCATCGACTCGATATCGATGGAGCTCAACCGGCGCGGCTTCGGCGTCCACCTGATCATCCACCCGGTGATGCGCGTGCGCCGCGACGAGGCCGGGGAGCTCCTCGAGGTCCTCCCCCGCGACACCCAGGGCGAGCAGGCGACGGCGGAGTCGGTGATCCACGCCGAGGTGGCACGCCACACAGACCCGGATGAGCTGCGCGAGATCGAGCAGGAGCTGCGGCGCGTGATCGGCGAGGTGCGGGCCGCCGTGGACGACTGGTCGCAGATGCGCAGCCGTGCGCTGGAGCTGTCGGACGAGTTGCAGGCGAGCCCACCCCCGCTGGACGCCGACGACATAGCGGAGGCCGTGGAGTTCCTGACCTGGCTCGAGGACCACAACTTCACCTTCCTGGGTTATCGCGACTACGAGCTGAGCGGCGAGGATGAGGTGCGGCTGACAGCGGTAGCCGGCTCGGGGCTGGGGATCCTGCGCGAGACCTCAGGCGCTCAGAGCGGTGCGCTGCCGCCGGCGGTGCAGGTGCGTGCACTGGCGCCGAGCCTGCTCAACCTGACCAAGGCCAACGAGCGCGCCACGGTGCACCGCGCCGCCTATCTCGACTACGTCGGGGTGCAGCGCTTCGATGGGAAGGGGCGCGTGGTGGGCGAGCGGCGCTTCCTCGGGCTCTACACGCACAGCGCCTACCACGCCAGCCCGGCCAACGTGCCGATCCTGCGCCGCAAGGTGGCCGCGGTGCTCGAGCGCGCCGCCTTCCCCGCCGGCAGCCACAACGAGAAGGCGTTGATCGAGATCCTCGAGACCTACCCCCGCGACGAGCTCTTCCAGATCTCGGTCGACGAGCTGTTCGAGATCGCCATCGGCATCCTCCATCTCGGCGAGCGCCAGCGCCTGCGCCTGTTTCTGCGCCGCGATACCTTCGGTCGCTTCATCTCCTGCCTGGTCTTCGTTCCGCGCGACCGCTTCAACACGGAGAACCGGCGCCGCATCGAGGGGATCATCCGCCAGAGGACCGGTGCGCAGAGCCTCGACTACTCGACCCGCGTGTCGGAATCCGTGCTCGTGCGGCTGCACTACCTGGTCTACGTCGAGCCGGGCAGCTTGCCCAACGTCGACACTCGTGAGATCGAGACGCTGCTCGTGGCCGCCACACGCTCCTGGGGCGACGATCTCCAGGAGGCGCTGCACGAGGAGCACGGCGAGGAGCGCGGCACGGCGCTCTTTCGTCGCTACGGCGAGGCGTTTCCGACTGCTTACCGGGCCGATTGGGTGCCCCGCTCGGCGCTCACGGATATCGGGCGCATCGAGACCCTTTCCGAGGAGGACGACCTGGCGCTGTCGCTCTACCGCCCGATCGAGGCGCCGCTCGGAGCCTTGCGCGCCAAGGTCTACCGAGCGGGTGCGCCGCTCGCGTTGTCGGACGTTCTACCTCTCTTCGAAAACCTCGGCGTGAACGTCGCCGACGAGCGCCCGTACGCCATCGCCCCCCGGCAGCGCGACTCGGTCTGGCTGTACGACTTCGGCCTGACCTACTCGGGGGAGGACGATCCCGACACCGACGATGTGCGCGGCTCCTTCGAGGACGCGTTCATCCGCGCCTGGAGAGGCGAAGCCGAGAGCGACGGCTACAACCGCCTCGTGCTGCGCGCGCGGCTCTCGTGGCGCCACACGGCGATGCTGCGTGCGATCGGGCGCTACCTGCGCCAGGCGGGCACCACGTTCAGCGACCGCTACGTGGAGCAGGCGCTCGCCGCGCATCCCCAGGTGGCGCGCCTACTGGTCGATCTGTTCAAGGCCCGCTTCGACCCTGAGCGCCACGACCCGGGGGCGGCGGATCTGCTGGTGGAGCGCATCGAGGAGGCGGTCGACCGAGTCGAGAGCCTCGACCACGATCGCATTCTGCGCAACTTCCTCGGAGTGGTGCAGGCGATGCTGCGCACCAACTTCTACGCGCGCGAGCCGGGCGGCCGGAGCAAGGGCTGCCTGTCCTTCAAGCTCGACCCCGCCCGGTTGCCCTTCCTGCCCCAGCCGCGCCCGCGCTTCGAGATCTTCGTCTATTCCCCGCGCGTGGAAGGAGTGCATCTGCGGGGCGGCAAGGTGGCCCGTGGAGGCATCCGCTGGTCCGATCGCCGCGAGGACTTCCGCACCGAGGTGCTGGGCCTGATGAAGGCCCAGATGGTCAAGAACGCCGTGATCGTGCCCGTGGGCGCCAAGGGCGGGTTCGTGGTCAAGCAGCCGCCTCCCGGCGGCGATCGCGAAGAGCTGGAGGCCGAGGTGATTCGGTGCTACCGCACCTTCATCTCGGGCCTGCTCGACCTGACAGACAACATCGTGGACGGCGAGATCGTGCCGCCGGACGATGTGGTGCGCCACGACGAGGACGACCCCTACCTCGTGGTGGCCGCCGACAAGGGTACGGCCACCTTCTCCGACATCGCCAACGGCATCGCGACCGACTCCGGGTTCTGGCTGGGCGACGCCTTCGCCTCGGGCGGCTCGACCGGCTACGACCACAAGGGCATGGGCATCACCGCGCGCGGCGCGTGGGAATCGGTCAAGCGCCACTTCCGCGAGCTCGGCCACGACGTTGCGGGCGAGGACTTCACCGCCGTTGGGGTGGGTGACATGTCGGGCGACGTGTTCGGCAACGGGATGCTGCTGTCACGGCACATCCGGCTGGTGGGCGCCTTCGACCATCGCCACGTGTTCCTCGATCCGGACCCCGACGCGGCGGCCGGCTTCGACGAGCGCGAGCGGCTGTTTGGCCTGCCGGGTTCCTCCTGGGAGGACTACGACGCCGATCTGATCTCGCCCGGGGGCGGGGTGTTCCCCCGCAGCGCCAAGTCGATCTCTTTGTCGGAGGAGGCCCGCGCGGCACTCGGCATCGACGACGAGCGACTCCCACCCAACGAGTTGATCCGCGCGATCCTGCGCGCGCCGGTGGACCTGTTCTGGAACGGCGGCATCGGGACCTACGTGAAGGCGAGCTCAGAGACCCAGTCAGAGGCGGGCGACAAGGCCAACGATGCCGTGAGAGTCGACGCTTCCGAGCTGCGCTGTCGCGTGGTCGGCGAGGGCGGCAACCTGGGCCTGACCCAAGCCGCGCGTATCGAGTTCGCGCTGGGCGGCGGGAAGATCAACACGGACGCCATCGACAACTCGGGGGGAGTCGACTGCTCCGATCACGAGGTGAACATCAAGATCCTGCTCGACAGCGTCGTGGCCGCGGGCGACCTGACCGTCAAGCAGCGCAACAACCTGCTCGCCGAGATGACCTCCGCCGTTGCCGAGCGAGTGCTTCGCAACGACTACGAGCAGACCGAGACGCTAACGCTCTCCGAAGCCCAGTCCGCGGGAATGGTCGACGTGCACGCCCGCTTCCTCGGCGACCTCGAGGCGGCGCACAAGCTCGACCGGGAACTGGAGGAGCTGCCGTCCGGCGAGCAGCTCGGAGAACGCAAGCAGGATGACGCGGGCCTCACCCGCCCCGAGCTCGCGGTGATGCTCGCCTACAGCAAGAACGACCTTTACTCAGAACTGCTCGACTCCGACGTGCCCGAGGATCCCCACCTCTCGTCCGAGCTCGATCGCTATTTCCCGCCCCCCCTGCCCGAGCGGTTCCGCCCGCAGATGCAGGAGCATCGCCTGCGGCGCGAGATCATCGCCACGCAGGTGGCCAACAACGTGCTGCACGGCGGGGGCACGACGTTCACCTACCGGCTGCACGAGGAAACGGGCGCATTCGCGTCGGAGATCGCGCGCGCCTACGCGGCCGCGCGCGACATCTTCGAGATGCGGCGAGCGTGGACCGACATCGAGGCGCTCGACGGGCTGGTCGCCGCCGAGGTACAGATCTCGATGCTGCTCGAGGGGCGCCGCCTGGTCGAGCGCGGCTCACGCTGGCTGTTGCGCAACGTGAGCCGCCCGATCGACATCGGGGCGACGGTGGCTCGCTTCTCGACCGGGGCCGGCGCGCTCTTCGAGAGCGTGCCGCGGCTGCTCGGGGAAGGCGATCTCGAGCCGCTGCGGACCCGCTCGGAGCGCTTGGAGTCGGCCGGCGTGCCGGCCGATGTGGCCCTCCGTGTGGCCATCCTCCCCACGATGTTCGCCGTCTTCGACATCGTCGAGGTCGCGGACGCGCGGGAGGTCGAGGTCGAGGAGGCGGCGGCCGTGCACTTCAGGCTGGGCGACCGGCTGGGGCTGCATTGGCTGCGCGATCGCATCGTGGCGCTGCCTCGTGACGACCGTTGGCGGGCGCTGGCTCGGGCGGCGTTGCGCGATGACATCTACGGGCTTCACCGCGGACTGACCGCGCAGGTGCTGGCCACGGAAGGGCCGAAGGGCGATGTCGAGGAGCGCGTGGACGATTGGATCGGCGCCAACCCGGCGGCAGCGCGGACCGAGAAGACGCTCGCCGAGATACGGGTGGGCAAGGTCTTCGACACCACCACCCTGCCGGTGGCCGTACGCGAGGTGCGCAACCTCCTTCTGGCGAGCTGACGCGGCGGTGCGCGAGCTCCTGCAGGACCTGATGGACAGCGCCGCGCGCCGAGCGGACTACGCCGACGCTCGATTCGTGTACAGCCGCGGTGAGCGGCTCTCCACGCGCAACGGGCTGCTCGACCAGCTCGACTCCTCCGAGGAGGAGGGCATTGGCGTGCGCGTGCGCGTTGCGGGGACGTGGGGTTTCGCCGCGGTCCGGGGCGATGACCGGGCCGCCGCCGAGGCGGCGCTGGAGCGCGCCCTCTCGGTGGCGGCGGCGCAGCCGCGCGGCTCGGGCGGGCCCCTGACACCAGAGCCACCGGCGCAGGGCAGCTACGAGAGCCCGGTGGAACGCGACCCCATCGCGGTTCCGCTGTCCGACAAGCTCGGTGTGCTGGCCGCCGCCGACGCGGGGCTGCGAACGGCCCCGAAAGTCGCCCTGACGCTCGCCCGCTTTCACGCCGTATGTACGGAGAAGCTCTTCGCCTCGACGGAGGGGGCCCTCTGCGAACAGCGCCTGACCGAGTGCGGTGGCGGTATCGCGGTGGTGGCCGTCGACGGCGAGGAGAGTCAGGTGCGCTCCTACCCCGCCTCCCACAGCGGCCACGTGGCCCAGGCCGGTTACGAGCACTTCCTCTCGCTGGATCTGGCCGGACATGCCCCGCAGCTGGCCGAGGAGGCCCAGCAGCTGCTGAGCGCACCCGCCTGCCCCCACGAGCGCACGACGCTCATCCTCGCCGGCGAGCAGCTGGGGCTGCAGATCCACGAATCGATCGGTCACGCGGTGGAGCTCGATCGCGTGCTGGGCCGCGAGGCCTCGTATGCCGGAACGAGCTTTGTGCCCGTGGACGCGATCGGCTCGCTGCGCTACGGATCCGAGCACGTGAGCATCACCGCGGATGCCACCACCCCCGGCGGGATCGGCTCCTTCCGCTGGGATGACGAGGGCGTGGAGGGGCGCCCGATACCAATCATCCGCGAGGGAGTACTGGCCGGCTTTCTCTCCTCGCGCGAGACGGCGGGCGAGACCGGGCTGGCTCGCTCCGGGGGCTGCATGCGCGCCGACGGGTTCGCCCGACAGCCGATCGTGCGCATGACCAACGTCAACCTGGAGGCGGGTGCCGCGGGCACGCTCGACGACCTGATAGCCGACACCGACCACGGCCTGCTGATCGAGACCAACCGCTCCTGGTCGATCGACGACCGTCGCTTGCAGTTTCGCTTCGAGGGCGAGGCCGCCCGGGAGATCAAGGGAGGCGAGCGGGGCCGACTGCTGCGCAACCCCAGCTACAGCGGCGTGACGCCCGAGTTCTGGGGAAGCTGCGACGCGGTCTGCTCGGCACCGGAGTGGCGCCTGACCTCGCTGCTCGACTGCGGCAAGGGCGAGCCCGGCCAGATGATGCACGTGTCACACGGCTCGGCCCCCGCGCGCTTTCGCAACGTGGAGGTCGGAGTGGCGTGAGCGCGCTGGAGATCGCTCAGCTGGCGCGAAGCTGCCTCGACGGCGACGGTCTTGCCCGAGTGGTGCGCGAGCGCAGCGTCATGCTGCGCTTCGCGGCCAACCGACCGACGCAATCCACGGCGATCGACGATGTGACCGTGGAGCTGGCGGTGGTGCGTGGAGGCCACGTGGGCCGAGCCGCGACGAACCGCATCGACCGCCACAGCCTGTCCCGCTGCGCCCGCCGGGCCACCGAGGCGGCGAAGCTGGCCTCGACCGCCGGGCCGGGAGGGCATCCGGGCCTGGCCGTGGAACGCGCCCGCGCCCTGCCCAACGGCGCATTCGATTGCGACCCGGCGCACGGCGCGGCGGCTCTGGAGACCGCTTTCTCGATCGGCCGCCGCGCGGGACTGGAGGCGCACGGGATCTGGACCGCGGGGACTGTCGAGCACGCCGTGGCCGACGAGAACGCAAGCAACGAGGAGCGCGCCACCGACAGCTTCTTCAAGATCATCTGCATCGATGCCGCCCGGGACCGCAGCGGCTACGCCGTGCAGGCGGCCCGAACTGCCGACAGCCTGAACATCCGCGGGTTGTGCGAAGAGGCGGCGCGCAAGGCGTCGCTGGATGGTCCGGTGGCGGAGCTGCCCTCCGGGGAGTACCCCGTCGTGTTTGAGCACAGCGCGGTCGGGCTGCTGCTCGACGCGCTTGGCTCGAGCGCCCTCAACGGCCTGGCCCACGCCGAGGGGCGCGGCGCCCTGGTTGGGCGGCTGGGCCGTCAGCTGGCCGCGCCGGCGGTCAACCTGGCCGACTCTCCTGCCGCTCCGTTGACGCTCCCGCGCAGCTTCGACGCCGAGGGCACGGCCAAGCGCCCGCTGCCGCTGATCCAGGACGGGGTGGTTAACGCGGTGGTGCACGACCGGCGCAGCGCGGCGCTCGCCGGCACCGAGTCCACCGGCCACGCCGGCGCGCCAGGCGGGGACCCGCACGGGCCTCACCCGGTCAACCTCGTGCTGGCGGGGGGCGGGGCGAGTGACCTGGCCGAGCTGTGCGCCCCGATAGAGCGCGGCATCTACGTCACGCGGCTCTGGTACGCCAACCTGATTCGCCCCAAGGAGACGCTCGTGACCGCCGTCACCCGTGACGGCACGTTCCTGATCGAGAACGGCGAGGTGACCAGGCCGTTGCGCGAGCTGCGACTGACCGATTCGCTGCTGGAGATGCTCTCGCGCGTGCAGGCCCTGACCGCCGGCCAGCGGCTGACCAGTGAGGGTGAGTTCTACGGCCGCCGCTCTGCCTATGGGGTCGCATGCCCGGCGGCGAGGCTGAGCTCAGCCCGCTTCACGAGCGCGGCGGGCTGAGCCCCGCGGGCTGCCACCGCGCCTCCCCGGGGGCGAACATCCGGGGAAGCGCCGCGACGTTGATCGACGTGACCGTGCCTTCGCAAAATGGTCGCGTGCGCCGCAACGGCATACGCATCCACCGATCCGGCCGGCTCGGGGCCGACGAGGCGACCACCAAGGACGGCATCCCGGTCACCACCGTCGCCAGAACCCTGTTCGACCTCAACGCCCTCACCGCCACCGTGAACAACAACCCGGGACGACGTGGCAGCACACTGTTGAATGTCGCGGCACATCCGCCGCAGCTGACCCGGTCCGAGTTCGAGAATCGCTTTCTCGCGTTCTGCGCGCGCCACGAGCTCCCCGCGCCGCGAACGAACAGGATCGTGCTGGGGTACGAGGTCGACGCCTTCTGGCCGGACGCCAACCTGATCGTCGAGCTCGACGGCTACGCCGCCCACAGCACCCGCAGGGCCTTCCAGGCTGACCGCGAGCGCGACCGCCAACGGGCCGTCCCTGTCCCGAGAGCTCCGCGGCCTGCTGAAATCGCGCATGACCGTCGAAAGGACGCGGCCTGGCGCGCGTTGGTTCGACAGGTGAGCTTCCCCAAGCTGACAGCGTTGGCGGCTGTGGCCGTCGCGATTGCCTGCCCCTGCGCTGCCGGAGCGGCAACGTACCCCGCCGGTTTCGAGGAGCAGACCATCGCCACGGGCCTCACGCGCCCCATGACGGTGGCCTGGGCGCCGGACGGGCGGATGTTCGTCGCCGAGAAGGACGGCGTACTCAAGGTGGTCGCTCCAGGCGCCTCGACCGCCACGGTAGTGGCCGACTACTCGGCGCGAGTGAATAACTTCATCGATCGCGGCCTGCTCGGCTTGGCGGTCGACTCGCAGTTCGCCGAGAACCCGTATCTCTACCTCCTCTACACCTATGACGTCTATCCCCTTAGGCCGGACAGCGACGCGCCGATGGTGTCTCAGCTCATGCGAGTGGGCATCAACTCCGCGAACCAAGTGACCGAGGAAACGGTCATCCTAGGTACCAACACGAGCGAGATCTGCCCGGCGCCCGCGAACGACGTCGACTGCATACCTTCGGAAGCCAGCTCTCACTCGATCGGCACGGTGCGGTCCGCGCCCGACGGCACCCTCTGGGTGGGCAGTGGCGACGCCACCGACTCGGGCAACGTCAACACGCGCGCCCTGCGGACCTACGACGAGACGAGCATGTCGGGCAAGCTGATGCACGTCGACCGCAACGGCATGGGCCTGGCCGCACATCCGTTCTGTCCGAACGACACCAATCTCTCGCACGTGTGTACCAAGGTGCACTCAACGGGCTTTCGAAACCCGTTCCGCTTCACGCTCCGGCCCGGCGGTGGGATCGCGCTCGGCGACGTGGGCTCGAGTACCCGCGAGGAGATCGATCTCATCGGCGAGGGCGGCCACAGCTATGGCTGGCCCTGTTACGAGGGCTCGATTCGTACCCCCGGCTATCAGGACCTGCCCCAGTGCCAAGCCCAGTACGCGAGGGCTCACGTCCCGCCCACCCACGAGTATCCCCACGGCGGATCCCTCTCGGTGCTGGGCGGTCCCACCTACACCGGCAGCTCCTATCCGGCCGATTACGTCAACTCGATCTTCTTCGGTGACTACAGCGGGAACTTCATGAGGCGCCTCGTGCCGAACGGCAGCGGCGGCTTCACCTCTCAGCCCTTCGCCGACGGCTGGACAGGAACCGCGATCGAGCAAGGGCCGGACACCAACCTGACCTACGTCTCGGTCGGCGATTTCAGCAACGGCAGCGGCTCGGTGCGGAGAATCGTCTACACACCGGGGAACGGAAATCCCATTGCGCGGATTGTGGCGACCCCGAGCTCCGGCCCCGCGCCGCTCGCGGTCGCCTTCACCGGGAGCGGATCGACGGACCCCGACGGCGACCCGCTGACCTACAGCTGGGACTTCGGCGACGGCAGCACGAGCGCGGAGGCCAACCCCTCGCACACGTACGAGCTGGGGAACTACACCGCCCAGCTGACCGTGAGCGATGGCCAGGGCGGGAGCGCCACCGCGACCCAACCGATCAGCTCGGGCAACACCGCTCCGCAGATCACCATCGGAGGCGACTCGACCTTCCGGGGCGGTGAGGTGTTCAGCGTCACCGGGTCGGCGTCCGACGCCGAGGACGGAGTCCTGCCGCCGAGCGCCCTCGAATGGAACGTGCGTTTGCTCCATGCCGATCACGCGCACCCGGGGGGAAACTATTCGGGCGTGGCTCAGATAAATGTCGAAGCGACCACCGACCACGACGCGGACTCCCACTACGAGGTCGAGCTCAGCGCCACCGATGCCGGCGGGTTGACCGCTCGGAGCATCGTCGCGGTCAATCCCGAAACCACGATCGTGCGCTTGCGCAGCGAGCCGTCCGGCGCACCCGTCTCGTACGGCGGTGTCCAGCTCACCACCCCCCGAGACCTGACGACGACGATCGGCTACCGGACCACGCTCAGCGTCCCGGCGAGCTTCGAGCAGAACGGGCAGATCTTCAACTTCGCGAGCTGGTCCGACGGCGGGGCCCGGGTGCACGACTTCACGGTGCCGCCGCAGGGCGGCACCCGCACCGCTACGTTCCAAGGGCCGACACAGGCGTCGCCGATCGGCCCGTCGGGCGGCGAGCAATCCGGCGGCGTGGACCGCGCCGGGCCGACCTTGCGCTTGACGGGCGTGAGCGCGCGGCGCGGCAGGCTGCGCGGTTCAGCCCTCGACGCAAGCGGCGTGCGAGCCGTGCAGGTCGCGGTTCGAGGCCGGCGCCGGGCCGATGGCTGTCGTTGGTGGATCCCCCGCCTCGAGCGCATGAGCATCGGCGGCCGCAGCTGCCAGCGGCCGCGCTTGCTTGCCGCCGAGCTATCCGCCGTCAAGGGCGGCGCCCGCTGGCTGGCGAGGCTGGGCGGTCCCCTCCCTGCGGGCCGCTACCGCATCGTCGTACTGGCGTTCGACAAGCTGGGCAACAACTCGAGGATGGGCCCGGGACCGAGCACGCTGATCCGCGTCAAGCGCTAGCGCCCCGCCTGCTCAGATCTTGAGCAGCACGATCACGTTCACTACGAAGACGAGCGCGAACGCCACGGTCCAGCGATTGAGGTTGCGCTCGACGAGCGAGCCGCCGCCGAAGGGGCCGGCGCCGGTGCCCACGCCGAAGGCTCCGGACAGGCCGGTGTCCTTGCCGGAGTGCAGCAGGATGAGCACGATCAGGACGACCGCGAGCACCACCTGAAGGCCGCTGAGAATCGCTTCCACGGGCGGGAAGGCTAGCGACGCAAGCCAGAGAGCCGTGCATCCGTTCTTTACTGGCGGTGAGGTGCTCGAGACTCGCGATTTGCGCGACTGTGATCGCGATGGTGATCTTCGCTCCCGAAGCGGGCGCGGCGACCTACCCGACCGGTTTCGAGGAACAGACGATCGTGAGCGGCCTCTCGCGTCCCACGACCGTGGCCTGGGCGCCCGACGGCCGCATGTTCGTGGCCGAGAAGAACGGCGCGCTGAAAGTGGTTGCGGCGGGTGGCTCGACGGCCGGCTTGGTCGCCGACTACGCGACGCGGGTCAATCACTACTCCGACCGGGGATTGCTGGGTCTGGCCGTGGACTCGCAGTTCGCCCAGAACGGCTACCTGTACCTGCTCTACACCTACGACCTCAACGGAATGGGCACGCAGGACAGCTCCTCTCCGATGGTCTCGCAGCTCATGCGCGTCCAGGTCAATGGCTCGAATCAGGTAACCGACACGAGGGTCATCCTGGGGACGTACGTCGACGGCCCCTGCCCGACGGCCAACAACGCGCTCGACTGCATCCCGTCCGACGGCACCTCGCACTCAATCGGCACGGTGCGCTCGGCGCCCGACGGCACGCTCTGGGTGGGCAACGGCGACGGATCCGACTACGGCGGCGTGGACCTCCGGGCACTGAGGACCTTCGACGAGGCCAGCCTGGCGGGCAAGCTCATGCACATCGACCGCAACGGCATGGGGCTGCCCGGCCACAGCTTCTGCCCGGCCGAAAGCAACCTCTCGTACGTGTGCACCAAGCTGCACGCCAAGGGCTTCCGCAACCCCTTCCGCTTCAGCCTGCGGCCGGGCGGCGGCATCGCGCTCGGCGACGTGGGCTGGAACAGCTGGGAGGAGATCGACCTGGTCGGCGGCGGCGGCGAGAGCTTCGGGTGGCCCTGCTACGAGGGCAGCGGCCGGACACCGGGCTACGAAGAGCTGCCCCAGTGTGAGGCCCAATACGCCAACCCGCATCACGCGCCCGTGCACCAGTACGCGCACGGCGGATCGCGCGCGATACTCGGCGGGCCGACCTACACGGGGAGTTCCTACCCGGCGGGATACGACAACTCGATCTTCTTCGGCGACTACGCCGGCGGCTTCATTCGGCGGCTCGTGCCCAACGGAGGCGGCTGGACCTCACAGGACTTCGCCACGGGCTGGTCGGGAACGGCGCTCGAATCCGACGCTGACGGCAACCTGGTCTACGCGTCGGTCGGCAACTTCGGCAACGGACAGGGCTCCGTGCGGCGGATCGTCTATTCGCCCGGGAACCGGAGCCCGATCGCGGGGTTGTCCGCCACCCCGAGCTCGGGGATCGCGCCGCTGACGGTGGCCTTCGACGGCCGCCCGCCCCGGTCGAGCGATCCCGACGGCGACCCGCTCACCTACAGCTGGGACTTCGGCGACGGCACCCCGGGCAGCAGCTCAGGCGCCCCGTCGCACACCTATCCCGCCGCGGGCATCTACACCGCGCGCCTGACGGTGTCCGACGGCCGGGGCGGAAGCGCCACCGCCACCCAGACCATCAACGCCGGCAACACGGCTCCGGTGATCAGCGTGTCCGGCGACTCGCGCTACCGCGGCGGCCAGATGTTCCGGCTGACCGCTTCCGCCTCCGACACCCAGGACGGCACCCTGCCGGGCACCGCCTTCGACTGGAACGTGCGCCTGATCCATGCCCAGCACACACATGTGGGCGGGGCGGGCACCTACTCCAACCGGGCGCAGATCGACGTGGAGGCCGCCACCGATCACGACGCGGACTCCCACTATGAGGTCGAGGTAACGGCAACGGACTCGGGCGGGCTGAGCAGCGTCAAGACGGTGCGAGTGGATCCCGAGACCACGATCGTCCGCCTGCGCAGCCGGCCGTCCGGCGCGCCCGTGTCCTACGGCGGCCTGTTGATCACCACACCCCGCGACCTGACCACGGCGGTGGGCTTCCAGACCAGCGTGAGCGCGCCGCCGAGCCTGCAGCAGGGCGGCAGGATCTTCAACTTCGCGAGTTGGTCCGACGGAGGGTCGCGCCTGCACGGCTACGCGGTGCCGCCGGGTGGGGGCACGCTCACCGCCGAATTCGTCGACGTGTCGCCCAACGCCCCGGGCGGCCCGAGCGCCGGCAGCGCGAGCACCGATCGTGTCGGGCCGGCGCTGCGCGTGACCGCGGTCAGGCCGGCGCTCGGCCGGGTGCGCGGCTCGGCGCTCGACACGAGCGGGGTGCGGCGCGTTCAGGTGGCGTTGCGAGGCCGGCGCACCAAGGCGGGATGTCGCTGGTGGGTTCCCAGCCGCAAGCGCATGAGCGTCGGATGGCGAAGCTGCAAGCGGCCGCGCTGGAAGACCGCCGAGCTGACCGTCACGAAGAACGGCGCGCGCTGGCTCGTGCAGCTGGGCGCCCAGCTGCCCGCGGGGCACTACCGGCTGCTCGTCCGCGGCCTGGACAAGCGCGGCAACGCGTCACGGCTCGTGTCCGGGAAGAGCACTGTGGTGCGGGTCGGGCGCTCAGGTGGTCCGGCGTAGGTGGCAGATCACGCTGGGAGCGGTTGACGGGAGGGCCAGGGCTGACGAGAAGGTCTGCCCTGCCGGGCTCTGCCTGCGCGCGCTCTGCCGACCCGCTGGGTCTGCGACCAGCTCTCCGCACAGCGCCGGAGCGGTGGCCTCACCGTCCAGGCCGGGGTTGAGGTCGCTCTCCCCCAGGGTCTGGTCGTACACGCCGTTGCCGTTGTAATCGATGCCGTGCACAACGATCGAGGCGAGGTTCCTCCGGAGGAAGCGGATCGTCCTCGGCCGCAGCTCGATCGTGCGCTTGTAGGTGATGCCCCCGGTCGACGGGTAGCGTGCGAACTCGAGGATGCTGACCACGCCGGTGTCCCCTCGTGTGGTCAGCGAGATGCGCGGGCTGCCGTAGAAGGCCGCGCCGTCGAGGGTGCTGATGGAGAGGTTGCCGTTGTGCGGACGGGCGGCCGCCGGCGTCGGGCAGGTGCCTCGCTCGCCGGCGTGGATGTGCATCACATGGGCGTCGTCGAGCAGGCCATTCGTCTCGAGCGCGACGGTGGCGACCTTGCCCTTCAGGCGGACTGTGGCGGTGCCCCGGCCTTCGACCCTGTTGGTGGGCACCGCCCCCAGGGTCGCTGGAAGTCGCTCGCCGGCGGGCTGCTTCGGCGTATCGCCGTCGGGCGAGTAGGCGATCAGTATCACGACCGCCGCGACCGCGCCCGCGATCAGCGCGAGGCCGACAGCGAGCTTGCCCGGCCGGCTCGAGCCACTCGAATCGTCGGGCTCGGTTCCGTCCTCCTGGTCGCCCACGCCGCCATGCTAACCGCGCCCCTCCAGGGCATCCAGCTCGCGCAGTATCTCGATCGCCTCGCCGCGCAACTCGCTGTCGACGCCCTTCCAGTCGCGCTCCGAGAGCTTTCCCATGCGGTGGTCGAGCTCGGCGTCGCGGATCTCGCGGTACTTGGCCTCCTTAGCCGCCCGGAGCTCCTCCAGGCGCGTCTCCTCGAGCAGCTCCACCTGCCCGCGGCGGCGCAGCGGCACGCTCACGGCCAGGGCCACGAGTGCGGCCAGCGCCAGGAGGGCCAGGGCGTACTCCACGCCCGTGAAGCCTAGGCCCGGGTGAGCTCGCGGCCCAACCGGGCCTTGTACAGCGAGCGCACCCGGCGCAGGCGAGCCTCGGGCGAGGGCCAGGCCGCGACCAGCGCGCCCAGCAGCACGATCGCGCCGCCGATCCAGATCCAGGCCACCAACGGAGACACGATTACGCGAAACGCGGCCGGTGGGGGCTCGGTGCGATAGAGCTCGGTGAGGGTGTTGATCACGACGGCCTGCACATCGCCCGGCGAGTCGGCGAACTCGCGATCCGCGCGGGCGATCGGCTTTTCGAGCGAAACGAGGTCGGGACGGATGGCGAGCCAGAAGTCGCGGCGCAGGCCCCAGCGGACATCAACCTCGCTGGTGGCCTCTCCTTCGAAGAAGCGGGAGATCGCGCCCTTGGACGGGTCGGCGGTGGAGTAGTAGTTGCGCGAAGGCCGAAGGGTGAAGGTCTTGTCGCCCTGGGTCACCCGCATCACTGCGCCGAACGCGATCGGCGCGCCGGTCCCCCCGCGGTCGCCGCCCAGCCGCGCGGTGGCCCGCACGTACTCGACGTCATAGCCACCGACGGAGACCCGCTGGCCCGGCGACAGCCGCACATCGCGCTGCTCTGCGAACGCCGACGAGGCGGCCACCGCACCGAACAGGACCGCGATGCCCACGTGCACCAGGTAGCCGCCGTAGCGGCGCCGGTTGCGCCCGATCAGGCGGGCCAACGCCCGTGGCCAGGCCTCGCCGGTCATCGTCCGGCGGGCGCTCGCTCCGCGCCAGAACTCCTGGCCGACCACCGCAAACACGAAGCTCACGAGGCAGAACATGACCAGCGACGGAACGCTGTCGGCGGCGTCGGTCAGCGCCAGCAGGGCGGCCAGCACGAGGGCAGTGAACGCGAGCGGAACCAGCAGCACCCGCTTCAGCGCCGCAGCGGTGACTCGGCGCCAGGCCAGCACCGGCCCGATCCCGGCCAGCAGCACGAGCACGATGGCCAGCGGGGTCACGAGCCGGTCGAACCAGGGCGGGCCGACGGTCTGCTCGGTTCCAGTGAGCGCCTCGGAGATTAGGGGGAAGAACGTGCCCCAGAGGATCACCAGCGCGAGCGCCACCAGCACCAGGTTGTTGAGCAGGAAGAACGCCTCGCGCGAGAGCAGTGAGTCCAGCCGGGCCTCGGTGCGCAGGTCGGGCAGGCGCGAGATTACGAGGCCCATCGACAGAGCGATGACGCAGCCGATGAAGACGAGGAACTGAACGCCGATGGTCGATGCCCCGAAGGCGTGGATGGAGTCGAGGATCCCGCTTCGGACGAGAAAGGTGCCCAGCAGCGCCAGCGTGAACGTCGCGCAGATCAGCGAGACGTTCCACACCTTCAGCATGCCGCGCTTCTCCTGCACCATGATCGAGTGCAGGAAGGCGGTGCCCACCAGCCAGGGCATGAGCGACGCGTTCTCCACCGGATCCCAGGCCCAGTAGCCGCCCCAGCCGAGCTCCGAGTACGACCAGAGCGCTCCCAACAGGATGCCGGTGCCGAGGAAGGTCCAGGCCACCAGCGCAAAGCGGCGCGTGGCCCGGATCCAGTCGGCGCCCGTTCGCCGCGTGACGAGTGCGCCGATGGCAAAGGCAAACGGAATCGAGAAGCCGACGTAGCCCGTGTAGAGCATCGGCGGGTGGATCATCATCGCGGGGTGGCGCAGCAGCGGATTCAGGCCCGCCCCCTCCTGCGGCGCGACCGCGAGGGTGTCGAACGGGTTCTCCCAGCCCACCATCAGCAACAGGAAGAACGCGGCCACGGCGCCCAGCACGGCCGCGGCATAGGGCGCGAGATCGCGCAGCGAGCGCCGGGTGAGAAAGAGCACCGCCGCGGAGAACAGCGAAAGCAGGGTCACCCACAGCAGCAGCGAGCCGTCCTGCGTGGCCCAGACCGCAGTGACCTTGTAGAACGTGGGCGTGGTGGTCGATGAGCCCTCGGCCACGAGCGCGTAGGAGAAGTCCGAGCGCAGGAAAGCCGACTCGAGGATGGCGAAGGCGCCGACGCACAGGGCGGCCAGGCAATAGATCGCCCGCCGGCCCGAGTCGACCCACCTGCGTCCCGCTCCGCGTGCTCCGTACAGCGACGCGCCCGCCGCGTAGAGCGCGGTGAGGAGGCCAATCGTCAGGCAGGCGGAGCCGACGCCGGCCACGCTAGGAATCCCTATCGCTGCGCATCCGGCATAGCCGGCTGCTTCGCCCGGCCTCGGATTCCGCCGTGAACTTCGATGGGCACTTCGTCACGAGCGAGTCGCGCTCGGCCACGAACGTGCCCTGTTGGAGCTCGCCCGAGACGATGACCTCGCGTCCCTCGCGGAAGGGGTCCGGCACCACGCCGGCGTAGGTCACCGGGACGGAATGGGTGCCGTCGCGGTCGCGCACGCGAAAGCGCAGCTCGTTGCCCTCGCGCTGGACGGAGTCGGCCACGACCTTGCCGGTCAGCTCGTAGGAGCGCCCCTCCTGGATCTCGGAGGGCTTGGCGGCCTCACTCGATGCGCTGAAGCTCGTGTACACCAGCGCCGAGGCGAGCAGAACGGCGATGCTCAGCGCCACCACGAGTCGGAGCCTGCGCTTGCGGGAGGGGTCCATCGTCCTCCAGTCTAGGAGGCCGCACCCTCTTCGCCGCGCCTACTCGGATGGCCCTCGCCGGGCCAGGGCGAGAGCAGCAAGATCAACCTCGAATCGCTCTTGGCGCGCACCTCGTGGCGCTCGTTGGGCTCCCAGTGCACGAGCAGCCCGGCGCCGCCGGAGATCGTCTGCCCCTCCCCCTCCACCTCGATCTCACCGGCGGCCACCATAAGCCACGCTCGCTCATGGACCTGGTGCTCCCCCAGCGCCTCGCCGGCCGGCAGGTTGATGGCCACCACGCGGGTCTCGTTGTCCGAGCGCAGCACCTCCGGCTGGTGAGGGTTGACGGCGAGCGAGGCGATGTCCCAGTGATCCATGGCGTGAACTATGCCTCTTCGTACCCCGCCCTGCGTGCCATCCACTCGGCGCCCGGATGATCGCTGAGCCCGTGAGCGATGATCGACACAACCACGGCCAGGGCCGCGATACCGGCGATCCGCTCGGCCTCCGGCACGGCCGAGCCGAGCACGAACAGGGCGAACGTCATCGTGGCCACGCCCTTGGGGCCGAACCAGGCCATGAAGGCCTTGCCCGCGAGGTCGACCTGTCGCGTTCCGGCCAGCGATACGAAGACCGCGATCGGCCGGGCGGCCAGCAATGTGAATGCGGTGATCGCCACCGCCGCCCAACCGTCCTCGAACAGGAACTCCTTCGTGAGGATGGCGCCGAACACGAGGAACACGCCGAGCTTGACCACCTCGATCACGTCCTCGGAGCGGGCCTCGAAGCAATGCCGGATGTCGGGACGCCAGATCCCGAAGGCGATCGCGCAGACGAACACCGAGATGAAGCCGTTGCCCTCGGGGGGCAGTACCGCGATTCCGTAGGCGGCGAAGGCCACTCCGAGCGCATAGAGCGCCTTCTGGTGAGCGCTGATCTCCTGGCCCAGAGCGGTCTTGCGCGGCATCAGCCGCGAGGCCAAGAAGGCCACAACCAGCCCGGCCGCAAGCCCGGCCCCGATGTCCTGCAGCACGAATTCCCACCAGACGAAGCCCGCGCTGCTCCTCTGCCGCCGCCGTGAAGGCGAGCACGGCGGGGAGCGCCAGGCCGTCGTTGAGACCGGACTCCAGATTGAGCGAATGGCGAATCACCCGGGGCACGCGCGGGTTGGTGACCACCGTGGAAGAGAGCACGGGGTCGGTGGGCGACAGCAGTGCACCGACCAGAAACGACTCGGTCCAGCCCAGATCGGTGAGCGCGTGGGTGACCAGCGCGACGAGGATGCACGTCAGCGGCATGGCCAGCACGCAGCTTTCGAAACGGCAGGTGCCAGGCGGTCTGCAGCATCTCGGCCTCCACCTCGAGACCGTCGCGGAACAGGATCAGGATCAGCGCGATCACCGCGAGCCCCTGCACGAAGTCGGATCCCGGGTCGAGCTCGAGCGCCCCGAAGCCTCCCTGCCCGAGAATCAGCCCGGCCACCACGAACGCGCGGTGAGCGACAGAAAGCTGCGCCGCGCGAGCCCCGACAACAACGCCCGCGGCCAGGAGCAGCAATCCGAATATGGCCAGGCGGTGCGTAGAGGAACTCGATGCCTGCGGCCAGGGGTGGCACCGCCCAAGCGTTTCAGAATCACGGCTGCTCGCCGGTCTGGCTACGGTGAGAGGGCGTGAGGAGGTCCTCTCGCTACTGACCGTTGCCCTTGTGGCGCTTCCGGGGTCTGCCCTGGCGGCCCAACCGCCGCGCGGGCAGACGCTCGTCGGCGGCTGGGAGGTGCGGGCCCAGCAGGCCGCCCCCGCACCGCCGCAGGCGCCCCCTCCCGTCGAGGGACAGCCGGAGGGGACGCCCAACCCGGCTTCTGCCGCCGCGACCCCACGGGCCCGGGTGGCCCAGGCGCCGCTCCCGTGGACCGCGGTTCAGGTGCCCAGCGTGTTCAACCCCAGGGCCGTGGCCTCGGAGTACGGGGGCAGCGTCCGGCGCTACCGGGTGCGCTTCACCGGGCCCGCCACGCCGCGCGGCTTTCGCTGGCTGGTGCGCTTCGAGAGCGTGCGCCGCAGCGCGGCGGTCTACCTCAACGGGCGCCGGCTGGGTAAGAACACCGACCCCTACACGCCCTTCACCCTCGAGGCCCGCGGGCTGCGTCCGGGGCGCTCGAACGAGCTGCTCGTGATCGTCGACAGCCGCAAGGACCCGCGCCTGCCCGAAGGCTGGTGGAACTGGGGCGGCATCGTGCGCCCGGTGAGCCTGATTCCCGCCGGGCGCGCGTATCTGCGCGACCTGGGGACGATGTCGCGCGTGAAGTGCAGGGGGCCCGCCAGCGGCTGCCGAGCCGAGCTGCTGGTCGACGGCGTCCTCCAGAGGGACGGGGTAAGTGAACTCCGGCCCACACTCGACGTGAGGCTGCGCTCGCCGAGCGGCCGCCGGATCCGGCGCCTCGTTCGCCTTCCGCGACAGCGCGCGAGAGAGAAGCGGGTGACCGTCGCGGTGAGGGTCCCCGCCCCTGAGCTCTGGCGTCCCGAGGACCCCAAGCTCTACTCGGCCAGGCTGACCCTGCGCGATCGCGGCGCGGTTCAGCAGGTCGACCGGCGCCGGGTGGGGCTGCGCTCGGTCGAGGTCAAGCGCGGGCGGCTGTATCTCAACAACCGTGAGATCAAGCTGGCCGGGGCCTCGATCCACGAGGACATGCCGGGCAGCGGGGCTGCGCTCACAGCGGCGGACATGGACCGCATCGTGGCCGACCTGAAGGAGCTGGGAGCAAACGTCACGCGCTCGCACTATGTGCTCAGCGAGCGTCTGCTGGCGCGCCTCGACCGAGCCGGAATCCTGGTCTGGAACCAGGCCCCGATCTGGCAGCGCGATCGCAAGGACAACATCCTGCGCGAGCCCCTTCAGCGCCGCCGCGCGTGGGAGACGGTGCGCCGGACGGTGATTGCCGCCCGCAGCCACCCGTCGGTGATCACCCACTCGGTCGCCAACGAGCTGTGGTCGCGCCCCGACGACCGCCCGGGCGTTACCCGCCGCTTTCTGGAGAACGCCGCTCGCGACGCGCGATCGCTCGACCCCACCCTGCCGATCTCGGTCGACATAAACGGCAGGCCCTATCACCCCGAGCAGTTCACCTACCACTCCTTCGACATGCTCGGAATCAACCAGTACTTCGGCTGGTACTCGTGGGTCTCGGACTTCAACCTGCTGCCGCTCTTCCTGCAGGAGATGCGCGACCTCTATCCCCGGCACGCGCTGGTGATGACGGAGTTCGGAGCCGAGGCGCGGCCGGAGCTGGCCGGCGCCCCGGTCGACCTCAAGGGCTCCTACGCCTTCCAGAGCTTCCACCTCGACCGGACCCTCGACGTGGCCGACGCCGCCCCCATCTCCGGGGCGATCTACTGGACCCTGCGCGAGTTCGAGATCTTCCCCGGCTGGACCGGCGGAGCGGGCAGGCGGCCTCCCCCCTACCAGCCGAACACAAGGCACCAGAAGGGCCTGCTCACCTACGAGGGCGAGAAGAAGCTCGCCTGGTTTCGCGCGCGCGAGCGCTTCGGCGCCACTTCCCTGTACCGCTAATGGCTGACTTCGAACGCGACACCGCGGTACACCCGCGCGGCGACGGCAGCTTCGACTGTCGGCTCGCCGAGGACTGGTGGGTGGTGGCGGGGCCGAACGGCGGCTACATCGCGGCGATCCTGTCACGAGCGTTGCTGGCGGCCGGCGGCGGCGATTCGCGGCCGCTGCGCTCGCTGACCGTCCACTATCTACGCGCGCCGTCGGCCGGCTCCGCACGCGTGGAGGTCGACGTGGAGCGCCGAGGGCGCACGGTCAGCTTCGCGAGCGCGCGGCTCATTCAGGACGAGCGCCCCTGCGCGCTGGCGCTCGCGGTGCTCGCCGACGGGCGGGAGGGCCTCCAGCTCGAGCACGCCGCCCCTCCCGAGGTCGCGGCTCCGGAGGAGATCGACGCGGTCAGCGACCGCCCTGATCCGCCGCGGGTGGCCCAACAGCTCCAATTCCGTCCCGCGCTCTCCGGAGAGGGCGCGCGGGCGCTCACCGGCGGCTGGATGCGACTGCGCGATGACTCTCCACTCGACGCGGCGCTGCTGGTGGCCCTCTGTGACTTCTGGCTTCCCGCCGTCTTCACGGTTGCCCGGGTGCCCGTGGCGGTGCCCACGCTGGAGCTCACCGTGCATCTGCGCGCCCGGCTACCGCTGGAGAGCGACTGGGTACTGGGGCGCTTCGCCACCCGCACGGCGCGGGACGGCCTGCTGGAGGAGGACGGCGAGCTCTGGTCGCGCGACGGGCTGCTGCTAGCCCAGTCGCGCCAGCTGGCGCTTGCGCTCAGCGGATCCTGAGCGGCGAGCGCAGCCGATCAGTCCCTATAGTCGAACGTGAGTTCGATGGCCAAGAAGTGGATTCTGGACACGGAGACGAAGGGCACGGGCGCGCAGATGCTACCGCTCGAAAAAGTGCTTCGTGAGCCCGCGGGAAAGCCGGCCCGCCGGCCCGTGCCGCGGCGCGACCCCAGGCCCGCACCGGCCCCGGAGCCCGCCCGGCCGCGTCGCTTCAAGGTGGTCGACGTGATGACTCGCGAGGTGCTGGTCGACGACGCCGGCACCCGCGCGACGGTCGATCTGCTCGAAGACATCCGGAGCATCGTGGACGTGGCGATCTACGTATGGAGCGACGTCACCCACCAGTGGCAGCTACTCACCTTCGCTGAGAGCAAGATGCTCTGGGACCTGCGCGGACGCAGTCCTCTCGAGCCCTGACGGACGGCGGTTACGCGGCCCGCACCCGGGTAATCGCCTAGCTCGACAAGAACCGAACCGAAGGGTGAACGGCATGGCAGAGGAACTTCAGGGCAAGAAAATCGCGATCCTGGCCGCCGACGGCGTGGAGCAGGTGGAGCACGACCAGCCGCGCGCGGCGGTTGAGCAGGCGGGCGCACAGACCGAGTTGCTGTCGATCGACTCGGGCGAGATCCAGGCTGTCGAGAGCGACATCAATCCGACCGAGAAGATTGCGGTCGACCGCAGGGTCTCGGAGGCGTCGGTGGAGGACTACGACGGGCTAATCCTCCCCGGCGGAGTGGCCAACCCCGACAACCTGCGCCTGGATGAGGGCGTCGTGCGCTTCGTGAAGGACTTCTTTGCGACAGGCAAGCCGGTCGGCGTGATCTGCCACGGACCATGGATCCTCATCGAGGCCGATGTGGCCCGCGGTCGCACGCTCACCTCATACCCGAGCATCCGCACCGACCTGCGTAACGCCGGCGCTGAAGTCGTCGACGAAGAGGTGGTGACCGACCAGGGCCTGGTGTCCAGCCGCTCGCCGGACGACCTCGAGGCCTTCTGCGCCAAGATCGTCGAGGAGTTCGCTGAGGGTGAGCACGAGGTGCACGGCGAAGGGGCGACCGCACAAACCGCCACAGCACCGTAAGCACCTTTCTGTGCGGTTTCGCACAAACGGGCCCATCGGGTGGGCGTACGGTCGCTCCCAGCCCGATGACCCAGCAGAGCGACCCCGTCACAGACCAGCCCAAGGTATTCATCAGCTACCGGCGCGATGAGCCGGGCAACTACGCCGGCCATATTTACCGGGCCATCCGCGACCATTTCGGTTCCGACGCCGTGTTCATGGATGTGGTGGGGCTCGAACCGGGCACGCCCTGGGCCGATGAGATCCGCAACGCGGTCGGCGGAAGCCGGGCGCTCGTGCTGGTGATCGGTCCCGGCTGGTCGGCGGCACTGGAGAAGGCCGGCCTCGACGGACAGGACTTCGTCGAGCTGGAGGTGCAGATCGCACTCGAGCGGCCGGACGTCTCGGTGATCCCGGTGCTCGTGGGAGGGGCGGCCATGCCCACAGAGTCGGAGCTGCCCGAGAGCCTTCGAACGTTGGCCGGCCGCGAGGCCCTGGAGTTGCACGATGACGCCGTGCGCTGGGATCACGGCATCAACACCCTGAGGCGGGCGCTCGAGAAGCGGGGCCTTCGCCAGGAAGCTGAGCTCGCTCCGCGCCAGCCATCGCCCCCACCGCCGCCTCCCGGCAGGGACTCCCGCCAGCTCGGCATGCTGGTCCTGCAAGGAGTGTTGGTCGCGTTCGCGGCTGCGTTGCTCGCCAACTGGCTGGTTGGCGAGCTGATGCCCGCCTTGGGGTCACAGGCCACGGAGGGCGCCAACATCGCCCTCGCCGCAGCCAGGCGAGGCGCGTCCTGGGCGATCGTCGGCGCCGCACTGGCGATCTGGCTGACGCTGGCCTACGGCAAGGGCTTCACGCCCCCACCCGTGCGCTCGTCGGGCTGGTGCTCGGCGCTCTTGCCGGAGCGATCGGCGCCACGATCCAGAGACTGCCCGAAATCACCGACCAGGTGATGGGAGGTTGGGTGGATCCCGCCGCCTTCGGAGCCACCGGTGCTCTCGTGGGCGCGCTCCTCGGCGGCAGCTGGGCGCCGCCGCACACCATGAGCGGGCTCCTGACCGGAGGAGCTGCCGGCGTACTCGTGCAACTCGCTCTTGGCCCCGCGGCCAATCCTGGGGGGTTCGCGCTCCGCGCCGCGCTGATAGCGGGCATCGTCGCTGGCCGTCATCGCCGCTCTGGTTTTGGCCAAGGCGGCGCCGAGCAGCCGCCCGGCCGGCGCCACCCTGCCGCCGCCCTACGCGCACTAGAGGGCGCTCACAGCCGGAAAGGCGCGTCGGGGGGTCCGTCGGCACCGAGGATCTCACGCGATCGGTCGAGCGTCCGCGTCCATTCGTAGGCCAAGCCCTTGCAGTGATTGATCTCGACGCCTTCGGCGGTCATCCGCGCGATGCCGCGGGCATGCATCTCGCCAGGCGAGTACACGGCGTCATCCGGCACAACCACGCGCATGCCCCGCTCGCGCAATCCGATCGCCGACTGAGCAACGCAGACGTCGGTCTCGAAGCCCACGAGCACGGCGGTCTTGCGCCCTGTCTCCTCGACGGCCTGGACGATCTCCGGGGTCCCGGTCAGCCCGAAGGTCGGCTTGATCAGGGCGCTCGCCTGGCCGAGGCGCTCGGCGATCGCCGGAGAGGTCGGGCCGTTGCGTTTCGGATCCTCCTCGGTGATGACGGCGGGAATGCCGAGGCGGGCGGCCACGCCGGCCAGCCAGACCATGCGATCGAGCGCCTCGCGTGCCCGGGCGCTCTCGTCGGCCGGCAGCCGATCGCCGTAGAACCCGTGCTGGGCGTCGATGACGATCAGGACGCTGTCTTCGTGGTCCACCAGGGGCATGGGACTCCTTCTCCGCTTACGAACCCTATGGCCCGATGTAACCCAGAGCCCACCCGACCGGTCTGGTCGGGTGTGACCATCGTCGGAGCCCCCCGATCGCGGGCAGCGGTAGCTTTTTCGTCCGTGACCGAGGAAGACAAGCTGCTGGTCAGTCGCGCGCGAAACGGCGACATCAGGGCCTTTGAGCAATTGGTCGCTCGGCACCGCGCGGTGGTGTTCCGCGTGGCGGCGCGGGTTGTCGGCCCCGACGAGGCCGATGACGTGAGCCAGGACGCCCTCCTGCGCGCCTACCACCGCCTGGACAGCTACCGCGGCGAGGGCAGCTTCCGCGCCTGGCTTCTGCGAATCGTTCACAACACCGCGCTCAATCAGCTCGAGCGGCGCGTTCCCGAACCGGTGGGAAGCGACGCTGAGGTGGAGCAGGCGGCGCCTCCGCACACGGGCGCCCGCGAGCCCGCGAGCCGGCTCGAAGAGCGCGAGCGGGCCGAGCGTCTCGAGCGCAAGTTGCGCGGCCTTCGCCCCGAGCACCGCGCGGTGCTCGTGCTGCGCGACCTCGAAGGCATGCCCTACGACGAGATCGCGCTCATCACCGACTCACCGGTCGGAAGCGTCAAGGGCCGGCTGCACCGGGCGCGCAACGAGCTGATCGAGATCCTCCGCAACAACGCCTACGACTGGGAGCTTCCGCGATGAACGACGAGCCGGCGACCGGCCCCGCCGAGCAGCGACTCGGAGAGCACCTCGAGCTGCTGCGCGCTTCGCCGCCGGCGCCCGGCGCCACGCTCGTGCCGCGTGTGGTGCGCCGGGCGCGCTGGCAGGGCTACCTGCAGGAGCCGCTGCGGGTGGTGGGCATGATCGGGGTCGCCTTCGCTCAGGGACTGGCGAGCCTGCTGGGCGGATCCCGAAAGACGCCGTGAGCGGATTCGCGGTCACCCTGCTGGACGACGCCCAGGAAGAGCTGGGCGGCTTCCTTCCGCGCCTGGGCGGCGCGCTGGTCCTGCTCATCGTCGGCCTCCTGGTGGCGGCGCTGTTGGGGCGGCTCGCGCGCCGCGCGCTCGAGGGCGTGGGGGTCGACACGCTCGCCGAGCGGTGGGGGGTCGCGCGGGTTCTCGAGCGGGCGGGGCTGGGCCGGTCGCTGTCGAAGCTGCTCGGCCGGGTCCTGCGCATCGCCCTGAGCCTGGTCGTGATCTTCGCCGCCCTTTCGCTGACCGGCCTGCAGTTCCTCAGCGACGCGCTCAACGAGGCGGTGCTCTTCCTGCCCAACGTGCTTGCCGCCGGGGCGCTGTTGCTGGCCGGGGTCGTCCTCGGCGGACTGGCGCGGGAGTGGGTCGACCGCGTGGCCTACCAGATGGATCTGCCGGTGCCGCTGGGCCGCATCGCTCAGGTGGCGGTGATCGCCGTGTTCGCGATCACGGCCGCGGCTCAGGTGGCTGTCTCCACGGCCATCCTGATGGTGCTGGTGGCCCTCCTGCTGGCCACCGCGGGAAGCACGTTTGCCCTGGCCTTCGGGCTCGGCGGCCGCGATATGGCGCGCGAGCTGAGCGCCGGCCGCTATCTGAGGACCGCGTACCAGACCGGCCAGGTCATCAGCTTCGGTGACGTGCGCGGGAGGATCGAATCGATCGAAACCGCCGCCACCGTGCTGCGCACCGAGGAGGGAACGGTTCGCGTGCCCAACAACATGCTGCTCGGCTCGGTGGTCACCGTGCACGAGGCCGATTCGGCGTAAGGCTTCGCGGCCCCTCCTTCTCGAGCGTGAACGCTTAGACCCCGGGCCGCCCGACGGGCTGGACATGCGGCAACGGATCCGTCTG
>CAVSKI010000001.1:0-218021 GCA_963728495.1 uncultured Thermoleophilaceae bacterium | reverse complement strand
AGTGCACCAGGAGGACACCCTAATGGCGACGTACACGGTCGACCTGTTCACAACCCTTGACGGCTTCGGCTCGGGTCGTGTTGCTTACTGGGGCAAGGAAGGCCCCGAGCTGGTCGAGCAGCGGGCCCGGACCTACGGCGAAGAGGATCAGACGCTGGTGTTCGGGGCGAATACCTACCGCTTGATGCTGCGCTTCGCCCCGGCGGGGGACGATCCGAGCTTCGCGCCGCTCAACGCGGCCCGAAAGATCGTGATCTCCCGGACGCTGGAGGAGCCGCTGACCTGGGCGAACTCGACGCTCATCGCGGAGGACGCGCTCGACGCCGTCCCACGCCTGAAGACGGAGTCGCCGGTCCCGCTGCGCTGCCACGGCAGCATCGCGATGAACCGCGCACTCCTCGCCGCCGGCCTGGTGGATCGGCTGGAGGTGATGGTGTTCCCCGTCATCACCGGGGCGTCGGGAGCGCACCCGATCCTGGCCGGCCTGCCCGATATCGACCTGGAGCTCGTCGACTCACGGCTGTTCGACGGGCGCGTGCAACAACTCGTCTACGTCCCGACCGTCCGCTGAACGCGATCGGTCCTGGCTCTCGCTGCGCGGCGAGTCTGTCACGCCGGAGGTCGCCTCAGACGGGGACCTTCTCGCCCTCCGGAACCTTCGCGCGCTCCCCTTCGACCTCGACGGTCTCTTGGCGGCCCTCCAGCGAGACGTTCGGAAGCACGCGATCCAGCCACCCAGGCAGCCACCACGCGCGATCACCCAGCAGCATGACCACCGCGGGCGCAATCACCATGCGCACGATCAGCACGTCGATCAGGATCGCGAGGCCGAGGCCGAGGCCGAACATCTTGCTGATCACGTCGCTCGCGGTCACGAAGCTCAGGAAGACCGCCGCCATGATCAGGCCCGCGAACACGACGACCTTGCCGATCCGGCCCATCCCGTGGATCACGCTCTCGCGAGGACCGTCCCCCTCGTTGTAGGCCTCGTGGATCCGGCTGAGCAGGAAGACGTTGTAGTCCATGCTGAGCCCGAACAGGATCGCGAACAGCATGACCGGCAAGAACGAGATGATCGGGACGCCCGACTCGGCGCCGATCAGGCTCGCGCCGATGCCCTCCTGGAAGACCGCCACCACCACGCCGTAGGCCGCGGCAACCGATAGCAGGTTGAAGAGCGCGGAGACCAATGGGATCCACAGCGAGCGGAACACCATCACCAGTAGCAGCACCGAGAGTCCGATCACGACGGCGATGAACAGCGCCAAGCGCCCGGCCACCTTGTCGGAGACGTCCACGAAGCCGGCCGTGTTACCACCGACGTAGACCTTCAGCGGGGTGTCAGCCGTCGCCGTCGGGATAACGTCCCCCCGCAGGCGCTCGAGTAGGGCGGAGGTCCTGGCGTCCTGGGGCGCGGTACTCGGGATGGCGAAGATCGTGGCCATCTCGCCGTCCTCGCTGACTGACGCCGGCGCCACCGAGGCGATACCGGACGTATCAGCGACGGCCTGCTGGAGTGCGCGCAACTGCTGCTCGGTCTCAGGCGCGCCCTTCGGCGTGTCCACGGCGAGCAGGAACGGGCCGTTGGAGCCCGGGCCGAACGCCTCGGTTTGCTGGTCGTACGCGACACGCTGGGTGCGTGACTCGGGCTGGTTGCCGTCGTCCGGCTGGCCGAGGCGCAACTGGGTGGCCGGGAACGCGAAGATCAGCAGGACCACGACGCCGGCGGCAATCGATGCCCACGGCCGGCGGGTCACGGTCTCGCCCCAGCGGCTGAACGCCGGTGAGGACTCGACGTGTTCAGGCTTCTTCGGCACGAGCCTGCGCCCGAGGGCGCCCATCATGATCGGAAGAATCGTCAGGGCCGACACGACCACCGCGCCGACCGCAATCGCTGCGCCGAAACCCATCTTCCCGACGTAGGGGACGCCGATCACGAGCAGGCCCGCGATCGCCACCATCACGATCAGGCCCGCGGCCACGACCGTGGTGCCGGAGGTTGCACCCGTACGTGCGGCCGCATCTTGCATGCTGTCGCCTGCCGCCCGCTGCTCGCGGTAGCGGCCCATGATCAGCAACGAGTAATCGATCCCGGCGCCGAGGCCGAGCATCGCCGCGATCACCGCGGCGAACGAGGGCAGGCCGAGCGGAGCGGCCAGCGCGGCAAGCAGGATCTGGCCAGCCGCGACGCCGATCAGCGCGCCGATGAGCGTCGCGCCCATCGCCCACCCTGATCGAAACAGCAGGGTCAGCAGCACGATCGCGATGAGCACGCCGATGAGCTCCCCGACGGGAGCATCCTGCTCGGACGCCAGGTCGATCAGCATGCCGCGCGTCTCGACCTGAACCTCGGGCTCGGCGGACTCGCCGGCCTGGATCAGCGCCTCGCCGTCCTCCTTCTCGATCTGTGCAGGATCGGTGGAGTAGCGCACGTCAACCGACGCCAGGCGCCCGTCCTCGGAGACCTGGCCGCCCGGTTCGAACGGGCTCGCCGCCAGCTCGACACCCTGGAGCTCACGGACTTCCGCGAGCGCTCCTTCGATCGCCGCCTTGGGCCGGGGATCGGAGAGCTTGCCCTCGTCCACCGTGAAGACAAGCGTCGAGTCCGCCCCGCCGAATGCCGGCGAGTGCGCCTGGAAGAGGTCGATCGCCCGCTGCGAATCGGTCCCTGGCACGGAATAGTCGTCGGTGGCCTCACCACCAGCGCCGGCCGCCAGGACGAGCAGGACCAAGACGCCGACCGCCGCCGCGAGGCTGCGCTTCCAATGCGAGGACAGTGTGCGCGCCATGCGCGCGAGAAGCCCGGACGCCGGCGCGGTGCCGTGGCCGGTTCGCGCCTCCTGGTCAGGGGTAGCCGACGGGACCGGCGAACCGTTGGTTCTCTTGCGTTGCATGTGGGGACCTTCCGTGTCCTACTGCCGCGCGGCAGACGGAGATGATGGGAGACGGCTCTTCCGTCCCTGGGACGAGCTTGTCCGTGAGGTCCCGATCGGCGCTGACCGAGAGGGTTCGACGCGAGGTTGCTACGCAGGAAGCGGTGAAGTGCCCGGTGGGCGCATGGTACCGCGTTCCACGCCCTCCACTGATGACCAAACCGGGGCCGCGCCTGCCACGGCCAGACAAGCGCTGGCCGTCCCCTCCAAGCCTCCCCGCCCGGGTAGCAGTCGAATCGTCAGCCGCTGACGATCGTCGCGTCGTCTGCGGTGTCGCTGGCGGCCGGGGTGGTGGCGTTCGTCACGGTCATCGAGCGATCGTCTTCGTGCGGCTTGGAGACCCATCGCAGCGAAGCGTCGCGGCGGGAAGGGCGCGATGGATGGCCTCAACGACCGTCTCGGGGTCATCGACCTCGAGCACGAGCCGCTTGTAGCGCTCGCCGCGGAGCTCGATTACGACCGCGTTGGTCGGGTTCCGCAGATCCCAGAACGCCCGTTCACCGTTGCTGATGAAGCGGCCCGCGACGGCGACGCCTGGGAGGTCTGCTCCGAGCAGCCGCCAGCCCGGCGAGCTTGCTGCGAGCGCTGGGTCCATACGAGCATCGACGACATGCTCCAGCGGAACTTCGAGTCGCCTCCTGAGGGTCCAGAACTTGTGGATCCCGCGGAACTTCACGGTGAGCTCTCGCGCGCCGACGCTGACCGCTGCCATGGGTCTGGCTCCTTTCTCGAGGCGTCTCGTCGCCGCACCATGGCCACCTGAGATGAGCGGAAGATGAGTCTGGGCTAACGCCGCTGCCTCTCATCGCCGCCTCATTCGGGAGTTGGACTCTGCGCTCATGGCCTCGAGTCTTCCCTCACGGCAAGACGTCGCCTTCGGCCTTGGCGAGCCCGGAGGAGCCGCCGCGCTGATCGCCCTCAAGAGCGGCGGCGCGGACGCCCTGATCGGAGCTCTCGTCGTGGTCGGACTGCTCGCGCTCGCGCGCAAGCTGATTCGGGTGGCCGGCGATCCCGTTCCCGACGAGAGCGATCGTCCGCCGGTCTCGCCGCCGTAGGCCCGCACCTTTGCTCGGCGCGCACCCGATGTGGTGTGATCGTCGCGTGCGCAAGCTCGCCGGAACGCTCGCGCGGTTGCCGATACGCCTGCGGCTCGCGCTGGCGTTCACTGGAGTGATGGCGCTGGCGCTTCTGGTGGCGGGCGCCTTCCTCGCGCGCGAGTTCGAGCGCGATCTCGACCGATCGATTGACGCGGATCAGCGCGCTCAGGCGCAGGACATCGTCGCGCTGGTGCAGACCGCACCGAGCCCGGCCGCCGTGCTGGCGAGCGGAGAGCGCTACGCCCAGGTCTACGCCGCTGACGGTCAGCTGCTGGCGTCAACCCAGCCCACCCGCCGGCGACGGCTGCTCGACCCCGACGAAGTGCAAACCGCTGCGCGAACGCCGGTGACCGTGGAGCGAAGATCCATCAACGGCAGCGAGGTACGCCTGCTGGGCGTGCCCGCCAGGTTGCAGAACGGCCAACGCGCGGTGATTGTCATCGGCGACTCTCTACGCCTGCGCGATTCCAGCCTCACCTCGCTCGACCGTCTGTTGCTGATTGCGCTGCCCGTCGCTCTGCTGGTGGCCGCGTTCGCCGGCTACGAGGTGGCCGGCGCAGCGCTGCGGCCTGTTGAGCGCATGCGCAGCCGCGCGGCGACCATCAGCGAGAGTCAGCCCTCTGAGCGGCTGCCGGTACCCCAGGCACGAGACGAGATCGCGACACTCGCGAACACCCTGAATGAGATGCTCGGCCGGCTCGAGGCCGGGCTGGCGCGCGAGCGCCGGCTGGTGAGCGATGCGAGCCACGAGCTACGCACGCCGCTGACCACGTTGCGCGCGGAGCTCGAGCTGGCGCTGCGGGGTGAGCGCACCGCCGCCGAGCTGCGCGCCGCCGTCGCTTCCGCCCACGAGGAGGCCCGGCGCATGTCCTCGCTGGCCGACGATCTACTCGTCCTTGCGCGCGCTGATCAGGGGCGGCTGCCGCTCCGGCCGGAGCCCTGGGTGGCGGCGGATCTCTTGGCGGCTGCGGTCCACCGCGCCGAAGGCGCGTTCGCGCAAGCCGGGCGCTCGATCGAAGTACGGGACGGGAGCTCCGGCGCTCCTGTGGTGTTGGCCGATGGGGGTCGCGTGGCCCAAGCGCTCGACAACCTGATCGCCAACTCACTGCGCCACGGCGCCGGCCGCGTCGAGCTCACCGTGGAGCAGACCGGGAAAATGGTCGAGCTGCACGTTATGGATGGCGGCGCCGGCTTCGGCGACGAGTTCCTCACGCATGCGTTCGAGCGCTTCAGCCGCGACGCGCGCCGCGGCGCGAGCCCCCAGGGGGCGGGCCTGGGGCTGGCCATCGTCGAGACGATCGCACGCGCGCACGGCGGCGTGGTCGCGGCGCGAAACCGTCCCGAAGGCGGCGCGGACGTGTGGCTGACGCTGCCCGAGGCCTGAGCCCGGCGAGGCGTCAGCCCGGCGCGCGCAGCCGGTAACCGGCTCCGCGCACGGTCTCGAAGCTTTCCACGCCGAAGGGCCGGTCGACCTTCTCACGCAGGTAGCGCACGTACACGTCGACCACGTTGGAGCGGTTTTCGTACTCCATGTCCCAGGCGCCCTCGATCAGCTCGTACCGCGATAGGACCTGGCCCGGCCGGCGCATGAACACCTCGAGCAGCTGGAACTCCTTCGTGGACAGCTCGATCCGCGTCTCGCCGCGGCGCACCTCCCGGCTGGCCGGATCGAGAACCAGGTCGCCGACCTCGATCACCGCTTCGCGCTCGACCGGCCCACGCCGGGCCAGGGCGCGCAGGCGCGCCAACAGCTCATCGAAGTCGAAGGGCTTGACCAGGTAGTCGTCGGCGCCAGTGTCCAGCCCCGTCACGCGATCGGCCACGCCGTCGCGTGCCGTCAGCATCAGGATCGGCGTGTGCAGGCCGTCGTCGCGCAGCCGGCGGCAGGTCTCGAAGCCGTCGATCCCCGGCAGGTTTAGGTCGAGCACGATCACGTCGTAGGCGTTCGCCGGAGCCATCCACAGCGCGTCCTCGCCGGTCACCGCCACGTCGGCCAGCAGCCCTGCCTCGCGCAGCCCCTGGCGGACCAGCTTGGCGAGCTTGACCTCGTCTTCGACCACCAGCACGCGCATGGACGACGAAGAATGGCGGGGGCGAGGCTCGACCGCAACGCGGGCTCACCGTTCTCTCATGCGGGTGGCGTGCAATCGCCCCTGCCGCCGAGCGAACCGAAAAGGAGACACCTCATGAATCAGTCCCAGGTTTCCGTTTTGCCGTCGAATTTCGAGGTCTCCGCGACCGGCCACGAGGTGCTTGCCTCGCTTCCTCTGCTTCTGCTTTGGATCTGCGCGGCGGGCGTGGCCCTCGGGGGGAGGATCGCCGAAACAGATGGCGATGAGCGGGCGGTCGCGTGGTCCGTCTGACCACACCGCTAGCCGCAGACGTACCGCCCTCTGACACCCACGGGCGAGGGTCGAGCGCGGACGCGGCAACAGCAGCCCGGCAACTGTCGATCGTGACGACGCTCGATCGGGCCGCGATCGCGGAGGTGCGCCGCCGCTCCGGGCTCCTATGGCTTGATCTCCGCGCGCCCAGCGAGGGAGAGGTAGACGCCCTCGGCGAGCTGTTCGGGTTTCATCCGCTAGCCCTCCGGGACGCGCGCAGCTTCGGCCAACGGCCGAAGATCAACGACTACAACGACCATCTGCTGCTGGTCTTCTATGGCGCCCGCCTCAACCACGACAAGGAGCCGGAGCCGGTGGAGGTGCACGTGTTCATGTCCGCGGATTCGGTCGTGACCCTCCATCGCAGTGATTGCGGGGCGCTGGACGCGTTGCGCCGGCGATTGGGCGGGGAGAGCGCCACCAGCTTGCAGTGGATCGTGTACCGCATCCTCGACGAGTTGACCGATTCGTTCATGACGGTGCTCGAGTCGATGGACGACGAACTCGATGGTCTCGAGGAGGCGATCATCGCCGCCCCGACCGACGAACAGCTCGCCCGGCTGTTTCGGCTCAAGCGCGCCCTCTCGGGCCTGCGCCGCGCGGTCGGCCCGGCGCGCGATCTGTTCCAGCGGGCGCCGGAGCAAATCGCGGCGCTGCCCGGCTTCGACCACGACACGCATGACTACTTCCGTGATGTCTACGACCGCCTGCTGCGCACCTCAGAGCAAATCGACTCGTACCGCGACGTGCTCACCAGCGCGATGGACGTCTACCTCTCCACCAGCTCGAATCGCCTCAACGTGGTGATGCAGCGGCTGACCCTGATCGCAACGATCTTTCTCCCGCTCACCTTCGTCACCGGGTTCTTCGGCCAGAACTTCGGCTGGCTGGTGGGACAAATCAACGGCTTTGGCAGCTTCGTGGTCCTCGGCGGGGGCGGCTTGGCCCTGCCCGCCCTGGTGATGGTGATTGCTTTCCGGCGCGCGGGGTGGCTCAGCTCCCCCGACCGGCGCCGTGGCAAGCGCGGCTAGCCACCAGCCTGGCGAGCTTGAGTTCGCTCATCGTTCTCTCATGGGGGGTTCGTTCAATCGACCTATGGCCGAATACGCAGACTCCAGCTCCATCCAGGCAGACGGCGCCGTGGCCCTCCAGAGCTTGGTGAAGTCCTACCGTGGCCCGGACGGCCCTGTACGAGCGGTGCGGGGCATCGACGTCTCGATCGAGCGCGGCGAGACGGTGGCCGTGCTCGGGCCCAACGGGGCGGGCAAGTCGACCACTCTGGACATGCTGCTCGGGCTCAGCGAGCCCGACGCCGGCGCCGTCTCGATCTTCGGCCATGGGCCTCACAGGTCCGTCGCCGCCGGTGAGATCGGCGCAATGCTGCAGACGGGCGGGCTGATCGGCGACCTCTCGGTGCGCGAACTGGTCTCAATGATGGCCTCGCTGTACCGGCGGCCACTCGACGTGGACGAAGTGCTCGGGCTGACGGGCGTCCTCGGCGTAGCTGACCAGCGCACGCAGAAGCTCTCCGGTGGCCAGACCCAGCGCGTTCGACTTGCCCTCGCGCTCGTAAGCGATCCCGAGCTGCTCGTGCTCGACGAGCCGACGGTTGGGCTCGACGTCGAGGCACGACGCGACTTCTGGGCGACGATGCGCTCCTTCACCTCGCGGGGCAAGACCGTGATCTTCGCCACCCACTACCTGGAGGAGGCCGACGCCTACGCGGACCGGGTGGTGCTGATGGCCCACGGCGGGGTGGTGGCCGACGGCCCGACCACTGAGATCAAGGCTATGGTCGGCGCCCGCACGATTCGGGCCACTCTGCCGGACGCCGACGCCGATCTGCTGGGCGCCCTGCCGGGGGTGACGTTGGCCGAGCGCCACGGCGAGACCGTCATCCTTACCTGCTCGGACTCCGACGCGGCCATCCGCGCGCTGCTCGAGCGCTTCGATGACGCGCAGGACATCGAGATCGTCGGCGCCGGGCTCGAACAGGCCTTCCTGGCGCTGACCAGCGAACACGGGCAGGTCGCCCGGGAGGAGGTTTTCGCATGAACACCGCTACCTACACCGGTTATGAGCTGCTGCGGACCATTCGCAACCGGCGCGTTGTCATCTTCGCTCTTGCCTTTCCGGTGATCCTCTTCCTGGCGATCGCCGCACCCAACCGCAACGTGAACGACTTCTCGGGCACCGGCATCTCACTGCCCCTCTACTTCATGGTCGGGCTGGCTGCATTCGCGACGATGAACGCGATGCTGGCCAGCGGCGGCCGGATCGCCGCCGATCGCGCCGCCGGCTGGAACCGCCAGCTGCGCGTCAGCCCGCTCTCGCCGTCCGTGTACATCGGCACCAAGGTCCTGACCGGCTACCTGCTCGCCGGGCTCAGCATCATCGTGCTGTATGCGTGTGGCGTGGCACTCGGAGTGGGCCTGCCTGCCGGCCGCTGGCTGGCCATGACCGGCCTCCTCCTCATCGGTCTGATCCCCTTCGCCGCGCTGGGAATAGCGCTCGGGCACCTGCTCAACTCCGACTCCATCGGGCCCGCCGTGGGCGGCCTGGTCGGCGTTCTCGCGCTGCTTGGCGGCAGTTGGTTTCCGATCAGCGGCCACGGCTTCCTCCACGACCTGGCCCAGGCGCTGCCCTCGTACTGGCTTGTCCAGGCCAGCCACGTGGGGCTCGGCGAGAGCAGCTGGGGCCTCCACGGCTGGCTCGTGATGGCCCTCTGGACCATCGCCCTGGTCAGCCTCGCGATCCGGGCCTACCAGCACGACACCGGCCGGGAGGCGTGACGACATCCCCTCTCATCGTCTTCTCACGCGCGAGGGCTTCAATTCAAACCAACTGTCACCGACTCAAGGAGGAGAGCCATGAACCGGACGCTCGTAGCAGGAGGACCACTCGGAGTTGCGCGCGTGGATCGGCCGCGCAAGCCACGGTCGAGGAACAGGGCCGGCACGATCAGGGCTTTCCTGGCGGCCACCGCCGTAGCGGTGCGCGTGCTGGCGGGCGCCGCGATCGTCGAAGCAATCGCTGTCTCCTCCTTCGGCCTCGTCGCAGGGACGGTCATCGCCGTGCTTGTGGCGATGGTGATGGGAATCACCTACCTGGTGCTTGGACGACGGTCGCATGCAGCCCAAGAGCCCGAGCAATCTCCGGAGTCGCAGTAGAGGAACTCGCTCAGGGCAAGCCCCTCTGCGAGGGTCCGCGGCGCGCCACGGATCTGAGAATGCTGAGGAAAGCTAGCCAACCTTACGTTTGCCGCCTATGGGACGGTCAACGTAAGCCGCGTCGGCGGAGAACAGCTCGACGAGCATGTGCATCGCCGGCTCGCCTCCGCTCGGCGTTTGGAGCGTGAGCACGAGCGCGTTCGGTGTGTCGGACAGCTCCAGGTCGATGAACGCGCAGCACTCCGACTCGAGAGCGACGATCCTCTCGACGCGGGCGCGTATGGCGGGGTCGCGACGGAAGCGGAGGGTGGCGCCAGCCTCGGAGCGCTCGACGGCCAGCAACGCTTCGCGGCCGAGGGCGCGGATCTCGGCCTCGCGCGCGGGCATGTCATCCGGGCCGAGGGTGCAGGCGATCACGGAGTTACTCTTGACCCTGAACCTGGGTTTAAGTCAAGGGGGCACTCGTGAAGCAACCCGAATTCACCATCGGCCAGGTCGCGTCGCGGGCCGGGATCAACAGCTCGGCCGTTCGCTTCTATGAGCGCAAAGGCGTGCTGCCGCTACCGGAGCGCGTCAGCGGACAGCGCCGCTACGGGGAAGAGACGGTTCGCCGGCTCGAGGTGATCGACATCGCCAAGCGCGCCGGCTTCAACCTCGACGAGATCCGCCTGCTGGTGAGCGACACGTCGGGCGAGATGCGGCTGCGCGAGCTCGCGCAGCGAAAGCTCCCGGAGGTCGAGGCGCTGATCGCTCGCGCGGAGGCGATGCGCGACTGGTTGCTGAAGGCACAGGATTGCCGCTGCTCCTCGTTGGAGCTGTGCGCGCTCTTCGCCCGCCGGGAAGTTGGGTAGGCGTTCGACGGCAGGCGACGGCACGCGAGATACTCGGCGTCATGGCCAAGGCCTCAGGAGCCGCGACGTTCCACCGGCCCGCGGACGCCTACGACCGGCACATCGGTCGCTACGGCGCTGAGCTGGCGCGGTTGCTGCTTGCGGCCGCGGACGTGCGCGCGGGAGAGACCGCGCTCGACGTCGGCTGCGGCCCGGGCGCGCTGACCGGCGAGCTGGTCGCGGTGCTGGGCGCCGAGAACGTGGCGGCGGTCGATCCCTCGCCACCGTTCGTGGAGGCGTGCCGGCTGCGCCTGCCCGGAGTGCGCGTGGAGGCGGCGACGGCCGAGGCTTTGCCGTTCGCGGACGCGGCGTTCGACCACGCGCTCGCGCAGCTGGTGGTGAATTTCATGACCGACGCGCGGGGCGGCGTCCGGGAGATGCGGCGGGTCACGCGGCCTGGCGGCACGGTGGCCGCGGCCGTATGGGACTACGCCGGGGAGATGACGCTGCTACGGCGGCTCTGGGACGCGGCGGTCGCACTCGACCCGTCCGCCGCCGCCCACGACGAGGGTCGCTCCATGCGGTTCTGCACCCCGGACGAGCTCGAGGCGCTGTGGGCGAGCGCGGGCCTGGGCGAGGTCAGCGTCTGCCCCGGCGTGGTTTCAGCGGGCTACGAAGGCTTCGACGACCTGTGGGAGCCGCTCGAGCTGGGCGTCGGGCCCTCGGGCGCCTACGTTGCCTCGCTTCCGTCCGAGCGCCGTTCCGTTCTGAAGGCCGAGCTCCGGAAGCGCCTCGACGCCGGCGCGGAGCCGTTCAGCCTGAGCGCCCGGGCGTGGCTGGTGACCGGGCGCGTCCCTACGCCCTAGACGGGTCCGCCGGCCACAGGTGGGGCGGTGGGATCTTCCTCTTCGGCCTCGGGGTGCTCGCGGGCCAGGTATTCCTCGATGTTCTCGGGGTTGTCGGCGTTGCGGCGCGCGACGGCGAGCAGATCGGACATCGTGGCCACCTCTTCGGTCTGCTCCTTGAGGAACCACTGCATGAAGCCCTCGCTCTGGAAGTCCCCCTCTTCACGCGCCACGGCGGTAAGCGCGCTGATCTGCTCGGTAACCCGCTTCTCCTGCTCCAGGGCCACGAGCACCGGAGCAACGAGGTCGTCGAAGTCCGAGACCGGAGCGTCGACGCCGGGGATGATCGGGGTGGCGTCCGAGTCGACCAGGTAGCGGACCATCATCAGCGCGTGGTTTCGCTCCTCGAGCGCCTGCGCGTAGAAGAAGGCAGCCAGGCGCGGAAGCGTGCGGACGTCGTAGAAGACCGCGTTGGTCACGTACTGCTGCGCGGCCGCGAACTCGTTCCCGACCTGCTTGTTGAGTTGGTCGACGAAGCGGTCTGCCGCCACCGTGTCCCCTTTCCGGATGTTTCTAGGACTTGCCGCTCTTGCCGAAACGCCTGGGACAGCGCCGACAGCGGGTCTTGGACTTACAGCACTTCTTCTTGGGTTTGATCCGCTTGGCCACTCTAGACCCACTCGAGCAAGCCCAGCACGAAGCAGGCGCAGACCGCGGCAACGAGCGTCGGCGTCCACTGTGGGCTCACAGGGTTTAGGGTAACCTAATTCTCGCGTTCTGCGAGCTCCCTGCCTGATGACGATCGTGTGCGGCGCGCGTCAGCCGTGAAGCGCGAAGGCATCGCTCCGGGAGAGCACGACGAGGAAGGCATCGACAATCCGCGGGTCGAGCTGGCTGCCCGCCACCCGGCGCAGCTCGGTCATGGCCTCGGCCTGAGTGCGCGCGGATCGGTGGGGTCGATCGGAGCGCATCGCGACCCACGTGTCGCACGCCGCCACGACCCGGGCCTCTACACAGATTTCGCTGCCCTTGAGCTCCTCGGGGTAGCCCGCGCCGTCATGGCGCTCGTGGTGCTGGCGCACGACCTCGGCAACGTCACGCAGGCCCGGGGCGAGCGAGAGCATCTCGGCGCCGACGTCGGGGTGGCGGTGCAGCAGCTTCCACTCCTCGTGGCTCAGCGCGCCCGGCTTGACCAGGATCTCCTTGGGCACGGCGATCTTGCCGATGTCGTGCAGCCGCGCGGCGGCGCAGGCGCGCCAGCGCTGACTCGACTCGAGCCCGAGCTCGTCGGCGACGAGGCCGGCCAGGTGAGCGGCCTCGCTGGCGTGGTCCGCCGCACCGTAGCTCGCGTCGACGTAGTCCACGAGGCCCTGCACGAAGTTCAGGACGCTGCCGCGTTCCATCAGCCCCTCGATGCTGCCCTCGTCCCCGTGCGCGCCGATCTGTACGCGGTTGCGACCCATCGATTTCGCGGTGTAGAGGGCACGGTCGGCGATGCGCAGAAGCTCGGTGAGCGTGGCGGCGTCGGCCGGCATCGAGGCGCCGCCGACGGAGGCGGTCACGATCAGCGGATGCGCTTCGCCCACGTCGTACGGCTCCTCGGCGATGCTTTCACGGAAGCGCTCGGCCACCGCAGGGAGCGTGGCCGGTTGGACGTCCTGGAGGATCACGAGAAACTCCTCGCCTCCGTAGCGTGCGACGACGTCGCCGGGCCGGCGCGTCCTGGTCAGCCGTTCCGCCGTGAGACGGAGCACCTCATCGCCGGCCGGATGACCATGGGCGTCGTTGACGTCCTTGAAGTGGTCGAGATCCAGGATCAGGACGCCCGTTTCGAGCGTTTCGTCCCGACTCCCGGCGAGGGCCCGTTTCTCGAGGTGCCGGTCGGCGTAACGCCGGTTGTGCAGGCCGGTGAGCTCGTCGGTGTTCGCGATGCGCTGTTGCTCGCGCAGAGAGGCTTCGAGCTCGAGCGCGATCTGCTCACGCTCGCGGGATGTGAGCTGCAGGCGCAGCCCGATCGCCCCAACCACGTAGAGCGCTACGACCGCGTCAGCGGTGGATAGTGCGTTGCCCAGCGAGTCGATCACAACCGACGCGAGCGTGAGGGCGACCCCGGCGAGCACGATCGTCAACCCGCGATCGCGCATGTCGTGGGACACCAAGGGGCGGGCCGCCTTCGCGGGCTGCACGGCGGCGACGGCAGCAAGGATCAAGAGCAGCGCTTCGGTCTCCCAACCGATCTTCAGCCAGCTGAGCTCCGGTGAGCCGGTGTGCAGGCTGACGTAGGTGAGCGCAACATCGGTGAGCGCGCCGGCGGCGATCGCGGCGGTGAGGAGGAGGAGCGAGGCCGGCGGGCGGCGGAAGGATGCGAGCGTCAGGGAGATGAGAATGGTCAGCATCACCACGTCCAGAATCGGGTAGGCCACGCCCACGACGGTCGCGAGGCTCGCGGCCTGCGAGAGCTGCGGCTCGACGAGCGCGACCCAGCCGATGAAGCCCACCGCAACGGCGAGCATCGAGGCGTCGAGCACCGCCTTCCAGCTGCGTACGTTGAGCGCGGGACGCAGGGCCACCAGGAAAGTCACGATCAGCGTGGCGTAGAAGGCGATGAAGAAGGCGTCGGCCACGCCCGGGAAAGGCGGCTCGGAACTCAGCACCACGTGGTAGTAGCTCACGATCGACTCGCCCGCGACCCACAGGGGAAGCGCACAGGCCAGCATCGTCCACAGCCGCTTGTACACGCCCTCGGTTCGACGGGCAGCCCAAACCGCAAGCCCGATGGCCAGCACGTGCGGAACGAGGTAGATCACGTTCACCAGGAGCCGGCCGAACGAGCCCTGGCCCTCGGTGATCAGCGTACCCAGCGCGAAGAGGGCAAGCCATCCGCCCATCACAATGAGCAGGACCCGCCACCGGCGTTGATCCATTGCCTCTACATCCGCCTGCGCCCTACCGCGTGGCATCATCTCCTCTCTAATCGGCAGCGAACGGCGGGCCTTCACGCAGGGCTCGAGGGAGGACCACCATGGAGCTCAGCGCGCGCAATCAGCTGCGAGGCACGGTCAAGTCAGTGACGCTCGGAAACGTGATGGCGGAGGTCGTGGTCGACGTCGGCGGCGAGGAGATCGCGTCTGCGATCACGCGTGCCTCCGCCGAGCGCCTGGCCCTCGCCGAAGGCGACTCTGTGGTGGCGATCATCAAGGCCACCGAGGTGTTGCTCGGCAAGGAGTAGGACGTGGGCAGCGGCGCGCTGGTGGTGGTCGATCTCCAGCGAGGCTTCGACGATCTCGCCTACTGGAGCCCCACCGGGCGGCGCAATAACCCGGTCTGCGAGGCGAACGTGGCCGCGCTGGTCGAGGAGTGGCGAAGGCGCGGTCTCCCGGTGGTCTTCGTCCGCCATGACTCCGACGAAGCCGGCTCACCGCTCGAGCCCGGGCAGGACGGCAACGCCTTCAAGCCCGAGCTGACCGGGGAGCCGGACCTGCTGGTGACCAAGCAGACCAATTCCGCCTTCTACGGCGAGCCGGACCTGCACGCGTGGCTGCGGGCTCGCGGGCAGACCGGGTTCGCGGTGTGCGGGGTCCAGACCAACCACTGCGTCGAGACCACGGCGCGGATGGGCGGGAACCTCGGCTACGACGTGCTGTTCGTGGCCGACGCGTGCCACACCTTCGACCGGCTGGGGCCAAGCGGCGACCTCATGACGGCCGACGAGCTCACGCGGGCCACGCTCACCAGCCTGCACGGCGAGTTCGCCACCGTGGTGCAGACGGCGGACCTTCTGGCGGCCTGAGCTCTATTCGCAGAAGGCGACGCGCGGCACGGCGATGATCGTCGTCCGCTTCGTCGTGGCGTCGACCGCGAACTGAATCCGGCCGCCGCCGTTCTTGGGCACCCGCACCAGCCAGATCCCGAACACCTGCTCGGTGCTCTTGTCGACCTTGGCCTTGGGGAAGGCGGCCTTGATGGCCGGAATCTTCGCGCCGATGCCGACGCCACGTGCCTTGGCCCCACCGCGCACGCTGATATCCACGACCCTGCGCGGCTTGGTCAGCGTGTAGTTGACAAGGCCCTGCAGCGGCGCGAGGAGACGGGCCGAGCGAGTGGTGGGGCCGCCCAGCTCGCAGCCCCGGCGGATCCTGCCGACCAGGCCGGCTGCGCGTAGGTCGGCGTGAAGCGCGCCGACCTTCACGCCATCCACGCCCGCGGCAGTGATCTTCTTGGGCGCGCTCGCCGTCTCGGCGGGCGCGACGCCCGAGCCGATCGCGACGGCCCCCACTCCCACGACGACTGCGGTGGTTCCGAACAGGCGAAGCCGACTCTGAGCGCTCATGTGCGCAAGCTAACGCTTCTCGCGGGCCGTTGCAGAGGCTGGGATATTGCGGTCAGTCCAGGACCCGATCATCCCGGTGACGGCCGAAGGTCTCCGCGTAGCGGGCACACACCCGCTCCATGCTCGCCTCCTCGCGCGTCAGGCCGAACACGGTGCCCGGGAAGTCCATGGCCTCTTGGATCTCCCACAGCTCTTCGTGGGCATCAGGCGGAAAGAGACGCGCGGGGTCGCCGACGGCGATCCAGCCGATCGGCACGGTCGTGTCCGGCTCCACCCGGCTGTTCACGTGCACCACACCGTTGATGCGCACCTCACTCCCGCGGCCGATCTGCGCTCCGGGGAACACGGACGCGCCGGTGGCGAGAAACACCTCGGGATCGATTCGCGCTCCGTTCACGTGCGCGTGCGGCCCCACGAGCACGTGATCGCCGAGCACCGCAGGATGCGAGTCGCGGCCGCGCACCAGCGCGTTCTCCATGACGATGCAGCGCTCGCCCACCTCGATCGATCCGCTCTCGGCCGTGAGCACCGCGCCGAAGAGAATGCGGCTGCCGGCGCCTACCCGCACGTCTCCGCAGAGCACCGCCGTGGGTGCCACGTAGGCGGAGTCGTCCACCTGCGGACGCCGGCCCGCGTGCTCGATCAGCATGGCTGGAGAATGCCACGGCCGCCGGTGACACGGGTCGGATAGCGTCCCGTCGATGCAGCTCCATGGCGCGACCGTCCTGCTCACCGGCGCCAGCGGCGGCATCGGCCGCGCCACCGCGCGGGCCCTCGACCTGCGCGGGGCCAGGGTGCTCCTCAGCGCTCGCCGCGAGGATGTTTTGGAGGAGATCCGCGCGGAGTTGGGCGGGCGCCCGATCGTCCTGCCGGTGGATCTATCCGACCGCGCGGGCGTGGCCACGCTGGCCGAGCGGGCCGGGGAGGTGGACGTGCTGGTGGCCAACGCCGCCCTGCCGGCGAGCGGGCGGGCCGAGCGCTTCTCGCCCGACGAGATCGACGCCGCCCTGGACGTGAATCTGCGCGCTCCCATTCAGCTGACGCGGGCGCTCCTGCCCGGCATGCTTGACCGCGGCCGCGGCCATCTGCTCTACGTCTCCTCGCTGTCGGGCAAGGTCGCCTCGCCGCGCGGCGCGCTCTACTCGGCCACCAAGTACGGCCTGCGCGGCTACGCGGCCGGCGTGCGCCAGGACGTCGAGCCCAGGGGAGTGGGCGTGACGGTGGTCTATCCGGGATTCATCTCGGAGGCCGGCATGTTCGCGGACTCCGGCGCCAAGCTGCCGCCATGGGTGGGCACCCGCACCCCTCAGCAGGTGGCCGAGGCGGTGGCCTCGGCGATCGAAAACGGACGCGCGGAGGTCGACGTGGCGCCGCTGAGCCTGCGCGCGGGAACCCTGTTGGCCTCGATCGCCCCGGTCACGCTAGCGCGCGTCCAGCGCCGGCTGGGCTCGGTGGGGGTTGCGGAGTCCATCGCCGAGGGCCAGCGGCCCGGGCGCTGAGCTCCACGCGCTACAAGAACGGCCGCTGCGCGGAGTCGTCGGGCTCGAGCCGGTCGGCCTCGAGGCCCAGAGCCACGCGCACGATGCGCGCCTGCTCGCGCTTGTGCGCCGCTGCGTAGCCCTCACCCGGCGCAGCGCGCAGCTGGCGCCCGACGTAGTCGTAGCGAAGACGCTCGGGCAGGATCTTCGCCATGCGCCGGCGCATGAAGGCGCGCGCACCCATGTTGCGCGGCTCCTCCTGGACCCACACCACCCGTTCGAGGTTGCGGTAGCTGTTGATCAACTCGATCAGCTCGCCCTCGGGGAACGGGTAGAGCAGCTCGACCCGCGCCACCGCGGTATGCGTCGTGGCGTGGCGCTCCTCGTGGGCCGCGATGTCGTAGTAGACCTTGCCCGAGCACAACACGAGCGTGGTCACCTCATCGCGCTCGCCCGGCAGCGCCGGATCGTCGATCACACGCTGGAACGAGCCCTCGGCCAGCTCCTGCACGGTGGACGTGGCCGCGGGCAGGCGCAGCAGGCTCTTCGGCGTCATCACCACCAGCGGTCGGGGCTTGGACACCAGGGCTTGGCGGCGCAGCAGGTGGAAGTACTGGGCGGGCGTCGTGCAGTTGGCAACGCGGATGTTGCCCTCCGCGGCCATCTGCAGGAAGCGCTCGAGGCGCGCGCTCGAGTGCTCGGGGCCCGATCCCTCGTATCCATGCGGCAGGAGCAGGCTCAGTCGCGAGGTCTGCCCCCACTTGGCCAGGCCGGAGATGAGGAACTGGTCGACGATGACCTGCGCGGAGTTGACGAAGTCGCCGAACTGCGCTTCCCAGAGCACGAGCGCGTCCGGCGCCTGCACGCTGTAGCCGTACTCGAAGCCCATGCAGGCCTGCTCGGACAGCGGAGAATTGTGCAACTCGAAGGGGGCGTTGGCATCGCGCAGGAGCTGCAGCGCGCACCAGCTCGCCTCTCCGTCATGCAGCACCGCGTGACGGTGGCTGAATGTGCCGCGTTCGGTGTCCTGCCCGGTGAGGCGAACGGGAACGCCCAAGGCGAGCAGCGACGCGATGGCGAGGGCTTCGGCGTGGGCCCAGTCCACGCTGCCGTCGGCCTCCGCGAACGCGTCGCGCCTGCGCTCCAGGAAGGGCCTGAGCTTGCGGTGGACCTCGAAGCCCTCCGGCACCCGCAGCAGCTGCTCGTTGAGTGAGCGCAGCGTGTCCTCGGGGATCGTCGTGCGCGGCTCGCGGCTCATGGTGCGGTCGATCTCGTGCTGTCCGGTTTCCGGCGGGCCCGCCATCGACTCCTTGAGCTCGGTGTGGGCGTCGGCCACGGCCTGGTAGGCCTGCTCCTCGATCTGCTTGGCCTCGTCGGGAGTGACCACGTTCTCGCCGGCCAGGCGCTCGGCGTAGAGCTTGCGCACCGGCGGGTGCTCCTTGATGCGCTCGTACATGGCCGGCTGGGTGTAGGCCGGCTCATCGGTCTCGTTGTGGCCGAAGCGGCGGTAGCCGATCAGGTCGATCAGCGCGTCGCGGTTGAAGGCCTGGCGGAACGCGTGCGCGAGGCGGACGGCGGCGATGCAGGCCTCCACGTCATCGGCGTTCACGTGGATGATCGGGATGTCGAAGCCCTTGGCCAGGTCCGAGGCGTAGCGCGTGGAGCGGCTCTCGTGCGGATCGGTGGTGAAACCGAGCTGGTTGTTGGCGATCACGTGGATCGTGCCGCCGGTGGAGTAGCCCGCGAGCGCCTGCAGGTTGAGCGTCTCGGCAACGATGCCCTGACCCGGGAAGGCGGCGTCGCCGTGTATGAGCACAGGGAGCACGGCGTTGGGATCGTGCGCCGGCTTGCGTCCCTTGCGCGTGGTCTGGTCGGCGCGGGCGCGTCCCTCGATGACCGGATTCACATACTCGAGGTGGCTCGGGTTGGGCGACAGGGTGACGGTCAGGCTGCGGCCGGAACGCGTGCCGTAGGTGCCCGACGCGCCGTAGTGGTACTTCACGTCGCCCGTGCCTCCCTCGGGAGCTGCCGTGTCCTTCGAGAGCATCTGCTCGCCCTCGAACTCGACGAGGATCGAGGCGTAGGGCCGCCCGACGGTGTGAGCGAGGACGTTGAGGCGGCCGCGATGGGCCATGCCCAGCACCACCTCGCGCGCACCAGCCTCGGCGGCCAGCTCGATCGTGTCGTCGAGCATGGGCACCAGCGAATCGAGGCCCTCGATCGAGAACTGCTTCTTGCCCAGGAAAGCCTTGTGCAGGTACGTCTCGAGCGCCTCGGCCTCCGACAGCCGCTGGAGCAGGTAGCGCTTCTCCTCGGCCGGCAGGGGCCGGCGATACTCACCCGACTCGATCGCCTGACGTAACCAAACCCGCTGCTCGTGCTCGGAGATGTGCTCGATCTCGTAGGAGATCGTGCCCGTGTAGGTGTCGCGCAGGCGTGGCAGCGCGTCGGCGAACGTGTCTCCCTCCACGGCTACGCGAAGGACCGATGCGGGGATGCGCCGCATCAGCTCCTCGGTCAGGTTGACGGTGGCCGGATCGAGGGCGGGGTCGCCCACCGGCTCGGCTCCCAGCGGGTCGAGCGTCGCGGCCAGGTGGCCGTGCATGCGGTGGGCCTTCACGAGCGATGTGGCGGCCTGCACCGCCTGCAGCAGCGACGCGTCGGCCAGCGGCGAAGCGGACGGCGTGGCTGCCGCGGGTACCGGTTCGGCGGCGGTGACGGCGGCGGGTGTGCTGCCGGCTTCGGCCACGCCCGACAGCTCGAGCGCCTCGAATACCCCGTCGTAGAAGCCGTCCTCGCCTTCAAGCAGCTGTTCGATCCGGCGCAGGAAGGCGCCCGACTCGGCTCCCTGGATCACGCGGTGGTCGTAGGTCGAGGTCATCGTCATGACCTTCTGGATCCGAAGCCCGGCTGCCTCGAGCTTCTCCGGGTCGGCCGCGTCCAGACCGGGCGGATAGCCAATGGCGCCGGTGGCCACGATCGTGCCCTGGCCCGGCATCAGCCGCGGGACGGAGGCGACCGTGCCGATCCCCCCGGGGTTGGTGAGGCTGATGTTGGCGCCCTGGTAGGCATCGGGCGCCAGCGTGTTGTCGCGTGCCCCGGTCACAAGTTCGTCGTACCGCGCGACGAACTCGGCGAAGCCCAGCTCGCTGGCGTCGCGCAGCACGGGCACGACCAGCGAGCGCGTTCCGTCCTTGCGCTCGACGTCGACCGCGAGGCCGAGGCTGATGGTTGCCGCGGCGATGCGCTGCGGCTTGCCGTCCGCCTCTGCGAACCCGTGGCCCATCACCGGCATGTCGCGCGCGGCCTGCACCACCGCCCATGCGATCAGGTGGGTGAAGCTGAGCTTCTTGCCGGCCGCCTTGAGGTCCTTGCGCCGCGCGTCGAGCACGTCGACGGGGAGGGTGCGGAAGCTGGTGGCGGTGGGGATCGAGCGACTCTCGTCCATGAAGCGCACGAGCGTGGCCGCGGGGCCGCGGATGGGCACGACCTCAGCGCCGGGTGTGGCCGGCGCCGTCGAATCGCCGTCCCCTTCGATCGCCGCGAGCACGTCCTCCTTGGTCACCCGGCCGCGCGGGCCCGAGCCCTGTACCGAGCCCAGATCGACCCCCTCGGCGCTGGCGATCCGGGCGGCGACGGGAGTGGCGTTGGCGGCTCCGTTGCCGGACCCCACGGGTGCGCGGTCCGCGGCCGGGCGCTCCTCGGTGGGCTCGGCGGCGGGCTGCACGGGGCCGCTGGGTGCGCCCGCGCCGGCCTCGATGCGGCACAGGATGCTTCCGACCGAGACCGTGGCATCGGGCTCGACCAGGATCTCGGCGACCGTGCCCGCGGCCGGGGAGGGAACCTCGGCGTCGACCTTGTCGGTGGAGATCTCTACGAGAGGGTCGTCGACGGAAACGGCGTCGCCAACCGCCACCTTCCACTCCAGCACCGTGCCCTCGGCCACGGAATCGCCCATCTCGGGGAACGCGACTTCCACGAGTTCTTCGGCCTCAGCGGGCGCCGCCCTGCCGCCGTTGACCTCGATCTCACCCAGCACGGCCCCGACCGAGACGGTCGAGTCCACTTCGGCCAGGATCCTCGTGAGCGTGCCGGAGGCGGGGGCGGGCAACTCCGCGTCGACCTTGTCGGTGGAAACTTCGACGAGCGGCTCTTCGGCGTCCACCTCGTCGCCCACCTCTTTCAGCCACCCGAGGATCGTTCCTTCGGTAACAGACTCGCCCATCTGGGGCATCTCTATTTGCACGGTGGTCGCGCTCGTGGCCACGAGCTTCAAGGGTAGCCCCTCGTCGGACCGTAGTGTCCGTCTGGTGACCGCCCGCAGGCGAAAGTTCTGGGGCTGGGGCTTCGAGGACCAGCAGCCGGCCCAGGACGAGGTCGACCAGGTGGGCCTGGGCGCGCGCGAGCACCTGGGTTTCGGCCCAGCCGAGGTCGAGCGCCCGGCGCGCCTGGAGGCCCTCGAGCTGCCCGCGCCGCGCATCCAGGCGCCGGCAACGTTGCAAGAGATCTGCCGCGCCGACCCGTATGAGCGTGCCCTGCACTCCTACGGGCGCGCCTACCGCGACGTGGTGCGCGCCTTTCGCGGTCGCTTCGACCATCCACCCGACGTCGTGGCCCACCCGCGCGACGAGCGCGACGTCGAGCGTCTGCTCGAGTGGTGCTCGGACGCCGGCGCCGCGGCCATCCCCTTCGGCGGCGGCACCAGCGTGGTCGGCGGGGTCGAGCCGCGCGTGCCTCAGGAGGCGGCCGTGGCCATTGACCTCAAGGGCATGGGCCGGGTGCTGGAGGTGGACTCGGTGTCTCGCGCCGCCCGGATCGGAGCCGGTGCCACCGGGCCACAGCTCGAGGCCCAGCTCAAGCAGCATGGCCTCACCCTTCGCCACTACCCGCAGTCGTTCGAGTTCTCCACGCTCGGCGGCTGGATCGCAACCCGTGCGGGCGGCCATTTCGCCACCCTGCACACGCATATCGACGATTTCGTGGAGTCGGTGCGGGCGATCACGCCGAGCGGGGTCTGGGAGAGCCGCCGCCTGCCCGGCTCCGGCGCCGGGCCCAGTCCCGACCGGATGCTGATCGGATCGGAGGGCATCCTGGGCGTGATCACCGAGGCGTGGGTGCGAGTGCAGGAGGCGCCGCGGCACCGGGAGTCGGCGGCGGTGCTCTTCGACTCGTTCGCCGACGGCGCCATGGCCACTCGCGCCCTGGCCCAGACCCGCCTCTTTCCCACCAACTGCCGCCTGCTCGACCCCGGCGAGGCCGCACTCACCGGCGCCGCCCCGGACGAAAAGGCGCTGCTCGTGCTGGGCTTCGAGGGCAGCGGCGAGGTGGCGGCACCGATGTCGCAGGCGCTCGAGCTGTGCCGCGACCATGGCGGCTCGCAGCGCGAGAGGCGCGGCGAGTCGGAGGGCGCATGGCGCGCCGCCTTTCTGCAGGCGCCCTACCTGCGCGACACGCTCATCGCCGCCGGCATCCTCGCCGAGACGTTCGAGACCGCGATCACCTGGGACCGCTTCGAAGGCTTCGTGGGCCAGGTGCGGGAGGCGACCGAGAGGGCGCTGGGTGGACAGGGCCGCGTGACCTGTCGCCTTACGCACGTCTACCCCGACGGGGCGGCGCCCTACTTCACGGTGCTCGCACCCGCGCGCCGGGGCGAGGAGCTCGAGCAGTGGGACGAGATCAAGGCCGCGGCGTCCGAGGTGATCGTCGCGGCCGGCGGCACCATCACCCACCATCACGCGGTCGGCCGCGACCACCGGCAGTGGTATGACCGCCAGCGCCCCGATCTCTTCGCGGCCGCACTCGGGGCCGCCAAGAAGGCAGTGGACCCGGCCGGCATTCTCAACCCCGGCGTTCTGATCGATCCGTGACGGCACGGAAACGGGAGCTCGCCCGGGCCGACCGTGTGCTGCCCGGCCTGTGGCGCCTGCGCCTGCCGCTGCCCTGGCCCGGCGTTCCGCACGGCAACGCCTACGCCATCGCCGCGGGCGACGGCGTTGTGCTGGTGGACACCGGCCTGCACGAACCGGGTTCCCTGCGCCAGCTGGAGCTGGCACTCGACCAGGCCGGGCTGCGCCTCGAGCTCGTGCGGCTGATCGTCTGCACCCACGCCCACTCCGACCACTACGGCCAGGCCGCGCCCATCTCAGAGCGCGCGGATTGCGAGCTTTGGATGCACCCCAACCACGAGCACATGACGGTCGCCGCGCGCGATCCCGAGCGCGCCTTCGAGCGGCGCTTTGAGATCGCGCGCCAGTCGGGGGTCCCGCCGGCCACGCTGGCGTCCTACAAGGAGGCGCGTCGCGGACAGCGCTTTGGGATCGCCGAGATCGTGATGCCCGACCGCGACCTGTTACCCGGCGTGGAGATCGACACGGACCACGGCGCCTGGCAGGTCCACGCGACGCCCGGCCATGCGCCCTCGCACGTGGTGCTGCACCAGCCCGAGAGCGGCCTGCTGCTGTCCGGCGATCACCTGCTCGGCCGGGTCTCCCTCTACTACGACTTCGGCTACTCACCCGACCCGGCGGGCGAGTTTCTGGCAAGCCTCGACGTGGTCGACGGCCTCGACGTGCGGCTCATCCTCGCCGGTCACGGACGGCCGGTGCGCGGGGCAGGCGCGCTGATCGAGGCCAATCGGAGCACCGTCCACGAGCGTCTCGACCGCGTGCGGCGCGCGATCTCCGCGGGGCCGCGTGCACCGTTCGACATCGTGCCGGAGATGCTCGACTCCGAAATGCCGGACATGATGATGATCGGCTGGGGTCTCAGCGAGGCGCTGTGCTACCTGCGCCACCTCGAGCTGCGCGGTGAGGCGACTCCCCTGGATGAGGCGAGCACCGAGCGCTGGGCGCTGGCCTATGACTGACACCCCGCAGCGGATGTTTCGCCACCCACGTCCTCGCCGATAGCTGCTTCGCTATCGGCTTCGTTCGCGTGCGGCGCCCATTGGTCTGGCGTGCCCCCGCGGGCACGCGGATTCAGATCAATCATCTAGATGCTCAGACCGTTTGGTGCGCCCGCGTCCACGGGTGCGCAGCGCGCAGCGCGGCCAGTATCGCGCGGGTTGAGGGGGAGCGGTTGAGGGTGTAGAAGTGGATCCCGGGCGCGCCGCGCGCCAGGAGATCGGAGCACTGGAGAGTCGCGTAGGCGACTCCGAGCTCCGCAACCGCTTCCGGGTCGTCGGCGCGCCCGTTCAGCTCGCCCTCGAGCTCCTGGGGAATCGAGGCGCCGCACATCTCGGTGAAGCGCTTGATCTGACCCAGGTTGGTGATGGGCATGATTCCCGGAACTATGGGCACGCTGATGCCCGCCGCACGCGCTTCCTCAACGAAACCAAAGTAGAGCTCGTTGTCGAAGAACAACTGAGTGATCAGAAAGCCGGCCCCGGCCTCCTGCTTCGCGCGGGCGTAGCCCAGGTCGCTGGCGCGGTCAGGAGCGTCGGGATGTATCTCGGGAAAGCAGGCGGCGCCGACGCACAGCTCGGACCGCTCGCGAATCAGGCGGATCAGGTCGATCGAGTAGCTCAGCCCGCCGGGATGCGGCTGCCACTCGCTCTCCCCGCGCGGCGGATCCCCGCGCAGCGCCAGCACGTTCTCCACTCCGGCTTCCTCGATCTGATCGAGGATCTCGACCAGGCGCGTCTTGGGCTCGCCCACGCAGGAGAGATGGGCCATGGCCTCGATGCCGAGGTCGTGCTTGATCCAGCGGGTCAGATCCACTGTGGCGTTGCGCGTGCTTCCCCCCGCTCCGTAGGTCATCGACACGTAGTCGGGAGCGTCGTCCTTGAGGATCTCCAGCGTGGACTCCAGCGTTCGCTGGCCGTCGTCGGTCTTCGGCGGGAAGAACTCGAATGAGAAAACGGGCCGCCGGTGGTCGAGGAGCTCGGTGATGCGCACGCAACGCCAACTTTAACACGATCGTGTCAAGGTTTGGAGCGCAGCCGGTAGAGCCCGGCCAACGGCTCGCCGACATCGCGTTTTCAATCAGGCGCGATGATGTCCAGCCCTGTCGCGTGGATCTCGCGTCCGCCCAGGCGGTATTGCACGTCGACCTCGTCGTTCTTTCCGTAGGAGCCGAACAGACCCAGGAACATCGCCGTCCAACGGCCCAGGCCCAGGCGTTCCTTCTCGAGCGGCCGCGTGAAATGCAGCTCGCCTCCCACCACGTCGTAATCGGCGCCGGGCTTCTGGGGGACTCCGTTCACGAACACCCGGTAGGGAGGCTCGGCCCCGCGCGGCAGCGGTACCCGCCAGCGGTTCACGACAGCAGGGCGCGCCGCAGGGCGTCGTAGGCGGACTCGCGCCGGCGTCTGCTCGACGACGGTCCGCCGCACGCGACCGGTGAAGGCCTCGCTCGAGCCGTCCCCGCGCACGTCGACGCCCGCCCGCAGCCGGCGCGGCCCGGAGAGCTCGATTCGTGCCACCACCTGCTGCACCGGCTCCATCCTGCGGATCAGCGTACCTCCCGCCGGCCGCGCTTCGGCTCGGGAGGCGAGCTCGCGGGCGATCTGCTCCAGCGCGCCGAGAGCCGCCTCCAGATCCTGGTGGCCCTGCTTCTTCACGCGCGCGTCGCTGCGGACGGTCAGCGTGTAGGGATCAGTCCGCGACACCACTTTTCGCGATCACGCGCTCCGGCGTGAGCCGCACCAGCAGCTCGCCGGCCACGGCGTTGCGCCGCCCGAACTCCTCGGCTCGCTCGTCGCCCATGTAGCGACCGCCGATGACCGTGGCCCAGTGGCGCATCTCCTCGAGATCGTCGCTGTAGGTCGCGGAGCCCCTCAGATGCACGAAGGCGTACGGGGCCACCTCCTCATCCACGCAGAGAGCGAGCCGGCCGTCCCGCGTGATCCAGCGGCCCTTGACGGTGTCCACATCGGTGGTGAAGACGACATCGTCGCCATCGAGCACGAACCAGATCGGCATCACGTGCGGCTGTCCGTCCTTCATCGCCACGCCGAGCTTGCCCGTTCGCGTGCCGTGGAGGAGAAAGGCCCGGACCTCGTCCGGGCTCATGGCCTCAGCCACCGATCGCGGACATCGTCCGCGGGGGCGGGCGGAAGCCCGGCTCGCCGACCCGGTGCTTGAGCTCCTTGCGCCACACCGCGTCGCGGATGGTCGCCTCGAGCTCGTCGTCGCCGGCGCCCGCTCGCAGGGCCTCGCGCAGGTCGGTCTCGTGAATCGAGAACAGGCAGGTGCGCAACTTTCCGTCCGCGGTCAGCCGAATCCGGTTGCAGTCGCCGCAGAAGGGCTCCGAAACGGGATTGATGAAGCCGATCTCGCCCCGGCCGTCGGCGAAGCGGAATACCCGGGCCGTGGCGTGGGGCTCGCGCGGGACTTCCTCGAGCGGATGAACGCGGTCGATGATGGCGCGCAGTTCGTCGCCGGGGAGCACCTGGTCGGCGCTCCACGCGCCGTCGCCGTCGAGCGGCATGAACTCGATGAAGCGGACCTGGAAGCTGGTTGAGCGGGCGAACTCCGCGAACGGGATCGCCTCCTCCTCGGTGAAGCCGCGCAGCGCCACCGCGTTGACCTTGATCGGCCAAACGCTCTCGTGCGCCGCGATCGCGTCCAGCCCGCGGAGGACCTGGGGCAGCGAGTCGCGCCGGGTGAGCTGAAAGAAGCGATCCTTCTGCAGCGAGTCGATCGAGACGTTCACGCGGGTGATCCCCGCTTCGACGAGGGCGTCCGCGTCGCGCTCGAGCAGATAGGCGTTGGTGGTGAGCGATAGATCCTCGAGCCCGGGCACGCCGGCGAGCATCGACACGAGGCGCGGGAACTCGCGGCGCACGAGCGGCTCGCCGCCGGTCAGGCGAAGATCGCTCACGCCCATCTCCGCCATCACGCGAACCAGCCGCTCGATCTCTTCGAAGGACAGGATCTCCGCGCGGTCGAGCCAGGGCAGGCCGTCGGCGGGCATGCAGTACTGGCAGCGGAAGTTGCAGCGGTCGGTGACCGAAACGCGCAGATCGGAGATCCGCCGCCCGTGGCCGTCGAAGAGTGGTTCGCGGGGCACCCGTCGTAGGGTAGCTCCCCTCGTGGAGATTCCCGAGATCGAGATCCGAGTCCCCAGCCGGGGCAACCGCCGGCTCGAGGCGCTGCTGAGTGCCGCCAACTCGGATCGGCGCCTGCACGCGTGGTGGTACATGCAGCAGGTCAACGCCGACCGCCGCGACATGTCCGACCACTCCTGGGTCCACATCCAGATCGTGGTCAACATCGCGCTGCGGCTGTTCCGCCTGCTCACGCGGGCGGGAGTGGAGCCGACGATGGTCTCCGAGCACGGCATGAAGCCGCGCGACGCCGAGGTCGTGATCGCCGCGGCGTGCCTTCTGCACGACACCGGCATGTCGATTCACCGCACCGACCACGAGCAGTACTCCCTGTTTCTCGCCGCCGACCGGCTACCGCTGCTGCTCGACGGGATCTACGAGGACCCCGAGCTGACCGTCGTCGTCTCGGAGGCCCTGCACGCTGTGATAGGCCACCGCCGCCGCGGCGAGCCGATCACGATCGAGGCCGGCATCGTGCGCGTGGCCGACGCCCTCGACATGGCCAGCGGACGCTCGCGTGTTCCCTTCGAGACGCGGCGGCCAAACATCCACTCCGTGTCGGCGGCGGCGATCGACGGCGTGACGATCGAGCCGGGCGACGGAGACAAGGCCGTGCGCATCGAGATCGAGATGAACAACTCCTCGGGCCTATTCCAGCTGGACGAGCTGCTGGCCACCAAGCTGCGCGGCTCGGGCATCGAGGAGCACGTGGAGGTGGTGGCTCAGATCGAGGCCGAGCACGAGAAGCGGCTCCTGCCCGTTTTCAGGATCTGAGGTGAGGGGCCGGCCTGGCGGCCGGCCCCCTCCTCCGATCACGGGGTGACTCGATCTCAGTCACGAACGGCTTCCGTCCGGTCCGAAGGCAAGACCTTGATGGCAGCTCTTCTCCGTCAGGTCTTGCCCCCAGGCGCATCCTTCGCCGGGTCGACCGGCGAGGTGAAGCCGGCGGGCGAGCTCGGCGCGGCCGCGCCGTTGCCGCGGTCTCCGATCGCCTCGTAGCTGCGCTCGCGCGCGCCCGTGTAGATCTGACGCGGCCGGGCGATCTTGGTCTCCTCGTCCTCCTGCATCTCGCGCCATTGAGCTACCCAGCCGGACGTCCTGGGGATGGCGAACATCACCGTGAACATGTCGGGCGGGAGGTTGAGCGCCTCGTAGATCAGGCCGGAGTAGAAGTCGACGTTGGGGTAGAGCTTGCGCTCGAGGAAGTACTCGTCGTCGAGTGCGTGCTTCTCGAGCTCGGCGGCGATATCGAGCTTGGGGTTCTTGCCCGTGACCTCGAAGACGGCGTCGACGTGCTCCTTGATGATCTCGGCCCGCGGGTCGTAGTTCTTGTAGACGCGATGCCCGAAGCCCATCAGCTTCTCGTCCTTGTTCTTCACGCCCTCGAGGAAGTCCGGGATGTTGTCGGTGGACTCGATGCGATCGAGCATCCGCAGCACCGCCTCGTTGGCGCCCCCGTGCAGCGGGCCGTAGAGCGCAGCCACGCCGCCCGCGACCGCGGAGTAGGGGTCAACCTCCGAGGAGCCGACGCCGCGAACCGCGTTGGTCGAGCAGTTCTGCTCGTGGTCGGCGTGCAGGATCCAGAGAACGTCGAGCGCCCTCTCGAGCCGGGGGTCGGCCTCGTACTTGACCTCGGTCATCTTGAACATCATCGAGAGGAAGTTGCTCGGGTAGGAGAGGTCGTTGTCCGGATAGACGTAGGGCAGCCCGAGGTTATGGCGGTAGGCGAAGGCGGCGAGGGTGGGCATCTTCGCGATCATCCGCACCGCGGCCATGTGGCGCTCGCCCTCGTCGTCGATCTTCTTGGCGTCGGGATAGAAGGTGGACAGCGCGCCGACTGATGCCAGCAGCATCCCCATCGGGTGGGCGTCGTAGCGAAAGCCCTCCACGAACTTCTTCATGTTCTCGTGGACATAGGTGTGGTGGGTGATCTCGAAGACCCAGTCGTCCAGCTGCTGCTGGGTCGGGAGCTCGCCGTAGATGAGCAGATAGGCGACCTCGAGATAGGTCGACTTCTCGCACAGCTGGTCGATCGGGTAGCCGCGGTACTCGAGCACCCCGGCATCGCCGTCGATGTAACAGACCGAGCTGCGGCACGAGGCGGTGTTGGTGAAGGCGGGGTCGTAGGTCATCAGTCCGAAGTCGTCCTCGGAGACCTTCATCTGGCGAAAGTCCATCGCCTTGACGGTGCCCTCGGTGATCTCGACCTCGTAGGTCTCGCCGGTCCGGTTGTCGGTCACGCTGAGCGTGTCCTGGGCCGTGGCTACGCCTCCGCCGTCATCTCGATCTCTCTGTTCCTCGGCCATCAGGTCTCCTCGTTCCGCTCTGTCCACCCTGTGTTCCCGCATTTTGCCGGAATGGCACACTCGGCCTCGTGCCGAGCCGGTAGCCGCGGGCCGTCAGCGCCGGCGCAGCCCGCCGAAGAGGCGCTTGACCGCTCCGCCTGGACCGGGACCGGTCTCCGGCGGCGCCAGCTGAAGGGCGTCGGCGGCCCCGATGGTCAGCGTCACGCCGCGCTCCGCGGTCCGCGCCACCTCCGGCGCGTCGACGAAGCGGCGCACCGCGTCCGGATCGTCGAACACGACTCCGTCCATGATGTGCTCGCGGGGGTTGTCGAGCACTTCCACGACCGTGCCCACGACCTGCTCGTCCGCGCTGTACACCGGTACGCCTCGGGGGACCGCGGTGTAGTGAATGGCGGTGCCGTCGTCGATTGGCGGCATCGCTCAGATACCCACGACGAGCGCCTGCCCCTCGCCGCCTTCCTCGCCCTCTTCCTCCTCGGTGGCCGCGGTGTAGATCGCGCTTCCGATGGCGGCCGCGGCGAGTAGGACCGAGATGGTTCCCACCAAGCGGGCGGTGCCGTCGCTGCCGGGGAAGTTCTCCCTCCTGATGCCGAGGAACGACACGGTCACGGCCCAGACCGCGAGGAGGATTCCGCAGACGTAGAAGGCGGCCACGGCGAGCAGCGTACAGCACGGCTCCCGCCCTTCCACCGCGCGCGAAATCCGCCCGGGAGCTAGCGCTTCGGCACTCGCCGGCGGCCCTTGGCCACGCGCGTACGGCTGGGCGCGCTCGGGACGCGACCGGCGTGCGGCCCGCGCCGCGTTGGCTGCGGCGGGCGGATCCGGGGATGCGGATCCAGGCTGATGCCGGCGCCGCCGTCACCCGAGTCGGGCTCAGGCACCGGCGGCTCGCGGATCGCCCACCAGACGATGTAGAGGAGGGCCGCGATCGGGATCTTCAGGATCACGATCAGCCAGAACATTGCCCAGAAGCTGGACATAGTGGCGGATGCTACCCGCTCCCGGGCGCGGAACAAGCCGTCGGCTTGCCGTTATCCGCCGAAAGGACCTTCTGGACCATTTTCGGACGAACCCTCGCGCAGTTCTCGGTGCAGCGGCTCTCGCGGCGTTTGGTCGGCGGACGGCGCGGGTAGGGCGCCTCCCGTGTCCCGATCGGGCGATCCCCGGAGGGATGCCTCCAGCCCACGGCCCGCTACTCAAAAGGGACTTCGCGGGCCGACAACCCACCAAGATCAAGGAGGAAGGGTGAGACGACTTCTCATCAGCGCCGTCACCACGACGGTCGCGGCGCTACTGCTTGCGCCCGCGGTTTTTGCCGCCCCCGACGACGTGAACACCCAGCGTCTTCGCAACGGTGTGACGACAAGCGGGATCCTGAACCACATGCGGGCGCTGCAGCGTGCCGCCAACGCGAACGACGGCAATCGCGCGGCGAACACGACGGGGTACGAGGCCTCGCTCGATTACGTTGAGCGGCGCATGAACGGCGCCGGCTACGAGACCGAGCGGGTTCCGTTCGATTTCGCCGAGTGGACCCAGAACGCCCCGGCGACCCTGCAGGTCGGTACCACGGTCTACGCCGAGGGCACCGACTACATCGTTGCGGAGTTCTCCGGTTCCGGCAACGTCACCGGCCCGATCGTGCCGATCGACTACACCGGACCTCCGCCCGAAGCAGGAGCTTCCACCAGCGGCTGTGAGGCGACGGACTTCCCGGCCAACCCGGCGCCCAACTCGATCGCGCTGGTTCAGCGCGGCACGTGTGTGTTCGTTGACAAGATTCGCCTCGCGGAGGAGGCCGGCTACGCGGCCGTGCTGATCGCCAACGACGGCTTCCGCCGACCGGATCGAGCCGATCGAGATCGGCGCGGAGCCGTTCACGCCGATTCCGGTGGCGATGACGAGCTCGACCGTCGGGCTTGCGCTGCTCGCCGCGGCGGGCCAGACCGCGACGTTCGCGGTCGACGCGACCACGACGGAGTCGGTTCAGCACAACCTGATCGCCGACACCCCGACGGGTAATCCCGAGCGCACGACCGTGGTCGGCGCCCACCTCGACTCCGTCGAAGAGGGCCCCGGCATCAACGACAACGGCTCGGGCTCCGGGACGATCCTGGAGATCGCCGAGGAGATCGCCGAGCTTCCGCGCAACCCGCGCAACCGGATTCGATTCGCGTGGTGGGGCGCCGAGGAGGCCGGTCTGGTCGGATCGACGGCCTACGTGGCCGACCTGATCGAGTCGGGTGAGATCGACGACATCGAAGCGAACCTGAACTTCGACATGTTGGCCTCACCCAACTTCGTCCGCTTCGTCTACGACGGAGACAACTCGACCGGTGAGGGCGAGGTGGGTCCCCCGGGATCGGCGGAGATCGAGCAGGTCTTCCTCGACCATTTCGAGTCGGTGGGGCTCGAGACCGACGCCGACGGCCTTCGACGGCCGTTCGGACTACGGCCCGTTCATCGCTCCCGCTGCCTTTGTGGCCGCGGGTGGCCTGTTCTCGGGCGCCGAGGGCGTCAAGACGGCGGAAGAGGCAGCGATCTACGGTGGCGCCGCGGGTTCGTGGTATGACCCGTGCTACCACCAGTCCTGCGACACGTTCAGCACTGTCGTGTACGAGCCGCCTCTGGTACGCGAACGGTCCTGCAGGCCTCGGATCGACCGGCCCGGAGGCGGCTCGAAGCAGCGGACGCCGACGCGATGCGAGGCAACGGCCCGATCGGCCTTGGCCAGCTGGCCGACGCGCGCCGCCGATGCCACATGGACCCTGGCGCGCTCGCAGAGCCCGCTGGTCGGTCCGGCGGCCGCTCAGACGGCCCGTGTCGGAGGCTCGGCGCGCAAGCGCTACCGCAAGGCGTATCGCCGTGCGGCCAAGCACCGCGTCTACCAGGGCGGTCAGGTAATCCGCTAGTCCGCGGAGCTGACAGCCCGTGCATCGGGGAGGGCGGCCTACGGGCCGCCCTCCTTATGCGTCCGCGGCGATGAAGGTCATCTGGCGAAACGCCTCGTAGCGCTCGTCGATCTCCTCGCGGGTGAGGCTTTCGGCGCGCTCGCAGCCGAATTCCTCGACCCAGAAGGAGGCCACCGCCGAGCCGTAGGTCATTGCTTTGCGCAGCGTGGCGTCGTCCGTGGCGCCGCCCTGGGCGTCGAGGTAACCCAGGAAGCCGCCGGCGAACGAGTCGCCCGCGCCCGTGGGATCGATCACGGTTTCGAGCGGATAGGCCGGCAGCGAGAAGAAGCCCTCGCGCGTGATCAGCGCGGCGCCGTACTCGCCCTGCTTGACCACCACGGCGCTCGGGCCGAGATCCATGAGCTGGCGTGCGCCCTTCAGCAGCGTCGGCTCCTCGGTGAGCATGCGCACCTCGTCGTCGTTCATGAGCACGAGGTCGACCATCGCGATCGTGCGCACGAGCGACTCGCGTGCGCTCTCGATCCAGAAGTTCATCGAGTCGAGGCCCGACAGGCTCGCGGTGCACTGCTCGCGCACCTCGCGTTGCAGGTCGGGCTGGATGTTGGCGAGGAAGAGGGTCTCTGCATCTCTCGAGGCCTGCGAGAGCTTGGGCTGGAAGTCGGCGAACACGTTCAGCTGGGTGTCGAGCGTGTGGCGGACGTTGAGGTTCCACTCGTACTCGCACGCGTAGAAGAAGGTCTTGCCTCCCTCCACGTGCTCGACGTCATCGGTGTTCACGTCGTGGCGGCGCAGGACGTCGTACTCGGCCTCGCCGAAATCGTCGCCCACCGGACCCACCACCCGAACGTCGCTGAAGTAGGCGGCGGCGAGCGCGAAATGCACGGCCGCGCCGCCGAGCGCGCGATCGCGCTCTCCGAAGGGAGTCTTGATCGCGTCAAAGGCGATCGAACCGACGGCTACGAGGGTCATGGGCTCGCGCAGGCTAGCCGATGCGCGTAGATTGCCGACCGCGTGAGAGCGGTGCAGATCGAAGAGTTCGGCGGCCCCGAGGTGCTCGAGGTCGTCGACCTGCCCAAGCCCGAGCCCGGCGAAGGCGAGGCTCTGATCGAGGTGTCGCGGGCCGGCCTGAACTTTGCCGACACCCATCAGCGCGAGAACTCGTACCTCGCGCGCTACGAGGTGCCGCTGGTGCTCGGCGGTGAGGTTGCCGGGCGCACCGAGGATGGGCAGCGCGTGATCGCGCTCCTCCCGAGCGGGGGCTATGCCGAGTATGCGGTGGCGCCGCAGGCGATGGTCCACCCGATCCCCGACGGGCTCGAGGACGGGGCCGCGCTAGCCCTGCTGATCCAGGGCCTGACGGCGTGGCATCTGCTGAAGACCTCGGCCAAGCTGGCCCAGGGCGAGTCCGTGGTGGTGATCTCCGGCGCCGGCGGCGTGGGATCGCTGGCAGTGCAGCTGGCCAAGCCATTCGGAGCGGGCCGGGTGATCGCCACGGCCTCGACCGAAGAGAAGCGCTCGCTGGCGATGTCGCTGGGTGCCGACGCCGTTGTCGATCCGTCTGTGGAGGATCTGACCGCCGCACTGGTCGAGGCCAACGACGGCAACCAGGTGGATGTCGTCCTCGAGATGTCGGGGGGGCGCGTGTTCTCCCAATCGGCCGAGGCGCTGGCTCCCTTCGGCCGGATCGTGGCCTACGGGATTGCCGGGCGCGAGCAGAACACCTTGGAGACCGGGCGCCTGATGCGCAAGAGCCGTGGCGTGGTGGGCTTCTGGCTGATGCATTGCCTGGGCCGGCCCGAGATGGTGGAGGAGCCGTTGGCCGACCTGTTCGAGCGGGCCGCGCGCGGCGAGCTGCGGCCACAGATGGGCGAGACCTACGCGCTGTCTGACGTGCGCCGGGCGCATGAGGACCTGCAGGGGCGGCGCACCAGCGGCAAGGTGCTGCTGGATCCGTCGCGCTAGGCGAGAAGTCGCCTGAGCTGTTCGGCCACGGCCGCTGGCTCCTCTGGTCAGCCGCCGCCATGTCACGCGCAGTGGGCGCCAGCCGGCAGCCATGAGGTGAGCATCGCGGCGGCGGTCGGCCTCGAAGGCCTTCCTCGTGCCGTGGGCCTGCCAGCCGTCCGTCTCGACGATGAGCCGGGGCTGGGGCCAGACGAAATCGAGCTGTGTACCCCTCCACCTCGAGGTTGCAGAGCGGTCGCGGTAGCCCCAGGCGATCGCACAGGGCCAGCATGCGCTCCTCCATTTTCGTGCGCGTACGGGTGGTTCCGGCTCGGTGCTCGGCCAAGACGCGCGCAATCGCCGCACCGCCTCGGCGGCCGGGGCGAGGCGCCAGGCCACCCAGGTCGAGTCTGAGGTAAGCGGCTTCGTCCATCGCGCGCTCCAACTCGCGGGCGGAGACAACAGCAGCCAGGTCGAGGAGGGTGCGGGCCGGAGAGGTGACCGGGATTCCGTGCCGGATTGTTCGTTCTGCTTCGCTCAGCGGTGAGCGGTGGACGATCACGGTTCGGCCGCCCTTCCGCGCGCCGCCGGGGACGGTCACGTCGATCCTGGGTCCCCGTTCGTGAAGCAGCTTCCACAGAACGGCAGCACTGAGGTGGCTGAGGACCGCGCCAGCACCGGCAGAGAAGATCGCGGCCAGAAAGCGGCCATGAAGCGTGAGGGGCTGGCGACCGACCGCGAACACGCCACGATGTACCCGGACCAACCAGCCCGCCCGAAGGCGTCTTCCGATGGCGTTGTCGGTGTATCCGTGCTCGAGCAGCTGAGAGCGCTTGACTACCGCATGTTGGCGAGCCGCAAGATCGGCCAGACGCAAATCCCGCCCTACCTCGTCAAGTTTCTCCCGCATAGCAGTAGAAAGTCGACACACCTCCTGAGTCACCCCCTTACAGCGCGCCGTCGGCCGCGAGCACCCAGGCGGCGGCAAGTAGTCTCAAACGCCGCATGTCTACCTTCGCCGACCTAGGCCTCTCGGGGCCTGCGCTCGAGTCACTGGCCCACCTCGGCTACGAGCGCCCCACGCCCATTCAGGAGCAGGCCATTCCACCGCTGCTCGAGGGCCGGGATGTGATCGGCCAGGCCCAGACGGGCACGGGCAAGACCGCCGCGTTCGGGCTTCCGATGATCGAGTACGTCGATACCGAGGCCACCGAGGTCCAGGCGCTGGTGCTCACTCCCACGCGCGAGCTCTGCATCCAGGTGACCCAGGCGCTGCGCGCATACGGCGAGCGCGCCGGCGTAGAGGTGGTGGCCGTGTTCGGCGGCGCCCCGATCCGAGACCAGGCGACCCGCCTCAAGGAGTCCCATGTGGCGGTGGGCACCGTGGGCCGGGTGATGGACATGATCGATCGCCACCATCTCTTCCTCGACGGGGTCCGTTACGTCGTCCTGGACGAGGCCGACGAGATGCTCGACCTCGGCTTCCTCGAGGACGTCGAGGACATCCTGAGGCGCGCGCCCATGGGCCGCCAGACCTCCCTCTTCAGCGCGACGGTGCCGCCCGAGATCAGCCGGCTGGCCGACCAGTTCATGCACGATCCGGTCCACATCAAGGTGCGCGCGGCCACGCTCACCATCGACACGGTCGACCACTACTACGTGGAGGTGTCGGACAGGGAGAAGCCGGAGGCGCTCGTGAACGTGCTCAAGCAGGAGCGCCCCACGCAGGCGATCGTGTTCGCGCGCACCAAGATCGGCGTCGACCGCCTGGCGCGACGACTCGGCGACGCCGGCGTTCGCGTAAAGGCGCTGCACGGCGACATGTCCCAGGGCCAGCGCGACGGCGTGATGATCGCCTTCAAGGGCGGGCGCGAGCGGCTGCTGGTGGCCACCGACGTGGCCGCTCGGGGCCTCGACATCACCGGCGTGAGCCACGTGGTCAACTACGACGTGCCGAACTCTCCTGACGTGTACGTCCATCGCATCGGACGCACCGGCCGGGCGGGGGAGAGCGGTCGCGCGATCACGCTCATCACTCCGAAGCAGCGCCGGGATCTTCAGGCCATCGAGCGTCACGCGAACACGGAGATCGGGCAGTGGTCCGCCGATGAGCCGGCGGAGCGCCGCCCGCGCGAACGCCGTCCACGCGAGCGCGAGACGCGCCGGCCGCGCCACACGAAGCCGCACAGCCGAGACGGCGTGCCCTACTCGAAGCTCATCGTCGGCGCCGGGCGCCAGGACGGGATCGAGCCGGCCGACGTTGTCGGAGCGGTGGTCGACAACACCCACCTCGAGAACGCCGATGTGCGAAACGTGCGCGTGCTCGAGCGCTTCTCGTTCGTGGAGGTGCCCAAGGAGCGCGCCGGCGAGGTGGTCGACAAGGTGAGCGGAAAACAAGTGCGGGGCGCGGAGCTCCAGCTGGAGGTAACCAAGAGATGAGCAAGGCCACGATGCACACCAACAACGGTCCGATCGAGATCGAGTTCTTCGACGACGACGCCCCCAAGACCGTGGACAACTTCCTCAGCCTGTCACGCGACGGCTACTACGACGGCCTGTTGTTCCACCGCGTGATCAAGGACTTCATGATCCAGGGCGGGTGTCCGCACGGCACCGGCACCGGCGGGCCGGGCTACGAGTTCGAGGACGAGATCAACGACCACAAGATCGAGCGCGGTGCGCTGGCCATGGCCAACCGCGGGCCGAATACCAACGGCAGCCAGTTCTTCATCGTCACAACCGATGCAGCTCCCTGGCTCGACGGCAAGCACACCGTCTTCGGCGAGGTGACCTCGGGCATGGATACCGTCGATGCGATCGAGGGGGCGGAGACCGGGGCCCAGGACCGGCCCGTGGAGGACGTGACCGTCGAGCGTGTCGAGGTACATGAGAATTGAGCTGCTCTGGTGGGAGGGCTGCCCCTCCCATCCCAAGGCTCTCGAGGAGCTCGAACGCATCCTCGAAGAAGAGGGAGCGCAGGCGGACGTGGAGCTGGTCGAGATAGAGACCGACGACCAGGCGCGCGCCGAACGCTTCCCGGGCTCGCCGACCGTGCGCATCGACGGCGAGGACCCACTGCCGGCCGGCGAGGGTGAGCCGTACTCGCTCACCTGCCGCGTCTATCGCCTGCGCGATGGGCGGGTCTCGCCCACCCCAGACCCCAACGACCTACGCGAAGCAGTAAGGAGAGCACTATGACCCTGGCGATCGGCGATACCGCGCCCTCGCACGAGCTTCCCGACACCGACGGCAACCGGCACGCCCTCCACGAGGACGGCGCCACGACCGTGGTGGTCTTCACCTGCAACCACTGCCCGTACGCCCTGGCCTGGCACGACCGCCTGGCGAGCGTGGCCGACGATTACGAAGTGCGCTTCCTGGCCGTCAACCCCAACGACGCCGAGCGCTACCCGGGCGACTCCTACGAGGCCATGCAGAACAGAGTGGCCGAGGAGGGTTGGACGATCCCCTATCTGCACGACGAGGACCAGGAGGCGGCCCGCGCCTTCGGCGCGAAGACCACCCCGGACGTGTTCGTGCTCGACGGCGAGGGCCGGCTGCGCTACCGCGGCGCGCCGGACGCCGACCACCGCGAACCGAGCCACGACGCGGCCTGGCTGCGCGAGGCGCTGGATGCCCTCGGGGCGGGCGAGGAGGTCGCCCGCCCGGAGACCGACCCGGTGGGCTGCTCGGTCAAGTGGAAGTGATCGCCGCCACCGCGGCGGCCACATCGCTGTAGTCGTCGAGCAGGGCCTCCGGCCCCGACTCGAGCAGCCCGTCGCGGTCGGCGAAGCCGGTCATCACCGCCACCGCGCGCGCGCCGGCCTCGTGGGCGGCCTGCACGTCCAACGGCGTGTCTCCCACGAGCACGGTCCCGGTGGGCTCTCCGTACTTGGCCGCCGCCCGCTCGCGGGCCACGGCCACCAGATCCGAGCGGCGCTCGTGCGGGTCGGACCCGTAGGCGCCGACCTCGATGTCGAGCCAGCGCTCGAGGCCGAAGGCGCTCACCTTGAGCGCGGCGTTGGACTCGATGTTCCCGGTGAGCAGCGACTGCACCACGTCGTCACGCGCGTCCAGCGCCTCGAGCACCGCGGCTACGCCGGGGTAGGCGTGCCCCTCGAGCCGCACGGCTTCGCGCCGCGCCTCGAGCGCCGCGGCCAGCTCCTCCAGCATGCGCGGCAGGTGGTCGCGTTCGCCGTCGAGCATCGTCAGCGCGATCTGGTGGTCGGTTCGGCCGGCGTAATCCACCGGCACGGGCTCCCGGCCCACCACCGCGCGGAAGGCCTCCTCGAAGGCGAAGCGGCCGTGGCCGGCGGTGTCGACGAGCGTACCGTCGATGTCCCAGAGCACCAGGAGCACCCCATGAGCCTGCCAGACTGCGGGTGATGTTCGGTCCGCTGGCCATTCCGCCCCGCCTGATGGCCCGTGCTCTCGAAGACCTCCACACGGTCGCCGGGCGCCTGGGTGAGCTCGTGGAGTCCGTGAGCGTGCTCCCGCGCACCGAGGACGAGCTCTCGGCCAACATCGTCCTGCTGCGCGAGGACATTCAGACCCTCAACGCGCTCCTGCGTCCGCTGATCGCCGCGCTCGAGCCGATGCCGGGCGAGCTGCGCGACCTCGACCAGACAGCCGAGTCGCTCGAGGGCTCGATGGCGCAGCTTCAGGCGATGCTGAGGAAGCTGCCCGGGATCTAACCGAGCTTCACGCCCAGGAGCTCCTCCAGCCGCGGCAGCGTGCTGTCCGCGCCGCGGTGGAGCACCGCGGTCATCCCCACCGCCTCGGCGCCCTCGCAGTTCTCGCGCAGGTCGTCCACGAACACGCACTGCTCGGGCTCGACGCCGGCCCGGTCGGCTCCGAGCACGAAGATCTCGGGTTGCGGTTTGTGCATCCCGACCTCGCCCGAGATCACCACCCCGTCGAAGAGCTCGGGAAAGGTGGAGCGGTCGTAGCGCCCGGCACCCATCGAGTTGGACACGAGTCCCGTTCTCACTCCCTGGGCGCGAGCCTTGCGCAGCGCTTCGACCATCGTCTCGTCGGGCCGAATCTGGGCGAACATGCGGTCCACCATTCCGGCTCGCCGGGCGGGGGCGAGCTCGAGCAGTTCACCGAAGCGCTCGGCGAACTCGTCCTCCGAGAGCTGCCCTTTCTCCAGCCCGCGCACGGCGCGCAGCGCCTCGGGACTGGAGCGAAAGAGCGCCTTGATCCGCTCCGGGTCGATGCCCTCGTCGGCGCAGAAGGCCCGAAAGGAAGCGAAGACATTGGTGGTGAGAACTCCACCGAAATCAACCAGCAGCCCGTTCACCGGGCGCGGGCCAACTCGCGCGCCTGCTCGGCCAGTGCCGGCACGCCCTTGTCGAAGAGCGCCAGATACTCGTCGTCGGAAGCCCCCATCGTGAAGCGCTTGTAGTTGCCCTCCATGAACACGGACGCTTTCCAGAGCGCCAGTGCCTGGTACCAGTTGAGCGCCGGGCTCGAGCGCCCGCTGCGTTCTTCGTAGCGCTCGATGAGCTCCTCACGGGGCATGAAGCCCTCGCGGCGCGTAGCCGCGTTGAGGCTGCCGAAGCCGAGGTCCTCGGGGTCGTCGGCCTGGGCCCAGGTGGCCGTGAAGTAGCCCAGATCGGCCAGCGGGTCGCCGATCGTCGACAACTCCCAGTCGAAGATGGACACCACCTTTGCCGGCGGCTCGTTGCCCAGCATCACGTTGCCCAGGCGGTAGTCGCCGTGCACGATCGTCGACACGGGCGACTCGGGCATGTTGTCCGCCAGCCAGGCGCCGACCTCCTCGACCACCGGCAGCTCGCGCGTCTTGTTGTGCTCCCACAGGCCGCCGAAGCGGCGCAGCTGGCGCTCGAGGTAGCCCGTGGGCTTGCCGTAGCCCTCGAGGCCACAGGCCCGCCAATCCACCTCGTGCACCTCGACCAGGCGGTCCACCAGCTCGGCGCAGATCGCGCGGCGCTCGCTCGGGTTGTCCAGCGCGGCGGGGAGGTCGGTCGTGACGACCGTGCCATGCATCTCCTCCATCACGTAGAAGGGGACCCCGAGGATCGAGAGGTCGTCGCAGGTGGCGAGCACCGGGGGCACGCGCACCGGAGTGCCCTGAAGTGCCTTCAGCAGGCGCGCCTCGCGCAGGACGTCGTGGGCGGACGGCGGGAGCGGGGGTCGCGGGGGACGGCGCAGCACCACCCTCGTGTCACCGCGCCGGATCAGGAAGTTGAGGTTCGAATGGCCCTCCCCGATGCGCTCGGGCTCGAGGCGCCCCTCGCCGATACCCTGCGCGTCGAGAAATGCCGCGAGCGGCTCGCGCACCACGAGCGGCGCGGGCTCGAGGTCCGCGGCCTCCTGCGCGGTGTCGACCACGTCGGGCGAGCCCATCGGCCGAAGATCCTACGGTCCGCCGAATCGATCCGCGATTCGCTGTGTCTAGGGTGTCGACCATGCGCCCCCCTCGCCTGCTGCTGCCGCTGACCGTGACCCTCGCCCTTGGCCTGTGCTCGCCCGCGATGGCCTTTGATTGGCCCGTGGAGGTCGTCGATTTCGAGTTCAAGCCCGGACCCCGCAAGATCAGCGTGGGGGACACCGTGATCTGGAGCTTCACCGCGGGCGGCCACACGACCACCGCGGTCCGGGGCCAGGCCGAAAAGTGGAACTCGGGACCGGCCACCAGCCCCGCCGGCGCGAGCTTCCAGAAGACCTTCACCACGCCGGGGCGCTTTCAGTACATCTGCATCCCGCACGCCGCATTCATGAAGAGCACGATCACGGTCGGCGAGGACGAGGAGACCGACACGGTCGACAAGTTCAAGGGGACGCGGCGCGGCAACGACGTGACGATCTCCTACAAGCTCAACGAGCCGGCCACCGTCACGTACAAGCTCAAGGGCCGCAGCGGCCGGACCGTCAAGCGCCCGCGCCGCGAAGAGGGCCGGTACTCCTTCACGATCAGAAACCTCAAGGAGGACGAGTACCGGGGAACGCTCACCGCGGTGGACGACTTCGACAAGAAGGCCACGCCGAAGAACTTCTTCGTCATTCGCTGAGGGATGACCGCAGGGGCTGCGTAGCCTCGTAAGGATGCTGCGCACCCTCCGCCATCGCGATTTTCGGCTGCTCTGGATGGGGCAGTCCGTGTCGCTGATCGGTGACGGGATCTACCTCGTCGCGATCGCGTGGCTCGTGTACGACCTCTCCAACGAGCCGGGCGCCCTGGCCATCGTCGGACTGGCCTGGACCCTGCCCATGGTGCTCGGGCTGCTGCTGGCCGGCGTGCTGAGCGACCGCTTCGAGCGCCGCCGGCTGCTCGTGCTGTCCGACCTGATCCGCTGCGCCGCGATCGGGGCAATCGCGGCGCTCTCGCTCGCCGGTGTGGTGGAGCTGTGGCACGTGATCGTGCTGGTGGTGATCTATGGCGCCGGAGAGGCGCTCTTCCAGCCGGCCTTCAGCGCGATCGTGCCCGACGTCGTTCCGAAAGAGCAGTTGCTGCAGGCCAACACGCTGCGCGAGGTGATGGAGCCGCTGGGGCTGCGCTTCGCCGGTCCGGCCCTGGGCGGTCTGCTGATCACGGTCTTCGACGTGGGGACGGCCTTCCTGGTCGACGCACTCACATTCGTCGTTTCGGGGATCGTCGTTTCCTTCATGTCTCGCCAACCGCCGCCACGTGAGGAGAGCCAAACCCTGCTCGCGGACCTCATCGAGGGTTTCTCCTACGTTCGCGCCCACGCCTGGCTGTGGGCGACCCTGACCGGAGCGGCGCTGTTCCTGCTCGTGACCTACGGGCCCTTCGAGGTGCTGCTGCCCTACATCATCCGCAACGACCTCGGTGGCAGCGCCGCGACCTTCGGCATCGTCATGGCGGCCGGCGGCCTGGGCTCGATCGGCGCTGCGCTGTTGCTCAGCCGTACCGGCGCGCCGCGGCGCCACGTGACCTTCATGTGGAGCGCCTGGGGCGTCGGGACCGCCCTGGACATAGGCCTCGCCGTGTCGAGCGCGGCGTGGCAGATGTGCGCGATCGCCTTCTTCTCCTTCGGCTTCGCCACGGCCGGCATGGTGGTGTGGGCCACGCTGGTGAACACGCTCGTACCCGCCGAGATGCTGGGCCGGGTATCCAGCCTCGACTGGTTCGTGTCGATCGGGCTCACGCCGGTGTCCTTCGCGCTCACCGGGCCGGTGGCCGAGTGGCTGGGCGCGCGCACCACGCTGGCGCTCGCCGGACTCGTGGGCCTGTTGACCTTCTTCATCCTCTACGTGCCCGGGGTGCGCGATCCCGAGCGCAGCCCGCTACCCGGACCTCGCGCTCAGGCGATCTCGTCGACGTGACGGACGTTCGCCCGGTCGTCCGCGTCTTCGCTCGGCCCGGCATCGAACCAGCCGTCGAGGATCTCCTCGAGCAGTGCCGCGCTCGTGGTGCGCAGCGACAGCGCGAGCACGTTGGCGTCGTTCCAGCGCCGCGCGCCCCGGGCGGTCTCGGCGTCGGCGCACAGCGCCGCCCGGGCGCCCGCCACCTTGTTGGCGGCGATCGAGGCGCCCGTGCCCGTCCAGCAGCACACCACGGCCTGATCGGCGCGGCCCTCGGCCACGTCACGGGCCGCGGCCTCCGAGCACCACGCCCAGTCGTCGCGCTCGTCGTCGTTGAGCGCGCCGTGCGCCAGCAGCTCGTGGCCCCGCGCACGTAGCTCCTCGACCACCGCATCGGCCACGCCGGTGCGCTCGTCGGCGGCCACGGAGATCCTCATCTGTCGCAGCCTACTCTTGGTCGGATGCCCGAGTTGCCCGAAGTCGAGATCGCCGCACGCCGCCTGACCCGCGCTGCCGCCGGTGCGCAGATCGAGTCCGCGATGGCGCCGGGCATGGTCACGATGAAGACGTTCGATCCGCCCTTGGACGCCTTGACCGGTCGCAGCATCGACGGGGTGCGCCGGATCGGGAAGATGCTCGCGATCGAGGCCGGCGACCTCACTCTGTTGGTCCACCTGATGTCGGCCGGCCGGTTGCAGCTGTGGGACAAGCGAGCGTCGCTGCGCGACCGCGCCTCGCGCCTGCTCGTCCGCCTCGACGGCGATCGCGAGCTGCGCCTGCGTGAGTTCGGCACGCAGCAGCGCGCCTGGGGCAAGCTGCTGAGCGCCGATGCCGTGGCCGCCGACGATGCGGTGGCCACGCTGGGGCCCGATGCTCTGCCCGCGCCTGAGGCGGACGAGTTCGCGAGCCTGCTCGATCAGCCCCGCCACCTCCATCCGCTGCTGCGCGACCAGCGCGTGATCGCCGGCATCGGGCGCTCCTGGGTCGACGAGCTGCTGTGGACCGCGCGCCTCTCTCCCTTCCAGAAGGGATCGGACCTCGACGAGGACGCGATCGAGCGCCTGCGCGTGGCGTGCCAGGAGGTGCTCGGCGCGGCGATCGACCACTACGAGGAGGTCATCGGCGACACGATCCCGGACAAGCTGCCGATGCCGCTTCAGGTGCATCGGCGCTCGGGGGAGCCGTGCCCGCGCTGCGCCACGAAGATCGAGGCGATCCACTTCAAGGACTACGTGATGTGCTACTGCCCCGAGGAGCAGACCGGCGGCCGGGTGCTGAAGGACCGCCGCCTCTCGCGCCTGCTCAAGTGAGCGCCCGCGCTCAGTCGGGCCAGAAGTCGGACACCATCTCGGCGTCCTTGTTGTCGGTGTTGGGCGCCCCGAAGGCCAGTATCTCGGCCCCGTCCGGGCCGGCTTCCATTCCCCGGGGAACCGACCCGGGTACGCGCAGCGCGTCGAGAGGCCGCATGTCGACGATCTCGTCGCCCACCCTGAAGCGCGCGCTTCCGCTCAACACCACGTAGACCTCCTCCTGCTCGCCGTGGCGGTGGCCGAATGGAAGCCGGAAGTCCGGCGCCATCTTGTAATGGCTGAGCCCCGACTTCTCGAGGCCGAGTGGCACGCGGGCGAAGCGGGACTCGATGTTGGGAGCGAGGCCGTGCTTGGGAGCGAGGTCCTCGACGTCGTCCTTGAGGTTCAGGTGCGTGTAGTCGGACATGCCCGGGATTGTCGCGGCTCGGGGCCGGGCGGTCTTGCGAAAATGCGACACCGCATGGCAACGACCCAGGAGACCGTGGCCCGTGGCGTGCTCGATCCCGTCGCGGCGCGGGCGCGCTTCTCGCTGACTCTCCACGAGCCGGGTCCCGAGCTCGCCCGGGTGGTCGACCGCCATTGGGTGGTGCGTTGGAACCTGATCGGCCGCGATCCCTACGTGCAGGACGTGCTTGCGCACCCGTGCGTGAACATCGCTTTCGAGGCCGCGCGCAGCGGCATCTTCGGGATCCCCACCCGGCGCTTTCGGCGTGAGCTCACGGGAGCGGGCGCGGCCCTCGGAACCCGCCTACGGCCGGGAGCGTTCTCGCTGCTCTGCGATCTCGAAGCGTGGGAGCTGACCGACGAAGTGCGTTCGCTCACCGGTCTGCTGGGCCCTGCGGGCGGGCGACTCGAGCGAGATGTGCTCGCGCACGCGCAGATCGAGCACGGGATAGGAGTGGTGGAAACCTTCCTTCTCGAGCGGCTGCGGCCGCTGGACTCAGGGGCGCGACTGGCGCAGGAGGTGATCGACGGCATCCTCGCCGCACCGCACGACACCACGGTGGCTTCCCTGGCCTCTCGGCACGGGGTGGCTACTCGCACCCTCCAGCGTGTGTTTCGTCGCTATGTCGGCGTGGGTCCCAAGTGGGTGCTGCAGCGCTACCGGATGCATGAGGCGGCCGAACGGATGCTGATCGACCCGGAAATCGATCTCGCCCGGCTGGCGCTCGACCTCGGCTACGCCGACCAGGCGCATTTCGGCAACGACTTCCACGCCCGCACCGGCCGCACGCCGGCGGCCTACCTCGCCGCGTGCGCGGCGGCGTGATTCTCAGCCGACGGTGAGCGTGCCCTCCATACCGGCCTGCTTGTGGCCGTCGACCGGACAGTAGTACTCGTACTCTCCGGGCTTGAGGTCGACGGTCACCTTCGACACGCCCCCCTTTTCGACCGTCTCGCCCTCCGCCTCGACTCCCTTGCCCTCCACCTCGATGGCGTGCGGGACCGAGGAGGGGTTGTCGAGAACGATCGTGGTCTTCCCCGACTTGGTGCTGAGTGTCGTCTTGTCGAACTTGAGCGCGCCATCCGGATCGGCCGTCAGCTTCAGCTGCGTGGCGGCCGACCCGCCGCCGCTGTCCTTCTTGGCGCCGGAGGCAGTCCCGCCGCTGTCGCTTGAGCCGCCGCCGCCTTCGTCGTCCGAGTCGTCGCCGCAGCCGGCGGCGAGCACGAGGCAGGCGAGGAGGGCCGTCACCAGGAAGAGGGGGTGAGCACGCATGCCCCGGTGTACGCACGCCGGGGGCCGGCGGTTCGGGTCAGTAGCGCAGCTTGCCGCGCAGGACCGGAGTGCGGCCTTCGGCCCCATCGGGAGAACGAGCGCCCCGGGTCACGACGATCTCGTGGTAGTCACCTGGCTTCACCGCGGCCGTCAGCTCGGCTCGCGCGCGCCCGTTCGCGCTGGAGCGGAACGTGCCGCCGCTCACCCACTCGCCGTTCGTCCGAACGCACCAGACCTCGTAGACGGCGCCCCGGCCGGCGAGCCCGCGCGCTCCCAGGCTCACCCTCGTGCCCGCCGGCACGGCATTCACGTAAGCGGTGGCCCGCGCGCTCGAGCCGCTGTCGAGCGCGGCCAGGCGGGCGGTGGCGTATGAAGTGCGCTCAGGGCCATCTCCGAACGGGAGCAGCAGGAGGGCCAAAGCCAGGACGGCGACAGCAGCGAGCGCGGCGGCAACGGCTCGCCTCTGCACGCGCAGCCGCCGTCGCGGCGCCGCCGCGGGCTGGCGCTCGCGCGCGAAGCGGTCGAGGATCGCCTCCTCCACCTCCGGCGAGGCCGCCGGAGGGGGTACGTCGCCGGGCTTCACGGTGTCGAGCAGGCCGGGCAGCGCCGCCATGCGCCGCGTCTCCGGTCCGCAGATCGGACAGCCGGCCGCGTGTTGGCGCATCTCCTCCATCTCGTCGGGCTCGAGCGCGTCGAGCACATACCCGCCGACCAGTTCTCCGTGGGTGGAGCAGCGTCTCATCGGCCGACCTCCATCTCGTCGAGTATCAGGCGCAGCGTTCTCAGGGCGTAGGAGGTTCGGCTCTTGACCGTTCCCAGCGGGATCCCTTTGCGTTGCGAGATCTCGCGCAGGCTGAGCCCGCCGTAGTGGGCGAGTCGAATGACCTCGCGGTGCTCGGGAGACAGCCGCGTGAGCGCGGCGGCCATCTGCCAGCGCAGCACCGCGTGCTCGAGTTCCGAGTCGAGCTCCGCACGCGCGTCCTCGGGCTCGCTGTCGGCCAACTCGGGCCGCGCAGCCGCTCGGCGCCGCGCATCCACGATGCGGTTCCGGGTGATCGCGTAGAGCCAGGTGCGCACGCTCCCCCGCCGGCGGTCGTAGTCGGCGGCCCGCCGCCAAGCTCGAGCGAATACGTCCTGCACGACCTCTTCGGCCAGTTCGCGGTCGGCGAGAGCGTTGAGGGCGAAGCCGTACAGCTCGCCGGAGTAGCGCCGGTAGAGCTCGCGCAGCTCGTCCCCGCTGGCATCGAGCGGCAGGCGCTCCAGGAGCTTCGCGTCGCTCGGGGCCATGCGTCCACGCTATACGCATGCCGGATCGCGGCGGTTCGGGCTGGGTCAGTCGCGGCGCAGCAGCAGCAGCGCGAAGCCGACGGCTCGCGAGCGGACGGTCTCGGCGCCCGGGTCTTCGGCGTGTTTCGCCGCCCAGCGCTCGCAGTTCATCACCATCGTCCACTCGTAGCGGTCCCAGTCGCGCTCGCTCGCCACACAGGACCACAGCGGCACGAGGCCGGCGTCCTCCGCCGCCTCGAGCAGCCCGCCGTAGCTCGCCAGCTCGTCCTCGTCGGCGTCACTGAGGGCCTTGAGGTAGTCGGGCTCCGGCGGCCGGCGCCAGTACCCCTCGCCGAGCAGGACCTGGCCGCGCGGCATCACGAGCTCGCGCAGTCGCTGGAGCGCCGCGGGAAAGCCGCCGAGCGCGTGGCCCGACGCGATACATACCGCCAGGTCGAACGGCCGCCCGGCGCTGGTCGGCCACCATCAGCTCGACGCCCGCCTCGCTGGCGCCACGGCCGCGAGCTATCAACTCGGCGTCGAGGTCGTAGCCGACTCCGCTGATGCTCCAGCGACCGCGGCATCGAGATCCGCGTCGGACAGCGGGTTGTACAGCGTCAGCTCGCCGTGGGCGATGCGCGGTACGGCGGCGCGGTCCACAGACGCACCGTACCTTTCATGCTCGTGGTGCCGACGGCGGACATCGGGGAGTCATTTCGGTCGTTCTTCGACGCCGTCGACTCCTTCGTCTCGAACCTGGCCTCCGTCGGGCTGCTGCCGCTGCTGATCTCGCTGGCGTGCTTCACCACCTACCTCAGCCTGCGTGCGCTGGCCAGCTTCAACATCCTGCGCGCCGCGTATCCGACCGAGCGCATCCACTTCCGCGAGATCTGGGGCTCCTATTTCGCGGGCTACGGATTCAACGCCGTGATCCCGGCCCGCGGCGGCGACGTGGTTCGCCTCTTCCTGACCAAGACCTCCGTCCCGCACTCCAGCTATCCGGCGGTGGCGGCGAGCTTCGTGGTGGAGCTGGGCTTCGACGTTGCAATGGGCTCGCTGATCCTGATCTTCGCCTTCACCCAGGGCGTGTTCCCCAAGCCACCCGACTTCGCCGATCTCAACGCGTTCGACCTCTCCTACCTGGCACAGCATCCGCGCTTCACGTTGTTTCTGCTCACCGTCCTGGCCATCGCGGCTTTCGTGAGCTTCGCTCTGCTGAGCGTGCGCGTGAAGGCGTTCTGGGAGCGGGTCAAGCAGGGCTTCACCATCCTGCGCGACCGGCGCCGCTACTTCCGCGAGGTGTTCGCGATCCAGTTCGCGGGCTGGCTCTTTCGCTTCGCTGCCTTCTGGGCCTTGCTCGAGGCCTTCAACGTCGGCGGCTCGGTGAAGAACGTGCTGCTCGTGCTGGGGGTGAACGCGGTGTCGGCGGCGGTGCCGTTCACGCCCCAGGGAGCGGGTGTGCAACAGGCCCTGCTCGTGAAGGTGTTCGCCGGCACAGCGGCGGGCTCGACCGTGGCCGCCTATTCGGTCGGGCAGCAGATCGCCATCGGGGCGCTGACCTTCGGGCTCGGCTTCACCGCGCTCGTGTTCATCTTCCGGGTCCGCAGCTACAAGGAGGTGATCGCGCTGGGCAAGCAGGACCGTGCCGACGAGGCGGCCCGCCAGGATCCAGAGCCGGGCGACGGCCGGATGGACGAGCCTTGGCCCGAGGAGGAGGCTCCCGCTCGGCGCGGGCGAAGGCGGCGTCGGATCGGGTAGAGCGTCGGGCGCTAGGTGCCGAATCCCTCGCGCGCCTCGCGCACGAGGATCACCGCTTCAGGGAACACCAGGCGCATGGCCTGCAGCAGGTCCTGCGCCTGTTGCTCGGCGTTTCCCTGGAGGTTGAGGCGCTGTATGCCCGCCACCGTCATATCGACGGCGAGCTTGATCGCGTTGTCGGCCCAGGCCACCTTCTGGGCGCCTTGCATCTGCTCCGCGAACTCGGTCATGCGCCGGCGCAGCTCGTCCGGATCGCCGAAGAGGCCGCCGAAGGGGTCTTCCGAAGACATGCCTCGATTCTAGATGACGCAATTTTCCCCAACGTGTGGGGTAATGTCGCGCCCGTGCGCATCTCAGAAGTCATGACCCAGGGCGTCGTGACCGCCAAGACCGATGACAGCCTGCGCTCCGTCGGCGAGCTCATGCGCGACCGGAACGTTGGCTCGGTCGTCGTGTGTGAGGGTGACCGGCCCGTGGGGGTGATAACCGATCGCGATCTCGCCCTTGCCGTGGTGGCCGACCAGGTCGACCCCGACGAGAGCGTGCGTTCCTGCGCCTCCCAGCCGATCGTGACCGGCGAGACCGAGATGGACCTCGAGGAGGCGGTGGCGATCATGATTCAGCACCGGATTCGCCGGCTGCCGGTGACCGAGGCGGAGTTGCTGGTGGGGATCGTGACGATCGACGACCTGGCGGTGCGTGCCGGTGACCTCAACCTGGCGCAGCGGATCACCGCCGAGGTGGCCAAGGCGGCGCTGCCCGAGTTCTACTTCCACCAGCGAGGCGGCTGACGTCCATGGGCCCACTCACGCCCGGCCAGGTGCGGACCCGCCGCCGGATCGAGAGCGTCATCGGGGTGATGGCTCCCGCCCTCGACCTGTTGCTGGCCGCCGCCGACCGGGTCTCGCGCATCGTCGAACGGGAGGACTCCGAGTACTACCCGCCGCGGGTCACACGCCCAGGCGGCTCGGCCGGGAAACCAGCCGATAGCCTGCCGCCTCGGTGAGCAAGACCGACCAGCTCGAGTGGGAGGCCCGACTCCGCCTCCCGGCGGCGTTGGCCGCGTTCGGGGCCGCGCTGCTGGCACTCCTGGGCTTCGCCGTCACCCGTTCCATCTACGAGGACCGCCCGGGCGTGCTCGCCGGGCCCGACGGCCTGCTGTCGGTCAACGAGTCGCCGGGGGTGCTGATCGCCGGAAGCGCGATCGGAGCCGTGGCGACGCTGCTGCTCGCGTTCGTCTTCTTCTATCTCTTCCGGGCGACCCTGCAACGCACCCCGACGCTGCCGCGCTGGTTCGTCTATCTCATCATCGCCGGCCCGCCGCTCTATGCGGTCGCACAGGTGGTCGGTGCGCTCGACCAGATCGACCTCGCGGAGACCTTCGCCGATCGGTCGTACTCCTTCGAGGACGCCAATCCGCAGGACAGTCCCGACCTCACCCAATGCCCGGCCATCCGCGGCGACCTTGGCGACGCCTGTGCCGACGAGCTGGCTCAAGACAGCCGCCAGAGCCCCAACCCGGTACTGATCTTCCTCAGCCTCGTCGGACCCATCCTCGTGGCCTTCCTGTTCGTGATGCTGCCGCTGCGGGCGCGGCGCGCGGGCCTGCTCAGCCCCTTCATGAGCATCCTCGGAGTGCTCTGCGGCATCCTGCTCGTGTTGCCCGTGCTGCCGCCGGTGATCCTCCAGGCCTTCTGGCTGGGAGCCATCGGCGCTCTCTTTCTCGGCAAGTGGCCCGGCGGGCGCGGGCCGGCGTGGGAGACCGGAGAGGCCGACCCCTGGCCGAGCCCAGCGCAACGGCGCGGATTGGCCGGGCCGGGGGACAAGGACGCGGCGACCGAGCCCGACGCCGCGCGCGGTGAGGCCGACGTCGAGCCCGACGGCAGCGTGGACGAAGAGCCTCAACCGGAGCGGCCAAGCTCGCGAAAGCGCAAGCGCAAGCGGAGCTGAACGGGGGGCTAGGCGTCTCATAACCCCGTCCCGGTACATAAGACGCCTTGCCCTCGCGGCGGCGGCGGCGGTCCTGATCGCCCTCATTGCTGTCGTTCCTAGAGCGGTCGCGCAGCAACCTCCGGCGCTCGAGCTGAGCGCCCCGCGGCTGGTGGCGAAGGGCGCCGCCATCGAGGTGAGGGGCACGGGTGCCCTGCCGCGCGAACGGGTGCGAATAGAGATCCGGCTCGATGACGGGCGCTGGGCGCGCCTCGCGGCAGCGCGGGCCAACCAGGGCGGCCGCTTTGCGCGAGAGGTGCGGCCGAAAAGGGCCCGGCGCCGGATCGTGCTGCGAGCAACCAGCACCACCGCCACGTCGAACCGGGTTCGCGTCAAGACCCGCCCCATCGTGCTCGCCTCCGTGGGTGACATCAACCTCGGTAACGGGCCCGGTGCCGTGATGGCCCTGAGGGGCTTTCGGTATCCGTGGACGAGCGTGGCACCAGCCCTGCGCGGCGCCGACGTGGCCTTCGGCAATCTGGAGTGCGCCGTGTCCACCCGCGGCGCGCCGGTGCCCAAGGAGTTCAACTTCCGCGGTCCGCCGGCAGCGCTGCGGGTCATGGCCCGCTTTGCGGGCTTCGACGTGCTCAACCTGGCCAACAACCACGCCGGCGACTACGGCACCGGGGCGCTGCTCGACACGGTCAAGTACGTCCGCCGTTTCGGCATGACTCCGGTCGGAGCGGGCGGGAGCCTCGAGTCCGCGGCCGAGCCGCGCGTGGTCGAGCGTCTGGGCCTCAGGATCGCCTTCGTCGGGTTCTCCAACATCCTGCCCAGCTCGTTCTTCGCGGGCCCCGGCCGCGCCGGCACCCAACCCGCAACACCCGGCCTGATCGACGCCGGTGTGCGCCGCGCCAGGCGCAGGGCCGACGTGGTGATCGCCACCTTCCACTGGGGCATCGAGCGAGCGACCACCGAGGACCCTCGCCAGCGAGCCTTCGCCGCCACCGCACTCAAGGCCGGGGCCGACGCGGTGATCGGAGCCCACCCGCACGTGCTTCAGCCGATCAGGCGAAGCGGCAGTCGCGTGGTGGCCTACAGCCTGGGCAACTTCGTGTTCGGCGCCTCGTCGAGCGTCACCTCGCGCACCGGCATACTGCGTCTCAAGCTCTCTGCGAGCGGCGTGGAGGGCGCCCGTATGGTTCCCGCCGTTATCGAGGGCACGCGGCCGCGGTTGCTGTGAGGCGCAGCCGCCCGGCGCGGGTGCGATTTGCCGCCCGGCAAGGCCGTCACGTATGTGGCGGCGCGGTAACACCGGCCCGGTGGGGTTGCGCCGAATGGGCATTCGCCAGGCGGCCGCTCGCCCAGCGGCCCCGGCGCCCTAAGCGATCGCCGGCGTCTCGGGCAGTCGCTCGAGCGCGGCCTCCATGTCGGTCTCAGAGAACTCGATGTCCTCGAGCGTTCCCGCCAGGTAGGCGTCGTAGGCGCTCATGTCGAAGTGACCATGGCCGCAGAGGTTGAATAGGATCGTCCGCGCTTCTCCCGCCCGCTTGGCCGCCTCCGCCTCCTCCATCACGGCGCGGATCGCGTGGGCGGGCTCGGGCGCCGGCAGGATCGCCTCGGTGCGGGCGAATTGGATCGCCGCGGCGAAGGTCTCGTTCTGCTTGTAGGAGCGCGCCTCCACCAGCCCGTGCTTGACCAGCCCGCTCACCATCGGCGAGTCGCCGTGGTAGCGCAGCCCGCCCGCGTGCACCGGCGCCGGAACGAAGTCGTGACCGAGCGTGTACATGGGCATGAGCGGGGTCAGGCCGACGGTGTCGCCGAAGTCGTAGCGGTATGCGCCGCGGGTGAGCGTGGGGCAGGCGGCAGGCTCGGCGGCCACGAAACGCGTCGTGGCCTCGCCCCTGATCACGCGCTGGACGTACGGGAAGGCCATGCCCGCGAAGTTCGAGCCGCCGCCCACGCAGCCCACCACCACGTCGGGCTCGGCGCCGGCCATCTCCATCTGCTCCATCGCCTCCTGGCCGATCACGGTCTGGTGCAGGCAGACGTGGTTGAGCACCGAGCCGAGCGCGTAGTTGCTGTCCTCGGCCTGCGCCGCCACCTCCACCGCCTCGGAGATGGCGATCCCGAGTGAGCCGGTGGTGTGTTCCGCTTGGGCCCGGCCGGAGTCGGTGGTGTCGCTGGGCGAGCGGATGACCTCGGCGCCCCAGCTCTCCATCATCGCCCGCCGGTAGGGCTTCTGGTCGTAGCTGGCGCCGACCATGTAGACCAGACAGTCGAGATCGAACAAGGTGCAGGCCAGCGCCAGGGCCGAGCCCCACTGGCCTGCGCCGGTCTCGGTCACGAGCCGCCGGACGCCGGCCTGTTTGTTGGCGTAGGCCTGCGCGACAGCGCTGTTGGGCTTGTGCGATCCCGCCGGTGAGACCCCCTCGTACTTGTAGAAGATGCGCGCGGGGGTATCGAGCTCGCGCTCCAGGCGGTGAGCGCGAAAGAGAGGGGTCGGACGCCACAGCTTGTAGATCTCGCGCACGGCGTCGGGGATCTCCACCGTCGGCTCGGACGAGACCTCCTGGCCGATCAGCGCCATGGGGAAGATCGGCGTGAGGTCGTCCGGCCCGGCCGGCTGCATGGTGCCCGGGTTGAGCGGCGGGAGCGGGTCGCCCGGCAGGTCCGGGAGCAGGTTGACCCAGTGCGTGGGGATCCGGTCCTCGGTCAGGGTGAACTTCGTCGGCTCGGTCACGCCGCGATCCTAGCCGAAGCGCCCGGCTTGGCCGGGTGCGCGCGGACGCTATCTGGCGCCCGCCGCAGCCGCGATCTCGCGGTAGGCGGCGGCGGGATCCTCGGCTCCGTACAGCGACGAGCCGGCCACGAACAGAGTGGCGCCGGCCTCGGCCGCCGCGCCGGCGTTGGCTGGGCCGATCCCGCCGTCGACCTCGATCGGCACGCCCGGCCCGAGCAGCTCGCGCAGGCGAGCGATCTTAGCCGTGGAGGTTTCGATGTAGGGCTGGCCGCCCCAACCCGGGTTCACCGTCATGCAGAGCACGTGGTCGAACATCTCCGCCAGCGGAAGCACCGCCTCGGGAGCGGTACCCGGGTTGATGGCCATTCCCGCGTGCAGGCCCGCCTCGCGCACGGCCTTGAGGGCGTAGTGCACGTGCGGCGTGGCCTCCTGGTGCACGGCGATGCTGTCCGCCCCGGCGGCGGCGAACTCCTCGATCCGCCCTTCGGGACGCTCGATCATCAGGTGCACGTCGAGCATGCCTTCCCGCTCGTGCACGAGGTCACGCAGGGCATCGACCACGAGGGCGCCGATGGAGATCGGCGGCACGAAGTGGCCGTCCATCACGTCCACGTGAATCACCCGCGCTCCGGCGTCCATCACCAGCTCCACCTGCTCGCCCAGGCGGGCGAAGTCCGAGGCCAGGATGGAGGGTGCTATCCGGATGTCCTGCAGCAGCGGATGAGGCACGCCGCCGCACGCTAGCGCGGCGACGTGCCTCCCGTCTCTGTCCCGCTTAGGGAGTCGTGCCCTCGTTCTCGTCCTCCGAGGGCATTTCCGTCCGGTTTTCCTCGGTGTCCTCGACCTGGTCGAGGGAGGTGATGGTGCGGATCTCGACGCGTTCGCAGTCGGGATCCACCTGGTCGTACTGATCGGCGATCACGCGGTCGCGGTTGCCGCCGCCGCAATGGATCAGGTCCTTCTCGCCGTCGCGCACGTGGAAGCGGTCGTTGCCCTCGCCGCCCGAGAGGTCGTCGCCCTCGAGGTCGCCGATGGCGGTCACGTCCTTGCGCGACAGGGCCCACAGGACGTCGTGGCCGTTGCCGCCGTCCGAGACGTCGCGACCCTGGTTGGCGAAGATCTTGTCCGATCCGTCGCCGCCGCTCTGGCTGTCGTCGTCGAAGCCGCCGGACATGAAGTCACGGCCGACGCCGCCGGTGGAGGTGTCGTTGCCGGCGCCGCCGTGCAGACGCTCACAGCGTAGGCGACGGAAGTTGTTGCCCGCTCCGCCGTCGATGCATGTCGTTGTCCGCACCGGCGAAGATGCGATCGCATCCACCGCCGCCGTTCAGCGTGTCGAGGCCGGCGTTGCCGGTGATGAGGTCATAACCGCCACCGCCCTCGATGTTGTCGTTGCCGCCGTTGCCGTGCAGCTTGTCGCCGCGCCGGCCCAGGAAGCCGCCGCCGCCCCTGATGGCGTCGTCGCCCTCGCCGCCTCGCACGCGGTCATGACCGCTGCCGCCGTCGAGCGCGTCGTTGCCGTCCGCGCCGAAGACCCAATCGGCTCCGTGCCCGCCGTTGACCGTGTCGTTGCCGTCCCCGGCGATCACACGGTCGCCCCGAGCAAGAGCGTTGACCGTGTCGTCGCCGCCCTTGGCGAAGATCCGGTCGCGCTGATCGGTGCCGGTCAGGTTGTTGGGACCGTTATCTCCGATGATGGTTGCTGCCATCGCAACGGCTGCCGTCAGCAGCGACAGTGCGCTGACGAGTGCGATTAGCAGAAGAAACGTGTTGCTACGCTGCCTCACAGGGGCATCCTCCTTGGTGGGTGGGTGCCCCTCTAACCGTTGTGGTCAGATTAAGTTGCGCTGCCGGCGGCCTGCTTGGCGTGGGCCCGGATTTCGGACAGAATCCGCTCCAGGCGTGGCTCGGTGTCGCGGTCGACGAAGCTCATCGCGGCCGCCACGGCGGGGTGCACGCGGGCTATCTCGGCGTGTAGGGCGTGGGCCACGGCGCGGTAGGCCGGATGGCCCTCGCGACCCGAGCGCAGTTCGATCAGGTGCATCGCCTCACGCGCGTTCATGTCGAGCACGTAGCGGATGCGGTACCCCAGGCAGAGCGCGTAGGGCGCTAGCTCGGGCCGGCCGGCCTCGGTGATGCGCGTGTACTCGGCGCGTGAGCGTTCCAGGCCGGCGCGGTAGAGATCGGCCACACCCGCCGGCTCGAGCTCCTCGGGAACGCCTGCGCCCAGCTCGGGCCCCAGCGTCTGCCATTGCACCGTCAGCATGCGGTGGCGCTGGAGGTCGCGGAAGGCGCCGTAGTCGGAGACGACCTCGAAGCGGTAGCGCAGGGCCTCGAAGCCGCGGCCGGGCCGGTGGCGGCGGTTGGCTCGCTCGCCCACGAGCTCGGCGAGCATCGCGGCGCACTCGTCAGGGGGCAGCGCCCCCACGGCGCTCCGGGTCTCCTCCTCCGAGCAGCTGGCGGCCTCGAAGAGCAACGCTGCCAGCAGGTCGCGCTCGCTGCCCTCCACCGAGAGCAGGCGCACCTCGGGTCCGGCGCGCTCGCTCCGGCTCGCGCGGTCGAGGCCAAGCTGGCGCGCGCGCCGGTCGGCCGCCTGGCCGCGCGCCTCCAGGTAGGAGATCCATTCGCCGCCGCGGTCGGGCTTCTCCACGCGCGCCACGAAGCTGGGCATGATCGCCTTGAGCTCGCGCAGGATCATGTCCGCGTAGTCGTGCGCCTCGGGCAGAGGCGAGGCGTACAGGCGCAGCAACAGCTGCTCGTAGGCCTGGCCCGAGCCGAACATGCCCATGTGCGAGAGCGACGCGGCAGGCAGCAGCCCGCGCAGCAGGTCGAGCGCCTTGGCCTTGATCGAGCCGCGGTAGGCCCGCTCGGCCTGGCCCTCGGCGCGCGGGAAGCGATCCTCGGCCCAGGCCAGCACGCGCGGGAGCGCCTCCGCGTAGGCGTCGAAGAGGGAATCCATCGCCTCCTCGTACCGGGGGCCCAGCTCGGCGTGGCGCCAGTAGCGGTAGCCGAGCCCCTCGCCGATCGGGGCGTCGTAGGCGATGTACCGGGTCGACTGCTCGAGGTAGGCGGCCAGCCGCCCGCGCTGGAGCAGCTTGGTCATCACGTTCGAGACCCACTCCATCGCGATGTGGGCACCGCCCAGCTGGGCCACCGAGTCGTCGCCGTAGCCCAGGAAGATGCGCTCGTAGAGATCATCCGCGCGCGCTCGGCTAGGCCGAGCGCTTGCGGCCCGGCGCTGGCGAGCCCGCTCGCCCTCCTCGCCGTCGAAGGCCACGCCCGCACCCGACTCGTCCGAGAACTCGTCGAGGAAGAGCCGGCGCAGCGTGCCCTGGTAGCGCGAGTAGCGCGCGAACAGCGCGCCCTTGACGGTCTCCGGGAGGTTGACCAGCCCGAATACCGGCCGGTCGAGGTTCGTGAAGTGGGGGGCGAGCGCCGCGCGCTCGGAGTCGGTGAAGCTCTCTACCGGGTAGTCCATCGCGGCGGTCCAGCGTACAGGTGCCCCCGGCCGAGGGCGTCGGCACGGCTGCCGGGGAAGCCGCCTAGTCTTCGGCGCCGTGAACCTCGAAACCCCCGAGGTCCGCTACGCGCGCAGCGGCGACGTGAGCATCGCCTATCAGGTCGTGGGCGAGGGGCCCGTGGATCTGATGTTCGTGCCGTTCATGATCAACCTGGTCTGGGCGTGGGAGCAGCCCATCTTCGTCAATTTCTGCCGGCGGCTCGCCGGCTTCTCCCGCCTCATCCTGCTCGACAAGCGCGGCACTGGTCTCTCCGACCGGCCCCGAGACCTGCCGAGCTTCGAGAGCCGCATGGACGACATCCGCGCGGTCATGGACGACGCCGGCTCCGACCGCGCCGCCCTGCTGGGCGCGGGGTCACCCGGAGGCCAGCTCTGCGCCGTGTTCGCCGCCACCTACCCGGAGCGCGTGGTGGCGCTGATGCTCCACAACACCTGGCCGCGAGTGGTCTCGGCGCCCGACTACCCGATGGGCGGATCGGTGGAGAAGTGGCACCGGCGGGTGCGCGAGACGCGGCTCAAGTGGGGCGATCGCGACTACCAGCTCGGCGAGCTCAAGAAGTACTTCCCCAGCCGCGTCGGAGACCCGGAGTTCGAGCACTGGCACGTGAACCACGAGCGTCTGGCCGCCAGCCCGGGCGCGGCGGCATGGTTCCTGCGGGTGCTGATGGAGACCGACATCCGCGAGATGCTCCCCACGATCTCCGTTCCCACGCTCGTCATGTACCAGGCCCGCTACAGCGACGGCTGCCTCTACCTCGCCGAGCGTATCCCGCACGCCGAGGTGCTCGAGGTGACCTCTCCGGACAGCAGCATCTATGGCGACCCCGAAGTGCCCGACGCGGTACAGCGCTTCCTCTCCGAGGGGCGTATCGACACCGCGCCCGAACGTGTGCTCACCACCGTCCTCTTCACGGACATCGTCGAGTCCACCTCGCGCGCGGCGGAGCTCGGCGACCGCCGCTGGCGCGCGCTGCTCGACGCCCACCACGCCACCGTCCGGGCCCAGCTCGCCCGCTACGGTGGCCGCGAGGTCCGCGGCACCGGCGACGGTTTCCTCGCCACATTCGACGGCCCGGCGCGGGCGATCGCCTGCGCCGACGGGGTGATCAACGCGGTCCGCGAGCTCGGACTCGAGATCCGGGCGGGTGTCCACACCGGCGAGGTGGAGATCGTCGCCCGCAAGGTCGAAGGCATCGCGGTCCACATCGGCGCCCGGATCGCGGACGAGGCCCGAGCCTGCGAGGTGCTCGTGTCCAGCATCGTCAGAGACCTCGCAGCCGGCTCCGGCATCGACTTCGAGGACCGCGGCACCAAGAACCTGAAGGGCGTTCCCGGCGAGTGGCATCTCTATGCGGCTCGACTCAGTGACCGCGCGCGAATAGGCTAAGGAGCCCATGAAGCTGTTCAGCCAGGACGCCAAGGTGCAGGCGCTGAAGGGCGCCCCCCTCTTCGAGACCCTCTCCCGCAAGGACCTCACCCAGCTGGCGCGCGTATCCGAGGACCTCGAGGTCGAGCCGGGAACGGTGCTCTGCAAAGAGGGCGAAATCGGCCACGAGTTCTTCGTGATCGTGGATGGGAAGGTGAAGGTCACGCGCAAGGGCAGGCGCGTCGCCACGCGGGGCGGCCCCGACTTCGTGGGCGAGATCGCGCTGCTCGAGGAGCTGCCCCGCACGGCCACGGTCACGGCCGAAACGACGCTGCGCATCTTCGTGCTGACCCGCAAGGACTTCCGCCACCTGCTCGACGAGAATCCCGGACGTGGAGCGCAAGGTGCTGCGCGCGCTCGCGCGGCGGCTGGCCGAGGCGTCGAGCGACCCCACGCTGGCCTGAGCTCTACCCGAGCCGACCCGTCGGGGCATCTCGTAAGCCGTCTTCGCGCCACCGTAGTCTCGGGGTCCGATGACGGAGATCGTCGAAGGGCTCGACGGGGCCGAGCGAGACCGGATCGGAGAGCTGCGTAAGGTCGGGAGCTTTTTCTGGGTCGACGTCTCGCTGGGCGAGACGAGTCCTCACGAGCTGGGCGAGGTGTTGGCCATTCCGGAGCAGGCGCTTGAGGCACTGGGCTTCGGGGAGGCCCGCCCGTCCACGCGCAAGCTCTACGCCGACGGAAAGTACGTCGTCTTCTCGTTCAGCGCCTACGTGGAGTCGACCCAGCTCGCAGCGGGGACTCCCTACCGCCTCAGCCCTGTCGAAGTCCGAGTGCTGGTCTGCGGCGAATACGTGCTGACACTTCACGAGGAGCGGCTGTCGCTGCCTGACCTGCTGGCCCCCTACACGCGTGAGAGGCGCAGCGAGCAATACGTGGTCTACGCGGTCCTCGACGCAATGCTGGTAAGCGCGTTCGACGCGCTCAACGAGGTCGAGCTGACGTTGGATGACCTGGCGGTGATGTCGACTGACCTTCGTGCCGGACGGGTACGGATGGCGACGTTGCGGGCGATGAGCTCGCGCCTCTCGAGGATGAGGCGCCGGGCAGGACCTCAGCGCGGCCTGTTCGAGAGGATCGGCGTAGAGATCAAGCAGGTTGAAGGCCTCGAGGCGGACCACGAACGCTACTTCGACTACATCGGCGAGCAAATTGGTCGCTTGGTGGACGCGATCGACGCCGCTTCCGACGCGCTGGCAACCTTGATCGACCTGAGGCTGAACGAGACGTCGTACTGGTTGACCGTGGTGGCGACCATATTCCTGCCGCTCACCTTCATCACCGGGTTCTTCGGCATGAACTTCGACTGGATGGTCGGTCAGATCGACAGCCAGTCGGCTTTCTGGCTGCTCGGGATCGGGACGCCTGTTGTAGGAGTCCTCCTGATCCTGCGCCTCGTGGTACGCGGCTCTCCCGTTCAAGCCGATGCGGGCACCGCCGACGCGGCGTCCGGCGAGTCAAACGCAGAGCGGGCGGCCGAGGCCGCCCGCTGAGCGATTTGCCGAGATAGCGCTTAGGAAACCGGGGTGACCGTCGAGACGCCCGAGCCCAGCAGGGCGCCCGGGGCGACCACCTTGCTTCCGGCAACGCGTTGACGATGCGCGCGGCCTGCCTGCTCAGCCGCAGATCGGCGGAGAGGGTGGCCGTGCCGTCCTCCACGGACTTGCCCAGGTTGGTCAGCCGGGCGAGGACGATGACCCGTCCCTCGCTGCAGTAGCGCTTCAGCGCGCGCACCACGTGGCGGGCCGCCCGCGGGTACTGCTTGGCCAGGTGCCACACCTTGTGGGTGACTCCGGGGTGGTTGACCGCGTAGCGGCGCAGTGCGCGCTTGACCCGGCCGCAGTTGCCCGGCTGGCCGGGAAGCTGGGCGAGCAGAACGGCGGTGTCGCCGGCCCGGACGGCAACCGGGCGCCGTACCACGGCCGACTCGTAGCCCTTGGAGAAGCGCAGGCCGCCCGCGTGCGCCAGCACGCCGTCATAGGTGGCCGAGTCGCCGAAGCCTGCTGCGATCGGGAAGGTGAACACACCGCCGGCGAATGTCGCCTGACCGGTGGGCGTGACCGACACGCCGTTGTTCGCCAGGAACTGCTTGGCCTGTTGCGAGGGGGTGATCGTCGAGCTTCCGGTGAGCTTGACGATTGCCGCTTGGGCGCTTGTCGCGCCAACGGCCATCAATGCCAGAACTCCTACCAACGCTGCCAGCGCCATGCGCGGCCGCGAACGCCTGCGTGCCATCTTGCCTCCAGAGGGTGGGTGGGTACCCCCGGATGAACAATGGGCGGGACCCGAAGTTGCGCCGCGCTACGCGAGCTTGTGGTCGAGCACGCGGTCCAGGCGGGCCGACTTGCTGTCAACCGGCACGGCCTTGTCAAGGCGCATCTCGATCTCTCGGCCGTCGATCGTCAGCCCCGCCACCTGGTTGTCGAACCAGGGACCGTCGCCGACCATCCGCCAGCGGACCGGCGGATCGTCCACCCCAGCCGATCGCGCGAGCGCGCGCCAGACGACCTCGAAGGGCCGTGACATGCCGAATCTGATCACGCGCCGCTCCTTCTTCTCGAGCGGGTTGCGGTAGGGCGAGCACACCGCCTGCCAGACGCTCGACTGCACGCCGGAGCCACGCCGGAAGGCAACCTCGAAGAGGTACGCGTGGTGAACGTCCCCGGAGAGCACCACGACCGTTGCCGGGGCAGGACCGCGCTCTCCCGCTCCCACTGAGCGGATGATCTCGGCCAGCCGGTTGAAGGATTCGCCGAAGGCCGCCCAGTGCTCGAGGTCGACGGCCTGGCGCGCGTGCTCGGCCATCGGCACCGCGGCCTCGCCCCAGCTCCCGCCGGCCACCGCTTCGCTCCACGCCTCGGCGTAATGCATCCCGCGACCCAGCAGCCACGGGAGCGAGGTGCCGATGAGCACGTGGTCGAAGTCGCCAGTCACCTGCTCCTCGAGCCATTGCCACTCGGCCTCATCGAGCATGGAGCGCTCTCCCTCCTCGAGTTGCCGCCCAGCCCGGGAGTCGATCACCACCAGGCGTGTGCGCCCGAGGTCGCGGCAGTAGCTCCAGCGCGTGCCCGAGCTCTCGCGGTCGGCCTTGCGGGCGAACTCCTCGAGGATCGGCTCGGCGTCGTCGGCGGCCTTGACGCGCTTGAGCAGCTCGTCCTCCTGGTGATCGCCGGGCGGCAGGTTGCCGAGATGCTGGTAGACCCAGTAGGAGGCGAGAGCGCCCATGATGTGGCGGTTCCACCAATCGTTCTGGCGCATCTCGTCGAGCCAGGCCTGCGAGATGTTCCAGTCGTCGTGGACGTCGTGATCGTCGAAGATCATCGCCGTCGAGACGGTGGACAGCAGCCAGCGGATCGTCGGGTCGCCCCAGCTCTCCTTGTACAGATGCGTGTACTCCTCGAAGTCCACCACGCGCTCACCGGGCTCTTCGCCCGGGTCACGCTGGGTCTCGATGTAGGAGCGCGTGGCGGGCGAGACCTCGTCGGCGTAGACCTGGTCGCCGATCATCAGCAGCACATCCGGCCATTCCTCGCGCGGCTGGTTGCGCATGCGCTGGGCGAGCGTGTGCAACGCGTCGATCTCCCGTCCGCGCTCGTCCTGGTCCTTGCGCAGGGAGTAGGGCGGCACGTGCGGGGCCGCGACGCGACACGATCCGAAGACGATGTCGAGCGCGCGCTCCTTGGGGTAGGTGTGGAAGGCGCTGGCGGGAAAGCCGTCGTTTCTCGGCCAGACGGTTTCGCCGTCGAGCTTGACCTCGTACTCGTGCCACGTGCCGGGCTCGAGGTCGCCGCAGCACACGAGCGCGTAGTGGTGATCGCAGACGCAGAAGGTCGGCTCGCTCGAGCCGAGGATCTCCACCTCGCACGCCTCGCTCGTCTCCACCCAGATCACAGCGTCCGTCTCACCGACGTAGCGAAGGAGCGGACCAAGCACCAACGACCCCATGGATGCGGAGACTACCCACGGGGTAGGTTTTCCATGTGGAGCATGAGCTGCAGGAGGTGGGTCGCTCGATCCACGCGGCCTTCCCCGGAAAGAGCCGCCATCCCCTGAAGGCGCTGGACCAGATGGCCATGGATATGGCCGCGCAGGACGCCGAGCTGCGCGCCGCGCTGTTTCGCTTCGTCGACGTCACGCCCGCCTGCCGCAACCTCGACGATCTCGCGCGCCACCTGACCGACTATCTCAGCGAGGTGGACGACCGTCCGCCGCCGCTCGAGGCGGCGATGAAGATGTCTGGGAGCAGGGCGGGCCGCACCGCACTGGGCGCGGCCGCCGCCACGGGCGTACGTCGCATGGCCCACCGCTTCATCGTCGGCGAGACCCCCAGGGCCGCCGTCAAGTCGATCGGCCGCCTGTGGGAGCACGGCGCCGCCGTGTCCCTCGACCTGCTGGGTGAGGCCACGGTCACGCAGGCCGAAGCCGACCGCTATGCGGAGCGCTGCATGGACGCGCTCGAGACTCTGTCCGAGGCCGCGCCGAGCTGGCCCGAGCGGCCCATGCTCGAGGCCGACTCGCTGGGTCCGCTTCCGCGCGTGAACCTGTCGGTGAAGGTGTCGGCGCTGAGCCCGCTGCTGCGCCCCGAGGCGCCGGACGTGGGTCGCGAGGACGCCGCTCGGCGCATGCGCCCCTTGCTGGCGCGTGCGAACGAGCTCGGAGCCCACCTGCACATCGACATGGAGTCTGTGGACACGCTCGAGGCGACGATGGAGCTCGTGTTCGACCTACTCGACGAGCCCGAGTTTGCCGACGGGCCCTCCAGCGGCGTGGTGCTGCAGGCGTACCTGCGCGAGTCGCCTGAGCAGCTAGAGCGGGTGATCGAGTGGGCGAGCCGGACGCGGCGCCGGCCGCCGCTCGTGGTGAGGCTGGTCAAGGGCGCGTACTGGGACCACGAGGTGGTGGAGGCACGCCAGCACGGCTGGACGCCGCCGGTGTTCGAGGAGAAGGCGGACTCCGACCGGAACTTCGAGGCGCTCACGCGCCGCCTGCTCGAGGCCTGGCCGGACCTCCGGCCCGCGATCGCGTCCCACAACCTGCGTTCCGTGGCGCACGCGGTGGCCGTGAACCGCGCCGCGGGCCGGGAGGACCGCGATCTCGAGCTGCAGGTGCTGCGCGGCCTGGGCGACGAGCTGGCCGCCGCACTGGCCGATGAGGGAATGCGCGTGCGCATCTACTGCCCCGTGGGCGACATGGTCGCCGGCATGGCCTACCTCGTGCGGCGCCTGCTCGAGAACACCGCCAACGAGTCCTTCCTCGGCGATCAGCAGCGCGGCGTGCCGGTGGACGAGCTGCTGTCGGCGCCGTGAGCACAGGCCGTGAGCTTCCGTAACGAGCCCATCCTCGAGCTGCGGCGCGCTCCGGTGCGGGAATCGCTGCTGGACGCGCTGCGCGAGCTCGATTCGAGGCTGCCGCTGGAGGTGCCGATCATGGTCGGCGGCGAACGGGGCGCGGCCGAGGGCATCGAGTCCACCGATCCGGGCGCACCCAGCCGGCTGGTGGCTCGCGCGGGCGAAGCGGGAGAGGACGACGTGTCCGCGGCGCTCGAGGCCGCCGAGCGCGGCTTTGGCGAGTGGAGCGCGCGCTCCGCCGAGGAGCGCGCGCAGGCTCTGCACGGCGCGGCCGCCCGCCTGCGAGAGCGCCGCCTCGAGCTGGCCGCGCTCCAGGTGCGCGAGTGCGCCAAGCCCTGGCCCCAGGCGGACGCCGACGTGTGCGAGGCGATCGACTTCCTGGAGTACTACGCGCTCGAGGCGGTCGAGCTTGACCGCGGGCGCGAGCTGCTCCAGGTACCCGGCGAGCGCAACACGATGCGCTACGCCCCGCGCGGCATCACGGCGGTCATCGCGCCCTGGAACTTTCCCCTGGCCATCGCCTGCGGAATGACCGCGGCCGCCCTGGCGGTGGGCAACGCCGCTCTGCTCAAGCCGGCCGAGCAGTCGCCGGGCAACGTGCTCGCCCTGGTGGAGGCCCTCCACGGGGCCGGAGTTCCGCACGATGCCCTGGCTCTGCTGCCCGGCCACGGCGAGACCGGGGCGGCGCTCGTGCGCGACCGGCGCGTCCACGTGATCGCCTTCACCGGATCAGCGGCCGTGGGTCTCGAGATCCTCCGGGTCGCGGCCGAGACTCCGGACGAGCAGGGCCACGTGAAGCGCGTGGTGTCGGAGATGGGGGGCAAGAACTGCGTGATCGTCGACGCGGACGCCGATCTCGACGAGGCCGTGCCCGAGATCGTCGATTCCGCCTTCGGCTTCGCCGGCCAGAAGTGCTCGGCGGCCGCTCGCGTGCTGGTACACGAGGCGATCGCCGACACGCTGGTCAAGCGCCTGTCAGGCGCAATCGAGGTGCTCGAGGTGGGCCAGGCCGGCGACTTCGCCAGCGAGGTTCCGCCGGTAATCGACCGAGAGGCTCAGGAGCGCGTGCAGCGCTACCGCGACCTGGCCGGCGAGGCCGTGGCCGCGAGCGCCGGAGACGTGCCCGAGGAGGGCTGGTTCGTGGCACCGTCCCTCGCCGTGGGGCTGCCCGAAGAGTCCGAGGTCAACCGCGAGGAGATCTTCGGCCCGCTGCTCTCGCTAAGCACGGTCCGGGATGTGGACGAGGCGATGGACGTGATCGGTTCGCTGCCCTTCGCGCTCACCGGCGGGCTCTTCTCACGTAGCCCGGCCACGGTGGAGCGGGTGTCGGCCCGCTCGCCGGTCGGCAACCTTTACATCAACCGCGGAATCACCGGAGCGATGGTCGGCCGCCAGCCCTTCGGTGGCAACCGGCGCTCCGGTGTGGGTTCCAAGGCGGGCGGCCCGGATTACCTGCTGCAGTTCGTCGAGCCGCGGGTTGTGACAGAGAACACAATGCGTCACGGAATCTCCGTGGAGGGATAGGATCTGCGCATGATCGGAGCACTCATCCTGGGCATACTCGCCGGGTTCATCGGCAAGGCCCTCATGCCCGGCAAGGATCCGGGCGGCTTCTTCGTGACCATCCTGCTGGGCCTGGCCGGGGCCGTGGTCGGCTTCTACCTCTTCATTCTCATCGGTATCGGCGACAACGACATGTTCGACCTGGGCGGCCTGATCGGCGCGATCATCGGCGTGATGATCCTGCTCGGGATCTACCGCGTGGTGGCCGGACGCCGCGAGGTCGAGGGCGGGAGCACACCCCCGGCCATCCGCTGAGAGGTCTTTAGCCGCTCGCACCGCTAGTACGCTTGCGCCGGTGAGCGCCCTCCTCTTCGACCTCCAGTCGCATTCGCTGCATTCCGATGGCGAGCTGCCGGCTGCGCAGGTGGTGGAGAACGCCGCCCAGGCAGGTGTGCGGCTGTTGGCCCTGTCCGACCACGACACCGTCGACGGCGTCGACGAAGCACTTGCCGCCGGGGCCCTGCACGGAGTCCGCGTGGTGCCCGCCACCGAGATCTCGGCGGTCGACGGGGCCTACGAGGATCTCCACGTTCTGGGTTACGGGATCGATCACCGCAGCGCGCTGCTGGCCGAGCGGCTGCTGTCCGCGCGCGGGGATCGCGAGCGCCGCGCCGAGGCCATGGCCGAGCGGCTGCGCGAGCTCGGATTCGAGGTCGACCCGGCGTCCATCGAGGCGCGCAAGGCGGCGGGCAAGCCCGTCGGGCGCCCGCATCTGGCCGCCGCCGTGCTGGCGCATCCGGCCAATGCCGGTCGCCTCGCCGAGGAGGGTCACGCCGACGTGTCGTCCTTCATCCCCGCCTACCTGATCCAGGGCACCCCCGGCTACGTTGCGCGCACCCATCCGACCGTCGAGGAGGCGATCGGCTGGATACACGACGCCGCCGGGGTGGCCGTATGGGCCCATCCGTTCTGGGACATCAAGAGCGACGACGACGTTCTGGCCGCCATCGACCGCTACCGCGCCGCCGGCCTCGACGGCGTGGAGGTCTTCTACACCTCGCACTCGCGCGAGCAGACCCTTCTGCTCGCCGAGCGCTGCGAGCAGCTCGGCCTGCTGCGCACCGGGTCATCCGACTACCACGGGCCCGGCCATCGCCTGTTCAGCGAGTTCCGGGCCTTCGAGGAGCACGGCCTGGAGCCCAACCTGGGCCCGATCTCACACGGAACGCTGGCCGCGCCGGCGCGTGGCGGCGACGGCCTGTGCGTCTGGCTCACCGGCCTGTCGGGCTCGGGCAAGTCGACGATCGGGAGGATCGCCGCGGGCGAGCTGCGCGACCGCGGCAGGCGCGTGGAGGCGCTGGACGGCGACGACGTGCGCCAGAACCTGTGCGCCGGCCTGGGTTTCTCACGCGAGGACCGTGACATCAACGTGCACCGCATCGCGTGGGTCGCGAACCTGCTCTCCCGCAATGGGGTGGTGACCTTCGTCGCCGCCGTGTCGCCGTTCCGGGCGGCACGCGATCAGGCCCGCGCGATCATGGGCCCCCGCTTCGTCGAGGTGTACGTGCGCGCTTCGGTCGACGAGTGCGAGCGCCGCGACGTGAAGGGTCTCTACGAGAAGGCGCGGGCGGGGGAGATCGAGGGCTTCACCGGCGTTTCCGACCCCTACGAGGAGCCGCTGGCGCCCGAGCTGCTGATCGACACCGAGCAGGAGAGCGCGCAGGAATCTGCGGAGAGGCTGATCGCCCTCGTCGAAGAGCGGCTGCAGCGTTACGACGTCGCGGGCGCGGACTTCTCGGCCGCCGGCGCCTGACCGTCGCCGTCCGAGCCGTTGCCATCGCCGGGAGCCGAGACGCCCCCTGCCTGCTGGGCTTTCATCTTGGCCATGAACTCGGCCTGGGCCTGGGCCGGCGTTCGCCGTAGCGCCCCCATCAGGGGCAGCACCGAGAGGATGAGCAGGGCGGCGTGACGGAAGGCCCAGGCAAACCCCTCGCGGGCGGAGCCGGCGGTCTGGCGGATGATCTCCTCGTCGAAGCCGGGCTTCGCCTCGAAGCGCTCGCTCGTGCCGCCCGTGTAGTCGTGCAGCGTCGACTGGATCACGACGCCCGCCTCGGGCGCGGGGATCTCCCACTCTCCGACGATGTCCTCGATCTCCTCGTCGGCGAACCACGACATGTGCGCGTGCAGCGCGCCGCCGAAGGTGGCCACCAGAATGGCCACGCCGATCGCGGCGCCGAGCTGGCGAGACGTGTTGAGGACGCCAGATGCCAGCCCCACCTCGGGGCCGGCCACCGCGCCCATGGCGCCCACGTTGAGAGCGGGGAAGCCGATACCCATTCCGATCCCGATCAGGATGAGTCCGGGAAGGATCCTCAGATAGGCGAAGGCGTCATCCGCAGTCGAGGGCAAGAACGACACGATCACCAGCCCGATCGCCATCAGCAGGAGCGCCGGCTTGGCCAGGTCGCCCGGGGCGCGGCTGTCGGCGGCGCGCCCAACGAAGGGCCAGGCCACGAGGCCACAGAGCGGCACCACGGCCAGCGCCAGCGCTGCCTCGATCGGCTCGTAGCCCCACAGGTTGGTGAACACGAGCGACAGCATCAGCAGCGTGCCGATAGCCCCGGCGCCGAACAGCAGCATGCCGATGTTCGCGCTGCGGAACTGCTTGTTGGCGAACAGCCCCGGCTTGATCATCGGGCTGGGAGCGCGCCGCTCCCACCAGACGAAGGTGGCGCCAAGCAGGATCGCCGCCTGCATGAGGCTCAGCCACAGAGCAAGATGGCCGTCGAAGGGGTTGGCCTCCACCAGCGCCACCGTCAGGCAGAAGACCGCGCCGCCCAGCAGAGCCATTCCCCTGACGTCGACCTGTCGGCCGGCGGTGAGATCCCAGGTCTCGGGCCACCAGCGCCAGGCCAGCACGATCCCCAGGAGGCCGAACGGGATGTTGATGAGGAAGATCCACTCCCAGCTGGCCACCTCGATCAACACGCCGCTCAGCACCGGCCCCAGCGCCGAGGAGACCAGCGCGATCACGGCGATCAGCGCGAGCCCTCGGCCGCGCTGCTGGGGCGGGAACACGAGCACGGTCACCGCGAATCCCAGCGGCGCGAGGATGCCGGCGCCGATGCCCTGGATCACGCGGAAGCCGATCAGCCACTCCACCGACCAGGAGATCGCGCACAGGGCGGAGCCGATCGTGAAGACCGTCATGCCGATCATGAAGAAGCGCTTGCGCCCGAACTGGTCGGCCAGGCGGCCCATCGACACCAGCAGGACGGCGAAGACGATGTTGTAGGCGTTGATGACCCAGGTGACCGTCGAGATGTCCGTGGACAGCTCGTCCTGCAGCTGCGGGATCGCGAGGTTCACGATCGACACGTCGAGCAGCGACATCGCCCAGCCGATCATCATCACGCCGAAGATCCGCCACTTGTGGGCGTAGAGGAACTCGGCGGACGGGTTCTTGCGCTCCTCCGGCGTCATGGGGCGGCGCTCTCCGCCTTCCCGCGGTCCTCGGGATCGCGCCCGTCGAACTCGACGTCCTCGGGCTCGACACCGTCCTTCTCCTCGTCGTTGTCGACCGCGTCGAAGTCGTCGGGGATGCCGTCGTCGTCGGAGTCGTCGTCGCCGCGATCGGCGGGCGGCCGGGTCGCCCCATCGGGCCCGAACTCGGGCAGCGTCCCTCCGGCCACGGTCAGCGCCGCGAGCGACATCTCGGTGAGCTGGCCCGTGTCCTCGTTGGCGATGTCGTCGTAGCGCTTGATGTCGTCCTCGACCTCTTCGTCGTCGTCGTACATGCGCCGCTCGATCTCCTCGCGATCGGCCACCATCAGCCAGCGCTTGTCCCGAACCACGATGAGCGAGCCGCTCGCGGTGATCGAGTAGGGGCGGTCGTAGAGGTCGTCCTCGTCCACGTCGTCGAACAGCGCGGTCAGGTCCTCGCCCCACATCTTGCCCGGAATGGTGAGGCCCATGTGCGACAGCAAGGTGGGGGCCACGTCGTGGGTGGAGGCCCACCAGTCGATGTTGTCGCCGCCCATCGTGCCCTCGGGGTGCCTGATCAGATACGGGATCTCATATGACTCGCGGTGCGAGGTCGGCGTTCCACGGCCGATGTAGTCGTGCTCGCCCAGCGCCACGCCGATGTCGCCGAGCATGAACACGATCACGTTCTCGGGGACCTTGTCCATCAGGCGGCCCACCCAGTCGTCCACCAGCTCCACGTGGCCGCGGTAGGCCTCCCTCAGCGAGTCGACGTCGCCGCCCGTCCACTTGAGCTCCTCGAGCCGGCCGTCCATCGGGCCGATGCCTTCGTCGTCGACCTCCCCCGGCTTGACGTAGATGGTCGGCGCCTCGGTGGCGTCGACCGGATCGAAGGGGTCGATTGCCATGAACTGCCCGGGACCCGACAGCCGGCCCACCGTCTCGATGCCGGTGCGGAAGGTGCGCTCGGTGGCCGCCGAGGCGCGCTTGAAGGCCGCGATTTCCGCTGGGATCCCCGATTCGGCGCTCGGGTCCGAGCCGCCGCCGGGGCGCTCGACGTCGGGGAAGCGCGGGCCCTCGAGCAGCGGGTTGTCGGTGATGTAGGCGGTCTCGATCCCGCCGGCGCGCATGGTCTCGGTCATCACGGGCTGCCAGTTCCAGACGGGGTTGTAGCCCGGCACCGCCGGCAGGCCCTCGGTGCGCTTCCAGTCGCGGAAGGGAAAGGAGCGCATGCCGGTCACCAGCGTGCGTCGCACGGGCAGCGAGGGCATGCACTCGGGGATCGCACGGTCGAAGCGCAGCGATTGGCCGGTGAGCTCGTCGAGGTTCGGCGTATCCGTGCCCGAGCCACCCTCGAAGGCGTTCACGTAGTCCGCGCGCACGAGGGGAAGCACAACCAGCAGAGCGCTCGGTCCACGACCCTCGTCGGCCTGCGCGGCCGCGCGCGCCGGCAGCGCCAGGCCCCCCAGCGCGGTGGCCCCGGCGGCAGTGGCGCCGCCGCGGCGGAGGAGGGTGCGCCGACTGATGCCGTGGCTGCGCGTCACCCGCCCACGACCGCCTTCGGCGCCGAGGGTGCGAACTGCGGCAACGTGCCGCCCGCCTCGTTCTCGAGCACGCGCCAGAGCATGTCCACTATCTGCGGGTTCTCGGCGGCCACGTCGTGGAGCTCCCGCGGGTCGTGGCGGCGGTCGTAGAGGCGCTTGCGCCGTCCCTCGCTGTCGGCCAGCAGGAACCAGTCGGTGTCGCCGGCGAGCACGTGGTCGTCGTAGCACGAGGTGAACCAGCGCCGCTCGGGCGGAGCGACGCCGTCGAAGAGCACCGAAAGGTCCTCGCCGTTCATCAGCCCCGGTGCGCGCACGCCCATCATCGAGAGCAGCGTGCGTGAGACGTCGTGGGTGGAGGCGAAGAACTCGCTTCTCTCGCCCGCGAGCTTGCCCTCGGGGTGCCGGATCATGGCCGGCACGTGGTAGATGTGCCACTGAGCGCGAGCGGCGTGCTTGCCCAGGATGCCGTGCTCGCCCAGCGTCAGCCCGTGGTCGGACATGTAAACGACGACGGTCTCGTCGAGCAGCTTCTCGTCGGCCATCTTGTTCATGAGCCGGCCGATCCACTCGTCGAGGAAATTGATCTCGGCGGCGTAGAGCTCGCGCACCCGTTCCACGGTCGGGTCATCGACGTCGACGTCGATCGACCACGAGTACGGGGTCTCGAAGGGCTGGATCGGGACGATCCCCTCCTCGACCTCGATGCCCTTTGGAGATCCGGCCGCCAGCTGGAAGGCCTGCGGCGCGTCGAGTGGCTCGTGTGGGTCGAAGGCGTCGACCCCGAGGAAGAAGGGGCGCTTCTTCTTCAGGTCGTCGACCAGGTTGATGCCGCTGCGGACCACGCGCGCGGTCGCGTACTGGCTCTCCTGGTCGCGGTAGATCGAGTTCCAGCCCACCATCGAGCGCAGGCGCCCCACCTCCACGGAGTCCGATAGCTCGGGCATCAGGTAGCGCTCGATCGCGCTGCGCGTGGAGGGCCGCTTGAAGGGCTTGTTGAGGAAGCGGTACGCGCCCTGGGAGAAGCTGGGCTTGACCTCGTCGAGCGTGCGCCGGAAATTGGCGAAGCGGGGTCCGATCAGGAAGGGATTGTCGGTGCAGTAGGCCGTCTCGATGCCGGCGTCCGCCATGACCCCGGTGAAGATCGGGTGGTGGTCGGGTATCGGGATCCAGCCGGGCCCGACGGGAAGGCCCTTCGTCGGCACGTAGTTGCGGAAGGGAAAGGAGCGCACGCCGGTGAGCAGCGCGCGACGCGCCGGTCCTGTCGGCATCGCCTCGGGCACCGACTGGCTGAAGGTCAGCGAGTCCTTGGACAGGGCGTCGAGGTTCGGCGTCTTGGTCGGTGCGTCGGGGTTGTAGGCGCCGATGTAGTCCGCGCGCGTGGAATCGGAGAAGATCAGCAGCGCGTTCGGAGCGTCGTCCGAGTGGTCGGTGGCCGGCTCGAAGTAGTCGTCGCCGCAGGCGCCTAGGCCGAACGCGGCGGCTCCCGCCGCTCCGGCTCCGAAAAGTCCTCTCCGCGTGATGGGCACGCGGGGAGACTAGTGGGCGACGCCGGCGACCTCATCGTGTCCGGCGGCGGGAGCGGCTCGGTTCGCGGTCGAACAGCGCCACGGCCTGGCTGACGGTTGCGGTGGTATACACGTTCAGCCCGTCGGGGCTGACGGCCACCGAGCTGGTGCCGTCGAGGCCGTCCCCGTCGACGCAGCGGCCGGCGCCGCTGCCCTGCTTGATGCACCCGGCCGTGCCGGCCTTCTGGGCCAGCGTCCCGTTGGAGGCGCGGTCGAACACCGCGACGGCGTCGCTGAGGGCCGAGGCGACGTACGCGCTCCGGCCGTCGGGGCTGACCGCCACCGAACCGGCGAAGCGCAGGGCAGTCCCGTCCACGCATGGACCGGCTCCGTCGCCCGAGATGCAGCCCGCCGTACCGAGCTTCTGCACCAGCCTGCCGTTGCGGCGACGGTCGAACACGTCCACCGCGCTGCTGAACTTGGAAGTGACGTAGGCGCTCTTGCCGTCGGGGCTGACCGTGACGGAACTCGGCGAGTCAAAGGCCGTGCCCTCGACGCACCCGGCCCCGGTGTCCGAGACGCACGCCGCCGTACCTCGCTTTTCGCTGAGTGTTCCGTCGCCGGCGCGGTCGAGCACCGTCACGGAGTCGCTGTTGGTGGGCGTGATGGCGCTGTCGGATGTGACGTAGGCGTTCTGGCCGTCGGGGCTGACGGTGACCGAGTTGGCGCCGTCGAGGGCCGTCCCGTCGGCGCAAGGGCCGGACCCGGTGTCCGAGATGCAGCCGGCCGTACCGGGCTTTTGGGTCAGAGTCCCATCGCCGGCGCGGTCGAACACCGCCACCGCGTTGCTGTCGGCCGCTGCGAAGAAGCTGTTGGAGGTGACGTAGACGTTCTCCCCGTCGGGGCTGACGGTGACGAAGTTGGCGCCCTGGAGGACCTTGCCGTCGACGCAGGGGCCCGCTCCAGTGTCCGAGATGCAGCCCGCCGTACCGGCCTTTTGGATCAGCCGGCCGTTGCGCGTGCGGTCGAACACGGCCACCGCGTTGCTGAATTCGGACGCGACGTAGGCGCTCTTGCCGTCGGGGCTGACCGCGACCGACGCGGCGCCGCTGAGGGCCGTGCCGTCGCGGCAGCGGCCGGCGCCGGTGTCCGATAGGCAGGCCGCCGGGCCCGGCTTCTGGATCAGGTCCCCGCCACCGGAGCGGTCGAACACACCCACCGCATTGCTGCCGCGCGAGGCCACGTAGGCGTTCTGGCCGTCCGGACTGACCGCTATCTGGGCCGCGCCGTCGAGGGCGACCGCCGGCGTACAGAAGCCAATTACGCTCAGGCAGCCCGCGTCACGTGGCTTCTGGATGAGATCGCCGGTCGCAGCCGCGGCCTCGGCGACGCCCAAGGCGCCCACCAAGACGAGCGCGAGCAGCCCCCTCACGGCCATCGCCCTGATCGCCCGTCGTCCTCGTCCGTTGAGAGCGGTCATTTGGAGGGGAGACCCCCCGCAACAGCCTTTATTCCGCTGGGGCCGCTAGGGGGCGAGGCAGGCGGGTCCGGCACAGCGGGCCAGCCGCGCCACGCGGCTGGCCAGCCGCGCCTCGAGCCGGTCGTAGGCCTTGCGTCGGTGCAGGGACTTCAGCTGGTGGGGATCCTGATCGAGGTCGTAGAGCTCGCGCTGCCCACCGCGGTATTCGACGTAGAGCCAGCGGTTGGTGCGGATCGCGCGGTAGCTGCGCAGGTCGCGGATCGGCGGTATGCCGGTCACGTCCTGGTCGATGCGGCGTACGAATTGCTGGCCGCCCGTCTCGTGCAGCAGAGCGCGCTTGGGCGCCAGGCCGGGGTCGCGCGCGAGATAGAGGAGCGACCGGCCGTCGAGCGGCTTGGTGGACGAGGCGCCGGCGATCTCGAGGATGGTCGGCGCCAAATCGACGTTGCCCACCAGGGCCTGGGAGACCTCGTCCTGGGGCAGGCCGGGGCCGCGCAGCAGCAGCGGCACCTGGGTGGAAGGGTCGTAGGGCAGCATCTTGCCCGTGGGCACACGGTGCTCGCCCTGCATGAAGCCGTTGTCGGAGGTGAACATCAGGTAGGTGTTGTCGAGCTGGCCGACCGAGCGCAGCGCGTCCACGATGTCGGTCACCGCCTCGTCCACGGCAAGCAGCGATTCCTGGCGCGCGCGGTAGTTGGCGGCGATGCGGGCCACCTGCTCCGGGCTCAGCCGCGGCTTGCGCCGCAGGAAGAACGGCTTGTCGGATATGTCAGCCTCGTTGAAGCCGGGCGGGCGGCGGAAGTGCTTGGTCGCGAGGCTGCCGGTGTGGCGCGGGGCGGCGCGCACGATGCGCCCGGTCGTGCGGCGGATGGCGCTGCCCTCGTGGTGGGGGGCGAGAAAGGCCAGCGACAGGAACAGCGGTTCCGGGCGGTCGGCACGACGCTCGATCAGCTCCACGGCCTTGCGGGCGAGCACGTCGGTCTGGTAGTTGCGCGGGTCCTCGTCGAAGGGCGCGCCGTAGGTGCGGGGCTCGCCGTTCTCGTTGAGCGTGAAGCCCCACATCCGGTAGGTCGAGTCGTCCACCGCGCCGTACCAGTCGCTCCAGCCGGGTGGCGGGACGGAGGGCGTATCGGTGCCGTAGCCGTTGAGGTACTTGCCCACGTGGGCGGTGCGGTAGCCGGCCCGCTGGAGCCACACCGGAAGTGATTCGAAGGCGTCGAAGCGCCCGTAGCCGCCTGTGGGCGGATGCAGTCCGAGCACGTTGTGGTTGTGGGCGTACTGGCCGCTCAGAAAGGTGGCCCTCGAGGGGCAGCAGAGCGGATAGGACACATAGGAACGGTCGAAGGTCACCCCGCCCGCGCCGAGCAGCGCGTGGGTGCGGGGCATGGCCTCCAGGTCGGCCACCGTCTGGTCGTCGGTCATCAGCACGACCACGTTGGGGCGGTCGGCCGCTGCGGCCGCAGGCGCACAGACCAGCAGCGCCGCGAGGACGCAGAGAAACAGGGGCATTCTTAGGGTGTCGGTCAGATGGGGCGAACGGTTTAGCCCGCCGTCACCTGCTCGGGGATCTCGATCTCGCGCTTGAGGATCTTGCCCGTGGGACCCATCGGGAGCTCGTCCACGAACCAGACCTTGCGTGGGTACTTGTAGGCCGCCACCTGCTCCTTGACGTAGGCCTTGAGGTCCGCCGCGTCGAGTGACTCGCCCTGCTTGAGCACCACCGCGGCACCGACCTCCTCGCCCAGCTCGTCGTCGGGCACCCCGACCACCGCCGCCTCCTGGATCGCGGGATGCTCGTAGAGCACCTCCTCGATCTCGCGCGGGTAGACGTTGTAGCCGCCGCGGATGATCAGGTCCTTCTTGCGGTCGACGATGAAGAAGTACCCGTCCTCGTCCACCTTGGCCATGTCGCCGGAGCGGAACCAGCCCTCGCCGGTGATGGCGTCGTCGGTGGCATCGGGCCGATCCCAGTAGCCCTTCATGATGTTGTGGCCGCGGATCACGATCTCGCCCACCTCGCCCTGGGCCACCTCGTTGCCGTCGTCGTCCCAGACCTGCATCTCCACCCCCTTGATGGGGGTACCGATCGAGCCGGGTTTGCGCTCCTTGTCGGGATGGTTGAAGGAGGCGACCGGTGAGGTCTCCGACAGCCCGTAGCCCTCGATGATGGCGCACCCGAACTTGTCCTCGAAACCGCGGATCAGCTCCACCGGGATGGCCGCGCCGCCGGACATGCACAGGCGCAGCGTCGAGGCGTCGGCGGAGTCGGCGGCGTCTGCGTGCAGCATCGCGTTGTACATCGTGGGCACGCCCTGGAACACGGTCACGCTGTCGCGCTCGATGATCTCGAGCGCCTTCTCGGGGTCGAAGCGCGGCAGCATGGTCACGCAGGCCCCGGCGGCCACGGCGCTGTTCATCGTGCATGTCTGGCCGAAGGTGTGGAACAGCGGAAGGGCGCCCAGCAGCATGTCCTCCTCGCTGAACTCACCCAGCGTGCTCTCGGTGACCGCGCAGTTGCGGGCGAGGTTGTCGTGGGTCAGCTCGGCTCCCTTGGGCTGTCCCGTGGTGCCGCTGGTGTAGAGAATCACCGCCGTGTCGTCGCCCGCGCGCTCGACGCTCTCGTATTCGTCGCTGCATGTGCCCCACGAGCTCCTCGAACTCGCCCGGCTTGACGAGGATGGTCTCGGTGCCGGCCTCGCTCGCCCCCTTTTCGGCGGCCTCGGCGAAGTCGCCCCACGCGAACAGCAGCTTCGCGCCGGAGTCCCCGAGGTAGTAGCTGACTTCGCGGCCCTTCAGCAGCACGTTCATCGGCACCACCACGCCGCCCGCGCGCAGGATGCCGTAGTAGATCGATGGGAAGTAAGGCACGTTCGGCAGCATCAGCCCGACACGGTCGCCGGGCTCGAGCCCCTTGTCCTCGAGCAGGTTGGCGATGCGCGAGGCCGCGCAATCGAGTCCCGTGTAGCTGAGCTCGAAGTCGTCGAGCTTGAACGCTGTGCGGTCGCCGTGCCGCGCGGCTGTGTCGCTGAGATTGTCCGCCAGGTTGTCGCTCATGCCTCGCTCCTCATCGTCTCGGTGCCCGCCGGGAGCCTATATAAGCTGCTTTGGTGCCCTCGCGGCGGATGTGGTGGTTTGTGCCCCTGGCCGGCCTTGTCCTCGTGGTTTCGACCGCGGACGGGCCCCAAGCGGACGCGCAGGCGCGCGCCAGTTGCCGCACTGCCGGATCGACGATCGATGCCGGGCCCGGTGGGCGCGTCTATAAGGGCCTTACCCGCAATCCCGATCGCGTGTACCTGTGCTCCTACCGCACCGGGCGCCGGACGGCGATCGGCTGGGATGACTGCTTCAACGCCCTGGGCGTCGTGGAGGTGCGCTTCACTCGCCGCTTCGTGGCCCTCGGTCTCTGGAGTTGTGCCCCGGGTGGGACGTCCGCCACCGTTGACTTGCGAAGCACGGCGAGCGGTCGGCGCGTTCGCCGCATTCTGCGCCCGGGCGGCGACGATCCCGGCGAGCTCGAGTACGTGACGGACCTGGTGGTCCGCCGCGACGGCGCACTGGCCTGGATAATCGAGCTGCGCGACGCAGCCGGCTCACCGGCGCGCTATCAGGTGCGCTCGTCGCTCAGCGGCACAGGAAGCACGATCCTCGCCGAAGGCAACGACATTGCGGCCGGCTCGCTCGCCTTGGCCGGCTCCACGCTCTACTGGACCCAGGGCGGCCTGCCGCGCTCGGCTTCGCTCTAGGGGCCTGGCTTGCGCTGCGCGAGTTGCCGTGCGCCGGGGCCGGCGTTTTGCACTGACAGCAACCAGGGCCGGGATCTGCTGGAGCTGTCACTCCTGTGGCGGCGCTGTAACACCGCCGGGTGCGCCGACCGCGCCGTCGCGCCTGCGCTCTGCCGAGTGTCGGATTGTGCATCTATGAGGTGCATAACTTGACACTCGATCAGTGGCCTAGCGACCGCGTTACAGCAACGTGACAAACCCGACAACACGGCCGCGTCCACCCTTGGTTGCCGCCGTTAGGAAACGCAGGCCCCGGCAGCCGGCGGCTCGCGCAGCGCCAGCCTCTTGGCGGCTTCGAGACAGGCTCAGCGCAGGCCGCTGATCGACGTGCCCATGTCGCGTGCGGCGTCGAACAGCGGGTCGGGCCAGAGCCCGAAGACGATCGTGAGCACGGCGAAGGCGATCGCCACGGCGGCCACCTCGGGCTGGGCGCGCAGGTCGCCCTCGGGCGACCACCCGGACACGGGCTTCACGCGGCGCCGCGGCACGGTGGGCAGCTCCAGCTCCACGCGTCCCATCCACATCGTCGCCACCACGCGCAGGTAGTAGGCCAGTGAGATGACCGAGCCGATCACGATCAGGATGCCCAGCCAGGCATAGTCGCCCGAGACCGAGGCGTCGATCAGATAGAACTTGCCGATGAAGCCCGCGGTGGCGGGAAAGCCGGCCAGCGAGAGCATCGCCACCGTCATCGCCCCGGCCAGCCACGGCGACTCCTGGCCCAGGTTGGCGATCGAGCTGAGGTCGTCGCCGTGCTCGGACACCCGCTCGCGCGCGACCACGACCGCGAAGGCGGCCACGTTCATGATCAGGTAGACGGCCAGGTAGAACACCGTGGCCTGGAGACCGAGCGTCGAGCCCACGACCACCCCGGCCAGCAGGTAGCCCGCCTGGGCCACGCTCGACCAGGCCAGCAGGCGCTTGAGGGAGCGCTGCGGGATCGCGCCGACGTTGCCGATCACGATCGTCGCTGCGGCCAGGGCGGCCAGCGCCGGCCCCCATTCGAGTTGGGACAGTCCCAGCGCGCCGTCGAGCAGCCGCAGGAAGATGGCAAACGCCGCCGCCTTGGTGGCCACGGCCATGAACGTCGTGATCGGCGTGGGCGCGCCCTGGTAGACGTCCGGCGTCCACTGGTGGAAGGGCGCGACCGAGGCCTTGAACGCCAGGCCCGTGGTGGTGAGAGCGAGGCCCGTGAGCAGCAGGGGGTCGGTCGTGCTCAGCTCGTCTCCCGCCAGGGCACGGCCGATGCCGGCGAAGGACATCGTGCCGGTGGCGCCGTAGACCAGCGCGAGGCCGTAGAGCAGCGTGGCCGACCCGACCGAGCCGATCACCAGGTACTTGAGGCCGGATTCGAGCGAGGTGCGCCGCCGCAGCTCGGTGGCGCAGAGCACGTAGAGCGGGATCGACAGGAGCTCGAGCCCGACAAAGAGGGTGATCAGGTTGGACGACTGGGCGAGCACGACCATGCCCGTGATCGCCGCGAGCAGCAGGGCGTGGTACTCCCCGTGGCCGGCCTGGCGCGGCGCGTCGGCGCGCAGCGAGAGAACGATGCACACGAGGCCGGCGGCGTAGAAGAGCATCGACAGCCCCAGCGCCAGCGTGTCGACGTCGAGGGCGCCCTCGATGATCGTTCTGGTGTCACCCGGCTCCCAGATCCAGATGACCAGCCCGATCGCGGCTAACAGCGAGACGGCGGCGAGCAGCGGCACCAGAACGGCCTGGACGAAGCGGCCACGCAGCAGTCCCACCATCAGCACGACGATCGAGCCGCCGAGCGTGGCCATGAGCGGCGACAGAGCCTTGTAGTCGATCTCGGGCGCCTGCACCTCGGCGAAGGGGACCATCATCGCGAGGCCACCTCCTCGCCGACGGTGCGGGCCGCTTCGATCGACGCGGTGGTGGCCTGCTCGGTGCGGTCGACGATGAAGTTCGGATAGAGACCGAGTGCCACGATCACCGCCACCAGCGGCGCGATGGCCGCCAGGTGCAGGGTGTCGATCTCGCGCGACTCGACCGCCGGCCCCACCCGGTTGTGCATCACCCGCTGGAACACGCGGATCATGTAGACCGCCGCCAGCACCACGCCGATGCTCGCCAGGAGCCCGTAGACCAGCTTGTCCTCGAAGGCGCCGAAGAGGATGAGGATCTCACCCACGAAGTTGGCCGACCCCGGCATGGCCAGCGTGGCCAGCGTGACGATCAAGAAGAGCGCCGCCAGCACCGGCGCGCGGAAGGCCACCCCGCCGAGCTCGGCGAGCGACTCGCTGCCGTCCGCCCGTGTCGCCACCACGCTGATGATCAAGAACAGGGCCACCACCACGATGCCGTGGTTGACCATCTGCAGCACCGCACCCTGGGCGCCCTTGTCGTCGAGGGCGAAGATCCCCAGCACGATGAAGCCGAGCTGCGCGATGGAGGAGTAGGCCACCACCAGGCGCACGTTGTCCTGCGAGAAGGCCAGGATCGAGCCGTACAGGATCGAGAAGACGGCGAGGATGATGAACAGCTCCTGCCAGTGCTGGGAGCCCTCGGGCATGATCGGCAGCACGATGCGCAGGAAGCCGTAGACGCCGACCTTGGAGAGCACGGCCGACAACAGGGCGATCGTCACGATCGGCGAGGAGCGGTAGGTCTCCGGCACCCACCCGTGCAGCGGGAACAGCGGCGCCTTGACGAAGAAGGCCAGCGCGAACAGGAGCACGATCCACTGCTGGCTGCCCTCGGCCAGCGAGCGCCGTTGCAGCTCGGCCAGCGAGAAGGAGATCTCGCCGCCCTCGGGAGTGGCCAGCACTCCGAGCGCGATCGCCGCCGCCAGCATGAGCAGAGAGCCGGCCAGCGTGTAGATCACGAACTTGGTCGTGGCCCGCACTCGGTCGCCCGAGCCCCAGCCGCCGATCATGAAGTAGAAGGGCACGAGCATCAGGTCGAAGAAGACGATGAACAGCGCCAGGTCCTGGGCCATGAAGGCGCCCAGCACGGCGGTCTCACCGAGCGCCATCCAGAAGAAGAAGAGCTTGGGCCGCTCCTGCTCGCTGAAGGCGGCGATGAGCGTGCAGGGCACCCAGGACGCGGCGGTCAGGGCGACCATGAACAGGTTGAGCCCATCCAGCCCGAGCTGGTAGCGAATCCCGAGCTCGGGGATCCACTCGTCGTCGGTGATCCACTGCAAACCGCCGCCCGACTCGAAGTCGATCAGCATCGCGATCGCGTAGGCCAGCACGGCAACGGTGCCGGCCAGCACGCTCCAGCGCGCCAGCCCGCGCGGGAGCAGCGCCCCCAGCAGGCCGGTGGCAAGCGGCAGGAACAGCACGATTGTGAGGTGGATCGTCATGTAGAGGCGATCAGGAAATAGAGGAGCAGCGCGGCTGCGCCAAACAGCAGCAGCAGCGCATAGGCGCGGAGGTAGCCGGTCTGCACCGCTCGCGCTATCGAGGTCCCGGCGCGCACCACGCCGGTGGCGCCGCCGACGATGAAGCCCTGCACGAACTCGGTTTCGATCACCCGCCGCCCGAACGAGCCGGCAGTGGCCAGCGGCCGCACGAACACGGCGCCGTAGAGCTCGTCGAAATACCACTTGTGGATCAGGAAGTTGTGCACCGCGCCGAAGCGCTCAACCAGGCCGCGCGTCATCCCGCGTCGCCGCACGAACATCACGTAGGCCACCGCGATGCCCGCGGTGGCCACGATGCCGCCCACGGCCAAGCCCATCCACTCGGCCGCGACGGTGGGATGGGTATCGGCGAAGCGCGAGTCCTCGAAGGTGGGCTCGAGGAAGGTCTCCAGCGTGTCGGTCAGGCCCGGTATCCCCACCCAGCCGCCGATGATGGCCAGCACCGCCAGCGGCCCCATCGCGGCCTTCATCGGGGAGGCCTCCTCGGCGAAGTGGTGCTCGGGGCCGGGGAAGCCGACGTCCGTGTCCTCGGGCTCTCCGGTCAGCGGGTTGGCCGGCTCCGCGTGAGCCGCGTGCCCGCCCTCGAGCTCCACCGCCTCGGGCACGGGATCGCCGAAGAAGACCCGGAACACCATCCGGAAGGCGTAGAAGGCGGTCAGCCCCGCCGCCAGGTAGCCGGCGAGAGCGAGCACCACGTACGCGCCTCCGCGGTTGATCGTGAAGGCCAGGACCTCGTCCTTGGAGAACCAGCCGGCGAAGAGCGGGAACCCGGACAGCGACAGGGCGCCGATGGTGAAGGTGACGAACGTGAAGGGCATCGCCTTGCGAAAGCCGCCCATGCGGTCGAGGTCCTGGATGCCCGCCATCGCGCCGATCACCGAGCCGGCGCCCATGAACAGCAGCGCCTTGAAGAACGCGTGAGTCATCAGGTGGAACAGGCCGGCGCTGTAGGCGGCCACACACACGCCGAGGATCATGTATCCGATCTGGGAGATCGTCGAATAGGCGATCACGCGCTTGAGGTCGGTCACCACCAGCGCGACCGTGGCGGCGAACACGAGCGTGGCCGTGCCGATCACCGCCCCTATGTCCGCCGCGGTGGGGGCCAGTTCGAAAAGCGGGTAGCAGCGCGCGATCAGGTAGACGCCGGCGGTGACCATGGTGGCCGCGTGGATCAGGGCCGAGACCGGCGTGGGGCCCTCCATGGCGTCGGGCAGCCAGGTGTGCAGCGGCAGCTGGGCGGACTTGGCGAAGGCGCCCACCAGGATCAGCAGGCAGGCCGCCACGAGCGTGCCGTCGTTGAATCCGAAGGCCTCCTCGGCGCCGGCGAAGACGCCCGCATAGTCGAGCGCGCCGGTCCCGTTGAGCAGCAGGAAGGCGGCAATGACCAGGCCAACGTCGCCGATCACGTTGATCACGAAGGCCTTGATGCCCGCGCCGGTTGCGGTGGTGCGCCGGTACCAGAAGGAGATCAGCAGGTAGGAGGCGGCGCCCACGAAGGCCCAGCCGATGATCAGCACCACGAAGTTCGCCGCCAGCACCAGCACCAGCATCGAGAAGACGAAGAAGTTGAGGTAGGCGAAGTAACGCGCGTAGCCGTGGTCGCCGCCCATGTAGGACACCGAGTAGATGTGGATGAGGAACGACACCCCGCTGACCACGAGGCACATGAACACCGACAGCGGGTCGATGAGGATGGCCAGGTCGACGTTGAAGTCGCCGGTGGAGGCGTACGTCCAGGCCGAGTCCACCAGCGAGCGGTCGTCGGCGGGATGGTCCTGCAGGTTCACCAGGGCGCCGATCGCCGACAGGAAGGCACCGAGGATCGCCCCGCTCGCGATCCAGCCCGCCAGGCGCCCGGGCAGAACGCGCCAGCACAGCGAGACGACCAGCGTGCCGGTCAGCGGGAAGGCGAGGACCAGCCAGCCGTATGAAGTGGCGCTCATCCGCGCAGTTCCGACATCTCATCGACATCGATGGGCAACTGGCTGCGGTACATCGCGACGATGATTCCCAGGCCGATCACGACCTCACAGGCGGCGATGACCATCACGATCAGCGCAAATACCTGACCCGCCTCATTGCCGTGCATGCGCGCGAAGGCGATCAGCGCGAGGTTGCCGGCGTTGAGCATCAGCTCCAGGCAGAGCAGCACCACCAGCGGGTTGCGCCGGGTCAGCACTCCGGCGGCTCCGATGGCGAAGATGAAGGCCGAGAGGACGAGGAACCAGGAGATGTCCACGGCTTAGACCCGCACCTCCAGGGTCTCCTCGCGCGCGGGGGGGCCGGGCTCGTGAGAGACAGGTCCCTCGCCGCGTGGAGCCACTGCGGCCATGTCCTCGAGCCCGCGCCGGCGGCGGGCCAGCACGACGGCGCCCACGGCGGCCACCAGAAGGAGATAGGAAGCAGCTTCGAAGGCCACCAGGTAGTCGGTCAGCAGCAGCTCACCGATCGACGCCGGCTCGCCGAAGCCGCCCGGCAGGTCGGCGCCCTGAGTGTCGAGCGCCTTGAGCCCGCTGGCCACGAAGGCGATGCAGAGCTCGATGCCGATCGCGACGGCGAACAGCGGGCCGAACGCGCTGATGAGCCCTCCCTCGGGGCGCAGCGGCTCATCCGAGCCGCCGATATAGGCCACCACGAAGATGTAGAGGACCATCACCGCGCCGGCGTAGACCACAACCTGCCCCGCGGCCAGGAACTCGGCGTGCAGCAACAGGAAGAGCAGAGCGAGGGCGATCAGGTGGCCCACGAGAGCCAGCACGGAGTAGAACGGGTTGCGCAGGATGACCACGCCGAGCGCGCCCGCGATCGCTCCGAGGCCCGCCACGAAGAACAGGACCTGCTCGAACCACATCGCGGCTATTCGCCCTCGCGACGGAGCGGGGTGTGCTCCGGTGGGTCGGCCAGCAGCATCTCCTTCGTGAAGATCAGGTCGGAGCGGTGGTAGTCGGCCATCTCGTAGTCGTTGCCCATCGTTATGGCGTCGAAGGGACAGGCGACCTCGCAGTAGCCGCAAAAGATGCAGCGGGTCATGTTGATCTCGTAGACCGCGGCGTAGCGCTCGCCGGCCGACACCTGTTTCTCGGGCGTGTTCTCGGCGGCCACCACGCGGATGCACTTGGCCGGGCAGGCGGCCGCGCACAGCGAGCAGCCCACGCACTTCTCGAGCTGCGTGTCCTCGAAACGGTGCAGCTTGTGGCGGCCGCGAAAGCGCGGATAGACAGGCGTCTTCTCCTCCGGATACTGGATCACGTGGTGACCCTCGGTCACTCTCCCCAGCGTTGTCTTGAGCCCGCGAAGGGTCTCGCCGAACACGCGGTAAACGGCACCCACGCCGCCGGGCTCGGGTCCGCGCTCGACCGGTTTCGCTGCTCCTTGCCAATCCGCTGGACTCACTGCTATGTCACCACCAGGACGATCGCGGTTACGAGGACATTGAGCGTTGCCAGCGGCAGCAGGATCTTCCAGCCGAAGGACATGAGCTGGTCGTAGCGCAGGCGGGGCAGCGAAGCGCGAATCCAGATGAAGAAGACCGCGCCCGCGGCGATCTTGAGCAGCATCCACAGCGGCGCCAGCGCTTCGGGGCCTGGCCCGTGCCAGCCGCCGAGGAAGCACGCGGCCGCAATGCCCGAGATGATCAGGATCTCCATGTACTCCGCCATGAAGTACGACCCGAAGCGCATTCCGCCGTACTCGGTGTTGTAGCCGCCGACGATCTCGGCGTCGCCCTCGGGCAGGTCGAACGGGGCGCGGTTGGTCTCCGCGAAGCCGGCCACCATGAAGATCAGGAAGCCCACGAACTGAGGTACCACGAACCAGACGCCGTCCTGGGACTCGACGATGTCCACCAGCGACAACGAGCCCGCCGTCATGGCCACGCCCAGCAGCGACAGGCCGAGCGCCACCTCGTAGGAGATCAGCTGGGCGGCCCCGCGCATGGCGCCGAGGAAGGAGTACTTGGAGCCCGGATGCCCAGCCGCCCAGGACGAGGCCGTAGAAGGCGAGCGAGCCGAAGGCGAAGAAGTAGAGCAGGCCGATCGAGACGTCGATGCCGTACAGGCCGAACCCGCCGCCCCATGCGTCGTAGGGCCCGAAGGGGAGGACGGCCATGGTGGCCACCGCCGTGGTCACCGAGATCAACGGGGCGATGGCCATCATCCAGGGCACGGCCGCGGCGGGGGTGAAGGCCTCCTTGGACAGCAGCTTGAGCACGTCGGCGATCGGCTGCATCATTCCGTAGGGCCCCACCCGGTTGGGGCCGATGCGCGACTGGAAGCGGCCCAGCAGCTTGCGCTCGCCGAGAAGCACCAGGGGCACCATCTGCAGCAGCACGGCAAAGATTACGATCGACTTGACGATCATGATCACCGTGCTCTCGAGCATCAGGCGCGAACCTCCGACCGCTCGCGGGCGGCCTCCAGTTCGGCCGGGCCGTCGGCCAGCTGCCCTCCGATCAGGAACACGCTCCCCTCGGGAACGCCGGTGCGCACCACCGCGGTGGCCTCCACGGTCTCGCCGCCGGCGGCGACCTGAACGGCATCGCCGCTGTCCACACCGACTCGGCGGGCGTCCTCCACAGAGATCTCCGCGCGCGCACGCGAGGAGAGGAAGCGAAGCGAGGGCGAATGCTCGGTCTCGGGGCCGCTCCAGAGCGTGGCCGCGCTCCTCAGGTGGAGCCCGTCGGTGGCGGCGGGCGGATCGGAGAGGGGCTCATCGGACAGCTCCTCCGCGCCGAGCGCCTCGGCCGCGTCGCGCCGAGGCCAGCGCACACCCAGGCCGCCGATCTCGTCGAGCGTGAGGCCGGCGTAGAAGGGCACGGCCTCGGTCAGCCGCGCGGTGACCATCGGCGCGGTCAGCGCTCCTGTGCCGGCGCCCAGTCGCTCACACAGATCCTCGAGCACGGCCCATCCCGCCCGAACCTCGCCGGCGTGGCCGAGCGCCTGGCGCACGCGCTGCAGGCGACCGTCGGGGTGGGTGACCGTACCCTCCTTCTCGGAGTAGGGCTGGGCCGGGAAGATGATGTCGGCGTGCTCCTCGAGGGCGTCGTCCAGAAAACCGGCAAAGGCTATGACGGCGCCGGCGTCCTCGAGCGTGGAGGGCGGCAGCTCGCTCTCGAAAAGCAGGAGCGCCCCGGTATCGCCCGGCTCGGCGGCCTCGGTGGACACATCTCTCAAGCCCGGCCCCAGGCCGGGCAGGCAGCCCACCTCGCGCAGGCCGCGTCCGTTGGCGGTGGCCGGGATCTCGATCATCCCCGATTCCTCGCGACCGGCCACGCCGAGCGCGCCGGCCAGTGCGAGCAGAGCCTCGAGGGCTTGTCCGCCGCGCTCGCCGGAGGCCACCCGCTCGCCCCAGATCACGACCACGTCACCGGCGCCGCGCAGCACGTCGGCGGCCGCGCGCACCGCACTCGCGGAGGGGTCGGCGCCGTTGCCCGAGCGCCCGGCGGGGTGCGCGCCGGCCCGAAAGCCCTCGGAGGCCCGGGCCTTGCGAGCCAGCTCGTCAAGCGAGGCCGACGAGGCGCGTGCGCTCCCGAGCGACGCCGCCAGAGCCCCCAGCGCCGCCTCGGCGGCGCCGGGCGAGAAGCGCAGCGCGGCGCTCGCGTTGGGGTCGAGCGTCGAGGGCCGGGAGCTCGCCACCACCAGGCGCGCGCCGTTGCGGCGCACCGCCTTGCGCACGCGTAGGTCGAGGATCGGCGCCTCGTCCACGAGCTCGGTGTCGAGTACGAGGATCGCGCCGGCGTGGTCGATGTCCGATACGCCGGCCGAGAGCTCGGGACGCGCGAGCGCGCGAGCGTGGGGGCCGGAGAGAGGCCCGGCGCCGCGCGAGTCCACATGGGGCGAGCCGAGGGCCTCGCGCAGGAGGTGCTGCACCAGGAAGCCCTCCTCGTTCGTGGCCCCGCCCCCCACCATCGCCCGAGTGCGCTCGCCCGACTTCTTCAGAGCGGCGGCCGCCTCGGAGAGCGCGCGCTCCCACGAGACCTCACGCATGAAGCCGCCATCGCGGACCATCGGCGCGGTGATCCGCTCCTCGGAGCGAAAGGACTGATAGCCGAAGCGGCCCTTGTCGCACAGCCAGCCGTCATCCACATCGGGGTTGCCGGGGTCGCGGGCCAGCACGCGCACGACCTTGGCGTCGTCGCGCAGCGTCAGCTCGACGTTGCACTGGGAGGGACACATCGTGCACACCGTGCCCGCGTTCTCGATATCCCAGGGCCGCGCCCGGAAGCGGTAGGCCCTCGAGGTGAGCGCACCAACGGGGCACAGCTCGATGATGTTGCCGCTGAACGGAGCGACGTAGGGGCGCCCGTCGTGTGTGCCGACGAAGGTGTGGTCCCCGCGCTCGAGGAACACCAGCTGGTAGTCCTCGGCCACCTCCTGCGAGAAACGCACGCAGCGGTAGCAGAGGATGCAGCGCTCGCGGTCGATGGCCACCAGCGGCGACAGCTCGAGCGGCTTCTTGAAGTGGCGCTTGGGCTCGATGAATCGCGAGCGTCCCGCCCCCCACCCGTAGGAGATGTCCTGCAGCGGGCACTCGCCACCCTTGTCGCAGACCGGGCAGTCGAGCGGATGGTTTACGAGCAGGAACTCGACCACCGCGTTCTGGGCGTGGCGCACGCGGTCCGAGGTGGTGTTGACCACCATGCCGTCGCGCACCGGCGTGGAGCAGGAGGTCTGGAGCTTCGGTATCCCCTCGATCTCGACCAGGCACATGCGGCACGCTCCCACCGGCTGGCCGAGCTTGGGCTCGTAACAGAAGTAGGGAATCTCGACGTCGCCGTACTTGGCCGCGTCGACGAGCATCGCGCCCTCGGGAGCGCGCACCTCCTTACCGTCGATCTCGAAGGAGATCCAGTTGATCTCGGGGCGGGCCATCAGACCATGCCCGCTTCCGGCACGCCGCCCAGCTCACCGGCGCTCAGGGCCTCGGCCTCGGCCAGGTCGCGGCGCTCGCGGGCCGCCTCCATGTGGGCCTCGAACTCGGGGCGGAAGTACTTGAGCATCGAGGCCACCGGCATCGCCATCGAGTCGCCCAGCACGCACAGGCAGTTGCCGATGATGTTGCCCTGGACCTCCCCGAGGATGTCGAGGTCCATCGGCGTGCCCTCGCCCTCGTCGATCCGCTCGAGCATCTTCACGGTCCAGTTGGTGCCCTCGCGGCACGGCACGCACTTGCCGCAGGACTCGTGGCGATAGAACTCGGCCAGGCGCAGGGCGAGCGGCACCAGCGGCTGGGACTCGTCTACAACGATGATCGCGCCCGAGCCGAGCATCGAGCCCGCCCCGGCCATGTCCTCGAAGGTGTAGGGCAGGTCGAGGTGCTCGTCCAGTAGGACCGGCGCGGACGAGCCGCCCGGGAACCAGCACTTGACCTTGCGCCCCTCGGGCGGGCCGCCGGCCAGCCCGTACACGAGCTCGCGCCCCGAGATGCCCAGCTCGATCTCGTAGTTGCCCGGGCGCTGGACATTGCCCGACACCGAGACCACCTTCGTACCCGTCGAGTTGCCCACGCCGAACTTGCGGTACCAGTCGGCTCCGTGCTCGATGATCAGGGGGGTGTTGCAGAGCGTCTCGACGTTGTTGATCAGCGTCGGGCCCTGATACAGCCCCTGGTTGGCCGGGAACGGGGGCTTGAGCCTCGGGTTGCCGCGCTTGCCCTCCAGGCCGTCGAGCAGAGCGGTCTCCTCACCGCAGATGTAGGCCCCCTCGCCGCGGTGCACCACGAGGCTGAAGCTGTGGTCGGAGCCGAGGATCCGCTCCCCCACGTAGCCCTTCTCACGTGCCTCGACCAGTGCCGCGTCGAGGATGTCGGCCTGGAGCGCGTACTCGCCCCGGATGAAGATGAAGCCCTTGTTGGCCCCGGCGGCGATTGAGCCGATGATGCAGCCCTCGATCAGCATGTGGGGGTTCTTCTGCATCAGCAGGCGGTCCTTGAAGGTGCCCGGCTCGGATTCGTCGGCGTTGCAGCACAGGTACTTGTCCATCGCGCCCTTGGGGATGAAGGAGGCCTTCTTGCCCATCGAGAAGCCGGCGCCGCCGCGGCCACGCAGGCCCGACTCCTCGAGCTGGTGGAGCACCTCTTCGGGACCCATGTCGAGCAGCGCCTTGCGCATCGAGCGATAGCCGCCGAGGCGTTCGTAGACCTCCATCGTGTGAAGGTCCGGCTCGTCGATGTTGGCCAGCAGGACGCGCGTCTCGCTCATCGCTCGCCCTCCCCGGGCTCACTGGTGCCTGGCGAGAGCGGCTCGGGCGGGGATGGGCCACCCTCCGCCTCGCTCGTGGCCGGGGGCACGTCCAGCAGCTCAGCTTCCTTCCACGTACCGCCGGCCGGATGCACGTCGGGCTCCTCGGGTGGGCCGGGACGGTCGGCCGCGGCGCCGCCGTCCGCCCAGGGCAGCCGGTAGCCGGGGTCCGACAGCGCGCGCCCCGGCAGCGCCTGCTCTCCCTGCTTGAGTGCGCTGACCACAGCCACCGCGTCCCCCTCGGTGAGCGGACCGACGTAGCGGCCGTCGATAGAGGCCATCGGTGCCATGTCGCAAGCGCCGAGGCATTCGAACTCGCGTATCTCGACGTCCTCGAGTCCCTGCTCGCGCGCCTCGGCGGTGATGGCCTCGTACACGGACTTCGCATTGACCAGATGGCAGGCCACGCTCGTGCACACGTACACGTAGCGCGTGCCGACCGGAGTGGTGCGCAGCATGTCGTAGAAGGTGGCCACGCTCGACAGGTAGGCGGGCGTGACCTGCATCACCGCCGCCACCTGGTCCACGGCCTCCGGCGAGCACCAGCCGTGCACCTCCTGCGCCGCGGACAGGGCGGGCAGCACGGCCGAGTGGCGGTCAGGGTACTTGGCCATGTGGCCCTCGATCGCGGCGCGCAGGGCGTCGGGCACCTCGACGGAGGCCGGATCGGGGATCGTGGCCGGATCCTCGTCGAGGCGCACGCCCTCGTCCCAGCCGGGGGAAGCGGGGTGGCGCGTAGCGCGCCCTCGTCGCCGGCCTCCTGCATGCGCTCAGGGGGGGCCGTGTCCGAGGCCCCCGGCTGGCCGGGGGAGGAGGAATGCTGTTCATTCACCGGTCGATGCCGCCGAGGATCGGGTCGAGCATCGCGATCGACGCGATGAAGTCGGCGATCAGCGAGTCCTCGGCCATGTCGGGGAGCGACTGCAGGTTGACGAAGCTCGGATCGCGCATGTGCACCCGCGCGGGCTTGGCCGAGCCGTCGGCCAGCACGTAGCAGCCGAGCTCGCCGCGCGGCGACTCGACGGCCGCGTAGGCCTCTCCCGGCGGCACGCGGAACCCCTCCGTGACCAGCTTGAAGTGGTGGATGAGCGCCTCCATGGACGTGGCCAGCTCGTGTCGCGGCGGCAGGGCGACCTTGCGGTTCTGCGTGATGTAGTCGCCCTCGGGCAGGCCGTCGAGCGCCTGCTCGACGATCTTGACCGACTCGCGCATCTCGTTCACGCGCACCTTGAAGCGGTCGTAGTTGTCGCCCACGGTGCCCACCGGAACGTCGAAGTCGAACTGCTCGTAGCCTGAGTAGGGCATCGCCTTGCGCAGGTCCCAGGGGTGGCCGGTGGCCCGCAGGAGCGGCCCGGTCACGCCCAGCTCGAGCGCGCGCTCCTGGCTGAGAATGCCCGTGCCCTTGAGCCGGTGCATCCAGATCTCGTTGCGGTCGAGCAGGGCCTCGTACTGATCGAGCCGGGTGGGCATGATCTCCAGGAACTCACGCGTCTTCTCCACGAAGCCGGGCGGGATGTCCTCCATCACTCCCCCCACCTGGAAGTAGCGCGTGTGCAGGCGCTGGCCCGAGGACATCTCGAACAGGTCGAGGATCAGGTCGCGATCGCGCAACCCCCACCACAACATCGTGACCGCGCCCACGTCGAGCGCCCCGGTGGCCAGGGCGAACAGGTGCGAGGCGATCCGGTTGAGCTCGAGGTGGATCACGCGCAGGTACTGGGCGCGCGGCGGCACGTCCTCGCCGAGCAGCCGCTCGACGGCCATCACGAACGCCATGGCGTTGTAGTAGTAGGCGAGGTAGTCCATCCGCTCGACGAACGTGATGACCTTCCAGTACTCGTGGTCCTCGCAGCTCTTCTCGATGCCGGTGTGGACGTAGCCGATGATCGGCTTCACGTCACGCACGACCTCGCCCTCGAGGGTGGTCAGTAGGCGCAGCACGCCGTGGGTGGCCGGGTGATGCGGACCCAGGTTGAGCGTGAACAGCTCCTCTGAGCGCGTCACGTCGCCCTCGACCACGGCCTCCGTGCCCGACACGGGCTCCTCGCCCATCCGCTCCATCGTCACCGAGCGCTCGCGCTCGCGGTAGGGAACGGCGAGCGGGTCGGACGGGTCAGTCATACCAGCGCGGGTACTTGTGCTCGTTGAAGGTGAAGAGAACGGGCTCGCCGCCCATCGGGAAGTCGCGCCGCTGGGGGTGTCCGGTGTAGTCCTCCGGCATGAGGATGCGGCGCAGATCCGGATGGCCGTCGAAGACGATCCCGAACATGTCGTAGACCTCACGCTCGTGGAACTCTGCCGTCGGGTACAGGTCGACGACCGAGACCACGCGCGGCTCCTCGATCCCCACGCGAGTCTTCACGTTCAGGCGGTCGGTGCGCTCCATCGACAGCAGCTGGTAGTGGATGCCGAGCCGTGGCGCGTCGGGCAGGTAGTCGCAGGCGTGCAGGCTCATCAGCTGCTCCCAGGGCTCCTCGTCCTCGGAGCGCAGATAGGCGAGGACGTCGTGCACGGCGCCGGGGGCCACCTCGAGCGTGGGCTGCTCGCGGAAGAAGACGGTGCCCGTGACCGTCTCCTCGCCGACCGTGTCCCGTACACGCTGGGCGATCAGCTCGAGACCTGTGGCGTCAGGCAACCGTGGCCCCGCCCTCGTCGTCGTCGACCTCTTCCGTGCCGTACGCCTGGTAGCGCTCGCGCCAGCCCATGCCCGGAGTGCCCATGATCTTGTCCTGGAGCTTCATGATTCCGTAGATCAAGGCCTCGGGCCGGGGCGGGCAGCCGGGCACGTACACGTCGACGGGCAGGAACTTGTCGGCGCCCGCTACGAGGGCATAGTTGTTGAACATGCCGGCGCTGGAGGCGCAGGCGCCCATGGAGATGATCCACTTGGGCTCGAGCATCTGGTCGTAGAGGCGGCGGATGATCGGCGCCATCTTGATCGAGACACGGCCGGAGAGGATGAGCAGGTCGGCCTGGCGCGGGGTGAAGCGAATGGCCTCGGCGCCGAAGCGGGCGAGGTCGTTGCGGGGGGAGCCGATCACGGTGATCATCTCGATCGCGCAGCACGCGAGGCCGAAGCCGAGCGGGAAGATGGCGTTCTTGCGCGCCCAGTTCTGGGCCTGCTCGAACTTGGTGAACAGCAGCCGCTCCTCTACGAACTCCTCCATGTCACGCCCGGCCAGCTCGCCGCGCAGCATCTGCTGCGCCTTCAGCTGGCGTACGCGGAGATCGTCCGTTTTGGTGCGCGTCACTTCCATTCCAGGGCCCCCCTCCGCCAGACGAATACGAGCGCCAGCAGCAGCAGTGCGACGAAGACTCCCGTCTCCACGAGCGCGAATACCCCGAAGGCATCAAGTTGAAGCGCCACCGGGTAGAGGAACACCACCTCGATGTCGAACAGGATGAAGAGCATCGCTATGAGGTAGAAGCTGATCCCGAAGCGAAAGGACTTCCTCACTTCCGAGGGCAGCCCGCTCTCGTAGGGCTCGCTCTTGACCTTGCCGGGACGCTTCGGACCGAGCACGCCGTTGGCCAGCGTGAAGGCTGTGCCGACGCCGATTCCCAGCACCAGAAAGACGAGAGCTGGCAGGTAGCTCTTCAGCACGAGACAGGGAGGTATAACGGTTTCTTGTGCGGAGGTGCTACATAGTGCGGAAGGACACCCCCTGAGCGAGTTTCACATGATCGTCGGAATCGCCGTGGTGGTGTCCAACGCCGTGGCCGCGGGGTGGGGCGCCTTGAGCTGGCTGCGCAAGGACGCGCGCGCTTCGATCACCTTCTGGCCGCTGCTGCGGGTGGCCCAGGCCACGGTGGTGGTGCAGGCCGTTGTGGGGTTCATCCTGCTGGCCCGGGGACTGGCCGCGCCGGACGGGCTCCACGTGGTCTACGGGGTCGCGCCGCTGGTGATCTCGCTGGTCAGCGAGGGCATGCGAGCCGGGGTGGCGCAGCGCGAGCTCGAAGGTGTGGACGACGTGGACGCGCTCAAGCGCGCCGAGCAGGTAACCCTGGCCCGGCGCGTGGCGCTGAACGAGATGGGTGTGATGACCGTCGGTGCGCTGCTGATACTCACGCTGGCGCTGCGCGCCTTCCAGACAGGCGGCTGATCAGCGCCTCCGAGGGCTAGTGCGAATGCTCGTGGTCCTGCTCTTGCCCCGCCTCATGGGTGTGGGGATGGGTATGGGTCTCGCCGTCGTGGCTGTGCTCGTGCTCGTGGTCGGTGTGCTCGTGGTCCTCGGACGAGTGCGGATGCGAGTGGGTCTCGCCGTCGTGGCTGTGCTCGAGTTCTTCCATGTCGTTACCTCCGTGACGTCTCCAGTAGCTCGGAGTGCTTCGCGTCGGGCCGGGGTCGTAGCTCAACACGGTCCAGGTCGAAGCCCGATGGTAGCTCCAGGTCGTTGGCACCCAGCAGCTCCGGGTCGCCCAGGATCTCCCTGCAGGGCCCGTCGGCAACCACGCGCCCGCGCGCGAGTATCACCGCCCGCTCGCACAACTCGGCCGCAAGCGGCAGGTCGTGGGTGGTCACGAGCATGGTGCGCTCGATGCGCGCCAGCACCTCGAGCAGCTCTCGCCGCGCGCGGGGGTCGAGGTTGGCCGATGGCTCGTCGAGCACCAGCAGCTGAGGGCGCATGGCCAGGACGGTGGCGATGGCCACCCGGCGCCGCTCGCCCATGGAGAGCTGATAGGGCGGGCGGTCGGCGGTGGCCCGCATGCGCACCGCTCCTAGCGCCTCGGCCACGCGCTCGCGGGCCTCGTCGCGCTCGAGTCCCATGTTGAGCGGCCCGAACGCGACGTCCTCCTCGACAGTGGGCATGAAAAGCTGATCGTCCGGATCTTGGAAGACAAGTCCCACGCGCCGGCGCAGCTCCGGGAGGGTCTTCGGCCCCACGTCGACTCCCGCCACCTCGAGCGCCCCCGGTCCGGTCATCAGGCCGTTGAGATGGAGCATGAGCGTGGTCTTGCCCGCTCCATTGGGGCCGAGCACGGCCACGCGCTCGCCGTGGTTCACGTGAAGGTCGATGCCGTCCAGCCCGCGATGCCCGTTGGGGTAGGCGTAGACGAGCCCCACGGCGTGGATCGCACAGCTCATGCGGCCACCTGGGTGGCCACCCGCAGGGGCACGAGCGCCACCAGCACCAGGGCAACGAAGAACAGGTCGGCGCGGCGCAACACCAGTGGGCTCAGATTCGGCATGGCGCCGGTGTAGCCGCGCGCGAGCATTGCGTGGTAGACCCGCTCGCCGCGGGCGTAGGTGCGCAGGAACATCGCCGTGGCCACCCGCCCGAGAGCGCCGGCGTGCAGTGCCGTCCGCGGCCGATAGGCGCGGGCAGCGAGCGCCGCGCGCATGCGCCCGGCCTCCTCGACGATCACGAACAGGTAGCGGTACATGAAGGCGGCGATCAGCACCAGCAGCCGCGGCACCCGCATCGCCTCGAGGCCTCGGAGGACGGCGGGGAAGGTGGTGGTGGCGCCGAGCAGCACGGCGCTGACGGTGCCGATCGTGGCCTTGAGCGCCACCGCGCCGAACACCTCGAGCCCGTCCTCGTACGCGGTGAGCGGGCCGATGTCGTACGCCTGCCCGCCCTTCCGCACGAAGGGCAGGAAAACGGCCGCCAGCAGCACCAGCGGCAGGATGAAGCGCGCCCTTCGCCAGATGTCGCGCGGCGCGACGCGGGCCGTGGCCGCCACGGCCACCAGGACCATGCCGCAGCCCACGAACACCGGCCACGCCGAGAGCGGCGTCGAGACCGCCACCAGCGTCACCGCCACCAGGCCGAGGATCTTGGCCCGGGGATCCAGACGATGCACCGGGCTGGCGGGGTCGCCGGCCAGCCCGGTCAGCTCGAGCGAATGGTTACAGAGCCCGCCCACGTCTCACGCAGGCGCCCCCGGAGGGGCATTCCCGCGCTCGCGGCGCCTGAGCACGAACGCGAGCCCGTAGCCGAGGGCGAAGACGGCGAGGGTGCCGACGAAGCCGGCCAGACCCGTGGCCACACGCTCGTTCTCCACTCCCGGGAAGGCGTAGTCGGGGATGGGCGAGTCCTCCTGGATGCCGGCGAGCTGGCCCTCGTGGATGAAGTCCTTCTTCTCCGCGACCTTCTCCAGGCCGTCCGGGTTTGCCGACGCGAACGGGGAAACGGCCGTGGCCAGTCCCACCGCCACGGCGAGGGCGAGGATGACGAAAATGCGGGTCTTCATGTCAGGCCGCCCCTTCGGCGGGCTGCGCCACCCGAGCACCGGTTGTGGTGAGCTCCTTGGGCGCCAGCGCGACCAGGTCGGGCCGGGCGGCGAGCACCGCGCTCACCGCCGCCACCGTGATCACCGCTTCGCCGATGCCGATCAGCGAGTGCACCCCGAGCATCGCCGGCAGCGAGGTGCCGAGCGGGACCGTGTCCGACACGGCGAGCTCCAGGCTGGTGGCGGTGGCGCCGATCATCACGGCTAGCCAGGACACCACGCCGACCGTACCCAGGAATGCCATCCGCGTGTGCGGAAGCACCCGGTTGGCCGCCACCACGAGAAAGCCGGCCAGCAGCGCTCCGAGCACCCCCATGTTCAGGATGTTGGCCCCGAGGGCGCTGATGCCACCGTCGGCGAACGCGAAGGCCTGGACGGTGATCACCACGGCCATGACCAGGCAGGCGAGCCACGGACCGAGCAGCACCGCGGCCAACGTCGCGCCCAGGAAGTGGCCGCTCGTACCGCCGGCGATCGGGAAGTTCAGCATCTGGGCGGCGAAGATGAACGCGGCCAGCACGCCGAGCAGGGGCACGCGGGCCTCGTCGAGCTCGATGTTGGCCACGCGCAGCCCGTAGCCCACCGCGGCGATGGCGGCGACCGCGCAGACGGCAGCCACGCCGCCGCTGAGAAAGCCGTCCGGGATGTGGAGGGCGATGGGGAGGTCAATCATGCGCGTGGCTCCTTTCCGAGGGCGGGCGGGCTTGCCCCTCGCGAGCGCAGTCCGCGCAGAGGCCGACGATCGGGAAGTGGGAGAAGCGCGCGTCGTAGCCGAACTCGCGCTGGATCATCGAGCGCACACGGTCCATGTCGCCGGGTTCGACTGCGCGCACCGCATGGCAGGAGCTGCATACGAGGTACTCGCGCTCGCCGGCGCCGGCCAGCCCGTAGAGGCCCGGGCCGTGGCCGAGGTGGAAGTGGCGCACGAGGCCTACCGTCTCGAGCGTTTCGAGGTTGCGGTAGACCGACGCCAGGTCGGATTGCGGCAGCCGGCCGGCCAGGCCGTCGGCGATCCGCTCCGCCGGGATTGGCCCCTCGGCGGCGAACAGCGACTCGAGCACGAGGCGCCGGGCGGCCGACACCCGCAGGCCGTGTTCGCGCAGAGCGTCCACGGCAGCGTCCATGTCCGGGGCGGCGAGCGGGGGGCCGGTGTGGGGAGCGGTCACGAGGTCGGTCGATCCTACGGCCAAACACGAGTTCCACGCAACTGCGAGTCAGTTACAACTGCGCGGGAGTTTCATGAAGGTCCTTCGCGCTACCGCGCCGACTGGATCACTACGGCTCTCAGACGACGCCGGGGACGGCCCGAGCCGTGAGCACGAAGCCCACGATCACGATCACGAGCGCCGATGCCGCGGGCAGAACTGCGGCCACCCGGCCGTCCATTCGAACGCGCGGCAGCAGTCGCCGCGCGTAGACCACCAAGAGCCCCAGGCCGGTCAACGTGCCGGCGAGTCCGAGGCTGAAGGCAACGATCAACAGGAGACCGAGGGCGACTTCGTGCTGGGCGATCGCGCCGAGCAGCACCACGAGAGCGGAGGGGCATGGGATCAGGCCGGCGGCCGCCCCCATTCCGATCAGACTGCGGCGGGTGACCGTGTGGTCTTCGTCGTGGGAGTGGCCGTGGGGTGGCTGTGGCTGTGGCCGTGGTCATGTGAATGACCGTGGTGATGGTGGTGATCGCCCGGTCCGTGACTGTGCAGCGCGGCCTCGGCGCTCGGTCCGTGACCCGAAGCGGTGCCGGCGCGTCGCGCGCGCGCCCAGCGAATCCGCGCGCGCAGCACACCCGCGCCGATTCCCACCACGAGCAGCCCCGACACGAGCGTGAGCCACGGGTAGAGGTCCTCGGGCAGGATGTATTGGGACAGCAGGAGGGTCACGAGACCCAGCGCGAACACGCCGAGCGTGTGGGTCACCGTCACGGTCACCCCGAGGCCCACGGCATGGCGCGCGGTGCCGCGCGTGCCGATCAGATAGGCCGCGACCATGGCCTTACCGTGGCCGGGCGAGAGCGCATGAAGGGCGCCCCAGCCGAAGGCGGCCAGCAGCATGAACAGGAGAACGCCCTTACCCGCGGCCGCGTCGTCGAACAGGCCGGCGAAGCCCTGGCCGCTGGCGTCCCGGGTGGTCACCGTGCGCTCGCCCTCGGCGCGCGGCGCCACCAGGCTGCCGTCGCCGGGCTGGACGTTGAAGGTGGCGGAGCGGCGGTCGAGCGGGCTGTTGAGCAGGTCGTCCGGGTAGCGCCGCAGGCCATCGGTCGGATCTCCCGAGGGGGTGCTGGTTCGCACCGCCGTGCCCTCGCCGGGCTCGACGACTATGGCCTTCCAGCCCACCCGATCGGGGAAGCTGCGGTCGACCAGCTCGACGCGCCGTGGATCGTCCACGGCCGCGAACAGCGACAGCTCGAGTCGCGTGGTCCGCAGGCCGCCCTGGCCCTTCGGATTCGTGAGCTTGCTCGACGGGGCCAGCTCGAGCGGCACCCGGCGACCGTCCACCGTGAGCGCCAGTCCGCGCGCCACCTCGCCGCGTTTGGCCGCGAGCACCTCAGAGTGCTCCTGATCGCGCTCCTGGAAGGTGGGGATCTCCGCCTGGTCGAGCGTGTACAGGACGTCCACCCGGTCGCTGGACACCTTCACCTTGGCGAGGTGGTTGATGCTGAAGTTGCCGAGGGGATGGGCCGACGCACCCGGCGCGGTGAGCCCGAGCACGGCGAAGGCCAGCAGGGCGAAGAGCAGCCCGCGCCTCACTGCAACTCCCTCAGCGCCCGGCGCGCCACGGGGGCGTGGAGGGGCGAAAAGCGCGGATTGACGGCGAGAGCGTGCTGGAGATAGTCGCGTGCGGCGCCGGGCTCACCCGCTGCCCGCGCGGCCAGGCCGGCGTGGTAGAGAAACAGCGGGTCGCGCGAGCCCAGTCGCAGCGCGCGGCGCGCGTAGGCGAGGCCCTCCACGGGCTGGCCCGCTTGGGTCAGTGCCCAGCCGAGCGCGTCGGCGGAGCGCACGCTCGGCGCCGCGCCGTAGCCGCGCCGGCCCAGGCGCAGCGCCCGGCTCGCATCGCCGTGGCTGGCCTCGAAGACGGCGATCTCGGCGTCCGTGTTGACGCCGCTCGCTCCGAGCAGCCGCTGCTGGGCGCGCACCAGGTCGAAGTCACGTTGCGCGTCGGCGCGCAGGCCGGCGGCGAGCTCGGCCTCCCCGAGCGCGATCACATACTCGGGCAGCGGCAGCCGCTGGGTCACGCCGCGAAGGCGGTCGATCGCGGGCTCCAGCCGCCCCTGCGCGGCCTGAACACGGGCCAGGCCGGCATCGGCGGGCGCGTAGCCGGGGAAGCCGGCCAGCGCCGAGCGGTACGCCGAGGCGGCCGCGTCCAACCGGCCCCGCTCGAACTCCAGGTTGCCGAGCAGCGTCTGGATGTAGGAGCGGTTCTCACCGGCGGCAGGCGCCGCCGAAGCAGCGAGGCGCATAGCCTCACTCGCTCCGGGGAGGTCCCCGTGCAGCTCGCGGAAGTACGAGACCCGCGCGTAGGAGGCGAGGCCCGGCTTGAAGTCGACCATCTGCTGAAGAGTTCGCTCGGCGGCGTTGTAGCGACCGAGCTCGACCTGGGCGTCCACGAGCACGGCGAACGGCGCGAACGAGCCGGGCGCCAGATCCCGGGCGACCTCACCGTGGTGCAGAGCCGCGCGGAAGTCGTGGCGGGCCAGCGCGAGGGTGCCCACTCCCACGCGGGCGTCGAGGCTCGCGGGGTCGCGCTCGAGCGCCTCGGCAAAGGCCATCTCCGCGCGCGAGTACAGGCCCGGGTCGCCAGTCTCCCGCAGGCGCTGCATGAGGGTGGATCCCAGCGCGGCGTAGGTCTGGGGCCGGCCGCCCCCCGCTTCGATCGCGCCCTCGAGGCCGCTGATGCGTGCCTGGGTGGAGAGCGCGGGCGTCCGCTCGGGCGCGGCGCTCGATCCGCCTCCGGACAGCGAATCCGAGGGCCGGTTCACCAGGGTCAGCACGGCGAGCGCGACCAGGAACACCACGCCGGCGGCGGCGAGAGAGGGAAGTTTTCTGAGTGTGAGTGTCATCTGTGCGGGTCATGGGGGAGAGGTTCATCCTCGCGCTTTTTTCGGTAGTTCAATTACGCCAACACTTCTTGCCATTTATCTCTTCTTGCCGAGCTTCCGTAGGTGCGACTTCTTGGCAAAAAGAGAAGCGAGAGGCGGGCCCCGGCCGAAGCCGGGGCCCGCTCCTCATTGCCTACGGCACCAGCGGCGGCGCGCCCGGTGTGGGGGCGTGCGTTGGCTGCTGCTTCTTGAGCTGCGAGTCGAAACCGGACGTCGGACCCGCGGCATACGGGAACGTGTCCAGGAACGGCTTGTCATTCACGTCGACTCCGTCGCCGAGAGGCAGCTTCTTGCCGCCCTGAGCTTCTGGAATCAGGAACCCGCAGGCCACCCGCAGGTAGATGTCGACGGTGTCGTCGAACAGCCTGCGGCCGTTGGGTAGGCCGCCGTTGTCGCCGCCGATCACGCCGAAGCGACTGGCCTGAGCCGGTGCCGTGGGTGGCACGCCGAGGTTGAGCTTCAGCGTGTCCGCGGCAGCCGGCTTGGCGCCGATCTGGGTCACGCCGGGGATGCCGGTGAAGAGCGCCTGCACGATGTCCGTGCGGTCGGTCTCCTTGCAGCCCAGCATGAACAGCGCGTTGATCGCCTTGACCAACTCGGGCTCAAGCGCGTACTGGCCGAACTTCTTGCCGTCGGTCGACGGGCGGCTGCGGTTGAACTCGTCCTTGCGCGAGATCGGAATGAACAACTCGTTGATCAGCGGGTTGCCCAGCCGGTTGACCTGAACGTAGCGGCCCTTGCCGCCTCGGCCACGCCCGTTGCTGACCACGAGCTTCTGGCGCTCGGTGGAGGCCCACACGCCAACGGCGGCGTTGGAGCCGTCGGGCGCGCTGACCGACTTCCCATCGCGGGTGATCGCCCGCTCCGGCAGCTTCAGGGCGAACGAGTGGACGGCGTAGCCGGCCAGATCGTCCTTGAACCCGCCGGCGTTGCCGGTGGTGTTGTCCCTGAAGTTGATCAGATCGAACGTCATCCCCAGGTCGATGAAGAATGGGTCCTCGCGCTGGCCGACGAACACCTGGCCGCCGCCCTCGAGGTTCTTGACCGACCCGTTGACCAGGTCCTGGTAGTTGGGCATCGTCTTCGGGCCGATGTTGCTCGGCGCCACCGGGACGTTTCTCGCGATGGTCTTCTTGCGGACGATGGTGCGCTTGCCCGTGCGGGAGTACTTCTCGCGCACGATGTTGTAGGTCTGGCGCAAAAGGAGATCCTTGTCCCTCACGGACGTGACAGGACCGCTGGCACCCAGGGCGAGACGCGTCTCCTTGTTGATCTTGTCCTTAACCGTGAAGCGGTACCGGATGTCCGGGCGCCCGTCGCCCGTGTTGTCGAAGTTGATGTAGTAGCGAGCGTTGGGATCCAGCGAATAGAACAAAGGTCCGCCGGCCGGGTCCTCGAACGGGATCACGTTGGCCACGACCGCGACACTGCCGGGGTCGTCGGCGGGGGTAAAGAAATACACGTCGGTCCAGTCACCGGTCGGATCCAGCGACGAGCCCGGCGCTTCGCGGTGACTCGAGCCCGAACTGAGGGCTACGGCAACCGCCGACGCCACCAGCACAGCCACAAGGGCGAGCTTTTTCATGCTCACTCCTCCTTGGGGTTCATGATGTCTACGCCGACAGGGACCGGTCGGCGACCAATAACCTGCAATAGCGTGGTGCACACAAAGTTGGATCAACCTGTGACCGAAATAAAAGTTCCTGCTATTCACCATTTCTTGCCACGCTCGTGCAAATGCGACCGAGTCGCACTGCTCTTTGTGCTGCTGGCCGCCCTCCGCCGTCGGGTGTGGCGGCGCTCAGCCCGATGACACCGTGCGCGACTACTTCGCCGCGATCGTCGCCGGTGACGGCGAGCCGCGCTTGCGACACGCTGACCCCGGAGCTTCGCCGGGACATCGACCGCTCTCCCGCCGCGCGCCGGTCGGGAGCCGGCTGCGTCGAGGTCATGGAGCTGGCGGCGGCCCTGAACCCCGCCCTGAGCCAGGAGGACGTCGAGGACCTGTCGGTCGAGCTGGAGGAGAACGGGGACCGGGTGACCGCTCGCCTGCGGAATCCGCTGGTCAAACGGCGGGAGGCGATTCAGCTCGTGGAGGGTGACGAAGGCTGGAGGATCTCGACTCTGGAGACCCGGCCCAGATAATTTGCGCGATGATGCATCCGATTCTGGAGTTGGCGCGTAAGGACTCCTTATGTACGCCAGAACTCCCTCAACCCTGGTTCGCCACGACGGCCGCGTGCACTCGATCAACGCTGACTTGAACCGCCTCAAGGAAGCCCGTGATTTCGCCGAACGGGCGGCCGCCGAGTTCGGCTTTGACTCCGACGGGCGCTATCAGGTCAAGCTAGCCCTCAGCGAGGCGATCACCAACGCCATCCAGCACGGGTCGAGCTCGTCGACCGACGTCGTCCGCGTGGTTGTGGCGGAGGAAGCCGGGGCGCTGGTGTTCGAGGTTTTCGACAGCGGGCGCTTCGTCCCGCGTGTGGAGCGCCGGGGAGAGATGCCCGAGAGCGGTCGCGGGCTCGAGTTCATGCGTTTGATGATGGACGAGGTCGACGTGCGCGCCACGCCGAACGGCACCCTGCTCCGCCTCGCCAAGCGGCTCAACTAGCTAGTCGTCTGATGTGGGGCCGGCGGCAGTGCGGCCGCTGCGGACGTGTCTCTAATGACAGCAACCAGGGGTGGGGATCGCCGACGCCGCTCCGACACCGCTGTTGCGGTGCTGTTACACCGGCCCGTCGGCGGGCAGGCCGCGGCCGCTCGCTGGGGAGCGTTGTCGCTTTTACCCCCTATGCGGGGGTAAATCGACCACTGTGGCCTCCAAACCGCGTTACGGCAGCGTGACAAAGCCGACAACCCGGCCGCGTCTACCCTTGGTTGCCGCCGTTCACAGACGCCGGCCCGGCAACCCGGCGGCTCGCGCAGCGCCAGCCAAGCCCCAAACCAGCGAACCCACATCACCCCTCTAGCTGCCCTACTTCACCTCGAAGTCGCCTCGCATGCCGAGCTCGGCGTGATCGGCGACCGTGCAGACCATTTCGTAGCGACCCCGCTCGAGGTTGACCCGACCCGAGCGGGTCTCTCCGCCCGGGAAGGTGGGCGTGCCACCGAGCGTCTCACCGCTCCTGGTTAGTTTGAGATTGTGGGCCAGGTTGCCCGCGTTCTTGAGCTGGATTGTCAGCGGGCCGGCTCCGCTCACGGTCACCGCGCCGGGGTCGAACGAATACTCCTTGGCGGTCACCCGCAGAGTCGAGTTGGGTTTGACTGTCACGCTGCGCGCGTCCCTGTCTTGGTCGTCCCCGCCACAGGAGGCGAAGGCGAGCAAGGTGGCGCAGGGGATGGCGAGGCGACGCACGGGAGCGGATACTATGCGCCGCCGTGGGCCGCCCGATCGCCTTTCTCTGCGCTCTTGCCGCCGCCGGGGCAGTGGGCTGCGGAGGCGAGATCAGCGTGCCCGAAGAGTCGGCCAACCACCAGGGCGCGGAGCTGTTCAACGCGCGCTGCTCGGGCTGCCACTCGCTCGACGCCGCCAACGCGTACGGCTCGAAGCCGCCCGGGTCGAAGCAGGGCGGGGAGCGCACGAACGGGCCGAACTTCAACGTTCGCAAGGAGAATCGGGACGACGTGCTCTACGCGATCCGCAACGGCGGCTTCTCGGGCGCGATCATGCCCGCGAACATCGTGGTGGGGGAGGACGCGGAGGCGGTAGCCGACTTCCTGTCCGAGTACTCGGGCAAGGAAAGCGGCACCAACGACCCCACCTCGTCAGGCGAGGGCCAGTGAGCCCGGGTGCTCGACCTCAGGCAGATTCGTGACGATCCCGAGCAGGCGCGCGAAGCGCTAGGCCGGCGCGGCTTCGACGTCTCGGTGCTCGACGAGGCGCTCGAGCTCGACGAGCGCCGCCGCGCGCTCCTCCCCGAGCTCGAGGAGCTGAGGCGTGCCAAGAACGAGGCCTCCAAGCGCATCGGCGAGCTCCAGCGCTCGGGTGAGGACGCCACGGCCGCGATCGGCGAGGTCAAGGGCGCATCGGCCCGCGAGAAGGAGCTTGCCGATGAGCTCCGCGTGGTCGAGGAGCGCCGCGCCGGTGCGCTCGCATCCATGCCCAACCTCCCCGATCCGGCCGCGCCGGCCGAGGACGAGGTGCTGCGGGAGGAGGGTGAGGCCGGGCGCCCGGGCCGAAACCACGTGGAGCTGCTGGGCGAGCATCTCGACATGACAGCGGGCGCGCGCGTGGCGGGATCGCGCTTTGCCTACCTGAAGGGCCCGCTGGTGCGCCTGGAGCTGGCGCTCGTGCAGTGGGCCCTCACGGTGCTCGAGCCGAAGGGCTTCACGCCGGTCGTGCCGCCCGTGCTGGTGCGCGAGGAGGCCCTTTATGGAAGCGGCTTCCTGCCCGACACCGAGCAGCAGATCTACAGCGTGCCCGACGACGACCTGTTCCTGGTCGGCACCAGCGAGGTGCCGCTGGCCTCGCTGCACGCCGGCGAGATCCTCGAGCAGGCGACGCTGCCGCTGCGCTACGCGGGCTTCTCGCCCTGCTTTCGGCGCGAGGCCGGCGCCGCCGGCAAGGACACCCAGGGGCTGTTCCGTGTGCACCAGTTCGACAAGGTCGAGATGTTCTCGTTCGTCGAGCCCGAGGAGTCCCAGGCCGAGCACGAGCGGCTGCTGGCCATCGAGGAGGAAATCCTCCAGGCCCTCGAGATCCCCTACCGCGTGGTGAACATCGCAGTGGACGACCTGGGCAACTCGGCGGCCAAGAAGTACGACCTGGAGGGTTGGCTACCCGGGCAGGAGCGCTTTCGCGAGCTCACGTCGTGCTCGAACACCACCGATTACCAGGCACGCCGTCTCGACATCCGCTACCGCCCGAGCGAGGGCGCCTCGCTGCGGCCCGTGCACACGCTCAACGGGACTGCCCTGGCAGTGGGCCGGACGATCATCGCCGTGGCCGAGAACCACCAGCGCGAGGACGGCACGGTGGAGGTTCCCGCCGTGCTGCGCGACTTCGGCGCACCAGAGACGATCACCGCGGGCTGAGCCGGCCAGATAGGTAGGCGACCGGCGCAGCGCCTTGTGCGCGGCGGCCCGCCGTTAGTCTCGCGCGTCGTGTCGTCCAACGATCAGAGCGCCTCGGGTCTGCGCGAGGGGTGCGTCGAAGCGAACGGGCTCAAGTTCGGATTCTTGGAGGCTGGGGGCGGCCCGCTGGCCCTTTGCCTGCATGGGTTCCCCGACTCCGCATACACGTGGCGACACCTACTCCCAGAGCTGGCACGGGCGGGCTATCGCGCAGTGGCGCCCTTCATGCGCGGGTATGCGCCGACGGCGGTCGCCGCCGACGGCTGCTATCAACTCGGCGCGCTCGTGGCCGACGCAGTTGCGCTGCATGAGGCGCTCGACGGCGACGAGCGGGCGGTCTTGATCGGACACGACTGGGGAGCCGAAACCGCCTATGGCGCGGCAGCCCTCGCGCCCGAGCGCTGGCGTCGCCTCGTGACGATCGCGGTGGCGCCAGCGGCGCTCGACGCGCGGATCTTCAGCGACTACCAGCAGCTGAAGCGCTCGTTCTACCTGTTCTTCATGAAGACGCCGCGCGCCGAGTCCGTGATCGCGGCCGACGACATGGCGTTCCTCGACCGGCTGTGGCAGGACTGGTCGCCGGGCTATGACGCGGCCGAGGACCTGCACCGCGCCAAGTGGTGCCTGCGCGAGCCCGACAACCTCTCGGCCGCGATCGGCTACTACCGGTCAGAGGAGCCCGGGCTCTATGACCTCGGCCCGGCGGATACGCATGCCGCTGAGCACGCGGCGCTGCTCCGAACGGCCCCACAGCCGACGCTCTATCTCCACGGGGATCGCGACGGCTGTGTCGACGTCGCACTCGTTGCTGACGCGGAGCGTCACCTCGCCCCTGGCTCTCGAATGGACATCATCCAGGGCGTCGGGCACTTTCCCCACCTTGAATGGGCCGTCGCGGTGAACGAGCGCATTCTCGCCTGGGTCGGCAAGCAGTACCCCTAACGCCCCGGCGCGCGGCGCCTGACCTCTTGAATCAGCCAGCCGTTGCCGTCCGGGTCGCGCAACGACATGAAGCTGGCATAGTCGCCACGCTTGGGATCGACCCCGGACGCCTGGCCCTCCGCTCCGAAGTGGAAGGGCTCGCTCACCTCCACTCCACGATCGATCAGCTCGGCCCGCGTGGCCTCGATGTCGGTCACGACCAGGTGCATCCCCTGGTATGAGCCCGGCTCCGATTTGGTGATGCCCGTGCCGATCGAGATCGAGCACTCCGAGCCCGGCGGCGTGAGTTGCACGACGCGAAAGCTCTCGTTTGGATGATGGTCGACGTCCAGCCGAAAGCCCAGGGCCTTCTCGTAGAACTCCGCCGCACGATCCACGTCCGACACCGGTACGACGACTAATTCCAGCTTGAGATCCATCTCTGCCTCCTTGGTTGTCGTCCTGTAAAACGACCGCGGTCCGCGAATCTCATCGCGAGCAGTCAGCCTGATAGGCGTCGGTGGCAAACATCGCGGCGAAGTTCTCGCGCGCGAGGCGCTCCAACTGAGGCACCTCGCCGGGCCAGCGGGCCACGCCGTTCTCGATGCCGTGGGTGTGCTCGGCTGTGGCGCGTCGGCCTGGTCGAGCCAGAACGGCCGCGGCTGGGCGTCCGAGTAGGAGCGGCGGATGGCCTGGGCGTCCACGGCTCGGGCTATATGGTGGTGCTGGGGAGCGGAGGGGGAGGGATTCGAACCCCCGGGCCCCTCACGGGGCCGGCTGCTTTCAAGGCAGCTGCATTCAACCGGACTCTGCCACCCCTCCGATGAGGTGCTTGGCGGTCGGAGTAACCGACCGACGACCGACGTGACATTCCTTGTAGAGGTACTCCCGACCGTCTGGACGAAACACGTAGAGCCAATCGTACGAGTCGGGGAGAACCCGCTTTACGACGTACCCGCCCGAATCGGATTGGATCCGCCGGAGGTCTACTTCACGAGTCGCAACGTACTTGCATTGGACGCGATGAAGCCGGTCGCCGTCATCAACGATCAAGTCGTAGGCGGCCGACTCGGTGAGCGGAATAGCGACGTCGTAGCCCATCTCGGTGAAGGTGGCGATGGCCCTTGTAGTTGCGATGTCCCCCTTGCGCTGGTCGCTCGCACGGGGTTGAAAGTAGAGCCTGCAGCACCCGGAACGAGCGGCGGAGGCTCCCTAGCCGGGGGAGCCTCCGCCGTCCCGACTCAGCCGGCAAGCGGCTTGCCGGTCTCCAGCAGCGACTTGAGGTCGCTGAGCACCCACGCCCAGCCGCCGCCCGCGCCCGTGCCCTCGAGGGCTCCGGAGACGAGGTTGGCCAGCCGCGGCGCGCCCTCCAGCTCGTGGACGATCGTGAGCTTCGTCGCTCCGCCTTCGATGGGCTCGATCTCGTGCGTGAGGCGGGTGAAGCCCTCGGCCTCGAGCTCGGGATCCATGAGCATCCGCCACGTTTGCACCAGCTTGCGTGGCGGGTCGGCCTCGATCACCTCGCCGTCGACCACCACGTCGGGAACTCCTTCCACGGCGGCCATCTCCGCGCCCGGCAGCGCTCGGTAGGTGCCGCCGGGGCGGAGCTCGTACTCGACCCGCGCCGCATAGCCGTAGCGCTCGGTCCATTCGGGCTTGGTGATCGCGTCCCAGATCGCCTCCGGGCTGGCCTTGATGTACACGCGGTACACCTGGGTGGTCTGAGCTGTCTCGGTGGTGGTCATGGCTTGTCCTCCAGTTCGTTCTTGAGATCGGCGAGCGCCGATACCTGGCGCTCGGTGTACTTGTCGATCCAGCGGTCGTGAATCAGTCGGATCGGCACCGGGTTCAGGAAATGCAGCTTCTCCCGGCCCGAGCGCCGTGCGACCACGAGACCCGCGTCCTCGAGCACGCGTAGATGCTTCATCGCGCCGAAGCGCGTCATCTCCAGCTCCGACTCCAACTCGGTCAGCGTGCGGCCGTCACGCTGGAAGAGCCGGTCGAGCAGGAAGCGCCGAGTTGGGTCGGCGAGCGCCTTGAACACGCGGTCGTCATTGGTCACGTCGAGAAGGATACGTGACTAAATAGTCACATGTCAAGTAGAGGGAAAGGCCCACTACGCTTGACGGGACCTTCGTGAGCCCTTCCGAACAGCCCGCGAATGCCTCCCGGCGCCTGCTGGTGCTCGGGCTGGTCGTGCTCGGTATCGCCGCTGTTCTCGGCGCCGCCGGGTTGGTTCGCGCAACGCAGTCCGGCGAGGGCGATGGCAAGCGCGAGGCCGGCGCTCTCGTCCCTGAACTCGGCGGAAAGCTGCCCGCTCTCTCCCGCAGCGTGCCGGAAACCACCCCCTGCCATGAGAGCGCGCACGTGCGACGGGCGACCGTGCTTTTGCGCAAGCCCGGCGGCCGCCGCAGGCTGGTGCTGACCCCGAAGACCGAGTGGGGCTCACCGCGCATCCTAGGCGTGGTCAAGCAGCGCCCGGGTTGGCTGGGCGTTCAGGCTGCCGACCTAGAGAACGGCGAAATCGCGTGGATGCGCAGCTCGCGCGCCCGCCTGCTCTGCTCGCGCTGGTCGCTCCACGTGGATCTCTCCGTGCGCCGCATCGTGGTGAAGAAGGACGGCCAGGCGGTCCGCAAGCTCGGGGTGGGCGTGGGCAGGCCCGACAACCCCACGCCCTCGGGACGCTTCACGGTCACCGACAAGCTCAACGTGAGCGACCAGAGCTCGCCCTACGGCTGTTGCGTGCTCGCCCTCAGCGGCCACCAGACCAACCTGCCCCACGGCTGGCCCGGCGGCGACCGGCTCGCCGTGCACGCGACCAGCAATGCGTCGGACATCGGACAGCAGGTGAGCTCCGGCTGCATGCGGGCCGACCCAGAGCAGGCGCGTTGGCTCATCCATACGATCCCGCTCGGCGCGCCCATCTTCATCCGCGCCTGATCTCACATGCGCGGGCCGGCCGCCGTTCTTACATTGTGAACCTGCCGCCCTTTCAGGCTCTCCTCGACGAGCACCGCGCGGACGTGTACCGCTTTTGCGCCGCCAGTGCCGGCCCCGGCGAGGCGGATGACTGCTTCCAGGAGACCTGGATCGCCGCTCTGCGGGCCTATCCGAAGCTGCGCCGTGGCGACAACCTGCGCGCGTGGCTGTTCCGGATTGCCCAAAACAAGGCGATCGACCTCCACCGTTCGCGCTCGCGCCGGGCGGTGCCCGTGGAGGAGGTGGCGGAGTCCGCGGCGCCGGCGGAGCCCTCGCACAACGGCGATCCCGAACTTTGGGCCGCCGTGCGCGCGCTGCCGCCCAAACAGCGCACGGCCGTGTTCTGCCGAAGCGTGCTCGGCATGCCCTACGCCGAGCTCGCCCACCTCCTCGAGTCGTCCGAGGATGCAGCCCGCCGCAACGTGTTCGAAGGCTTGAAGAAACTCAGAGAGGAATGGACCCAATGACCAGCAAGATCGAATCCGCCCTGCGCACTGCCGCCGGCCGGCTTCCCGACGCGGGCGCCCCGGACGCCGTGGCTCAACGTGCCGCCGCAGAGGGCCTGCTTGACGTGGCCTACGCCACGGTCGACAGCCCGCTCGGCCCGCTGATGGTCGCCGGGACACCGCACGGTCTCGTGCGTCTCTCCTACTCGCAGTTCCGCGACGACGAGAGCGTGCTCGCAGACCTGGCTAGCCGGGTCTCCCCGCGCGTGCTCGAGGCCCCCGCACGCCTCGACGGCGTCCGGCGCGAACTCGACGAGTACTTCGGGGGACAGCGCACCGACTTCGACCTGCCCATCGACTGGGCCCTCACCCGAGGCTTCACCACCGAGGTGCTGCGCGCGACCGCGGAGGTCGGCTTCGGCCACACGACCACGTACGCCGAGGTCGCGAGCGCCGCGGGGAGCCCGCGCGCCGTACGGGCGGCCGGCAACTCGCTCGGCTCCAACCCGATGCCGATCGTCGTGCCCTGCCACCGCGTGCTGCGCACGGGTGGGGCCCTGGGCGGCTACACCGGTGGGGTGGAGCGCAAGGAGTTCCTGCTGCGCCTGGAGGGCGTGCTGGTCTAGTCGCGTCCGTTGAGGGTCCAGAAGCCGTCGTAGCCCATGTGCTGCTCGTCGGCGACCCGCCCGAGCCGTTCGCGGGCGTCGTCGTGGGAGATGTCGCAGACCACGGCGACCTCCTGGGTGGCGAGCGGCGTGTCGCACCAGCTCAGCACCTCCTCCACGGAGTCCGGGTCGCCGCGGCGATCGCGATCCGGGAGGAGGTTGGCGGTGATCACGTCGTAGACGCCAAAGGGCTGGAAGCCTGGAACCGCGATGCGAACGCCGTCCGCGATGCGCACGATCTCGTAGCTGGGGCAGGTGTAGCGCCGCCCCCCCGACCAGTTGGCCAGCTTGTGGTCAAGCACCCGAGCGGCGGGCATGGGCCCACGCGCGAGCCCCATGTCCTCGCGCAGCTCGCGCTCGGTGGCGGCCTCCGCCATCCACTCATCCAGCCGAGCGGGATCGAGGCCGATGTCGCCGGCCGCATGCTCGACCGTGGACTGCTCGTCCAACAACTCGCCCGCGAAATGGCGAACGCGCAGGCGGCGCAGAAGCCGCGGCATGAGCTCGGGGTCATGGCGCCTGGCGGCGACGACCGCGCGACAGGCCGGCAGCGTGGCGGCCATGCGTGGACGCTCACGTGTGTCGATCGGCATGCCGTGCTCACGCGAGATCTTCCGAAAGGCAGCGGCCTGCTTCCCGGTGCCGAAGCCCCGCTGCTCGTACTCGCTCGGCGATTCCGCGAGCACCACCACCCGCACCTGCCATTCGATCCCGTCGCCGTAGAGCCAGTTGAGCCGCCGCCGAAACGGCTCGGCGCTGTAAGCCCATGGACAGCCGGGGTCGGTGAACTCGGTGATGCGAACGTCGGCCATAGAAGCTGATGTTGCCCAACGGCCGCGCGCGGCTACCATCGGGTGTCTCGCGGAGAGGTGGCCGAGTGGCTGAAGGCACTCGCCTGCTAAGCGAGTATGGGGTTCACGCTCCATCGAGGGTTCGAATCCCTCCCTCTCCGCCTGGCCATTGGAGGGGCCAGAGTCCCGCTACCCTCTCTGACCCGAGCGCCCGTAGCTCAGCTGGATAGAGCGTCGGTCTACGGAACCGAAGGTCTCAGGTTCGAATCCTGACGGGCGCGCTCAGCAGGTTTGCCTATCTGGCGCTCAGCTGGGCGAGCGAGTCGCGGCTAGGTCCGCGGTGGCAAGACGCGGAACGTCGCCGTGCGCCGCGGTGGGTGGATGCAGTACTCCCTACCCTTCTTGTCTTTGTGTACTGGCAGGTAGCCCCTCGTCAGATTGGCCCGCACACGTCATGTAGAACTCATCGGGGTCGAGGTAGTCGTAGATCCGCCACGCAGGACGATAGGTGCGTAGACGCACGCGAAGCCGGCGCTCGAAGATGCGCGTGTCGTTCCACAGAACCCCGACCTGGTAGGTACGGACCCACGGCCGCCGGCCAGCTACGGCGAGGAAGAGGAAATAGGTCCGGGCGAAGCGAAGCGGCGGGATGACCTGGCCGCTGACAGCCCATCTGCCGTCAACATTCCTGCACGGATCCGGACCTAGGGTGAAGACCCGCCTGCGGCCGAGGTGTCGGACCACTACAGCCAGCTTCCCTGGCGCGAGTTGCTCGCAGTTCGGCCCCGGCGAAAGCTCGACGCCGGGAAACACGCTTGTCGAGCAGCGAAGGCTCCTTCGCCTGAAAGTAGGAGTGTCGAGCGCTACGCCTCGACGAGCACGATCAGGGTGTCGGCCCGAACGCCGTCATGCGCCATCGCGTCGGCGGCTTCCTGGGACTGCATCGCGGTCTGAAACGCCGCCATGTCGGGAACGTCGGCGAGCACCGCCGCGCGACTCGGGTTCTCCGGGTCGAGGAACGTTCGGATGCTGATGCCGAGGGGGCCGAAAAACTCCTCCCGCTTCGGTGAGGCGAGCCAATGGTCGCGGTCATCGATCTCGTGGTACGCAATCACTGTCGGCATCCCAAGTCCTCCTTCTGGGGTTCTGGCCCCGCGGTGGTTCGTCCCACCCTCGGGGTCGCTGCCGGCCGACTCTGACGGAACGGTTAACCCCATGCAACCGTGGGCTCGTCTCGCTGCCCTTCTTCGCGCAAAGCGGCACTCGGATATGCGTTCCTACGATCTGGTGGTGCGCGTCGGCGGCGACGAGTTCGTCTGCGCCTTGCCGGACGTTACGCTCATCGAGGCGCGGCGGCGCCTAGATCAGCTGCGGACGGAACTGCTCCAGAGCACCGAAGTCAGGTCGATCAGCTTTGGCCTCAGCGAACTCTCCGGCGACGAATCGTCAACCGGACTGATCGACCGCGCCGACCGCGACCTGCGGGCCGCCCGCGCCAGGTAACAAAGCCCGCGCCTCCAGAGTGTCGGGCGTCGAAGGTGATGAGCCAGCCGGCATCAGGTGCGCAGCCACACCTTGGGTCGGATCAGGGCGACCTCGTCGCCGTGGGCGACCGCGTCGCCGACGCCGCGCACCAGCGCACCCAGCATCGTCGGATCCAAGAAGCTGACCCCCCTGAGGTCCACGATGACCTGCGGCCTCCCGGCAAGCAACGCATCACCAAGCGCCTGCGCGAACTCGCCCGCGTTTGACCGGTCGAGTCTCCGTCAAGCATCAGCAGCTGTGCCTGATCTCCGGCCGGCTGGGAACTGAAGCACCATGCTGGGACATTTGCCGGCCCTTCGGTGGCGCTTAGTTCTGAAACCGGGAGGCTATGAAGCGCCTGACGTAACCGGCTCGGGACCCAAGCCTAGTCCTTTCCCCGCACCGCACCGATCAGGCGCTCGGCCGTGGCGGCGCTCGCGACCGTCAGCCACGGCGGAATTGGTCAGCCTGGTCGAAAGCTGGCGATGGCTCGATGGCCGGCAGTAGAGGCCGTCGACGAAGCGGGCGAGCGTGAGAAGGGTCTGGCGAAACGACTAGCGCAACTCCTTCGTTTATGTGCCCGGAAAGGAGTAGCCTCGTGGGACTGGCCCTGCGGCCATCAATCCCGGCCCCCAGAGAGCAAAGGCAGCCGAGGCGCGAGCAACGCGCCGAGGCAACAGACTCAGAGGCGCACGGGATTCCTGCGGGGCCAGTCTTCGTTTGAGGAGTCTCCTCCGCGGCGAGCGGTACGGCTCGCGCCCTTGCGAGGGCGGCTCGGTCAGCCCCCGCCGGTCGATAGCACGCCGCCGTCGGAGAGCACTACGCCGTCGGCGCACGAGGCTTCCACCAGCCCGCCGTGGAACTGTTCCTGATACAGGCGGCTGTAGAGGCCGCCGCGCTCGAGCAGCTCTTGGTGGCTTCCGCGCTCGGCCAGCCGCCCGCGCTCCATCACGAAGATCACATCGGCGGCGAAGATGGTGGACAGGCGGTGGGCGATGGCCAGGGTTGTGCGCCCCTCCATGAGCGGCTCGAGGGCCGCCTGGACCAGCCGTTCGCTGCGGGTGTCGAGGGCGGAGGTGGCCTCGTCGAGGATGAGGATGCGAGGATCCTTGAGGATCGCGCGGGCGATCGCGACGCGCTGCTTCTCGCCGCCCGAGAGCCGGTAGCCGCGCTCACCCACCATCGTGTCGTAGCCGTCGTCCAGCTCGGTGATGCGGTCGTGGATGAGTGCCGCCCGGGCGGCGGACTCCAGCTCGTCGTCCGTGGCTTCGCGCCGCGCATAGAGCAGGTTCTCGCGCACGCTGGCGTGAAAGAGATAGGTCTCCTGGGTGACCACGCCCACGATCTGGGCCAGTGACGCGAGTTGAATGTGGCGTGCGTCCACCCCGTCGATCTCAACGCTGCCGGAGGTGGGGTCGTAGAGGCGGGGGACGAGATAGGAGATCGTGGTCTTGCCCGCTCCGCTGGGTCCCACGAGCGCGGCCAGCTGACCGGGCTCGACCTCGAGCGTCAGATTGTCGAGCGCCAGGCGGGCCGGTCCGGCCCCATCGCCGTTGGCGTCGCCCGACTGGGGGTAGGCGAACGACACCGAGCGCAACGCCACTCGGCCCCGCACGCTCTCCGGGCGCAGCTCGATGGCGTCCGGGGCATCCACGATGTCCGGCTCGAGGTCGAGGTACTCGAATACGCGCTCGAAGAGAGCGAGCGAGGACTGGATCTCCACGGACACGCGGAGCAGCTGGACGATGGGGAAGAAGAGCCGCGTCTGGAGGGTGGTGAAGGCCACGATGGTGCCCGCGCTGATCTGCGGCCCGCTGCCGCTGTCGAGAGCCAGCCCGGCAACCAGGTAGATGATCGCCGGAGTGATGCCGAAGAAGGCCTGCACCAGAGCGAAGAAGCCTTGGCCGGTCATCTGCTGGCGCACCTGCAGCCCCGCCAGGCGCTCGTTCGCGCGCCGGTATCGCTCGATCTCGTCCTGGCGTCGCTCGAAGACCTTGGACAGAAGGATCCCGGACACCGACAGCGTCTCCTGGGTGATAGCGCTCATCTCGGCCATCGACTCCTGGGTCTCCGCCGTGACAGCGCGCCGCAGCCGGCCGACGCGATATGTGAGCAACACGAACAGCGGCACCAGCACCAGGGAGACCGCCGTCAGTTCCCAGGACAGCACCGCCATGGCCACCAGGCTGCTGGCCACTGTGACGACGTTGGCGAGGATGGAGGACGCCGTGCTGGTGACGACGGTCTGCACCCCGCCCACGTCGTTGGCCAGCCGCGACTGGATTTCGCCGGTCCGGGTTGCCGTGAAGAAGGACAACGGCATGGACTGCAGGTGGGCGTAGAGACGGTCGCGCAGGTCCTGCATCACGCTGTTGCCCACCCAGTTGGTCAGGTAGGTCTGTCCCACCCCGATCACCCCGAGCACGATCGGGATGGCCACCATCAGGCCGATCAGCGGGTAGAGCAGGCCGAGATCCGGGCCGCCAGGCGGGAACAGCGCGTCGTCGAACACCACCTGGATAAGCAGCGGGTTGACGATCCCCAGGGCAGAGGTGACGACGATGGAGACGAGGATCAGCGCGGTGCGCCCGCGGTACGGGCTGAAGAGCCTGACGATGCGCCGCCCGAGCCCCGTTCGCCGCTGCCTCTTTCCGCCCGCGACCGCCACGTCGTTCAGAGACTACGTGGCGCCCGCCGCGCCCTAGTCCGGTCTAGCCCATCGACGAAAGGTCGAGCCTCGCGCGTTCGACTCAAGGCCTGGGTTGTGCGGGCCGATCCAGTTCGGACATCAGAGCAGTCTTCTCGACTCAGGCACCCTCGTCGCGAGGCGGGTCCGCAAAGCCACGGGACTCCACCGGAGTTCGCCGGGCTACCGAAGAGACACCACGCCGGCCGCTCCCCCAAGCGGTCATCGCGGCCTAGGAACGTCGTAAGAGGGCTGCTCGACCATCAAGAGGACCTTCATGTCCAACCTCACCCGTTCCAAGCGGGGCCGCGTCGGCATCGCCGTCGCCACGTGCTTCGCGCTCCTAGCAGTCCCGGTTGCCAACTCTGCGGCCGCGCCGGTCGATCTCCAGACCGCCAAGAGCTATTCGGTCCTGGGCGGCTCAACCGTCACGAACACCGGCTCGTCGGTGCTCAGCGGCGACCTCGGGGTCAACCCCGGTACGGCGCTGTCGGGCTTCGGTCCCGCAACCCTCAATGGCGCGACGCATGCCGGCGATGCCCACTCGCTGCAGGCGCAGACTGACCTGACCACGGCCTACAACTCCGCGGCCGGGCAGTTGCCGTTTATCGACATCTCGGGCCAAGACCTGGGCACCGTGGGGGTCCTTACCCCCGGCAACTACAGGTTCACCGGTTCTGCTCAGCTCACCGGCCAGCTCACCCTCAACGACCTGGGACTTCCCAACGCGCAGTTCGTGTTCCAGATCGGCTCTACTCTGACCACCGCATCCAACGCGTCGGTTATCGGCACCGCGTCCGCGTGCAACGTCTACTGGCAGGTCGGAAGCTCGGCCACCATCGGCACCAACACGGACTTCCGCGGAAACATCATGGCCGACCAGAGCATCACGCTGAACACCGGAGCGAACCTGATCGGGCGTGCCCTCGCCCGGATCGGCCAGGTCAGTCTCGATAACAACGTCGTCAACGCCGCGGGGTGTGGCGCCAACACCACGCCGGGCGGCGGCACCGGCCCGGGCGGCGGCACCGCGCCGGGCGGCGGCACCGCGCCGGGCGGCGGCACCGCGCCGGGCAACGGCAACCAGTCCCCGCCCCAAAGTCGGTCGACGTTGCCCACCCGGAACGGCACCGCGATCATCCGGCGCTCGCCGCGTGGCGACTGTACGGACGGGTTCAGCGCCACGGTCCGCGGTACGAAGATCGAGCGCGTCGTGTTCAGGATGGACGGCACGCGTATCGCCAGCCGGGCCGGTTCCCCGTTCCGAGTGCACGTGTCGGCCCGTTCCGGCCGCCATACCATCAACGCACGAGTCACGTTCAAGGACGCCACCCGCGCCAAGACGCTGAAGTTCGCCTACCGCGGCTGCGCCGCACAGGTGCTCCAGCCGCGCCGCGGCCCGTCGCCGTTCACCGGATGAGCCATGCCGCTCCGCGATCCCCCGGCCTCGGCCGGGGGGCCGCGGGGCTGGCGGTGGCGTTCATCACGGCCATCACCGGCACCGTCCTCGTCGCTCCGGCGCACGCCTCCGCCGCCACCGGGCCGGCGAGCCAGGCGCTCGTGGTCCTTTCGGAGGATCATCCCGTCCGGTCTCGTCCAGACGCAGACGCCCACCGCATCGAGGCGGTCCCCGCCCGGCGCCCGCTGACAGGAGTACGCACTGTGCTGCCGGTCCTGGGCCGCTCGACCGACCGCGGCGGAAGCTCATGGCTGCAGGTCCGGCTACCCGGGCGGCCCAACGGACACAAAGGTTGGATCTCCGCCCGTCATACCAGGGGCACCTTCACCGAGTGGCAGATCTCGGTCAAGCTCTCGACCCGCCGTGTCATCGTCTACCGTCACGGCCGCGTCACGCGCCGGTTCCCAGCGGTCGTAGGCAAGCCCTCGACACCCACCCCGCGCGGCCGCTTCTTCATCGAGGAGGCCGTCGCGCTCTCCCCCTTTGCTGCCGGCGGCCCGTTCGCCCTCGCCACCAGTGCGCGATCGAATGTCCTGCAGGAGTTCGAAGGTGGACCAGGCCAGATCGCCCTCCACGGCACCGGCAACCTCTCCGGCTCGCCTGGGACCGCGGTCTCGCACGGCTGCATCCGAGTCAACACGGGCGCCATCACCTGGTTGGCGCGTCGCATCGGCGGCGGAGTACCCGTGACCATCACGCGGTAGTGGACGCGATCGCAGCCCGCCGGACTGTGATCGCTCAGCTGTGCATCGGTCGCCGCTTGCGAGCCCTGGAGGCGGCGCGGTGGCGCGTGCGGCCGGGGCTCACGGGGGTCGGCGGTGTCACCGGCTCTGCAGGCGGTCGCGGCAGCTCGACCAGAGCGCGTCGCGAAGTGACGCCCAGCTTGCGGTAGATGTTGCGTGCGTGCGTGCGCACCGTCTCGACGCCGATCTGCAGCGTAAGCGCGATCTGTGCGTTGCTCTGACCCTCCCGGAGTAGGACGAGCACGTCGCCCTCGCGCTGCGTCAGCCGCGGATCTCTGGCCGGTGCATCGCTCCAGTCGTTGGCGGCGAGTGGGGTGACCTGGAGGCCGCGCGAGGCGAGATGGATCGTGTTGCGCACGTCGCGCGCCTGAGTGGCCCGGGAAAGGCAGGCGCTGGCGCCGAAGGCGAGGAGCTGGGCGGAGTCGGCGGCGGACAGGCCCTCGGCGAACAGGACCAGGCGGGTGTGAGGATGCTGGACGCTGAGCTCGCGGATCTGGGCGAGGTCGCGCAGGGCACTCGCGTCGACGATCAGCACGCTCGGGCGGTGGGCTCGCAGGACCACAGACAGGCGGTCGTAGGCGATGTCCTCCGCCACAATCGACACCGAGGGATCGTCGGTCAGCAGGGCTTGGAGGCCGAGTGCGAGCAGGTCATCGAGACGGGCGATGGCGACTGTGATGGGTGGGTGTGCGGGCATGGGGAGAGGTGGGCGGGGTGTAGTCCCGCCCGCTCTATTCATCGGCGCAGGACGGCCAAAGGGTGAGTCTGGCCTCACCTCATACTCACCCGACAGCCCCTCCAATGATCACCCGCGGGGGATGAGGCCGGGGACCGTCGCCAAAGCCATGCTCGGGAGATGGCCACCTCCCACATCCTTGCCGCCGCCGCGATTGTCGCTGCGCTCGCCGCACCGGCGACGGCCGATGGCGCCCAGCGCGGGGGGGAAAAGAACCGGACGCAGGCGCACACGGTCGTCTCGCGGGCCAAGGCGCCGACACCGCTCGCGGTTGCCGTGGCCGTGGGGCGGCGATACTGGCGCGCCACACCATGCAACGGCCAGATCAAGTTTGTGGCCCGGAGCCGGCTGGCCCCCGGCGTCGATCCCGCCACCGACGCTTGGGTCACGTTCGACTCCTCCCTGGGAGCTAACAACCTTGCCGCTCCGGCGGGCAGCTACACGAACTGCGTGGTCGCCCTAGCGCGCTGGCGCTGGCCGACGTCGGCCAGCATGTCGGAGGACTGGTACATGCTCTGCACCACGATGATCCACGAGATGGGCCACCTGCTGGGCCATCCCCACGATCCCACGCGTGGCAGCGTGATGGTGCCCGTCTTCACCGACGCTTCGAGCGTGCCGTCGATCTGCCGAACGACGCGTCCGCGCGCGGCCCGCTGACACGGGCCGGCCATCGCGGCCGGCTCTCGCCGCGGTGGCGAGCCTTGCTGACAATGTCTCTTTGATACTCCTTGGCAGACGACCGTGGCCATTGAAGAGACGACAACCAAGCAGATCCGCGCCGAGAGCTTTCCCGATCTCGCCGACACGACGATGTATCCGCGGATGTCCGCGGCGAAGCTCGAGCGTCTCGCCGTGCTGGGGACGCGCCGGTCGTTCGCGGCCGGCGAGGCACTGTACGAGCAGGGGCAGCGCGACGCCCCCTTTCTCGTCATCGAGCGCGGCAGGGTCCGGGTGCTCGATCGTAAGCCGGGTAAGGACGTCTGGGTCGCCGACGCGGACGCGGGGACGTTCCTGGGCGACATCGCGACTTTCACCGGCGAGCCCGCGATCGCCGAATGCGTCGCCGACGAGCCGACCGACGTGATCGCGTTCGAGCGCCCGGCTCTACGGGCGATGCTCGCATCGTGGCCCGAGCTGGCCGAGCTCGTACTGCGCACGATGATGGCGCGCAGGGAATGGCACGAGGGGCATGGCTACGGCGTTCTCCGGCTCATAGCGTCGCACGGGTCGCGCCGCGCCTTCGAGGTGCATGATCTGCTCGAGCGCAATCTGATCCCAGTGCGGTGGTACGACGTCGACACCGACGAGGAGAGCGCGGCGATGCTCGAATGGCTCGGGATTCCGCGCGAAGAGACGCCGCTGCTCGTGCGCAACACGGCCGTGCTACGCAATCCCTCGGCCGCGCAGGTCGCCCGCGAGCTCGGACTACGTGCGGAGATCGATGGCGAGCGATTCGACGTGGTCGTGCTCGGCGGCGGACCTGCGGGACTCGCCGCCGCCGTATACGGCGGGTCCGAAGGACTGCGCACACTCGTGGCCGAGGCGTGGGCGCCGGGCGGCCAGGCCGGTACCAGCACCCGGATCGAGAACTACCTCGGCTTTCCCACCGGGATACCCGGCAGCGCGCTGACCCGCAAGGCGACTCTGCAGGCGCGCCGCTTCGACGCGGTGCTGTCGAGCTTCCACCGCGCGGTCGAGCTCGCGCGCGGCGCGGAGGGGCTCGTCCGCATCGATCTGGACGACGGGCAGCACGCGCTTGCCCGCACGGTCGTCGTCGCCACCGGTGCGCGCTGGCGGGTACTCGCGGCCGAAAATGCCGAGCGGTTCGCGGGCGCCGGCGTGTACTACGCGGCCATGCCGACCGACGCCGAGCGATGCCGTGGGCAGGACGTGATCGTGGTTGGGGGCGGCAACTCGGCCGGCCAGGCGGCCGCGCATCTCTCGCGCTGGGCGCGCAGCGTCCGCGTGGTCCTGCGGGGCGAGGGCTTGGCCGAAAGCATGTCGAGGTACCTGCTCGAGCGCATCGAGTCGCGTCCGAACATCGAGGTGATCACTCATACCGAGGTCAGCGCCCTGCACGGCAACGGCCGCTTGGAGCACGCGGATCTGCGCGACCGCGCCGGCGGGAACGTCGAGCGCGTCGCGGTATCGGATGTCTTCGTGATGATCGGCGCAGAGCCGTGCACCGAGGCGGTGCACACGATGCTCGACCTCGACGAGGCCGGCTACATCAGGTGCGGCAGCGGCGCGGCGGAATGTGAGGGACCGAACCGGTGGCGACCGACCGACAGGCAGCCGCACCTGCTCGAAACGGTTTGGCCCGGCGTCTTCGCCGCGGGCGACGTTCGTGCCGGTGCTACCAAGCGCGTGTCCGGCGCCGTCGGCGACGGCGCGCTGGCCGTGCGTTTCGCACACCAGGTGCTGCAGGCGTAGCGCGCTTGGCGTGGCTACGTCTCAGCCTTCGAGTCTGCCCCAGGCCTGGATCAGGGTGAAGGTCGTGCCCCATCTGCCGGGCTCGGCCAACTCGGCCTCCGCTTCGCGGCGTAGCGAGGCGAGCTCGTCCTCGCTCAGTCTCTCAAGCAGGCGCGATTCGAGCGCGACGCTGAACTGAAGCGGCAGACGCAAATATGGATGGCCTGGTTTGAGCGCAATCACGTGCGCGTCGATGCCCGGCTCCTCGATGCCGATTTCGCGGAGCAGTTCGGGAAGCCCGCGACCGGCTTCGCCGCCCAAGCCGGCAAAGATCTCGGTGAGCAATCGGATCAGTCGCTCGGCCGCAGGGGCCGTGGGATTGAAGTGCCACGAGGCCAGGTCCCACTCTTCCAGGACCAGTGAGCCACCGGGCTTGACCAACCGCCGGTGCGCGGCCACCTGTTCGCGGCCGCGTCCGAGCGGAGCGATCTGGTAGCGGGCATGGACGAGATCGAATGATTGCGGCTCCAGCTTGGTGTCGAACAGATCATCGACGACCAGTTCCACGTTGCCGATTTCCTCTTCCTCCAGGAATGAACGAGCGGCCTTGAGCATGCTCTCGTCGACGTCGAAACCCACGATCTGGCCGGACGGGCCGACCCACTCGCTGAGGATCCGAAGCCAGCCCATGGCTCCGCAGCCGACGTCCAGCGCGCGTCCGCCGGATCCGCCGCCGACTTTCGAGAGGAGTTGCCGCCCGGTTGGCTCCCACACCAGCGACTGCAGCCGCAGGCGCTCCAATTCCGAGGGTTGGTTGGCCAGCAAGTAGTCCTCCTGCGACATCGCCGCAGTATCCCCCGTTCCGGACCGCGGGGGCAAGACCATGCATATCGGCGTCGCCAGGGTTGCAGGGCACCGTTCCGCGGCAAGCGCAACCGGGAGAGAGACGGAGTTTCGGCCCGAGCAGCAAGGCCGGCAGCGGGCGTCACTTCCCGCCCCTTGCCACCTCCAATTTATACCGCAGAGACGAGGCTTCATGAGAGCCCGAATCGTGCCGCATAATCGCCGGCCGAATCCAGAACCGACGGATGGGAGTCCCGAAATGGAGCACGCGGTTGTCATCGCCGGAGGAGGTCCGACGGGGCTGATGTTGGCGGGCGAGTTGGCGTTGGCGGGCGTGGACGTTGCGATCGTCGAGCGGCGCGCCAGCCAGGACCTTCCGGGCTCGCGCGCAGGTGGTCTGCACTCACGCGCGATCGAGATCATGGATCAGCGCGGAATCGCCGATCGGTTCCTCTCTGAGGGACAGGTGGCCAACGTCGGGCAGTTCGCCGGCGTCCCTTTGGACATCAGCGACTTTCCGACCCGGCATCCCTACTCGCTCGGGCTCTGGCAGAAGCACATCGAGCGCATACTGGCCGGCTGGGTCGGCGAGCTGCCGGTGACGATCTATCGCGAACGTGAGGTGACGGGTTTCGCGCAGGACGACACCGGCGTCGACGTCGAGGTCTCGGACGGCCAGTCGCTACGGGCGCAGTATCTCGTCGGGGCCGACGGAGGGCGAAGTCTGGTCCGTAAAGCAGCCGGCATTGAGTTCCCGGGATGGGATCCGACTACCAGCAGCTTGATCGCCGAGGTCGAGCTGGCCGAGGAGCCGCCGGGGTGGGGCATTCGCCACGACGACAAGGGCATGCATGCCCTCGGCAGGGTGGAGTACGAGATCCGCGACGGCGAGGTGGTCTACGCGGACAGCGGGCCGGTAGGGGTCATGATCACCGAGGAGCACGTCGGGTCCTCGACCGAACCCACCCTCAGCGATCTCAGCGAGGCGCTCATCGGCGTCTACGGGACGGACTATGGGGTCCACAGTCCCACGTTCCTCTCCAGGTTCACCGACATGACCCGGCAGGCCGCGGCATACCGAAAGGGACGGGTCCTGCTGGCCGGCGACGCCGCGCACGTGCATTCCCCGGATGGTGCACAGGGTCTCCAGGTCGGCGTGCAGGATGCGATGAATCTGGGCTGGAAGCTGGCCCAGGTGGTCAACGGGACATCCCTGGAAAGCCTCCTGGATACCTACCACGCCGAGCGTCACCCGGTCGCTGCCCGGGTGCTGCGCACCTCGATGGCGCACGTCGCGCTCCGCCGCCCGGACGAACGCACGGAGGCCTTGCGCGCCACCATTGCCGAGCTCCTCATGACGGAGGAGTCGCGCAGACGATTCGCCGCGATGATGTTCGGTCTGGACATTCATTACGACCTCGGCGAGGGACACCCGCTGCTCGGACGCCGCATGCCCGATCTCGACCTGGTCACCGCCGACGGCCCGCTGCGGGTCTTCACCCTGCTGCACGCTGCCCGGCCGGTGCTGCTCAACCTCGGTGAGCCCGGCGGCTTCGACATCACTCCATGGGCAGATCGGGTTCAGTTGATCGACGCCGAATACGTTGGTACGTGGGAGCTTCCGGCACTCGGGGCGGTGACTGCTCCCACCGCCGTGTTGATCCGGCCCGACGGATATGTCGCGTGGGTGGGAGATCTCTCCGACGAGGCGCTCCCGGCCGCGCTCACCACCTGGTTCGGACCGCCCGCGGCCGCCTAGCGCAGCGTCTTCCTCTCGGCGCTTCAGGGTAAGACCGCGAGGGCAGCCGACGCTAACGCCAAACATGACATCACCTGCTGCCGTTCCACGGGCGTGGCACACGCGTGGCACCAGTACGGTGACGTCTGAGCTGACGGCCTCGTTCGCGACGGCCCTCGCACCCGCCAGGAGTTCCTGGCCCTGAGGACAAGGAGCGACTCATGAGTACGCAGACCCAGACGTTCGTCATCGTCGGCGCCAGCCTCGCCGGCGCGAAGGCCGCCGAGACGCTCCGCGAGGAAGGCTTCGACGGCAGGCTGGTCTTGATCGGCAACGAGACCGAGCGTCCATACGAGCGCCCGCCGCTGACCAAGGACTACCTACGCGCCGAGTCGCCGCGCGAGAAGGCCTACGTCCACGCGGAAGCCTTCTACCGCGAGCACGACATCGAGCTGATGACCGGGACCGCCGTGACAGCGCTTGACCCGGATCGTTCGCTGATCGCGCTCGACCACGGAGGCGAGCTGGCCTACGACCGGCTCCTGTTGACCACCGGGGCAGAGCCGCGCCGGCTCCCGACCCCTGGGGCCAATCTGGACGGGGTCTACTACCTGCGCACGCTCGAGGACTGCGACGCACTGCGCGAGCGTCTCGGCCAGGGAGGCCGGGCAGCCGTCATCGGCTCGGGCTGGATCGGAGCCGAGTTTGCCGCCTCGGCGCGCATGCGCGGCGCTGACGTGACGGTCATCGACCCGGTGTCGGTGCCGCTGGAGCGCGTGCTTGGCCCGGAGGTCGGCGCGATCTACGGCGACGTGCACCGCGATCACGGCGTGCAGCTGCGGCTGGGCACCGGCGTCGAGGGCTTCGAGGGCGAGCGCTCCGTGCGAGCGGTGAAGACCAGCGATGGGCGCACGATCGAGTGCGACTTCGCCGTCGTGGGGATCGGTGTCGTTCCCCGCGTCGAGCTCGCCGAAGCAGCCGGTCTGAACACCGACAACGGGATCGTGGTCGACCAGTCGCTCGCAACCAGCGCCCCCGGTGTGTACGCCGCGGGCGACGTCGCGAACGCCTGGCACCCGTTCTATGACCGATACATCCGTGTCGAGCACTGGGCCAACGCGCTCAACCAGGGGCCCGCGGCGGCACGTGCGATGCTCGGCCAGGCCGTCGCCTACGACCGGCTCCCGTATTTCTTCTCAGACCAGTACGACGTCGGCATGGAGTACTCAGGCTTTGCCACCGAGTGGGACGAGGTCGTCTTTCGCGGCGACCCGGCCTCGCGTGAGTTCATCGCCTTCTGGCTGAGCGAGCAGCGCGTCGTAGCGGGCATGAACGTCAACGTCTGGGACGTAAACGAGCACGTCCAAGCGCTGATCCGCTCGTGCCAGGCCGTCGACGTAGCCACCCTCGCCGACCCCGGTACCCCCCTGGACTCGCTTGTTGGCAAGAGCGAACCGACGCCCAAGATCTGAGCGAGAGGAAGTCCATGCAAGCTCATCCCAACATCCATCTCCAACAGCTGCAGGACGCCGGGGTCTCGATCTGGCTGGACACGCTCTCGCGCGAGCTGCTCGAGAGCGGAGAGTTCAGTGAGTTGGTCCGCGACTACGCCGTCACCGGAGCGACTTCGAACCCGACGATCTTCGCCAAGGCGATCACAGGCTCAGACCGCTATGACGAGCAGCTGCGAGCCGCTATGGCTGCAGGCGCTACAGACACCCAGGAGCTCTTCTTCGAGATCGCGCTGGAAGACGTCCGCCGTGGGGCCGGAGTGCTGCGCCCGACCTTCGACGCGACCGGCGGTCACGACGGCTTCATCTCCTTCGAGTGCACGCCAGATCTGGCCGACGACACGCAGGGGACAATCGCCCAGGCGCGCGAGCTCTGGCGGCGGCTGGATCTTCCGAACGTGATGATCAAGGTCCCTGCGACCGAGTCCGGCGTCCCCGCGATCGAGGAACTCACCGCCGACGGCGTGAACGTCAACGTGACGCTGCTGTTCTCGGTCGATCGCTACGAGCAGGTCATGGAGGCCTACCTGAGAGGACTCGAGCGCCGCGCGCACGCGGGAGAGCGGGTCGACGGCATCTCCTCGGTCGCGTCGTTCTTCGTATCGCGGGTCGACGCGAAGGCCGACGCCCTGCTCCCGCCGGACTCGCCGCTCCGCGGCGAGGTGGCGATCGCAAACGCGCACCGCGCCTACGGACGCTATCTCGAGCGCTTCGCCGGCGAGCGCTGGGATGCTCTTCGCGCGCAGGGAGCGCGCCAGCAAAGACCGCTGTGGGCCAGCACGGGCACCAAGGATCCCGCGTACTCCGACGTGCTCTACGTCGAACGCCTGATCGCCCCGGGCGTCGTCAACACGATGCCCGAGCAGACGCTACGTGCGTTCGCAGACCACGGCAACGTCGGCCGCGCGCTGGACACCAACCTAAGCGAGGCCGAGCGAGTACTCGCCGAAACCACGAAGGCGGGCCTGGTCCTCGATCGGATCACCGCGACGCTCGAACGCGAGGGTGTCCGCTCCTTCTGCAGCTCGTACAACGAGCTGCTGGCATGCATCGAATCGAAACTACCCGCCCTCGCGGGATCGCAGCGGGCGTGACATTGAGGCTGCTCTTCCCCTACCTGGCTTGCTGAGCCAGCGGGAGGCCGCGCCGCCGAGCCCCGAGGCCCCGCTCCAGCCCAACCCCTGCCGCGCTCGTCGCCCCCCTTATGCGAGTGTGATGAGGTGGCCGGCGACCCGCGAGATCAGCCGCACATCGAGGGGCGGTCACTGGCGGAGGAGCACACGCCGCTCGCGGTTCGCAAGCGACTACGGCACAGGCCGTCCGCGAGCTATCTCCAAGACTTCATCTACGGCGGCGTTGACGGGGCGGTCACCACATTCGCGGTGGTCGCCGGCGTGGCGGGAGCGGACCTCGGCGAAACGGTGGTCATCATCCTGGGCGGCGCCAACCTGCTTGCCGACGGGTTCAGCATGGCGGTCAGCAACTTCCTCGGCACCCGCGCCGCGCGACAGCAACGCCAGCGCGCCCGTCGCGAGGAGCAGCGCCATATCCGTCTTGTCCCTCAAGGCGAGCGGGAAGAGATCCGCCAGATCTTCGCGGCGAAGGGCTTCGAAGGGCACGATCTCGAGCGGGTCGTCGAGGTGATCACCTCCGACCCGGAGCTCTGGACGGAGACGATGATGAGCGAGGAGCTCGGCTACGGCTCGACCGAGCCCAACGAAGTGCGCGCAGCGCTCGCCACGCTGGTCGCCTTCGTCACCATCGGCTTTCTCCCCTTGACGGTGTTCGTCTATGACCTCGCCGCGCCCGGAGCCATCGACAACGCATTCACTTGGAGCGCGCTGATGACCGCCGTTGCCTTCCTCGTCGTGGGCGGCATCAGGTCGCGCTTCGTCGACCAGCAATGGTGGCGGTCTGCCGTCGAGACACTCGTTGTCGGAGGACTCGCCGCTGTACTCGCGTACGCCGCTGGGGCGCTCCTCCAGAGCGTGGCCTGAGCCGCAATAACGGCTCGGTCGCTCCTGGAGTCTGGAGGCAGAAGTGACAGGTTCGATCCTGCCGGGCGCGAAGAGGACACATGGTGGCGGCCCTGCAGACATCGACCGACCTTGTCCAAGCCTGACGCATTGCTGGGCGTCGCGGCGGAGTACGCCGCCGAGAGCGTCCCGGTGGCTCGGCGCGATCAGCACGTCGGCGAGGTGAGAAGGGAGCTTGTAGGGCGCGAGTTTCAGTGCGCCGAGGATGTCGTCGTGCTTGAGTCGGGGAGGCTCGTCGGCCTGGTCTCGATTGAGCGCCTTCTGGCTGCCGACTCGAACGCGAGCGTAGAGAACGTAATGGACCCCGACCCGCCGAAGGTAGCGCCGGATACCGACCAGGAACGCGCCGCCCGGAGAATGGTGGACCGCCACGAATGCAGCCTCGCTGTGGTCGACGCCGACGGCCGGTTCCTGGGGCTGATCCCGCCGTACCGGATGCTTCGGGTCTTGCTCGAGGAGCACGAAGAGGACCTTGCGCGCCTGGGGGGCTATCTCGCCGGGACGGCACGCGCGCGCGGCGCCGCCGAGGAACCTGTCGCGCAACGGCTCTGGCATCGGCTGCCCTGGCTGCTGGTTGGGCTGCTCGGGGCAATGGCCGCGACCGCGATCGTCGGGGGCTTCGAGCATCAGCTGGAGTCCAACGTCCTGCTTGCCTTTTTTATCCCCGCCGTGGTCTACATGGCTGACGCGGTCGGCACCCAGACCGAGACGGTGCTGATCCGGGCGCTCGCGGCGGGAGTCACCGTTCGGTCGGTGCTACGCCGCGAACTGCTCACCGGCCTCGTCATGGGCGTCGTGATCGGCGCGGCCTTCCTGGCATTTGCGCTAGTCGGCTGGGGTGAGCTAGAGGTCGCCGTGGCAGTCGCGCTCGCCATGTTCGCGAGCTGCTCGATCGCGACCCTGGTAGCGACGGCGCTGCCCGCCGCGTTTCAGCGCCTCGGCAAGGACCCGGCCTTCGGGTCCGGGCCGCTGGCCACAGTCTTCCAAGACCTGCTCTCGATCTCCGTCTACCTGGCCATCGTGGTGGCGGTAGTGGTCTGAGGTGAGGGCGATGAGCGTCAGGGTCTCTTCATGCGCATCCCGCGCGCCGGGCTGGGATCGGGGAAGTTGGCCGGGTGGGCGCGAAGGTCGCGCAGCAGGTATCGAAACGCGATCGCACACGCCCCCACCAGTCCCATCAGCACGGCCGCGTCCTCGAGGTTGAGGTTACGCGCGAGCGCCATCGCTGCGACTAGGGCGGCCAGAGCCACCAACATCAGGGCGATCACGCGGTGGAAGCGTCCGGCCTCGGAGTGGGGCCAGGGGTCGAGCGGGCTCACTATCTCGCGGCCTTCGTCGGAGTCCGTGCAGCGCTCCTTCAGCGGGCAGCGGTTGCATACGTGCGCCCGCGCGCGGTAGCGCACGAGCCGCCGCTCATGGTCGAACTCGTGGGGCCAGAGGTGCTCGCCTTCGGGGCAGACCCAGGCGTCATTGCCCGCTTGGTAGTCGAATCCGGCGGTGCGGTATCGCAAAGAGCGCTTGTGGGTGTGCGCCGACAGCCATTCGAGCCCGCCGGCGGACAGGAGCAGAGCGAGCGAGTACGCGCCCGCAAGCAGGGTCTCCGCGCTCATGTCACCCTCGCCGCGGCGGCCTCGTCTGAGCTGACTCCGGTCACGCCACCAGGATCGTCGATTTCGGTGAACAGGATGTCCTCGGGCTCCTCCAGGGTGACCCGCGTGACCGTGTGGCGGATGCCGATGAACGCGATGTACAGCACGGGAAGCGCTCCGCCCGCGATGAACAGAATGTCGCCGGGCAGGCGCAGCCACTCGAGCAGCGCGTTGGTGTCCTCGGTCAAAAAGTTCAGGTCGCGCGCCTCCCAGTAGCCCTCGTTGACCGACTTGTAGAGCTGCGCGATCCCGAGCGGGAGCAGCGTGGCGAAGCACATCCAGGCGAGGCCGATGTTGGTCGACCAGAAGGCGACGCGCGCCCACTTCTCTGGCCAGCGCTCGACCGGGATCAGGTAGCGCAGGCAGAACAGGGCCAACCCGATCGCGAGCATGCCGTACACGCCCATCATCGACGCATGGGCGTGGTTGGCGGTGAGCGCGGTGCCGACCTCGTAGTAGGAGACAACGGGCAGGTTGACGAGAAAGCCGAAGATTCCAGCGCCCAGGAAGTTCCAGAAGCCCACGGCCACGAGGAACATCACTGCCCAGCGATGCGGGAAGGGCGTGCGCGACCTCGACCCCTGAGCCGCTCCGAGCTGCAGGAACGACCACGCCTCAACGGTGAGGAAGGTGAGCGGAATCACCTCGGCGGCACTGAAGAAGGCGCCGAGCGCCATGTGCTCGGCAGGCTCGCCGGAGAAGTAGAGGTGGTGCATCGTGCCGATCACACCACCCATTGAGTAGAGGCCGATGTCGAGCAAGATCACGGTCAGCGCGACCTTTTCGCGCACCACCCCGAGCAGCACGAACATGTAAGCGACCATCACGGTCGTGAACAGCTCGAGGAAGTCCTCCACCCAGAGGTGGACGACCCAGAAGCGCCAGAACTCGTTGACCGTGAAGTGCTGGCCGGTCTGCGCGATCAGCCCGACGGCGTAGAAGGCCGGGATTGCGAGCGCGGCCATGAAGAAGAGCCAGGGCATGTTTCCCGCATGCTCGCCGCGCAGGCGATTGCGCAGCACCCGCCAGAGCATGAAGGCCCAGACGAACAGCCCGATCGAGAGCAGTATCTGCCAGACGCGCGCGAGGTCGAGGTACTCGAAGCCCTGCAGGCCGAACCAGTTCGTGGCGGCGTCGCCCAGTAGGCCGTGCACCCCGAGGAACGATCCGATCAGGGTGCCGAAGACGACCACGGCGAGCGCGCCGAGCAGGAGGAAGGCGAGCTTCCCCTGGCCGCGGGGCTCGCGCCGAGCGATCATCGGCGCGAGGAAGATTCCCGCTGCGACGAACGACGTGGCCACCCAGAAGATGGCGAGCTGCACGTGCCAGGTGCGCATCAGGTTGAACGGGGCGAGCTCGGCCAGGTTCACCCCGAAGAAGCTGGCCAGCTCCGCGCGGTAGTGCTGCGAGGCGGCACCGACCAGCACCTGCAGCACGAACAGCGCCGCCATCACGAAGAAAAACCACGCGCAGGCCCGCTGCGCCGGGGTGAGTGCCACGTCACCGGGCGCGCGGAAGCTCAGCGAGGCCTGCTCGCGCCCGTGCCAGCCGAGGATGTTCCAGCGCCCAAAGGCCGCGAACAGCAGGCCGATGCCGCCCAGCAGCGCGATCAGCGACAGGACAGACCAGACGACCACGTTGGCCGTCGGCTCGTTGTCCACGCGCGGCTCGGGTGGCCAGTTGTTGGTGTACGAGTAGTTGTGGCCGGGCCGCTCGGCCGCGCCCGCCCAGGCCGTCCAGCCGAAGAACGCGGTCAGCGCGGCCAGGTCGTCGCGATCGGTGATGGCGTCGGGGCGCAGACCGTGCTTGGTGCTGGGCTCCGAGAAATAGCGCGAGTAGTGCGCCACGAGCCGGCGGTGGGCCTCGGCCTGGGGCTCGGTGAGCTCGAGCACGCCCGTCCGCTTGTCGTAACGGTTGGTGCGGAAGTCCTCGATCGTACGACGGCGGGCGCGATCGGAGCGCTGGCCGCCGTAGCTGCGCTCAACGTGATCCGCGGCCCTGCGCAGATAGTCCGCGGTGTAGTCGGGGCCCAGGTAGGCGCCGTGGCCGAACACCGACCCGTACTCCATGAGGCCGTTGTTGAGGAAGACCTCCTGGCCGCGCTCGACCTCGCGCTCGGTGTAAATCAGCTCACCGGAGGGACTGACCGCCCGCTCGGGAATCGGCGGCTTAGCCTGGTAAGTGCGGTAGGCCAGCAACCCAAGTACGAAGAACCCGAACAGCACAACCAGGACAACGGCCTGCACCCACCCCTTCGACACGAGCAGATCTCTGCGTTGTCCGGCCAAACGAACCCTCCTGGGCACCTTCGAGCGGGCGATTATCGGTGCGTGCGCAGGGCCACCGGGTTGCGGCGCCGGCAATTACGTAGTTATCCGCAGCTGCGTCGTACGGGAGGCGGGATGCTCGGTGCTGCGGCCCGTTAGTACGCTGAGGGATGGTGGCAGCGAGAGTCCTGATCGCGGGTGGTAACGCGGCGTTTCACGAGCTGCGTACGGCGAACGGTGAGGTGGAGGTGGTGGGCCGGGTGCGCTCGCTACGCGACGCCGAGCAGGCGATGCGGGCCCTGCGCCCCAGCGTGCTGGTGCTCGACGTCGACCTCACCCATCACGAGGGAATCTGCTCGCTGCCGGCGCTGCGGCGGGCCTCGCCGGAGACGGCGATCGTGCTGCCTCCCGCCGGGGATCGGGGGCCACGGCTCGTGCGCGCGGTGCGCATCGCGGCGCGCGACTCCGACCGGCGTCGCGAGAACGACGGCCTGACCGGGCGCGAGCGTCAGGTGGTCCGCTTGGTCGCCCTCGGCCACACCAATCACGAGATCGCCGAGCGGCTCGTGCTGAGCGTTCGAACCGTCGAGACGCATCGCTCTCGGATCCAGCGCCGGCTAGGCCTGGGCTCGCGGGCCGAGATCGTGCGCTGGGCGCTCGAGCGGGATTTACTCGAGCCCTAGAGGCTGCGAAGGAAGTCGGGCAGCTCCTCTGCCACGACCTTGTCGTCGGTCGGCCACGCGGCGTCGGTCGTCGCCTCTGACTCGACGACCCGGCCGCCCTCCAGCCGTGTCGTCAGGTACAGCGGGGCGGCTCCAGTGTGCAAGATGCCACGAATGACGGGACGCAGCGGCTCCCGCTCCACTTCCACGCCCGCAAAGGCGGCGATCATCGTGGCCGCGACGTCGGCCTGGTGGGCGCCGAGACCGCCGTGCTTGATCGGGAAGTCAGTCGCGTCGCCGGCGGCGAAGACGTGCTCGCCCAGACCGCGCACCCGACAGTGCTCGTCGATCGGCACGAAGCCTCCCTCGCCCGACGGCACGTTGCGAATCGGCCGCGGCTCGATGCGTGGCATGGCCACGATCCGCTCGACCTCGAGATCGGGCCCGGAGGGCCCAACGACGAGGCGCCGTGAGGCGGGCACGCTCGGCTCAGCGCCTGTATAGACGGTTACTCGCGCCTTGTCGAGCAGGTCGGCGACCGCCTGGCTCACCTCGCCGCCGAGCGCGGCAAGCGGCGCCGGCTCGGGAGTCACCACTGCGACGCCCAGGCCTTCCTCGCCCATGCTGGTCGCCCGTGCGGCGGTCATCAGCGCCAGCTCATAGGCGGGCAGCGGCCAGGTCGGTCCCTCCGGCAAGACAAGCGCCACGCTGCGCGTATAGCCGCCCTCCACGTCCTGCACCAGCCCGCGAAAGGTCTCGTCGGCGTGGGCGTCGTCGAACACGGTGACATGCTCGAACGGCACGCCGAGCCGCCCGCCCACCGCCAGCAGCAGCGCGTCGTAGGCCAGCGTGCGACCCGCGCCGGTGTGGACAGCCTGGGCGCGGGGATCCAGCCAGTCGAGCGTGTCCTGAACCCACTCGGCCCCGGTCCGGCGAGCGATCACCCGTAAGGGAAAGCGTGTAATTCGTCGCCGGGCGAACGGCTCGTCGACGGCAAGCGGGCGGTAACGCAGTTCCTCGTCCGGAGCCAACAAGGTGACATCCACCGCTTGGCCGGCCAGCCGCCGCAGGCGCAGCAGCCCCTCGACGGCGGCGATCCCTCCTCCGGCGATCACGACCCTGAAGCCATCCACCAGCCGCAGGCTACCCACTGCGGGAATCACGGACCATCACGAGCACCCCCCGACCGGCGACGCGGTGTCTTACGTGCGGTAGCGCCGGCGGCTCTGGATCAGCGCGTGGTTGAGCATCGCCTCGTCGTCGTCCTCGCGAGCGACCACGACGATCCTGTGCCATGCGCCCGGGGTGGACGACTCGCTCGTCGTAGATCTGGGTTCGAAAGCGTTCGGCATAGACGGCCGGAAGGGGTCACCGACGCCGTACATACGTCGCCCCCCGTCGCTGCCGCGGATGACTGCGAGGAGCTCGCGTGCCTGCTCGTAGTCGTCGGCTGCGACAAACTCGACCAGCGGCGGCCGCTCCGTCAGGGGCGCCGTCGGCGCCGGCGTGACTGGCATGAAATCCACGCCGCAGGCCACCGACGGTTTTTGCCTCGAGCTGCCGGAGGGCTTGAGCGACGTCAGCGGGAGCGGGTAGGCGGCCGCGTAATGGGCGAAGCGGTCATGGCAAAGAGCTCGACCCGGTAGCCGTCCGGGTCGGCGACCTGGACGCGGACAAACCCGTGATCGTCCTGCCATTCGGTCTCCATCGCGCCGGCGTCGCGCAGCCGCTCGCGCGCGCTTCGGACTTCGTCGGGGTCCTCAAGCTGGAAACCGAAGTGGTTGGTGCGGGGCAGCCCGTCCGGCACCGGACCCTCGCTCAACGCGACGAGCGAACCGTCCGGCGATCCGAGGATCAAGAGGTGCTCGTCCTCGTGCACCCGCTCGGTCAGCCCGAAGTGCTGGCGGTAGAAGGCTTCCGATCGATTCCGATCGTGAACTGTCAGCGCGACATGGTTCAGCGGCACCCGTCGATCATCTCAGGACGAGCTGCACCCCGACGAGTCGTCGACAAGGTCGGCTAGGTGTCCAGGGCAACGGCGACAGGATCGCCGCCGGGCAGCAGGTCGCGCATCTCGTCAGGTAGGAAGGGCAGGTCGAGCAGGCTGAGCTTCACCTCGCTGCGGCGCTGGTAGCGCTCGGGGTCCAGGCGCACCACGAGGCCCGCCCGCGGTCGCAGGCGAACTTCGAGCGCCTCGCCGGGCTCCATCCGTCGCACGATCGTGCCGTCCACCTGGAGCGCCGGTTGGCCGCTGCCTTCCAGCAGCGCCAACGCGAGCGGCTCGGCGGCCGAGATCACAGCAGCTCGGGAGATGCCGGATATCGGCGCCACGGGGCTGATGACCACGGCGTCGAGCATCGGCGACACGACGGGCCCTCCCGCCGCGTACGAATAGGCCGTGGAGCCGATCGGCGTGGCAACGACGAGAGCGTCGCAGCGGTATCGCCCACTCGCCCGCCCCATTACGGTCAGCGATGCCTGTACCGCTCCCTCGCCAGGCACGCTGGCGAGGGCGATGTCGTTGAACGCGATCGACTCGGAAGATCCATCCGTCAGCACCGCCGCGCTGTGTTCCTCGATGGTGTAGTCGCCCGTGTCGAGCCGGTTGAGCGCGGCCGTCGAGCTCGTGGGGATTGACCTCGACCAGGAAGCCGAGGCTTCCGAGGTTCACACCGAGGATGGGAACGGGCCGTTGCGCGACGAGTCGCAGCGCGCCGAGCATCGTGCCGTCGCCGCCGAGACTGATCAATGCGTCGGCCTGATCGACCAGCTGAGCCTCGCTCACCGGCTCTACGTCGTCGGGTAAGCGCGCGGCGTCCCGGGCGTCGACGATCACCTGCTTGCCGTGTGACCGCGCCCAGCTCGTGAGCTTCTCGACCACCGGCGTCGGATCGCTGCGCGGATGCAGGACGAGCCCGAGTCGCCCACTCGGCTTGAGCGTCGGCATGCGTGCCATCGTCAGGGTTCAGCTAGCCCCGAGGACGCCCTCCATGTAGACCCCGGCAGCCTCGGAGGCCTGCTCTGGGCTGCTGCCTTCCAGGCGGGCGTTCAGGTAGGCGGCGTACCAGTCCCACCAGTTGTGCTCCGGGCCGCTCTGCTCGTATGGATGGTGCTGCTCGCCTGTCTCTCGCATCAGTTCTGCCAGGTTGGCGACGTCCATCGGTGAGTCCTCCTTTTGTCGTCAGCGGCCGGGAAGGCGTGTCTTGATCTCCTGCAGCAGCCACCCATTGCCGTCCGGGTCGCTGAACGATGCAAACGAGCCGTAGCTGGCACGCTCGGGGGCGGGGCCGGCCGCGCGCCCCTCGGTCCCGGCGTGGTGGAACACCCCGCCAGTGTCGTGGAAGATCTCCCCCACTTCGACGCCGCGGTCGATGAGCTCGGCGCGGGCCGCGTCGATGTCGAGCACGGTCAGCTGCAGGTCCTGAAGCGAGCCCGGTACGCCCGTCGTGATGTTCTCGCCGAAGTTGACCGAGCATTGCGAGCCCGGCGGCGTGAACTGCACCACCCGCAGCTCATCCGTCGCGAAGTCGGCGTCCTCCCGCCAGCCCAAGCTCCCATAGAAGGCCTTGGCCCGATCGACGTCCGAGACGGGCACCACGACAACCTCGAGTTTCATCTCCACGGTGCCTCCTAGGTGGGTATTGGCGGGTCGACAGCTGCTGCTTCACGGGTCTGGGCCTCGAGCTCGCTCAGCGTTGACAGGAAGGCCTCCGAGAAGCTCGGGAAGGGCTGGATGACGTCGAACAGCACGGAGAGCGGCACGCGCGCGCGGATCGCCACCGTCGCCTGCTGCAGCCACTCGCCCGCTTCCGGTCCGAGCGCGTAGGCCCCGGTGAGCCGCTCCCCGTCCGAGAGGAGCGTCATGAAGCCGGGACTCTCCGCATACGCGCGCGTGTACGTGGACATCCGCGGCACCTCCGAAAGGGGGACCGTTGCGGACAGAACACCCTCGGGTTCGCCGACGGCCGCTGCCTGCGGATCGGTGAAAACGACTCTCGGGACAGCGTCGTAGTTCGCGGTCCGGTCGTGTCCGAGGATGTTGTCGGCGGCCACGCGGCCCTGGTACTTGCCCATGTAGGTGAGCGGCCAGACGCCGGTCGCGTCGCCGATCGCCCAAACGCCGTCCGTGACGCGCATCCGCTCGTCGACGGGGACCCCCTGTCGCGTTGGCTCCACTCCGACGGTGTCGAGGCCGATGCCATCGGCACGCGCTCGCCTACCGGTCGCCACGAGCAGGCGCTCCGCGCGCAGGTCGTCGCGCCCGGCGAACTCGACGACGTACTCGTCACCATCGCGGCGGACGGCGCTGGCGTGTTCGCCGAGGTGGAGCTGGATCCCGTCTGCCGCGAGCGCGGTGCCCAGCGTGTCGCCCAGCGGCTTCGGTTCGCGAGGTAGCAGGTGATCCATGCCCTCGACGAGACCCACGGAGGCACCGAGGCGCCGCACCGCCTGCGCCATCTCTACCCCGACTGGTCCGCCGCCCAGCACGAGCAGCCGGCGCGGCACCTCGGTCAGCCCGGTCACCTCCCGGTTCGTCCAGACACCCTCCAGCTCATCCAGGCCGGGGACGGGCGGGAACACCGGGTCCGACCCGGTCGCGATCACGACATGCGACGTTCGATAGATCTCGCCGTCGACCTCGACGCTCCCGTCACCCGCCAGACGGCCGGTCCCCCGAAGCACCTCGATCCCCTTCCCTTCGAGATAGGCAGCCTTGGCTGCGTCCTCGTACCCCGCCACCATGAAGTCGCGCCACTCGAATGCGCCCTCGGGCCGGACGGTTCCGCTCACGGCTTCGCGGGCGCCCGGTGCCTCGCGCGCCGCCTGCAGCGCCTCACCCGGCCGCAGCAACGTCTTCGACGGGATGCAGGCCCAGTAGTCGCACTCGCCCCCGACGCGCTCGCGCTCGACGATCGCCACCCGTAGACCGGCGTCCGCGAGACGCCCAGCGCAATGCTCCCCCGCCGGACCAGCACCAATGACGATGACGTCGAACTCGCGCGTGCTACCCATCGTTGGCCTCTCGTCCGGGTGGGCCCGCCCAGGCTATACCGGCCCTCATCTCAAGTCGAGCCAAGGCGTGCTGGCGAACAAGACTTCCATGAGCGGAGGTGTTTTGCCGAGGAAGGTCGGCACGCGGGCGTCACCCGAACGTGAACGCGTACGCCTCGGCGCCGGGGCTCGAGGATCGTGATTTTGAGCGTCCGCTCGCGGACCGCGTCCTGCTCGCGCACGAGCTGCCACAGGCGGCCGTCGCGGAGCAAGCCGTTCCCGGGGTCTCACCTCGGGGTGTCGAACAAGGCGAGGTACTGGTGAATCATGCGCACGGCCATCGATCCCTCGCCCACCGCGGAGGCGACCCGCTTGACCGAACTCGAGCGCACGTCGCCCGCAGCGAACACGCCGGGGGCGCTTGTCTCGAGGGGAAGCGGGGGACGGTCACGGCCGCCGCGGGCGGGATCGAGGTGCGTCACCTTCAGGTCCTGGCCGGTGATGAGGAATCTGTTCTCGTCGGTCGCCAGTGCCCCGCCGAGCCAGTCCGTACATGGGTCGGCGCCAATGAACACGAACAGCCCGCGCGCCTCCAGTCGCCCGGCCCCGTCGATCGTGACCGCCTGCAGCGAATCGCCTCCATGCAACGCCCGCACCTGCGCGGCGAGGTGGATGTCGATTCCAGGCTGCGCCTCGACCTGGTCTACGAGGTAGCGGGACATGCTCGCGGCCAGATCGTGGCGGCGCACCACAAGGTGCACCTGACAGCCCCGCGTGGCGAGCAAGGTGGCCGCCTGGCCGGCGGAGTTCGCCCCCCCGACCACAACCACCGGCTGGCCATCGCACGCCTGCGCCTCGACCTCCGTGGCGGCGTAGAAGACGCCGGCCCCCTCGAATTCCTGTAGGCGGTCGACTGCCAGGCGGCGATACCGGGCTCCCGTCGCCACGACTACGGTGCGGCCGCGCAGCCGCTCACCGCCCTCGAGCTCGACCACGTGATAGCCGCCTTCGGACGCGATGCCCGACGCGGTCACGGGCACGGCGCTCGTTGCGCCGAATCGCCTCGCCTGCAGGGCGGCGCGCTCGGCCAGGTCGGATCCCGAGATCCCCGCCGGGAAGCCGAGGTAGTTCTCGATCCTCGCCGACGTGCTCGCCTGTCCTCCGATCGCCACCGAATCGACCAGCGCGGCGCCGAGTCCCTCCGAGGCGGCGTAGAGCGCGGCCGCGAGACCCGCCGGACCGCCGCCGACGATCAGTACGTCCGCGACCTGATCGGGCGCGCGCGGCGGTCTGAGATTGAGCGCCTCTGCGACCTCGCCGATCGTCGGATTGCGCAGCGCGAGCGAGCCGCGCACCACAAGCGGGGTGTCGGTCGGGGCCACGTCGAATGCGCGCAGGAGCCGTTCAGCATCCTCGTCGATCTCGAGGTCGAGGAACCCGTGAGGGATGCGGTTGCGCGTGAGGAACTCGCGCAGCCGCCGCGTGTCGGGGGACAAGCGCGACCCCACGAGCTGCAGACCCAGCCCCATCCCGACGAGAAGAGCGCGGCGCGCGACGAACGCGCCCAGGACCAGATCGCCCACCTCCTGGCTGGCGCTGATCATGCCGCGCAGCTGGTCGGTGCTCAGCACGATCAGCTCGCTGTCCTCTGGCGCGACGGTGGTCACGTAGGCCGGCTGTCCGGTCATGAGGTTCGTCCCGCCCCAGAAGCCGCGCTCCCCGATCGCCCCCACAAGCCGCTCCGTGGGAGAGCCATAGTCCGCATAGCCCTCGAGCGCGCCGGACTCGACCACGTAGAACTCGGGCACCACCTCGCCCGAACGGGTGAGCACATCTCCCGCGGCGACCGAGCGACGCTCACCCGCAGCCTGCACGAGCGCGAACAACTCGCGAGGCAGCCGCGGAAACGCCTCCTCGTGCTCCGGTTGTTCCGCCAACGCGGCTACCCAGCTTGCGGATTCTCGAGCACGATGGCGACGCCCTGGCCCGACCCCACGTCAGTCACTTGGACGCGTGCTGGTTCGGCGAACTGTCACAGCAGCCGATCCTCCCACAGGTCTGGCACATCCACAGCTTCCTCGCGGTGGTCGAGTACCCGGAGCATTGCGGCGGCGGATCAGGTCGAGCTGGGCCGACACCGCGCGTTCTAGCGAGGCTGGTAGGTGAGAATGGCCACCCCGGATGGAATCACGGTGGTGTCGACGAGATCGAGGTTCACCCGCTCCGCGCCGTCCCTGAGGAAGCTCCTTCCCTTCCCGAGCAGGACTGGTTGGACCAAGATTCGATACTCGTCGATGAGGTCGTGTTCCAGCAGGCTGTGCATGAGGTCGTGGCAGCCATACATGACCAGGTCCTGACCGGGCTGTTGCTTGAGCATGGCGACACCCTCCGCGACATCGCCTTCGATCAGATGGGAGTTCTCCCACTCCAGGTCCTTAAGCGTGGTTGACGCGACGTACTTGGCCATCCTGTTGAGCTTGTCGACGTAGGGGAACTCTCCTGACCGCGATGGCCACAGGGCGGCGAATAGCTGGTACGTCTTGCGACCCAGGAGCAGACCATCGCTGTTCATCAGCAGGTCGGTGTGATACTTGGCCGCCCCGTCGTCGTCGTACGGAACCGCCCAATCCCGGACCTCGTCCACTCTCCCGTCCAGGGTCACATAGGTCGAAACGATCACTTTTCTCATCCTTGCCTCCTTTGGTGCAGGCTCTTGATTCCTTACTCGTTCCTTCATGTCCGTTGAGACACCGGTGGCGACGAGTTGGGAACGGCCGGTCCGATGCGCAAGCTCGTAGTAACGGAGAACATCACGCTTGACGGCGTGATCGACATGGCGGAGGGGTGGTTCGATCCGCTCAACGAGGACGTCGACCAGTCCGACACGAGGTGCAAGCGCTGAAGGCGGCGCAGGGCCGCGACATCGTGGCGACGGGCAGCACGCAGCTCGTCCACACCCTGATCGCCGCGAGGCTGGTTGACGAATACCGGTCGTTCGTATTTCCGGTGGTTGTCGGGCACGGCGCGCGGCTGTTCGAGTCTGCCGACATCAAGCTGAGGCTGCTGGAGACCCGACCATTCGTCTCGGGCGCCGTACTGCTGCGTTACGCGGCGACGCAGCAATGATCATCGTCGACATTGACCGCCCCTGCTCGCCGATCCCGCCGCACTATGCTCGCTGTGTGGAAGAACAATCCGTCCTTGATCGGATCGAAGAACTGGTCGCCGAGGAGCACGAGCTGTGGCGAGCCGAGGCGGGCGGCCAGCTCGACGACGCAGGACACCAGCGCCTCGCCCAGGTGCGGCGCGCGCTTGACCACGCCTACGAGGCGTTGCGTCGCCGGCGAGCCGGGCAGCCCGACCAGGGACCCGCGGACCGCGACGTGCCAGACCCGCCGAACGAATTCGAGGGACTCGAGAGCGAGCCGCCGCACAGCGACCACGGCGTCCACGAACAAGACTCCTCCGGCTCCGACCCCGCTCCCAACGCTCCCTAGCCGGCGAGGGCGGCGACCCCGCCGCCTGCCCAGCAAGGCCAGGGCCCTCGGCTACGCCCCAGTGCTGGTTAGGGTCCGCGGGGTGGTCGCCGATCAGCAACCGTCGCGTATCGCCCTGGTGCCTCACCCGACCCGCCCGATTGGGGCGCCGCTGGAGGCACTCGAGCGCTGGGCCGGGGCCAACGGTCTGGACGTCGTCCAGATCCCGACTGCCGGCGGCCGGGAGCGCGAGCTGGCGCGGCGGGCAGAGCTCGAGCCTGGCGACCTCGTTGTCGCTCTCGGCGGCGACGGCACCGTGCTCGCCGCACTGCGCGCGGCCGCGCCCCACAGCGCACCGGTGCTGGGAGTGGCCTGCGGGAGCCTCGGCGCGCTCACGTCCGTGCACTCCGAGCGCCTCGAGCACGCCTTGCATCGCGTGCATGGCGGGGACTGGACGCCGCGCCGGCTTCCAGCGCTCAGCATCCATCCCGCCGATGCTCCGAACGAGTGGGCGTTGAACGACTTCGTGGTCGTCCGCCGCGGTGGCGGGCAGGTGGTCGTCGACGTGTCTGTCGATGACGAGCTCTATGTGCGCCTCGCCGGCGACGGACTGATCGTTGCGAGCCCACTCGGATCGAGCGCCTACTCGATGGCCGCCGGCGGTCCGCTGCTCGCCGCGGGAACCCTCGCGGTGGTGTGTACGCCGCTCGCGATGCACGGCGGCAGCGCCCCGCCGCTGGTCGTCCCGGCGACCGCAAACGTGCGGGTGGAGGTCCATCCCGGCTTCGCCGGCTTCGACATCGAGATCGACGGCCGTACCTATCCGCTCCAGGCCCTCGACTACCGCCTTTCCGTGCAGGAGGAGAAGGTCACGCTGGTCTCCTTCGGGGAGCCTGGCCTCGGTATCCACGGCCTGCGCCAACGACGGCTCATCACCGACAGCCCGCGGATCCTGGCCCGCGACGAGCGCTCGGCGCGCGCGGCCCGGCGGGTCTGACTAGGGCGACCGCGCAGCGGTGATCGACTCGGTCCCCTCGTTCCAGCGCCAGGGCACTTCGTGACCTTTGACGTGCACGCCGCCGATCCAGCGGTCTACGCCGTTGAGCGCGACGTGGTCCTCCTGTCCGTCGAGTACCCGCCGGCCGGCGTCGGTCACGCGCAGGCGAGTGTGGCGGGCGACCGAGCCGGCGTCGGGCTCGGCGTCGAGGAGCGGGACCGGCGCCGCGACGAACCGGGTCATCTTGTCGAAGCACCACGTATCGCCGAGAAACGGGCGCGCCTCTCTGGCACCGGTGCGCACGAAGGCGGCGCCGGCGGTCTCTGCACCCTCGGCGATCGCGGCGAGGATGCGCCGTTCGGTCAACGACAACCCATCGCGCGTGGACGGGTACTCGCGGCTGAGACGGTCGAAGGCCTCTCCCAGGAATCGCAGCTCAGGGGAGGGCGTTCGCACGATCGAGCCCAGCCGCAGGGGGTCGGGAGCGCGCAGTGCCGTCCAGGCGCGGGCGGCGTGCTCCATCGCGGAGCCGGTCATCGTCGTCGCGGCGGTTGCCGGCAGGCGACTGAGCTGCTCGGACGAGAGCTCGCCTAGCCCTCCGAAGTGAGCGATGCCCCGGTGCTCCCCGATGCAGATGAGGGTGATCTGGCCGGCCGTCACACCCAGCTCCCGGAGCTTGGCCAGAATCTGGATCAGCTGCAGCTGGTCGTACAGGTCGGCCTCGAACCACAGCACGAAGGACCCGCCGCGGTGGGCGGCGAGCGTGCGGTCGCGCTCAGCGAACTCCGAGGCCGTCCCGATGTCCGCGCCGCCCTCGCCGGCCAGGAAGCCGGCGCGAATGCCGCGCAGCTCGTCATCGGGCACGTCGGGCACCGGACCCTCGTGCAGAACGTCGCGCCACGCGATGATCGTGCCCCCAACCCCGGCGCCGCGCAGGCCCGGCACGGTGGCGTCCCCATTGGTCACGTGCAGCGCGTCGGTCGGCGAGGGGTCGTGAGCCCCCGCGGGATGGGTGCTCAGTAGGTGGGCGCGCGCGGCGGCGTATGACTCCCCCGTCTTGTCCATTCGCGCGCGCACACGACGTTTGAAGTCGGCCTGTCTTGTCATGCTCGTCTCCTGCGACCCATACTCGAAATCCCCCAGCGATCGGCGAGGCGGGCGCGATCGACGTTCACGACTCCGTCCGAGAGGTGAGCCCCCCTTTGCCTCCGTCAACGAGCCCGGCCGGGGCGGACTGTCAGAGGTTCGGCGCGAACGGCCGCCGCGCGAGAGCCTAGCGGCGCGGCGGCCTAGCGGACGATTTGGCGACGCTACATCCCAGGCGTCCCGGTGAGGACGGGGGGCAGATCCTGGCGGCGCGTGACGCCGAGCTTGCGGTAGGCGTTCTGCAGATGGTTGTCCACCGTGCGCACGGAGAGCACGAGCCGATCGGCGATCTCGCGGCTGCTGGACCCGGCGGCGGCGAGGAGTGCGATCTCGCGTTCGCGGGGCGTCAGGTCGACGGCCTCCGGCGCGGCGAGCATCGTCGGCGGCCGCGCGCCTTCGCACTTTGTCAGCCAGAAGGCCGCGCGCGCGTCGGCCACGCGGGCGCTCGAGAGCCGGCCCGTGGCCCGGTGTGCCGCGGCCGCGGCGTCGGCCGCCTCGGCGGCCACGAGCAGCGCGTCCGCGGCTGCGAAGCGTTCGGCGACCTCGAGTAGGCCGGCCCCGTCGCCGGCCACGAGCGCCGCGGCCTGCGCGGCCGCGTTTGCGGCGAACGGCCCGTCGACTGTGCCGGCGAGCCGGGCCAGCTCCGGCGCGGCACCGGCCGGGTCGCCCAGCCGGCAGCGCTCGTGCAGCGCGCGCACCGCGTAGGCGTGCTGCCCCCGCGATTGTGCGAGGGCGCTTGCCTCGCTCGCGAGCTCGCGCGCACGCGAGAGCTCGCCGCTCGCCGCGGCGCTCCAGGCGCGCGCCAGCTCGAGCTCGAAGGCAAAACCCTTGTGCCCCAGCGGCGTGTGCTCCATCTCGGCCACCGCCTCGCGCGCCGCTTCGGGCTCCCCCGCCTGCGCCGCCGCTTGCCCAACGCCCGCGAGAGCGAAGGCCAGCATCCCAACCCCGTCGCCGTCGCGCAGGAGGGCGGCGCTCTCGCGACAGAAGCGCAGCGCCGTCCGGACCCGGCCGCGCGCGAGCCAGATCAGGCCCAGCGAGTTCGCCTCGACCGCCGTGCCCGGCGCGGACCTGCGTGGGAGCAGGAGCGCATAGGTCTCCTCGGACAACGTCGTGGCCTCGACAAGGCGGCCGGCGAGCCGAAGCGCCATCGGCCGCATACCGAGCAGCACGACCTCGGCATGTGGCAGCTCGTCCCGGCGCCGGCGGGCGGCGGGCAGCGACGTCTCGGCCAGCGCCCGCGCCTCCTCGGTCCGGCCGGTGGAGAACAGGGCCTCGACCGCGCCGAGGGCGACGGTCGTTCGCGCCCGCTCATGCACCGAGTCGTCGTGAAGCAGCGGTTGCGCGGCCGCCAGCGCCGCCTGCGGGCGGCCCCGAGCGGCCATCAGCCGCACCCGCTGAGCGGCGAGCTCGTGGCGCAGCGCGTCGTCACCCACGTGCTGCTCGGCGTCCTGAAGGACGCCGTCCGCTTCCTCGGCACGGTCCAGGGCCCAAAACAGGTTGCGGGCGGACGCCATCGCCACCGCCGCGCGTTCGTGGTCGTCGGCGGCCTGCGCCGCCAGGTCGGCGAGCAGCTGCTGCCCCTCGGACGCGCGACCGGCGCCGGCGAGCGCCCGCCCGAGTGCGAGCCGTGCGCGGAAGCCCGCGCCGGCCAGCACGGCGGCACGCGCGAGACGCTCGGCCAGCACCACGTCGGGTGCGGCCAGCGCTTGATCGGCCGCCCGGGCGAACAGTTCGGCGTCGCCGGTCACACCCGCTGCGAGTCGCCAGACGGCGATCCGCAGCAGGTCGTCGCTCCGCCGCACGCCGTGTGCCTCCACCGCGTCCGCGAGGCGTGTGTAGATCGCCTCCAGACGCGTGGGCGTCAGCTGCGCGCGCACCGCCTCGCCGTACAGCGGATGGGCGAAGTCGACGAACCGTCGCCGTTCCTCGGCGCGGCGTTGGACGAGCTCGCTGCGCTCCAGCGCCTCGAGAGCGGCCAGCTCGCCGGGCTCGAGCAGCCCGACCTCGAGCGGAGCGTCGACCGCCACCAGCTCAAGCACGCGCCGTCCGCCCGCGCCCACGCCCTCGATGCGCACGTCCACGAGCTCCACCAGCCGCGTGCCCGCCCTGACCTCGCCGCGCCAACGCCACACCCCGGCGTCCTGGGCCAGCAGGCCGCGGTCGACGCCGTGGCGCACCAGCTCCCGCAGGAACAGGGCGTTGCCTCGGGTCAGCTCCCACAGGGCATTGACGCTGACACCGTGGATCGGGCCGCCGAGCGCGGCCTCGAGGAGAGCCTCGACCTGGCCGCGCGAGAGCTCGGCCAGCTCCAGTAGCAGGCACAGCTCGTCCTTCCACAGCGCCCGCAGGGCATCGGGGGCCGGCTCGTCACGCCGCATGCTGACCACTGCGAAGGCCTCATCCGCAGCCACGAGCTGGTGCACCAGCGCCGCCGAGGCATCGTCGAGGAGCTGACCGTCGTCCACGCACAGCACGAGTCGACGGCCAGCCGCGCGATCGGCCAGCGCGTGACGCGCGCGGGCCAGCAGCTCGACGCCCTCAGGGAGATCTCCGGCCGGCAACAGCGGCGCGAAGGCTCCCAGCGGGATGGAGGCGGCCGAGCGCGTCGCCCGTACCCACGCAACCGTGCAGCCCTGCGCGCTCGCGAGCTCCGCGGCCTCGGCCGCGAGCCGCGTCTTGCCGACCCCGGCCGGGCCGGCTATCACGACGCCGCCTGCCGCACCACCGGAAAGCGTTCCGATGACGAGCTCGAGCTCGGCGTCGCGCCCGGTGAGCGGCCACGGCATGTGCGCAGTCTGACCGACCGCGCAGTTGAGTAGTCGTTGCTCATGTGGGCGAGGGTCGCGGGCCCCACCATGACCCCATGGACTCCGAGAACGCCTACGACGTCCCTGTGCTGGTGGTTGGTGCCGGTCCGGCCGGGTTGGCCGCCGCGATCGAGCTGACCCGGCGCGAGATCCCGACCCTGCTCGTGGAGCGCCGGGCGACGCTCTCCTCCCACCCGCGCGCGACGGTGCTCAGCCTGCGGTCGATGGAGCTCATGCGTGGGTGGGGGCTGGAAGCCGATGTGCGAGCGCATAGCGCCGACGTCGACTCGCGGATGCTCGAGTCCGAGACGCTCGCCAACGCCGCCGCCGGCACTGCGCTCACGGTCGGCTACCCGAGCAAGGAGGAGAGCCGGATGGTCAGCCCGACGGCACCGGCCTGCGTGGCACAGGACGACGTTGAGTCGCTGCTGCTGGAGCACCTGCGCACGTCACCGCAGGCACGCGTCGAGCTCGGAACCGAGCTGACCGGCGTTGTCGCGGGGCCTGACGGTGCCCGTGTGGACCTGCGCGACGTGCACACCGGTGCGCTGCGCACGGTGCACGCCCGCTATCTGGTGGCGGGCGACGGCGCACGAAGCGCGGTGCGCCGCGCGCTCGGCATCCCGATGATCGGACCAGAGAACCTCATGGAGGGCTACACCACGCTGCTCCGGGCGCCGTTGTGGGACGTGGTAGGCGAGCACCGGCACCTCATCTACTCCGTGACTCACGAGGCGGCGCCCGGGGTATTCGTGCCCACCGGCGCGTCGGACCGCTGGCTGTTCGGGTCGCCGGGCAGCGACGGCGACCCACCGCACGAGCGGCAGGTCAAGGAGCTCGTGCGGCTGGGTGCGGGCGTGCCCGACCTGCCGGTGCGAGTGGAGCGGTCGAGGTACTTCTCGGCCGCGGCGCAGCTCGCGGAGCGCTGGCGTAGCGATTGCGTCTTCCTCGCTGGTGACGCGGCGCACCGAGTCACGCCGCGCGGCGGTACCGGCCTCAACATCGCCCTGCACGACGGCTACGACCTGGGCTGGAAGCTCGGATGGATGCTTCGCGGCTGGGGCGCTCCGGCGCTGCTGGACTCATACGAGGCCGAGCGTCGCCCCGTCGCCGAGTACACCACCGCGCGATCGGCCGACCCCAGCGGCTCGATCCGCCCGGTGGAACAGGAGGTGCGCGCGGATCTGGGTGGCCGGATCGCTCACGTGTGGACCGGCGAGCGCTCCACGCTCGACCTGCTCGGACCCGGACTGACGCTGTTTGCCGCTCGCGACGAGCCGGCTTGGGAGTCGGCGGCCGCGACACTTACAGCGCGCGTGCCGGTGCGTGTGCAGCTCCTCGATCCGATGGCCGCGCGCGCGCTCGGCGCCACCGGGCGCTCCGCGCTCCTCGTCAGATCCGACGGCACGCCCGTGGGCGTGCTGCCGGCGGGCGCCGACCCCGTGCCGTCGCTGCGGGCCGCCGTCGCCGCCCCGCCGGTTACGCGACGGGTCTCACCCTGCCTCGCACCAGGACCCTTTCGCCGCTTCTGCCTGACTTCGGTCTGCTGTGCGCCCGCCTTGCGCTGCGCGAGCCGCCGCGCCTAGGCCCGCGTCCTTAACTGCAGCAACGAGGAACGGGGATCTGCGGGGGGCGAGCTGTCACCCCTGTCGCGGCGCTGTAACACAAGCCCGTCGGGGAGACGAATCGGGCCGCCGCGTTGGGAGCTGTCCTGCCTGGATGTCGCAGTACGACACCGATCCAGGACAGCCGAGCGAAACCGCGTTGCGGCAACGCGACAAAGCCGACAAACCCGGCTGCGTCCACCCTGGTTGCTGCCGTTAGACAACGCAGGCTCCGCCGCCGCCTAGGTGGGCGGTAGCCCCAGCGCCCTTAACGCCTCGGCGGGTTCACGGAAGGGCTGGTTGCGCAGAAGCCTTCCGTTCCGAAGGGTCCAGATGTGGGCGGTGTGCTCGTGGAGCGCGGCGCCGCTCCCCTGCCCACGCGCATGCATGGTCATCACGATTGCCACCCTGCCATCGCCACCCTCGACGATGCGATCCACCTCGACGCTCCAGTGCGCCCACGCGGACTCGACATCGGCCAAGTACTGCCGGATGCCCTCGTGCCCCGCGTAGGCACGCCCGCTTATCCCGAGCACCGAGCTGAACTCGATCTCCGGGTCACAGACCTCGACGGCCGCAGCGGGACTCCCGTTCGTCACGGCCTCGGCAAAGATGACGGGCGGCCTTTTCGTTCACTGTCTCCATCGGGGGCAGTATCCCCGTGGCGGATCAGTTCTTCAGATTCTTCGCCTGGACTTACATCGCTTAGCCAGACTTGAGCCCACGGTGAAGGCGGCCCTGCACAAGAGCTTCACGGCGACCGTGCTGATCGCAGCGATCAGCGGTGTCTCTGCCGGGCCTCTTGCAGGTGCCGCGGCCGCGGACAGCGTGCTCGATGAGTGGCGCGGGGCGGACTGCAAACGCAACGCCTTCGCGGACGCGCGCGCAGAGGCGGTCCTGGCTCGCTTCGAGGCTGCCTCTGCGGCCGCGGTGCTCCCCCAACACGACGTCGCGCGGGCGTCGGGCGACGAGTCGGCGGCAGTCATCGCCGCCGGCGATCCGGTGGCGCGGGCGCCCGTGACCTTGCGCGCACGCGGGCCGCCGCACGATTGAAACGAGTTCAAGAGAGCCCCAAAGAACGCGGGGCGCCCGGGCCCGGGCGCCCCGCTTCATGTTTCGTGCCATGGCTGGACGTCTCACGGGTTAGTGCATAGGCTCGCGGCCATGACCCGATTGAGAAGGACTCTCGTGGGGCTGGCGGTCGCGGCTGCGACCACCCTCGCCCTCGCCCCGTCGGCCTCCGCTGCCGAAGCCAACTGCCCCGGCACGTTCGACGTGCTCCACAACGACCGCATAGGCAGCATGCAGCTGCCGAAGGGCCCGTACGTGGTCACGGTGCTCGACACGGCCACGATGGGCTGCACCGAGGCCTCGCGCCTGTTCAGCGAGTTCCTCGAGGACTACGACGGCCGGCTGCCGCGTCCGTGGGTGGCCACCAACTCCACGCGCACCTTCCAGGCCGGTCGAGGGAGCAGCGTCGGCTTCCGCGTGACTCCGGGCACGGGTCCCAGCCCGCCGACACCGCCCGCTCCGCCCTCGCCGCGGATCTGCCCGGGCTATTTCTCGGTGCTGCACAACGACCGGATCGGGAGCTTCAGAATCGCGAAGGGCAAGTATCGGATCACGCTGCTCTCCTACCGGGGGGTCAGCTGCCAGAGGGCGGTCAGTCTCTTCCAGCGGTTCCTGCAGGACTACGACGGCGTGCTTCCGCGGCCCTGGCTCCTCGATCCGGGCACGGGCACGTTCTCGCGCGGACACCGTCACGTCGGCTTCCGCATCAAGCCGTATGTCAGCGAAGGCTCAGGGCAGGGCGGCAGCCAGGGTCGACACCCGAGCGGCGGCCAATCGAAGTGCCCTGCGACCTTCCGGGTCCTCAACAACGACAGCATTGGGGCGCTGCGCCTGAAGAAGGGCAACTACAACGTCTGGGTCCGGGGCCTGAGCTGCCCACGATCGAGCCAGCTGTTCGCCCAGTTCCTCCAGGATGTGAGCGGCGTGCTGCCCAGGCCATGGGTCCTCAATGCGCAAACGGGAACATTCAGGCGCGGCAACGTCCTCTTCCGCGTGAAGCCCGTTCGCCCGTGATGACATAGCGCGAAAGGGGGCGCCGTCCTGATGTCCACAGCGGTCGGCGTCCCCTTCGCGCAGGTCGACGTGTTCGCCGCCGAGCCCTTTGGCGGCAATCCGGTGGCGGTTGTGCTCGATGCCGCCGGACTCGACACCGACGCGATGCAGCGCGTGGCGCGCTGGACGAACCTGTCGGAGACCACGTTCGTGGGGCCGCCGACCCAGCCGCGCGCGAGTTACAGCGTGCGGATCTTCACTCCCACGCTCGAGCTGCCGTTTGCCGGTCATCCCACGCTGGGGACCGCGCACGCGTGGCTCGAGCACACGGGCCACCCCGGTCACGACGAGGTGGTACAGGAATGCGGAGCGGGGCTCGTCCGTGTTCGACCCACCGCCGATGGCCTTGCCTTTGAGGCGCCGCCGCTGGTGCGCGAGGGACCGGCGGAGTCTGCGCTGGTCGACCGGCTGGCGGGGATCTTGGGCATCGGCCGTGACGCCATCCGCGACGCCGCCTGGGTCGACAACGGCCCGGGCTGGGTTGGCGTCCTTCTGGACGACGCCGAAGCCGTGCTGGCGGTCGAGCCGGGCTGGGTCGAGGGGCTCGATATCGGGATCGTCGGCCCACACCCGCCCAGCGGGCCCGGAGACGCGGCGTGGGAGGTGAGGGCGTTCTTCGCCAAGGATGGCGTGACGGTGGAGGACCCGGTCACCGGAAGCCTCAACGCGTCGCTGGCGCGATGGCTCACCCAGGAGGGTCGCGCCACGCTTCCGTACGTCGCTCGCCAAGGCACCGCGCTCGGACGCGCCGGTCGGGTGGTCCTGTCGGGCGGTGAGCCCGGCGAGCCGGAGGAAATCTGGGTAGCCGGCGCGACGACGACGCGCGTACGGGGGACCGTGACGCTCTAGTCGGTGCGCGTGGCTCGTACCGCGGTGCCGTAGGCGCAGATCTCCGTCCAGGTGCTCCCGAGCTCGGAGGTGTCGAAACGGAATGCGACGACCGCATTGGCCCCCTTGCCCTCCGCCTCCTCGACGAGACGCTGGGTCGCATGCTCGCGACCCTCGGCGAGCATCTTGGTCATCCCCTTGAGCTCTCCGCCCACGAGCGACTTGAACGACGCGCCGATCTGCGAGCCGACGTTGCGCGAGCGAACGGTGAGGCCGAAGACCTCACCGAGCACCTCTTCGATCCGATAGCCCGGAAGGTCATTCATCGTGCTGATGATCACTGGGATCCTTTCCTGGTCGGCTGCGTGCCAGCAGTATCACCGCTCCGGCGAAGCAGACCAGGCCGATCGGCCCGATGGGCGGCGTGTGCCAGAAAACCAATGCATATGCGATGGCATGCAGCCGGGGCGCGCCGATGCTGGTGGCTCTCGGGCGGTTGGCCGCGGCGAGACGAGCCTGCGGCTGCCACGCGACGCCCGCGGGCGGTTGACGAGAGGCTTCGTGTGGTCGGTGCGCCCAACATCTGGGCGCTCGGCGACTGCGCCACGCTGCCCGTCGGGGCGCCGCACCAGAGCGCTCCGCCGGCGCTGGCGGCCTTCTACGATCGGTGACTCAACCAGGGAGCCCGAATAGCCTGCGCCACCAAGGGAGGTGCCTGCGGAAGCGTCGGTAATCGGCGATGGTCATGCCAACCGGAATGTCGGGGTGACCCACGTAGCTCGTTGCGACGGCCGTCATCTGGTCATCCCTGCTGCGGGCCGGAGAGCTGAGCGCGGAGCGTCGCGATCTCGGTGACCGCCGCGCCGACGTAAGCCTGGGTCGTGCTCGCGATCTCTTGGTCGAGGTCGGCGGAATAGGCGAGGTTGCCGCCCAACCCGGCGATCGAGGCGAGAGCGCGCTCGGTGTGCAGCTCCTGGAGTTGGCGTCGGATCTCGGTTGCGGTCATGTGAGCATCATGGGTTCGCGCCGGCCACCGGTGAACCGGGGATACCCCCAGTCGACCCCCAGGGCTCGCAGCTGGGGCTCCCGGGGGTCCCTTGGGCAAGGTCCTTCGGCGACCTCGACCGCCGTGAGGCCCGGGCGAGGTAGGCTCGCCGCGAACGAGCGTGCGAGTCGGAAGCTTTCCCCAATCCGCCATCCCCCCGGCCTTGGCGGCGGATCGCCGTAGGTTCACGGCGGCCGCGCGAGAGTCGGGCGTGGATCACCTGGGTGTGGGCGACCACGTGAGCTTCTTCGTGGGAGCAGGCAGAGACGGTCTGGTCGAGGCCTCCGCGCTGTTGGCTGTGCAGGACGACCTGCCGGTTTACGTGGCCGCCTACCTGCTGCCGCTGCGCCACCCGGTGATCGTCGCCCGGCAGCTGGCGACGATCGCAGAGCTCGCGCCAGGCCGGCTCACATTCGGCGTCGGCATCGGTGGCGAGGACCGCCACGAGGTGGAGATCTGCGGCGTCGACCCACGCACGCGCGGTCGGCAGAATGGACGAGTGCCTGACCTTGCTGCGGGCGCTGTTGCGCGGCGAGCCCGCCACGCTCGTGGGCGAGTTCTTCGACGTGCGCGAGGCGCTGATCCTTCCGGCCCCCGACCCGCCGATCTCCATCTCGGTCGCGGGCCGTTCTGGCGCGGCCGTGCGCCGGGCCGCCCTGTTCGGCGACGGCTGGCTGGGTATCTGGGTCTCCCCGCGACGCTTCGCTGCCGTTCGGGCGGAGATCGCCGAGCTGGCCACGCAGGCCGGCCGCAACCCGGCAGGCTTCGAGCACGCGCTGAACGTCTGGTGCGGCTTCGGCTCCAGCGTGGAGCAGGCTCGCCCGGCGCTCGCGACCTCGATGGAGGCGTTCTACGTCACTCCGTTCACGGCGTTCGAGAAGTACTCGCCCTACGGCCGGCCCGAGGACGTGGCCGCCTTCCTGGCGCCGTACGCAGCCGCCGGCTGCGGCGCTTTCAACCTCATCCCCTGCGCGGGCGATCCTGAGGAGGCGATCGAGGGAGCCGCCGAGGTGCGGCGCCTCCTGTCTAGCGCGTGAGCCTCAGATCGCCACCGCGAGGTTGACGGCGATGGCGAGCACGGCAAGCCGCCCTCCGATGGCCATGCCGCGACGGATGCGCGGGGTGACCCAGCGCCCGGCGTGGCCGGCCACGAGCGTCAGGGCCAGGTGCCAGATCGCTGAGGCCGCTCCCACGCCGACGGCGAACGCCGCGGCCGCGGCGAGCCCGGCGAGTGAGAGCGAGGCGGCGACCGCCGCGAACGAGGCGATCGTCAGCGGGTTGGCCATGGTGATTGCCAGGAAGCGTGCGTAGTGCGCACGGGCCGTGGGGCGAAGGTGCGGCGTGCTGTCCGCGGAGACCTCATCTCGGTCCGGTCTCAGGGCAATCAGCCCGTGGATGGCGATCGCCGCCAGCACAGCGGCGGCGCAGAGCCGGATCTCGGCCTCGTGGCCGGCCAACACGGCGCCCGCCGCGCCTCCCACAGCCACCGCCACGACTGCGAATGCGAGGTCCGCGGTGGCGACGCCCATTCCCGCCGCCATCGCGCGCCGCGGTCCTTCGACGACGGCTGCCTCGATCAGCAGCACGCTCACGGCGCCCACCTGCATGGCGATTGCCAAGCCGGCGACGAGGCCGGCTACCAATGCGGCGGTCGAATCCATCCAAGTCTGAGTAGCGTCGCCGCTGCGTAATCGCAAGCTTGACCGGTCACGAACTGCGAGAATCGCTGTCATGGACGCGATTGACAGTGAGATTCTCAGGCTGCTGCGTGACGACGGGCGGATCTCATGGCGCGATTTGGGTGCCGCCGTCGGCCTCAGCGCCAACGCCGCGGCCGACCGCGTGCGCCGGTTGCGGCGGGCCGGCGTCGTCACTGGGTTCGCCGCGCTAGTCGACCCCGCCGCCGGCGGCCGGCGCCTCGAGGCGCTGGTGGGCGTGACTCTCGCCCCGGGTACCGAATCCGACGACTTCGCCACCGCCGCGTCGCGGCTCGACTCGGTTACCGAGGTCCTGCACCTGACCGGCGCGCCCGACTATCAGCTGAGGGTGGCCTGCCGGGATACGGCCGAGCTCGACGCCCTGCTGCGGGCGCTGCGCGTCCACTTCGGCGCCGCCGACACCGAGACCACGATCATCCTGCGCGCCGGGCCTCCGCGACTACCCGGCCGCGAGGATCTCGGGCTGACCGAAGGCGGCATGTAGCCCGGCGCCGAACGTCGTGATCTCCCGGATCAGCCCGTCCTCCACGCGGAGCACGTCGATCTTGAACGCGCGGTAGCGGCTGTCGCCGGGACGACGGACGTAACTGATGGCGGCCGGCTGGCGGTTGGCCCACGCGGCCACAAGGCGCCAGTCGCTGTACTCATCGTCCTGGAAAGCGCGCTCCATCAGCGGCACGATCGCCGCGCGACCCTCGTAGAGGTGGGGGTGCGGCGGCATCGTGACCCTGATGTCGTCGCGCAGGAGCGCGAGCGAGCTCTCGATATCGCCGCTCTCGTGTGTGTCTATGAAGGCCTGAAGCAGCGTCCGCTCGTCCTCCGACGGCGCGCTCGCGGCCTCGGTCAGGCGCTCTGTCGAGTGCTGCTGCACCGTGGCCCGGGCGCGCTGCAACGCGCTGTTGGCCGCGGCGACGCTCAGCTCGAGCGCCTCGGCCGTCTCGGCGGCGGACCACTCGAGCACGTCGCGCAAGAGCAGCACGGCGCGCTGGCGGGCCGGGAGCAGCTGGATCACGGCGAGGTAGGCGAGCTCGATTGTCTCGCGCGCGACCACCACGGCGTCCGGGCCCTCCGCCGGATCGGCCAGCTCGTCGAGCAGCCGGTCCGGATAGGGCTGCAGCCACGGCACCTCGGCGAAGGAGTGGTAGGAGGTCACCCGCCGGCCCTTGCTCTTGATCGCGTCCAGGCAGACGTTGGTCGCGATCCGGTAAAGCCAGGCCCGCAGCCCGGCGCCGGCGCTCTCGTCGAACCGGTGGCGAAAGCGCCAGACCCGAAGCAGCGTCTCCTGGACCGCGTCCTCGGCCTCCTCGAAGGATCCGAGCATCCGGTAGCAGTGCACGTGCAGCTCGCGCCGGTGACGCGCCGCCTGCTCGGTGAGGTCGTTTCCGGTCACGCTGGTCACTGGCTAGATGCCGCTGACGCCGCTGCTGACGTTGACGATCGACGCCGTTATTCCGCTGCCACGATGAGAGGCCACAAACGCGGCGGTGTCGGCGAGTTGCTCAACGGTCGGGCCGCGGCCGAGCATGGACAGGGGCGCCATCAGGTCGGGGTAGAACACCCCGGCCGTCCACAGCACGGCCACGCGCACGCCACGTGCACCGACCTCGCCCGCCAGGTAGTGCATGAACGACTCCGTAGCCGCGTCCGCCGGGCCCGTACCGCCCATCTGAAAGTCCGGCGAGGGCTTGAGCACCGGGCCGGACCCGCTGGTGATCATCAGGATCACGCCCGAGCCCTGCCCCACCATGTGGCGAGCAGCAGCCCGTCCCGTAATGAAGTTGGAGCGAGCCCCGGCCGAAACGGGCTGCATGAAATCGTCGACATCCATGTCCAGCAGCGGGGTACCCTGGACGTCGCCGCGCGACACGAGGTTGAAGCACACGTCCACTCGGCCCACCTGCTCGACGACGTCCTGGACGTGGGCGCCGACCGCCGCGTCGTCCAGGGCGTCGACTACGGCCACGTGCGCGGTGCCCCCCTCGCTCGCGATCTCCGCGGCCACCTCGTCGAGGGTCTCTCGCGTCCGGCCGGCGAGGAAGACGGTGGCGCCCTCGCGGGCGAAGGTTCGAGCGACGTGAGGGCCGATCCTGCCCCCGGCGCCGTAGATGATCGCGTTCTTCTCTGTGAGGAGTGTGCTCATGGCCGGTATAACGACATGATTGTGGTGCAGTCATCGGTCCACCGATGAGCAACGTCGATGTCGTGCGGCAGAGTCTCGAGGCATTCGCGCGCGGCGACTTTGAAACCTCCTTCGCCGCGCACGATGCCGACACCGAGTGGTGCACGGCGGCCGACGAGCCGGACGCAGAGACCTACGAGGGCATCGACGGGCTCCGGCGTCTCGCGGCCACCGTGGCCGAGCCCTGGGAGGATCGGTTCGAGCGGTCCGTCGAACATCAGGACTTCATTGAGTGCGGACCCTGGGTTGTCGTGCCCTGGCGCGCTCGCCTGCACGGGCGGGGGAGCGGTCTCGAGATCGAGGTGGTCGAGACCTACGCCGTTCTGGTGCGAGCGGGGAAGATCGTTCGTGTGGAGGAGTACCGGACGACCGAGCAGGCGTTGGAGGCGGTTCGCGGTCGCTAGCGGGCTGATGGGCGTCGGCGTCTTCTAACGCGGTTTCGCTCTGCTGTCCTGGATCGGTGTCGTACTGCGACACCAGGGCAGGACAGCTCCCAACGCTGCGACCCGATTCGTCTCCCCGACGGGCTTCTGTTAAAGCGCCGCGACAGCAGTGACAGTCCCGCCCTGGTTGCTGTCGTAAAGACGCCCGGCGCACCCAACCCACATCAAGCCTCTAGTAGGCCGGCGGCACGAGCTCGTCGAGCGTGTCCGCGAGCCCGGTGAGGTTGCTCAGCTCGCGGGTCGGTGGCGGCTCTCGCTGCTCGCCGAGGCGGTTGATCCAGATCGACGGTATGCCGAGCTGATCCGCCGGCGCGATGTCGTGGAAGTGACTCTGGGCCACGTGCACATGGCGATCGCGGTCGGCGCCGGTGGACTGGTAGAAGGCATGCCAATGGCCGAGCGCCGGCTTGTAGGAGCCGACCTCGGAGGCCACGATCGCGCGGTCGAAGGGCACGCCGATCTCGCGCAGCGAGGCGTCGATCAGGTCGCGGTCGGTGTTGGAGAGCGCAACGAGTGTCCAGCCACGCTCATGGGCCTCGGTCAGGGCGTCTCCGACCTCGGGGAATACCGGCCAGTCCGGTAGCGAGCGGCCCAGCGCGTCGCGCTCCTTCGCGGGCAGCTCGACCTCCGCCCGCGACGCCACCTCGGCGAGGGCAAGCGCCATCACCTCGCGGTACCGGGCGGTCGGCTGCTCGCGCTGAATTCGGCGCTCAGTGTCGTGGTAGAGCTCGAGCCGGCCGTCCACGTCTGCGTCGCCGAGGAGTCGAGCGAGCTCGGCGCCGATCCCGGCGTTCCAGTCCACGAGCGTCCCGTAGATGTCGAACGTGGCCCAGCGCTGTGACGGCGAGCTCACCGGCGCAGCATAGCCCGCTCCCGTCAGCCAGAGCGCAGCAACGGCTGAGTGAGGCACGTGGGGCCGCCGTCGCCCTTGAGCGACAGCTCGGAGCCGTCGTAGACGTGCACCTCGATGCCGCGACGCTCCAACGCGCGCCGCACATCGGGCACTCCGTCGACCATCACCACCACCCCGGGCCTGACAGCGAGGATGTTGCATCCCATCGCCGCGTACGCGTCGTGGTCGATCGCGATCCAGTCGGTTCCGCGGTCGCGCAGGTCCTGCAGCAGGCGGACGGGGGCCAGCGGCTCGTAGATCACGCACAGGCTGTCGGCCACACCGGAGATGAACGACTGAAGGTGCAGCACCGAACCCGGCCCCTGGTCGTGAGGCATGTCGTAGGCCTGGACCTCCACTCCCTCCGGTTGCAAGAGCTCGGCCAGCGCGGCGGCTCCGGCCCGGTTGGTGCGGTAGCCCAGCCCGATCGCAGCTGTCGAGTCGTCGATCCAGTAGCGATCGCCTCCGTCGGCATAGGCCGGCGCTTCGAGTGCGCCGAGAAGCGGGATCCCCAACCGCTCTAGCTCCCTTGCCGCGGCCGCGGGCTCCCTTTCGCGCGCGGGCTTGGCCATCCGCAGTGAGATGCCGCCGCGGCCGGTCATGACCATCGAGTCGTGCATGTACACGGCGTCGACCTGCCCATCCAGCGCTTCGGCTAGCTCGACCTCCACTCCAAGCCCGGCCAGCAGCTCGCAGAACGCCTCGTGCTGAGCGGCGAGCAGGCCGGGGTCCGGTGTTCGCCAAGCGGCGCCGGCCCAGTCGCCGGCCGTGGCCGGGCGGCGGACCAGCACGCGCCGCAGCGGCGCGGTCATCGAGGTGACGCCGTACCGAGTCAGTCGCGCGCCCTGCGCCCGGAAAACGCGCTCAGCGCGGCCCGGGCGTCCGGTTCGTCGAACAGGCGCACGCAGTGGTGGGTCTCGCGCTCCATCGCGGCCGGCAGCAACTCGCCGAAGCGCTCGTTGAGCATCGCCTTGGTCGCGGCGACGGCGTCGCGTGACGTGCGCGAGAAGACGCCGGTCCAGTGCGCGATGCGCGCGTCGAGCCGTTCCGGCGCCACCATCTCGGTGGCGAATCCGTGATCGCGCGCCCAGGCGGCGTCGCGCTCCTCGCCGCCGAGCAACAGCGCTCGGGCGGCGCTTTCGCCCAGCAGCTCCGGCAGCAGCAGTGTGCCCGCGTTGCTCGCCACCAGACCGATCCCGACCTCGGGGGTGAGCAACCGCACGCGGTCGGTGCACAGCCGCAGGTCGCAGCTCGCGGCGAACTCCAGCGCCCCGCCCACACACACGCCGTCGATCGCCGCGATCGCGGGAATCGGCGCAGCCAGCACCACCCGGGTCATGCGTTGGAAGCCCTCGATGGTGGCCGCCCAGGCGTCGCTGTCGGCCTCCGTGGCGGCGTGGAGGTCATCGCCGGCCGAGAAGTGCTCGCCGGCGCCACGCAGGACGACGCAGCGCACCTCCGGATCGGCGCCCGCGGCCTCGATCGCATCGGCGACCGCGGTCATCGTCTCGAGATCCCAGGCGTTGCGGCGCGCCTGGCGGTCCCAGAGGATCAGCCGGGCGGGCCCCTGCATCTCGGTCGTGACGGTCATTCGGCGCTCGCTCTCATCAGCCTCTCCACCGCCGGCGGCAGGCTGTCCCCGCGGGCGGTCCGGTGGACGATACGGGTCTTGTGTTCGGCCACGGGCAGCGAGCCGGGCTCGAGTCTGGTCACGTCGAAGCGCGCATTCAATGCGGCGTGCAGCCGCTCACTCACGCCCGCGAGGTCGGCCTGTGGGTCGGCTTCCACGTACACCTGCAGAGGTGGGCTCACCGGATCGCCGACGGCGACGACGCAGTGGCGGCCCAGCCTGGAGTCCTCGGAGAGGATCGCGCCGATGGCCTGCGGATAGACGTTCACGGCCTGCACACGGAGCATGTCGTCGCGGCGCCCGTCGATGCGGATCCGGGGCGAGCTGCGCCCGCACGCGCACGGCGTGGTCCACACCCGCCCGAGGTCGCCCGAGCGGTAGCGCAGCAGCGGCGAGGCCTCGCGGCCCAGGTGCGTCCACACCAGCTCGCCGCTGGCGCCGTCCTCGAGCTCGACCGGCGAGCCGCTTTCCGGCTCCACCAGCTCGAGCACGGCGTGATCGTCCACCGTCAGGTGCAGGCCCTCGGCCCGCTCACAGGCGCCGGCCATCGTCGACCATACGTCGCTCATTCCGAACGTGTCGGCCACAGTCGCTCCCCACGCCTCCTTGATCTCGGCCCGCACCGCCGCCAGGCCCGCGCCCGGTTCTCCGGCCGTGACGAGGTGGCGCACGCCCAGCGCGCGCGGATCGATGCTGGTCTCGCGAGCGCGTCCGGCGAGGTAGGCGGGGAAGGAGAGCGTGCCGAAGATCGCGGTGATGCCCAGGCGCGGGATGAGGTCGAGCAGGCGCTGCGACTGACCGGTGCCCACGGGCACCACGGTGGCGCCACTGCGCTCGAGCGCCATGTGGTCGGCGATGCCTCCCGCGTACAGCGCGTAGTTGAGGCAGTGGGCGACCACGTCGTTCGGGCGCAGGCCCGCGATGCGAAAGGCGTCACCGCCCACCGCGCTGTTGGCCTCATGGTCGCGCCGCGTGAAGCCGACCGCCACGGGATCGCCGGTGGTGCCCGAGGTCACGTGCATGCGCACGAGCCGCTCGGGCGCCGCACACAGGTGGGCGCCGAAGGGAGGCTCCTGGCGCTGACCCTCGCGCAGCTCCTCCTTGGTGGTGAACGGCAGGCGGCGCAGGTCGGCCGGCGTGTGCACGTGCTCGCGCACGCCCCTCAGTCGCTCGGCGTAGAAGCTGCTGGAGGCTTCGAGGTAGGCGAGCTGGTCGCGCAGCGCACTCACGCGCGCGAAGGCAGGTCACCCGCGGCGGCGAGCTCCAGTGTGCCCTGCACCGTGCGGCCGTAGGCCTCGATGGCCACACGCAGGTCGTCCTCCGGGGTGTCCTCCTCCTTGGTGTGCGAAACCGGCGGCGAGGAGGAGGAGAAGATCATGACCGTGGGGAGCAGCCGCGCCATCTCGGCGGCGTCGTGCAGCGGCCCGCTCGGGATCGCCGTGTTCTGGCCCCCCGCCGCCGTCACCGCCTCGCGGGCCAGCTCGATCAGCCGGTCGTCGAAGGGGATGGGAGGGATCGACCAGACGTGTCGCAGCTCGACCTCGCAGCCCTGGTCCGCGGCGGCCCGCTCGCAGGCCTCTCGAGCCTCGGCCAGCATTGCCGCGAGCTCGCCGGGATCGAGGTGGCGCTGGTCGAGCAGCATCTCGGTGCGCCCGGCGATCGCCGTGACCACTCCGGGTTCGCTCGTGGCGCCGCCCACCGTGCAGACGCCGTCGTGGCGAAAGCCGACCTCCCGGATCTCGAGCGCGGCCTGGGCGGTGGCGGCGAAGCTATCGCGGCGCAGGCCCATCGGGGTGGCGCCGGCGTGTGCCGCCTGGCCGGTGAACACGCCCACGTGGCGCTCGACTCCACAGGTACCGAGCACGGTGGCGGCCGGCTCCCCACGGCTCTCGAGCACCGGTCCCTGCTCGATGTGCAGCTCGAGATAGGCACAGGCCCCCTGGAGCTGGGCGTTCGACTCGTGCGCAGTCTCCAAGTCCACGTCGTAGCGGCCGACCACGTCCTCGAGGCGCTCGCCATCGCGGTCGCGCAGGTCACGCACCTCGTCCAGCTCGAGCGTGCCCGCGCAGGCCGACGAGCCGAACAGGCTGCGCCCGAAGCGCGCCCCCTCCTCGTCGGCCCAGTCCACGAGCCGCAGTCCGACGGGGGGCCGCCCATTCTCGGCCTGCGAGCGCAGCGCCTCGACCGCGGCGAACACTCCGAGCGCGCCGTCCAGCCATCCGCCGGCGGGCACCGAATCCACGTGAGACCCAACGATCACGAAGCCCTCCTGCTCGCCCGGGAGGTCGGCCCAGAGGTTGCCCGCGGCGTCGACCGTGACCTCCACCGGCAGTTCGTCGAGTCGCGAGCGCTCGTACTCACGCGCGCGCGACCACTCATCGGTCCAGCACACCCGCCGCGCGCCGTCGGGGCCGCCGGTCAGGCGCGCGAGCTCACGCAAATCCTCGAGTACGCGGTCGGCCTTCACGGGGCCACTGCGGCCCGCGCGCCCAGTGACCGCGCCACGAAGCGGCCGTGGCCGGGCTGGGTGAGGATCTCACCCCGGTCGTAGACCATCTCCCCGCGGCACAGCGTGTGGCGCACGCTGCCTGTGGATCGCTGGCCCTCGAAGAGGTCGTAGTCGACGTTCATATGCGACGTCCGCGTTGAGAACTCGAACGGGGTGGCCGGGTCGAAGACCACGAGGTCGGCGTCCTTGCCGGCGGCGACCGCGCCCTTGCGTGCCAGGCCGAAGCGGCGGGCGATCGCGGTCGAGGTCATGTCGACCAGCTCCTCGGCCGTGATCCGGCCGCTCTCCACGCCCAGATCCCACAGCTTCACCAGCCGGTGCTGGATCATCGCCAGCCCGTTGGGGATCTTCGAGAAGTCGTTGCGCCCGAGCGCCTTCTGCTCGCTGTTGAAGGGACAGTGGTCGGTGGACACGCTCTCCAGCACTCCGCGGTCAAGCGCCCCCCACAGCAGCTCCTGGTTGTGGGCTTCGCGCAGAGGCGGCGAGCACACGTAGCGGGCTCCCTCGAAGTCCGGCCGCTCCAGGTCGTCGACGGTGTTGGTCAGGTACTGCAGGCAGGTCTCTCCGGACACGGCCACGCCGCGCGCCTGGCCGGCCGCGATCTCGTCGGCGGCCAGGCCGCAGGTCACGTGCACGATGTAGACGCCGGCGCCTGCGAGCTCCGCGAGGCGCACCGAGCGATGTGTCGCCTCGGCCTCGAGCGCCTCCGGGCGGGTATGCGCGTGGTGGATGGGGTCGGTCTGGCCCGCGGCAAGCGCACGCTCCACGAGCACGTCGATGGCCCAGCCGTTCTCGGCGTGGACCATGGTGAGCGCGCCCAGGTCGCGCGTGTACTCGAGGACGCGCAGGAACAGGTCGTCGGTGACCATCAGCACGCCGCGGTAGGCCAGGAAGACCTTGAAGGTGCAGATGCCCTCGGCGACCATCGGCTCCATGTCGGCGAAGGTGCCCTCGTCGGCTTGGGTGATCGCCATGTGGAAGCCGTAGTCGACGTGCGCCGCGCCGGCGGCCCGGTCGCGCCATTCCTCCAGCGAGGAGCGCAGGCCGTCGGGGTGCTGCTGAATCACGAAGTCGACGATGCAGGTGGTTCCTCCCGCGGCGGCCGCGCGCGTACCCGTGTCGTAGTCGTCGATCGAGCGGGTGCCGCCGAACGGCATCGCCATGTGCGTGTGGTTGTCGATCAGCCCGGGCAGCACGTAGCAGCCGGCGGCGTCGATCACCTCCGCGTCGATGTCGCCCAGCGACCCCACGGCCACGATCTCCTCGCCGTCGATCAGCACGTCGGCAACCGACGAGTGGTTGGCGGTCACGACCGTACCGCCTTGTACGAGCTTCCTCATGCTGCACCTCCGGTCACGCCGGCGAAGCGCGGGATGATCTCGCGGCCGTAGGTCTCGAGCGTCTGCTCCTGGCCGTCGGTCATCAGGTAGATGTTGAACTGGTCGACCCCGATCGACTCGAGCAGGGTCAGCTTTTCGGCCGCCTGCTCGGGGGTTCCGAGCACGCAGAAGCGATCGCAGATCTCGTCGCTCACGAACGCGCCGTGCTTGGCCCCCACCCGGGAGTGCTCGTCGTAGTCGTAGCCGGTGCGCTCGGGCACGTAGTCGGTAAGCGCGGTGGGCACCACCGACCCGTCGCTGCCGTAGCGCTCGATCAGGTCGCGCACATGGTTGGAGACCATTGCCGGGAACCAGCGCACCTGCTCACGCGCGGCAGCGATGTCCTCGGAGATGTGGCTCGGCGCGCAGACGATGCACTTGAGCTTCGCCGGGTCGCGCCCCGCCTGCTCGGCCGCCGCGCGAGCGGTGCCCATGGTCCACTGGATGATGTCGGGATCGGCGAGCTGGATGATCACGCCGTCTCCCAGGCGCCCCGCCACGCCGAGCACACGCGGACCGTAGCCCGCCACGTGCATCTCGATCTGGGGCAGGTCCGGGCGCACCCACGCGAGCTCGAGCTCGGTGTCGTTCCAGGCCACCTTCTCGCCGTTCATGAACGGCTTGATCATTGCGATGGCCCGCTCGAACTTGGCCACCGGAACCGGCTTCTGGTTTATATAGCGCCGCGCGGAGTCGCCGCGGCCGATTCCCATCACCATCCGGCCGTTCGAGATGTCCTGCAGCGTGGCGTACGCGCTGGCCAGGACCGTGGGGTCGCGCGTGCCGGGGTTCGTGACCATATGCCCGAGCTTGATTCGCTCGGTGGCCGCCGCGGCCAGCGCGAGGGTCGGGGTCGACTCCTGCCACAGCACGTGCGAGTCGTAGGTCCACCCGTACTCGAAGCCGTGGCGCTCGGCGAGCCGGAGCAGCTCAATCATGCGCTGGTAGGGCGGGTCGGGCAGGACCGTGACGCCAAAGCTCAGGGCCATTGCCCCACCGTACACGCCTGCGGCTGTTCCTCGGCAAGGGGCCCGGGTTGCCACTGGAGCCGGCGGGCGAACGACCTTCGATACGGGGATCGCGCTGCTGTCCTTCCGGATCGGCGTCGCCGCGGCAGCCGGCGACCCGGGCTTAGCGGACTTTCCGAACGCAGTCGATGCACAGCACGCTATCCGGGGCTGCGCCCAGACGTGCACTCGAGATCGCCTCGCCGCATCGGTCACAGGAGCCGTAAGTGCCCTCACGCAACTTCTCGAGCGCCCGATCCACCCGCGCTTGGGATGTTTCGAGGCTGGGTCCTACGCCCACGTCCGTGAGCCGGCTCACCGCCTCAGCGGTGCCGTCGCCGATGCGCTTGCCGAACTGCAGACCGGCGCCGCGGTCGGGGGGACGGGCGAGCCGCTCAATGCGATCGTGGAGCTCGGTCTGGCGGGCTCGGAGCGCGCGCTCGATGGCGGCGAGATCGAGATCGCCAGTCGGCTCTCCGTCGTGGTTCATGGGACAGTCTCCCACTGCCACCGCAATCGAGGCGCGAAACCGCCCCTAGGCGGGCGCTCGGCCATAGCCCGTCAGCTCACGAGCTCCTTGAGTATTGGAATACGATCCCGCGCCCGATCATGCCACCCACAGTCGAACTTCCAGAGTCGGTCGCCGAGGCGGTCGGCGCGCTCCGGGACGGAGGACTGGTGATCGCGGGCGGCACCGAGGTGATGCCGCGTTTGAACACCCAGGCGCACGATGTGGAGACGCTCGTGAGCCTCCGCCAGGCGGGGCTGGTCGGGATCGCGGTATCGGAAGGGATCGTCGAGGTCGGCGCCGCGACCACCCTGGCCCAGATCGGGGAGGACGAGCGGCTCGCGTTCCTGCACCCGGTGGTCGAGTCCATTGCTTCGCCTTCGATCCGCAACCTCGCGACGGTGGGCGGGAACCTGTTCGTCGAGCAGCCCTACGGCGACTTTGCGGTCTGCCTGCTTGCGCTCGAGGCCGACCTCCAGGTTGCCGGCCCGCAGGGCAGTCGCAGCGTCTCGGTGGCCCACTTCTTCGAGGGCGGGATCGAGCCGCAGGAACTGGTGGCCGGCGTGCGCTTCCCGCTGCCGAACCCGGGCGAGTGGTTCTACACGAAGGCCATGCGGCGCCGGCTCAACTCGGGTTCCATCGTCACGGTCGCGGCCGTGGTTTCGCTGAGCGATGGCACCGTCGCATCGGCCCGGCTGGCCCTGGGTGGAGTGGGGCGCACCCCCGTGAGAGCGGGCGCCGCCGAGGCCGCCCTGGTGGGCCGGACGTTCGACCGCGAGAACATCGAGGCCGCGGCGGCGGCCGCGGTCGGCGACGCGGAGCCCTTCAGCGATGCCTACGCGAGCGCGTGGTATCGAAAGCGCGTCCTACCCGTTCACGTTCGCCGGGCGTTGCTGGGCGATTGAGTTCATGCCTTCCCGCGTCATCGAGCTGGTGGTGAACGACGAGCCGGCCGAGTTTCTCGCTCCGCCGGGCACGACCCTGCTGACGACGCTGCGGGAGACGCTGGGTCTCACGGCGGCCAAGCGCGGCTGCGCTCAGGGCACGTGCGGCACCTGCACGGTGTTGCTGGACGGCCGGCCGGTGATGGCCTGCCTGGTACCGGTCGAGACGATCAACGGCGCGTCGGTGCAGACCCTCGAAGGCGTTAGCGGCGACGATGCGGAGCTCGACGAGGTGCAGGCCGCGTTCCTCGAGGGCTTCGCGACTCAATGCGGTTTCTGCACCTCGGGCATGATCATGGCCGCGGAAGGACTGCTGGCGATCAATTCCGACCCGAGCCGCGAAGACGTAGTTAGAGCGATTTCGGGCAACGTGTGCCGCTGCACGGGCTATGAGCTGATCATCAACGCGATCCTCGATGCGGCAGCGCGCCGCCGCGGCGCGGCCGTCGAATCCCCAAGCTGAGGAGCCAGATGTCGGCGCACACGGAAATCGACCGCTCCTTCTTCGCCGGCGAGCGCGACGGAGATTTCGACGTCATCGGCACGCCGGTTCAGCGCGCGGACGCGCTGGGACACGTGACCGGTCGCACCGAGTTCTTCGAGGACATCAACCCGACCGGCCTTCTGCACCTGAAGGTTCACCGCTCGACTCATCACCACGCGCTGATCAAGGGCCTGGACACGTCGGCCGCGCTCGCTGTGCCGGGCGTCGTCCGGGTGCTGACCCACGAGGATGTGCCGAACAACTGGTACACGATTCTCAAGCTGATCGGCATCGAGCCCGACGACGAGCCGGTGCTCCCCGAGGATCGCGTGCTCTACAAGGGCGAGCAGATCTGTGCGGTGGTGGCCTCGAGCGAGCAGGCCGCCCTGAACGGCGCGGCCAAGATCAGCGTGGATTACGAGGAGCTGCCCGCGGTGTTCGACGTGGAGGAGGCCCTCGCCGACGACGCGCCGTTGCTCAACGAGCGCCACGGAACGAATCACTTCACCTACGAGGGACATCACTGCCGGCGGATTCGATTCGGCGACGTCGACCCGGCGTTCGCTTCGGCGGATCACGTTTTCGAATGGAGTTACCAGTCGGCGCCTATCGAGCATGCGCCCACGGAAACCACGGGTTGCATCGTCGTCCCGCAGCCCGATGGGCGGCTGCGAATCCACTCGGATACCCAGGCGTGCTTCTTCACCCTCGACAACACCGCGCTCATCCTGGACACGCCCTTCAACAAGCTGCGCCTGATCGGCGGCACGGTGGGCGGAGGCTTCGGCGGAAAGGTCGACGTGATCGTCGAGCCGATCGCCTGCATCGCGGCGATGGCCACGAACCGCCCGGTGAAGTACGTCTACAGCCGCCAGGAGGAGATGCAGGTCTCCTCGCCGCGGGCGGCGGAGCGCATCTACATCAAGGACGGGGTGATGGACGACGGCCGCATCGTCGCCCGGAAGGTGACGCTCTACGTCGACGCCGGGGCCTACTCGCGGCACAGCCCCTACGGCACGACCAAGGCCGCCGCGCACATGCCCGGGCCGTACAACATCCCGAACGTGTGGGTGGATGCGCACTGCGTCTACACCAACCGCACTCCCTCCAGTGCAATGCGCGGGTTCGGCGTGACAATCGCCGACTTCGCGCTCGAGACCCAGATCGACCGGATCGCGCGGGCGCTCGACATGGACCCGTTGCAGCTGCGACTCAAGAACGCCTACCGTGACGGCGACATGAAGGCCCATCGCAAACGCGCGGAGGGAACGGCGTTGATCGAGGTCATCCAGCGCGCGGCGGACCTGGTGGCCCACGAGCTGCCCGGCCATTGCCGCGAATTGGCCTCCACCAGCCCGAGGGGAGACGCACGTGGCTAGGTTGCGCGGACGGGGCTTCGCCTCGGTCAACTATCCGACCGGCATGAACCTGGGAGGCGATCCCTCGCAGGCCCTCATCCACTCCACCACCACCGGCACGTTCGTCGTGACCCTGTCGTCGGTCGACCTGGGCCAGGGAATCAAGACGATCGCTGCCCAATGCGCGGCAGAGACACTTGGACTGCCCTACTCGAACGTGCTCGTGGACACGGCCGACACCGACACAGGCCCGCACTGCATGGGCACGTTCGCGAGCCGCGGGACGCACCGGATCGGCAACGCCGTGGTGATGGCCGCGCGCGAGGCGCGCGAGGCGATGCTCGATGTGGCCGCCGACGAGCTGGAGGTGGATCCCGGGGATCTCGAGACCGACGGCACGGGGTTCATCAAGCTCAAGGGCTCGGAGGAGAAGAAGATCCACATCGTCGACCTCGCGCTGGCCGCGCACTTCAAGCACGGGCGGACGATCGCCGGTCGCGGCATCTTCCTCAAGGAGAAGAACGATCCGGTGCCCGAGACGGGTGAGATGGACCCCGACTCCTGCCAGGCCCACGCCTGCACGGTTGCCGAGGTCGTTGTCGACGACGAGACGGGCGTGGTCGAGGTGGTGGCGATGTACAACGTCTATGAGGTGGGCCGGGCGCTGAATCCCGCCATGGCCACACAGCAGATCGAGGGAGGTGCGTGGATGGGCATCTCACACGCGCTGTTCGAGTCCACCGAGCCCTACTACCCCGACCGCGACCATGGCCCGCAGGACTTCAGCGAGTACCTCATGCCCGGGCCCGCCGATATCGCGTCCATGCAGAGCGTGATCCTCGAGCGACCCTCGGACGACGGGCCCTTCGGGGCCAAGGGGATCGGGGAGATGACGGCCAACGCGCCCATTCCGGCCATCGGCAACGCGATCTTCGACGCCTGTGGAGTGCGCATGGAGAGCATGCCCTTCACGCCCGAGCGCGTGCTGCGCGGGCTCGACGAGCTCGCTGCCGCCGGAAGCTGACGTGATGGCCCATCCCTACGCGACCGGAGTGGGCACCCGCTCGGTGCCCGAGCTGGGGGCCCGTCTGGCCGAGCGCCGTTACTTCGCCGACGAGGGACTGCTCACCGCCATCCACCTCGCTCTGGTGCTCGGTCGCCCGCTCGTGTTGGAGGGAGAGCCGGGGGTGGGAAAGACCGAGGTGGCCAAGGTGCTGTCCTCGGTCCTGGGGCGAGAGCTGATCCGCCTGCAGTGCTACGAGGGACTGAGTGCGAGCCAGTCCCTGTACGAGTGGGACTACCCCAAGCAGCTGCTGCACATCCGGGTGGCCGAGGCGGAGGGACGCGAGGTCGGCGATCTCTACGACGAGCGCTTTCTGCTCGAGCGCCCGCTGCTCGGTGCCCTGCGAGCGCAGGAGGGTGCGGTGCTGCTGATCGACGAGATCGACCGCTCGGACAGCGAGTTCGAGGCCTTCCTGCTCGAGTTCCTGAGCGAGTTCCAGATCACGATTCCCGAGCTGGGCACGGTCCGAGCCGTTCAGCCGCCGATCGTGGTGCTCACCTCCAACCGCACGCGCGAGCTGCACGATGCGCTCAAGCGGCGTTGCCTCTACCACTGGATTCCCTTCCCGGGCGCCGAGCGCGAACGCATGATTCTGCGCGCCCACGCTCCCGGCCTCGACGAGGCGGCGGCCTCGACGCTCGTCGAGGCGATCCAGAGCGTTAGGACCCAGAAGCTTCTGAAGCCACCGGGAATCGCGGAGACGATCGACTGGGCCCAGGCGGCCGACACGCTCGTCAAGGAGGGGGCGGCGTGGCCCGATGCGCTGATGCGGTCGCTCGGACTCCTGCTCAAGGAGCGCGAGGACGTGGAGACGGTCGAGGCGCGGGCCGAGCTGCTCGGCGTAGCCGGCTGACCGTGCCGGCGCCGAGCTCGACGCGGCTCGCCGGCGAGCACCTCCACGGATTCCTGCGCTCGCTCGACGAGGCCGGGATGGCGGTGAGCGCACCCAAGAAGGCCGACTTTCTGCTCTCGGTGGTGGCGTCGCCTCCCGGGGACGTCGAGGCCCTCTACTGGCGCGCGCGCGTGACCATGGTCTCGAGCGCTACGGACTTCTCCGCGTTCGATTCGCTGTTCGACGCCTGGTTTCGCGGAGGTCACCTTCTGATCGAGGAGCGCTCCGATGCACCGGCGGATGAGGAGGGAAACTCCGCCGCTCCGCCCAGCGGAGAGGGAGGGAGGCTCGACGCTCTCGACGTGCGCGCGGGCTCAGGCCTGCACGCCAGTCCGCTCGACCTCACCCGCCGCTCAACCTTCCCGCCCACCTCCGAAGCCGACCGCCAGCGGCTGCGCGAGGTGGGCTCGAAGCTCGAGTCGGCGCTGCCCGAGATCGCGGGCCGGCGCTGACCCGGCGCACATCGAGCGGACCGTTGCTGCACCTCGAGGAGGTCCTCCGTGCCGCCAATCGAACCGGCGGCGAGATAGTCGAGCTCGCGTGGCTGCGCCGACCGGCGCGCACGCGCAGGGTGCTGCTCTTGATCGACGTGTCGGGATCGCTCCGTGAGCACAGCCCCGACCTGCTGCGCTTCGCCCACCGCGTGGTCCGGGTGGCCGAACGGGCCGAGGCCTTCACCTTCGCCACCCGGCTCACGCGGGTGACGCGGGCCCTCGATACCCGCGACGTGGACAGCGCCCTGGCCGCGCTGTCAGAGACGGTGCTGGACGCCGACGGGGGTACGCGAATAGGCGTGGCCCTCGAGCAGTTCCTGGCCAACCCGCGCTATCTGGCGCTCGCCCGCGGCGCCCTCATTCTGGTTCTCTCCGACGGCCTCGAGCGCGGCGAGCCCTCCCTCATGGCCCAATCAACGGAGCGCCTGTCGCGGCTCGGCCATCGATTGGTGTGGTGGTCGCCGCTGGCCTGCGATCCGGCCTACAGGCCCGTCACGCGCGGGATGCAGGCGGTGATGGGCAACATCGACAGGCTGGCGGGCGCACGCGATCTCTCCAGCCTGCTGGCCGAGGTCGGGCGGCTCCCGGAGACCTCGGCCCGGCCGCGGCGCATGGCGGCGAGGGCCTGGGCGACCGACCGCCCCCAGGCTCAGGCGATCGGCTCGTAGAACTCCCGGCGGCGCTCGGCAAGGCGCGGGATTGCGTCGCCGAAGCCGTCGCGCTTGAAGTGCTCGGTCTCGGTGTGAGCCTGATAGGCGGCCTCGTCGGCGTACTGCTCGTAGATGTAGAAGATCGTCGGGTCCTGCGGATCGCGGTGGGGAATCCAGAGCAGCACCCCCTCCTCGGCACGGGTCGGCTCCTGCATCCGCGCCAGCGCGGCGGCCACCGCCTCCTCCTCGCCTGGTTTCGCCACCCAGGTCACGCTCACGACGTAGGCCATGCTCAAGCTCCTCTCGTTGATCTCAACGCTCGACGTGCCCCGAGCCGCCGTCCGGGCCCAGCACCAGATCCCTCTGGGGGTCCGGTACGTGGTCGAGCGGCACGGGGGCCAGCGCCTCCATGAAGGTCACCCCGCTCTCGGAGTGAAGCTCGTGCTCGAGGCCGCGGCTGACCACGACCACATCACCCGCGGTCAGGGTCTTCGTCTCATCCTCGATGGTCATGGTCACCTCGCCGTCGAGGATGTACATCACCTGCTCGGTGTGATCGTGGCTGTGGCGCGCAACCTGCTTGCCGGGCTCGTAGCTGACCTTGCACAGCAGCACCTGCTCGCCCCCTACCGCGTGCAGGTGCACGCCGGGAACGAATTCAAACGGCGCCCTGTCGGAGAAAGATCCAAACGGCGGCAACGGAGCCTCTTCTCTGCGGGTCGGGGGGCGGGCAGCTTACCGAGGCGGCTCGCCGCTCAGCTCACGAGTTCCTTGAGCACGACCAGAAGCAGGCCGAGCGCCCCGCAGCCCAACGCGGTGGTGATGGTGCGGGCGATGGAGGCCTGCTCGCGGCGCGCGACGACCGCTCCCCAGGCGGCGAGCGAGACGACGCAGACCCAGAACGCGATATCGATCGCAGTCTCGTCGGAGGCCCCGAGCAGCGCGGCGATCCCCATGGCGGCGAGCGGCGGCAACGCCGACTGCACCAGCGGCCAGTCGCGCGCCAGCGAATGCCGCAGCTTCCCCCGCGAGGGGCCCACGCCGACCAACCTGCGCCCCAGTGTCTGGGCCCACGCGTGGGCCAGCCAGAAGACGACCACCGTGGCCAGTGCGTACGCCCCCGTTTCGAGCACCTCGGGGTCGTCGTCGTACTCGGTCGCGGCCAGCACACCCGCGACAACGATGGTCCCGTATATCGCCCCGGCGAGCCGTTCGACGCGGTCGTGTGCCTCGCTCACTTCCGGCAGTATGGAGCCGCGTGAAGCGGATCGGTCTGTTGGGAGGGATGAGCTGGGAGTCGACGGCCGAGTACTACCGGCTCGTGAACGAGGCGGTGCGAGAGCGCCTCGGCGGCCTGCATTCCGCCGATTGCCTGGTGCGCTCGGTGGATTTTGTCGACGTCGAGGGACTGCAGCGGGCCGCCCGGTGGGACGAAGCGGGCGACCTGCTTGCGGCAGAGGCGCAGTCGCTCGTGACGGCCGGCGCCGAGCTGATCGTGCTCTGCACGAACACCATGCACAAGGTCGCCGGCGCCATCACCGATGCGATCGACGTGCCGTTCGTCCACATCGCCGACACCACCGCGGCTGCCGTCCACGAGGCCGGCGCTTCGACTGTCGGCCTCCTGGCCACCGGATATACGATGGAGCAGGACTTCTACGTCGGGCGGCTGCGCGACCGCCATGGCCTCGAGGTGCTCGTGCCCGGACCCGAGGACCGCTCCATCGTCCACGAAGTGATCTACAAGGAGCTCTGCGTGGGCGTGGTGGACGACGGCTCTCGGCGGGAGTACAGGCGCATCATGGCCGAGCTGGCTGACCGCGGCGCCCAGGGGATCCTGCTCGGCTGCACCGAGATCGATCTGCTCGTGGGCGCGGACGACTCACCGGTGCCCGTGTTCGACACCACGCGCCTTCACGCGGAGAAGGCGGTCGACCTGGCAACGCGCTAGTGGTGGCTGCCGAGGTCGGTCCAGAAGCACGGAAGGCCCATCACAGGGACGGGCCTTCCGTGCAACACGGGCGGATCCGGGGGCTGGGGATCAGCCTGCGGTCGGGGCCAAGCCGCCGGCGTGCGCCGTTCGGGGCCGCTGGCGGGGTGGGCGTAGGCCGAAGCCGAGCAGCGCGGCCGCGGCGATGAGCAGGATCGCTCCGCCGCCGAGGGCGCTCCACCCGATCTCGTTCAGGTACGGGACCTTCGCCCCGGCGCTGATGTCGGCCTGTACGCCAGACGTGCCGTCGGCGTTCATGACGACGATCGACCATTCTCCGTCCTCGATATCCCAGGTGAGGGTCTGCGGTCCGGCACCCTGGCTGGACGCTGCCCAGATCCGCTCGGCCGCGGGCGCAGCCGGCGTGCCCTGCCCGGCCTGGGGGCTGTAGCTCGCCTCGAATGGTTCGAAGTCGAGATCGGTGACCCTGGTGTGTGCGACGTCGCGGAGGTACGCGGAGAGCTCATCGGTCCGGGCGATCCCCGCGAACACCGGCTTGCCGGACTGCGGCGCGACGTCGATGCGGATGTCGCCGAGACCGGTCGAGTCGACAAGCTCCTCGACGCCATCGAGATCCATGTCGAGGTTCTCCGTGGCGATCGCATGTGTGCTTGCCGCGATGCGGTGGCTGTCAGTCGAGAGGTAGCCCCTCTCGTCCTTCTGGCTGTCGCCCCACAGGGCCAGGCCGCCGAAGGCCACGAGCCCGATCGCAATCAGGCTGGTGACAGCACTCGCAATGAGCAGAAATACGCGTGTGCCTGTGGTGCGCTTCGGGTGACTCTCAGTGTTCTCGATGCGGGTCATGGTGTTTCTCCGTTCTGGGTTGGGTTGGATGCTGAGTCAGGTGGTTCGGCTATCGCGCGAGCAGACGCGACATCAACCGCCGGCCGAGGCTCTGGCGCGGGGGACGCGAACGGCGATAGTCGGCGATCGTGCTGCCGGCGGGGATCGTGGTTTCCATATAGACGAGCGGGATGTCCAGCTCGAAATCGGCGGTGGTGCGCGTCATGGGATCTGCACCTCTCTGATCTGGATGGGGTTGGTCCGGGAAGCCACGAAGCGCGGCAGCAGCGCGAGCGCCTCGGAGTCGTCCGTGGCCTGCACCTGCCACCAGAGGTCGTGCCCGCCGGCCAGGCAGCTCGAAGGCACGCGCTGGTAGCGGAGCGGGCTATCGAAGCCCTTCCAGGCGGCGAAGGCGACCGGGCATTCGTGTGGCTCGTGACGGTGGTGAAGGAGGAAGAACGGCATGCTTCGATACTTCCGCCAAAGCACCCTCAGATCATCGGGTGGGGCCCCTGAACCGGCACCCTGAAACGGGAGCGGTCAGGCGTGGAGCAACGCCCTTCAGGCCGGGTTCTCTACGTCCTCTAAACGGCCGGAGAGCGTCCAGATGAGCCTGGCGCTCCCCAGGTCGTGCGGGATCCGGTCGGCGATGATCTCCACCTCGCTGCTCGGGTCTGCGTAGAGAGCGACGGGTCCACCGAAGTGGAAGCGGTTTTCCGACTGCAGCGGCTCCAGCCGGAAATGATGAGTCGCCTCCACTTCGCCGACGGTGGTGCGCACCTGGGCCAGGAACGGCTGCTGGCCGGGCGGCAGCGCGAAGAGTCCGGAGATGTACTCGATCGATAGCCGCCGGCCTGCGATCACCGTGAACGTCTGGCTCGCGGTGTCCTCCCCGGGCCCGATGAAGAAGGAGCCGGAGCGCTGGTGGGGTTCGCTCATCTACGGCACCTCAGAAAACGATGGTCCAGCCCTCGCGCTGTGCCTGAGCGCCGGTGTAGGACACCCCGGCCACCTTCAAGCCCTGCGCGTCGAGCACGGTGATCGCGCCGCCCTGGTTGCCGAACTGGACTCCGTCCTGCGCCGCCACCTCCATTGTAGCCCCGGCCGCCAGCGGCCCTGCCGGCAGCGGGCAGCTGTGCTTGAGGCGATCGGCGAGCCGCCAGCCGGACAGGTCCACGCTCTGCGGCGAGGCATTGAGCAGCAGCACGGTCTCGCGCTCCGGTGCCGGCCCCACCGGGTTCGCCATGGCCGCGAGGATCTGAATGGCCACGGGTTCGGTTGTGGGCGCGGGCGCCACGCCGCCGATGGCGTGACCGGTGCTGTCGTCGGTGTGCCAGGTCTGGCTCTGGAAGGCGAGGAAGATGCCCACCCAGCGGGACTCAGCCGGGAAGTGCAGGAGCAGGCCGCCGTCCTGCCACACGCCGTCGTCGCGAGTGAACGCGCCGTTGTTGCCCTGGTTCATGTGGATGTCATGCACGCCGTTGCCGGGGCGGAATCCGAACACCTTGTCCTGGACGGCGGCTTCGGGGCCCCAGCGCTGGCCGAAGGAATAGAGGCGCGCGGCCGGGTCGGCGATGGCCCGCTGCACGTAGTGATCCAGCAGATCTGCGAGGTCGTTGTCGGGACCCGCCGCGTCGGGCGGCAGCAACCGCATCTGCGCCGCTTCGAAGAGGTTTGCGCGGATGTAGTCGAGGTTGGGGCCACCCGGCCCCGAGGGCAGGGGATGCCAGCTCGAGTCGAGTCCGCCGGCCGCCGTTGTGACGGGGTGTGAGAAGTCGTCGTCGACCAGGTAGAGCAGCTCAGAGGGCGACTGCTGGGACTTCACGTTCACCGCGATGCGGTAATCCGTGCCGTCGTCGTCGACCACATGGATCTGGTAGTGGGGCGCGTCGCTCGAGCCTTCGCGGCGGGAAGCCACGGCCCGCGCCGGCAACACCCCATACGCGCTTAGCGGCATCGGCATTCACCCTCGTCGGTGGAGCGCAGTCTCCCATACCACGACCGGCGCCCGCCGAGGGGCGGGCGCCGGTTGGGGAACCGCTATGTCGTGGTGGGTCTAGGCGCGGGCGGGCTCCACCTCCCCTTCGTGGGAGACCTGGGGCAGCCAGTTGAGCTTGCTGGGCAGCCACCAGTTCCAGTCGCCCAGGAGCTTCATCGTGGCGGGCAGCAGGATGCCGCGGATGATGGTCGCGTCGATCAGGACGGCGGCCGCGAGGCCGATGCCCATCTGCTTCATCTGCAGCTCCGAGCTGAGCGCGAACATGCCGAACACGGCGACCATGACGATCGCTGCGCTCGTGACCACGCCGGCTGTGCTCTTGATCCCGTGAGCGACCGCGTCTTCGGTGGTCATGCCGCGATCGAACGCCTCGCGGACGCGGGTGAGGATGAACACGTGGTAGTCCATCGACAGCCCGAACAGGATCACGAACAGGAACAGCGGCAGCCAGGCCGCGATGGCCCCGTTCCCCTCGAAGCCGAGCAGGCCCTCGGCCCACTTGCCCTGGAACACCAGCACCAGCAGTCCGTAAGCGGCGCCCACGGACAGCAGGTTGAGCACGATCGCCTTGATGGGGATCACCAGTGACCGGAAGGTGACCAGCAGCAGCAGGAACGCCGCACTGAGCACGAACGCGAACACGTAGGGGAGGTGGCCGATCATGGCGTCGTTGAAGTCGCCGGTAGCGGCGGCCTCACCGGTGGTGTAGGCCTCGACTCCGTCGAGCTGGCCGACGGTGGCGGGCACGAGCTCGCCGCGCAGAGCGTCGGCGGCCCGGTTCGACAGGTCGTCGGTGCCGGTCCCGGTGGTCGGGAGCGCCACTGTGGCGACCGTCTGGTCCTTGCTGATCTCCAGCGTGGCCTCGCCCTCGAAGAGACCCGAGCGCTTCTGCGCCTGCGTCTCGAGCGAATCGATGGCCGACACCACTGTGGGGGCGGTCACATCCTTGGCCTTGATCACGACCATCTCCATGCTGCCCTCGCTCGGGAAGGCGGCCTGGATGCGGTCGTAGGTCCGCATGACCTTCAGGTCACGCGAGGTCTCCTCGGTACCGCCGAGGGAGGTCTGCATGCCGATGGCCGGCAGCGCGAGAGCCACCAGCACGCCCGCGGCGACCACGGCCGAGAGCAGCGGGCGCCGCAGCACCCGGTCGAGGATGCGGGACCAGATGCCGGCTTCGCCGACCCTGTTCTTGATGCGTCCCACGAACGGCACGCGACCCTTGTCGACGCGATCGCCGAGCTTGGACAGCACGGCGGGCAGCACCGTCAGCGACCCGATCACGGCTACGGCGACGACCATGATCGTGCCGGTGGCAAAGGAGGCGAAATTGGAGATTCCGCCCAGGTACATACCGGCCATCGCGACCATCACGGTGAAACCGGAGATCAGCACCGCGCGTCCCGAGGTCGCCGCGGCGGCCTCGATGGCGGCGCTGTTCTCGCGTCCGGCAGCGCGCTCCTCGCGCGCCCTCTTCAGATAGAAGAGGCTGTAGTCGATTCCGACGGCCATGCCGACCAGCAGAACAACATGCATGACCGAGCCGTCAACCGGCGCCAGCTGGCTGACCGGGCCCAGCAGGCCCAGTGTCGCCGCCACGCTGGTCAGCGCCAGCAGGATCGGGATGCCGGCGGCAACCAGCGCCCCGAAGGCGAACACCAGGATGATCAACGTCACGGGCAGCGAGAGGAGCATCGACTTGCTCATCTCCTCGTTGGACTTCTCGGCGACTGCCTTCAAGAGGCTCTCGTCGCCCATCTCCTCCACGCGAAGCTCAGGGTGGGCCTTCTGTGCCGCGGCAACCGCGGCCAGCGATCCCACAACCGACTTCTCGGTCACATCCGAATCACCGGGCAGCTCGAAGGTCACGAGCGCCGAATGTCCGTCGGCCGAGACTTGCCCTGTACCGCCGTCGTAGGGACCTACGACGGTGTCCACGCCCTTCGTGTTGCCAAGGCGCTCCGTCACATCAGCAACGGCCGCCTTGAACTGCGGGGCGCCGGCCTTGAGCTCCTTGCTCTGGATCAGCACCTGCTCTGACGAAACGTCGCGGAAGGCGCCGTCGAGCGCCTTGGCGGCCTGACCGGACTCGCCGGGCATTCCGGAATTTGCCTTGATCTCCTTCTGAGGGACCAAGTTCATCCCCACTACGAGCGAGACGATTACAAAGGCAAGCCACCCGAAGATGGCCTTCTTGCGGTGCTGAGCGCTCCAGCGCCCAACCCGCGCGGTGAAGTTGTCTGGCTTCTGCATGGGACTCCTTCGCTTGGGGTTCGACTGCATGCAGGCAGCCTGCTCTTCGCCGGCCCCCCGAACATCGGGTGAGCCCCCTGAACTCGCACCCTGAACCGGGTAGGGGTGAGGGTCAGGGCGTGTGCCGCTCGCGGATGCGCAGCGCGGCGGTGCGCTCGGCCACGTAGCCGGGCAGCTGGGCCAGCGCGGCGTCCTCATTCGGCGCGTCGACCTCCCACCAGATGTGGTGGGTGCCGAAGTCGCACGACGCTCGTACCGGAGATCCGCGCAGGGGGCTCGCGAAAGCCTTGAAGGAGGCGAATACGACCCCGCACTCCTGCGGGTCGTGGCGGTGGCTGAGCATGAATCGGGGCATGTGTTCAGTGTCGTTCAGCCCAGGGCTCCGGACATCGGGGCAACACCCCGATCTTGGTCGCAGTGTGTGGGGTAGGCTGGCCCGCCAGATTTCGCATGACGCCGTCCGCAACGGGCCTGGTGGGCCGAGAGAACGAGCAGGAAGTAGCCGGGCAGTTGCTCGAGGAGGCGATCGCGGGCGCACCGCGCGTGGCCTTCATAGTCGGCGAGCCCGGTATCGGGAAGACCTCGCTGCTCGACGAGCTGGCCAATCGCGCGGAGCAGCGCGGTTGCCTCGCGTTGCGGGGCAGCGCGGCCGAGTTCGAGCAAGAGCTGCCCTTCGGGCTCATCGTGGATGCTCTCGACGAGTACCTGGGGTCGCTCGAGCCGCGAGCCTTCAGCCGCCTGGCCTCGGAGGACGTTTCGGAGATCGCCGGCGTTTTCCCCGCCCTGCGTTCGCTCGAGCAGGCCTCCCCGGGTCCGACCACCGCGGCCGAGCGCTTCCGCGCGCACCATGCCGTGCGTGATCTGATCGAGCGGCTCGCCGGGCCCCAGCCCCTGGTCCTCGTGCTCGAGGACCTGCACTGGGCCGACGGGGCCTCCGTCGAGCTCGTTTCGCACCTTCTCAGGCGTCCGCCTCAGGCGCCGGTGCTGGTGGCAGGGTCGTTTCGCACCGGCCAGGCCGACCGCGGGCTCGAGGCCGCCATCGCGGCCGCCGCTGCCGGCGGCGACGCGGTGCGTCGTGTCGACCTCGGCCCACTCGCTTCCTCGGCCGCCGGTGAGCTGGTGGACGCCGCGGGGGCTGCCGAGCTGGAGCAGCTCTACCGCGCGAGCGGGGGCAACCCGTTCTACCTGTTGCAGCTGGCGCGCGGGGGCGGCGGGGATTACGGCGCTCGCCGCGGGGGCGAGGTGCCTCCGGCCGTGGTGGCGGCGATCGTGGCCGAGCTCGACGGGCTCAGCGGGAGCGCCCGCCGCTTCGCGGAGGCCGCTGCGGTGGCCGGTGATCCTTTCGAGCTCGATCTGACGATGGCTACGGCGGGTGTCGACGATCAGGACGCGCTGGACGCGATCGACGAGTTGGCCGCCCGCGATCTCATTCGCCCCGGCGAGGTGCCGCGGCGCTTCGGCTTTCGCCACCCACTCGTGCGCAGCGCCGTCTACGAGTCGACGGCGGCAGGGGTGCGGCTAGCGGCGCACGAGCGCGCCGCGACGGCCCTCGCCGACCGGGGCGCGCCGGCCTCGTCGCGAGCCCACCACGTGGCCCAGTCGGCTCGCCACGGGGACCTCGAGGCGGTGGCCGTACTCCGCGAGGCTGGGGAGGGGGCCGCCCAGCGAGCGCCGGCCAGCGCGGCGCAGTGGTTCGAGATCGCGCTTGGCCTTCTTCCGGCGTCCGCTCCCGCGAGCGAACGGGTGGAGCTGCTGATGGCGCTGGCCGGAGCCAAGGCGGCCACGGGCCGCTTCGAGGATGCGCGCGCGGCCTTGCTCGAGAGCATCCAGCTCACGCCCGGCGACTCGGAGGCGCTGCGGATCACCCTCATCGGCGCGTGTGCCGGTGTCGAGCAGCTGCTCGGCCATCACCGCGAGGCGCACGACCGGCTCACCACCGCGCTGGTCCGGCTGCCCGAAGCCACTTCGGTCCAGACCGTCGAGCTGCTCCTGCATGTGGCCACGGGCCATTTCTACCGCCAGGACTATCCGGCGATGCGGACGGCGGCTGAGAGCGCCCTCGGCATCGCCGAGGCTCTCGGGGACGCGCCCCTGATCGCTGCTAGCACGGCCGCCGTGACCGCCGCGCTCGCTTTCGTGGGCGGCGACCCTGAGGTGCAGACTCGCTGTGACGAGGCGGCCGCGCTCGTCGATGCGATGTCCGACGAGGAGCTGGCCCTGCGGCTCGACTCACTGGCCAACCTCTCAGCGGCCGAGCTCTACCTCGACCGCTTCGCTGAGGCCGGCCGCCACGCCGAGCGCGGGCTGGTCGTCGCGCAGGCCACCGGGCAGACCGAGATCTCGCCCTTCCTGATCCCCGTGCTGGGCACGGTGCTGCAGATGCTGGGGGACCTCGACGAGGCGGTGCGCGTGCTCGACGGTGCGTCCGAGGCGGCGCGTCTCTCCGGAAACGTCCAGGCGTTGGCGTGGAATCTCCTCAACCACGCGAATGCCTCGTTGTACGTCGGCGACCTCGACACCGCGGGCAAGGTGGCGCAGGAAAGCGTCGACATCACCCGCGATCTGGACCACAGCCTCGTTTCCACGTACGCGGGCGCCAACCAGTGTTTCGTCCTCAACGCGCTCGGCGAGCATGAGCGCGCGATAGCGGCCGTTACCGAGAGCGCCGGTGGCGAGGACCTGCCGCTGTTGCCCGGTGGCTGGCGGGCGAACTACTTCGAGGCGATCACGCGCAGCCGCTTGGCACTGGGAGATAGCGAGGGCGCGCGGCGCGCGGCGGCGGGCGCCTCCGAGGTCGCCGAGCGAACCGGCACAACCTTCTCGCAGGCCATGGCCGCACGAGCAGCCGCCGCCGTCGCCCTCGACGCGGGCGACCCGCCGCGCGGGGTCGAGCAGGCTCTGCTCGCGGCGGCGCACTGCGACGCCATCGAGTCTCGGGTGGAGGCGTCGATCTCGCGCGTGGTCGCAGGCCGCGCCCTCGGCGCCGCCGGGCGCCAGGACGAGGCGATCGCCGTGCTCGAGCGCGCCGCCGGCGAGCTCGAGGGCTACGGCGCGGTGCGCTACCGCCAAGCGGCCGAGCACGAGTTGCGCAAGCTCGGGCGCAGAGTCCACCGGCGCTCGGCCCCCGGCAGGGCCGACGGCGCACTGCTCGAGACGCTGACCGAGCGCGAGGCGGAGATCGCCGCGCTGGTGACCGACCGTCGCACCAACCCGGAGATAGCCGCCGAGCTGTTTCTGAGCGTCAAGACCATCGAGACGCATATGCGGAACATCTTTCGGAAGCTCGACGTGAGCTCCCGGGTGGAGGTGGCGCGCGTCATGGAGCGCGAACGCAACTGATACCGCTGCCGCGGCGGGGCCGGCCGCGTGGCCGGCCCCACGGCTGCGGGCAGTGTCAGGGAATCAGCGTGATCGTCGTCTGCGATCCGCCCTTGACCTCCTTCGACTCGAACGTCCCGCGCGCGCCGGCGTAGGCGCCGGTCCCGCCGGTCACCGCACCGATCGTGTTGTTTCCGGCCAGCTTTATGAGCGCCGACGCGTAGATCGTGCCGTTGGCTGAAAGCGTATGCGCCGTCACAGAGGGCCCTCAGCGCGGAGAACTTCCTCCCCGACTTCGTGACCGTGCACCGGACGTGCAGCTTCCCCGCGGTGGTGGTAGCGGACTTCTGCAGCGGGTTCGTGAAGATCAGCTGGTCCCCGACGCTCAGGGGAGTTCGCTGGTTCCTCTGCCGCGGAGGGACGTCGACGAGCTTGAACGTGGAGCCCTTGTTGAGCTCCTTGAAGGACAGGACGGTGGGTGCCTGAGCGCCTGCCGGCATCGCGATGACCACGACGACGCACAGCGCGGCAAGAACCAGCACGCCCAAGACATGGGAACGGCGCATGGATACGGACCTCCCTTTGGTTGAACCAATAGCCGGTCGGGGATGGTATGCCGATCCGAGCCGGCGCGCAGGGCCGATACGGGTCGGCGAGCATCTTGGTCAATGGAGTGGCCTGGCGTATGCTCGCCCACCGGTGGACTCGCAGGCTGGCACCGCCGCCACACTGGTTGGGCGCGAAGGAGAGCTCGAGCATCTCGAGGCGGCGCTCGACGCGCTCACCGAGGGCCGGCCGGCCTACATTGCGGTCGAGGGAGAGCCCGGCATCGGCAAGACGCGATTGCTTGGGGAGCTGCGGGCTCGAGCCGAGGAGCGGGGACACGTGGTGCTGGCCGGCGCCGCCGCCGAGTTCGAGAGCGAGATGCCCTTCAGCGTTTGGGTCGACGCGCTCGACGCCTACGTCGTCTCGCAGGACTTCGCCGGCCAGGAGGCCTGGGACGAGGAGCTGGCCGCGGAGCTCGGACAGGTGCTGCCATCGCTGGCACGCTCGAACGGCGCCGGTGGGGCCATCGCCGATGAGCGCTACCGCGCGCATCGCGCGGTCAGCCGCCTCCTTTGTCTGATCGCAGAGGAGCAGCCGCTCGTCCTCGTGCTCGACGACCTTCACTGGAGCGACGGCGCCTCACTCGAGCTGATCGCTGCTCTCGCCCGTCGCGAGCCCAAGGCGCCGGTCCTGCTTGCTCTGGGGTTCCGCCCCGGTCAGGCCGCGCAGCGCTTGGGAGCGGCGCTGGCCGACCCGCGGGTGCACCGGCTCGAGCTCGGACAGCTGAGCGAAGCGGAAGCGACCCTGCTGCTCGACGGGATGGAGGCCAAGTCCGTCGCCGCGATCTACCGGCACGGGGGCGGCAATCCGTTCTACCTCAAGCAGCTCGGCCGCGTCGGCGACGAAGAGGCGCTCGCGGCCGCGCTCGACTCGGATGCGGATACCGCCGGAGTGCCCGCGGCCGTAGCCGGAGCCATCGCGGGGGAGCTCGAGTCCCTCTCCGATCCATCTCGCACACTGCTGGACGCGGCGGCCGTGGCCGGTGAGCCCTTCGAGCTGGACCTCGCGGCCGCGATAGGTGAGCTGAGCGAGGCCGAGGCCCTGACCGCCCTCGACGATCTGCTCGACCGAGACCTCGTCCGGCCGACACAGGTGCCGCGGCGATTCATCTTCCGTCATCCCCTCGTGCGGCGCGCGGTCTACGAATCGGTGCGCGGTGGCCGGCGTCTTGCCGGCCATGCCCGTGCAGCCGAAGCGCTGGCCGCCCGGGGCGCTGATTCGGCCGAACAGGCCCACCACGTCGAGCAGTCGGCGCGGCAAGGGAACGAAGAGGCCATCCGGCTGCTGCTCGAGGCCGGACAGGCGTCGTCCTCCCGTGCCCCCAGCGCGGCCGCGCGCTGGTTCGGCGCGGCCATACGCCTTCTTCCCAGCGCAGACACGGAGCGCCAGGTGTCGGTGCGGAAGGACTTGGCCTCGGCGCTTCGATCTCTGGGTGAGTTCGAGCGCTGCAGGGCCACCCTGCTGGAGGCGATGGATCTGCTTCCACCGGAGGCGGTCACCGAGCGTGTGGAGCTGACAACTCTGTGCGCGGCGGTCGAGCACTGGATGGGGCACCACGAAGAGGCGCATCGGCGCCTCGTTCGCGCGTGGGAGGAGGTGCCCGACCGCTCGAGCGCCGTGGCGGCAGCTCTTCAGATCGAGCTCTCGGTCGACGGCTTCTACGAGTTCGACTCCGAGCAGACGCTTGACATGGGGCGCGGCGCGCTGGAGACCGCTCGTGGGGTGGGCGACAACGCGCTCATCGCCGCGGCCGCGTCGGCGCTGTGCGTCGGCGAGGCGGCCGCGGGGCAGATAGAGGCGGCGCGCGAGCACCACGCCGAGGCGGTGAGCTACATCGACCGAATGTCCGACGCCGAGCTCGCCCCACGTCAGGAGGCGTTGTGCCACCTCGGTTGGGCCGAGAACTACCTCGAGCTCTACGACCAGGCGATTGCGCACGTCGAGCGAGGGATAGCCATCGGCCGGGCCACCGGAGAGGGACGAATGGTCGTGCCGATGATGCTCGTGAAGGGCTTCCCTTTCGAGATGCAGGGGCGTATGGCCGAGGCCATTGAGATGGGCGAGGCCGCGGTCGAGGCGACACGGCTGTCGGCCAATCCCCTCTGGTTGTTCTGGTCGCTGTTCGAGCTCGGCTGGGCGCACTACTACGCCGGGAATCTCGAAGCCGCGATCGCGGCGGGCGAGGAGAGCGCTCGGGTCGGGCGCCGCCTGGCGGGCGGCACCATGCCCTCGGCCGGCGGCGGCCCGGGCTGGATGCTGGCTTGCGCGCACTTCGAGGCGGGGGACGTCGAGCGCGCGCCGCGAGGAGATGCATGCGCTGGGCTCGGATGAGCTGGAGCACAAGATCCCCGTCGAGCGCTGCTTCGACTGGGAAACGCTCGCGCTGGTCGAGCTGGCGGTCGGGAATCCCGAGAAGGCCGACGAGTACGCCGGGCGAGCCGAGGAGAACGCGGCGAACCTCGGCCTCAAGGTGCCCGCCGCTGTGGCTGGGCGCGCACGAGCCGAGGTGCTTCTGGCCGGTGGCGAGCCGCTCGAGGCCGCCCGGATCGCCACCGAGTCGGCCGAGTCGGCCGACTCGGTGGGAGCGCATCTCCAGGCTGCCTTCTCGCGCGGCCTGGCCGGCCGCGCGCTGGCGGCAGCGGGGGAGCGCGACCAAGCGCTTGTCCCTCTGCGCGAGGCTGAGCGCGTGAGTGCCGAATGCGGCTCGGTGCGACTGCGCGACGACATGCGCCGCGAGCTGCGCAAGCTGGGCGCCCGCGCCGAGGTGCGCGGAAAGGCCACGGCGGAGGACTCGGGGATGGGCTCCCTCACCAAGCGCGAGCTCGAGATCGCCGAGCTGATCACCGACCGGCTGACCAATCCGCAGATCGCCGAGAAGCTCTTTCTCAGCAAGAAGACGATCGAGACGCACATCCGCAACCTGTTCATCAAGCTGAATGCCTCCTCGCGCGTGGAGGTGGCTCGCATCGTCGAGCGCGACCGGCGCGAGCACGAAGGAACAGTGGAAGGGCCTTGACGGAGGTCGCGCCGCCGCCGCCGACGGCGGCAGCGCTCGACTCCGACACGCAACGGCTACGCGAGCTCGGCTATCCCCAGGAGCTCGAGCGGCGGTTGCACATCTTCGACAACGTCGCGCTCGGTTTCGCTGCCGTCTCTCCGGTGGTGGGGCTCTATGCCGTTGTACTCGTGGGAACGTTGGTGGCCGGCCCCGCCTGGGTGTGGGTGCTGCCCGTGGCCCTGGCGGGGCAATGCCTGCTTGTGGCCGTCTACTCCGAGCTGGCGTCGGAGTTCCCCATCGCAGGCGGCGCCTATCAGTGGACCAAGCGCCTTGTGGGTGGCTCCTACGGCTGGTTCACCGGTTGGGTCGCCGTTTGCGCCTACGCCGTGGCCAACACGACGATCGCCTATCTCGGGGCCCCATGGGCGCTGGCTCTGCTCGGTATCGAGATCACGGCGAACGCGCTCGTGGTCACGGGCATGGTTCTCGTGTTGGTGTGCGCGGCCGCGGATGCGTTCGGGATCCGGTTGCTGAGCCGCGCGATCAAGGTGGGAATCGCCGCCGAGGCGGTGGCCACGGTGGGCGTGGGCATAGCCCTCCTGCTCGTGTTCCGCGAGCAGGACTTTTCACTGCTCTCGGAGACTCTGGGGGCGGAGGGGCTCTCCGGCGGCTCGGTCGGCGCGGGACTGCTGGCTGCGCTGGCGGTCGGCGGCTGGGTGTTCATCGGCTTCGATGCCTGCGTTGCGGCCGCCGAGGAGACGCGAGACGCCAGCCGACATGTGCCGCGGGCGATCTGGATTGCCCTACTCAGCGTCGGCGTGTTGGTGTTCCTCAACGCGGTCGCGGCCATGCTCGCGCACCCCGACCCGGCCTCGATCGTCGCGGGCAAGGACCTGGACCCGGTGACCACGGCGGTGGTCACCTCGTTTGGGTCGTGGTCCTCGAAGCCGTTCGCCGCCGTGGTGCTGGTTGCCTTCCTGGCCTGCGGGATGGCCGCCCAGGCCCTCACCGCCCGCACGATGTACTCCGTGTCACGCGACGGCACGCTGCCCGGATCGCGCTTTCTGCGCAAGGTCAACCGGCGGAGGGTCCCGATCGGGGGAATCGTGGTGACCGCGACGGTGGCCTGCCTCGGGATGCTGCTCGGCCTTCATTCGGCCGCGGTGGGCAGCCTCATCACGTTCGGGACGGCGGGGATCTACGTGACCTTCCTCCTGATCGCGCTGGGCGCCTTGATCGCGAGGCTGCGGGGGACGTGGAAGCCGGCGGGTCGTATACAGCTCGGCCGAGCAGGCCTTGTGATCAACGTACTGGCCGTGATCTGGCTGGCCTTCGAGTCGGTCAACATCGCCTGGCCGCGCGAGTCGCTGGCGCCCCCCGGCGCTCCGGTCTACCAGATCTGGGCGGCCCCGATGGTGCTTGCGGTCATTGCCGCCGTCGGCCTGGCGTATCTGCTCGTGGCCAAGCCTCAGCGCGCGTTGCCGGAGACGGCGGGCAGTGCTGCGCGAGCCGCCGTGCGCCGAGGTCGGGCGCCTTAGGACAGCAACCAGGGCGGGATCTGCCGGAGCTGTCACGCCTGTAGCGGCGCTGTAACACAAGCCCGTCGGGCAGACCAATCCGGCCGTCGCGTTGGGCACTGTCCTGCCTCCACCGTCTCAGGGGCGGTCAATCCAGGACAGTGGCGCGAAACCGCGTTACGGCAACGTGACAAAGCCCACAACACGGCCGCGTCCACACTTGGTTGCTGCCGTTAGAAGACGGCGGCGCCCACCAGCCGGCAAGTCGGGCAGCGCCAGTGGCGAGGTTGACGCAGAGCGGCGAGTAGAGCGCCTAGAGCTTGCCGGTAGCGATGCGGCGGGCGGCGATCTTCTCGGCCGCCTCACGCGTGCCGGCAGCCACGGTGAGGGTGCGGTCGCCGATCGTGATGGTCCAGAAGCGGGGGGCCATTGTCTTCTCCTTACCCGACCTGGGGCCCGGACAGCTGGGCCCTCAGGGTGGCGATCTCGGTCACGGCGGCTCCGACATAGGCGGAGTGCGTGGCGGCGATCTCGTGGTCGAGGTCGGCCATGTAGGCCGAGTTGCCCGACAGCCCCTCGATCGAGGCCACGGCACGCTCGGTCTGCAGGTCCTGGAGGTGGTTTTGGATCTCGATTGCGGACATGGCGCCATGGTGCGCTCTCAGCCCCCGGATCTCATCGGGTAAGAACCCTGAACCGAGCCCCGCGGCACCCTGAATCGCAGGCCGGCTCTGGCGCCTCCGCCTGATGCCCCGACAGCTGGGCTCTCAGGGTGGCGATCTCGGTGACGGCCGCCCCGACGTATGCAGCGTGCGTCGCGGCGATCTCGTGGTCGAGGTCGACCATATAGGCCGAGTTACCCGCGAGGCCTTCTATCGAGGCCAGGGCGCGCTCGGTCTGCAGGTCCTGGAGGCGGTTTTGCATGTCGATCGCGGACATTGGTTCTCGGTGCGGCTCGGGCGCCGAACATTTCTTCGCGCGCGGGTCCAGAACCGATCACTTCGGCACCCTCGAGCCCAGCAAACGTCCACACGCTCAACACGCGCCGGCTCGGACTGGCGGCGATCCTGCTAGCGCTGATCGGGGTGTCGTCGAGCTAAAGCGACATCGGCCGGATGCCGATCCGAACTAGGTGAAGCAGTCGAGCGAAGAATCCACATTGCCCTCAGCCGAGCGCGACGGACAGATTGCTGAGATCGTCGACATCGAGGAGGAGCGCCAGCCGTCGAGCTCGGTGCCCGAGGTGATCGACATCGGCGCCGAGCCGGATTCCCCGGCGCACCTCGCGGCCGACCCGCGTAGCCCCGCCACGATCCCCCAGCTCGTCGTCCCTATCGTCGTCGGCACGCGACCGGAGGCGATCAAGCTCGTCCCGATCATCCTCGCGCTGCGCGAGAGCGAGTTCTACAAGCCGGTCGTCGTCTCCACCGGCCAGCACCACCGGATGGTCCAGGAGATCTTCGACCTCGCCGGGATCCGGACCGACGTCACCCTCTGGGCCGGCGGGCGCCGCGAGCTCAACGAGCGCGTGACCTCGGTGATGAGCCGCTTCGAGGACTTCTTCGTCGAGTGGTTCGGCATTCCGACCAGCGAGCCGAACCTCGAGGCGATGCTCGCCGGCAAAGCACCGGCCTGCGTGCTCGTCCACGGCGACACCAGCTCGGCGATGGCCTCCGCGCTGGCGGCCTTCCACCTGCGCGTCCCGGTGATGCACGTCGAGGCCGGGCTGCGCACCGGCGGGCTCAACCTGACGCCGTTTCCCGAGGAGCTGAACCGCCAGCTCATCTCGTCGATCGCCTGCATGCACTTCGCGCCGACATTCTCGAACCTCGAGAGCCTCGTGCGCGAGAACGTGCCGCTCGACCAGGTCTTCGTGACAGGCAACACCGGCATCGACGCGCTGCGCTGGGCGTCGAAGCTCGACGTCCCGTACGGCGACCCGGCGCTCCAGGAGCTGCACGAAAGCGACGCCCGGATCGTCGTCGTCACCGCGCACCGGCGCGAGAACTGGGAGACCGGCCTCGACGGCATCGCGGAGGGCGTGGCTCGCCTCGCGCGCGCACACGAGGACGTCCGCTTCGTCGTGCCACTGCATCCCAACCCGATCGTCGGCGAGACGCTCGGCGGGCCGCTGCGCGACCTGCCCAACGTGCTGCTGACCAAGCCTCTCGGCTACGCCCGCTTCGCGCGGCTGCTCGGACGCTCCTACATCGTGATCACCGACTCCGGCGGCATCCAGGAGGAGGCTCCCTCGCTTGGCAAGCCCGTCCTGGTGACGCGCGAGACGACCGAGCGCAACGAGGGCGTAGCGGAGGGCACGCTGCTGCTCGTCGGCACCGACCCGGAGCGGATCTTCATGGAGAGCCACAAGCTGTTGACCGACCGCGGCGCTTACTCGGAGATGAGCGGCGCCCAGAACCCCTACGGCGACGGACACGCGGCGCGGCGGATCGTCGCAGCGCTCGAGAACCTCGTCTTCGGCGGCGACCCGCCAGCCCCGTTCGGCTCCGGCTACAGCCGCCGCGCGATCGGCGAGGCCGCCGGCCTCGGCGACCAAATCGAGCCGATCGACGTGATACTCGCCAACATCGGCGAGCGCGAGCGGGCCGAGCAGGAAGCCGCCAGCCAGGGCGACGAGCCCTGGATGATGTGACCGCCCCCTTCTCCGGCCTACCGCTCGGCTGGGCCGTCCCGCTCTGGATCGGCCTCGCCGTTATCGTCGCGATGCTGCTCTGGACGGCCCTCCTGTTCGTCCGCGGCCAGCGCTCGCGCCGGCACGCGCCCGACGCGCCGCAGGCGGGCGCCGACCGCCTCACCTGGGTCTTCCTCGTGCCGGCGCTGAACGAGGAGGTCACGATCCGCGACAGCGTGAAGCGGCTGCTCCAGGTCGAGGTCACCCGGCGGCGGATCGTCGTGATCGACGACGGCTCCGACGATCGCACGCCCGACGTGCTGGCGTCGATCGACCACCCCGACCTCGTTGTGCTGCGCCGCGACCCGCCCGACGCCCGGACCGGCAAGGCAGCCGCGCTCAACCACGCCTACGCCCAGCTCGACACCGCGACCCTTGGCGGCGCCAACCGCTCCGAGACGGTCGTCGTTGTTGTCGACGCCGACGGCCGCCTGCGCCCCGACGCCCCGCGCTACGCCGCGTCCCACTTCGCCGACCCGGCCGTCGGCGGAGTCCAGTCGCTGGTGCGGATCTACAACCGCGGCGGTCTGCTGACCTGGATGCAGGACGTCGAGTTCGGCGTCTACGGCAGCCTTTTCCAGGAGGGCCGCAACGACTGGGGCACCGCGGGGATGGGCGGCAACGGCCAGTTCAACCGGCTGAGCGCGCTCGACGCCGTCACCGACGGCGACGGTCCCTGGCGCGACCGGCTGACCGAGGACCAGGACCTGGGGCTACGGCTCGCCGGCGCGGGCTGGGAGGGGCGCCAGGACCTGCGCGCCGCCGTCGAGCAGCAGGGGCTGTCCACGCTGCGGCCGCTGTTCCGCCAGCGCACGCGCTGGTCACAGGGCAACCTCCAGGCGATCTCACTAACGGGCGAGGTCTGGCATTCGCCCTTCCCGGTCGCCGCGCGGCTCGAGCTGCTGCTCTATCTGCTGATGCCGTTCTGGCAGGCGCTCGTGGGAATCGCTCTCGTCTGCTCGCTGATCCTTCTCGCGACCGGCGAGGCGGTCTTTTGGTCCGGCGGCCCGTCGTGGTGGCTGCTCGTCGTCTACCTGCTCGCGTTCGGCGGCACGATCCTCGGCTGCATCGCCGGCCGCGCCGCCACCGGGCCTGCCGGCTGGGCGCTGGGCTTCCTGATCGGTCACCCGTACGCCCTCTACACGTGGTTCCTCTGGCCAGTGCTGCTGCGCTCGACCGTGCGCCAGATCACCGAGCGGCGCGACTGGGCGAAGACAGAGCGCGAGCCGCTCGCGGCGTAATCAGTCTCACCCTCAACCCAGCAGCTCGCTGCGGTGCTGATCGAGCCCGGGCGCGCCGCGGGCGGCCGGCTCGGCGGCTCCGTCCACCTTGAACACGTTCCCGAGCAGGGCTACCGGCCCGATCGCCTGGTCAACCATCTGCACGAGCCCGTTGGCCGTGGCCTGCGCGTCGGTGAAGAGCTCGTCGAGCCCGCGCACCTGCGCCGCCGGTACGCCTCGCTCGGTCAGCGCGGCCACCGCTTGGGGCACCGTCAGCTGCGCGAAGCGCTCCTCGATGCGCGAGCCGTGACGCAGGCGCGCGGCCAGCTCGGCGGAATCGATGGGCTGGGCCTGCGGATCCTCGACGAAGGGATCGTCGAGGCCGAAGAGCGCGCACACCGAGCGACGCTGTGGCGCGTTGAGGCAGGCCAGCGCGACGAAGCCCCCGTCGCCACACGCGTAGGCCCGGTAGTAGGGATCGAGGCGCTCGGCCTGCTCGGATGCGTGCACGAGCCGCTCGAATGAGCGGGTGGTGAGCGGCTCGGCGCCCGCCGCGAGGTCCTCGCCCGCCGGCACGACGAAGCGCTGCGCCTGAAGGGTCAGCGCCGCGCCGAGCAGAGACACCTCGATGCCAGACGCCTCCCCGTCGCGCGCGGCCAGTCCGGCCACGACCGACAGGGCAGCCAGCGCGCCGGCCATGAAGTCGGCCAGGGCGAGTCCGCCGATGCGCCTCGGAACCTCGTCGCCCGCTCGCGGCTGCGCGGCCAGCAGTCCGGACAGCGCCTGACTGATCAGGTCGTATGCCGGGCGCTCCGAGTCTGGCCCGGCGCTGCCGAAGGCGGACACGTTGACCCACACGCAGCGGGCATTGATGGCCCGGACGCTCTCGCGGTCGAGCGCGAAACGCGCGGCCCGTCGAGGGAGGCAGTTGTGCACGAGCGCGTCCGCGCCACGGATGAGCTCCGCTGCGGCGTCGCGGCCGGACTCGGTCTTCAGGTCGAGGGCCACCGAGCGCTTGTTGCGGTTCAGGGCGTAGAAGTAGTGGCTCTCGCCGGGCGCGACCGGGTCGTAGCGGCGCCATTCGTCGCCCGCCGGCGGCTCGACCTTGACCACGTCGGCGCCGAGGTCGGCGAGCAGCATGGTGGCGAACGGCGCCGCCACGTACTGCCCGAAGTCCAGCACCCGCAGACCGGCCAGCGGCCCGCTCACGCGTCCTCCGCCGGAGCGGACTGGTGCATCTGGGGCCCGAGCGACCGCCCTCCGTCGACCGTGAGGACCGCTCCGGTGACATACGAAGCGTCGTCGGAGAGCAGGAACGCGGCCGCGCGTGCGATCTCGTCGGGTTCCCCGAAGCGGCCCAGAGCGATGCTCTCCCGCATGCGCTGCTGTGCGCCCTCGTCGGCCAGCAGCTGCGCCATCGCGGCCTCGGTGGGCACAAACCCCGGTGCGAGGGCGTTGACCCTGATGCCCAGCGGACCCCATTCGCGCGCCACGGACTTGGTGAACGCGAGCATGCCCGCCTTGGCCGTGGCCGAGTGCGCGACCCCGGGCGCGCCGGTCCACGCGTAGGTGGCGATGATGTTGAGGATCACACCCGGGCGCCCTTCGGCCCCGAGACGCCGGGCGAGCGCACTCGAGCAGTGAAAACAGCCGAGCTGGTTGATCTCGGTGATCGCGCGGAAGCCGTTCGTGCTGAGCTCGACGGTCGGCGCGACGAAGTTGCCGGCCGCGTTGTTGACCAGGCCGTGGATGTCCGGCAGCGAGTCGATCAGGCCGTTCACGGCCTCGCCGTCGCGCACGTCGAGCGCCGCCACGCTGCAGCGCCCTCCCTCGGCCTGGAGGCGCTCCCGCGCGGCCTCGAGGCGTTCGAGGTTGCGCGAGGCCAGCACGACCGCGTCGCCTTGGCGGGCCAGGCGCCGGGCGATCGCGAACCCGATCCCCGTGGCGCCGCCGGTAATCGCGATCGTCCGCATCTCTCAGGGCTCCTCGTGCACGATCGCCTCTATCCACGCGCGCATCGAGCGCGCCCGCCGGAGCGCCCGTTGCAGCGGGTATTCGAGCGTGAACCCGAGCGCCCCGGTGAGCTGCTGGCAGGCGGCCAGGCCCTCGGGGGCCGCGACCGCCGCGTGGGCCAGCGCCGCGTCGTCGGGCCGCCCCAGGCTGAGGAGCCGCAGACCGTCCGCCGCGGTCGCCACCTGCGCCAGCTGCTGCTGCACGGTGTCGAGCGCAGCCAGCGGCCGGCCGAACGCGGTCCTCGCCTTGGTGTGGCCGAGTGTGAGATCCAGTCCGTATCCCAGCGCGCCCGCCAGGTAGCCGACGTTGGCGCTCACCCAGGCCGTGCGGCGGGTCGCGGGCTCGCCGGCCTCGCCGGCGGGAGAGTGCCTCACCACCCGGGCCGCCCCGATGGCATCCGAGTACGCCAGCGCCTCGAGCTCGTCGGCGTGGGACAGGACGATCGTGGTTCCGCGCAGCTCGGCCAGCGTTGCCCCTTCAGTCGCGTAGCGGCTGAGGCCCCTCACGGTGAGCGCACCACCGAGCAGGAGGTCGATGCTGTCCAGCGGCGCCAGGGCGCGACCCAGCTCGAAGGCCGCCGGGCCCACCACCTCGGCCAGCTCCGCGTTCACGGCCAGCTCTCCCCAGCCGATCGCGTCGAGGCGCGCCAGCAGGGCGGGCTGGGTGTCGGTCTCCACGCTTCCGGGCCGCCATGGGTCGCTCCCCGCCAGGCCTCCGGCGACGCCGGCCACCGAGCTGGCGAAGTCGCGTGCCACGGGGTCGAAGGCCGGGATGGTGCTCACGGCAGCGCCCGCGCTTCCCAGTCGAATGCGAACAGGCCCACCATGTCGGCGATCTCGCTTGCCGCCTGCTCGAGCAGGGGGGCAAGTCGCTCGCGCACCAGTTTTTGGGGCATCCGCGAAGCCGGCGAGGAGACGTTGATCGCGTACGGCCGGTCGGCGCGCGCCGGGAGAGCGACGGCGCAGGACGACAGGCCCTCCTCGAGCTCGCCTTCGGAGAGGGCATAGCCCCGGCGGCGGGCGCGGTGGAGCTCCCGCTCCATCCCCTCCCACGTCGTCAGCGTGTGCGGGGTGAGGGCGCTGTAGGGCTCGGCGCCCAGCAGTTGCCGGGCCTCCGGGTCGGCGCAGCTGGGCCAGGAGACTCTTCCCGAGCGCGGTGGCGTGGGCCTCCAGCCGCAGCCCCGGTGGGGTATCGGTTCGCAGCAAGCGCCGGCTCGACGCGCTCACGAGGTAGAGCACCCGCCCCTCTTCGAGCGCGGCGAGGTTCGCCGACTCGCCCGTCTCCTCGGCCAGCCGGTCGATCACCGGCTGTGCGAGTCGCGGGACGCCGAGGCCGTCGAGCAGCGCCGGGAGCAGCTCCAGCACCCCCAGTGCGAGCCGGTACGCGCCGGTGGCGAGATCACGCTCAAGGAAGCGCTCGGCCTCCAGGGTGTTGAGCAAGCGGTAGGTCGTGGGCGGCGAGAGCTCGAGCAGGGCCGCGCAGTCGCCCAGCGTGAGCGCCGGCCGCTCACGCGTGAACAAACGCAGCACCCGCAGGCCGCGGGCGAGGGATTGAACGGTGGTCGGCGTGCGAACAGCGCTCACGCCGGGCACCCGAGCCGGCGGCGAGCAATCACGCGTCGTTGGATCTCCAGCGCTCCGCCCGAGATGGTGGACGCCACCGACGCTCGGTGGAAGCCCGCCAGCCGCCCATCGAGCAGCGCCCCCGGCCCCCTCTCCACGAGCGCCTGAGGTCCGAGCGCCTCCACCGCCCACTGGCCCAGACGCTGAGCGAGCAGCGCAATCGAGTTCTTCGCCATGGAGGCGGCGGCGCTCGCGGGCCGGCCCTCGGCCAGGAGATCGGTCGCGTGCAGCCCATGCAGGCGCGCCGCCTGCGCCTCGCCCCTGAAGCGCAGCAGCGCGCGGCGCTCGGAGCGCTGGTCGACGAGCCCCTCGAGGTCGTCCATCATGCGCAGCACCGCGCCCAGCTTCTCGCTCGTCACGCGCTCGTAGTCAAGGGTCCCCATCAGCACCGCCCAGCCCGAACCGGGCTCCCCGACGGTCTGGTGAACCGGCACCTCCACGTCGCGCAGGAAGACCTCGCAGAGTGCCCCGCCGCCCAGGGTCTCGATCTCGCGAACCTCGATCCCCGGTGTGCGTATGTCCGCCACGAGCACCGAGAGACCACGATGCGGCACGGAGTGATCCTCGCTACGAACGGCAAGGTAGATCCAGTCGGCGAGCTGAGCGCTTGAGGTCCAGATCTTGTGGCCGTTGACGATCCAGCGTTCGCCGTCGCGCCGTGCCCTGGTGCGCAGGGAAGCGAGGTCCGATCCCGCGTCCGGCTCCGAGAAGCCCTGGCAGAAGACCAGCTCGCCGGCGGCGATCTCGGGCAGCAGGCTGCGCTGCAGGTCCCGCGACGCGAACCTCAGCATGGCGTTGCCGATCGTCTTGACCGACAGCAGATAGCCCGACAGCGGGAGCCAGTGGTAGCCGAAGCGCTCCTCGGCCGCCATGGTGTGCATCGGCGAGAGCCCGCGGCCGCCCAGATCGGCGGGCCAGTGCAGCCCGATCCAACCCGCCTGTCCCATGGCCGAGTTGATCGCCCGCGAGTCGCCGTCCGAGGGCATGCCCTGGAAGCGGTTCTGCGGCTCCTCGTGAGCGCGAGGCGCCAGCTTCGCCGCGAACGCGTCGGCCCGCTGCACGAAGTCGTCCTCGACGGTGCTCAGCGCCGTAGTTGAAAACACATTTCAATATTAGCCCTTAGATCTTGTCCTCGACCAGAAGATCACCGAGCCCGGGCCGGCGCCCGCCGGTTAGGCAGGGGAAGGCGGTCCGCGCCGCGAAGAGACCCGTCTATGAAGGGTCGCCGCGCCAGGAAGGAGAAGGCGAAGCTCAAGGCGTCCCGGAGCGAGTTCGCCATTCGGCTATCGGCCGTCGACGAGCTCTTCTGGGAGTTCGACGCCCGCCCTGTGGCCCAGCGCGGGATCTCCGGCGAGGCGCGCTGGGCCCTCCTCGATGAGTGGGAGCGGGTGCGCGAGCGCGATCCGTCCACGCTGGTGATCTACGCCCCCGCGTCCGATCGGGAGGGCACCGACGAGCAGGCGGTGGGTGCCGCGATCCGCGCCAGCCTGAGCCTGGCCTCCGGCACGCTCAGGGACGTCGACCCGCTCTCGCGCCAGGAGAAGATCTCGCTCCGCCTCGGACTCATCTTCTGGTTCGCCTCCATCCTCGTGTCGACGGGGATCGACCAGTCGAGTGACGACGTCCTGGCCCAAGGCATCTCTCAGGGTGTCGTCGTGGTGGGCTGGGTGGCGCTGTGGCCGCCGGCCGCACGCTTCATGACCGAAGTCGTGCCCCACCTGTTCAACCGGCGGCGCTTCGCCGAGTTCACGGACATCGAAGTCCGCTTCGTCTGGGTCTAGCTTCCTAGGCCGGCTCGTCCTCGGCCAGGATCCGGTAGAGCGCGCGTCGGGTCTCACTCAGCAGCTCCTTCGCCTTCGCGACCTGCTGCTCGTCGCCCGCGGCGGCCACCTGAAAGACGGCCGCTCCGACCTGTCCCATCAGGCCCCGCAGCTCGAGGCGCTCTTCGCCCACGCCCTCGGCCAGCTTGGCCCACGGCTCTCCCAGCTGCTCGCGGTTCTCGGAAACGTAGGTGCGTCCCGCGTCGGTGAGCGTGAACGGCTGTCGCCCCTCACCCTCGCCGGTCTCCACCAGGCCCTCGTCCTCGAGTTGCTGGAGCGTGGGGTAGACCGAGCCCGGGCTGGGACGCCAGGCGCCATCGCTTCGGCTCTCGATCTCCTCCATCAGCCCGTAACCCGTGTGCGGGCTCTCGTCGAGCAGCACGAGCAGAGCCGCTCGCACGTCCCCGCGGCGCATGCGCCGACGCCGGCCCCCGCCCCATCCTCGGGGCCCGCCCCAGTCGCTGGGGCGTCCGTGACGGCGGCCGCTCATCGCGCCGCGCCATCCTTGCTTGTGGCAGCCTGAATGACTGCCGCTTCGGTAACCATGTCCGTACACGGTTGCCTCCTGTCTTTGAGTATCACAATAAGTCAACGATATATCGTTATGGACGAGACGTCAACCCAACAGGCCAACCTCGCCCTCGTGGAGCGTCTCTTCGCCGCTTTCGAGACGGGACAGATCGATGCCGTGACCGACCTCATCTCCGACGACTTCCTGCTGGTCGTGCCGCCGTCCATGTCCGCCGAACCCGACACCTACGAGGGTCCCGAGGGGGCCCGGCGCTACATGGACGCCTTCGAGGGCGTGATCGACGACGTTCGCTTCAGCGCCGACGCACTCCACCCCGAGGGCGGTTGCGTGATCGCGATTGTCCGCGTGACCGGTCGCGGCGCCACGAGCGGCCTGCCGATGGAGATGCGGGCCGCATCGATCATCCGCGTGGGGGACGGCAAGGTCACGGGCATCGAGTCCCATCCCGATCTGGCCACCGCCCGCGAAGCGCTGGCCGGCCGCTGATAGCTTCGCGGGATGCGTCGCCTCTGCCTGGTACTGCCGTTGGTCTTCGCGGCGTTCGCCGCACCCGCCCAGGCCGCCAATCCCTGGATCGAGAAGCGCGCCCCGCTCAACATCGCTCACCAGGGCGGCGAGGACGAGTTTCCGTCGAACACCATGTACGCCTTTCGCAAGGCGCTGCGCACCGGCGCGGACATGCTCGAGCTGGACATCGGCGTGACCAAGGACGACAAGGTCATCGTCATGCACGACACCACCGTCGACGGGAAGACCAACGGAAGCGGCACGGTCGCCTCGAAGACGCTGCGCCAGCTCAAACGCCTGGACGCCGCCTATTGGTTTGCCCCCGGCCGCGCCGACCACTACGGCCACGACCATCCGCGCAAGGCCTATCGCTTCCGCGGGATCGCCACCGGCAAGCGACCGGCGCCCAAGGGCTTCCGGGCCCGGGACTTCCGCGTGCCCACCCTGGCGCGCGTGCTGCGGGCCTTCCCCGACGTGCCCATCAACATCGAGATCAAGGGCCGCACGCCCGACGAGGAGACGGCGGAGTACGTGCGCAACGCGGAGGTGCTCGCCGGCCTGCTCGAGGACACGAAGCGACGTGACCTGATCGTGGTCTCCTTCCGCCAGGAGGCGGTGGACCGCTTCCACGAGCTGGTCCCGAAGATCGACCTGGCCCCGGGCATCGCCGGAGCGTCGAACTGGATCCTCGGCGGCGGCTCTCCCGGCCCCGGCGTGGCCGCCTTCCAGGTGCCGATCACGTTCAAGTTCGGCGAGACGCTGCTGGCGATCACCACCCGCGAGAACGTCGCCCGCGCCCACAGCGAGGGCTACGCCTGGCAGAACTGGTTCTCCGGCGATGACCGCGACGCTCCGGGCACGTGGTCCCACCTGATCGAGATTTGCGTGGACGGGATCATGACCGCGCGGCCGCGCGCCCTGGAGCGGGTGCTCGAGCGGACCGAACGTCCGGAGAGCTGCGGCTAGCGGGCCTGCTCGGCCGGACACCACCAGGTGGTCCGGCCACCCACGGTCGCCCGCTCGAGTGGCGTTCCGCAGCGCGGGCAATGTCCCCCGCGACCTCGGTGGGGGATCAGGTCGCCGGTATGCACGCCGCCGCGGCTGATCGCTCTGCGCGTGGCCGCCCGCAGCGCGCGGCGCAGAGCGTCGAGCTCTTCCTCGGACAGCGTGCCGGCCTCACGCAGGGGCGAGAGGCGCGCCCGCCAGAGCGCCTCATCGGCCAGAAGGTTGCCCACGCCGGCGATCGTCGACTGATCCATGATGCGGGCCTTGAGCGGCGCCCGCCCGCGGCCCACGCGCTCGCGAAACTCCTGGCGGGTGATCTCCGCGGCGTCGGGGCCGAGGCGCGAGAGGTCGGGGTCGAGCACCACGCGACCGAGCCTGCGCCGGTCGCGCAGGGCCAGCGACCCGCCGTCCTCGAAGCGGAGCGTGAAGCGATCCCAGCCGCGCTCGGATCGGCGGTCGTCGACCACGATGCGCCCGGCCATTCCGAGATGCAGCCCGAGCGGCGGGCCTCCCGCGGCGTCGACCCAGATGGCCTTGCCCTGCCGATGGGCCTCGACCAGCTTGGCGCCCGTCAGCGCGGCGGCGATCTCACCCGGAGCATGCGGGCGACAAACCCAGGTGTCGGTGTCGTCGACGTCGGCGATCCGGCGGCCGAGCCCCTCCTCTTCGATCAGCAGGCGGGCGCGCTCGACCTCGGGCAACTCGGGCAAGGCAGGCTGCGCCCGGAGCTAGCCCCGCTCGGCGCGCTCCTTGAGCCCGTCGGCCGCGCCCCCCACCAGGAAGTCGCGCACCTTGGCCTCCGCGGGTCCGCGCAGCAGCATTCCGAGAATGCGCCCGGGATCCGACTCGAGCGCGTAGGTGGCGCGAGTGCGTCCTTCGCCGAGCTCCTCGAAGCTCCACGAGCCGTGCAGCGACTTCGCGTCGCCCTTCTCCTGGTCCCAGTGGATCGCCGTGGGAGGCTCGTAGGAAAATCGCAACACCGCCCGCACGCTCTTGACCTTGGCGTCGGACTCGGTCTCCACGAGCAGCGCCCGCCTCTCGGCGTCGCGTTCCAGCACCTCCACGTCCTTGAGCGATCCCTGCCACTCCACCGAATTCTCGATATCGGCGGCTATCTCGTAGCAGCGCTCGATCGGTGCCTCGATCTCGACGCTGCGGTCACCTTTGATCAGACCCATGCGCGCAACTCTAAGCGTTGACCGGAGCGGTCAGGGTTCCGCGCCGCGCGCCCACCACCGTTGCCCCCACGAAGCCCACGGCCATCGCCACGACCACGCCTCCCGCCCACGAGCTGGCTTCGATCACCGCGCCGGCCGTTGCCGCGCCGAGCGCAACGCCGGCCACGAGCGCGGTCAGCGGCCAGGTGAAGGCCTCGGTTGAGGTGCCGGCCGGCGCCACCTGCCCGACAAGCTGATTGCGGGAGGCGATCAGCGGCGCGATCGGCAGGCCGGCGAACACCGCCAGCGCGGCCATCGTCAGGGGAGAGCCGGCGAGCAGCAGAGGCGCGATCGCCAGCGGCAGAAGCCAGGCGAGGAGCAGGTGGGCTTCGATCAGCGGCCGGCGGCTGCCGAACGCACCCCAGGCCAGCCCGGCCAGGCCGCTGGCCCCCGACCACACGGCCAGCAGCACGCCCGCCAGCTCCGCGGAGCCCTCCTGGGCGCTGAAAGCGGGCAGCACCACCTCGATCGTGCCGAGCGTGAACCCCACCGGGAGGCTCGCCAGAACCAGGGTGCGCAGGCCGGGCGCGGCCAGCGCGCCGAGCCCCAGGGCCCGGCCACCCTCCGCGGTGGGCGACGGTCCCGGCCGCCCGCGCAGGCCGCCCAGCATGAGCAGCACGCCGGCGATGGCACAGGCGGCCGACACGATAAGCGCGTACTGGGCGCCGACCGTGGCCACCACCACGGTGGTCACGAGCGGCCCGGTGACGAAGATCAGCTCGATCATCACGGAGTCGAGCGCGTAGGCGCCCGGGATCAGCTCGGGCCGCTCGGCGAGCAGATAGGGCCAGTGCGAGCGCAGCACCGAGGACACGGGTGGGGTGGCTGCTCCGGCCACCAGCGAGGCGGCGGCCAGGGCGGCGGTGGCAGCACTCGCCTCGCCTGCCGCCAACACCACAAGCAGGCCCGCGGCGTGCAGGGCGGCGAGCGGCAGCAGCATGCGCACCCCGCGGCGATCGATCAGGCGTCCCTGGAGGGGCGCGCCGATCGCGCTGCCCAGGGCCAATGCCCCGGCGCACAGGCCCGCGGAGGCGAACGAGCCGGTCACGTCGCGCACGAAGAGCAGAATCGCGAGGCCGCTGATCCCGATCGGCATTCGCCCGATCAGCGTGGCGAACACGATCACCGCCACTCCGGGGGTGCGCAGGATGCGGGCGTAGACGCTCACCCCCCGAGGATGGCACCATGCTTCGCCGTGGAACCGGATGCCGTGGAGCTACGAATTGTCGCCTGCCTGGTGGAGAAGCAGCGCACGACGCCGGACCAGTATCCGCTCACGCTGAACTCGCTGCGCCTGGCCTGCAACCAGTCCACTAACCGCGATCCGATCGTCGACTACGACGAGGCCACGATCCGCTCGGGCATCGATCGGCTCACCCGCCGCAAGTGGGCGACGCTGGCCAGCTGGTCCACGGCCCGCTCGGTCAAGTACAAGCACCTGTTCGACCAGGCGCTGGGCCTCGCCGACCCCCAGCTCGCCCTGATGACGGTTCTGATCCTGCGCGGCGCGCAGACACCGGGAGAGTTGCGCCAGCGCACCGAGCGCATCCACCGTTTCGCCTCCAACGAGGAGCTCGAGCGGACCCTCGACGAGTTGGCGGAGCGTGGCCTGTGCACGCGGCTGGAGCGGCGCCCCGGTGAACGGGGCCAGCGCTACCGGCATCTGTTGACCGAGGATGACGCCGCCGCCCTCATGCCCACGACCGCGCCCGCGGTGGCGCCGACCGCCGCGGCCCCGCCGCCGCCGAGCGACGGCGTGGAGGGCCGCCTGGCGGCACTCGAGGGCGAGGTCGCCTCGCTGCGGGGCGAGCTCGCGCGACTGCGCGAAGAGCTCGGCGCATGAACGCCGCCGGCATCCTCGCGCGCGGGCCGTGGACCGCCGAGCAGCTGGAGGTGCGCTGGCTCGACGAGACCTACCGGCCCGCGGAGGGGGTGGCGCGGCGGGCCGATGCGGCGGTCGAGGGCCTGCGCGAACGCGGTTCGCCCGCCCACGATGGGATGGCCACTCGGCTCGCTGGATGGAGCGTCGAGGACGGCCGGCTGGTGCTCGACCTTCAACCCTCGCGCTGGGCGCTGCGCCTGGTGGAGGGCGACGCCTGCGAGAGCCTGACCGCGCTCTGCGTTGTGCGCAGGACCGACGGCCGCTGGCTCGCCGGCCGGCGCGCCGCTTGGGTCTCCACCTGGGCCGGCCGCTGGGCGCTCGGCGCGGGAGGCGCGGTCGACCTCGGCGAGAGCCCGGCGCTGACCCTCTCGCGCGAGCTCGCCGAGGAATGGCAGCTCGTGCCCGAGCGGCTGAGCGTCGAGGCGCTCCTGGCCCTGGCCAACGGCATGACCATGGTGGTGGGGCTGGCCACGGTGGCCGCGGACTCCGCCCCGGTGCCCGACCCGGAGCACGATGACTGGGCCTGGTGGCCCTCGGACGTCGAGCAGTGGCCGGCCGAGGCGGGCGAGCTACTGCGTATGGGCCGCCTGCTCGGGGCTCAGGCCCCGGCCACGCCCACTGGGCAGGACACGCCGGTGCCGCCCAGGCCGCAGTAGCCGTTCGGCACCTTGGCCAGATACTGCTGGTGATAGTCCTCGGCGTAGAAGAACTCGGGCGCGTCGAGGATCTCCGTGGTGATCTCGCCGTGTCCAGCCGCCGCGAGACGCTCGCCATAAGCCGCCTTGGTGCTCTCGGCCGCCTCGCGCTGCGAGTCGGAGGTCACGTACACGCCGGAGCGGTACTGGGTGCCCCGGTCGTTGCCCTGGCGCATGCCCTGGGTGGGGTCGTGCCCCTCCCAGAAGAGCCGCATGACCTCGTCGAACGAGATCTCGGCGGGCCGGTAGACCACCAGCACCACCTCGTTGTGGCCGGTGCGCCCGCTGCACACCTCCTCGTAGGTGGGATTTGGCGTGTGGCCCGCCGCGTAGCCCACGGCGGTGGTGTATACGCCGGGCGCGGTCCAGAAGGCCTTCTCGGCACCCCAGAAGCAGCCCATCCCGACGATCACCTGCTCGGTGTCCTCGGGAAACGGCGGCTCGAGCGGCGTGCCGAGCACGAAATGCGTGTCGGGCACGGGGAAGGGGCGCGTGTCGCGGCCGGGCAGGGCGTCGGCGGCGTCGGGCAGTTCGGTCTTGTCGCGAAATAGGAAGCTCATGAATATCTACCGTCGAGGTTAGCCGGTCGCTGCGCACCCGGCGAGCCGGGCGCTTCGCGCTTGCGCCGAGCGGCTACGGTTTGCTGACGTAAGTGGCCCTCGTGACCGACATGGAGCTGCCGGAGCTCGACTACCTCGGTCCCGAGCTGAAGGGCGATCGCTTTCACGAGGTGATGGCCGACCTGGCCGCACGCTCCTGGGTGGCCACATCTCCGATCGGCTTCTTCGTGCTCGACCGCGAGGCGGCGGCCTTCTTCCTGCGCACGCGCTCGGCCACCTTCCCGGGCATGAAGATCGCGGAGATGTTCGAGGTGCGCGAGGGCCCGCTGCTGGAGCAGATGCGCCGCAACATCCTGCACGTGAACGGCGACCAGCACCGGCGCCTGCGCAACCTGGTCAACCCGGCGTTCACCCCTCGCTCCGCCGACCGCTGGCGCCCGGCCATGCGCGAGTACCTGGCTCAGCTCTGGGAACCGCTCGCCGGCGAGGGCCGCTGCGACTTCGTGGGCGCCTTCGCCAAGCCCTACCCGTCGCTGACGATCGCGACGGTCATGGGCGCGCCGCTCGATGACGCGCCGAAGCTCTATGAGTGGTCGAATCTCATCCAGCGCCAGTTCGACCCGCCCAGCCTGATGACCGAGCTCGACGCGATCGAGCGCGCCTGCGAGGAGTTCTACGAATGGGCGGGCGCGCTGATCGAGCGCCGGCGCGACGATCCGGCCGACGATCTGATCTCCACCCTCATCGCCGCCGAGCAACAGGGCGACCGCCTATCCGACGTCGAGTGCATGAACCTCGTGCTCAACGTGCTGGTGGGAGGAGTGGACACCACGCAGTCCCAGCTCGCTCACGGCATCCGCCTGTTCGCGCGCGATCCCGAGGGCTGGGAGCTGCTCGCGCGCGAGCCCGAGCGCGCCCCGGCAGCGGTTGAGGAGCTGCTGCGCTACGAGCCGATCACGCCCTTCACGGCGCGCCTGCTGCACGAGCAGGTCGAGTACCGCGACGTGGTCTTCCCCGCGGGCACGGTGGTGATGGTCTGCTCGTTCACCGCCAACCGCGACGGGGTGGAGGGCGAGCCCGGCGACTTCGACATCGCCGCCGACCGTGGCCAGGCCAAGCCGCTCACCTTCGGCGCGGGCATCCACTACTGCCTGGGCGCGAACCTCGCGCGCGCCGAGCTGCAGGAGGCGCTGGCCTTCCTGCCCGAGCGCATGCCCGGGCTGGCGCTCGACGGTGACCCCGAGCTCGGCTCGGTGCACGGGATCTATGGACTCGAGAGGCTGCCGGTCCGGTGGAATACGGCATAGCGCAGTTCTCCACCGACTACTCGATCGACCCGGGCCGGCTGGCCCGGCTGGTGGAGGAGCGCGGCTTCGAGTCGCTCTGGTTCACCGAGCACACGCACATCCCGGTCAGCCGCGAGACGCCCTGGCCCGGCGGCGACAAGCTTCCGCCCGAGTACAGCCACGCCAACGACCCGTTCGTCGCCCTCTCGTTCGCCGCCGCGGCCACCGAGCGCATCAAGATCGGCACCGGCGTCTGCCTGGTGATCGAGCACGACCCGATCGTGCTCGCCAAGGTGGTGGCCTCGCTCGACCGCCTCTCCGGCGGGCGCTTCCAGTTCGGCGTGGGCGCGGGCTGGAATCGCGAGGAGATGGCCAACCACGGGACCAATCCCAAACGGCGCTTCTCGGTGCTGCGCGAGCGCGTTGAGGCGATGAAGGCGATCTGGACCTCCGACGAGGCCGAGTACCACGGCGAGCACGTCGACTTCGGGCCGATCTGGTCGTGGCCCAAGCCCCTGCAGCAGCCCCACCCGCCGGTGCTCGTGGGGGGCGGCGGCGAGAAGGTCCTCGACCGGGTGCTGGCCTTCGGCGACGAGTGGATTCCCAACCGGGTGAAGAGTCCCGAAGCCCTGAAGGACCGAATCGAGGAGCTGCGCGAGCGCGCGGGACGGCGCGTACCCGTGTCCTTCTTCTCCGCCAAGCCCGAGGCCCGCGCGGTCGAGCGGTTGGGCTGGGCGGGCGTGGACCGGGTGATCTTCTACGTGCCTCCCGACGCCTCGGCCGACTCGGTCGAGGGACTGCTCGACGAGTACGCGGCGCTGCGCTGATGGGCCGTTTGGACGACCTCGACCTGAGCCAGAAGCTCTCGAAGTCCGAGGAGGCCGAGCGACTGGAGGCCGGCTGGGATCGACTCGAAGCGCTGCGGCTGGCGCTCGGCGGCAAGCTCGAGGGCTACGGCAACGGCCCGCCGGTCTGCATCCTGTTCGAGGGTTGGGACGCGTCGGGCAAGGGTGGTGCGATCAAGCGTCTCGTGCGGCCCTTCGACCTTCGTCACGTGCGCGTGGCGCAGTTCGCCGCGCCGACCCCCGACGAGCTGCGCCACCACTACCTCTGGCGCTTCTGGCCGGTGCTGCCCGGCGAGGGCGGGATGGCCGTGCTCGACCGCTCCTGGTACGGGCGCGTGCTGGTCGAGCGCGTCGAGGGCTACGCGACCGAGGAGGAGTGGCGGCGCGCCTACGGGGAGATCGTCGAGCTCGAGCGCCAGCTGGCGGACAGCGGGATGGTGCTGATCAAGTTCTACCTGCACATCTCCTCCGAGGAGCAGCTGGAACGCTTCGAGAAGCGCCGCGACGATCCCGTGAAGGCCTGGAAGCTGACCGCGGACGACTGGCACAACCGCGAGAAGCGCCCGCAGTACACCGAGGCAGTCGAGGAGATGCTGGAGCACACCGACCACGAGCCGGCTCCCTGGCACCTGGTCGAGGCCGACTCCAAGCGCTTCGCGCGCGTGAAGGTGGTGGAGACCACGGCGGACAGGATCGAGGCGGGGATGCGCGCGGCGGGAATCGAACCGCCGGCGCGTTAGGCGGCGAACAGCGTGAGGTCGGGCTCGCGGTCGCCGCGCAGCACCGAGAGGTCGATCTCCACACACGCGATCCCGCGCGATTCCGCGAGCACGCGCGCCTGGGGCTTGATCAGCTGAGCGGCGAGCACGCCGCGGCAGCGCGCCATGCCCGGCTCCGCGCAGATGCGCGCGAGGTAGCGGGTGAGCTGCTCGACGGCATCGATCGTCCCCACCCGCTTGATCTCCACGGCCACGAACTCGCCGGTGTCGTCGCGGCACATCAGGTCCACGGGGCCGATGTCCGTGGGCCACTCGCGCCGGATCAGCCGCAGCCCCTCGGGCGGCGCGTCGGCGAGCAACTCCTGCAGCTCGCGCTCGACTCCCTCCTTCTCCAACGCGGCCGCCTCGCCCATGTCGTGGGTCACGTCCGAGATCACCTCGGCGATCCGGATCTCCAGGCGGTCCTCGCTCGCGCCCGCCCTCTTGCGCACGACCATGGTCCCGGGCGACTCCTCGATCACCGTCGGAGGGGTCATCCAGTTCTGCGGCTTGAAGCCGCCCGTGTCGGCGTGCACCATCACCGAGCCGTCCGACTTGACCATCAGCAGCCGCAGCGCCTCAGGCAGAAGGGCGGTAAGGCGGCCGGTGTAGACGACCTCGCAGCGGGCGACGATCAAGCGCACGAGCGGACCGTAGCCCGCGGCTCGGATAGGCCCGGTCGGGCGAGGGCCTCGTGCCGATCGCCCGAGCCCCGGCTAGCGCCGCCGCTTCCTGATCAGAAACCCGCCCACGCCCAGGGCCGCCAGCCCGGCTGCGACCAGCGTCGGCCGCGCACGCAGGCGGCGGTACTCGCCCTCCACCTCGGGCCACAGCATCTCGTCGACCAGCTCGGCCGCCCCAGCGGCGGTGGCCGCGATCTCGGACACCTGGATGGGCTCCGAGAACGCGACCTGCACCCGGCGGGGCTTGGGGAACGGCCCCAGAAACAGGTTGTCCGTGCCGGTGATCGCCGCGGGCACCAGCGGCGAGCCGGTCTCGAGAGCCAGCCGGCCTGCGCCGCGGCGAGGGTGGCCCAGCTCGTCCGGATCGCGGATTCGCGTGCCCTCCGGAAACAACGCCAGCAGGCCGCCCTGATCCAGGATGGTGCGCGCGGTCTCGATGGCGTCCGCATCGGACTGCCCGCGCCGGACGGGAAAGGCGCCGAGGCGCACCAGCAGCCGTCCGTAGCGCGGCTCGATCAGCTCGGTCTTGGCCATGAAGCGCAGCTGCCGAGGGGTGCAGACGGCGAGAAAGAACGAGTCCAGGAAGCTCTTGTGGTTGGGAGCGACGATTGCCGCGCCGCTGCGCGGAATGTGCTCGGCGCCCGCCACGTGCATCCGAAACCAAAGCCGAAGCAGCGGCACGAGGAGCACTCGAACGATCGCGTACAGCGGCTTCGACACTCCCTTCTCGCGCGCGAGGCGATGAGCTTGCTCGTTTGTCACCCGGGCAAGCTATAGCCGTTTCCGGCCCAGCGGAACGGGTACCAGGGGCAAAGCATGAGCATCTTCGACAAGATCACGGGCCGGGCCAAGAAGGCTGCCGGCGACATCACAGGTGACGGCTCGCTGCGAGCCCAAGGAAGCCGCGAGGAGCGCAAGGGCGAGGAGAAGGAAAAGCTCGCCGAGGCTCAGGACAGGGTCGAGGAGAAGTCGCAGGATGTGGCGGACCTCGAGCGTCGTACCTGACCTGGCGGCTGTCCAACCAAAATGTCTTGCACGGGCGCCAAAATGGCGCCCGTTCCTTGTTCTGGAGGCCTGTGTGAAAGCACGAGTACCGTAGGAAGTATCCGTGGTGGAGGAAGGCGGCCCTCACGTTGCGTATCGAGCGGTGCTGCTGGCCGCCGGTCTGCTGCTGTTCGGCTTGCTCTTCCGCCAGCTCGTAACCCTCCTGCTGGCGATCCTCATCACGGTCATCGTCGCCATCCCGCTGGCCGGGGCGGCCGCGCGGCTGGAGCGCAAGGGCCTGCCGAGAGCGCTCGGGGCGCTGGGCGCGCTGGTGGGAGGACTCGCGGTGCTGGCGCTGCTGGTGTACCTGCTGATCCCGCCGCTGGCCAACCAGGCCGACGAGTTCGTGGCCGACGTGCCGCGCATCATCGACGACCTCGAGGGGCTCTATGGCGACGTGACCGGCCAGGAGGCCAGCGACGTGGGAAACCGCGTGCAGGACTTCGTCGATACCTGGACCGACAACCCGGAGCGTTTCATCGGCCCGATCACCGCGATAGGCCTCAACGTGGCCGGCGTGCTGGCGGCGCTGGTGCTCATCCTGATCACCGCCTACTACATGGCGGTGCGGCCCGAGCCGCTCGTGAACGGGCTCGTAAGCCTGTTCCCGCCGCGGCGACGCGACCACGCCCGCCACGTGCTGGGGCGGCTGCGGACCTCCTGGATCGGCTGGATGGAGGGCGTGGCCATCGACATGCTGGTGACCGGCGTTCTGCTCTACATCGGTCTGACGGTGATCGGCCTCGACTTCGCGATCTTCTTTGCCGTCCTGTCGGCGGTGCTGGTGGTGGTGCCGTATTTCGGGGCCATTGCCGGCGCGATCCCGCCGGTCCTGTTCGCACTCACCGACTCGCCCGGCAAGGCGCTGATCACGCTCGCGGTCTACATGCTCGTGCAGCAGCTCGAGAGCAACGTGACCATTCCCATCGTCATGTCGCAGCGAACTCGGCTGCATCCGGCGCTCATCGCGATCGGCGTGGTGGTGGTGGGTCAGCTCTTCGGCTTCGTTGGCCTGTTCGTGGCCGTGCCGATCCTCTCGCTGATGGTGATCGCGGTGGAGGAGTTCTGGGTCAAGCCGGTCGAGGAGTCCGATGCCCGGCGCCGAGGCCCGGACATCGTGATCTCAGGCGAGCTTGGTGATGGCGATGACAGCGCCGATCAGCACGAAGATGACGATGAGCACCTGAACGACGATCCAAAAGCGGGGAAGCTGCACCGGCCCAGCGCTACTCGATGATCGCCTTGCGCAGCGCGATGGCTACGGCGTGCACCCGCGTATCGGCCTCCAGCTTGACAATGGCTCGCCTGGTGTCCGACTTGACGGTCTCGGTGGACAGGCCGATCCGGCGCCCGACCTCCTCGGTGTGCAGACCGTCGGCCAGCAGCCGCAGGATCTCGCGTTCGCGCTCGGACAGGGGAGCGTCCGGGCCGACGTGCGACATCAGGAGGGCCGGCGACAGCGAGGGGTCAACGAACGGCTCGCCGCGGGCCACGGTGCGGATCGCGCGCAGCAGGTCCTCGGGTGGAGAGCCCTTCATCACGTACCCGCGCGCCCCGGCCGCGATCGCATCGGAGAGCAGCCGCTTGTCCCCGTAGGCGGAGAAGATGACCATCTGCACGCCCGGGCAGGAAGCGGCGATCCGCTTGACCGCCGAGATCCCGTCGATCCCGGGAAGCCGCACATCCATGATCACCACCTCGGGACGAAGTCGCTCCACGGCGTCGATCACCTCTTCGCCGCTGTCGACGTGTCCGACGATCTCCAGATCCTCGGTGTCGCCGAACATCAGGCTCAGCCCGTGGCGCACGGTGGGATGGTCGTCGACGGTCAGGCAGGTGGTGGGCGCGGCCATCAGCTACTGACTGTAACCGCAGTCCGGGAGGGCGGCCAGCGCGGCAGTCGACGTAATATCCCCGCTCATGTTCGATTCCATGGTCGTTGGAACCGACGGCTCGGATACCGCGAGGGAGGCCGTGCGCCAGGCCGCCCAGCTGGCGGGCCGAATCGGGGCCAAGGTGCATCTGGTGAGCGCCTACGAGCCTGTGCCCGAGGCGAGGCTGCGAGAGGAGCGCGACGGCGTGCCGGGCGACCTGGAGTGGATGATCAATCCGCGCGAGGACGTGAGCGCGACGCTGCATGACGCCGCGCAGGCGCTCCGCGACGGGGGAATCAGGGTCGACATCCACGCCCGAGAGGGCGATCCCGCCGACGCGATTCTCGACGTGGCCGAGGAGCAGGGCGCCGACCTGATCGTGGTGGGGAACAAGGGCATGACCGGCGCAAAGCGATTCCTACTGGGCTCGGTGCCCAACAAGGTTTCCCATCACGCTCCGTGCAGCGTGATGATCATCCGGACCACCTAGCGCAGCGCGCGCCCGCCGTCCACGAGGCCATAGCCGTAGCGCGAATCGAAGCCGGGCGCTCCGAGGTCGCGGGCCGTGGCCTGCAGGTGCTGCTGTATCGCCATCGGCGTCGGGTTCGGCCCCAGCCGGCCCGACGCGATCAGCAGCGCGGCGATGCCCGCCACGTGGGGGCTGGCCATCGACGTCCCGTCGTAGCGCCGCACGAGCTTGAAGCTCGTGGGCGACTTGCGCGTGAACGTCTGCTGAAAGATCGACGGGCCACCCACCCCGGGGTGGCAGAGGGGTACCTCGGCCTCCGAGCTCGGGGTGGCATCGTTGCCACCGCCCGGCGCCGACAGGTCGAGTCCATGACCGCGATTGGAGTACCAGGCCAGACAACCGTGCTCGGTGGTTGCCCCGACCGCGATCACCTCCCGTGCGCGGGCGGGATAGGCCACATGGCCGCCGCCGAGCTCATCGTTGCCCGCCGCTCCCACTATCACCACTCCCCGCCGATGGGCGAAACGGATGGCATCGATGATTCCCGGTATCTGCGAGGCGACCACGTAGTCATCGAACTCCACGCTCAGGTTGATCACGTCCACGTCGCGCTTCGCCGCGTAGCGGATCCCCCGGGCGATGGCCACGGAGTCTCCGTATCCGTAGCTGTCGAGCACCCGCACAGGCATGATCTTCGCGTTGTAGGCGATGCCGGCCACGCCCCGGCCGTTGTTGGTGGCCTGGGCGATCGTCCCGGCCACATGCGTGCCGTGGCCGAAGGTGTCGTTGGGGTGGGTGTCTTCGTCGATGAAGTCGTAGCCCTTGACGAAGCTCGAGCGGCGCAGGTCGGGCGCACGACGGTGGCGGCCGTAGTTCTCGTAGGCCACGCCGCTGTCCAGAACGGCCACCACGGCTCCACGCCCTCCGGGGGCGCCGGTGGACTCGGCCAACGTCCACGCCTCGGGCATGCCCACCCCGTACTGCTCGAAGAGGTTCCACTGCAGGTCCACACCGGGGTCGTTGGGCATGAACGAAGCTGCGTGCGCCACGAGGTTGGGAACGGCGTACTTGACTTCCGGGTCCGCGCTCAGCTCATGGACCGTTTCCGTGACCGTCTCGCCCTCGTCGATCTGGAGCTGCTGGGCGGAGCCGCCCTCGCGATATTTGACGATCACCTCGCCGGGCACGTACTTCGCCGCCGCGGCCGGCGCGGCGAGGACCAGCAGCGCAAGGAGCGCAAGAAGAGAGAGGCAGCGGGTACGCATTGTTGGCGGTGCTCCATAGCGGTGCAACCATGTCTTTCATCGGCGCGCCGGAGAAAAACTTTCGCCCGTGAGCTTCTTTCCGCGCGACGAGTACTACATGCGGCTCGCTCTTCGAGAGGCCGAGCGCGCCCCCGAGCACGACGACGTGCCGATCGGGTGCACGATCGTGCGCGAGGGCGAGGTGATTGCGGCGGCGTGCAACGAGCGCGAGCTTCGCGGCGATCCAACCGCTCACGCCGAGATCCTCGCGCTGCGCGAGGCGGCGAGCCACATCGGCGGCTGGCGCCTGCTCGACACCGTGCTCTACGTGACCCTCGAGCCCTGCGCGATGTGTGCCGGGGCGATAGTGCTGGCCCGCGTACCGCGCGTGATCTACGCGGCCCCGGACCCCAAGGCGGGGGCGGCCGGCAGCGTGATGGACGTGCTCGGCCGACCCGAGCTCAACCACCGGCCGGTGGTGGCCGGAGGGTTGCTCGCCGAGGACGGCGCCGCCCTCTTGCGCGATTTCTTCGGTTCGCGGCGCAACTAGCCGATAAAGGGGTTGATGCGGCTCGACCCCGAACAGATGCTGCGCCAGATCGAGGAGTCCTACGGCCCTCTGCCCGAGGGCCTGCCCTCGGTGGCCTACATCTTCAAGCCCGGTCTGGAGGGCGAGTGTCTCTACATCAGCCCGTCAGTGGAACAGGTGCTCGGCTACCCCCGCGACCGGTGGCTGGAGGAGGCCGGCCTTTGGGATCGCCTCCTGCATCCCGACGACTACGAGCGGGTGACTGTCAACGAGGCCGAGTGTGCGCGCTCGGGCGAGAAGCTCGTCCAGGAGTACCGCCTGCGTTCGGCCGACGGACACGACGTCTGGATTCGTGACGAGATGACCGTGGTGCGCGGCGCCCTCGAAGACCGAGAGCCACTCTTCTACGGCGTCTTCCTCGACGTAACGGAGCGCAAGCGAATGGAGAGCGAGCTGGAGCGCCTCGCCCTGTTCGACCCGCTCACCGGGCTCCCCAATCGCATCCTGTTCGTGGACCGGCTGCGCCAGGTGCTCGACCGGCCCCGCCGCTTGGCAACCACAGCCGTGTACTTCGTCGACCTGGACCGCTTCAAGCGCATCAACGACTCGCTCGGACACGCCGCCGGCGACGACGTGTTGCGCGAGATAGCCCGCCGGCTGCGAAGCGTGCTGCGCCCCGAGGACACGATCGCACGCTTCGGCGGCGACGAGTTCACGATCATGTGTGAGAGCGTGGGCGGGGTGCTCGAGGCGGTCGGGGTGGCCGACCGGCTGCAGCGGCCGCTTCGCCAACCGCTGCGCGCGGGCGGCGCCGAGCTGCGCTTGTCGGCCAGCATCGGCGTTGCGCTGGCCGAGCCGGGCGACGGAGTCGACGGTGAGCGGCTCATCGGGGATGCCGACGCGGCGATGTACCGCGCCAAGGAGCGCGGAGGCGCGCGCACCGAGCTCTTCGACACGGTGATGCGCGACCGCGCCGTGGAAGCGCTGGCGATCGAGCAGGAGCTTCAGCGCGCGATCGAGCAGGGCGAGCTGCGTGTGTACTACCAGCCTGCGGTGGACCTCTCCAACGGGACCATGGTTGGAGCCGAGGCCCTGGTGCGCTGGCAGCACCCCGAGCGCGGTCTGCTGACTCCCGACAAGTTCCTCGACGTGGCCGAGGAAACCGGCCTGATCGTGCCGCTGGGCGCGTGGGTCATCGACGAAGCCTGCCGTGCGCTCGCGGCGTGGCGAGCCCGGCCCGAATCCGCCTCGATGCGCCTGTCGGTCAACCTGGGCGCCCGTGAGCTCACCCATCCCGATGCCGTGACGACGGTACTCGGCGCCGTCCGGCGCTCGGGAGTCGACCCGGGAGCACTGACCCTCGAGGTGACCGAGAGCACCGCAATGGCCGACGGCGACACCGGCTTCCGTGCCCTGCGCGATCTGAGCGGCGAGGGCCTGCATGTGGCGATCGACGACTTCGGGACCGGCTACTCCTCGCTCGATCAGCTGCACCGCATGCCCGTGGACGTGGTCAAGGTCGACCGCTCCTTCGTGCAGCGGATGTCCGACGACCCGACCAGCCGCGAGCTGGTGGCGGCGGTGATCGGGATGGGCCGGGCGCTCAACCTCCTGGTGGTGGCCGAAGGGGTCGAGACCGCGGAGCACGCGTCCGCTCTGCGCGAGATGGGCTGCGCCTTCGGCCAAGGCTTCTTGTACGCACAGCCGCTGCCGGCGGGCGAGCTCGAGATGCTGTTGGCCGCCGGCGTGCCCCTCTAGGATTGAGCGGCCTCGGAGGGGTGCCGGAGTGGTTGAACGGGGCGGTCTCGAAAACCGTTGTGCGTCTTTCGGCGCACCGAGGGTTCGAATCCCTCCCCCTCCGCTACAAGAGCGAACTGCTTCGATTTGCTGCCGCTCGACGGATACGTCACCGGCCCCAATGACAGCCGCGAGAACCCATTCGGCGACGGCGCCGAGATGCTGCACGATTGGATGTTCGACGCGGCGACCGACGACGACCGCGCCATCCTGCGGCAACGCTCGACGCGTCGGCGCCATCGTGATAGGCCGCACCTCATTCGACAAGAACGAAGGCGACGGCGGCTGGGGCGACGCCGGCCCGGTTGGCAACACGCCGTGCTTCGTGGTCACCCACAACAAACCGACCGCGTCGCACCCACGCGTGTTTACGTTCATCACCGACGGGGTGGCCAGCGCCATCGAGCAGGCGAAAGATGCGGCAGGCGACAAGGTCGTCGGCCTGCACGGCGCGACCATCATGCAGCAGGCATTCCCCCTCGGCCTGGTCTACGAGATCCGCGTGCACGTCATCCCGGTCCTCCTCGGAGGCGGCACCCCGCTGTTCGGCACGCTGGACTGATCGATCAATCTCGAACGCACCGAAGCGCGAGTTACCCCGGCGGCGACACACATCGCGTTCCGCGTGATCCGATCGGCCACAGCCGGGGCGCCGCGCTAGCGCAGCGTTGCTGGCGGAACGCGGACTCGATCAGGGCACGATCTCGGTGATGTCCCCGAGGCAAACGTTCGAGCCGAACACCGAGGCCCGAAGCGCACCGGCGCTCGCGACCGGACCGCGTGGGCTGCGCACCGAGACGAACGAGCGGCAAGTGACGCCGTCGTGCGTGCCGTGCACCACGATGCAGAACCCGCGCCGGCGGGCCTCCTTGCCCTTGAAGCCGGGCTGTCTGTAACAGTGGACGAGCTCGACGGGCGCGGGGGCGACGGCCGCGCGAGACGCCTGTTCTGCCGCCGTCATCGACAGCGGATATGCGTCCGCGGTGGCGACCGAGAACGTCCCGGCAACGGCGGCGGATATGACGAGCCCGAGGACCAGGCAAGACAGCCATGCCGGGATGCGAATCCTCATATACCCACGGTCGCGCTCTGAGGCGTTTGCGGGTGTGACATGGCTCACTGTACGCGGCCGCTCAGACCAGGACCGCTCCCAAACAGGGCCGCGAGGGCGCGGTCCCTCAGCCCCGGCGGGCGCAGTTCGTCCGCGACCCCCGCGGCGGCGGGACGCCCCGGCGTTGGAGCCGCTGCCGCCAGGGCTGGCTGGGCCACGCGGGAGACCGACGTGATGCCAGCAATTCCGCGTTGCGCAGGGCCGGAGGTTGTACGTGCCCGAAGTCGTGGTCTTATCCCGCCAGTGCGGCCCGCCGGACGCTCGGGCGGATGTTCTGGTTTAGGCGGAAGAGATTGTCGGGGTCGTACCTGTCCTTGAGCGCGACCAGCCGCTCGTGCTTCGCCGGGGAATAGGCCGCCTTGACGCGATCCTCGCCCTCCTTGCCTAGGTTGTTGACGTAGACGCCACCGGTCGAGATGGGCTGCACGGCCGTCCAGAGCTCGCGGGTCCAGGCGATGTGCGCGTCCGACTCGTGCCGGTCCGTCCAAAGCGAGAGGATGCGAAAGTCGAAGGCGGCATCGCGGTGGCCGAAGGCGGTCTCGTCCTCGCCGATGCGGCTCACCGCCCCGCCGAGGCGCTCGATGGCGATCAGCGACAGCGGCGAGGTGATCTTCGCCGCGTGGGCGACGACAGTGTCGATTGCCTCATCGGTTAGCTGGTTCAGGTAGCTCGACTTCCAGTAGTTGCGCAGCCCCGACGGGACGCCCTCGTCACTCGCCGCCTGAAAGGCGGTGTAGGGCATCGGCGCGACCAGGTCCGCGAGCGGCCGCCCTAGGGAACGCAGCGGCCTGACCATCTTCTCGGCGTCGCTCAGATCGCCCGCGTAGCACAGGTTGATGGCGACTAGGGGCTGTCCGTGGACCTCCGGAGGCAGGAACGGCGCGGGCGGCGCGGTGAAGATCGCCGCGAGCGCGGACAGCTCGTCCGGTGCCTGCATGAGGTAGTCGCCGAACGACCGCAAGACCTCGCCGGCGCGCTCTAACGGGTAGTAGATTGGGCCCGCGAGCACCTCCGGGCCGACCGGGTGCAGCCGGTACTCGAAGGAGGTCACGACGGCGAAGTTTCCGCCCCCTCCGCGCAGCCCCCAGAAAAGGTCCGGGTTCACGGTTGCGCTGGCCGTGATGGCCTCGCCGGCGGCCGTCACGACGTCGGCGGACAGGAGGTTGTCGCAGGCCGTCGCGTATTTGCGCGCGAGCCAGCCGAAGCCGCCGCCGAGGGTGAGGCCGCCGATGCCGGTGGTGGAGACCTCGCCTCCCGTCGTGGCCAGCCCGAAGTGCTGCGTCTCGTGGTCGAACTCGCCCCAGGTGGCCCCCGGTTGCGCGCGAGCCGTTCGAGCGGCGGGATCGACATGGACGCCCTTTTGTGCCGAGAGGTCGATGACGACGCCGTCGTCGCAGACCGCGTTCCCGGCGACGTTGTGGCCCCCGCCGCGAACCGCGACAAGCAGGCCCGCCTCGCGCGCGAAGTCGACGGCGGTCACGATGTCAGCCACGCCGGTGCAGCGGGCGATCAGCGCCGGGCGCTTGTCGATCATCCCGTTCCAGATCCGGCGTGCCGACTCGTACCGGTCGTCGCCGGGGCGGATGAGCTCGCCCCGAAAGGCGGACGCGAGTTCCCGGAAGGCGATTTCGTCTACCACTGCGGTTCTCCTCAACCTGCTCAGACTGCCGGTCCTTGCTTCCTACCCTCACGCCCTTCAGACGCCGGGCGCGGGCTATTGATTCCCCGCTGCGTTCGCCGTCTCGCGTCCCAGGGTCCGGGCGACGCGCTGCCGTGCGCGAAACAGACGGGTGGTGATCGTGCCCTCACGGGTGCCCAGCAGCCGAGCCGCCTCGCGGTAGGAGAGCCCGACGACGTCGACGGCAACCAGGGCTTCGCGGAATTCCTGGGGTAGGGCCTCGATGGCCGCGACCAGCTCGACATGCTCGAGCGCCTGGTCGGGCTCTGGCCAGCCCGAGCGCATCGTGGCGCTCTCGTCTGCCGGCAGCTCGACTCCCCGGGGACGCCGGCTGGCGCTGCGCAGGCTCGTCAGGTAGACATTGCGTAGGGCACGGAGCAGATAAGGAAGCTCCTCCGCCCGGCGCAACCGCCGCGGCCGGGCGAGCACGCGGGCAATGGTTTCCTGCACCAGGTCCTCCGCGTCGTGAGGCGACCCGCACAGCGCCCAGGCCGCCCGGTAGAGACGGTCGAGATGGCCCGGCAACCGGTCGGAATCCAGAAGCCGAGCCGTCAGGGGCTGTGGCGAACGCAGCGCATGGGGAGTGCTGATCACGATCGCGCTCGTCTCTACGCGCGGGCCGGTTGTGTCGATTTGGCCGGGCTGAGGGAGCGTGCCATGAGGGCCACCCCCACGAGGGCCTCGCCCGCGGTGAGGAAGACCTGGTAGAGAGCCATGCCGGTCAGGGCCACCAGCTCAAGCAGCGGCAGGTCTCGCCGCGCCGGCCCGCCGGCCCTGCGCACGAGGGCCACACACCCAAGGCCTACGGCGGCCCCGGCCAGGCGCAGGAACGTCAGGTGCTGCCAGCCCAGCGTGGCCACCGCCTCGCGGATCGCCGCGAACGCTGAGGCCCAGAGGATCACGGTAAGGGCGAGGGCCATGAGGGGCATGCGGCCAAGATCGCACTCGCCCAGCGCAAGATCAATTTACGATTTCTATTGAGCAGCGTAAGATGAACTTTGCATGCTCGAGGTGCGTCGACTGCGAATCCTGCGCGAGTTAGCGGCCCGCGGCACGATCGCCGCGACCGCCGACGCGCTCGGCTACACGGCCCCCGCGATCTCGCAGCAGCTCGCCGCGCTGGAACGCGAGAGCGGCGCCGAGCTGCTCGAACGCGACGGCCGCAGCGTCCGGCTGACCGACACCGGCCAGCGGCTGGTGCTCCGCACGGAGGCCGTACTGGCCGAGCTGGAGGCAGCCTCGGCCGAGCTCGCGGCCGGCACCGGCGCGCTGCATGGGACCATCCGCCTGGCCGCCTTCCCGACAGCCGCGGCCACGCTCGCGCCAGCAGCCATGGCTGCCTTCAGCCGCGCCCATCCACGTGCGTCGGTGGTGCTCGACGAGCTCGAGCCCGAGCAGGCTCGCCCGGCGCTCAAGCTCGGGGAGGTGGACGTGGCGATCCTGCACGAATACGACTTCAGCCCCAACCCACGCGATCCCGGGATCGAATTACGCCCCCTGCTCGAGGACGAGATACTGGTCGCGCTGCCGGGCGACCACCCCGCCGCCGGCGGCCCCACGGTCGATCTACGCGCGCTGGAGCAAGAACGCTGGGTCGCGGGCTACCTCGACACCGCCTGCCACCGCGTGATCATGACCGCCTGCCGCGCCGCCGGGTACGAGCCGCTGCTGGGCGCGCGTACGAACGACTTTCGTGTCGTGCTTGCCTTGGTAGCGGCGGGCCAGGGTGTGGCCCTTGTACCGCGGCTTGCACTCGACGACAGCACGACAGGCGTGGTCCTGAGACCTCCCAAGAGCGGACCGCTGCTCAGGCGCATCGCCGCCGCGGTGCGGGCCGGGGGAGCAGGTCACCCGGGCGCGGCGGCACTCGTCGACGAGCTCTCCCAGGTCGCGACCAAGACCCGACGCGGCTAAGCGCCCGGCACGCTCCCGCGGCCGGCCTCACCCGGTGGGTGCTGCGCCGGCTCGGGAATAATCGAGGCGCGGCGGAGTCTTAGGAGTCGACCCCGGCTAGTCCATCGGAGGCTCCATGCCCCGCTCGATCCACCGTCCCGTTTGCACTCGAAACCGGCTCGCAATGCTGGCAGCGCTCGGCGCTCTGTTGGCGGCGGTGGCGGCGGGCATACCGTCCGCGGCGATTGCCAAGACGCCCGCCGAGGCGCCGGTCGTGCACGAGCTGGCCACGTTCGCCGCGCCGGGGTGCGTGGGCGGCTGTGGCTCGGGCAGCACGATCGGCCCGGACAAGGCGCTGTACGTGACGGATGGGCCGGGAGGCCGCGTCCTGCGAGTGGATCCGAAGACGGGCGCGGTCACGACCTTCGCAAGCGGCCTGCCCCCTGCGGTCCCCGACGTGGGCATCGGCGGAGCGATGGATGTCGCCTTCGTCGGTCACACCGCGTATGTGCTCGTCACCCTTGTCGGGCCTTCCTTTGGCCAGCCCGACGTCGTCGACGGCATCTACCGGATCGAGAAGGACGGCAGTGCGACGGCGATCGCGGACATCGGCGCGTGGTCGATAGCGCATCCTCCGGCGACCGACTTCTTCGTCGACAGCGGGGTCCAGTACGCGCTGCAGGAGTTCCGCGGCGAGTTGCTGGTAAGCGACGGGCACCACAACCGCGTGCTGCGCGTCTCGCGGGACGGCGATATCCGCCCGATGATCTCGTTCGGGAACATCGTCCCCACGGGTCTAGCGGTCGGCGGCAACAGCATTTACGTGGGACAGGCCGGTCCCATCCCACATCTCCCGCAGGACGGCAGGATCGTGAAACTCACGCCGAGCTCGGCCGCGACGGAGGTCGCGTCCGGAGCCAGTCTGATCGTCGATGTGGAGTTCGGTTCTGGCCGCCGGCTCTACGCCCTCTCACAGGGGACTTGGGACCTGCCGCCAACCCCCGAGAACGAGGGGGCGCCGGCATCCCCGGACACCGGAAGGCTCGTGCGAGTCAGGAAGGACGGCAGCTTTGCGTCCGTCGCCGAAGGCCTGGACCGGCCGACCTCGCTCGAGTTCATCGGCAACACCGCCTTCGTCATCACGCTCACCGGCAAGGTGATCACGATCGACAACGCCGGGCGGCCGCCCTGCCGCCAGCACGCACGATCCCTAGAAGAAATCAACTAAGACACAAAGGACTCCGCATGACCACGACAACGAAAACCCCCGCGGCGCTGCTCGACGGCGCTCTGGACGAGTTGAAGGGAACGATCCGGGGGAGTGTGCTCGCTCCTGACGACCCCGGCTATGACGATGTGCGGCCCGCCTTCAACGCGATGCATGAGGGCCGCCCTGCGGTCGTCGTCGGCTGCGGCGGCACGGCAGACGTGGTCGAGGCCGTGAGCTTCGCACGCGACCGGGGACTGCCGGTGGCCGTGCGCGGCGGGGGGCACTCGATCGCCGGCCTGTCGACGATCGACGGCGGCATGCTGATCGATCTCGGCGAGATGAACGGCGTGCGGGTCGACCCGGAGCGCAGGCTCGTCCACGTCCAGGGCGGTGCCGTCCTCGGCGACGTCGACCGCGAAACGCAGGCATTCGGCCTCGTCGCGCCGAGCGGCGTCGTGTCCGACACCGGGGTCGCCGGCCTGACCCTCGGCGGCGGCTACGGCTGGCTGCGACGCAAGTACGGGCTTGCCTGCGACAGCCTCGTCGAAGCCCAGGTCGTGTGCGCGGACGGCCAGGTATGCACGGCATCGGCCGACGCGAACCCGGACCTATTCTGGGCGATCCGCGGCGGCGGCGGCAACTTCGGAATCGTCGCGTCCTTCACGTTCGAGCTGCAGGAGCTCGGCCCGGAGGTGGCGTTCGCGGCGGTGATGTATCCGATCGAAGAGGTCGTCGACGTGCTGCGCAGATGGCGCGACTACGTCGAGCAGTCCCCCAACGAGGTGACCTCCGTCTGCGTCACGACCACGTTCCCCGCCAACCCCGCGATGCCCGAGGCCGTCCACGACCGGCCGGTCGCGATCGTCGGTGGCGTCTACGCGGGCGACGTGGAGGAGGGCATGCGGGTCATGCAGCCGTTGCGCGAGCTCGGTACCGCCCTGTTCGACATGTCCGGCCCCACTCCGTTCGTGGGCGTTCAGTCGGGGTTCGACCCGCTCTTCCCGCGCAACCAGCTGCGCGCCTACTGGAAGGCCCTCCACCTGAAGGAACTCGACGACGAAGCGATCGACGTGTTCGCCGGCCGGGCGCACGACCGCCCAGCGCCGCAGACGCTTGTCAACGTGCTCCACATGGGCGGCGCGATCGCAGACGTGGGTCCCGAGGAAACCGCATTCCCCGAGCGCTCAGCGCCCTACCTCGTCTCGATCGACGGCCAGTGGACCGACGCCGGGGACGACGCTGACAACGTCGCCTGGGCGCGCTCGGCCTTCGAGAGCTTCGAGCCGTTCGGGACCGGCAGCGTCTATCTCAACTTCACCGGACGGGCCGACGAGGCACCCAGCGCCGGTGTCGACAGCGCATTCGGTCGCAACCTCCAGAGGCTGGCCGAGGTCAAGAACGCCTACGACCCGGACAACTTCTTCAACCTGAACGACAACATCAAGCCGGCCCGCTAGGGAAAGCGGGCGCCGACCAGCACCACCGAACCCCACCAAAGACCACCAACCTTCCCTATGGGCCCCGCTTCCTTGCCACGTACGTCGGCGGCTACGCCATCTGCGCTGGCGCAGTACGCCGGCACCGTCGAGGATGTGCGGCCGCTGCGGCAGTGCTGGGGCCGGGTGGGATGACCGACAGGATCGACGTCGTGATCGTTGGCGCCGGCCAAGCCGGCCTCGCGGTCAGCCACGAGCTCACGCGTGCGGGCATTGCCCACGTCGTGCTCGAGAGGGGCCACGTCGGGCAAACCTGGCGGGGGCGCTGGGAGAGCTTCTGCCTGGTCACGCCGAACTGGTTCTGCCAGCTCCCCGGCCATCCCTACGACGGCGGCGACCCCGACGGCTTTATGCCCCGCGATGAGGTAGTGGCGTACCTCGAGCGCTACGCGGCAGGGTTCGAAGCCCCGGTGCAAAACGGCATCGAGGCAACCTCGCTGCGGCCGGGACCCGACGGCGGTTTCCTCCTGGAGACCTCGGCCGGGCAGATCGTGGCGCGGACGGTGGTCCTCAGCACAGGCGCCTACCAGCGCTCGCACCGACCGGCCGCAGCGTCGTCGCTGCCTAATGACCTGCTTCAGATCGATGTCGAGGATTACCGCAGCCCGGCGGACCTCCCTGCCGGCGCGGTGCTGGTGGTCGGGAGCGGCCAGTCCGGCTGCCAGATCGCCGAGGAGCTCCACCAGGCCGGCCGCGACGTGTTCCTGGCCTGTGGGCGGGCTCCGTGGTTCCCCCGCAGACTGGGCGACCGAGACCTCTCTTGGTGGGCGCTCGAGACGGGCTTCCTCGACGCGCCGCTCAACTCGCTGCAAAGCCCGGCTGCTCGGCTCGCCGCCAACGTGCAGGCGACGGGGGCCGACGGCGGCCACGACCTCCACTACCGGACGCTGCGAAAGCAGGGCGTCACCCTGGTCGGTCACTTCCTCGGCGCCGACGGCCGCCACGCCCGCTTCGCGCCGGACCTCGGCCAGAGCGTCGCCTGGGGCGATGAGCGCAATGCGCAACTCATGGATCTGGTCCGAAAGCTGGTCGCCGAACGCGCCCTGCCGCTGTCGGAGATCCCCGAGCCGGAGCCGTTCAGCGGCGAAGCGCCCGAGGAGCTGAACCTGAGCGACTTCGGTGCGGTCGTATTCGCGGGTGGCTTTCGACCCGACTACGAGTCCTGGGTCCGCTTCCCGGCCGCGTTCGACGAGCTCGGCTTCCCGGTCCACGAGGCAGGGGCCAGCACCGTCGCCCCGGGGCTCTACTTCGTCGGCGTCCACTTCCTCCGCAAGCGAAAGTCATCGCTCTTATGCGGGGTAGGCGAAGACGCCGCCATCGTCGCCCGCCAGATCGCCGCGCGACAAGTCCAACCAGCCACGTGAGCTTGCCAACCGCTGCCGGCTCGCTCGTAGGGGATCGCTCATCGTCGCGCCATGCGGCAGCGGCGAGGCCTCGCTGTCGCTCTGCCGGATGAGCGGTCGTCCGAGCGAGCGTCGGCCACGCAGCCGCAAAGTACGAGCAGCAGTCGTGTGACCTGGCGCTGAGCTGACTTCTGCTTCCTGCGCCGACCGCTATTCGAATCCCTCCCCCTCCGTGGAAGTAGCTTGGATCAACAGCCACGGGTCAACGCCCGCCTCGGTAAGGACAGGGTCGGTTCTTCGTCCTAGCGATGGTTGGAGGGCTGGTCAGGAGGCGCGTGATTAGGTTGCGCGAACGAACGGCCGTCATGATCTGCGC